>CAYSQJ010000001.1:0-300745 GCA_964433345.1 uncultured Bordetella sp.
GGACGGCGCAGCAGCAGCGACACCTGGCGGTAGGCCCAGGCCTGCTTGGTCAGGTCGTCATAAATGATCAGCGCGTCCTGGCCACGATCGCGGAAATACTCGCCCATCGTGCAGCCGGAGTAGGGGGCAATGAACTGCATCGCGGCGGATTCGGAAGCTGATGCGGCGACGACGATCGTGTAATCCATCGCGCCATGTTCTTCCAGCTTGCGCACCACGTTCTTGATCGAGGAGGCTTTCTGTCCGATCGCGACGTAGATGCAGATCAGGTCCTTGCCCTTCTGGTTGATGATGGTGTCCAGCGCCACCGCGGTCTTGCCGGTCTGGCGGTCGCCGATGATCAGCTCGCGCTGGCCGCGGCCGACCGGCACCATCGAGTCAATCGACTTGAGGCCGGTCTGCACCGGCTGCGACACCGATTTCCGCGCGATCACGCCCGGAGCAACCTTCTCGATGACGTCCGTCATCTTGGCGTTGACCGGACCCTTGCCGTCGATCGGCTGGCCCAGCGAATTGACGACGCGACCGATCAGTTCGGGACCCACCGGCACCTCGAGAATGCGGCCCGTGGTCTTGACGGTATCGCCCTCGGAAATGTGCTCGTACTCGCCCAGAATCACAGCGCCAACCGAGTCGCGCTCGAGGTTCAGTGCGAGGCCGAAGGTGTTTTTCGGGAATTCCAGCATCTCGCCCTGCATCACGTCGGCAAGACCGTGGATGCGGCAGATGCCGTCGGTCACCGATATCACCGTGCCCTGGGTGCGCGCTTCGGTGGTCCCCGCCAGATTCTGGATCCGGCTCTTGATGAGTTCACTGATCTCGGAAGGATTCAGTTGCATGGTGTTGCTCCTAGTGGGTCAGCGCGGCGGTCATGGCATCCAGCCTGCCGCGCACCGTTGCATCGATGACTTTGTCGCCGACCATGATCTTCAGGCCGCCGATGAGTTGCGGATCGAGTTCGACTCTGGCCGTGATCTTGCGGCCGTACTTCTTTTCCAGCGCAGCGACCAGCATCTTCAGCTGGGCATCGTCCACCGGCAGCGCGGACATCACGGTCGCTTCCATCGTGCCTTCGTGCTCGCGGCGCAGCGCGCCGAACAGTTCGACGATCTGCGGCATCAGACCCAGCCTGCGGTTCTGCGCCAGCACCTGGACAAAATTGCGCGCTTCGCCGGAGAGCTGCTTGCCGGCCACATCGATGATGATGCCTTCAAGCTGCGCGGTGCCAACCTGGGGTGCGCCGATCAGCGCGGCGATCTGCGGATCGGCGACCACCGCGGCAATGAGATCCAGCGCCCCGGACCAGGCCGGCAGGGCGTTCTGCTCGCGGGCGAGCCTGAACGCGGCTTCGGCGTAAGGGCGGGCGATGGTGACGGGTTCGGCCATGGGATCAGAGCTGTTTCTGCACGGCGGCGATCAGGTCGGCGTGGGCCTTGGCGTCGACTTCGCGCCTGAGGATCTGTTCGGCGCCGGCCACGGCGAGTGCCGCAACCTGGCCGCGCAGCGCCTCGCGGGCACGCGCGACTTCCTGGTCGATTTCGGCCTTGGCGCCGGCTACCAGTCTTTCACCCTCGGTCCTTGCCGACGCTTTCGCTTCCTCGATCATCTGGCTGGCGCGTTTTTCCGCCTGGGCGACGATTTCTGCAGCGCGACCGCGGGCCTGGCTTATCGCTTCCTCGGCCTGCTTCGCCGAACGTTCCAGCGACTGCTTGCCGGCTTCGGCAGCAGCCAGGCCGTCAGCGATACGCTTGGTGCGTTCGTCCATCGCATCGGTGATCATCGGCCACACGAAACGGACCGTGAACCAGATCAGCGCCGCGAACGACAGTGCCTGGACGAACAGGGTGGCGTTGATATTCATGCTGTGCCCCTGTCGGGAAAAAAATTACTTGGCCAGGACGCCGAGCAGCGGATTGGCGAAGCCGAAGAACATGGCGATACCGACGCCAATCAGGAACGCGGCATCAATAAGACCGGCCAGCAGGAACATGAATTTCTGCAGTTGCGGGATCAGTTCCGGCTGACGCGCGGCGGCTTCAAGGAACTTCGAGCCCATGATGCCGATGCCGATACAGGCACCGATGGCGCCGAGGCCGATGATGATGCCGATACCCAGCGCGGTGTAGCCTTGAATGACGGCAGCGTATTGTTCCATTTTGAGTTCCCTTTCTTTCGGACAGGTAGTAATTGCGAAGTGTTAAAAACCGGTTCGGATGGTTCGGATCAGTGATGCTCGTGCGCCATGGCGATGTAGACGCATGACAGCACCATGAAAATGAAGGCCTGCAGCAGGATGATCAGGATGTGAAAAACGGCCCATGCCCAGTACAGCATGCCTGCGGCGGCACCGGCGAGCACCCCGCCGAAGGACAGGGCAGCCAGGGTGCCCATAACACCCAGCAGCATGAAAATCAGTTCACCGGCATACATGTTGCCGAACAGCCGCATGGCGAGGGAAACCGGCTTGGCCACATACTCGATGATGTTCAGCGCAAGATTGGGTATCCACAGCAGCGGGTTGTTGCCGAAGGGCGCGGTGAACAACTCGTGCGCGAAACCGCCCGCACCCTTGGCCTTGAAGCTGAAGAAGATCGTCAGCAGGAAAATCGTCAGCGACATCGCGAAGGTGGTGTTGAGATCGGTAGTCGGCACTGCCTTCCAGTAGGAAAGGCCGGTTGCGCCGGTGACCGTGGCCACCCAGTCGATGGGCAGCAGGTCCATCAGGTTCATCATGAACACCCAGACGAAAATCGTCAGCGCCAGCGGGGCAAGAAACCTGCGGTCTCCCGGAAACACGCCCTTGACGGTGTCGTCGACGAATTCGACCAGCAACTCGATAAAACCCTGCACGCGGCCCGGAATGCCCGAGGTCGCGCCGCGCGCGACCAGATAAAAGGCGCCCAGCCCGAGCAGGCCGGTAAACCAGCCCATCAGGATGGTGTCGATATGGAAGGTCCAGAAACCTTCGCCCACCCGAAGATTGGTCAGGTGATGGGCAATGTATTCGCCCGCGTTTTGGGGTGCTTGACCGGCCGCCATGTCTGTTACGTCTGTCTTTTCTACTTGTTCAACCAAAAAATCGCCGCTGGATAAGCCAGCAGCGCCACCCCGAAACCTGTCAGGCAGGCCAGCGCCCGGCCCGGGTCCGAAACTATCGCCCAGGCCAGCAGGGCCAGCGTCACCAGTACCTTGACCATTTCACCCAGCAGATGGCCCCACATCAGGCGCGAAGCGCTGTTGCCGGGAACCATGCGCTGGCAAGCTGCATACGCCAGCGTTCCTGCAAGGGCGCAAGCCCCGCCTGTTACCACCGACTGCGCCGTTGCGGAGCCGGCAAACAACCAAGCTGCCATCCCAGTCAATATCGCCAGAACCAGCTGCAGACCGGCAACTACAAGGGCGGTCATGCATCCATCCGCTTTTTCTTGCGCGGTGCCGCACCCGCGATCTGACGCCCCCTCGGCCAACCTTCTTTGCCGCAGCGCAATATCCGGGGGTAGAAATCTTTCAATTTTACAGCCCGCCCAGTTATTGCGTCAATTTTGATTTGACGACACTTACTTGAGTTTGGTCAGCAAAGCATCCAGCTGATCCAGCGAACCATAAGCAATGACCAGCTTGCCGCTGCCCTTGCGCGAACCGGCCTGTATTTTCACCGTGGTACCGAGGCGCGCCGAGATTTCTTCCTCCAGCCTTGCCACATCGCGATCCTGACGCAGAGGGCGCCGGGTCGGCCTGGCGCTCGTCGTCGCCAGGCCGACCCGGCGCTCGACCTCCCGTACCGACCAACCCTCTTGTGCAGCCTCTCTTGCCAGCGCAATCTGGCGTTCCACAGGCAGCGCCAGCAGTGCGCGGGCATGACCCATTTCGATGCGGCCCTCGCCGAGCAGCGTTTTCACCGGCGGAGCCAGCTCCAGCAGGCGCAGCAGGTTGGTCACCGCGGTCCGCGACTTGCCAATGGCATCGGCCACGGCTTGATGCGTCAGCGCAAATTCCTTGATCAGGCGCTCGATGCCGACCGCTTCTTCGAGTGCATTGAGGTCTTCGCGCTGGATATTCTCGATCAGCGCCACCGCAAGCGCCTGCTGGTCAGGCACGGCGCGCACCAGCACCGGCACCGTGACAAGACCGGCTATGCGCGCGGCCCGCCAGCGCCGTTCGCCGGCGATGATTTCATGTTTGCCGTCACCGATCGCGCGCACCAGGATCGGCTGCATCACGCCCTGCGCCTTGATCGAGGCCGCCAGTGCATCGAGCGCCTCCTGATCCATCCGGGTACGCGGCTGGTACTTGCCCGGCTGCAGCGCGGTAACCGGCAGGCTGGTCACGGTATCGCTGGGAGTGGCGCGAGGCGGCGCACTGTCATTGCCGCCCAGCAATGCATCAAGGCCGCGTCCCAATCCTTTCGGCTTGACCATAAAAATCCTTTATAATCAATTATTTATTCAGGTGCGCGGTTCAGCATCTCGCCGGCCAGCGCAAGATAGGCTTGCGCCCCCTTGGAATTGCGGTCGAACTCCAGCGCTGGCAAGCCATGGCTGGGCGCTTCGGCCAAGCGCACATTACGTGGAATCACCGTGCGGTACACCTTGTCGCCGAAATGCTGCAGCAGCTGAGCCGACACCTGCTGGGCCAGCGTGTTGCGCGGGTCGTACATGGTGCGCAACAGGCCCTCTATTTCGAGCTCAGGATTGAGATGGGCGCGCACGCGCTTGATGGTGCCAACGAGATCCGACAGTCCCTCCAGCGCGTAGTACTCGCATTGCATCGGAATCATCACCGCCTGTGCCGCCGTCAAGCCGTTGACGGTCAGCAGATTCAGCGCCGGCGGACAATCGATCAGGATGAAATCGTATTCGTCGGCAACGCCGGCCAGCGCGGCTTTCAGCCGCGTTTCGCGCTGCTCGATTTCGATCAGTTCGACCTCGGCGCCCGCCAGTTCTCGATTGGCCGGCAGCACGTCATAACCGGCCTGCGCACGCTGTCGTACCCCGGCAATGGTCTTTTCGCCGAGCAACACCTGGTACACCGTCGCTTCAAGTGCGCGCTTGTCGATGCCGCTGCCCATGGTCGCATTGCCCTGCGGGTCGAGGTCCACCAGCAGCACGCGACGCTGGGTTGCTGCGAGGCTCGCTGCAAGGTTGACGCCGGTCGTGGTTTTGCCGACGCCGCCTTTCTGGTTGGTAATGGCGATGATGCGCGTCACGCCGCCTCCGCCGGTTGCAACAGTGCCGCATGGCGTTCGGCGCCAAGACCAGGCACACGCAGTGGCACGACACTGCACAGGCGAAAGGCCTGCGGCAGCTTTGCGAGTTCCTCGTGCGGATACGCCCCCTTCATTGCAATCACGACGCCATCCTTTGCACACAACCGCCCGGCAAGGGCAATGAATTCCGCGACATCCGAAAATGCGCGCGACACCACGGTGTCGAAGGACTGCGGCGCATCCCAGGTTTCAACGCGCGCGCAGGCGACTTCGACATTGCCCAGCTGCAGCTCGATGACTGCCTGGCGCAGAAAGGTCGTTTTCTTGTGGCTGGAATCGAGCAGAGTGAACTGCCAGTCCGGACACGCCAGCGCCAGCGGAATACCGGGCAATCCTGCACCGGTGCCGACATCGAGCACCCGCGGCCCGTGCAGATACGGCAGCACCGCCAGCGAATCGAGCAGGTGGTGCGTCAGCATTTTCTGCGGCTCGCGCACCGCAGTCAGGTTATAGGCCTTATTCCACTTTTCGATCAGCGCAAGGTAATCAAGCATGCGCTGTTGCGTGGCCGCAGCAATGTTCAGGCCGAGCGCCCGGATGCCCGCGGCCAGTTCGTCCGCGAGGTTCATGCGCTTTTCTGGAGGACGGCGGAAATGCGTTTGAGATGCACCAGCAGCACCGAAATCGCCGCTGGCGTGATGCCCGAAATGCGCGAAGCCTGACCAAGGGTTTCCGGCCGGGCACGATCCAGTTTCTGCTGGACCTCGATCGACAGGCCCCGCACCTGGGTGTAGTCGAGGTCAGCCGGCAGGCGCAACTCGTCCTGCTGCGCACGGTGCTCGATCTCAGTGCGCTGGCGTTCGATATAGCCCTGATACTTGGCCTGGATTTCCACCTGTTCCGCGACCTGCGAATCGTCAACTCCGGGGCCGGCGCCGGGCAAGACCACCAGGCTGGTATAGCTCACTTCCGGGCGCCGCAGCAGATCCGACAGTGAATACTCACGTTCGATATTTTTACCAATAAAATCAATAGCTTGCTGTTCCGTGAGCTGCCCGGGATTGACCCAGGTCGATTTCAGCCGTTCCTGTTCGCGGGCAATCGCTTCGCGCTTGCGTTCAAAGATTTCCCAGCGCCGATCATCGACAACGCCGAGTCGGTGGCCGATTTCGGTCAGTCGCAAGTCGGCATTGTCCTCGCGCAGGGACAGCCGGTATTCGGCGCGGCTGGTGAACATGCGATAGGGCTCGGACACGCCACGGGTGATCAGGTCATCGACCAGCACACCGAGGTAGGCCTGATCGCGGGTCGGCGACCAGGCTTCGCGGCCGCTGGCCTGCAGACCGGCATTGATGCCCGCCAGCAGGCCTTGAGCAGCGGCTTCCTCGTAACCGGTGGTGCCGTTGATCTGGCCCGCGAAAAACAGGCCGCCGATTGCTTTGGTTTCCAGAGAGGCCTTGAGTCCGCGCGGATCAAAATAATCATATTCGATCGCATAACCCGGCCGGGTGATATGCGCTTGTTCCAGGCCTTTAATCGAGCGCACCACCGCCAGCTGCACATCGAAAGGCAGGCTGGTGGAAATGCCGTTGGGGTAATACTCGTGCACCGTCAGGCCCTCGGGTTCGAGGAAAATCTGGTGCGAAGACTTGTCGGCGAAACGGTGGATCTTGTCCTCGATCGACGGGCAATAACGCGGGCCCACGCCTTCGATGACGCCCGTGAACATCGGCGAGCGGTCAAGCCCACCGCGGATCGCCTCGTGCGTGCGCTCGTTGGTATGGGTGATCCAGCACGGCAGCTGTCGCGGATGCTGTTCGCGCCGCCCGAGGAAGGAAAATACCGGCACCGGATCATCTCCGGGCTGCTCGGTCATTTGCGTAAAATCGATCGTGCGGCCGTCAATGCGCGGCGGCGTACCGGTTTTCAGGCGCCCCACTGGCAGTTTCAGTTCGCGAAGGCGCGCCGCCAGGCTGACTGAAGGCGGATCACCGGCGCGGCCGCCCTGGTAATTCTGCAGGCCGACGTGGATCAGGCCGGACAGGAAGGTGCCTGCGGTCAGCACCACGGCACGTGCCTCGAAGCGCAAGCCGATCTGGGTCATCACGCCCGTCACCTTGTCACCCTGAACGATCAAGTCGTCGACCGCCTGCTGGAATACGCTCAGATTGGGCTGGTTCTCGATACGGCTGCGGATGGCCTGGCGATACAGGACGCGGTCGGCCTGGGCGCGGGTTGCGCGTACCGCCGGACCCTTGCGGGAATTGAGGATGCGGAACTGGATACCGGCCTCGTCGGTCGCAGCGGCCATCGCCCCGCCCAGCGCATCGACCTCCTTGACCAAGTGGCCTTTGCCGATACCGCCGATCGAGGGATTGCAGGACATCTGGCCCAGCGTCTCGATACTGTGGGTCAGCAACAGCGTGCGGCAACCCATGCGCGCACTGGCGAGCGCGGCTTCGGTGCCAGCATGGCCGCCACCGATGACGATAACGTCAAATTTTTCAGGGAATTGCGTCATTTTTCGCTGCTGCAGCCACCGTTGCCGGACGGGATCGAAGCCGGGCGCGCATGATAGCCCAGTTACCGATCCGGCGAAAGCCGCGACAGCCTGTGTTTCACGTGGAACAGCCGCCGACTGGCCTGACACCGCACCCCGAAGGTTCCACGTGAAACCTCAAGACCGGGCTATTTACCGATGCAGAATCTGGAAAAGATTTCACCCAGCAGATCGTCGGGCGTGAACTCACCGGTGATGGCTCCCAGCGCTTCGTGCGCCAGTCGCAATTCTTCGGCATAAAGCTCGAGCTGCAGGGTCTGCTCTTCAGCCGCGGCAAGGTGACGCTGGGCATTCAGCAGGGCCTCGACATGACGCGCCCGGGCTGTGAACAGGCCCTCCCCCGACGGCTGCCAGCCGGCCTGATCCCAGATCGCTTTTTTCAGCAACTCCAGTCCGGCGCCGGTTTGGGCCGACAACCAGATTTGTTCCTCTCCGGCGCCGCGCTCACGTCGCGGCGGCTGGCCGGCCAGGTCGATCTTGTTGAAAATACGAATCCGCGGCAGGTCCGGCGGCAAGCGTCCGACAATCGCTTGCACGGCAGCATCGTCGGCCTCACGGGCATCGCAGACCAGCAGCGCCAGGTCGGCTTTCTGCACCATCGCCCAGCTGCGGTCGATACCGATCCGCTCCACGGCATCGGCGGTTTCGCGCAGGCCCGCGGTATCGATGATATGAACCGGCATGCCGTCGATATCGATCTGCTCGCGCAGCGCATCGCGGGTGGTGCCCGGCGTGTCGGTGACGATTGCCACCTCCTCCCCGGCGAAGCGGTTGAGCAGACTCGACTTGCCGACATTGGGTGCACCGATCAGCACCGCCTGCACGCCGTCGCGCAACAGGCTGCCCTGCCGAGTCGCTGCCAGCGTGACCGCCAGCTCTTCACGGATTTCCGCCAGCTTTTCGGCCGCCCGCCCGGCGGTCAGGAACTCCACTTCCTCTTCGGGAAAATCGAGGGTGGCCTCGAGGAGCATGCGCAGGGCGATGATTTTTTCAGTAAGTCTTTGTATTAATTTTGAAAAATCACCATGCAAGGAACGCAAGGCGGCGCGTGCAGCCGTTGTCGTCGAAGCCTCGATCAGGTCGGCAACGCCTTCGGCCTGGGCCAGATCCATGCGGCCGTTGAGATAGGCGCGTTCAGTGAATTCGCCGGGACGCGCCAGGCGTGCGCCCAGTTCGAGACAGCGTTGCAACAGCTGGCGCATGACCACCGGTCCGCCGTGGCCCTGCAGTTCCAGCACGTCCTCGCCGGTGTACGAATTCGGAGCCTTGAAATAGAGCAGCAGCCCGTCGTCAATGGCGGTGCCGCCGGCATCTAGAAATTGCGTAAACAGGGCACGGCGTGCGGCAGGCTGGCGCGGGGTCAACCCGGAAGCGAAATGCAGAAGGTTTGCGCCGGAGACGCGGATGATGCCGACGCCGCCCCGCCCCGGTGCCGTGGCAATCGCAGCGATGGTGTCTCGGCGCATCATGCGCGGCGAGTATAGCGCCGCGGTGACCGGCCAGCGCTCAGGACTTCGGCTTGGCTTGTTTCGCCGCGCGTTCCAGCACCCGGTTGATGTGCCACTGCTGGGCAATCGACAGGATGTTGTTGACCAGCCAGTACAGAACCAGGCCCGCGGGAAAGAAGAAAAAGAAAATGCTGAACGCGATGGGCATGATCTTCATGATCTTCGCCTGCACAGGATCCGGCGGCTCCGGATTGAGGCGGGTCTGGATGATCATGGTTGCACCCATCAGGATCGGCAGGATGAACCAGGGATCGGGCACCGAGAGATCCTTGATCCACAGCGCAAACGGCGCCTGGCGCATTTCGACGCTGGCAAGCAGCACCCAGTACAGCGCGATGAACACGGGTATCTGTACCAGGATAGGCAGACAGCCCCCCAGCGGATTGATTTTCTCGGTCTTGTAGAGCTCCATCATCGCCTGCTGCATGCGCTGGCGATCATTGCCGTACTGCTCCTTCAGACGCTGCATCTTCGGTGCAACGACGCGCATCTTAGCCATCGACCGGTAGCTTGCTTCGGACAGCGGATAAAAAATCAGCTTGATCAGGATGGTCAGAATGATGATCGCCACCCCCCAGTTGCCGGCCCAGCCGTGGATCCACTGCAGGACCCAGAACAACGGCGCCGCGATGACCGTCAGCCAGCCATAATCCACCGCAAGATCCAGACCCTTGGCCAGCGCAGCCAGCTTCTCCTGCTCCTGCGGTCCTGCATAAAGCGGCATCGACAGGCTGGCACTGGCTCCCGGAGCCAGCGTACCGCCGGGTACAATCACGCCGGCGGCAAAAAGACCCTGTGGCACCTGTCTTGTGTAGTACTCGCGCGGCTCGCCGTCTTTCGGCAACCACGCACCAAGGAAATAGTGCTGGAGTATCCCGATCCAGCCATCATTCGCCGTTTTCGGATAGGGCACCTTGCCTTTCTCGATGTCGTCGAACGCGACCTTCTGGAACTTTTCCTGCTCTGTATAAACCGCAGCACCGGTATAGGTCGGCATCATTGCCGAGTCACCCTCTGGCGGTTTCGAATCCCGGACCAACTGGAAATACGCATGCGTAACGAGCGGATCAGCCGTCGTGTTTGTGACTTCGTGGACGACGTCGATCACATAGCTGTTGCGGCGGAAACGGTAGATTTTTGCCGCCTTCGCCTCACCCACCGCCTCCAGCCGGATCTCGAGTTCGCTTGCATTATCGGCAAGGCGATACTCAGCTGCCGAAGCCCTGTATGCACTCTGGTGGTTGGGGAGCTTGCCGCCGATCAAACCGGACTGGGCAATGTAGACATGGTCGGCGGACCGGTCGAACAGCACGAAGTCCTTGGAACGGTCGAGAGTGCCGCCGTGCCTGAGCAGCTCCAGGCGCACAAGATCTCCACCCACGGTACTGATCTGTCCGCGATAGAGGTCGGTTTCCACCTTGATAACCTGACCGTGATTTGCAGCTGCGGTCGCAGCGGGTGCTACCGGCGCCGGCGTCAGGGTGGCTGCCGGGCTGGGAACGGACGGATCGACCGCCGGAGCAGTCAGGGTCGACGACGGTGTCGGCGTGGATGCCACCACCGCCGGTGCGCGGGCTACAGACTGCTGATCACGCTGCCAGGATTCGTAGAGCAGGAACACCGACATGGTGAACACAAAGAAGAGAACCAGGCGTTGTGAGTCCATAAGCGTCTTTTCTTTGTCCGAAGCCGCGGTTAAACAGTCTTGCCCGACAAACCGCGCAACAGATCCTGAAGTTCCTTGAACAGTACCGAGTTGTTGTGGCCGCGGGGACTGCAGCGCAGCTGCACGACTACATCCATTGCATCGAGTTCTTCCAGCAGCTGCCGGTGGACCACCCTGACCAGCCTTTTGACCCTGTTGCGGTCGACGGCCCTAGGCGCGGCCTTCTTGCCAACGATAAGGCCAAGTCGGGCGCCGCAACCAGCGTTGGGCATGGCCCTGGCCAGGAAACATCTGCTGCCCAAGCGGCGGCCTGAAGCCAGCACGGCCTCAAACTGCGCGGGCTTGGTCAACCGGCCGCTTCGGTTTCTGCTGGCACAAACCCGGGAGTTGGTCAAACGCTGAGGCGGGCCCGCCCCTTGGCGCGGCGCGCACGGATGACCGCACGGCCGCCGCGCGTTTTCATGCGCACACGGAAGCCATGCGTACGCTGGCGTCGCGTTTTAGACGGTTGATAGGTGCGCTTCATGATCGATCCTGAAATTGGTTTTGGGGAAACCCGTTATTAGACATGGTACTGGGGAATCATGTCAACGTACCGCTTGCTGGAAAATCTGACCGAAAGCGGGTCTCCAGCTGCCCTTCCGCTTTGGCGACCCCTTCAATACAGGGTAAAATCCAATGTCAGATTTTCCCCCATTCCAGCCCGGTAATCCGGCGCCCGTTTCACCCGATAGGGACGAATGAACGATTTCTGGCAACACTGTCTGGCATTCTTTGCGAAAGAGCTCGGGCAGCAGCAATTTGTCACGTGGATCCAGCCGCTCCAATGCAGCATCTCCGGGTCAACCGTGACGATGACGGCCCCCAACCGTTTTGTGCAGCGTTGGGTCAAGGATCGTTTCCACGCCAAGATCCTGGATATTGCACGCCAGCGTCTCGGCGACGATGCATCGGTAGAACTGGTCATTTCGGAAAAGACCCCGCTGGCAAGCCCCGCCGCGACCCAGGCAGACACCCCTGTCAACCGGCCGGCAACAGCCGCCCAGGTCGTGCGTGATGTATCGCGGCTGAATCCGGCATTCACTTTCGATACCTTTGTCACAGGCAAGGCCAACGACCTCGCCAGGGCAGCTGCACGACAAGTCGCCGAAAAACCGGGCTCTGCCTATAACCCGTTGTTCATTTACGGCGGCGTCGGCTTGGGCAAAACCCACCTGATCCACGCAATCGGCAATCATCTGCGTGCGCACGCCCCCGAAAGCAAGATTCGTTACATACATGCCGAGCAATATGTCTCGGACGTGGTCAGGGCCTACCAGCACAAGGCGTTTGACGATTTCAAGCGCTACTACCATTCCCTGGATCTTCTGCTGATCGACGACATCCAGTTTTTCAGCGGCAAGAACCGGACGCAGGAAGAGTTTTTCTACGCTTTCAATGCCCTTGTGGAAGCGCACAAACAGGTCATCATCACCTGCGACACCTTTCCCAGGGAAATTTCAGGCATGGAAAGTCGCCTGATTTCCAGGTTTGGCTGGGGATTGACCGTGGCCGTCGAACCGCCTGAACTGGAAATGCGGGTTGCCATTCTGCTGAAAAAAGCTGCAGCCGACGGGATGGAACTTGAAGAAAATGTGGCTTTCTTCATAGCCAAGCACATCCAGTCAAACATCCGGGAACTTGAGGGTGCGCTGAAGCGGGTGCTCGCCTATTCCAGGTTCACCGGCCAGCCCATAGATGTCGACCTTGCCCGCGAAGCCCTGCGAGACATTCTGGCCTCGCAAAGCCGGCAGGTAAGCATCGAAAACATCCAGCGCACGGTCGCAGACTATTACAAGATCAAGGTTTCGGAAATGTATTCAAAGAAGCGCACCCGCAATGTCGCCCGGCCCCGGCAGGTTGCGATGGCGCTTGCAAAGGAACTCACCCAGATGAGCCTGCCCGACATTGGGGAGGCTTTTGGCGGGCGGGACCACACGACTGTACTGCATGCCTGCCGCAAGATTGCCCAGTTACGCGACACCAGCAACGAAATGACGTCCGACATCGCCTCCCTGCTCAAGGTATTACGCAGTTGAACAGCTGTGCATGCATTGTGCACAAACGCCGGAATACGGGATCCGTCTGCAATTCATCCCGTTTCGTCCCGGCAATACCCACCGGACATACACAGGAACGGAACAGTAATTTTGTTTTAGGGATCAACGGCAAGGCCGGTTTTTCAACAGAAAGACACCGCCTTTATTAATTACTATTATCTTTACCAAGAAACAAAACCAATATGAAACTCGTGCAATTACCGCGTGATGGCCTTCTGAAACCGCTGCAAGCGGTTACCGGCATCGTGGAGCGGCGACATACCTTGCCGATACTTTCAAATGTCCTGATCGAACGCTCAGACGGCATCCTGCGGTTTGTTGCCACCGATCTTGAGCTGCAAATCGCAACCTCATGCAACCTGGAAAAGAAACCAGGCGAAACCCAGGCCATCACGGTATCCGCACGCAAGCTGGTTGACATCCTGCGTGCCTTGCCGGACGACAGCGAGGTCTCGCTGGAGACGTCCAATAACCGCTTGCAGGTCAAAGCCGGCAAAAGCCGATTCAACCTGCAAACCCTGCCTTCAGCCGATTTTCCTGCCCTGGCAGACCCCGGGACCCCGCAAAGCAGATTCACCATTTCCCAGGGAGCAGCCCGGAAATTGCTGGCACTGGTGCAATACGCAATGGCACAACAGGACATCCGTTATTACCTGAACGGCCTGCTGTTGGTAACTGACGGAAAACAGCTTCGAGTCGTGGCCACCGATGGCCACCGCCTCAGCTATGCGGTTACCGAGCTTGCCGAAAGCCAGGACAAGGTTGAGGTGATCCTTCCGCGGAAGGCAATCATCGAGCTGACACGCCAGCTGGCTGAGGGTGACGAACCGCTCGAAGTCTCGATCTATCCCAACCAGGTGCGGTTCAGGTTCGGTGAGGTCGATCTCACAACAAAGGTGATCGACGGAAAGTTTCCCGATTACCAGCGGGTTATTCCCACCAACTACGAGAAGGAAATTCTGCTCGACCGGGACGAATTGCAGCGTGCTCTCCAGCGCGCGGCCATTCTCTCGAATGAGAAATTCCGTGGCGTGCGCTGGATGCTTACCAAGGACAGCCTGCGCATTTCCTGCAGCAACAACGAGCAGGAAGAGGCCCAGGAGGAACTGGAAGTGCAGTTTGGCGGAGATCCCCTGGATGTCGGATTCAACGTTACTTATCTCCTCGACGTCCTCAACAACGTTCCGCCGGGCAATGTTGTCTGTTCATTCGGCGATGCAAACAGCAGCATGCTGATTACCCTGCCCGGCCGCGATGACTTCCGATATGTCGTAATGCCGATGCGCATCTGACAGCCCGAAACCGACAAAGAAAGCAGAATCAATGAGCGACAAAGAACAGCGTACCGGCAACGAATACGATGCCAACAGCATCAAGGTTCTCAAGGGTCTCGAAGCGGTACGCAAGCGTCCGGGAATGTACATCGGAGACACCAGCGACGGTACCGGATTGCACCACATGGTTTTCGAGGTCGTCGACAACGCGATCGACGAAGCACTCGCCGGTCACTGCGACGAAATCACGATCATCATCCACCCGGACAACTCCATCAGTGTTGCCGACAATGGCCGCGGAATTCCAACCGACATCCATCCGGATGACGAGGAAAAGCGTTCTACCGCCGAAGTGGTCATGACCGAATTGCATGCTGGGGGCAAATTCGACAGCAATTCATACAAGATATCGGGCGGTCTTCATGGTGTTGGTGTTTCCGTGGTCAATGCGCTGTCCGAATGGCTGCGGCTGACCATACGCCGCGACGGCAAGATGCACCAGATGGAGTTCCGCATGGGTGAAGCCGTGGCACCGCTCAAAGTCACCGGAAAAAGCGAGCGGCGCGGCACGGAAGTGCATTTCCTGGCAAGCAAGGACATCTTCGGCAATGTGGATTTCCATTACGAGATCCTTGCCAAACGTCTGCGCGAACTGTCTTTCCTGAATCATGGCGTCAAAATCACGCTGACGGACCAGCGCAGCGGCAAGGAGGAAAAGTTCGCGTTCAGCGGCGGGGTCAAGGGCTTCGTCGAGTACATGAACCGCGCAAAATCGGTTCTGCACCCTAATATTTTCCATATCGAAGGCAGCAAGGACGGCATAACCGTCGAAATCGCGATGCAATGGAATGACTCCTACCAGGAGTCGATGCAGTGTTTCACCAACAACATACCGCAGCGCGACGGAGGCACCCACCTGACTGGTCTGCGCGCGGCTATGACGCGTACGCTCAATTCGTACATCGAGTCGAACGAACTGGCGAAAAAGGCCAAGGTCGAGACCAGCGGCGACGACATGAAGGAGGGCCTGACAGCGGTGCTTTCGGTAAAGGTGCCGGAGCCCAAGTTTTCCTCGCAGACCAAGGACAAGCTTGTCTCCTCCGAGGTGCGACCGGTGGTCGAGGAAATCGTGGCACAGAAACTGATGGAATTTCTCCTTGAGAAACCCAGTGATGCCAAGACCATCTGCGGAAAGATAGTCGAGGCGGCCCGGGCGCGCGAGGCGGCGCGCAAGGCCCGGGAATTGACACGCCGCAAGGGGGTCCTGGATTCCTTCGGCCTTTCCGGAAAACTTGCCGACTGCCAGGAGCGGGACCCCTCGCAATGCGAGCTGTACCTGGTCGAGGGTGATTCGGCGGGTGGATCCGCCAAGCAGGGGCGTGATCGCAAGAATCAGGCGATCCTGCCGCTGCGCGGAAAGATTCTCAATGTCGAAAAGGCGCGTTTTGACAAGCTTATTTCCTCAACCGAGATCACCACGCTGATCAGTGTTCTTGGCACCGGGATCGGCAAGGACGAGTACAACCCGGACAAGCTGCGATACCACCGGATCATCATCATGACCGACGCGGACGTCGATGGATCGCACATCCGTACGCTGTTGTTGACATTTTTCTACCGCCAGATGCCCGAACTGGTCGAGCGGGGCCATATCTACATCGCGCAGCCGCCGCTGTACAAGGTCAAGCACGGAAAGCAGGAGCGCTATCTGAAGGACGAACACGAACTGAAGCAGTACCTGCTCAAGCAGGCGCTGGCCGAAGCGGAGTTGTTCACCAGTGCGGGGGCGCAGCCGCTCTCACGCGATGCGCTGGAAGAAGTGGCCAAGCATTACCTGCTTGCGGAAGCCGTCATCGAGCGCGAGAGCAGGATTATCGATTCCGAGGCGTTGCATGCCCTGCTCAACAACCCGGTGATCCTGGAGCTTGGCGACGAGGCAGCGGCCCAGAAGAGCGCAAAAGCGCTGGCGGGGCTCTACGGCGATGCCAGGAATGTCAAGGTCGAAGCGGTATTCGACGAAAAAAGCGAGTCCCATATCCTGCGCATTTCGCGCACCCAGCACGGCGTTTCGCGAAACACCCTCATTGATGCCGACTTCCTGCACAGCGGGGATTACGCCCAGATCCGCAAGACTGCGCAAATGCTGCACGGCCTGCTCGGGGAAGGTGCCTACATCAAGCGTGGAGAGCACATGCACCCGGTGCGGGAGTTCCGCGAAGCGATCGACTGGGTGCTGGGTGAGGTCCAGCGCGGAATCGGCATCCAGCGTTACAAGGGTCTTGGCGAAATGAATCCGGAGCAGCTGTGGGATACCACAATGAATCCGAAAACGCGGCGCCTGCTGCGGACCCAGATCGAGGATGCCATCGGTGCTGACGAGATATTCACCACCCTGATGGGAGATGCCGTGGAGCCACGGCGCAACTTCATCGAGACCAATGCGCTTGGCGTGCGCAATCTCGACGTCTGATTCCGCCTTTGTAAATGCAAAAAGGGCCGCTTCTGCGGCCCTTTTTATAACCATTTGTTTTTAAAGGGTTATTTACTTTCGGCTGCCGGCACGTTTTTTCTTGGCGGGCGCCGCAGTTTTCGCGGCACCATCCTTTGCAGCCCTCGGCGCAAATTCAAAGCCGATCTTTCCGTCGGGCTGCTTGACTAGGAAGGCCTTGAAGCGCCGTCCATTGCGGTTCGAGACAAATCCGTCAAGCAGGTCGGTGCGTCCGGATTTCAGCAGCTTTTCCATCTGTGCGGGCTGTATCTCCTGGCGCAGGATCACTTTCCCTGTCCGAAAATCACAGGTTTTTCGCGGCATGTTTTCGCAAACATAGTTCATTCCGTGCTCGTAGACCTTGCCCTTGCATTTCGGACAGTCTCCGAGCGCGTGCTTGCCGCTGAAATCGATTTCCTCAACCTCGTCGTCGGCCCCGTTCTGGCCGAAGTCGAACTCGAGCTTGAGGTTGCTGTTGTCCTTGTCCTCGACGATGCGCAGGATCGCCGCAAACGGGCGCCCCATTTTTGAACGAAAGCCCTGCAGGGGTCCGATTGTGCGCTCGCGCAGCAGGGTTTCGACTTCCTCGAGTTCAAACTGGCGCCCGCCGGGCACTTTGGAGATCGAAAATCCGCAGCTCTCGCAGGCAAAGCGCCGGTAATTCTCCTTCACCGTGCTACCGCAGTTCGGACATGGCGTCTTCAGGGTCGCATAGTCTCCGGGAATGGTCTCGCTGTCGTATTCCTTTGCGCGCCGGACGATGCGTTCGGTGATTTTCGAGATCTCCTTCATGAAGGTCTCGCGCTTGAGCTTGCCGCGTTCCATCTGCAGCAGCTTGTACTCCCATTCCCCCGTCAGCTCGGGCTGGGTCAGCTCATTGACACCGAGGCCGTTGAGCAGGGTCATCAGCTGGAACGCCTTCGCTGTCGGAATCAGTTCCCGGCCTTCCCGCACCAGATATTTCTCCGTGATCAGGCGTTCGATGATCGCGGCGCGGGTCGCCGGGGTGCCCAGTCCCTTCTGGGCCATTGCTTCGCGCAGTTCATCGTCATCGATCAGCTTGCCGGCGCCTTCCATTGCGCTGAGCAGCGTCGCCTCCGAATAGCGGGCGGGCGGGCGGGTGGCCAGGCCGATTGCGTTTACCTCCTGCGCTTCCGGTTTTTCGCCCTTTGCCACGACCGGCAGATTGGCGCTCTCCTGCTGCTCGTCCTTGCCGTAAATCGCGAGCCAGCCCGGTTTAACCAGGATCTTGCCCTCGGTTTTGAACTTGTGGGACGCCACCTCGGTGATGCGGGTGGTCACCAGATACTCGGCTGCCGGAAAAAACACCGCCATGAACCGGCGGACCACAAGATCATAGATTTTCTGCTGTACTTCGTTGAGGTTCTTCGGCGGCTGGGGCGTCGGAATGATCGCGAAGTGATCGGAAATCTTGCTGTTGTCGAAAATCCGCTTGTTGGGCTTGATCCACTTGCCCTTGATGATTTCCTTCGCAAAGGAGCCCAGCTCGGGTTCCTTGGAGAGCGCTTCCAGCGCGGTTTTGACCGTGGCCTGGTAATCCTCCGGCAGGTGCCGTGAATCCGTACGCGGGTAAGTCAGCGCCTTGTGTTTCTCGTAAAGTTCCTGTGCGATCGACAGCGTTACCTTCGCCGAGAATCCGAAGCGGCCATTTGCCTCGCGCTGCAGGGATGTCAGGTCGAAAAGCATCGGCGACAGCTGTGAAGACGGTTTGGATTCCTCGGTGACAGTGCCCGGCTTGCCCCGGCAGTCTTCGGCGATCCGCTCTGCGGCTGCCCTGTCCCAGAGGCGGTTGTCCTTTTTCTCCGGATCGTTCTCGTCGCGCTTGAACGCCGGATCGAACCAGCGGCCCTCGTAATCGCCGGCCTTTGCCGCAAAGCTTGCGCGCACTTCCCAGTAATCGCGCGGTATGAACTTGCGGATCTTCTGTTCGCGATCAACCACGATCATCAGGGTCGGCGTCTGCACGCGACCGACAGTGGTCAGGTAGAAACCTCCGCCCTTGCTGTTGAAGGCGGTCATTGCCCGGGTGCCGTTGATGCCGACCAGCCAGTCGGCCTCGCTGCGGCTGCGCGCGGCATCGGCCAGAGGTTTCATTTCGTCATCGGAGCGAAGGTGTTCGAAACCTTCGCGGATCGCGGCCGGGGTCATCGACTGCAGCCACAGCCGGGATACTGGCTTGTTGGTTTTGGTCGCCTGCTCGATATAGCGGAAAATCAGTTCACCCTCGCGTCCGGCGTCACAGGCGTTGATCAGTGCCGTGACGTCCTTGCGCTTGATCAGCTTGGCCAGCACTTTAAGACGTGCTTCACTCTTGGCAATCGGGTTGAGGTCGAAATGCGGCGGAATGACGGGTAGGTTTGCAAATGACCATTTGCCGCGCTTGACCTCGAATTCCTCCGGCGCTGCTATTTCCAGCAGATGGCCGACCGCGGACGACACGATGTACTCGTCGTTCTCGAAATATTCGGCGTGCTTGGTGAAACCACCGAGGACACGGGCAATGTCACTGGCGACCGAAGGTTTCTCCGCGATGATGAGCGTTTTCGCCATGTAAGCTGTTGAAGTTGCGGCTTTAATACCGCTGCAGGAGGCCCCTTAAGGCGGGGGCCCGGAAAAGAGCGCCCGATAATAAGAACAAACCGGGGCCAGCGCAAGCCGGCTTCAGAACACTCTCTGCCAGCGGCTTCCGGGCAGCGCCGCGATCATTCCGGCCACTTCGAGCTCGGTCAAGGCCGTATTGATGCTTTCAATCGGCAGACCGCTGCGCAACTGCAATGTGTCGATATCCATCGGCTCGAAGCCAAAATGAACGAGCAGTGGGTGATCATCATCCTTGGTGGTGCCTGTTGCCGGAGTCTGTCCGGAGGAATGCTGCAGTCCGAGTTCCTCAAGCACGTCCTCGGCGGACTCGACCAGCTTGGCGCCCTGCTTGATCAGCGCATGGCAGCCTTTGGCCAGTGGCGAGTGTATTGATCCTGGAATCGCGAACACATCGCGACCCTGCTCCGCGGCGAGGCGCGCAGTAATCAGCGAGCCGCTGGAAATTGCCGCCTCGACGATCAGACACCCTCTGGACAATCCGCAGATCAGGCGGTTGCGTCTCGGAAAATTTGCGGCCAGGGCGGGAGTACCCAGCGGAAACTCGGATACCAGGGTGCCCTGCTCCGCAATCCGGTGCGCGAGTTCACGGTTGCGTGCCGGGTACACGATATCCAGTCCAGTGCCCACAACCGCAACAGTCGAACCTGTTCCCGCGAGACCGCCACGGTGCGCGGCGGCATCGATACCCAGCGCAAGCCCGCTGATGATCGCAAGCCCCGCATTGCTCAGCGCCTCGGCAAATGCCTCTGCATTGGCGATGCCTTGTGCCGTCGCATTGCGACTACCCACGATTGCCAGTCCAGGATGCTTCACGAGGTCAAGACGTCCCTTGACGTAAAGCAGAGGTGGAGGATCTGGAATTTCGAGGAGTGATTTCGGGTACTCCGCATCAGCCAGTGTGATGATGCGATTCGCAGGATCCTCCAGCCACGGTTCCACTGTCGCCCACGCCGAACGGTCGGCGCCGCCCTTGCCGATGGCCAGGGCGATTTTTTCGCTGACGATGGCGCGGAGCGCGGGCTGACTGGATGAAAGTACGGCTTCGGGGCTGCCCAGCGCGAGCAGGAGCCTGCGCAGCGACTGATGGCCCAGACCGGGAAGCAGGCTGAGGCGCAGCCAGGCTTCAAGCTCTGCGTGGACCGTCATGGGTACCGTCGCCGCAGAGCGGACGTCAAACCGGGGGAGCGGGGCGCTCCCTGCAACTACGGATTGGTGACGAAATCGGAAACGGCGACCGGGCGGCTGGCTTCCATGACCAGTGCGAAAGATGCCCGGTCAAAAGTCCGGAAAACCATCACCAGACCATAACGTTCATCCGGCAGCTGGGCGATATTGTCGCGGGTGACCGCCTCGCCCCGCGGCAACAACTTGTCGCGCGGCGCCAGGGGTTCGCTGTAGTAGACGCGCGGCGTATCACTGCCGGTGATGCCGCTGCGGCCGAACAGGGGCGCCGTGCGCTGGCTGTAGCGAGCGCTGGTCTGGCTGCGCTCGATGGCGAGTACGGTACCGACATCCAGTCCGTCCCTGCTGCCCTTGGACAGGGCAACGATGGACAACGGCCCGGTTTCCTGCAGGCTGCCGTAAGCCGAGACGATGCGTCCCTTGACCGGTACTTTCGGTGGATGCGGCACATAGGCAAAGACGGGTGTCTGCTTGCCCAGCGGCACCAGGCGATCGTCCTGATAGATTTCCTGGACCGAACGCACGATGTCGATGGTGGCGACCTCGCCGTGCCGGCTGACCCGCGCATCGCCCAGATAGGTGGCTTCGTAGCCCAGGATTTCCTGGGTTTCGGGATCGACCAGCGGATCACCCCTGCGGAAAATCTGCCACTGATTGCCCTTGTCCTTGGTAATCCCGCGGACGAAGGCGCGGTCGCCCGCGCCGAGCGTGACCCGGCTTTCGGAAGTAGCCACGATGCGCGGCGCGGAATCAAGTTCGGTGGCACTGACCACCAGCGGTTTCGACAGGAAGGGCTCGATCACCGAGGGCGGTATGCTGGGCACTGCACTGCGTGCGCTGGGCTCGCTGCGAACTTTTGGTGACAGCCGGGTGGTGCCCAGCTGCACCAGTTTCAACTCGGCCTTGCCGCTGCTGCGATCCAGCACAATCACGTCGCCCGGATAAATCAGGTGGGGATTCTTAACCTGTTCCTGATTCATTTTCCACAATTCGGGCCAGCGCCAGGGCTCATTCAGGTAGCGCCCTGAAATGCTCCACAGCGTGTCCCCCTTTTGTACAACATAACGATCGGGGGCCGCATCCTTGAGCGCTGCAGCTTCGGCGGCATGCGCGAGGGACACCGGAGTTATCAAAAAAATCAGGGATATAATTGCGTTTCGCATGTGGGGCCCCACCTTTTGAACATGTCGTCCGCACTCGCCCCGGGCGAGCGCCGGCAACACGTAAGAGTTTGGTTTAAATTCTGCATCTAGCTGATTAAATAGGCAAGTTTTTCATGGCTTTGCTCCAGATACTGCACTACCCCGATCCGAGGCTGCACAAAGTTGCCGCTCCGGTAGCCCGGGTGGATGACAAAATTCGTAAATTAATCAAAGACATGGCGGAGACCATGTACGCTGCCCCGGGTATTGGCCTGGCCGCAACACAGGTGGACGTTCACCAGCAGATCATCGTCATCGATATTTCCGAAACCCGCGATCAGCTGCAGGTGCTGATCAACCCGGAAATCATAAGCGCGGAGGGCGAAGAAGAATGTGAAGAAGGTTGTCTTTCGGTGCCCGGAATCTACGAAAAAGTGACCCGCGCAGCAAAAGTCGTGGTTTCGGCGCTGGACGACGCAGGGAACAGGCGGACCATCGAGGCCGACGGCCTGCTGGCCGTATGTATTCAGCACGAGATGGACCACCTGATCGGCCGGGTGTTCGTGGAAAAGCTGTCACGCCTCAAGCAACAGCGCATCGTCGCCAGACTCAACAAGCAGCAGCGGCAGGCGATGTAGCCCGGCCACGGCCGGACACTGGCGTATCCTTGAATCTCATTTTCGCAGGAACTCCCGTTTTCGCAGCGATGGCGCTGGAAGCGCTGTTTGATGCCGGACACCAGGTATCGCTGGTACTGACCCAGCCTGACCGGCCGGCCGGCCGCGGCCTCAAGCCGCAGCCTTCCGCCGTCAAGCAGCTTGCGCTTGCGCGGCAACTGGAGATAGCACAGCCGCCAACCCTCCGCGACGAAGCCGTTGTCGAGCAGCTCCGGAGCCTGAACGCGGACGCGATGGTGGTTGCCGCCTATGGACTGATGATCCCGCCCCCGCTGCTGGCCATGCCACGGCTGGGTTGCCTGAACATCCATGCTTCCCTGTTGCCGCGCTGGCGCGGCGCCGCCCCCATACAGCGGGCGATTCTTGCGGGCGACCGCGAGACCGGTGTCACCATCATGCAGATGGATGAAGGACTGGATACCGGCGCGATGCTGCTTCAGGTCACCGTCGCGATCGACGGTGGCGATACCGCAGGTGTCCTTCATGACAAGCTGGCTCGGGCCGGCGCCGAACTCATCGTGCGCGCATTGCACGAAGCCCCTCTTGCTTCCGTGCCGCAGGATCAGGCACAAGCCACCTACGCCGCAAAGCTGAACAAGGCGGAAGCGGCCATTGACTGGAGCCGGACCGCAGACGAAATCGATCGCCAGATCCGCGCTTTCAACCCGGTGCCCGGTGCATACACGGTGCTCGCGGGGCAACCATTGAAAATCTGGCGCGCCGAGCCGGTGGCGACATGTCCGGCAGAGGCTGTTCCCGGAACCGTGCTGCAGATCGATGGCGGCGTGCCCCGGGTTGCGACCGGCAGCGGCAGCCTTCGCCTGCTGGAGCTGCAACGTGCCGGCGGCAAGAGGGTTGGCGCGCAGGCCTTTCTCTCGGGCATGCCTTTGACCTCGGGCAGCCGTCTTGGCGCCTAAGTCTGTTTCGATTACCTCTCTCCGGTCTTACTGAACATGGAAAACGTGCAGTGTCTAGCCGCAGGCGCCCTGGCGCGGGTGCTGTCCGGCCGCAGCCTGGATGCGCAGCTTGCGGCGGTATGGCGGGATGAACCGGCGCTGAGTCCGCAACAGCGGGGGGGCGTGCAGGATCTCGTCTACGGCGCATTGCGCCACCTGGGCACGCTGGATGCGATCCTGGCGCAACTGCTGCAAAAGCCGCTTGCCGATGCCCCGGTGCGCAGCCTGTTGCGCGTTGCGCTGTACCAGCTCGCGCATACGCGGGCGAGCGCCCATGCCATCGTCGATCATGCGGTGACGGCCTGCGGCCGCATCGGACATCCCCAGGCCCGTGGTCTGGTCAACGCAGTGCTGCGCAATTATTTGCGCCGCCGCGCGGAAATAGACGCCGTTGCGGCATCCACCGACGAGGGGCGTTATTCCTATCCCTCATGGTGGATCGGCAAGCTCGCCGCAGACTATCCCGAACACTGGCGCGGCATGCTCGAGGCCGGCAACGCCCGCCCGCCGCTTACCCTGCGGGTCAACCAGCGCAGGATCAGCCGCGAGGACTATCTCCAGCTGCTTGCTCAACAGGGAATCGTAGCCGTCCCCGTGGGCCGGGCCGGGGTGATCGTGACCAAGCCCTGTCCGGTATCGCAGCTGCCGGGTTTTGCCGAGGGCCATGCGTCGGTGCAGGATGCCGGAGCCCAGCTGGCGGCAGAGATACTCGACGTCCATCCGGGCATGCGCGTGCTGGACGCCTGCGCCGCGCCCGGCGGCAAAAGCGCTCACCTGCTGGAACTCGCCGATATCGACCTCGTTGCCGCGGACATAGATGCGGGACGGCTGCAGCGTGTTGCCGAGAACCTGTCGCGGTTGTCGCTGCGCGCGCTGCTGTTGCAGGCCGATGCCGAAACGCCCGACGCCTGGACCGGAGCGGGCAGCTTTGACCGCATACTGGCTGACGTCCCGTGCACCGCCTCGGGGGTGGTGCGCCGCCACCCGGACATCAAGTGGCTGCGCAAGCCGACGGACATTGCGGCAATGACCCGGCGTCAGGCGCGCATCCTTGATACGCTTTGGCGGATGCTGAGTGGAGGTGGTAAATTGCTGTATGCAACCTGCTCACTGTTCCGCGAAGAGAATGGCCGGCAGGTCGAGGCGTTTCTTGCCCGCCATGCCGATGCGCGGCCGGTTCCCCTGATGCTGACTGCCGACGGCATAACCCAGATTGAGGGCCAACTCATTCCCGATGCAGCGCATGACGGTTTTTTCTACGCCCTTCTGGAAAAGATCTGAGCTCGCGGCGCTGCTGCTGCTGGCACTGCTGCTGGCGGCAGCGAGCGCCTTTGCGGCGCAGCCGCATGGCATCGAGGTGCGCAATGCCTCGTTTGTCACCGAGGAAGACCATTACCTGCTGGATGCCGACATCGATGTCGTGTTGTCGGCCCCGCTCGAGGATGCGCTGAACAAGGGGATACCCCTTTATTTCACACTCGAGTTCGAACTGGTGAGACCCCGCTGGTACTGGTTCAACGACCGTGCACTTGTGAGGGAGCAGCAGTACCGATTGTCGTACAGCGCGCTCACCCGCCAGTACCGCATCGGCATCGGCGCCTTCTACCAGAATTTTCCGACGCTCAAGGAAGCGCTCCAGGTCATGAGCAAGGTGCGCCGGCGCGAGGAGCCGGAGCCTGGCTCGCTGAGCAAGGGGACGACTTATACCGCCGGCCTGCGCCTGCGGCTTGACACTTCGCAGCTGCCCAAGCCGTTCAACCTGAATGCGCTGGGCTCGCGCGAGTGGAGCCTCGGTTCGGACTGGTATCGCTGGACGGTCACGCCATGACGGCTACGGGCGCAAGCCCCGCGCGTTCCGGCGCAGTGATGCGCTACCTCCTGATGCTGTGCGTCGTGCTCGGCGTCGCTGCCACATTCCTGCTGGCCTCCGTCAGCGCCAACACCGAGCTTTTTTCCGCGTACTACGCGCCCCTGCTTGGCGCAAACCTGCTGATTGCCCTGCTACTCGCGGGCATGGTCGTCTACCAGCTCGTCAGCCTGCGCCGGAAGCTCAAGGCCGGGGTATTCGGTGCCAAGCTGACGTTGCGGCTGGTCACCCTGTTCGCGCTGATGGCGGTGCTGCCGGGCGCATTGATCTATGGCGTTTCAGTGCAGTTCGTGTCGCAGAGTATCGAGTCCTGGTTCGAGGTGCGTCTGGACAGCGCCCTCGAGAGCGGCATCAACCTCGGCCGGGGCACCCTGGAGGGGCGGCTCAAGGAACTCACGTCCAAGGCCGATGCCATGGCGCTGGCGCTTTCGTCACGGGCCGAAGCGGAACATGTTTCCGCACTGAATGCCTTGCGCGAGCAGGCCGCGGTGGACGAGGCGACCCTGTACACCTCGCGCGGCAGGCTCATCGGATTTTCCGGCAGCGAACGCAGCGGCATCGTGCCCGAGCCGCCGGGACCGGCTGCTTTGCGGCAGCTGCGCCTGCAACAGCCGTACAGCGTGATCGAGGCAATACCGGAACGCGGCCTGTACCTGCGTGCCCTGGTACCGGTCAACCCCATGTCCGTAAGCGAGGAAAGCCGCGTGCTGCAGCTGCTGCAGCAGGTGCCTGCACATCTCGCGCGCGACGCGGAAATCGTGCAGGCCGGCTACCAGGAATACCAGGAACTGCAGCTCGCGCGCAGAGGACTCAAGAGGCTTTATGCAATCACCCTGACCCTGACCCTGCTGCTTGCCCTGCTGTCCTCTCTGGGTCTCGCCTTCCTGCTCTCGAACCGCCTGTCGGCGCCGCTCTCTGCACTGGTCGAAGGCACGCGGGCGGTCGCCCAGGGCGACTTCAGCCGCCGCGCAGCGGTGGCGAGCCGTGACGAGCTCGGACAGCTGACGCAGTCCTTCAACAGCATGACCCTGCAACTGGCCGAAGCGCAGGCGCGGGTGGAACGCAACCAGGCGCAGGTGGCGCATGCCAAGGCCTACCTCGAAAGCGTACTTGCCCATCTTTCCGCCGGCGTCCTTACTTTTGACGGCGCACTGCGCCTGCGCTCTGCAAACCCCAGCGCCGAGCAGATACTCGGCGCGGAATGTGCGTTGCTGCTGGGTGCCGGAATACTGGACTGGGCTGCCGTGGATCCGTCGCTGGCGCCCCTCTCCGACGCGGTTGCGGAGGCGTTTGCCCGTGCTGACAATGCCGAATGGGAACGCCAGGTCGAGCGCGAAGTGAAGGACGGCACCCAGGTGCTGCTGCTGCGCGGCACGCGATTCGGCGAGGGTGGCGATGCCGGTCTGATCGTGGTGTTCGATGACGTGACCCATCTGCTGCAGGCCCAGCGTGATGCGGCCTGGGCGGAGGTGGCGCGGCGTCTCGCGCACGAGATCAAGAACCCGCTGACGCCGATCCAGCTGTCAGCCGAACGCATCCAGTTCAAGCTGACGCCGAAGCTGTCGCCGGCCGATGCCGAAATCCTGACGCGGTCGACACAAACCATCGTCAGCCAGGTTGCCGCCCTCAAGCGCATGGTCGACGCCTTCGGCCAGTATGCGCGCACCCCGGAACCGGCCTTGCGCCCGCTCGACCTCAATGCCCTTGTGCGCGAGGTGCTGATGCTTTATGAATCGCTGGGCTCGAGCATGCGCCTGAATCTCGCCCCCGAACTGCCGCTGGTGCAGGGGGATGCGACCCAGATCCGCCAGGTCATCCACAATCTTCTGCAGAACGCGCAGGATGCACTGGCTGGAGCCGACTCGCCCTCCATCGAGATCGCGACGGCATCGCGGGAAGGCGGGGTCGAGCTGTCGGTTACCGACAACGGCAGTGGATTTCCGGAACAACTGATGAAACGCGCATTCGAACCCTATGTCACAACCAAACCGCGTGGCACCGGCCTCGGCCTGTCGATCGTGCGCAAGATTGTCGACGAGCACCGCGGCGAGATCATCATTACCAACGTTGCTCCGCGCGGCGCAAGGGTGGCCATCCGGTTGCCGGCGGCTGTGCAGGGTACGGGCGAGCGTTCCGCGGCGTAGACGAACAGAACACAATCATGCGACAGATACTGGTGGTGGATGATGAAATCGGAATCCGGGAGCTGCTCTCGGAAATCCTGTCCGACGAGGGATATGACGTCCAGCTTGCGGAGAATGCAGGCGCGGCCCGCGCCTTCCGCAGCCAGGCGCGTCCGGATCTCGTCCTGCTGGATATCTGGATGCCGGACACCGACGGCATCACGCTGCTCAAGGAGTGGGCGAGCAGCGGCCAGCTGACGATGCCCGTGGTCATGATGTCCGGGCACGGCACCATTGACACCGCGGTCGAGGCCACCCGCATCGGCGCCGCGGATTTTCTGGAAAAGCCGATCGCGCTGCAAAAGCTGCTGGCCACCGTGGGTCGTGCCATCAGCCGCGGCGAGCGGCAGCTGCCGTCGGCGGCGGGACTGGCGGTCCTCGGACGCACACCGGTGGTGCAGGAACTCAAGCAGCGCCTCGAGCGCATTTCGTCCAACCGCGGCCCGGTGCTGGTGCAGGGCGCTCCCGGCTGCGCTTTCGAAGCCTGCGCCCGTGTGTTGCACGTGCCCAACATGCCCTGGCACACCGTTGATCAGGGAGCGCAAACGGTGGATGCGCCACTGGAGCTCCTGCAGGCGGCCCGCGGCGGCACCTTGTTCGTGCGCGATGTGGCCGAGTTCAGCCGGCTGGAACAGCGCGGCCTGCTGGTGCTTCTGTCCCAGGCGGAGCGCTACAACGCCCGCGTGATATGCGCGACAACCCGTGACCTTTCGGAACTGGTCGCCGCAGGCCAGTTCGACGACCGGGTGTTCCAGCTGCTGGGCGCGACCGTGATCCGCCTGCCGCAGCTGCGCGACCAGCGCGACGACATTCCTGAAATCGCCGGTGTGATGCTGAAGGACCTGGTCGAGCAGAAGCTGGTGCCGGCGCGCCATTTCAGCGTTGCCGCACTCAACGCACTGCGCAACCACGACTGGCCGGGAAATTTCTCCGAACTGCGCAGTGTCGTGCAGACACTGGCCAATACCGCGGCCGGCGAACAGATTATCCTCGAGGAAACCCTGCGCGCACTGCCGCAGGCGGCCGCGCCGGGTGCTTCCGCCTCGCTCCAGCTCGACGCGCCCCTGCGCGACGCGCGCGATGCCTTCGAACGCATTTATTTTGAATATCATCTGGCGCGCGAGGGCGGCAACATCAGCCGCGTGGCCGACGTGGTCGGGCTCGAACGTACCCACCTCTATCGCAAGCTCAAGCAGCTTGGCGTGAAGACTTCCCGCAGGAACGACGAGTAGGGTCGCGGCAGCCCTCGCCCCGGCCGGGGCCCAGCCGCTATAATTGCGGCTTTCCGCAAGGCCCTTCCCCATTCCAGGACTGCAAGCCATGAGTTCCCGACCCGAACTGGCGAATGCGCTGCGCGCGCTGGCCATGGACGCCGTGCAGCAGGCCAATTCCGGCCACCCCGGCATGCCGATGGGCATGGCCGAAATCGCCGAGGCGCTGTGGCGCCGCAATCTCCGCCACAATCCGGCCAATCCGCAGTGGGCCGATCGCGACCGTTTCGTGCTGTCGAACGGACATGGCTCGATGCTGCTCTATGCGCTGCTGCATCTCACGGGCTATGACCTGCCTGTCGGGGAACTGAAACGTTTCCGCCAGCTGCACTCGAAGACACCAGGCCATCCCGAGCACGGCATGGCTCCCGGTGTGGAAACCACGACAGGTCCGCTGGGCCAGGGCATCGCCAACGCAGTCGGCATGGCCATCGCCGAGCGAGTGCTGGCCGACAGCTTCAACCGCGAGGGTCACCGCATCATTGACCATCGTACTTATGTTTTTCTCGGCGACGGTTGCCTGATGGAAGGCATCTCGCACGAAGCCTGCGCGCTGGCCGGGACGCTCAAGCTCAACAAGCTGATCGCTCTTTACGACGACAACGGCATTTCCATAGATTCAGAAAAAGCCGATATAAAACAATGGTTTACGGATAATGTTCCGCAGCGCTTCGCAGCTTATGGGTGGAACGTGATCTATGGTGTCGATGGTCATGACGGCGATGCGGTAGACGCCGCAATTCGCCAGGCGCTGCAGGAAACTGCGCGCCCGACGCTGATCTGCTGCAAGACGGTCATCGGCAAGGGTTCGCCGAAAAAACAAAATACCGGCGGCGTGCATGGCGCGCCACTGGGCGCCGAGGAAATCGCCGCTACCCGCGAGGCAATCGGCTGGCCGCATCCACCCTTCGAGATTCCGGAGGACGTGCGCGCGGAATGGAATGCGCGCGACAGAGGCGCTGCGCTTGAGGCCGAATGGAATCAGCGTTTCACTGCCTACGCCGCAGCGCATCCGGAACTGGCCGCGGAATTCAGACGCCGCATGGCGGGCGAGCTGCCGGCCGGTTGGACCGCAAAGCGCGACGCGTTTATCGCGCAAACTGTGAACAAGGCGGAGACCATAGCCACCCGCAAGGCATCGCAGAATGCGATCGAAGCGTATGCGCCGGCGCTGCCCGAGCTGATCGGCGGCTCGGCCGACCTCGCGGGCTCCAACCTGACGCTATGGTCGGGCTCCAGGGGTGTGAACGCCACCAGCGGCGGCAACTATCTTTATTTCGGGGTGCGCGAGTTCGGCATGGCTGCCATTTGCAACGGCATCGCGCTGCATGGCGGCCTGTTGCCCTACCACGCCACCTTCCTCGTGTTCTCGGATTACGCGCGTAATGCCTTGCGCATGGCTGCGTTGATGAAGCAGCGCGTGGTCTGCGTATTCACCCATGATTCAATCGGGCTCGGCGAAGACGGCCCGACCCACCAGCCGGTGGAACACGCCGCGACCCTGCGCCTGCTGCCCAACATGGATGTCTGGCGGCCCTGCGACACGGTCGAGACGGCGGTCGCCTGGGCAGCGGCGATCGAGCGCAGCGACGGCCCGTCCAGCCTGCTGCTGTCGCGGCAGAATCTCGATTTCCAGAACCGCGGCGCGGAACAGCTCGCAGCCGTCGCGCGTGGCGGCTATGTGCTGAATGACGCCGCGAATGGCGCGGCTCGCGCGGTGATCATCGCCACCGGCTCGGAAGTCCCGGTGGCGCTGGCGGCGCAGCAGGCGCTGGCGGCCGACGGCATCGCCGTCCGCGTGGTGTCGCTGCCCTGCACCCAGGCCTTCGACCGCCAGGATGCGGCGTACCGCGAATCGGTGCTTCCGCGCGGCATTCCGCGGGTGGCCGTCGAGGCCGGAGTCACCGATTACTGGCGCAAGTACGTCGGCCTCGAGGGCAAGGTCATCGGCATCGACCGCTACGGCGAATCGGCGCCTGCGGGCGAGCTGTTCAAGTTTTTCGGCATCACCGGCGACAGCGTCGCCGCGGCGGTGCGCAGCATGGTGTAACTTTTTTCTTCAACCGGATTTAAGCGGGGGCGTCATGGCAATCAAGGTCGGCATCAACGGGTTTGGACGTATCGGTCGGATGGTGTTTCGCGCGGCGGTGGAGGATTTTCCCGATATCGAAGTGGTTGGCATCAACGACCTGCTCGAACCTGACTATCTCGCCTACATGCTGCGCCACGACTCGGTGCATGGCAGGTTCCAGGGCGAGGTTTCGGTCTCCGGCAATACTCTGGTCGTCAATGGCAAAAAAATCCGCCTCACCGCGGTCAAGGATCCCGCCGAGCTGAAGTGGAACGAAATCGGCGCCGAGGTCGTCATCGAGTCCACCGGCCTGTTCCTCGACAAGGGCAGTGCCTCCAAGCACCTTGCCGCAGGCGCCAAAAAGGTCATCATGTCGGCGCCGTCGAAGGATGACACGCCGATGTTCGTGTTCGGCGTCAACGACAAGACCTACGCCGGTCAGGACATCATTTCCAACGCATCCTGCACCACCAACTGCCTGGCGCCGCTGGCGAAGGTGCTGAATGACAAGTGGGGCATCAAGCGCGGCCTGATGACGACGGTGCATGCCGCCACGGCAACCCAGAAGACCGTCGATGGCCCTTCGAACAAGGACTGGCGCGGCGGCCGCGGCATCCTCGAGAACATCATTCCGTCCTCGACCGGTGCGGCAAAGGCCGTCGGCGTGGTGATTCCCGAACTGAACAAGAAGCTCACCGGCATGGCTTTCCGTGTGCCAACCTCCGACGTGTCCGTGGTCGACCTCACCGTGGAGCTGAACAAGCCGGCCACCTACGCTGAAATCTGTGCCGAGATGAAAGCGCAGTCGCAGGGTGCACTGAAAGGCGTGCTCGGCTACACCGAAGACAAGGTGGTGGCCACTGACTTCCGCGGCGATGCGCGCACCTCTATCTTCGACGCCGAGGCCGGCATCGCAGTGGATCCGACCTTCGTCAAGGTGGTGTCCTGGTACGACAATGAATGGGGCTATTCGAACAAGGTGCTGGAAATGGTCCGCGTCGTCGCCAAGAAGTAAACAGTCAAAGACTTGCCACAGAGAGCACAGAGGACACTGAGAACTAGAACTGCAAAAAACTGCGGAGATAATGGTTTGTTTTCTCTGTGAACTCTGTGTCCTCTGAGGCTAAAAAGGTTTTGAAGTGAAATTTTTCCGTCTTACCGATCTTCCGCTCAAGGGCAAGCGGGTATTCATCCGCGCGGACCTCAATGTGCCGCAGGACGACGCCGGCAACATCACCGAAGACACCCGCATCCGGGCAACCCTGCCGGGCATCCAGCACGCGCTGGCCGCCGGTGCCGCGGTGATGGTGACCTCCCACCTTGGACGCCCGACCGAAGGTTCGCTGCAGCCCGGCGACACCCTGGCGCCGATCGCGCAGCGCCTGTCGGAGATGCTCGGCCAGCCGGTGCGTCTGGTGCAGGACTGGGTCGATGGCGGTTTTGAAGTCAGGCCCGGCGAAGTCGTGTTGCTGGAGAACTGCCGCGTCAACAAGGGTGAAAAGAAAAACGACGAGGCGCTGGCGAAAAAAATGGCGGCGCTGTGCGACGTCTACGTCAACGACGCCTTCGGCACCGCGCACCGCGCCGAGGCCACCACCCACGGCATCGCGAAATTCGCGCCGGTGGCCTGCGCCGGTCCGCTGATGGCAGCCGAGCTCGATGCGCTGGGCAAGGCTCTGGAGAAGCCGGCGCGGCCGCTGCTTGCCATCGTCGCCGGCTCCAAGGTCTCGACCAAGCTGACGATCCTGAAATCGCTTGCCGCAAAAGTTGACCAGTTGATCGTCGGCGGCGGCATCGCCAACACCTTCATGCTGGCGTCCGGCATGCGCATCGGCAAGTCGCTGGCCGAGCCTGATCTGGTCGGCGAGGCGCAGGCCATCATCGACATCATGAAATCGCGCGGTGCCCAGGTGCCGCTGCCGGTGGACGTGGTGGTGGCTGACGAGCTGTCGGCGCTGGCCCGTGCCAATCCGATCGAGGCTTCAGCAGTGCGTCCCGACGACCTGATCCTTGATGTCGGGGCCAGGACCGCGAAAATCTTCGCCGACCTGATCGCCAAGGCGGGTACCGTGGTCTGGAATGGTCCCGTTGGCGTGTTTGAATACGACCAGTTTGCCGGCGGCACCAAGGTGATCGCGCAGGCCATAGCCGCTTCGAAGGCGTATTCAATCGCCGGCGGCGGAGACACGCTGGCGGCCGTGGCCAAGTACAAGATTGCTGACAGGGTGTCCTATATTTCCACCGGCGGCGGCGCCTTCCTCGAATTCCTCGAGGGCAAGAAGCTGCCTGCGGTCGAAGTCCTCGAGCAGCGCGCCGCGTGACCGGAACGCGCGGCCAGCCCCGACATTCAGGAAGGATGGACAGCGCATGATCCGCAGAACCAAAGTCGTCGCGACGCTGGGCCCCGCTTCCAGCGATGCCAAGACCCTGACCCGGATGATCGACGCCGGAGTCGACGTGGTGCGCATCAACTTTTCGCACGGCATGCCCGAGGAACACCGGGCGAGAGTCAATCTGGTGCGCCAGCTCGCGCGCAAGGCGGGACGCGCCGTCGGCGTGCTGGTCGACCTGCAGGGCCCGAAGATCCGCGTCGGCAAGTTCAGGGATGGCAGGATCCAGCTCGAGACCGGTGCCAAGTTCGTGCTCGACGCAGAGTGCAGGCTCGGCGACCAGAACACGGTGGGCCTTGATTACAGGAACCTGCCCAACGATGTGCGCCCCGGCGACACTCTGCTGCTCGACGACGGGCGCATCGTGCTTGGCGTGACTAATGTCCGCGGCCCGAAAATCACCACGGTCGTCGAACAGGGCGGCCCGCTGTCGAACAACAAGGGCATCAACCGCAAAGGCGGGGGTCTTACCGCGCCGGCGCTGACTGACAAGGACAAGCAGGACATCCGGCTCGCGGCCGAACTGAAGGCCGACTTTCTCGCGGTGTCCTTCCCGCGCTCCGGCGAGGACGTGCGCTGGGCGCGCGACCTGTTCAACAAGGCCGGGGGCCACGGCCTGATCGTTTCGAAAATCGAGCGCGCCGAGGCTATACCCGCGCTCGACGAAATCCTCGATGCTTCCGACGCCATCATGGTGGCCCGTGGCGACCTCGCGGTAGAGGTCGGCGATGCCGCCGTGCCCGCGCTGCAGAAACGCATGATCCGGATGGCGCGCGAGAAGCACAAGCTGACGATCACCGCGACCCAGATGATGGAATCGATGATCAACAGTCCGATTCCGACGCGTGCCGAGGTATCGGACGTCGCCAACGCGGTGCTCGACGGTACCGATGCGGTAATGACTTCCGCGGAGACCGCTGCCGGCCAGTATCCGGCCGAAACCATAGCCGCGATGGTGCGCGTGTGCCTGGAGGTGGAAAAGGAAGACCTGCAGCAGCAGGAGCGCCGCGACGGTGCGACGGGGCGCAACGATGTCGAGAACGCGATCGCCCGCGCCACGGCCTTTACCGCCGCCGGCCTGCCGATCAAGGCGGTGGCGGCGCTGACCCAGAGCGGTCGCACGGCGCTGCTGATGTCGCGAATGGCGATCGCGGTGCCGATCTACGCGATGAGTTCGGTGATCGAAACCCGGCGCCGCGTGACGCTTTTCCGCGGCGTGCATCCGGTGCGCTTCAGGGGGGCGCGCAATCCCGAGAAGGCGCTGCACATGGCGGAAGACGAGCTGATCAAGCGCGGCGTCGTGCAGAACGGCGACCTGATCGTGCTGACCATCGGCGAGCCCTTCGGCCGCGCCGGCGGCACCAACACCCTGAAAATCGTCAAGGTCGGCGAGCACCGGAAAACCTGATGTACCGAGAGTAAAATACGGTCCTTTTTCAGCAACCCCAGAACCGCAGGAGTCGTCACATGTCCGCAAACAACCTCGCCGCCATTGCCCGGGCCATGGTCGCCCCCGGCAAGGGCATTCTTGCCGCCGACGAAAGCACCGGCACCATCGGCAAGCGCTTCGACGGCATCAGCGTCGAAAACATCGAAGAAAACCGCCGTGCCTACCGCGACATGCTGTTCGCCACCCGCGGGCTGGGTGACCACATCAGCGGCGTCATTCTTTACGACGAGACCCTGCGCCAGAAGGCCGCCGACGGCAGGCCTTTCGTCGAGGTGCTGAACAAGGCCGGCGTGCTGCCGGGCATCAAGGTCGATGCCGGCGCCAAGCCGCTGGCTTTCTGCCCCGGTGAAACCGTCACCGAAGGCCTCGACAACCTGCCCAAGCGCTGTGCCGAATATGTGAAGCTCGGCGCGAAGTTCGCCAAGTGGCGCGCCGTGATCGACATCGGTCGCGACATTCCGACCTCGACCTGCATCGCCGCCAATGCCCATGCATTGGCACGCTATGCCGCGATCTGCCAGGAAGCCGGGCTGGTGCCCATCGTCGAGCCGGAAGTACTGATGGACGGTGACCACAGCATCGACCGTTGCGAGGAAGTCACCGAGTGGACTCTAAACGCGGTCTACGATGCGCTGTACCTGAATCGCGTTGTCCTCGAGCACAGTGTCCTGAAGCCTTCGATGGTCATCTCCGGCAAGAAATGCCCGAAGCAGGCGCCGGTGGATGAAGTCGCAGCTCGCACCGTGCGCGTACTGAAGCGTACGGTGCCCGCCGCAGTCGCCGGCATCGCCTTCCTGTCCGGCGGGCAGAGTGACGAAGTGGCCACTGCCCACCTCAATTCGATGAACGCCCAGTTCAAAGGCGAGTTGCCCTGGCCACTGTCCTTTTCCTACGGCCGCGCCTTGCAGCAGGCCTCGCTGAAGGCCTGGAAGGGCCAGGCGGCCAATGTGCCGGCCGCACAGGCCGCGCTTGCCCATCGTGCGCGCATGAACGGACTGGCGGCGCTGGGCCGCTATTCGGCAGACCTGGAGCACAAAGGCTGATTTATAAAAATATCAATAAAATCAATAACTTATTGATAATTAGTTAGCGCTTGCTTTGAGAATGCGGCTGCCCGTTTCCATCATCACCGGGTTCCTCGGCAGCGGCAAAACCACGTTGCTCAACCGGCTGTTGCAGGACCCTGCAATGGCCGGTGCAGCAGTGATCATCAACGAGTTCGGCGAGATCGGGCTCGACCACTTGCTGATCGCGACACCCAATGAAAACACCGTGCTGCTGTCCAGCGGCTGCATCTGCTGCACGGTGCGCGGCGACCTCGTCAACACCCTGCGTGATCTCGACAAGCAGCGCCGCGAGGGCGAGCTGCCGCCCTTCGATCGCGTGCTGATCGAAACCACGGGCCTGGCCGATCCGGTACCCATCGTGCAGACCGTGGTCGTCGACGAAAAACTTGCGCCGCAGTACCAGCTCGACAGCGTCATCACGCTGGTCGATGCGGTCAACGGCTCGAGCCAGCTTGATACCCAGCCTGAATCGCGCAAGCAGGCGGCGGTTGCCGACCGCCTGCTGATTTCGAAAACGGATCTGGCCGATGCAGATGCGCTCAAGCGGCTCAAGGGCCGGCTTGCGACAATCAACCCGGGCGCAGAAATCCTCGAATCCGCGCACGGCAGGATCGCGCCGGGCGTGCTGTTTGGCGCGGCCATCCTTCCCGAATCGCGCGCTGCGGATGTCGCACGCTGGCTGCGCGAGGACAGTTATGTCCGGGTAGAAACCCGGCAGGGCGTGATGCAGAGCGCCCACGATGACGGCATCCGCGCCTGCAGTCTGGTGCTTGATCAAACGGTCACCCGCCCCGGCCTGACGGCCTGGCTGACCGCACTCGCTTCGCTGCGCGGCGCCGAACTGCTGCGAGTCAAGGGATTGCTTAACGTCGAAGGTGAGCCGGTGGCGGTGCATGCGGTGCAGACGCTGATCCACGAACCGGTGTACTTGCAGCAATGGCCCGACGCCGATCGCCGCTCGCGACTGGTGTTTATCACCCGCAACATGACCCGGGACGCCGTCGAAGCGACGCTGGATGTGCTCGGCTGGCAATCGCAGTCCGCGGCAGGCGGAGTACCCAAACCCGATCCCGGCACTTACGCGCGCTTTCTGGCCGCGATGACCAAGATGCACTGACACAACACAGCGATTCCGCCTTGACAAGGGCGGGGTGATTATTTAGCTTCCAAGCTTTGCTGCAAACGCTTACATTCTGCAAATTTTGCAGCCCGGGCCATGCAATTGCAGCCCGCGCAACACGGAGGAGTGTCCCAGATGTTCGAATTCAAGCAGCCTGAGGCCAGGGGCGCCGTCAAGGTTCTCAAGGGCGGCCTGCTGATCGACGGCAACGGCGGCAAGCCCGTCAAGGATCCGGTGATAGTGCTCGAAGGCCGCCGCATCAAGCAGGTTGGCGTCAAGGGCAAGGTGAAGATTCCGGCAAAGGCCGAGATCATCGACTGCGGCACGGCGACGCTGATGCCGGGGCTGATGGACGTGCATCTGCACACGATGATGTTCAACTGCCTGACCTTCCACAATTACCGCGTCGCGCAGTGGGAGATCACCCCGGAACTGCAGCAGATGTACGGCCTGTTCCACGCCCAGCTCTGCTTCGACATGGGCTTCACCACGCTGCGCGACCTGGGCCTCAACTCCGGCCGCGGCCTGCTGACGGCGCACCTCTGCGCAATCCGCGATTCGATCAACGCCGGCGTCATCGAAGGCCCGCGCATGCTGATCGGCGGCTTCACCACCATCACCGGCTCGCACCTCGACCTGATCCAGCCGCGCGCCGCCCAGCGCTACGGCTTCCAGACGGCCGACGGCCCCTGGGAGTTGCGCAAGCTGGCGAGGACCAACCTGCTGGCGGGCTGCGACATCGTCAAGACCTGCGCCACCGGCGGCGGCGGCACCGACAAGGAAGAGCCGGACATCCGCAACATGACGCAGGAAGAAATCAACGCCATCGTCGATGAGGCGCATGCTTTCCACAAGGTCGCGGCGGTGCATTGCTTCACGCCCAACGGGCAGCGCATGGCGCTGGAAGCGGGCGCGGACACCATCGAGCACATGGTCTTCCACGACGAGGAAACGGTCGACATGCTCGCTGAATCCGGGGTGTGGATGACGCCGACGCTGCTGCACCGGACCGACCACGCGATCGAGACGCGCAAGGACCAGGGCACATCGCAGTTCGTGCTCAACAAGATGAAGGCGCTGCAGCCGTACTGCTTCGAAACCTTCCAGAAAATGCACAAGGCCGGCGTCAACATCGCCCTCGGCACCGACATGGGCTTCGATCCCGAGATGGGCACCAATGCCCGCGAGATGGAAATCTACGTCAAGCTCGGCATGACCAACATGGAAGCCATCCTGACCGCGACGCGCAACGCCGCCCGTGCGATCAAGATGGAGCGCGAACTGGGTACTCTCGAAGCCGGCAAGCTTGCCGACATCATCGCCGTCAAGGGCGATCCCTCGAAGGACATCCGCGTGTTCCAGAACAAGAAGAACATCCAGATCGTGATGAAGGAAGGCCGCGTCTACGCCGACCGTCGCCCCGGCCACGACAGGAACGTGGTCAGCGTGACGCCCAAGGACTGGAAGAAAATCGATTACCTGTGATGCGTACCCGCGTCGCGAAACGAACAACCGGAGGAGGTTGAGCATGGCAGCAGTACGGAAGGCAGCAAAAAAAACCGCGAAAAAAGCGGCAGTCAGCACCAAGACCAAGACCGTCGGCGCGATCCGCGCCGGAAACGGCAAGTACCATTTCCGCATGGCGAAGCTGAAGAAGGTGCCCGCCGGCACCGGCTATTCGACCTCGCACGGCGGAGTCGTCGAGGGTGCGCGCATCCTCGTCGGCTATATCCACAAGCCGCGCGGCACCGGCTCGCGGATGCACTCCCATAAAAACGAGCAGTTGAACTATGTGCTGCGGGGCACGCTGGTGGGGTCGGTGAACGGCAAACGCGTCGTCGCCCCCGCCGGCACCCTCGTTTACATTCCCGCCAATGCGCCGCATAACCTGGTGGCTTCAACCAAGGACGAGGACGTCATATTCCTCGCGATCAAGGACCTGTCCCAGGGCATCATCGGCAAGGCGGTCGACGGAACGATGACCGGCCCGCACTACGAGAAGGGCTTCGGTCCGGTAGCGAAGGCTGCAAAGAAGAAGACCACAAGGCGCGCGGCGGCCCGCCGCTAGGGACGCCGGCACTCTCCCTTCACCGCACTCTCCCGATGCGCCTGACCGCCGAGGAGAAGAAAATGCTGCGCGGCGACCACGGCCGTGCCGTGCAGGAGGCGCTGCAGCTGCAGCTGGACGTGGGTCGATTTTTCGGCGCGAAGCGCTTCGTGCCGGTGTCAAACGTGCACATGATGGGCGACATCGAAGTCATGGGCGATGCCGGCAAGTCCTTTCTCGAGCGTGCCGCGCAGTCCGGCGCGAAATGCGCCAGGCCGACGACCACCAACGCGCGTTGCGTCGACTTTGCTGCCGTCGAACGCCTGAAGCAGGACCGGGACGAGGTACGCAAGGAACGCGAGCTGATCGACTGCCTGCGCCGCATGGACGTCGTTACCGCCGATACCTGCATCAACTATCAGACCATCTACCAGCCCCACGTTGGTGAACACGTGGCCTGGGGCGACACCGGCACGGTGATCTATGCCAACTCGGTTTTCGGCGCGCGTTCCAATTTCGAGGCCGGCCCCGCGGCGCTGGCGGCCGGGCTCACCGGACGCGTGCCCGAATATGGTTTCCACCTCGACGAGCATCGCCGCGGCACTTTCCGGGTCAACCTCAAGGCTGACCTCAATGACCTCGCCGACTGGGGCGCGGTCGGCAAAATCGTCGGCTCCTCGCACCAGGACTATTACGCAGTGCCGGTGTTCACCGGCATGAAACGCTCGCCAAGCGCGGACGAACTGAAACAGCTCGGCGCCGCGCTAGCGAGCTACGGCTCGATGGGCATGTTCCACATGGTCGGAGTGACGCCGGAAGCACCGACGCTGAAGGCCGCCTTCGGCGGGCGCAAGCCGCAGGAAACGATGATCGTCAGCAACCGCGACATCGAAAAGGTCTACGCCGGCTACGACAAGCAGGGCAATCCGCTGAACCTGGTGGTGTTCTCCGGACCGCAGCAGTCGCTGCTCGAAATGAAACAGCTCGCGGCTTTGCTCAAGGGCCGGCAGGTGGCCAAAGGCAGCCAGCTGTTCATCACCACCAGCAACGGCGTCAAAAGCGCGGCCAGGGAACTGGGTTACCTGAAGGCGATTGAAGATGCCGGCGCGATCGTGCTCGAAGGCGTCTGCTTCTACATCCTGCAGAACCTGCCGCAGATGCGCGTGCGCGAGGGCTGGAGCAACCTGGTCACCAACTCGGCCAAGCTCGCCAACATCATAGGCGCGCACAAGTTCAACACCATTCTGCGCCGCACCGCGGAATGCGTGGACATTGCCTGCAGCGGCAGGGACGTGCGGTGAAGGGCGTGAAGCCGATCCGCCTCAAGCGTGCCTTCGGGCCGGTGGTCGAGGGCGAGGCGCTGGTATCCACTGAAGGGTTCTCGCCGCGTTACGACCTCGACCGCTGGAGCGGCCTGATCTCGCGGCCCGGCCATGCGCTGGAAGGCCACAACATCCGCGACAAGATATTGATTACGCCCAGCGCCAAGGGCGGCATCGCCGCCGGCTGGGCCTTCTACGACATCCGCGCCAAGGGCATTGCGCCGAAAGCCTTTGTCTTCGGCGTCACCAATCCGGTGATGGTCCAGGGTGCGGTGTTCGCCGGCATCACCATCACCGAAGGCTGGTCGGCGAGTCCCTACGACGTCATCCGCACCGGAGACCTGGTGCGTGTCGATCCGGGCAAGCGCACGCTGACATTGCTGGCACGAGGCAGCCCGGGTTAGTCTGACAACCGTTTCGTCCAAAACGATCATCAGGAGGAGGGTCCGATGAAGCCGTTACTGCAAACACTCGCCGCCGCTTTTGCGGCGCTTGCCGCTGCTACCGTCCACGCAGCGGCACCGTATCCGACGAAGCCGATCCGCATCATCGTCGCCTACACGCCGGCCGGAACGACGGACATTCTCGCCCGCCTCGTCGGCCAGAAAATGAGCGAAGCCTGGGGCCAGCCGGTGATTGTCGACAACCGCGCCGGCGCTGCCGGCAACATCGGCACCGAACTCGCGTCGAAATCGACCCCGGACGGCTACACGCTGATCATGGGTACCGCCGGCACCCACGGCATCAACGTCAGCCTCTATCGCAAGCTCGGCTGGCACCCGGTCAAGGACTTTGCGCCGGTGAGCCTGGTGGCGATGGTTCCCAACATCATGGTCGTCAACAATGGCCTGCCGGTGAAAAGTGTCAAGGAGTTCATCGCCCACGTGAAGGTCAATCCCGGCAAGCTGTCCTATGGTTCGCCCGGCAACGGCAGCACCGCCCACCTGTCGATGGAACTGTTAAAGAGCATGACCGGTACCAACATCGTGCACATCCCGTACAAGGGCAGTGCCGGCGTGCTGTCCGATGTCATGGGCGGGCAGATCGCGGTGACCATCGACAACATGCCGCCCTACATCCCGCAGGTGAGGGCCGGCAAGCTGCGCGCGCTGGCGGTCAGCACCGCCAAGCGCTCCTCGGCCATGCCCGAGTTGCCGAGCATCGCCGAAGCCGGTGTCTCCGGTTACGACTCCGGCGCCTGGTTCGGCCTGCTGGCGCCGGCCGGCACGCCGAAGGATGTCGTTGCCAAACTGTCGGCCGAGACTGCGCGCATCATCCGCCTGCCCGATATTCACAAGCGCGTGTCGGAACTGGGTGCCGAACCGGTCGGCGGCAAGCCCGAGGAGTTTGCCGCACTGATCCAGTCCGAGATCGCCAAGTGGGCCAAGGTGATCAAGGACGCGAAGGTTGAACTGCTGTAACTGGTAATTGGTGACGGGTGATTGGTAATTCGTCAGGGCCATTTTCCTGCGGGTCCTGCAGTTACCATTCACCATTTACCAGTTACCAATCACCCCTGACGAAATTTTCATGATCCGCGACCCCGAATCCTTCGGCATCCTGCTCGACACCCTGCAGCGTTTCGTCCGCGACAAGCTGATCCCGCGTGAAGCCGAAGTCACCGAGACCGACGAGATTCCCGTCGACATCCTCGCCGCGATGCGCGAGCTCGGGCTGTTCGGGCTGACCATTCCCGAGGAATACGGCGGGCTGGGGCTGACCACGGAGGAGGAAGTGCTGACCTCGATGGCGGTCTGCTACGCCTCGCCGGTGTTCCGCTCGCGTTTCGGCACCAATACCGGCATCGGCTCGCAGGGTATCGTCATCGACGGCACGCCGGAGCAGAAGAAAAAATACCTGCCGCGGCTCGCCTCCGGTGAAATCACCGGTTCCTTCGCGCTGACCGAACCCGAGTCCGGTTCCGATGCCGGTTCGCTGCGCACCAGCGCGCGTCGCGACGGCGATTTCTATGTGTTGAACGGCAGCAAGCGTTACATCACCAACGCGCCGGAAGCCGACGTATTCACGGTGATGGCGCGTACCGACCCTGCGTCGAAAGACGCAAAAGGCGTTTCCGCCTTCATCGTCGAACGCGACACGCCGGGTCTGACGGTCGGTCCGTACGACAAAAAAATGGGCCAGCGCGGTTCGCATACCGCTGACGTGATGTTCGACAATGTGCGGGTGCCTGCGGCCAACCTGATCGGCGGCCAGGAAGGCATGGGTTTCAAGACCGCGATGAAGGTGCTCGACAAGGCGCGGCTCAACATCGCTGCGGTCTGCACCGGCGCTGCCGAGCGTCTGCTCGACGAGGCGCTGAACTATGCGCGCGAGCGCCGGCAGTTCGGCAAACCTGTCGCCGAGTTCCAGCTGATCCAGGCCATGCTCGCCGATTCCAAGGCCGAAATCTACGCCGCGCGCAGCATGGTTCTGGAAGCCGCGCGCAAGAAGGACGGTGGCACCGGCATCACCATGGAAGCGTCATGCGCCAAGCTGTTTGCGGCGGAAATGGTCGGCCGCGTCGCCGATCGCGCAGTGCAGATCCACGGCGGCGCCGGCTACATGCAGGCCTCGGCGGTGGAGCGGCTCTATCGCGATGTGCGCCTGTTCCGGCTCTACGAAGGCACCAGCCAGATCCAGCAGCTGGTGATTGCGCGGCATCTGATCAAAGGGGGCTGATGGCATACCATGACAAAAACCTTTTAAAAACAATGGGTTACGATATGGCGGTATAGGTGATTCTGTTTTGAAATCAATGAGTTGCGTAAATTTCTGCCGGGTTTGCAGCCTGGATTCATGGCTTGCATGAATGACTTTCAGCTGGCGCAATCTTTTGAATGCAATGAATAATTTGCGGAACGGATGGACGGGATTGCCCGGAAACGGCGGCAGGTTATCCGGCCAAACTGTCGCCCTAAATTAAAGTTAGGCGTCACGAATGAGCATCCATAGCTCCGGCGAAAAGCGCAAGAACACAGCCCTGGATTGGTTGTGGCTGTTCATAAAGGTGGCGCTGATGGGGGCCACTCTTGGTCTCGGTGCTGGGTGGCTGAAAGACAACGTTGCTTCGGACGTTCACAGGTTCATCTATCCACTGTCCTTCGTGGTATTTCTTGCTGTATCGATCCCACTTGTATTTGGTGTCCGAATCAAGATTTCAGGGCTCAGAGGGACAAATAAGCATGACGCCTAACCCATCAATCCAGAGCGGACGCTATCGCGCCGCTGATTTCAGACGTTAATCGGCTGCTGAAATTTCAAGGTTCAGGCCCCACACCTTCCGGCCTTGTCACAGGACCATAAAAAGACTATATTCAGTCCACCGCAATCCGGAGCTACTCAATGCGCTACTCGACCCAGGTCAAACCGATCAGTTACCTGAAAGCCAACGCCGCGGAAGTCCTGACCCACATCGCCGAGCAACGCGAACCGCTGGTCATTACCCAGAACGGCGAGGCCAAGGCCGTGTTGCAGGACGTGGCCTCCTATGAGGAAACGCAGGAGACGCTGGCTTTGCTTAAGCTCCTCGCGATGGGCAACCAAGACGTGGCCGCCGGCAGGCTCAAGCCGGGCGGTGAAGTCATTGCACGCCTGCGGGCGAAGCGTACTCCCGGCTAATCCGGCCGATGGCGGGGCAAAGACCGGTTTTTCAGGTTCTGCTCACGGCCGTAGCGGAACGCGATATCGAGTCACTGTACGAGTACGTAGCCCGCAGCGACGGTATCCCTCAGGCGGATCGCCTGCTCGACCGCTTGATGGAGGCGATGGAGGGGCTGGCGCATTTTCCCGAACGCGGCAGCCACCCCAGGGAACTGCTGGCACTCGGCATCAAGGAATACCGCCAGGTATTTTTCAAACCCTATCGTCTGATCTACCGGGTGTCCGGAAAACAAGTGCTGGTATTTCTGGTTGTGGATGGGCGCCGCGACATGCAGTCCGTTCTTGCGCGAAGGCTGCTCGACCCCTGAGCATTTATGGGGCCCCATAAATCCGTGCCGGCCGGGCGCGCGAAACCCTCCACCCAGCGGGCAGTCCAGTGATTCACAAAAGCCTTACATCAATATGGCTGTTTGTATGGCTCTGTGCTAGTGTAGGTTGATGGCACAAGCCCGCTTTGACTGGGACCCCGACAAGGAGGCGGAGAACCGGCGCAAACACGGGGTGGCGTTTTCCCGAGCCCAGTATGCGTTTGCCGATCCGCGGCGCGTCATTGCCAAAGACCTCGGGCACAGTCAGACCGAGGAGCGTTTTTACTGCTTCGGTGAAGTGGACGGTGGCATTCTGACGGTGCGATTTACCTAACGGGCCTCGGTCATCCGGATTATCGGCGCCGGTTACTGGCGCAAAGGAAAGGTGATTTATGAGCGGGAAAATCAAATACAGCAATGAGCCCCTGGGCAAGGTGCAGATCGTTTCAGACTTTCTGCCCTCTCCCGCGGAGCTGGCCTACCGTGAGGAAGGCGTGAAAGTCACCCTGGCCTTGAGCAGGAAAAGCATCGAATTTTTCAAGTCCGAGGCGGCGAAACACCAGACACAGTACCAGCGCATGATCCGCCGTCTGATCGATGCCTATGTCGATACGCAGGTTGTGAATCCGCGGCCGAAGGGGCGCGAGGCGCGCAAGAGAGTGTCGTGATGTGGCCGCCGTTTATCCGCAGGGAGTTGAGTGCGGATGAACGGAATGCTTGGACGTCGTTGAGAAGGGCCCGGACGGGTAATCGAGGGAGCGGCGCTGATTTTATACCTATCCGTTTTGTATGATTGTCAACAATCTTCTTGACGACAATACGGGGCAAAGTTATGCTTCGCTACTGAAAATCTCTTCAAATCCGTGCAGAAACCGAGGAATGTCGTGGCTTTTGAAAAACTGATCGAAGAATTCCAGCAGAAAACGGCCGAAGCGATGGCCATGGGCGGGCCCGAAAAACTGGCCAAACGCAAGGCGGAAGGACATCTGAACGCCCGCGAGCGCATCGATTGCATGGTCGATCCCGGCACTTTCATTGAATCCGGGCTGTTTGCCCGCAGCAATCGCCCCGAGGTCAAGCACAAGACGCCGGCCGACGGCAAGATCGCCGGCTTTGCCAAGGTCGATGGTCGCGAAATAGCCCTGGTTTCCAATGACTTCACTGTCCTTGGCGCGTCCTCGGCGGTGATCAACATGAAGAAGATCAAGCATGTGAAGCAGATTGCCACCAAGCGCGGCATTCCGCTGGTCATGCTGGGTGAATCCTCCGGTGCGCGCATGCCCGACCGCATGGGTTCTGCCGGGCGCGCGATCATCGCCCAGGACCCGACCGAGTACCAGCGCCTGCGCGAATCGCCCTGGTGCTCGGCGCTGCTCGGACAGTGTTACGGTTCCTCGACCTGGTATTCGGCGATGTCGGATTTTGTGGTCATGCGCAAAGGCGCGATCATGGCCATCGCCAGCCCCAATGTGACCTCGATCGCGATCAACAAGCCGATCGGCGCCGAGGAACTCGGCGGCTGGAAGCTGCTCACCGGCATCTCCGGCCTGGCCGACATGGCGGTCGATACCGACGAGCAGGCGATCGCCGCGATCAAGAAATTCCTGTCCTACCTGCCCAGCAACTACATGCAGCCGCCACCCGAGTACCCGGTGCCGGAAGGCTCGGACGAAGCCTGCAAGAACATCTTCGACATCCTGCCCGAGTCGCGCAACAAGGTGTACGACGTGCGCAAGATCATTGCCGCGGTTGCCGACAAGGACTCCTCTTTCGAACTGAAGGAACGCTACGGCAAGTCGATCGCGACCGTGCTCGCCCGCGTCGACGGCAAGACCACCGGCTTCATTGCCAACAACCCGATGTACAAGGGCGGCGCGCTCGACGCCGACGCGGTGCAGAAAGTCATCAGCTTCATGGTGCTCTGCGATTCCTTCAACGTACCGCTGGTGTTCATGGTCGATGTGCCGGGCTTCCTGATCGGCATCGAGGGCGAGCTGCGCGGCATGCCGGGCAAGGTCATCAACTGGATGAATGCGCTGACCCAGGTCACGGTGCCCAAGATCACCATCATCATGCGCAAGAACTACGGCCAGGCCTTCATCAACATGGCGGGCGGCAAGAATGCCGACGAGGTTGCGGTGTGGCCGATGGCTGACCTCGGCTTCATGGATCCCGCGGTGTCGGTCAACGTGCTCTACGGCGTCAAGCAGCAGGACGATCCCGAGAAGTTCGCGAAACTGAAAGCCGAAGTCGAGCGTGACACCTCGGCCTGGGGCCTCGCCGAACTGTACGAAGCCCAGCATGTGCTGGATCCGCGCGACACACGCCAGTGGCTGATCCGCACGCTCGACGTGCACCGCCGCGGCATGAAAAACGGCGTCGGCGAGCATCTGCTGCGCAACTGGCCCACGAGCTATTGAGACATTTTCTGAAACTGCAGCGGACGTCGCTGCATGGGGCCACGCAACAGGCGGCGGCAGAGAAGACCGCCGCGTGCCCCGCACAACCTGGAGGAGCATGACATGAACATCCGACTTTCCCTGATTGCCGCCGCTATGCTGGCCATTGCGGCCCCGGTATCGGCCCAGAGCTACCCGACGAAACCGATCCGCTTCATCGTGCCTTTTGCCCCTGGCGGCAACACCGATGTGCAGGCGCGGCTGATCGGCAACAAACTGACCGCGGCTCTCGGCCAGCAGGTCATAGTCGACAATCGCGGCGGTGCGGGTGGCACCCTCGGGGTCGACATGGCGGCCAAGGCGCAGCCCGATGGCCACACCATCGTCATTGCCTCCTTCGGCAACATTCTGGTCGGCCCGGCGCTCTACAAGAACCTGCCCTACGATCCGGTCAAGGATTTCGAGCCCGTGGTGCTGGTGTCCGAACCCCCGGGCATGATCGTCGTTCATCCCTCGGTGCCGGTGAAGAGCCTGCGGGAATTCATCGACTACGCGAAGAAGAATCCGAACAAGCTCAACTACGCTTCGGCCGGCAACGGCACCTGGAACCACCTCTTTGCCGAGCAGCTGAAGTCGGTCGCCGGCATCCAGATGGCGCATGTGCCCTACAAGGGCGCGGGTCCGGCGATGAACGACGTGGTCGGCGGGCATGTGCCCACGATGTTCGCGCCCTTTCCCAGCGCGCGCACCCACCTGACGGCCAATCGTCTGCGCGGTCTTGCGGTGACCGGCGCCAAGCGCTCCCTGTTGTTCCCCGAAGTGCCGACGGCGTCGGAAGCCGGCCTGCCGGGCTATACCGCAGCGAGTTGGTTCGGCATCCTTGCCCCTGCCGGCACGCCCAAGGCCATCGTTGAGCGCCTGAACAAGGAAGTGAACGCTGCTTTCGCTGCGCCGGAAATCAAGGCCGCCTATGCGAACGAGGGCATTGATCCCGCCGGCGGTACACCGGCAGACATTGCGCGTTCCATTCGCGACGGCATGGCGAAATGGGGCAAGCTGGTCAAGGATCTCGGACTCAAGCTCTAAGCGATTTGGCGTCGGTCCGTCCGCCTCCGGATTATTCCGGAGGCGGACGGAATCAGGGATGAAACCCGGCGACCCTGTTTCCACCATCGTTCGTCCCGAGCTTGTCGACGGACGGCCTGCAAAGCGAATGCCATGGCTTTTGAAGAACTGCTGAAAGAACTCGACGCCCGCAAACAGAAGGCACTGGCGATGGGCGGGCCTGAAAAGCTCGCCGAGCGCAGGGCACAGGGCCTGCTCAATGCGCGCGAGCGTCTCGACCGCCTGTTCGATTCCGGGAGCTTCCTCGAATCCGGCCTGTTCAGCGTGTCTAACCGTCCTGAAGACAAGGCCACTACCCCCGCCGACGGCAAGATCGCCGGCTACGGCCGCGTCAACGGCCGCGAGGTCGCGGCGATTTCCAACGACTTCACGGTCAAGGGTGCTTCCAGCGCGCAGATCAACATCAGGAAGCTGAAGCACATGAAGGGTGTCGCGAAAAAACGCGGCATTCCGCTGGTCTTCCTCGGCGAATCCACCGGTGCGCGCATGCCCGACGTGATGGGCGCGGGCTCGATCGGTTCCAAGGACGATCCCCAGGAATACCTGCGCATGCGCGAAGTGCCCTGGGCTGCCGGCGTGCTCGGCCACTGCTACGGTTCCTCGGCCTGGTACGGCTCGATGTCGGACTTCTGCGTGATGCGCAAGGGCGCGATCATGGCGGTGTCCAGCCCGCGGCTGATTTCGATGGCCACCGGCAAGCAATGCGACGGCGAGGCGCTGGGCGGCTGGCGCGTGCATTCCGAAGTCAGCGGACTCGTCGACCAGGTCGTCGATACCGACGAGCAGGCGATTGACGCGATCAAGCAGTTCCTGTCCTACCTGCCCAGCCATTACATGGAGCCCCCGCCCGAATATCCGGTGCCCGAAGGCTCGGATGACGCAATCCGCGACGTGATGAAGCTGATCCCGGAATCGACCAACCAGGTCTATGACATGCGCAAGGTGATCCAGTGCATCGTCGACCGCGGTTCGATGTTCGAAATGAAGTCGCGCTTCGGCAAGACCCTGGTCACCGCGCTGGCGCGGCTTGACGGCAAATCGGTGGGCATCATCGCCAACAATCCCCTGTTCAAGGGCGGCGCCATCGATGCCGATGCCTGCCGCAAGGTGCAGGCCTTTTTCGTGCTCTGCGATTCCTTCAACATCCCGATCGTTATGCTGGTCGATCAGCCGGGCTTCCTGATCGGCATGGAAGGCGAGCAGCAGGGTGTCACCGGCAAGGTGATGAACTGGCTCAATGCGATGACCTTGGTCACCGTGCCCAAGATATCGGTGATCCTGCGCAAGAGCTATGGGCTCGCGGTGTCCAATATGGGGGCCGGCGGCAACTGTGACGAGCTTGCCTGCTGGGTCACGGCCGAGATCAGCTTCATGAAACCGGACTTCGGCGCCAAGGTGGTGTTCGGCGTCGACCCTGAGAAAGAGCCGGAGAAATTCAAGGAAGCGGTGGCGAAGATGTCCAAGGGCACCTCGCCCTACGACATGGCCGCGATCTACACCGCACAGGACGTCATCGACCCGCGCGACACCCGCAGCTGGCTGATCCGCATGCTCGACGTGCACCGCATGCGCATGAGCAACGGCGTCGGACAGCATTTGATGCGCACCTGGCCGACCAGCTTCTGAGCCTTGCCGTCATTCCGGCGCACGCCGGAATCCAGTGCTTGTGCCGGAGTTTCCTGGATTCCGGATCACACTCCGAGCGTCCGGAATGATGGTGGCTTGTTTCACACGGCTGAATCCCGGCACGCAATGTGCCCTTGTCCGAACCCGGTATTCCACCGGCCGGCATGACTCAGCGGCATTTTCAGCGAATAATAGCGGCCTTCACCGAAAGTCCAGCCATGAAAAACACTGACAGCATTCTCAGCATCCGTTCCGTCGAAGCCATCCCCGTCGTTGTGCCCCTGCTGCATCCCATCAAGTGGGCGCGCGGCGAAATCAAGAACATCGACAATGTCATTGTCGTGGTGACCTTGTCGGACGGCACCCAGGGCATCGCCGATGCGCCGCCGCGCCCGACCATCTACGGAGAAACCCAGCAGTCGATCACCACCATCGTCCGTGACCACTTCTCGCCCCGGCTGAAAAACCTCGGTGCCTTCGACGGTGCCGGCCTGTGGGCGGTACTCGACCAGTTCGCCGGCAATCCGGCGGCCAAGTCGGCGATCGACATGGCGCTGTTCGACGCCCGGGCCAAGCATCTCGGCATCAGCTGCGCCGAGCTTCTCGGTGGCACGCCCAAGGCGCTGCCGGTCAACCGCCGGTTGATGCTGGGCTCGAACAAGGAAATGCTGGCCGAGGCCGAGCGCATGATCAAACGCTACGGCTTCAAGGCCTGGAAAGTAAAATGCGGCATCGACAAAAAACGCGATATCGCGCTGTTGCGCGCGCTGCGCAGGATGGTCGGCGATGACCATGAGATCACCATTGACTGCAACCAGGGTTATTCATCGCAGGACCTGCTGGAAACCTCCCCCTATTTCGAGGAGGTCAATGTCGCGCTGATCGAGGAGCCCATCCCCGCCCGCGACGGTGCTGGCAAACGCTTCTGCGCCGAGCGCACCACGGTTCCGATTTCCGGGGACGATTCCTGCATGACCCCGGATGACGTGCTGCATGAACTGAAGCTGGGCGGCATCCGCTCGGTGGTGATCAAGTGCGCGCGCACCGGTTATACCCAATCGCAGCAGATTCTTGCGCTGGCGAAATCCTTTTACACCCCCGCACACAACGGCACTCAGGCCGACATGCAGATCGGCTGCGTCGCCGCCGCCCATTTCGCCAGCACCTATGCCACGCCGCATGCGCATGAGTTCTCCAGCTTCATCGATGCCAAGGATCATGTTGCCAACGAGGAACCGGTGATCCGCAATGGTTGCCTACAGCTGCCGCCGGGACCGGGCATCGGCCTGACCCTGGATCCGCGCAAAATGAAGAAGTATCGTGTTGATTTGTAAGAAGTTTGCAGGCGAGCTTAAGAAAAGCAAGCACTTACTTCCACGCCTTTCGGGTTTCCTCGCCATACTGCTGCTGGTAATGCCGGCCGTCGCAGCAGAGCGCGCTGACGGCGCGCCCTGGGACTTGCGTGGCAGCGAGATCCAGGTCTTCATCGAGAACGATTCCCTCGGCGGCACCGACCAGTACTACACCAACGGCATCAAGATCGGCGGCGGCGTGCCGGCCGAGCGCATCACCAAACTGATCACCCGCCCGCCCAATGCATTGCTCGACGCGATCAGCGACGGGGCGAGCAATCACTTCGGCCTGTTCATCGGACAGAACCTCTACACGCCGCGCGACATCACCATCGCCGCGCCGCAGCCCTTCGACCGGCCCTGGGCGGCGTGGTCGTACATCGGCGCCGTCGCGCAGAGCGTCAAGGAAGACCGGCTGCATACCGTCGAAGTCGATCTCGGTTTCGTCGGCCCGCCGGCGCTGGGCCGCCAGGTGCAGACCTTCTGGCACAAGTACGTGGTCGATGCGCCGGAGCCGATGGGCTGGGGCAATCAGATCCGCGCCGAACCCGGCCTGCTGCTGACCTATCTGCACAAGCGGCGCTACGGCGACAGCAACGGCCTGCAGTTCGTGCCGCATGCGGGGGCCAGTCTCGGCACCATCATGACCCTGGTGCGCGCCGGCGGCATCGTGCGCGTCGGCCAAAACATGACCGGCTTCGGTCCCGACGGCATCGAACCCGGCGGCGCAATGCTGAAAAACACGCGCAGCGAACACGACGCCGGCCGCCGCCAGCCCTGGGAGTGGTTCGCTTTCGCCGGCGTCGACGGGCGTCTGATCGGCCACAACATCTTCCTCGACGGTTCGCTGTTCCGCAACGGCCCCGGTGTCGCGCGCCGCGATGCGGTGTACGACTTCACGACCGGGCTGTCATTGCGCATCGACAAGGTTCGCCTGTCGGTGACCCGCATCAAGCGCAGCGAGGAATTCCGCACCCCTATCGCCGGTGGCGGCAAACAGCGCTTCTACTCGGTCAATGTCGGCATCGAGTTCTGAGGGAGCCGCCGGGTGCCCGCTGAACGCCTTAAGCAATCAACGTCCAGGCAATCAAGGCGGTTAAAGCCTTACGTTGTGCGCCTGTCCAGGGACGAGAACCATTGAATCAGCCCATCACCGGCTTCCACCAGGACGAGGACGGCGACTGGGTCGCCGAACTCGCCTGCGGCCACCACCAGCATGTGCGTCACAACCCGCCGTGGATCAACCGGCCCTGGGTCGCCACGCCGGCAGGCCGCCAGTCAATGATCGGCCATGAACTGCCCTGCAAAAAATGCGAGGCCGGTGCGCCGCCGGACTGACGCCGGCTAACGCGCTGCGCGCCGTACTTCGCCGCCGGTCATCAGCAGCACATCACCGCTGATCCAGCGCGCACTGGGGCCGCAGAGGTAACGCACGAGGTCGGCGACCTCCTCCACTGTCCCCGGACGTTTGATCGGAATCGTCGACAGGCGTTTTTCCCATTTCGCCGGGTCGCGCAGGGTGTCTATGCGCGCGGTGTCGAGGAATCCCGGCGCGATGACATTGGCGGTGATGCCGTGTTCACCGAGCTCGTCGGCCAGTGCCGCCATCAGCGCGTGCATGCCGGCTTTCGATGCAGCATATGCGGAGAAGGTGGCCGGCGCCTTCAGTGCGGCGCCCGAGGAAATGCTGACGATGCTGCCGCCCTCGCCCTGGGCGATCATCTGCCGCGACACGTACTTGGAGCAGAGCATGGTGCCGGTCAGGTTGATGTCGACGATGTTGCGCCACAGGCCGTCGTCGAGGTCCTGCAGCGGCACGCGGTCGGCGGCGCGGGGATAGGTCGCGTTGTTGATGAGGATGTCGATGCGGCCGAGTTGGGTGACGACTTCCTGCACCATGCGCTGCACGTCCTCGGCCTTGCGCACGTCCATGTAAGCGCCGCAGCCGCGCACGCCCAGCGCCTCGATCCCGGCGACGACATCGGGCAGCCCGCGCCAGCCGTCCTGCTGTTCGTCAGCGGTGAGGCTGGAGTTGCCGCGGCTGCTGCCGGTGACGGCGACGTCGGCGCCGGCGCGGGCCAGTGCCAGTGCGATGGCGCGACCGAGTCCGCGTTTGCGCGTGGCGCCGGTGACGACGGCGACCTTGCCTTTCAGTTCCTGCATGGTAACTCTCCTTTTGCAGCGGCGATGGTAGGCGACATCCCCGGCCGCGGCAACGCGACAGGGTGTGGACGCGAAAGCAGCGTGCGCCGCGGCGGGCAGTACAATGCCGCAGGAGGAAATGGACATGGCCTGGATCATCACCAAGTATTTTCTGACCGCGGCGGTGGTCGTGCTGGTGTCGGAAGTCGCCAAGCGCAGCGACAAGCTCGGCGGCCTGGTTGCCGCGCTGCCGATGGTGACCGTGCTGGCGCTGATCTGGCTCTACGTCGAGCAGCAGCCGCCGGAAAAGATCGCCAACCACGCCTGGTACACCTTCTGGTACGTTATCCCGACGCTGCCGATGTTCCTGGTGTTTCCGGCCCTGCTGCCGCGACTGGGGTTCTGGCCGACGCTGGGCGCCTGTGTGCTGATCACGCTGGCCTCGTTCGGGCTGTTCGCGCTGCTGGTGCGGCGCTTCGGCATCGAGTTGCTGTGAGTTTTCAATCGATCTGAGTCAGGGAGTGTGCTGTGGCTGAAAAAATCGAACTGGTGGTCTGCGACATGGCGGGCACGACGGTGCGCGACGCAGGGCAGGTACCCAAGGCCTTCACCTCGGCACTGGCCGCGCATGGCATTGCAGTAACGCCGCAGGCGATCAACAGCCTGCGCGGTGCCTCCAAACGGCTGGCGATCCTGAACCTGATCCCGGACAGCGCTGATCGCCAGGCCAGGTCCGAACAGGTCTATGCGACTTTCGTGCAGCATCTGGCCGAAGTCTTCAACGGCACCGTGGAGCCGGTGCCAGGCGCTCGCGAGGCCATCGACACCTTGCGCGGCCGTGGCGTGAAGGTCGCGCTGAACACCGGTTTCGACCGCGAGACCACCGACCTGCTGCTGGATGCGCTGCGCTGGCGCGAGGGCGTGGTCGACGCCGTAGTCTGCGGCGACGAGGTGGCGCAGGGCCGGCCGGCGCCGTACATGATTTTCCGCTGCATGGAGGCGACCGGCGTCGTCAACGTGCGTTGCGTGGCCAATGCCGGCGATACCGTGCTTGATCTGCAGGCGGGTCATAACGCCGGCGTCGCGCTGAACATCGGCGTGCTGTCCGGTGCCCATGGCCGCGACCAGATGCAGCCGCATCCGCACACTCATTTGCTCGAAAGCGTGGCAGCCATACCCGAACTGATCGCGCGTCGGGCTTAGGCGACAGACCTTTCCCCCAGCTTGCCCGACGGTGATCGTTTGCCGAGGCCTGCCTTGCCGATACCTGTGAAATGGAACTTTTGTCGATGCCGCCCGGCCCAAGTGCCGCCATGCATTCACTTGTCTTGTTGACCCTGCTGCTGATTCCCGCGCTGCTGCCCGTACACGCCGCGACGGACGTCAAGGCGCGGCCGTCGCTGACCGTGAAGAAAACGCCGGCCGCGGTTGCCGCGAAGCGCAAGGCCAGGCCGCAACCCTTGGCGACGGCACCCGTTGTCAGTGCGACCGGAGAAGGCCAGGCCGGGTATGTGCATTACTGGCTGATCACTGCGCCCAACGGCGACCAGGAAATCCAGGTCGGCATCGAGCTGCCGGACCAGCGCATCGCCTGGTCGTTTCCGGGGCTGGGCGTGCATGTTGCCGCTTTCGTCGGCGATGGAGAGGTCGAGGTTCCGGGTGGAGCCTTCAAGGCGCAGCATCTCTACGGTTTGCGACCGTACGCCAGCGAGGCGGCGATGCGCAGTTTGAGCGGCAAGCTGATGCAGCGGGTGACGCCGCTGGTGCGCAAGCGCGTGCCCTATTGCGAACTGAATGGCGTGACCGCGGAACTGTGCATGAGCTGCATGGGCTTTGTGTCGCAGGTGCTGTTTCCCGGGCGCACGCCGGAATATGCGAACTTCCCGCGCAATTTCCCGCGCATCGCCGGCGAGGAATATCACACCACCGAGGACCTGCTGCTGTACCTGACCGGGCTGCATGCGCTGCCGGATGCGGCCGCCCGCCAGCGGCGGATCGCGGCACTGGGTGGTCCGCCGACCCTGCAGGAGGAACTCGCGAGGCTGGCGCCGCAGCTGTCTGATGTTGCCCCGACCATGACGGCACGCGCGAAGGTGCCGGGCAAGCGCCCGCTGCGTCCGGCACCGAAGACCGCGATCCGGCGCGCCGGCTGAGGGTCAGGTTTCCGGGTGCGGACCCGGAAGCCTGCCGGCTCTAGAAACTTTCGTCATCCCGCAGGTAGCGCCACTGCCCGACCGGCAGGTCGCCGAGCATGACCCTACCGATGCGCACCCGTTTGAGCCCCGTCACGGCCAGACCCACCTGTTCGCACATGCGGCGGATCTGGCGTTTCTTGCCCTGGCGCAGCACAAAGCGCAGCTGGTCGCGGTTCTGCCAGGACACCTCCGCCGGCCGCAGTGCCTCGCCGTCGAGGCTGAGTCCGTGGTTGAGCAGGGCCAGACCATCGGCCTTAAGGCGGCCGCTGACCCGCACCAGGTATTCTTTCTCGACCTGCGAGTTCTCGCCGATCAGCCGTTTGGCGATGCGCCCGTCCTGGGTCAGCACCAGCAGGCCGGTGGAATCGATGTCGAGACGGCCGGCGGGCGCCAGTCCGCGCAAATGCTGGGGACTGAAGCGCAGGGGACTGCGGTCGTTGCGGTAACGGCTGTCCGCGGCTATGAGCATGATTGCCGGTTTGTAGTTTTTCTCGGGCTGGCCCGACACATAGCCCACCGGCTTGTGCAGCAATACCGTGACCCGCGCCTGTTGGCGGTTCTGAGCGGCGGCGCCGAGGGTGATGGTCTGGGTGGGCAGGATGCGGGTGCCCAGCTCGGTGACGGGCTGGCCGTCGACCAGCACCCAGCCGCGTTCGATATAGCTGTCGGCCTCACGACGGGAGCACAGGCCCTGCTCCGACATCAGCTTGGACAGGCGAATTTTTTCCATGGCGGGGCGGTTTTGTTGCAGGGACTCACAGAGTGCAGCAATTTGTTAATTTATAAATAATTGTTTTTATTGATATTTTTGTTTTTCCAGGGCTTAAAGTGCAGCAAAGACTTTTGCTGCAGCTTTGAGGGTGCGTTCGATTTCCGTGGGGCCGTGGGCAGCGGATACAAAGCCGGCTTCGTAGGCGGAGGGCGCGAAATAAACGCCCTCGGCCAGCATGGCGTGGAAGAAGCGGTTGAAGGCGTCCTTGTCACACTGCATCACCTCGGCATAGGTCGCCGGCGGCGTTTCGCGGAAAAACAGGCCGAACATGCCACCGACGTTGCGCGCCGAGAAAGGGATGCGCCGCGCCTGAGCCGCTTCAGCAAGGCCGCTGCACAGCTGGTGCGCGGTGGCGGCAAGACGGTCGTGGAAGCCCGGCGCCTGTATCAGCTGCAGGGTGGCGAGACCGGCGGCGACGGCCACCGGATTGCCGGAGAGGGTGCCTGCCTGGTAGACCGGACCCACCGGCGCCAGGCATTGCATGATGTCGCGGCGTCCGCCGAAGGCGCCCACCGGCAGGCCGCCGCCGATGACCTTGCCCAGCGTCGTGAGGTCGGGCTTGATGCCGTACAGAGCCTGGGCGCCGCCCAGCGCGACGCGAAATCCGGTCATCACCTCGTCGAAAATCAGCACTGCGCCGTGACGGGTGCAGAGTTCCCTCAGCATTTCGAGGAAACCGGGTCGCGGCGGCACCAGGTTCATGTTGCCGGCGACCGGTTCGACGATCACCGCAGCGATCTCGCCGCCCTCTCGGGAAAAGGCTGCTTCGACTCCGGCCGCGTCGTTGTAGTCGAGCACCAGGGTGTGAGCGGCGGTTTCCGCGGGCACGCCCGCCGACGACGGCTGGCCAAAGGTCAGCGCGCCGGAGCCGGCCTTGACCAGCAGCGAGTCGGCATGCCCGTGGTAGCAGCCTTCGAACTTGATGATCCTGCTGCGCCCGGTGAAACCGCGGGCGAGCCGGATCGCGCTCATGGTCGCCTCGGTGCCGGAGCTGACCAGGCGGACCTGTTCCAGCGAGGGCACCAGCCGGCGCAGCAGGTCGGCCATGTCGACTTCAGCTTCGGTGGGCGCGCCAAAGGACAGGCCGCGCTCGGCCGCCTGCTGCACGGCCTTGATGACATCGGGGTGGGCGTGACCGCAGATCAGCGGTCCCCAGGAACCGACGTAATCGATGTAGCTGTTGCCATCGGCATCCCAGACCAGCGCGCCCTTGCCACGCTGGAAGAACAGCGGCGTGCCGCCGACCGACTTGAAGGCGCGCACCGGGGAGTTGACGCCGCCGGGGATGGTCAGCTGGGCATGGTTAAAGAGTTTCTGGCTTTTTTTCATGGCGTGTTTCGAACAGTTTCCGGAATTCAGTTGCCGCCTCGGTAACGTCTTCCGCGCCGAACACCGCGGAGATAACAGCGAGGGCATCGGCACCGGCATCCAGCAGCTGTGGCGCATTCTGGGGCGTGATGCCGCCGATGGCCACTACCGGCACTTGCAGGCGCTGCTTGGCGTGGGCGATCAGGGCGGGCGACGGGCGCACTGCGCCGGGCTTGATGGTGGAGGGGAAAAAACTGCCGAAGGCCACATGATCGGCGCCCGTGGCGACGGCTGTTTCCGCGAGTTCGATGCGGTCGTAACAGGAGGCACCCAGCAGCCGCTGCGGGCCCAGCCGTGCCCGCGCCGTTGCGATGTCGCCGTCCTCGCCGCCGAGATGCAGTCCGGCCGCGCCGCATTCGAGGGCAAGGTCGAGGTGGTCGTTGATGATCAGCGGCACGCCGGCCGCGACGCAGAGGCTCTGCAGGGCCTGTGCCTGTTCACGGCGTCGCGCTGCGTCCGCTGTCTTGTTGCGGTACTGCAGCACCCGGACGCCGCCGGCGAGGGCTGCGCGTACGCTGCGCAGCAGCTCACCCGTGTCGGCAAGGTCGGGGGTGATCGCGTAAAGCCCTGCGATCGCCGGTTTCACGCCTGCGGCTCGTCTTGGCCTTCGGTTGCGCTGGAGGTTTCGTCCTCGCGCGCCCAGAACAGGCGGTCGGGAATGTATTGCCCCATGCCGGGGCGGAAGGCGAGCTTCAGCGATTGCCAGGTGTACTCCTGCGCGTCGCGCACGGCTTCCTGCATGTCGACGCCGTTGGCGATGGTCGCGGCAAGCGCCGAGGCCAGTGTGCAGCCGGAGCCGTGGTAGCTGCCCGGCAGGCGCGGCCAGGCGTCGCTGCGCACGACACCGTCGGCGTTGTAAAGCGTGTTGGTGACGTCCCCGGTGTGCTCGTGGGTGCCGGTGATCAGCACGTATTCGCAGCCGGCATCGAGTATGCGCCGTGCGCATTCGGCGAGATCCGGGTTGTCGTCCTCGTCGCCGTCATCGATTGCCAGCCGGCGCGCCTCGATGCTGTTGGGTGTGACGATGGTGGTCTGCGGAATAAGCAGTTCACGTATGGCCGTGAGCATCTCATCGGAGGCGAGTTCGTCACCTCGGCCCGAGGCCAGCACGGGATCGAGGATCAGCGGAATCTCCGGGTAATCGGAAACCACCTCGGCCACCGCGGCAACGGCCTCCAGGCTGCCCAGTACGCCGACCTTGAATGCGGCGACCGGCATGTCCTCGAGGATGCAGCGCGCCTGGTCGGCAACCCATTCGCCGTCGATCGGCTGCATGCCGTCAACACCGGTGGTGTCCTGGATCGTGATGGCAGTCACCACCGACACCGGATGGCAGCCCATGCTTGCGAGCGTCATGATGTCGGCCTGCAGGCCCGCGCCGCCGGTGGGATCGGTGGCGGCAAAAACCATCACAATGGGCGGGGAATCGGTCATGCGCGGAATTTGGGCCCGGGGAATGAGGCGCGGTGAGGGGGATCAGCTAGAATGTCGAGATGATTGTAGCTTAATAACCCCGAAGCAACCCAGAAGACGCTGATGACCACCGACAACGGGCAGTACCGTAAATACATGTGCTTGATCTGCGGCTATATCTATGACGAAGCCGCCGGTGTTCCGGACGAAGGCATCGCCCCGGGCACCAAGTGGGAAGATGTGCCGATGAACTGGACCTGTCCGGAATGCGGCGCGCGCAAGGAAGATTTCGAAATGGTGCAGATCTGAGGACGGAGTGGCGATGAGGCTGTTGCACACCATGATCCGGGTCGGCGACCTGCAGCGCTCGATCGATTTCTACACCCAGGTGCTGGGCATGCGCCTGTTGCGCAGGAAGGACTATGCCGAAGGCCGCTTTACCAATGCCTTCGTCGGCTACGACGATGAATCGCGCGCCGCCGTGCTCGAGCTGACCCACAACTGGGATACGAAGTCCTATGACATGGGCAACGGCTTCGGCCATGTCGCGGTCGAGGTCGAGGATGCCTACAAGGCCTGCGAGGAAGTGAAGAAGCGCGGCGGCAGGGTCACGCGCGAGGCCGGCCCGATGAAGCATGGCACCACGGTGATCGCCTTCGTCGAGGATCCCGACGGATACAAGATCGAGTTCGTGCAGCGCAAACCCGGCGCGGAATAAGTTGCCGCGCGGGCGGCCTGCCGGCTCGCCCGCCGATGCCTTAACACAGGCGCTTGTATTCAGGAGCCCGTGACGGCGTCGGCAATGCGCACGAAATCCGCGACGGAAAGTTCCTGCGCGCGTGCGCCGGCGTTGATGCCCAGCCGCGAAAATGTTTCATCCGCGACCCTGCCCTTCAGCGTGTTGCGCAGCGTCTTGCGGCGCTGGCCGAAGGCGCGCGCAACGATGTCGGCGAACACAGCTTCGTCGCGCGCCGGATGCGGCAGCTTGGCATGGGGTGTCAGCCGTACCACCGCGGAATTCACCTTGGGTGCGGGTTCGAAGGATTCGGGCGGCACGTCGATCAGCTTCTCCATGTCGAAGCGGTACTGCAGCATCACCGACAACCTGCTGAATTCCGAATCGCCCGGCGCGGCGACCATGCGCTCGACCACTTCCCTCTGCAGCATCACGTGGATGTCGCGGATGCCGCCGGCGTAGGCGGCGAGGCGGAACATCAGCGGCGTGGAAATGTTGTAGGGCAGGTTGCCGGCAACGCGCAGGTCGCCGCCCAGCGCCGAAAAATCGAACTCCAGCACGTCGCCTTCATGGATGGTCAGGCGTTGCGGCGGATGGCGCCCGCGCAGCCGGGCGATCAGGTCGCGGTCGATTTCCACGACATGCAGGTGATCCAGCCTTTCCAGCAGCGGTTCGGTCAGCGCGCCGAGGCCGGGGCCGATTTCGACGACCGTGTCGTCGCGCTGAGGGCGGATGGATTCGACTATGCTGGCGATGATGCCGTCGTCGATCAGGAAGTTCTGGCCGAATCGCTTGCGCGGAATGTGCCGGGAACTTGCGCCTCCGTTCATGCGCTGCGCCGGTGACGGGCAAGATCCGCCGCGAGTTCAACCGCTGCGACCAGGCTTTCGCAGCTGGCCTTGCCGGTGCCGGCGAGTTCGAGCGCAGTACCGTGATCGACCGAGGTGCGGATGATCGGCAGGCCGAGCGTGATATTGATGCCGCCACCGAAGCTTGCGTGCTTGAGCACGGGCAACCCCTGATCGTGGTACATCGCCAGCACGCAGTCGCATTGCCGGAGCTTGTCCGGCTGGAACAGGGTGTCAGCGGGCAGCGGGCCCTCGATTGCCCAGCCTTCGCCGCGCAGGCGTTCGAGCACCGGGCCGATGATCTCGATTTCCTCGCGGCCGAGATGTCCCGATTCACCGGCATGCGGATTGAGTCCGGCAACGAGGATCCGCGGCCGGGCGATGGCGAAGCGGACGACGAGATCGTCATGCAGCACGCGCAGCGTGCGTTCCAGGCCTTCGCTGGTGATTGCGGCAGCGACCTCCCGCAGTGGCAGATGGGTGGTGGCCAGCGCTACGCGCATGCCGCCGCCGGCAAGCATCATCACCACCTGCGGGGACTTCAGCCGCTCGGCCAGGAACTCGGTGTGCCCGGTGAAGGCGATACCGGCATCGTTGATGACGGCCTTGTGCACGGGTGCGGTTGCCATCGCGTCGAAACGGCCGTCGCGGCAGCCGTCGGCGGCGATTTCAAGGGTGCGCAGCACGTAGGAGCTGTTTGCCGGATCGAGCACGCCCGGCCGCGAAGGCCTGGCGAGCGGTACGTGCAGCACTGATACGGCGGCTGTGTCGCCGGGTCCGGACCACGGCGGCAGCGAAGGTGCCGGCAGGTCGGGTGCACGGGCCCGCTCGATCAGCAGTTGTTCGTCTGCGATCAATACCACCCGTGCCGGCAGCCGACGCCGGGCGAGCATCATGCAGATTTCGGGGCCGATGCCGGCAGGCTCGCCGGCAGTGACGGCAACAAGGGGTGACGACGCTGCTGCGGAGAGGTTCATGGCGCCGGCAGGCTAGCCTTCGTCGAGACGCCGCTCTATGTAGGCGCGGTCGCGCAGCTGGCGCACCCACTCCTGGTAGGCCTCGGCGGTCTTGCGTTCGCGCAGCGCCTGACGCGCGTTCATGCGCTGTCCTTCGCGGGTCATGTCCTGGCTGCGCCGCTCCAGCACCTCGATGATGTGCCAGCCGAAGGGACTGCGCACCGGCGCACTGATCTGGCCGGGCTTCAGCGCGTTCATTGCCTGCTCGAACTCGGGCACGGTGTCTCCGGCATTGAGCCAGCCGAGGTCGCCGCCGCGCGACGCGCTGGTGTCCTCGGAATGGGCGCGAGCCAGCTCGGCGAAATCAGCTTTGTTGTCGAGCCTCTCCTTGAGCACCAGCATGCGGTTGCGGGCCTCGGTTTCGGAGACCAGCTCGTTGGTCTTGATCAGGATGTGGCGGGCGCGGGTCTGCTGCACCATGATCGGCGCCTGTCCGCCGCGGCGCTCGTTGAGGCGGAGGATGTGGAAACCGTTGGGGCTGCGCAGCAGGTCCGTCAGCTGGCCGGCCTGCAGCGGGCGCAGCGCTTCGAGGAACAGCGTCGGCAGCCGCTCGCTTTCCCGCCAGCCGAGCAGGCCGCCCTGCAGCGCCTCGGGTGCGTCGGAAAAGGCCGCGGCGACCTGCCGGAAATCCGCGCCGCCCTTGATCTGCGCGAGGGCCTCTTCTGCCCGCGCGCGGCGTGCCTGCAGCTGCTCCGGCGAGGCATTCTCCGGAACCGATACCAGGATATGCGAGACGTTGAATTCGTCGCCGCGGCCCGGCTGCGCCTGCTGGCTCTGGATGAAGTTGTCGATCTCGGACTCGGTGATGACGATTTTCTGCGCGACTTCCCGTTCGCGCAGCCGCGCCAGCGTGATTTCGCTGCGTATGTCCTCGCGAAACTTGTCGAAGGGCACACCGTCACGCTCCAGCGTCGCGCGCAGTTGCGCCAGCGAGAGCTTGTTGTCGGTGGCGATGCGCTCCAGCGCCTTGCCGAGTTCGGCGTCGTCGACGCGCAGGCCGATGTCCCTTGCGTGCTGCATCTGCACCCGGTCGCCGATCAGGCGCTCGAGCAGCTGGCGCTCGATGACCTCGCGCGGCGGTGGCGGAGTGCCCTGCTGGCGCAGCTGCCGGAGGGCGAAGTCGACCCGCGCCGCGAGTTCCTTCTGCGTGATGATCTCGTCGTTGACCACGGCGATGATGCGATCGACGGTGACGATGGCGCGCGGCTTGGCGCCCTGGGCATGGACTGCCGGCGCGGCGGCCGCGAGGACGGCGACGCAGGAGAGAACAAGGCAGAGTCGGAAGGGCATGTTGAATCCAGGAAAGTCGGGTTGTCCGGCGCGGAACCGCCGGGGGCGGCTAGAACACGCCGGGTACATTGTATTGGACCGGAGCGCCCGCGCGGGGATCCATGGTCTTGTAACCGCTGATGTTGCGGAACAGGACTTCGGTCGGGTTGGTGCCGATGCGCGAAATGCCGCTCAGCTCAAGCTGGATGAAAATCGACGTGCTGGCGGCGGAGGTGGTGGTCGCGAAACGGTGCCCGACGATGCGCAGGGCCCAGCAGCGGTCAGTGTACTCGACGCCGGCCAGCGCTTCGAGGGTCCGGTTGTCGCGGATCGAGTAGTTCCAGCGGGCGACCCCGCTCCAGCGGCTGTCGATCGGCCATTGCGCGGAAAAATCCGCCTGGCGCAGCGTGTTGAGGGTGTCGCGGTATGCCAGGTTCAGCACCTTGCCGGCCTGCGGCTGGTAGCGGCCCGCGATATTGAATTTCTGGGTCTGCTTGAGATCGGTGTTGTACTGCCAGCCGGCCTCGGTGGTCCAGTTCTTCGCGATGTTGCCGCTGATCACCGCGAGCACGTCCGAGCTGTTGCTGTCGCGCGCACGCGGCGCGACCCCCGGCACCGTCACCCGCTGCGACTGGAAGTAATAGCGCTGGGCCAGCGCCACGCGCAGGCGCTCGATGCCGGTGCTGGCGTCGATGAAGCGGGAGCTGACGCCCGCGGTCAGCTGGTTGGCGTCGTTGATGCGGTCGCTGCCGCTGAACTGGTTCTCGGTGAACAGGGTCGCGAAATTGATGTCCTGCAGCCCGCTTTCGAAGTTGGGCAGCCGGCTCTGGTCCCGGTACGGGATGTAGACATAGTAGGCCTTGGGCTCCAGCGTCTGGATCAGGGACTGGCCGCGGGCCTGCATCTCGCGCTCGAACACGACACCGGTTTCGGCGCTGAAGATCGGCAATGTGCGCGTGCGATCCTCGAGGTTGCCGGCGTTGTTTTTGCCCATCGCGTAACGCGTGATGTGGGCCCCGATTTTCGGGGTCACGAAGGCGAAGGCGTTCTGCAGCGGCAGCGAAAAACTGGGGTTGAGCACGGCCCGCTGGCCGTTGATCAGCGAGGGATGGTCGAAGGCCGTGTAGCTGCCCAGCAGGTCGAAATCGCCGATGCGCGTGCCCAGGTGCTGGGCGGACAGCGTGAGCTGCGGCTGCCGGTTGTACGGCGCCACCAGCGGTGCCAGCGGATCCGACTGCAGCGTCTGCCAGCGCTGGGTAAAAGCGGAAAAGCTGTAGGTGCCGCCGTTGCCCCAGGTGCCGCCGCGCGCGAGCGTCAGGTCGTTGGTCAGGAAGACCTGGGAAGTTCCGGCAATCAGGGTCGACAGGTCGGTGAAGTAGTTGCCGTCGGATACGCGGTTGATGTTGATGTTGCCGCTCCAGCCGCGGCCGATGTTCTGCTGGTGTTTGGCGAACAGCGCCCAGCGGTCGCGGCTTACCTGCTGGTCACTGGCCAGCACTTCGCTGCGAATCTCGCCCTGCCAATTCGGGTTGAGATAGCGGAATTCGCCGCCCAGCTGCAGGCCGCGCTTGGTCATGTAACGCGGATACAGCGTGGCATCCATTTCCGGTGCGATGTTCCAGTAATAGGGAACCGTGAATTCGAAGCCGGTGGTGTTCGAGGTGCGATAGCTGGGCGTCAGGAAACCCGATTTGCGTTCCTGGTGCAGCGAGAAGGACAGGTAGGGCGAGTAGAAAATGGTCTGGTCAAAGAACACGATGCTGGCATCGCGGGCAACACCGACATCGCGGCTGCGGTCGATGTCGAGCTGCCGGGCGCGGATGAACCAGGCATCGTTACCCGGCTCGCATGTCGTGTAGCTGGCGGTCTGCACGCGGTACTGTCCGGGGCCTTCGAACAGCAGCCGCTCCGCGGTGCCGCGGCCGTCGGTCTCCCCGATGCGCGCAGCGCCGGCCGCGCCGCTTCCCGGCGGCAGGCTCATCAGCATGTAGCGCGGCTGCTCCATGTGGCCGCGGTCGGTGTTGATCTCGTAACGCAGGGACTCGCCTTCGATGATCTCGCGGTCCTGTTCGATGCGCACATTGCCTTTGGCGGTCAGCACGTCGCTGGGCGTGTCGTGGCGCATCCAGTCCGCGAAGAACGCCTGCCCGCGCTTGCGCAACCGGGCGCTGCCGTAAGCCTCGATTTCCTTGTCCTGTATGCCCTGCAGGCGATCGGCCTCGATGAACAGCGGCACCTCGTCGCCATTGTCCGCCGGGATCAGCAACAGGCTGGGCTGCGATTTCAGTTTCAGCCCCTGCTCGGCGCCGGCTACCAGCGGCAGCGCACACAGCACGGCAAGCGCAATCCGGGTTTTTCTGGAGGAGGGCATCGGAGGGGGGTGTCAGGCGAGGTGGTAAAATCTCACAATTCACTGACCGAAGCAACGCTTGAATCCCTCTCCAGTGGCCGGGCGCGACGAGCGCCTCGAATCGCTCTGCGCGTGGCTCGCCGGACCTCTTGCCGGCGCCCCGTTTTCGCTTGCGCCGGCATCCGCTGACGCGAGCTTCCGCCGCTATTTCCGCGTGACGTTCTCCGGCACGACGCGGATCGTCATGGATGCGCCGCCCGAGCGTGAGGACTGCCGTCCCTTTGTCAAGGTCGCGGCGCTGATGGCCGGCGCCGGGTTGCATGTGCCGCAGGTGCTGGCTGCCGACATCGACCGCGGATTCCTGCTGCTTTCAGACCTCGGCGATACCACCTACCTCAAGGCACTGGATGATGCCAATGCCGATGCCCTGTTCGGCGACGCAACAGCCGCGTTGCTGGCCTGGCAGCAGGCCAGCCGTCCGGGGGTGCTGCCGCCCTACGACCGTGCGCTGCTGCAACGGGAAATGGATCTCTTTCCCGAGTGGTATGTCGGACGCCATCTCGGCGTCACGCTGTCCGCTGCGCAGCGTGAAACCCTGACCCGCATCAACGGCCTGCTCGCCGACAGCGCGCTGGCGCAGCCACCGGTGTACGTGCACCGGGATTTCATGCCGCGCAACCTGATGCTGTCTTCGCCGAATCCCGGCGTGCTCGATTTTCAGGACGCGGTGTACGGACCGCCGACTTACGACCTCGCCTCGCTGTTCCGCGATGCCTTCATCAGCTGGCCGGAAGAACGCGCGCTGGACTGGGTCGTGCGTTACTGGGAGCAGGCGAAACGCGCGGGGCTGCCGGTCGATGAGGATTTCGGGTCGTTTTACCGTGCATTTGAATGGATGGGCCTGCAGCGCCATCTGAAGGTACTCGGCATTTTCGCGCGTATCCGCTACCGCGACGGCAAGCCGGCCTATCTTGAAGACGCGCCGCGATTCCTCGCCTATGTCAAATCCGTCTGCATGCGCTACGACGAGCTTGCCCCGCTGGCACGGCTGTTCGACGAAATCGAGCAGCGCCCGCCGCAGGTCGGCTACACCTTCTGAATGCGGCGCGCGCGATGAAGGCGATGATCCTGGCTGCCGGACGCGGCGAACGCATGCGGCCGCTGACCGACCATACACCCAAGGCCTTGCTGCAGGTCGCGGGACGGCCGCTTATCCTGCGCATCTTGCAGGCCCTGGTGAAAGCCGGAGTGGCTGATGTCGTGATCAATCTTGCCCATCTTGGCGGGCAGATCGAAGCGGCGCTGGGCGACGGTCGCGCGCTGGGCGCCCGCATCGCCTATTCGCGCGAGGCCGAAGCCTTGGAGACCGCCGGCGGCATCGCGAACGCGTTGTCGCTGCTGGGGACGGCACCCTTCATTGCGGTCAATGCCGACGTCTGCACCGATTATGATTTTTCTCCGCTGGTGGCGGCGGCCCGCGGATTGCCCGGGGAAGAAGCACTTGCGCACCTGGTGCTGGTGCCCAATCCGCCGCATCATCCTGCAGGTGATTTCGGCCTTGCGGCGGGACGGATCACTGTGGACGGCAAACCACGCCATACTTTCAGCGGCATCGGCGCCTATCATCCCGCGCTGTTTGCCGGCGTCGCACCCGGCAGCAAGGCACGCCTTGCCAATCTTCTTCATGCTGGAATTGCCCGGCAGCAGGTGACGGGCGAGCTGTATCCGGGTTACTGGCAGGATGTCGGCACCCCCGAGCGTCTCGCCGAAGCCGGCCGCAGGCTGGCCTCGGCATGACCGCCCCGCTGGACCCGACGCGGGCCGATGCCGTGCTGGTTTTCGATCCGGCCTGGATTGCGGAACTGCGCGCGCGCTGGCTGGCGCTGATCGAAACTGCAGTCTGGGACGATCCGGCCATGCAGCGCCTCGGCGATGCGCCTCGGTTGCGCAAGCGGCTGCTCGAGCTTGGTGAGTGCCTGAAAGGCCTTACGGCCGACCGCGGCTGGATCCCGCATCCACGCGAACGCCTGAAAAGCGCGCTTGCAACCGCCGTGGGCGTTCGCGAATCGCTGGCCGCAGTCGAGGGACTGCTGGCAGGTCTCACGGCGGGTGCCGCGGCGGACGGGCTGCACGAGCAGTTCATCAACCTGCGCACCACGGTCGAGGTCATGCTGGCGGACCGGGAAAACACCTGGGCGGCGCTGCTGGATGCGCAGCTCGGCGATTGATTGCGGCGGCTATAATCGATCCATGCACACTCCATTGCCATCCGCCGCGGTGCATGCCGCGCGCAGGGCGCGGCTTGCTGCGATGCTCGGCGACGGCGTTGCCATCGTGCCGACCGCGCCGGAACGCATCCGCAATCGCGACGCCCATTATCCGTATCGCTACGACAGCTATTTCTATTATCTGACCGGATTCCGCGAGCCCGAAGCCGTGCTGGTGCTGACCGGGGGCTCCGCGCCGCAGAGTATTCTGTTCTGCCGCGAGAAGAACGCCGAGCGGGAAATCTGGGACGGTTATCGCCATGGACCCGAAGCCGCGCGCGCGGCTTTCGGCTTCGATGCGGCGCATGTCATCGGGGAGCTCGATGCGCGCATGCCGGACCTGCTGGCGGACCGGCCTGCGATGCATGTGCATCTCGGCGACGATGTGGTATGGGACGCGCGCGTGCTGGGATGGATCAATACCGTGCGCGGCCGCGCACGCAGCGGCGTTGCTGCACCACAGGAGATCCGCGATGTGCGTGCGCTGCTCGACGAGATGCGCCTGCTCAAGGACGAGCACGAGCTCGCATTGATGCGCCGTGCCGGCGAAATTTCCGGTGCTGCGCACCGGCGGGCGATGCAGGCGGCCCGGCCTGGCGTCACCGAATATGAAATCGAGGCCGTGCTGCAGCACGAGTTCCGCCGCTGCGGCGCCCAGGCGCCTGCCTACACACCCATCGTTGCCGGCGGCGCCAATGCCTGCGTGCTGCATTACGTCGACAACAGCGCGCCGCTGGGCGATGGTGACCTGCTGCTGATTGACGCCGGCTGTGAACTGGACGGTTATGCCTCCGACATCACGCGCACCTTCCCGGTCAACGGCCGTTTCAGCGGCCCGCAGCGCGCGGTTTATGAGCTGGTGCTGGCGGCGCAAGCCGCGGCGATTGCGGCCGTGAAACCTGGCGCGCGCTGGAATGATCCGCATGATGCCGCGGTGCGGATGCTGGCGCAGGGGTTCATCGATCTCGGGTTGCTGCAGGGTACGCTGGATGCCGTGCTTGAACAGGAAAGTTACCGCCAGTTCTACATGCATCGTACCGGGCACTGGCTCGGACTCGACGTGCATGATGCCGGCGAGTACAAGACCGGTGGTGACTGGCGCGAACTGCGTCCGGGCATGGTGCTGACCGTCGAACCCGGTTGTTACATCCGGCCTGCACCCGGTGTTCCCGAAGCATTTGCCAATATCGGGGTACGCATCGAGGACGACGTGCTGGTGACGGTACAGGACCATGAAATCCTCAGTGCCGGCGCGCCCAAGGCCGTGGCCGAAATCGAGGCGCTGATGCGCGCTGCCCGTGGCTGAAGCGGCCGATATCGTCATCGTCGGCGGCGGCCCGGTAGGGAGCGCACTGGTGCTCGCGCTGCGCGATGCCGGGCTGCGGACGGTATTGCTGGAGGCCCAGACGGTGCCCAGCGCTGATCGGCGTCCGCTGGCACTGTCCTACGGCAGCCGCCTGCTGCTGGAGCGGCTTGGAGTGTGGCCCGAACTCGCGGCTGCCGCGACGCCGATACGCCTGATCCACGTGTCGCAGCGCGGTGGTTTCGGGCGGGTGAGCATGAGTGCGGACGAATGCGGATTGCCCGACCTCGGCTATGTCGTTGATTACAGCCAGCTTGCGGCACTGCTTGCCGAGGCTGCCGCGGGCAGCGGCGCATCCTGCCGTCACGGGGCGCAGGTTGATTCCTGGCGGGGCGGCAACCCCGCGGTGCTGCAGTACCGGCAGGCTGACCGGCAGCTTGAGCTGCAAGCCGGTCTGGCTGTCATCGCCGATGGCGGCGCCGTACCCGATGCGGAAACCCGGGAATATCGGCAATGCGCAGTGACCGCGCATGTCGTGAGTGAGTGCCCGCACAACAACAGGGCCTACGAGCGCTTCACGCCCCAAGGGCCGCTGGCCTTGCTGCCGGATGGCGAGGGCTGGGCTTTGGTATGGACGACTACGCCGCAGCGCGCACTGCAGTTGTGCGCGGTGGACGCAACGGAATTTCTGGCGCAACTGCAGGAGGAGTTCGGCGGGCGCGCCGGCCGCTTTACCGCGGTGTCGGTACGTGCCAGCCATGCGCTGCGCCAGCGTCGCGCGTCTGCCGATGCCGGACACGTGGTTTTCATCGGCAATGCCGCGCAGACGCTGCATCCGGTGGCGGGACAGGGATTCAATCTCGGCTTGCGCGATGCCTGGGAACTTGCCGAGCAGATCATCCGGGGCGGAACCGATCCACTGGGCTCCGATGCCTGGTTGCGGGCCTACCGGCGGCGGCGCAGCGTCGATCGCGACGGCGGTATCGGATTCACGCATGGACTGGTCAGGCTTTTTTCCAACGATCTGCCGCCGCTGCGCTTCGCACGTGGCATGGGGCTTGCATTGCTCGGCAGCGCGCCGCCGCTGAAAAATTTCCTGGCAAGACGCATGACTTTCGGCGCGCGCGGCTGAACGGCGGCGAATCGTTGCGGCACGGCGGCTTGTTCGCCAATCTGCAGTTGGCTTTCGAGCATGCGCACTAAAGCCGTTCATCGCAAAGCGATTTTTTTCAGCGCTCGTCATCGAGCCTGTTTATGCGTGGTGCAAACGACACGCCTGCCCAAAAAAGAGGCAGATTTCCCTTTGCATGCCGCGCCGCTGTGATTACAATGGCGCCCTTTCTCCAGACACCTGCAAAAGAACAATTCCGGTGCGCATCGGTCCCCATCAGCTGAAGAACAACCTCATCGTGGCACCGATGGCGGGCGTGACCGACCGTCCCTTCCGCCAGCTGTGCAAGACCATGGGTGCCGGCATGGCGGTGTCGGAGATGGTCGCCAGCAATTCCCTGCTCTGGGGTTCCGAGAAAACCCGGCGCCGCGCCAACCACGACGGAGAGGTCGATCCGATTTCGGTGCAGATCGCCGGAGCCGATCCGCAGATGCTTGCGGATGCCGCGCGCTACAACGTCGACCAGGGCGCGCAGATCATCGACATCAACATGGGCTGCCCGGCGAAAAAAGTCTGCAACGTGATGGCCGGCTCGGCACTGCTGAAGGACGAGCCGCTGGTCGGGCGCATCCTCGATGCCGTGGTGGCTGCGGTCGAGGTGCCGGTGACGCTGAAGATCCGCACCGGCTGGGACCGCGATCACCGCAACGCGCGCATGGTGGCGCGCATTGCCGAAAGCGCCGGCATCCAGGCGTTGGCCATCCACGGCCGCACCCGCGCCTGCGGCTACAGCGGCGAGGCCGAGTACGACACCATCGCCGCGGTCAAGGCCGAGATTCGCATTCCGGTGATCGCCAACGGCGACATCACCACGCCGGAGCGCGCGAAACACGTGCTCGAATACACCGGCGCCGATGCCGTGATGATCGGCCGCGCGGCCCAGGGCCGTCCCTGGATGTTCCGTGAAATCACCCATTTCCTGGAGACCGGCCGGCATCTGCCGCCGCCGGCAGTGGAGGAAATACACCGCGTTCTGGTGGCGCATCTTCACGACCTGTACGGCTTTTATGGTGAGCACACCGGCGTGCGAGTCGCCCGCAAGCACATCTCCTGGTACACCAAGGGTCTGGCCGGGTCAGCAGCTTTCCGTCACGGCATGAACCAGCTGCAGACCTGCGCCGAACAGATCGATGCCGTGAACCGGTTTTTTGCCGAACTTTCGGGTCTGGGCGAGCGCCTGACCTATGTGGAGGAACTTGCAGCATGATGAATGAAACCGAAATGGCCCGCGTCGTGCGCCGGGCGATCGACGGTTATTTCAGGGATCTGGACGGCGAGAAGGCCAGCGGCGTCTACGACATGGTGATCGGCAGCGTGGAAAAACCGCTGCTCGAATCGGTACTGCACAAGGTGCGCGGCAACCAGTCGCATGCCGCGGCGATGCTCGGCATCAACCGCAACACCCTGCGCAAGAAAATCAAGACCTACAACATCAAGTTCTGACGGCATCCGGGTTCATCCCGCATCCCGGCATTCTTCAGTCGCAACCATGGCCACCATCAAACAGGCATTGATCAGCGTTTCGGACAAGGCGGGGCTCGTCGAATTTGCCCGCGGGCTGGCCGGCTTCGGCGTCGCCCTGCTGTCGACCGGAGGCACCGCAAAGCTGCTGCGCGAGGCCGGCCTCGAAGTCACCGAGGTCGCGGATTACACCGGGTTTCCCGAGATGCTCGACGGCCGGGTCAAGACCCTGCATCCGAAGATCCACGGTGGCCTGCTCGGCCGGCGCGACCTGCCTGAGCATGTCGCCGCGATGCAGAAGGCGGGGATCGCAGGCATCGACATGGCGGTGATCAATCTCTATCCCTTCACGCAGACCATCGCCAAGGATGACTGCATCCTCGCCGAGGCGATTGAAAACATCGACATCGGCGGACCCGCGATGGTGCGCAGCGCGGCCAAGAACCACCAGCATGTCGCCGTGGTTACCGACCCCGCGGACTACGCGGGCATACTGAAGGAAATGTCCAGCGCCAGCGGCGCCCTTGGCGCGGAAACCCGGTTCCGCCTTGCCTGCAAGGCTTTCTCGCATACCGCCGCCTATGACGGCGCAATCAGCAATTACCTGACCGCCCTGCAGGCTGACGGCAGGGTCGCCGACTTTCCGCAGCGGCTCAACCTGCATTTCGAGCAGGCGCAGTCCCTGCGCTACGGCGAGAACCCGCATCAGCGGGCTGCGTTCTATCGCGATCTTGTTCCGGTGCCGGGCAGCCTTGCCGGCTATCGCCAGCTGCAGGGCAAGGAGCTGTCGTACAACAATATTGCCGATGCCGACGCGGCCTGGGAATGCGTGAAGACCTTCGATGCGCCGGCCTGCGTGATCGTCAAGCATGCCAATCCCTGCGGTGTGGCCGTGGGCGCCGATGTGGCGGTCGCCTATGACAAGGCCTTCGCCACCGATCCGACATCCGCCTTCGGCGGCATCATCGCAGTGAATCGCGCGCTGGATGCCGCTGCCGCGCGGGCGATCTCGAAACAGTTCGTCGAGGTGATCATCGCGCCGGAAATCGCACCGGAAGCACTGTCGGTGTTCGCGCAGAAGGCCAATATCCGGGTGCTGGAAGTACCGATTGCCGCGGGTGCAAACCGCTTTGACATCAAGCGCGTCGGCGGTGGCGTGCTGGTGCAGACACCCGATATCCAGAACGTCGCGGCGCCCGGCCTGAAGGTGGTCAGCCGCAAGCAGCCGACCGAGGCGCAGCTCTCGGACCTGCTGTTTGCCTGGCGTGTCGCCAAGTTCGTCAAATCGAACGCCATCGTGTTCTGCGGCAACGGTGCAACGCTGGGCGTCGGTGCCGGGCAGATGAGCCGCGTCGATTCGGCGCGCATCGCCTCGATCAAGGCCGAAAACGCCGAGCTGAAATTGGCCGGCTCGGTGGTGGCTTCGGACGCTTTTTTCCCGTTTCGTGATGGCGTCGACGTGGTGGCCGCAGCAGGCGCTACCGCGATCATCCAGCCTGGCGGCAGCCTGCGTGACGAAGAGGTCATCGCCGCCGCCGATGAGCATGGCATCGCGATGGTGTTCACCGGTTTCCGGCATTTCAGGCACTGATGAAAATCCTGGTCATCGGCGGCGGCGGCCGCGAACATGCGCTGGCCTGGAAGCTGGCGCAATCTCCGCGGGTGCAGATGGTTTACGTGGTCCCCGGCAATGCCGGCACCGCGGGGGAGGACGGCCTGCACAATATCGACCTTGGGGACAACGAGCAAATCATTGATTTTATTGATAAAAATGAAATCGCGCTGACGGTGGTCGGGCCCGAGGCGCCGTTGGCGGCGGGTGTCGTCGATGCGGTGCGCGGCGCGGGGCATCGCATTTTCGGGCCGACGCAGAAGGCGGCGCAGCTCGAAAGCTCCAAGGATTTCGCCAAGCAGTTCATGGTGCGCCACCGGATTCCGACGGCGAAACACTCGACTTTCACCGACGCCGCTGCGGCGCATGCCTACATTGACCGCGAAGGCGCGCCGATAGTGATCAAGGCCGACGGGCTTGCCGCAGGCAAGGGCGTGGTGGTCGCAATGAGCCTTGATGAGGCGCATGCCGCAGTGGACATGATGCTGGTCGGCAACAAGATGGGCAACGCCGGCGCACGCGTCGTCATCGAGGAATTCCTCGACGGCGAGGAAGCGAGCTTCATCGTGCTGGCCGACGGCCGCAACGCGCTGGCGCTGGCCAGCAGCCAGGACCACAAGCGCCTAAAGGACAATGATCAGGGTCCGAACACCGGCGGCATGGGCGCCTATTCGCCGGCTCCGGTGGTGACGCCGGAGATCCACGCGCGGGTGATGCGTGAAGTGATCCAGCCGGTGATCAATGGCATGTCCGCCGATGGCATTCCTTATACCGGCTTCCTCTACGCGGGATTGATGATCTCTCCCGCGGGCACGCTGAAGGTTCTCGAGTTCAACTGCCGCATGGGCGACCCCGAAACCCAGCCGATCATGATGCGTCTCAAAAGCGACCTTGTCGGACTGCTTGATGCTGCGATCGACGGCAAACTCGACAGCGCCGAGGCGGAATGGGATCCGCGGGTGGCGCTGGGGGTGGTGCTGGCAGCGGCGAATTATCCGGAGGATCCGCGCAAGGGCGACGTCATCCGCGGCCTGCCGGCTCCGGGCGAGGACTTCCACGTATTCCATGCCGGGACCGCGCTGTCGGGCAGTGAGGTGGTGACCAGCGGCGGCCGCGTGCTCTGCGTCACCGCGCTCGGCCACAATACCCGCACCGCACAGAAGCGCGCCTACGAGATCGTCGACCAGATCCGTTTCGACGGCATGCAGTGCCGCCGCGACATCGGTCATCGTGCGGTCGCCGCCGGGCGCAAATAGCGCCTGTCGCGGGCACACACGGCAGACTTTCCCGATGGACATTGCCGCAGTCAAGGCTTACCTGACCGGCCTTCAGTCGACAATCGTCGACCGCCTTGCCGCGCTCGACGGCGGCAGCTTCATCCGCGACGAATGGCAGCGGCCGCAGGGCGGCGGCGGCATCACCCGGCTGATCGAGAACGGCGCGCTGTTCGAACGCGGAGGTGTCGGCTTTTCCCATGTCTTCGGTGACAACCTGCCGCCCTCCGCATCGGCTGCGAGGCCGGAGCTCGCCGGCCGCTCCTTCCAGGCGATGGGCGTGTCGCTGGTGCTGCATCCGCGCAATCCCTACGTGCCCACGGTGCACCTGAACGTACGCTGCTTCGTCGCCGAGAAAAGCGGAGCCGATCCGGTATGGTGGTTCGGCGGCGGCATGGATCTGACGCCGTACTACGGTTTCGAGGACGACGCCGCGCATTTCCACCGCAGCTGCCGCGACGCATTGGCGCCCTTCGGTGCGGAATACCACCCGAAGTACAAGGCCTGGTGCGACCGCTATTTTTTCCTGAAGCACCGCAATGAGCCGCGCGGAGTCGGCGGCATATTCTTCGATGATCTCGGAACTCCGGATTTCGACAGCTGCTTCGCGCTGACGCGCAGCGTCGGCGACCATTTTCTGCCGGCCTATGTTCCCATCGTTGAGCGTCGCCGCGACCTGCCCTGGGGCGAGCGTGAACGCGATTTTCAGGCCTACCGTCGCGGCCGCTACGTCGAATTCAATCTGGTCTACGATCGCGGCACACTATTCGGCCTGCAGTCCGGCGGGCGCACGGAATCGATCCTGATGTCGCTGCCGCCGGTCGTGCACTGGCGTTATGACTGGGCGCCGCAGCCGGGCACGCCTGAAGCGCGGCTTTACAGTGATTTTCTGGTGGAGAAGGACTGGCTCTGAGGAACCGGCCCCGGCCGCCGGAACGCCGCCTCAGCCGACGCCGAACCAGGACTTGACCGAGCGGATGCGTTCGCGCAGCTGGTCGAGCATTGACGAACCGCCTTCGGGTTCGCGGACTGCAGCGACGCGGTGCTGTTTGAGCAGCTTCGGCGTCTTGCGGAAAGCCTGATAGCGCGCGAGGGCTGCGTGCACATGCTGCTGCAGCAGTTTCAGGTTCAGCGGCTTGCTGAGAAAGCGGAACACCTGGGCCTGGTTGATCAGGTCGATGACCACTTCCGAGTCCGAAGCGTCGGTGGTGAGGATGGCAAGGATTTCAGGGTGATCCTGCTTCAGCAGCTTGAAGGCCGCCAGAGCCTTCTGGTCGCCGCTGCGGATGTCAGCGATGATCACCGCGATCTCGTGGTCGGTGAGGATTGCCAGCGCGCGATCCATGTCCGGAGCATCGATTACCGGACAGACGCTGCCCATCAGTTCGCTCACCGCTCGGAACACGCTCTGGTCGGGGTTGAGCACGAGAATGCCGCTGCTGACCTTGTCCGGCACGATGGGTGGGGAGGTCGCCATGTCGGCCAGCTCGATCGCGATGGCCGCAGCCTCGCCGATTGTTTTCTGGATCTCGGTGTTGTTCCAGGGTTTGCTGATGAAGCGGAAAACCTCGCCGTCGTTGATCGAGCCGACAATGGAAGCGAGGTCGGAATAGCCGGTGAGCAGTATCCGCACCGTGTGCGGCGCGAAATCCCGGACCTGGCGCAGGAACTCGACGCCCGTCATCTCCGGCATGCGCTGGTCGCTGATCACCACATGCGGATGGAAGCGCTTCATGAATTCCATGGCTTCCGGGCCGCTGCTGGCGGTGAACACGTTGTACTGGTTGCGGAAAACCGAGCGCAGCGCATTGAGGATGCGTTCCTCGTCGTCGACGAACAGCAGTTTGGCTTTCTTGCCGCCGGTGTCGAACGTAGGCGCCACGGCGGGTGCGGTTGCGGCAGGTGACCCTGCCTGCGAAGCCTGCATCCCGGAAATGACCCTTGCCGCTGAGACCAGCTTGGGGTCCAGGCGCTGGGTCGGCACCTCGCGGGACGCCTCGTCAGCTGCCGATTTCGCGGTACGCAGGCTTGCCGCGATGCCCTGGACGAAGCCGAGCGCGAACTCGCGCGCGGTCTGGAAGCGGTCTTCGCGCTTCTTGGCCAGCGCCTTGTGCGTGGCCCAGTCGAGCTGCACCGAAATGCGCGGATTGAATTTGGAGGGATTCTCGGGCCGCTCGCCGATCACCTGGCGCATGATCTCCACGTTGCTGCCGGTGAAGGGCTTGCGCCCGGTCAGCAGTTCGTAGGCGATGACGCCGGCCGAGTAGATGTCGGTGCGAGCATCGGGCTCCTCGCCAGTGAACTGTTCCGGCGACATGTAGCCCGGTGAACCCATGATTTCCCCGACCTGGGTCAGCGACGAGGTGTCGATGTGGGCGATGCCGAAATCGCTGATCTTGATGCGGCCGTCGTCGTTGATCAGGATGTTCGAGGGTTTGATGTCGCGGTGGACGACCCCCTGCGCATGCGCATAACCCAGGCCGTCGAGCAGCTGGCGGACGATTTCCCCGATTTCCGCAAGATCGAACTTCGCCTTGTTCTGCAAGTGCTCGTACAGCGACTTGCCATTGACCAGCTCCATCACGATGTAGGCCAGCTCGTCGTCCTCGCCGTAATCGTAGATGGCGGCAATCCGCGGATGTGTCAGGCGGCCGACGGCCTGTGCCTCGTGGCGGAAGCGCGCCACGGCATACTGGACTTCGGAGGGATCGAGCGCCGACTTGGTGATGGTCTTGATCGCAACCTGGCGGTGGATCGCCGGATCGAAAGCCTTGTAGACGGTGCCCATGCCCCCCCGGCCGAGGATGCCCTGCACCTCGTACTTGCCGATTTTCCTGGGGTAATTGACGGTCATGAGGGATCGTCCAGCGTGGCCGGCGGTGTCAGCGGCAGCACGATGGTGAAGCGGGTGCCCTTGCCCACGGTGGAATCAACGCTGATCCTACCACCGTGCTGCTCGACGATCTTGTAGGAAATCGACAGGCCGAGGCCGGTGCCCTTGCCGACCGCCTTGGTGGTGAAAAACGGATCGAAGATCTTGGACATGATTTCCGGCGGTATGCCCTTGCCGTTGTCGGCAATCTCGACCGCCACGTGACCGGCATCCTCGGTTCGCGTGCTTACCGTGATTTCGCCGCCGCCCGATTCGATCGCCTGTGCCGCGTTGTTGATCAGGTTGAGGAAGACCTGGTTCAGCTGCGACGGCGAGCAGGTAATCGGCGGGATGTCGCCGAAATTCCGGGTGACCTTGAGATGCTTGAGCTCGTGCTTAGCGAGGATCAGCGCGCTCTCCAGCCCCTCGTTCAGGTTGAAACTGGAGACCTTGCTGCGGTCGAGCCGGCTGAAATTCTTCAGGTTGAGGACGATCTCCGAAATCTGGTCAATCCCGTACAGCCCGTCCTTGGCCAGCTGCCCGAGCTCGGCCAGTGCCTGCTGCTCGGCGAAATGGTTGACGAGTCCGCGCACCGCTGCGTACTTGGCCTGCAGGCGTTCCGGGCTCGGACTCGGGTCCTCCATCAGCCGCAGCAGCTTGTTGGTCTCGACCACGAGCTCTTTGACCTCGGGCAGCTTGCCGGCGACCGAGCCGAGGCTGTTCTTGACGTAGGCGAGCGGCGTGTTGATTTCGTGGGCGATGCCGGCAACCATCTGCCCGAGCGAGGACATTTTTTCGGTCTGGATCAGCTGTGCCTCGGATTCCTTGAGCTGGTGCAGCGCGTCGGACAGTTCGCGGGTGCGCTCTTCCACCCGCGACTCGAGTACGCGGTTGGCTTCGTTGAGCAACCGGTAGCTGACCGCCAGTTTCGACAGCAGCCAGCCGATCAGGATCAGCAGCGCCCCGGCATAGGCGATCAGGTAAATGCGGTAGCGTGCGCTGTCAGACTCGATGTCCGCCGCTTCCCGGCTGAAGGCATCGGTCAGGCTGTTGATGCGCGGCCCGGCGGAGGAGATCGAAATCTTGCGGAACAGCCCGTCCTCCACCGGCTTGGCGCCGAGGACCTGCTGCACCGAGCTGTCCATGCGTGCGAGGCCGTCGCGCAGCGCCGGCGGCATGCCTTCCGCCGACTTGTGCAGGTCGGCGGCGAAGGTTTCGACGTTTTTGCGCTGTGCCTCGGAGGGGTCGGCGGCATAGCGCATGACATGCGCGAACAGCAGCGCCGAAGTGCTTTCCACCGCGACCAGCCGGTCGCGCTGCGGGTACGCGGCCCAGGCGCCGCGCACGAGCCCGGCCATTTCGCCGTCGAACTCCACCAGCCTGGCCAGTGCCTCGGCCACCGTCTGCTGGGCCGCGCGGTAGCGCGCTAGCAGTTCGGCCTTCTGGCCGAAGGCCTGCTGCAGTGCCGGCAGTTCACGAGTCAGCGCCTCGCCCGGGGCCTCCCCTGCGGCCTGTTGCAGCCTTTTCAGGATTTCCGATGCCCGCGCTCCGCGGTCGTCGCCGGGCAGGGCCTTGCCGGGCTTGCCCTCGGTGCGCGCGCGCAAAACCTCGAAGTCCCAGCGCGCATCGATCTCCCGCAGCTCGCGCAGATAACCGAGGATCTCGCCCTGGCGCTGGTAATCGACGCCCTGGCTCTTGAGGTAGAGAAAGCCAAGCAGCGCGACCAGGCCGATGGCGACCAGCGCCATCAGCGGCAGGCGTGCCTTGCGCGGCGGCACCAGGCGCCAAGGCAGGGCCCTGGCGGGCGTGTTGCTGAACTCATTCTCCAAGGTACGCATGCCTCACTTGTGGATTGCGGAGCAGGGCTCCCGCGTTGTCGGCGAGCACGATGCTGCCGCTTTCCATGACATAGCCACGATCACAGGTTTCGAGGGCCAGCTTCGCATTCTGTTCGACCAGCAGCATCGTCACGCCTTCGGCGGCCACCGCCCGCACCGTCTCGAAAATCTTCTGCACCATCAGCGGCGCCAGTCCCATGCTCGGTTCATCAAGGAGCAGCAGCCGCGGCCTGCACATCAATGCCCTTGCCATCGCCAGCATCTGCTGCTCTCCTCCGGACAGCGTGCCCGCAAGCTGGTTCCGGCGCTCGGCGAGCCGCGGGAACAGCGCGTAAGCATGATCCAGGTCGCGGGCAATCGCCGTCCTGTCCCTGCGGATATAGGCACCCATCGCGAGATTTTCCGCCACCGTGAGCCGCGGAAACACGCCGCGCCCCTCGGGCACCATCGCCAGGCCGCGTCGCACCAGATGATACGCCGGTTTGCCCGTGACTTCGGCGCCGTCATAGTCGATGCGGCCGGCCGCCGGCCGCAGCAGGCCGGACAGCGCCTTCAGGGTGCTGGTCTTGCCGGCACCGTTGGCGCCGATCAGTGCCACCAGTTCGCCGCTGCGCACCTTGAGGTCGATACCCTTCACTGCGCGGATGCCGCCGTAGGCGACTTCCAGGCCGTGCACGCCAAGCATGATCTCAGGCAATGGCACCACCCAGGTAGGCTTCGATGACCTTGGGGTCGCGCTGCACTTCGGCCGGCTCTCCCTCGGCAATCTTCTCGCCGTAATCGAGCACGGCGACGCGGTGCGAAAGCCCCATGACCAGCTTCATGTCGTGCTCGATCAGCAACAGCGTCACGCCGTCGGCGACTATGCGCTCCAGCAGCCCGCGCAGCGCGGTGGTTTCGGTGGCGTTCATCCCGGCCGCGGGTTCGTCGAGCGCGAGCAGCTTCGGATCAGTCGCCAGCGCACGGGCGATCTCCAGCCGCCGCTGGTCGCCATAAGGCAGGTCGCGTGCCAGCACTCCGGCACGTGCCGACAGTCCGCAGTAGTCCAGCAACTCCAGCGCACGCCGGGTGATGGCGGCCTCCTCCTCGCGCGTCGCGGGTGTGCGCAGCACCGCGCCGAGCACTCCGGCACGGGTACGGGGATGGCGTCCGACCATCACGTTCTCCAGCGCGTTCATGCTGCCGAACAGGCGGATGTTCTGGAAGGTGCGTGCTATGCCGTGCTGCGCGATGCGATGGGGCTTGAGCCCGCCGATCCCGTTTCCGTCGAAGGTTACCGTGCCGGCATCAGCCGGGTAGAGACCAGTGAGGACATTGAACAGCGTGGTCTTGCCCGCGCCGTTGGGACCTATCAGCCCGAAAATCTCGCCGCGGAAGACGCTGATCGAGACCCCGTTCAATGCACGCAATCCGCCGAAGCGCTTGCTGATGCCGTTGGCGCAGAGCAGTGCGGCGTCAGCCTGCGCCATGTGCTTTTCCTCCACCAGCCTGCAGGGGAACCGGACTGCGCCGCCGCGCCGGGAGAATGCCCGATGGACGGAACAGCATCATCAGCACCAGCGCGAGGCCGAACAGCAGCATGCGCAGGTCCGAGGGATCGACGAACACCTCGCCGAACCAGCGCTGCTGCAGGGGGCCGACATAGCGCAGGGCCTCGGGTAGCGCAGTCAGCAGCACGGCGCCGAGCACGACGCCCCAGACATTGCCCATGCCGCCGAGCACCACCATGCACAGCACCATGATGGAATCGATCAGGTGGAAGCTTTCCGGGCTGATGAAGCCCTGGAAGGACGCGAACAGGCCGCCGGCGACGCCGCCGAAAGTCGCGCCCATGGCGAAGGCCAGCAGTTTCATGTTGCGGGTATTGATGCCCATCGCCGATGCCGCGAGCTCATCGTCGCGGATCGCCACCCAGGCGCGGCCGATGCGCGAGTTCTCCAGGCGCAGCGAGATCGCGATCGACAGCACGGCTCCGACCAGGAACACGAAATAGTAGTTGTGCACCGGCGTGAACGTGAGACCGGCGAAGCTGTGCGACTGCGCCAGGGAAAAGCTGCCGAACTGCAGAGGGTCGATCAGCGTGATGCCCTGCGGCCCGTTGGTGATGTTGAACGGACGGTTCAGGTTGTTGAGGAAAACGCGGATGATTTCGCCGAAACCGAGCGTGACGATGGCGAGGTAGTCGCCGCGCAGCCGCAGCGTCGGTGCACCGAGCAGGATGCCGAAGACTGCGGCCACTGCCGCGCCCAGGGGCAGGATCACGTAGAACGGCCAGTGCACCGCGAACTGCGGCGAGGCAAGCAGCGCGTAGCTGTAGGCGCCGACTGCGAAGAAGGCGATGTAGCCGAGATCGAGCAGCCCGGCGAAGCCGACGACGATGTTGAGCCCGAGTGCCAGCATGATGAACAGCAGCGCGACGTCGGCGATGCGCACCCAGGCGCGGCCGAGCAGGGCTTCGATCAGGAAGGGCGCGGCGAGCAGAAGCAGGGCGAGGGCGAGCCAGGCTGTCCAGCGCAGGAGCGGATTGTGCGCCGGGTTCATGCGCGGTCTCCGACGTTCCGGCCCATCAGCCCCGAGGGCCGCAGCACCAGCACCAGCACCAGCACCAGGAAGGCAAAGATGTCACGGTAGTTGCTGCCCAGCACGCCGCCGGTGATGTCCCCGATGTAGCCGGAAGCGAGACTTTCGATGACGCCGAGCAGCAGCCCGCCGAGCACGGCGCCGGCGACGTTGCCGATGCCGCCGAGCACTGCAGCGGTGAAGGCCTTGAGGCCGAGCATGAAGCCCATGAAGTAATGGCCGATGCCGTAATAGAGCACCACCATCAGGCCGGCGATGGCGCCGATCGCCGAGCCGAGCAGGAAGGTGAAGGCGATCACCGTGTTGGTGTTGACGCCCATCAGGCCGGCGACTTCGGGGTTCTGCTCGGTTGCGCGCATCGCGCGCCCCATGCGGCTTGCCTTGATGAACCACAGCAGCCCCGCCATGATCGTGCAGGCGAGCAGGAAGATCGTCGCCTGCAGCGAGGTCATCTGCGCCCCGAACAGCGTGAACCGCACGGGTTCGATGATCGAAGGCAGGGAGATGTACTGCTTGCCCCAGACCAGCGCCGCCGAATACTGCAGCAGTATCGATACGCCGATGGCCGTGATCAGCGGCGCCAGCCGCGGTGCGCGGCGCAGCGGACGGTAGGCGGCGCGCTCGATCGACAATCCGAGCACCGCGCAGACCAGCATCGCGCCGCAGGCGGCCAACCCCAGCACCACCGGCGCCGGCAGGCCCGCAGCCGCCAGCAGCTGCAGCAGCGTCAGCGACACCAGGGCGCCGATCATCGTGATGTCGCCGTGGGCGAAATTGATCAGGCCGAGGATGCCGTAGACCATCGTGTAGCCGAGCGCGACCAGCGCGTAGATGCTGCCCAGCACCAGGCCATTGACGATTTGTTGGGCGAAAATTTCCATCTGCAGAGACGCCAACGGCACCCTTCAGGGTGCCGTTGTGTCCGTCGTTGCGGGTTATTTGGTTCCGGCTTCGGCTGCCGGTGCCCCGGCTGCGGCGTCGGGCTTGATCACTTCCAGCGGCTGCCACTGGCCGCCCTTGACCACGTAAATGGTGATCGGGCCATTCTTCAGATCACCTTTTTCGTCAAAGGCGATGGGCCCGATGACCCCCTGGTGGTCGGTCTTGCCGATCTCCGGGAGGAATTTTGCGGGCTCGGCGCTGCCGGCGCGCTTCATTGCCTCGACCAGCACGAATACCGCGTCATAGCCCATCGGGGCGAACAGCTCGACCTCCTGGTTGAACTTCGCCTTGTATTTCTCGAGGAAGGCATTACCGCCGGGCATCTGGTCCTTGGGCAGTCCCGGAATCGAGGCCATCGCGCCTTCGGCCGCATCGCCGGCGAGCTTGATGAAATTGGGGGTCTGCATGCCGTCGCCACCGATGAACGAGGCCTTGATGCCGAGATCCTTCATCTGCTTGATCATCGGTCCGGCCTGCGGATCAATGCCGCCGAACATGATCAGGTCGGGCTTGCGGCCCTTGATTTTGGTCAGGATCGCCTTGAAGTCGGTGTCCTTGTCGGTGGTGTGTTCGCGGGCGACGATCTTGCCGCCGGCGGCCTTCACCGTCGCCTCGAAGTTGTCGGCAAGGCCCTGGCCGTAGGCGGTGCTGTCGTCGATCACCGCTATGTTTTTCGCCTTCAGCTTGTTCATCGCGAAGCGCGCCAGCGTCGGACCCTGCTGGCCATCGTGGGCGACGACCCGGAAGGTGGTCTTGAAGCCTTTCAGCGTGTAGTCGGGGTTGGTCGAGGAGGGTGAAATCTGCGGTATTCCGGCATCGGCATAGACCTTGGAGGCCGGAATCGATGCACCGGAATTGAAGTGTCCCACCACCGCGGCGACTTTCGCATCCACGAGTTTCTGTGCCACCGTGGTGGCCTTGGTCGGGTTGGCCTCGTCGTCCTCGGCGACCAGTTCGAGGCGGACTTTCCTGCCGCCGATTTCGACGCCCTGCGCATTCAGATCTTCGACGGCGAGCTGCACGCCGTTGCGGATGTCGATGCCGATATGGGCCTGCGGTCCGGTCAGCGGCGAGGCCGAGCCGATTTTCACCGTCATGACTTCCGGCGGCTTAGGCGCTTCAACTTTCGGTGCAGGCGGCGGCTCTTCCTTGCCGCAGGCGACGAGCAGGGCGGCGGCAACGACGGCGGCCAGGGTGTGGCGGATCTTGTGCATCTGCATGGAGGGCTCCAGTCCGAAGGTCTGTCGGGCAATCAGTCCGCAGTACGCGGCAGATCGCAGGCTCAGTATTTAACCCATTGTTACTGAAAGGGATTTATCGATTATCCGGAGCACGCAAGGTGCTGTCAATTTAACTTCGGGAACAGCCCAGAAAAAAGCCGGCGGGCGCCGGCTTTTTCGATGCTGAAAATTCACGCCGGGTTATTTCAGCGCGAGGATCCATTGCACGATGGACTTGATGTCGGCTTCCTTGACATGCGCATTGGGCGGCATCGGTGCCGGGCCCCAGACGCCGGATCCGCCAGTCTTCACTTTCTGGATCAGCTTCGCTTCGGCACCCTTGTCGTTGCGGTACTTGGCTGCGATTTCCTTGTAGCCGGGGCCGATGGCCTTGCGGTCCATCGCATGGCAGGTCATGCAGCCGCTGGACTGCGCGAGTTTTTCCGAGGCAGCAGCGCTGCCTGCAAACAGCACTCCGAGCATGACGAGTGCGGCGTGTAGCAGTTTCATGAAGACTCCTTGACGATGGGCTCTGAAAATCGAGCGGCGATTGTAGCCCGAAGCCTGCTGCGGCAGAAGACCTGCCGGCCATCATGCGGGAGCCAGGCTGCCAATTCGAGAACGTGTTGTAAATAATTGTTTTAATGAATAAATTTTCGGTTATGCCGAGTGACTGACGCCGACCTGCTTATACTCGCAAGCTCACCGTTTCAATCGTCGACGAGGAGAACATATGAAAATCGACACCATCGCCGTACATGGCGGCTACAAACCCGATCCTGTTACCAAGGCCGTGGCAGTGCCTGTGTACCAGACTACGTCCTACGCCTTCGACAGCACCCAGCACGGCGCAGATCTTTTTGACCTCAAGGTGCAGGGCAACATCTACACCCGCATCATGAACCCGACCACCGATGTGCTCGAAAAGCGCGTCGCTGAAATGGAAGGCGGCATCGCCGGACTGGGCATGGCTTCCGGCATGGCCGCGATCACCTCCGCGATCATGACCATCGCCGAGGCTGGCGACAACATCGTCACCTCGAGCGCGCTCTACGGCGGCACCTATAATCTGTTCGCGCATACCCTTCCCCAGTACGGCATCGAGGTGCGTTTCGCCGACTACCGCGAACCCAAGGCCTGGCAGCAGCTGATCGACGGCAAGACCAAGGCGGTGTTCTGCGAATCGGTAGGCAATCCGCTGGGCAATGTCGTCGACTTTGGAGAGCTCGCGAAAATCGCCCACGAGCGCGGCGTGCCGGTGATCGTCGACAACACCGTGCCGACGCCCTATCTGTGCCGGCCTTTCGAGCATGGCGCCGACATCGTCGTGCATTCGCTGACCAAGTATCTCGGCGGCCACGGCAATTCCATCGGCGGCGCGATCGTCGACTCCGGCAACTTCCCCTGGGCCGAGCACAAGCAGAAATTCCGCAGGCTCAACGAGCCCGACGTGTCCTACCACGGCGTGGTGTACACCGAGGCGCTGGGCGCCGCGGCCTATATCGGACGTGCCCGGGTGGTGCCCCTGCGCAACATGGGCGCGGCGCTGTCACCTTTCAATGCCTTCCTGATCCTGCAGGGCATCGAGACGCTGGCAGTGCGCATGGACCGCATCTGCGAAAACGCGCAGGCCGTTGCCCGTCACCTTCAGGGTCATGCGAAAGTGGGCTGGGTGCGTTACGCCGGCCTGCCCGATCATCCGGACAAGCCGCTGGTCGACAAATACATGGGGGGGCGTGCCTCCGGCATTCTCAGCTTCGGCATCAAGTCCGGCAGCGCCGGCGGTGCGCGTTTCATCGACGCGCTGAAACTGGTGACGCGGCTGGTCAACATCGGCGATGCGAAGTCGCTGGCCTGCCATCCGGCGAGCACCACCCACCGCCAGCTGTCGCCCAAGGAACTGGCGAGCGCCGGTGTCAGCGAGGACATGGTGCGCCTGTCGATCGGCATCGAACACATCGACGACATCATCGCCGACCTGGAGCAGGCGCTCGCTGCCGCGTGACAGCCCGGTTCAGTTTGTACCGCTGATGCTGTCCAGGGTTTTCCGGTAGAGCGCAGCGCGCGGGCCGCCCAGCGCCACGGCTTTCCGCGCGGCGGCCAGCGCCTCGCTCCGACGGCCCAGTTCGAAGCGGACCTGTGCCAGATTGTTCCAGGCATCCGCGGCCTGCGGGTGTTGAAGGGTGGTCTCATGGTAGGCCGCTTCCGCTTCGGCCAGCCGGCCCTGTGCGTAGGCGGCATTGCCGAGACCCAGGCGCGCAATGAGGTTTGCCGGCCAGCGCAGGAGTGCGGCGGCGTATGCACCTTGCGCGGCGGCGGGAGAACTGCGCTCCAGCGCGGCGGCGGCGGCGACATGGTCCGCTTCGGTTGCCGTGGCCGCCAGGCGGTCGGGTTGCAGCACGACCATGGCCCAGTGCCTGCTGCGCGCCCAGGTGCGCTCAAAAGTTGACAGCGTCATGGCCAGCCGGCGCGTGGTGCCTGAACGCAGGATGATTTCCTCACGCTCGCGGTCGTAACCGATGACCACGGCGTAATGCCAGACCGGTGCAAATGCCAGCGAAAGATTCTGCAGCACGATGACCGGATTGCCGGCGGCAACTTCCAGCAGCAGGTCCTCCAGCATGGGCGCCAGCGGATACGCCAGCAGGCCCTGGCGCCGGGTTGCGGCGAGCATCTCCGCCTGCAGCGAGCCTTCGCGTGCCGGCAGGTAGACCTGCGACACCAGGGTTTCGGGTGATACCGGGACGCCCGCATGCGTCAATGCCGTGGCCAGTGCGGCCGGACCGCATTGATAGTCCTGTTGCGGGAAAAACGGTACCGCGGCGAGTTCAACCCGCGGCGGCATTTCTGCCGGTGGATGTTCGAGCAGTGCCCGGACCTGGGGGGCCGCACATCCTGCAAGCAGAATCGACAGGAGCAGGACACCCGTGATCGCGGGTGTCCTGAGGCTGCGCAACACCGCTTAGCGGACGGACCGCGTGAACGGGAAGACCTTGGTCAGGCCCAGAATGTCGGTGACCAGCAGGATGATGAAGACTGCGAACAGCACGCCGACAATGCCTGCGCCGGCAGGCAGCTCGTCAATGCGGCCTGCGAGTTCTTTCACTTCCTGGTCCGATAACGCGTCGACGCGCGCTTTTGCCGCATCGGCATCAACGCCGAAGGACTGCATTTGTGAACGCACGTCCTCCCGTTCGAGAAAGCTGCGGACGCGCTCGCGTTCGGAGCTGGCGTAAATCTGGTCGGTGGTGACGATATCCGCGGATGCGGGCAACGGCAATCCGAGGGCAAAAGTGCAGACAACAAGCAGGCGGGCGATGGCGCGGTTAAAACGGTTCATAGGGCAGCTCCTTGTGAAATGGGCACAAATTCAAGCATTACCCCCGGGCGACGGAATGACTTATGCAATTCCGGTTTTTATTGAGGTCGCCGCTCAGCAGTGGCTGAGCGCTGGCGCGATCAGCCACTGCATGCCTGCAGTTTACCTGCATTGCCAAAACGGCGCAGCCTTGTCGCAGCGTGGCGGGTGCTGCGCGCTACGGCCTCAGGTCCAGCGCACGGTGTCGGCGCGGTCTTCGGCGTTGAGCAGGGTGGTGGTGTAGACCCAGGTGGCGTCGCAGAGATCGTAACGCCGGCTCAGCTGGCGGCGCACTTCGTTCTCTGCTTCACCCGCGGGTATCTTGGAGCGCTCCCACATTGCGAGGTCGGGCCGGCGAGTGATCATCAGCGCGCTCGCGCGTCCCGGCTGATCGTCGGCGCAGCGCCACAGGCCGATGACCTGGGAGTCGTAGGCCGCCTCGAAACCCGGCCAGGCGGCCGCGCACAGCGACAGGAACTCCGTCCAGTTCCCGTCCGGCAGTTCGAACCAGCGGAAGGCGTAGTTGCCCTGGCGTCGCGGCGGCAGCGGCGAATCAGGGCGCAGCGTCGCCCGCATCGGACGGCTGCGGATCTGCCGCAGATTTTCCACGCCTTGCATCAGTTCTTCGGCGATGCCGGAATCGCCGGCTGAAGGCCAGACCGTGATCGCGTTCAGTTCGTCGCGGGGGCAACCGATTTGCGAGCGCCAGACGCCAAACAGCGCGCCGCCCCGTCCGGTCCAGTCGAGGCGGCCGAGTTCATCGGCTACCGTGGCAAAAGTCCGGGGGGCACAGCTGATCGCGTGATGGACGTAGACCGGAGTGTCCGCCATGGTCTTTGTGCCTCGGGTCCGTGTTCGTGGGCTATCAGTCAGTCACCGCGCCCTTGCTGGCGGTGGAGACCAGCCGCGCGAACTTGGCCAGCGCGCCGCGGGTGTAACGCGGCTTCGGCTGTTTCCATTTCTTTTTGCGCGCGGCGAGTTCCCTCGCGGGGACGTTCAACTGGATCAGCCGCTTGATGGCGTCGATGGTGATCGAGTCGCCTTCCTTCACCAGTGCGATCGGGCCGCCTTCAAAAGCTTCGGGCGCGACGTGACCGACGACCATGCCCCAGGTGCCGCCCGAAAAGCGGCCGTCGGTAATCAGGCCGACGGATTCACCGAGGCCCTGGCCGATCAGCGCGCCGGTAGGCGCCAGCATCTCCTGCATGCCGGGCCCGCCCTTGGGGCCTTCGTAACGGATGACGACGACATCGCCTGCCTTGATCTTCTTTGCCATGATCGCCTTCATGCAGGCGACCTCGGAATCGAACACGCGCGCGGGGCCGGTGATCTTCGGCGATTTGAGGCCGGTGATCTTGGCAACGCAGCCTTCCGGAGCAAGGTTGCCCTTGAGGATCGCGAGGTGGCCCTGTTTGTACATCGGATTCGACCAGGGGCGGATAACGTCCTGATCGGTGCGCGGGGCATCGGGCACGCTCTTCAGTTCCTGCGCCAGGGTCCTGCCGGTGATGGTCAGGCAGTCACCGTGGATCAGGCCCTGCTTCAGCAGCATTTTCAGCACCTGCGGCACGCCGCCGGCGCGGTGAAAATCGACCGCGACATAGCGGCCCGAGGGCTTGAGGTCGCAGAGCACCGGCACCTTCTTGCGCACGCGCTCGAAGTCGTCAATGGTCCATTTGACCTGCGCAGCGTGGGCGATGGCGAGGTAATGCAGCACTGCGTTGGTCGAGCCGCCGGTGGCCATGATCAGCGCCACCGCGTTCTCGATCGACTTGCGGGTGACGATGTCACGCGGCTTGATATCGTTCCTGATCGCGTTGACCAGCACCCGCGCCGATTCAGCGGCGGAGTCGGCCTTTTCGGGATCGGGCGAGGCCATCTGCGAGGAACCGAGCACGCTCATGCCCAGCGCCTCGAAGGAGGAGGACATCGTGTTCGCGGTGTACATGCCGCCGCAGGCACCAACCGAGGGGCAGGCGTTTTTCTCGATGCCGATGAAATCCTCTTCGCTCATCTTGCCGGCGGCGTACGAGCCTACGGCCTCGAAGGCGCTGACGATGGTCAGGTCCTGACCCTTCCAGCGACCGGGCTTGATGGTGCCGGCGTAGACGTAGATGCCGGGCACGTTCATGCGCAGCATCGCGATCATGCCGCCGGGCATGTTTTTGTCGCAGCCGCCGCAGACCAGCACGCCGTCCATGGCCTGGCCGTTGACTGCGGTTTCGATGCAGTCGGCAATGACCTCGCGCGACACCAGCGAGTATTTCATCGCTTCGGTGCCCATGCCGATGCCGTCGGTGATGGTCGGCACGCCGAAGACCTGGGGCATTGCACCGACGGACTTCAGTTCCGCGATTGCGCGGTCGACCAGCGGCTGGATGCCTGCGTTGCAGGGATTCATCGTCGAATGACCGTTGGCGACACCGACGATGGGCTTGTCGAAATCACCGTCGCCGAAACCGACGGCGCGCAGCATCGCGCGGTTGGGCGAGCGGGCGACGCCGGCGGTGATCAGCTGGCTGCGTTTGTTGAGCGGCATGAAGGTTCTCCGGTTGGGCTGGCGGGACCGTCGCAGGACGGGCGCCGCGTCAGGGCACGTATAATAGCGATGACATTTTATCGCATCGCCCTGCCCCCACCCATGCTCGTGCACCCCCAGTTCGATCCGATCGCGCTTCAGCTCGGGCCCCTTGCCCTGCGCTGGTACGGTCTGATGTATCTGCTCGGCTTCGCGCTGATCTGGCTGTTCGGCCGCTACCGCATTGCCCGCAATCCCGGCAGCGGCTGGACGCAGGGCGATCTTGACGACGTGCTGTTCTACGGCATCGTCGGCACCATACTTGGCGGCCGCCTTGGGTACGTGCTGTTCTACAAGTTCGGCGACTACCTGGCCGCCCCGTGGAAGGTGTTCTACGTCTGGGAGGGCGGCATGTCCTTCCACGGCGGATTCCTCGGCGTGGTGATCGCGATGATCCTGTTCGCGCGCAGCCGCCGCCGCGACTGGTTGCAGATCACCGATTTCATCGCGCCGCTGGTGCCGCTGGGGCTGGCCGCTGGACGCATGGGCAATTTCATCAACGCCGAACTGTGGGGGCGTCCCGCCGAAGTGCCCTGGGCGATGGTGTTCCCGAACGTCGACAGCGTTGCCCGCCATCCTTCGCAACTTTACGAATTCGCGCTGGAAGGCGTGGTGCTGTTCGCGATCCTGTGGTGGTTCACCCTCAAGCCGAGGCCGCGCGGCGCGGCCTCGGCGCTGTTCCTGATCGGCTACGGCGTGTTCCGTTTCGGCGTCGAATACACCCGAGAACCCGACAGCTTTCTGGGATTCCTCGCCCTCGGCCTGACCATGGGCCAGTGGCTGTCGGCGCCGATGGTCATCGCCGGCGTCGCCCTGTTTGCCTGGTCGCTGCAGGGCGCGCGCCGCGCCGGCTGAGCATCGCGGCTCAGTTCAGGGTTTTCGGATCGACCCCGGATTTGGCCGGCCGCGCGGCGCGGCGGTCGAGCAGGCGCTGGAAATTGTCCAGCGACAGCAGGTGGGCGTAGATGCGCGACAGCATGCCGTTCTGTGCCATTTGCTGCAGCCGCTCACCCGGCAGGGCCTGCAGCCTCGTCTCGGAGACGCGGTGCATGCCGGTCAGCGTGATCGGTGACTCGCCGGCCGGCATCGCCTGCGCCGAGAACGGTTCCAGCAACTGGAGATCCTTCAGCGTGCGGCACATCTCCTCGGTGCGCGCGAGGTCGGCCTCGAATTCGAACAGCAGTTTGCTCAGGCGCTGCCACAGCGGCAGCGCCTCCCCCTTGTCGTCGTACAGCGTTTCACCTTTGGCATTCAAGGCCCGTTTCTCGACGCAGGCCACGCGCTCGGATTGCTCCCGTCCGTCGACCATCACACGACTCATGCAGAAGGGATAGCGCCGCACATAGGCCGGCAGGTAAACCCGGGCGTCCCAGGTGTCGTCGGCAGTGACGAACAGGTTCTGCTGCGGCTCGACTCCGAGTATGGCCATCGCGACAAAGCTCGCCCCCCCGTCACCCGAGACGAAAGTGATCGGGTAGTCGTGCACGGCTGCCGCGAATTCGGTGAAGGACAGCGGCAGCGCCGTGAGCTTGCGGAACAGCACCGGCAGCCGCCGCTCACCGGGCAACAGCACCCGGTGGGTTTTGGTGAGGGGGACGATTTCCTGGTAGCCGTAGGGCGGTTTGATGTCCATTGCGGGCGCGTCGGTGGGGGGGTGCGGCTGATTATATCCGGCGGCCCCGCGCGCCAAAGCCCATTTGCCGCCCGTCCGGCAAGCGGGTAAAATCCGCCCCTCTTTTCGGGGTGGTAGCTCAGCTGGGAGAGCGTCGCGTTCGCAATGCGAAGGTCGGGAGTTCGATCCTCCTCCACTCCACCAAAACAAAAAAGTCACCTGAGGGTGGCTTTTTTGTTTTGGTGGATTGAGAAACGGGGGCCGGGGGGGAAGGCTGCAAGTTCCGACCAGCGCCGTCCGCTGAACCGCGCGCAGGGAGCCGGCACGTGTAAAAGAGTGCCGGCTTTTTCATGGCTGATTGTTGCTGCGCGGCGGCGCCCGCCCGCCCCGTCGCCGCCAGCGGCGCCCGGTCCACCAGCGCCATAACCAGTCGATGACAAAGTAGGTCAGCACACCGATGGAAAAGGCCATCACCGCCAGTCCGGTGAGCAGCGGCTTGCCCAGCGCCGTTATGCGTTCGAGCAGGGGCTTGTCCGCGGCGCTGCTCTTGGCCAGCGTCGGGTCTTCGGGCGGCAACGAGGTGTCACCGGTGATCCAGCTGCCGAGCTTGTAGGCGGCGAAGTACACCGGACCGAAGGTGACCGGGTTGGTGACCAGCGTACTTGCAGCCGCCACCGGGAGGTTGGCGCGAAGGATGATCGCTGCCGCCGCAGTCAGCGGGATCTGTGCCAGCGGAATCAGCAGCCCGAAAAAAATGCCCAGCGCGACTCCGAGCGCGACTCCGCGGCGCGACCATTGCCACAGGCGCGGATCTCCCAGCCAGGGCGCCATCCAGCGCAGCCAGCGATTAGCTTCCAGTTTCTCGCGCGTGGGCAGCAGCCTGCGCAGGCGCTTGTTGCGGGTCATCGGCGGAATCCGGCGCGGCCTAGCGGCCGGCCTGCCGCTCCAGCAGGCGGCGCAGCTCCTGCAGTTCGTTGCGCATCGCGCGGACCTCCTCCCGCAACTGCGCCTCCGGCGACGGTGCATCGCCGGTCTCCTTGTCGCGGATCTCGATTTCGTGCTCGGCCTGGATCGCATTGACGATCACCGCGATGAACAGGTTGAGCATGGTGAAGGTCGAGATCAGGATGAACAGCACGAAAAACATCCAGGCCTGCGGAAACACTTCCATCACCGGGCGCACGATGCCCATCGACCAGCTCTCCAGCGTCATCACCTGGAACAGCGTGTAGGCGCTGCTGCCAAGGGTGCCGAACCATTCCGGGAAGTGGCCGCCGAAGAGCTTGGTGGCGATCACCGCGGCGACGTAGAAAATGATGGATATGATGCCGAACACCGAAGCCAGCCCGGGAATCGCTGCGAGCAGGCCGCCGACCACGCGGCGCATGTTGGGCACCATCGTCAGCAGGCGTAGCACCCGCAGCACGCGCAGTGCGCGCAGCACCGCGAAGGGTCCGCTCGCAGGCAGCAGGGCGATCGCGACGACGATGAAGTCGAACACACTCCAGGGATCGCGGAAAAAGCGCCAGCCGTGGGCGAGAATGCGTATCACCAGCTCGATGACGAACACCGCGAGGATGGCCTGGTCGAGCCGCAGCAGCAGCCCGCCCCAGTTCGCCATGACTGTCGGGCTGGTTTCGAGGCCGAGGATCGCCGCGTTGACGAGGATGAGCGCGATGATCAGGGTTTGCACGCGGGGTGCTTCGACGGTCGCGGCGAGTCGGGCGCGCCAGCCGGGAGCGTTTTCGGAAAGGATCATGATGGGTGCGGTGTCGGGGAAAAACGGGGTTGGGTGAAACGGGAATCGTGCGCTGGCGCAGTCCTTTGACCGGAGATTCCGCATGCTGTTGCGAACCGTGGCCGCCGCGGCCGTGTTTCGGTAAGCTGCGGGTGCAGGATTGTGAACCTAAAATACCGAACAAAAACAGAATTTTATAAAAAATTCATTGTTCCGGAGCGGAGATTCAGGATGGCCGATCAAGACATGGAACATGCCGCGCTATTGGCGCAAAGCGTTGGCGATTACGTGCAGCATGGCGCCGACTTGCCGCGGGTGCGCGCCCTGGCGCAGACCCGTGCCGAGTTCGATGCCGCACAGTGGCGGCAGCTGGCCGAGCTGGGCTGGCTGGGGGTGCTGGTGCCCGAGTCCTGCGGCGGCCTGGGTCTCGGCCTTGCCGAGGCAGCGATCGTTGCCGAAGGTCTCGGCCGGGCGCTGACGCCGGAGCCGTACACCGCGGTTGCGGTGCTCGCGGCACGCACGCTTGAGGGTGCCGCCGCGACACCTTTGCGCGAGGAGCTGCTGGCCGGCCTGGCTGAAGGCACGCGCGTGCCGGTGGTCGCCTGGCAGGAGCAGCCCGATGATTTCGGCGGGCGGGAGATCGCCACCGCTGCGGTGCCCTTCGAAGGGGGATTCCGGGTCAGCGGCGAAAAACGTTTCGTGATCGGCGCGGCTGCAGCCGACGGCTATGTCGTCAGCGCTCTGGCCGCCGGCGAGCTGCAGCTGCTGTGGATTCCGCGTGATGCCGCCGGCTGCAGCAGCGCCGCGCAGCCGCTGGCTGACGGCCGCAGCTATGGCAGCGTCAGCCTGCGCGACGTGGTCGTGCCACGCGAGCAGGTGCTCGCATCCGGGAACGCCGCGCGCGCAGCGCTCGACCGTGCCATCGACCATGCCGCCGCGGTGGGTTCCGCCGAGCTGGTGGGCATCATGAAACGCGCCCACGAGATGAGCCTCGATTACATGAAAACGCGGGTGCAGTTCGGCAAGCCCATCGGCAGTTTCCAGGTCCTGCAGCATCGTGCAGTCGACCTGCACATCCAGCAGGAGCTGGCGGACGCAGTGCTGCGCGAGACGGTGGCCGAGCTTGACGCCGGTCCCGATGCGGCGATACGGGCCCGTGCGGCGAGCCGCGCCAAGTCGCGCTGTGCCGAGGCCGCGCTGGCGATTACCCGCGCGGCAATACAGTTCCACGGCGCGATCGGATTCACCGAGGATTGTGATGTCGGGCTCTACGCCAAGCGCGCAATGACGGTATCGGCCTGGCTGGGCAACGGCCGCGCTCATCGCGCGCGCTATGCGGCATTGGGGGCGGACAGCAGCGGGAGGCAGGCATGACTGACTGGAATGCAATGAGCGACGAGGATTTCCGCAAGGAAGTCCGCGCATTTTTCGAGAACGAGTTCCCCGAGGAATACAAGTTCCTGCCGCGGCGCATGCGTTGGCACGAGTGCCGGGACTGGTACCTGAAGCTGTCGAAGAAAGGCTGGATCGCGCCCAACTGGCCGCGCGAACACGGCGGCATGGGCCTTGCGCCGACCAAGCTGCTGATCTATTACGAGGAAACCGAACGCGCCGGTGTAGGCCGCATGCCCGACCAGGGCTTGACCATGGTCGGCCCGACGCTGATCCGTTTCGGCAATGACGCCCAGCGTGCTTACTTCCTGCCGAGAATCATCGCCGGCGAGGCGATCTGGTGCCAGGGTTATTCCGAGCCCAATGCCGGATCCGATCTGGCCAGCCTGCGCACCGAGGCGGTGCCCGAAGGCAACGACTACGTCATCAACGGCAGCAAGATCTGGACCTCGATGGCGCATGATGCGACGCACATCTATGTGCTGGCGCGCACCGACAAGGCGGCGAAGAAAAAGCAGGAAGGCATCAGTTTTTTCCTGGTCGACATGAAGACGCCGGGCATCACGCTGCGCACCATACGCAACATCGCCGGCCACGAGGAGTTCTGCCAGGTGTTCTTCGACAATGTGCGCACGCCGAAGGAAAACCTGGTCGGCGAGCTGCACAAGGGCTGGACCATTGCCAAGGGCCTGCTCGGCTTCGAGCGCCTGAACATCGGCAGTCCGCGGCGGCCGCTGCAGGCGATGGAAAAGCTCGAAATGCTGGCGCAGGCGCGCGGCCTGATGTCCGATCCGGCTTTCGTCGAGCGCCTGACCCAGCTGCAGCTCGACCTCGCCGACCTCGGTTCGCTGTACCGCCGCTTCGTCGACAAGGTGCGCCGCGGTGAAGCGCTGGGTCCCGACGTGTCGATGCTCAAGGTGTGGTCGATGGACACCTACCAGCGCCTGTCCGAGCTGTTGCTCGAGGCCGCCGGCGAGTACGGTGCGGTCGAGGGCGAGGTGGCCATCGGCGACAGCGAAATCGACGTGCTGTCGCCCTTCTACAACTCGCGCCCCGGCACGATCTATGGCGGCTCCAACGAGATACAGCGCAACATCCTCGCCAAATATGTGCTGAACCTGCCGTCCTGAACGGACGGTCTGCATTGATATCCGCGGAAATGCGCATCAAGATAGCGGCATTTCCGCGATGACAATGCTGGAGCACAGATGACAAGACAGCCGGTACACACCGATGCCGCGCCGCAGGCGATCGGCACCTATTCCCAGGCCGTGCGCTGCGGCGATACGGTCTATCTTTCAGGGCAGATCGGCCTCGATCCGGCGACGATGCAGATGGTCGATGGCATCGATGCGCAGATCCGCCGCGTGTTCGACAACCTGAAGGCCGTGGCCGCGGCGGCCGGGGGCAGCCTCGATGACTGCGTCAAGGTCAATGTCTACCTCACCGACCTCGGCCATTTCGCAAAGGTCAATGAAATCATGGCGACGTACTTCCGCGAGCCCTATCCGGCGCGCGCCGCGATCGGCGTCGCCAGCCTGCCGCGCAATGCGCTGGTCGAAGTCGATGCCGTGATGCATCTCGGCTGAGGATGCGCCGGCGTGGCGGCTGAGGGACGCAAACCCGCGGCACGTCCGCGCCGTCCGGCCGCCGCGGTGAAGCCGGCGCTGCCCGGCATCGGCGGCGCCACCGCCGACAAACTGGCCAGGCTGGGCATCCACCGCCGCTTCGACCTGGTGCTGCACCTGCCGCTGCGCTATGACGACGAAACGCGCCTGTGTCCCCTGGACGAATTGCTGCCCGGCGCTGAAATGCTGGCACAGGGCGAAGTCGTCGATTGCGATATCAAGTACCGGCCGAAACGCCAGCTGGTCTGCCGCATCAGCGACGGCAGCGGCGAGCTGACGCTGCGTTTCCTCAATTTTTACGGCAGCCAGGTGAAGACGCTGGCGGTCGGCAACCATGTGCGGGTTTATGGCGCCATGCGCTCCGGCCATTTCGGCCCGGAGATGGTGCATCCGCGTTATCGCGTGATCGACGCCGATGCCCCGGTGGCCGAGGCGCTGACGCCGGTGTATCCGACTACGGCGGGTCTGGGCCAGGACAGCCTGCGCCGGATGATCGCGCGTGCACTCGCTGACGAGTCGCTCGCCGAAACACTGCCGCAGTCGCTGATCGACGCGTTGGGCCTGCCGCCCTTCGAATCAGCGGTGCGCCTGCTGCACAATCCGCCGCCCGATGTCGCCCAGGCTGCATTGCAGGGCCGTGTGCATCCGGCCTGGCGGCGCATGAAATTCGACGAATTGCTGGCGCAGCAGCTGTCGATGCGCGTGCACTACCGCCGTCGCCGTGCCGCCAGTGCGCCGGTGCTTGCCGCGCGCGGGCAGCTGGTCGACGCGCTGTTGAAGCGGCTGCCGTTCCGGCTGACGCGCGCCCAGAACACGGTGCTTGCGCAGATCCGTGGCGACCTCGGGCAGGCGCATCCGATGCAGCGCCTGCTGCAGGGTGATGTCGGCAGCGGCAAGACCGTCGTCGCCGCGCTTGCGGCGCTGCAGTGTGTGGAGAACGGTTATCAGGCCGCGGTGATGGCGCCCACTGAAATTCTCGCCGAACAGCATTACCGCAAGTTCGCCGACTGGCTGGAGCCGCTCGGTCTGCGTGTTGCCTGGCTCTCCAGTAGCATAAAAAATAACGTTAAAAAACAAGAACTTATAAATATTTCGGAAGGTGGTGCCGAGATCGCCGTCGGCACCCACGCCCTGTTCGAAGATGCCGTGGTGTTCAACAGGCTGGGGCTCGCAGTCATCGACGAACAGCACCGCTTCGGCGTTCACCAGCGGCTTGCGCTGCGGCAGAAGGGCACTCAGTCGACCAAAGGCCTGCAGCCGCACCAGCTGATGATGAGCGCGACGCCGATCCCGCGCACGCTGGCGATGAGTTATTACGCCGACCTCGACGTGTCGGTGATCGACGAACTGCCGCCCGGGCGCACGCCGGTGGCGACGCGGCTGGTGGCGGAAGAACGCCGCGACGAAGTGATCCAGCGCGTGCGTGATGCCTGCATCGACGGGCGCCAGGCCTACTGGGTCTGTCCCCTCATTGAGGAATCCGAGAAATTGCAGCTGCAGACCGCGCTCGACACCCATGCCCACCTGCAGCAGACCTTTCCCGAATTGCGCGTGGGCCTGGTCCACGGCCGCATGAAGGGCGCCGAGAAACAGGCGGTGATGGCCGCGTTCAAGGCGGGCGAAGTGCAGCTCCTGGTGGCGACGACGGTGATCGAGGTCGGTGTCGACGTGCCCAATGCCTCGCTGATGGTGATCGAGCATGCCGAGCGCATGGGACTGTCGCAGCTGCACCAGTTGCGCGGCCGCGTCGGCCGCGGCGCCGCCGAAAGCACCTGCGTGCTGCTTTACCAGTCGCCCCTGTCGCCGCTGGCGAAGGAAAGGCTGAAGGTGATCTACGAGCACAGCGACGGTTTCGAGATCGCGCGCCAGGATCTGAATCTGCGCGGTCCCGGCGAACTGCTCGGTGCGCGGCAGAGCGGCGTGCCTATGCTGCGCTTCGCCGATCTCGCGGTCGATCTCGACCTGCTCGATGCTGCGCGCGATGCCGCAGAGCAGCTGTTGCGTGAACAGCCGCTGGCGGCGAAGGCGCATCTTGCACGCTGGCTAGGCGGGCGCAACGAGTATCTGAAGGTCTGAAGCTCGATTCACGGACGGTGCAACCCACCAAGCATCCAGGCTTTGCAGTACCGTAGCCCGCAAGGAGCGAAGCGTATTGCGGGATGGCCTATGCCCCGCATTCCATGCGGGCTACAGCGGGATGGCCCCGTCATGCCCCGAGTTGCACTGTCTTCCATGCGGGCTGCAGGTTTCACCGCAGCATCCGCGTGATGAGATAATCCGGGCTCAAAAAAACCGTCGTGAAAAACATTCCACAAGATCACTGCTGGAGTCCCGCGCCCGTGGCCGCAGGTCCGCTTCGCCGCTGGTTGACCGATCGCGGTTCGCTGACTGCGCGGCTGCAAGGGCATGCCGGCAGAATCACGGTGAGAGTGCTGTTTCAGGGCCTGCGCCGGCCCAACCCGGATGAAGCCTTCCTGTTTCCGTCGCGAAATGCGCGGGTGATGGTGCGCGAGGTGCTGCTGCTGCACGGCGCAACGCCGCTGGTGTTCGCGCACACGGTGTTTGATCCAGCGGGGCTGCGCGGCGCCTGGCGCGGCGTCGCCGTGCTCGGCAACCGGCCGCTGGGTGCGGCGCTGTTCGCCGACCCGCGCATCGCGCGTTTTCCACTGCGCCAGAAAAAACTCGGCGCCGCCCATTCCCTGTACCGCCGCGCCGCGGCCCGGCTTAAGCATCCGCCGCCTGCGTTGTGGGCCAGGCGCTCGATTTTCGCGGCGGGCAAATCGCCTATACTGGTCAGCGAAGTGTTCCTGCCCGCGGTACTCAACCTGTGACCCTGACGCTGAAGCAGCGACTGAACGCCTACGAGCAGCTGATGCGGCTCGACAAACCCATCGGCATCCTGCTGCTGATGTGGCCGACGCTGTGGGGGCTGTGGTTCGCCGCCGGCGGCCTGCCGCAGCCGGACATCCTGCTGATATTCATCACCGGCACCGTGCTGATGCGCTCGGCCGGCTGTGTGGTCAACGACTATGCCGACCGCAACTTCGATCCCCATGTCGAGCGCACCCGCAACCGGCCGCTGGCTGCCGGCGTGATTTCGCCGAAGGAGGCGCTGGTACTGGCGGGCATGCTGATGCTGCTGGCCTTCGGCCTGGTGCTGCTGCTCAATCCGCTGACCATCAAGCTCGCCTTTGTTGCTGCGGTGATTGCGGTGATCTATCCCTTCGTCAAGCGCGTGTTTCCGCTGCCCCAGGCCTGGCTGGGCCTCGCCTTCGGTTTCGGCATCCCCATGGCCTATGCCGCGGAATGGAATGCGCTGCCCAGGGTCGCCTGGTGGCTGGTGCTGGCGACCATGTTCTGGGCAATTGCCTATGACACCGAGTACGCGATGGTAGACCGCGACGACGACCTCAAGATCGGCGTCAAGTCCTCGGCGATCCTGTTCGGCTCCTACGACGTGCCCGCAGTGATGGCCTGCCATGCGGCCTTCCTCGGCCTGATGGCCTGGATCGGCTGGTGGCAGATGCGCGATGTGCTTTACTTCGCCGGGCTGGCCATCGCCGTGCTGCTGGTCGTGATGCAGTACCGGATGATCCGCGATCGCAGCCGCGAGGGCTGCTTCAGGGCCTTCCTCCACAACAACTGGGTCGGCTGCGTGATCTTCATCGGTCTCGCGGCTGACCTTGCGCTCGACCTGCGGGTGCTGCGATGAGCTACCGCGACCTGCGCGATTTCATTGCCGGCCTCGAGCGCGACGGCGATCTGAAGCGCATCGGTCTTGAAGTCGATCCGAAGCTGGAGATGACCGAGATCTGCGACCGCGTGCTGAAGGCCGGCGGCCCGGCATTGCTGTTCGAGAAACCGAAGGGCCACACGATGCCGGTGCTCGGCAACCTGTTCGGCACGCCGCAGCGCGTCGCCCGCGGCATGGGCCGCGATTCGGTGGGCGCGTTGCGTGAACTGGGCCAGTTGCTGGCGCAGCTGAAGGAGCCCGAACCGCCGAAGGGCCTGAAGGACGCCTGGAACAAGCTGCCGCTGCTGCGGCAGGTGCTGTCGATGGCGCCGAAGCGTGTGCGCGATCCGGTCTGCCAGGAAATTGTCTGGGAAGGCGGAGACGTCGATCTCGCGCGCCTGCCGGTGCAGACCTGCTGGCCCGGCGACGCCGGCCCGCTGGTGACCTGGGGCCTCACGGTGACGCGTGGTCCCAACAAGACGCGGCAGAACCTCGGCATCTACCGGCAGCAGGTGATCGGCCGCAACAAGCTGATCATGCGCTGGCTCGCGCATCGCGGCGGCGCGCTCGATTACCGCGACCATTGCCTGGCCCATCCGCGCGAACCCTTCCCGGTTGCGGTGGCGCTGGGCGCGGATCCGGCGACCATGCTCGGCGCGGTGACGCCGGTGCCGGATGCCTTGTCCGAGTACCAGTTCGCCGGCCTGCTGCGCGGCGAGAAAACCGAAATCGCGCAATGCCTCGGCCATGATCTGATGGTGCCGGCGCGCGCCGAGATCGTGCTCGAGGGGCACATCCATCCCGGCGAGACCGCGGTCGAAGGACCCTTCGGCGACCACACCGGTTATTACAACGAGCAGGACCGTTTTCCGGTGTTCACCGTCGAACGCATCACGCTGCGCCGCGACGCGATCTACCACTCGACCTATACCGGCAAGCCGCCGGACGAGCCGGCGGTGCTCGGCGAAGCGCTGAACGAAGTCTTCGTTCCGCTGCTGGTGAAACAGTTTCCGGAGATCGTCGACTTTCATCTGCCGCCCGAAGGTTGCTCCTATCGCGTCGCCTGCGTCAGCATCAAAAAGCAGTATCCGGGCCACGCCAAGCGCGTGATGTTCGGCATCTGGAGCTTTCTGCGCCAGTTCATGTACACCAAGTTCATCATCGTCACCGACGACGACGTCAACGTGCGCGACTGGAAGGAAGTGATCTGGGCGATGACCACGCGCGTCGATCCCAAGCGCGACACGCTGATCGCCGACGCGACGCCGATCGACTACCTCGATTTCGCCAGTCCCGTTGCCGGCCTCGGTTCGAAGATGGGCATAGACGCCACCAACAAATGGCCGGCGGAAACCAGCCGTGAGTGGGGTACGCCGATCGCGATGAGTGAGGATGTGAAGAAGCGCGTCGATGCGCTGTGGGCGCAGCTGGGGCTGTAACATGGCAGATCTGTATTTATAAGTATTTGTTTTTATTGATATTTATTATTCCCCGCCTTTTGCGCCCCGAGCGCTGAAAGCCCGCCTTGAATACCATCCTGTTGCTGAAGCTGGTGCTGGTGCCTGCACTGATCGCGGGCGTGACGCTCGCCGGCCGGCGCTGGGGGCCGGCGGTCGCCGGCTGGCTCTCGGCCTTCCCGATCGTCGCGGGACCGATACTGTGGTTCATCGCCCTGGAGCAGGGTGCGGCCTTCGCCGCGCAGGCGGCAGTCGGCACGCTGTCAGCGGTGCTGGGCATGCTTGCTTTCGGTTTGAGCTATGCCTGGGCGGCGACGCGTTTTTCATGGCCGCTGAGCCTGCCGCTGGCCTACGTCGGTTATGCGTTCGCCGTCGTGCTGCTTGAATGGTGGAATGCCACGCTGGCGTCAGCCGCTGTCGGCGTGCTGCTCGGCCTGTGGCTCGCGCCGCGTTTCTATCCGCATCTCGCGGCCGCCGCTGCGTCTGCGGCGAAACCGCCGCGCGACATGCTGCTGCGCATGATGCTCGGCGCGCTGCTGGTGCTGGGGGTGACGTATTCCGCCGCGCAGCTGGGGCCGTCACTGAGCGGCATACTTGCGATGTTTCCGGTGATGGGCACGGTGCTGGTGCTGTTCACCCATCGCAGCGCCGGTGCCGCGGCGACCGTGCAACTGTTGCGCGGCATGGTGCTGGGTTTTTATTCCTTCAGCACGTTCTGTGCCGTGCTGGCCTGGTCGCTCACCGTTGTCGGCATCGGCATGGCTTTCCTGTGGGCGCTGGCTGCCGCCGGACTGGTGCAGCTGCTGTCGCGGCTGTGGATGAGCCGCCACGGCCTCGCGATCGCGGGCCGCTCCTAGGGCTTCCTGCCCTGTAGCCTTCGCCGCTCCTGGCGACCGCAGCAGCTGTCGCGGTTATGCACCCATTGCAGCAGCGCATCCATCGCCGGTTGCGCGTTGAAGGCATTGGCGTGGTTGACCATGAACACCACCACCGAACGGTTGCCCTGCGCATCGAGTACATAGCCGGCGATGGAGCGCACGCCCGACAGTGAACCCGTCTTGATGTGAGCCTGGCCGGCGATATCCGCGCTTTTCAGGCGCCGGCGCATGGTGCCGTCAACCGCAGCCACCGGCAGCGAGGCCATCAGCTCGGGCATCACCGGGCTTGCCCAGGCGCTGAGCAGCACCGCGCCGAGGTTGCGTGCGCTGATGCGCTCGATGCGCGATAGCCCCGAACCGTTTTCGAGTACCAGCTCCGGGAAAGACAGGCCTTTCAGCGCCAGCCATTGCCTGACGGCAACGGTCGCGCTGGCGGTGCTGGCGCCGGCATCGTTGAATCCTAGCGCGAGGAACAGCTGCCGCGACATCACGTTGTTGGAGTACTTGTTGACGTCGCGCACGATCTCCGACAACGACTGTGATTTGACGGTGGACAGCACGCGCGCCGTGGCCGGCGTCGCGCCATCGCGGACTTGGCCGCTGAAGCTGCCGCCCAGCTCGCGCCACAGCAGCGTGAACAGCGCGCCGACGTACTGGCGGTGGCCAAGCACGCTGAAGCTGCGCTGGCGCTCGCCGCAGTCGAGGACGTAGCTGCCGGAGAAGGCGAGGCGTGCCGAATCGGCGTTGCCCTGGGCGTCGATTTTCATGCGGGCGAGCCAGTCGCCGCAGCCGCCGTCGACCACTTTCAGGTTGTTGACGACCTGCACCTGGGGCAGCGGCGGCTCGGCAATGATGCGCACCGTGCGCGTTGCCGCATCCGGGATGAACTGCAGCGTGACCGCCTTGAAATTGACCAGCAGCGCGTTCGGCGCCGTGTTGTAGGGGCGGGTCGGCTGGTCGTCGAACTGGCCGGGATCCGGCGCCTCGTCGGCAAACAGCCGGCGGTCGAGCACGAGGTCGCCGCGGATGTCGCGCAGGCCGCGTGCGCGCAAGTTGCGCAGCAGCAGCCAGAAGTGCTCCAGCGTCAGCTTCGGATCGCCGGCGCCCTTCAGATAGAGGTTGCCGAGCAGGCTGTCCTGGGTCAGCGTGCCGTCGGCCAGGGCTTCGGTGTTCCAGGTATAGGCCGGCCCGAGCAGTTCCAGTCCGGCATAGGTGGTGACGATTTTCATGCTCGACGCCGGATTCAGCGAGCGCTCGGCGCCGACTGCCACCACCGCGTCGCCGCCGATCTCGTGCACATACACGCCGACCGCGGACTCCGGGATGCCGGCCCGTGCCAGCGCCTGGGCCACCGGCTCGGGGAGCGCGGACGAGGGCTGCGCGCTTGCGCCGGCAGCAAACAGGGTGACGAGCAGTGCGGCAACGATCTGGCGGATGCGCATGATGGCCTGGAAGGGGTTCAGATAATGACGGCGCTGTGCATGGCGGGAATATCGATGCCGCCCCAGCCCAGCCGGTCGCGGATCGCGGTCGCGAAAATTTCCGCGGTGTCCTGTTCGCCGTGAACGACAAAAGTGCGCTTCGGCGGGCGTTTGAAATGCCTGAGCCACTCGAGCAGGGCGGCCTGGTCGGCATGGGCTGACAATCCGCCGATGGTGTAGATGTCTGCCTTCACCGGCACCGGGATGCCGAACAGGCGCACGGACTTCGCGCCGTCGACGATGCGCCGGCCCAGGGTGCCCGCGGCCTGGAAGCCGGCGATGATCACGCTGCAGTCACGGCGGCCAAGGTTGTGGCGCAGATGGTGCTTGATGCGGCCGGCATTGCACATGCCGCTCGCCGAGATGATCACCGCACCCTGCCTGATGCGCTGCAGCTCGGTGGATTCCAGCACGTCCTGCACGAAATGGATACGCGGCCTGCCGCGGCGGCCTTTGACCCACTGCAGCAGCGCTGCGGCCTCCTTGTCGAGCAGCGCCCAGTGTTTTGCGGTGATCTCGGTCGCCTTCAGCGCCATGGGCGAATCGACATAGATGTCCATTTCAGGCAGTTTCCCCTGGCGGTACAAGTCGACCAGCAGGTAGAGGATTTCCTGGGTACGACCGACGGCGAAGGCGGGGATGATGACATTGCCTTTCTTGTGCTGCAGGGTGTCGGTCACCGCATGGGTCAGTTCGGCGAGGGTGTCTTCCATCGTCCGGTGCAGACGGTTGCCATAGGTCGATTCGACCACCAGCACATCGGCCTCGGCGATGCGCACGGGATCGCGCACCAGCGGCCGGCAGGGCTGTCCGAGGTCGCCGGAGAATACGATCTTGCGGTTATGGTTGCCGTCGCGCACCCACAATTCGATGATCGCCGAGCCGATGATGTGGCCGGCGTCGCGGAACACGCAGCGCACGGCCGGATGCGGGTGCAGTTCAATGTCATATTCGAGCGGACGCAGCTGGCGCAGCGTGCGGTTGACTTCAGGCAGCGTGTAGAGCGGGGGCCGCCCCGCGCCGCGCGCACGTGCCTTCTCGCGCCACTCCTGTTCCCGTTGCTGGATATGCGCGGAGTCGGCGAGCATGACGCCCAGCAGATCAGCGGTGGCGGCGGTGGTGTGTATCGGGCCGCGGAAGCCCTGCGCGACCAGCCGCGGCAACAGGCCGGAGTGGTCGATGTGGGCGTGGGTCAGCAGCACGAAATCCAGCGTCTCCGGCGCGAAGGCGAAGCGCGCATAGTTCTTGGGGTCGGCATCGCGGCCGCCCTGGAACATGCCGCAGTCGACGAGGAAACACACTTCGTCGGTTTCAATGAGGAAGCTCGAGCCCGTGACTTCGCCGGCGGCGCCGAGGAAGGTCAGTTTCATGCCGCGGCCCGCATCCGTTCGAGCAGCCGGCTGATGACGGCATGGGCCCAGTCGTAGATCTGCGGCTGCTTGCTCGCGCGCGGGCCGGCGACATTGAGCGAGCGGATGCCGTGGCGCAAGACAAAATCCGCGATTGCGGCTGCAGCGCCGGCGATATCCGTCTTTTCGCGGGCAATTACCAGGCAGGGTTTGCCGAGTTCGTCACAGAACAGGCGGGTCTGCAGCGTGCCGCCTTCGAGCTTTTCGCCGTGGAGAATCACCGTACCGTCGCTGTCGGCGACATTGGCGCGGGTGCGCTCGATGTAGCCGCTGCCGGGAATCTCGGTCAGCGGATAGCGCGCCGGGAGTGGTCCGTCCTCGGCCATGCGTCCGCCGGGGCACCAGCCGCCGCAAGGAGCACCCGCGTCCAGTGCGGCGTCCAGGGCTGCGCGGTCGACGCCGGTTTGTCCGCCGGAGATGATGCGAAGCGTGTTCATGCGGCATCCACCAGTTCCAGCGTGCGCCCGGCAAGCAGTGCCATCTCTTCGTCGCTGATCGAGTACGGCGGCATGAAATAGACGGTGTTGCCCGCGTTTCCGCTAATGGGCCGCAGCAGCAGCTCGCGCTCGAGTGCGGCCTCGAACAAGCGGCGGGCGAAGCCGGGTTTCGCGTCCTCGACCTCGAAGGCCCAGATCATTCCGCAGTTGCGGAAGTCGCGCACCCGCGGATGGGCGGCGAGCCCGCGGGTCAGTGCCGTCATGCGCGCCGCCTTGTCGCGGTTGGTTTCGATGACGCGGTCCTCATCGAAAATGTCCAGCGTCGCCAGCGCGGCGCGGCAGGCGAGCGCGTTGCCGGTGTATGAATGCGAGTGCAGGAAGCCGCGGGTGACTTCGTCGTCGTAGAAGGCCTGGTACACCCGGTCGGTGGTCAGTACCGCAGACAGCGGCAGGTAGCCGCCGGTGATGCCTTTCGACAGGCAGAGGAAATCCGGAACAATGCCGGCCTGCTGGTGCGCGAAGAAGCTGCCGGTGCGGCCGAAGCCGGTCATGATTTCGTCGGCGATCAGGTGCACCTCGTAGCGGTCGCAGAGCAGGCGCGCCTGGCGCAGATACTCGGCGTCGTACATCGCCATGCCGGTGGCGCCCTGCACCAGCGGCTCGACGATCAGCGCCGCGGTGACGGCATGGTGCTGTTCGAGGTGGCGCTCCAGCGCCTGTGCACAGGTGATCGCATGATCGCGCGGCGACACGCCGGGCGCGGCCTGCCGCCAGTCGGGGCTGGGTACCTGCACGCTGTGGCGCAGCAACGGCGCATAGGTGTCCTTGAACAGCGCGACATCGGTCACCGACAGCGCACCCAGGGTTTCACCGTGATAGCTGCCGGCAAGGCTGACGAATCCGGTCTTTGCCGGCCGGCCGGTATTGCGCCAGTAGTGGAAACTCATTTTCAGCGCGATCTCGGTGGCCGAGGCGCCGTCGCTGCCGTAGAAGCAGTGGCCGAGCGCGCCGCCGGTTTGCGCCGACAGCCGCTCCGAGAGCCGAACCACCGGTTCGTGGGTGAAGCCGGCGAGCATCGCGTGCTCGAGCGTCTGCAGCTGGTCGATCAGTGCGGCATTGATGCGCGGCTCGGCATGACCGAAGAGGTTGACCCACCACGAGCTGACGGCATCGAGGTAGCGTTTGCCATCGCAGTCGTAGAGCCAGCAGCCCTTCGCACGCGCGACCGGAATGATCGGCAGCGTTTCGTGCTGCTTCATCTGGGTGCAGGGGTGCCACACTGCAGTGCGGCTGCGTGTTAGCAGCACAGTATTGCGAGTGCTGGTTTGCATTTCGGGGGGATGTGGTCGAATGTTTTTCGCGCCCGGTCCAGGGTTGCCGGCGGCCGCCGTCAAGTTTAACAGCAGGCTGCGGGGCCCGCGCAGCGGTGATCCGGATCAGGCGGCGGGACTTTCGATGAGCTGAATCTGCGCTGCCGATGAACGCGCAGCGGCCTGCAACGCAATCCGGGCCGGCTTGACAGGGGGCGACCAATGGCCTATTTTCGCGCCCGTGATAATTTCTGCACATCCCGTCTCCACTTCTTCAGTCAGCCAGATTCAAATGGCAGGCATGCGTACGCGCGTGTTCAGACTGACGCGGTGCCTGGCTGTTCTCAAGCCGGCCGCAGATATTTAAGCCCGGCGATTTCCCCCAGTTCTCATTAGCGCAAAACCTCCATCGCCGGGCTAAAGCCAGCGCGATGGCGCCCTGCTGACTGACAGCAGCGGCTGCGTTTCCGGGAGCAAATCATGTGTAGGTCCGCAAGTGGCCGGCGGATATCCGCCGTAACCGGCATTGACCGGCCGGTTCATTCCTTTTTTTTCCGATGGGGCAGCGCCTGCAGGGACTATTTCCCCGCAGCGGCTGAAACACCATGGAATTGACCCGGAGTTTCATAAAAAGCAAGCGTCCCTGTGCCGAAGGGTTTCGCTGGTTTCTGCGCACCCACCGGGACGGCGGCGACTATCAGCCGCTGCTCGATGCCCTCGTCGGCGACGGCAGGATTGATGACGCCTGCTGGCTGCTGACGCAGTTTGGCCCGACGGACGCCGTCCTGTCAGTCGACGCGATCGATGCCGAAGCCGTGGTGTTTGCGGGCTCGATTGAAGTCCGCGGCAACATCGACATCGGCTCGACGCTGCGTGCGGGCCGCTCGATCACCGCGGGCGGTGGCATCCGGGCGGGGCATGCCGTCGTTGCCGGTGAAGATGTGCGTGCAGGCGGCGGCATCCGCTCCGGCGGCACATTGCTTGCCGGCGGCGATGTCCGCGCCGGATGGGGTGTTGACGTCGAAGGCGCCCTGACTTGCGATGGTGACCTGCGCGCCGAATGGGATCTGTCCTGCGGCGGTCCGCTGATATTGGGTGGCAATGCAGGCATCGGCCAGGACCTGCTTGCCCGGGGAAGCGTCCGCTGCGGAAAGTCCCTGCGTGCAGGAGGCTCCATCCATGGTGCCGACAGCATCGAGGTCGCCAGGGGGATCGAGGCCGGCGCATCGATTCAATGCGGGGGGCATCTGGAGGCTGGCTGGGGCATCAAGGCTCATGACGACATTGCCGCCGAAGGCGCCATCAGGGCCGGTGAAAGCGTGCTGACCGGGGGTGATATTCGCGCCGGCAGGGACTATGGAATCTACGCCGGCCTCGTGGTGCAGATGGCCGCCTGGGAGGCCAGCGCCCGCGTGCATGCCCGGTCAAGGCCGGAGCGCCTGATGAGCGGCTGGTGGGCGGTCCCGGCCTGAGCGGCGCTGATCCACTACGCAGCGCGGCATACCGGCTGTTTCAACCTCAACGGAGATTCCATTCATGCATACCCTGCGTATTCCCTTCCCCGTTCCCCCGTGGTTTTGGCCTGCCATGGAACTCCGAATTGATGTCGGGCATCGGCCATCCGACATCGAGCGGGAGCTCGAGGCGCTTTACCGGCGGCTGACCCGCCCGGGCGACGCGCTCCATGGCCTGCCCGCGATCTGCATCCGCTTGCCCGGGCTCGTGCTGCGTTATCGCGAGGCTGACGGCGAGCATTATGTCTATGCCGAGGACACGGTGAAGCGCTGTCTCGCAGGTTACGTCGTGTTCAACAGGCTTGTCGAAGTCAATCGCAGGACGGACCCGTATCTGCGGGCGCCCCATGCGAAGTTTGCGGGCGCATACCAGCGACTCGGCATCGCGACCGCCGTTTACCGGTGGTGGCTGGATTCCGGGAATTGCCTGATTTCCGGAGCCCGCCAGTCTCCGGGCGCAAATGCCTTGTGGAGTTCGCTGGCAAGGCGTTACGAATCCTTTTACGTGGATTTGCGCAACAGACAATTGCGCCATCTGGGACCGCAGCCCGACGCCCGGACGCAGCAGGATCTGCATACGCGCTTTGTGCTGCTCGGCAGGGGATGGTGCAGGGAGAGGCTGGCGGAGTGCACCGGCATGCAGGTGGAGCCCTGCACTTCGGTAGCAGAAGCCGTGGCGGTCAAGGTGGGGGGGTGCCTCTAGAAGGGGGCCGTGATTGCAGCGAATCATGACGGGAATTTTCAGATGCTTAAAACACCCTATTACCTGATAGACGAGCAGAAACTCCTGCCCAATCTGCAGAAGATCGCGAGGGTCCGCGAACAGTCCGGCGCCAAGGTCCTGCTGGCGCTCAAGTGTTTCGCGACCTGGTCCGTGTTTGACCTGATGAAGGACTACATGGACGGAACTACGTCGTCGTCGCTCTACGAGGTGAAACTCGGCCGGCAGAAGTTCGGCGGGGAAACGCATGCCTACAGCGTGGCCTGGTCCGATGACGAGATTGAAGAAGTGGTGGCGCTTTCGGACAAGGTCATTTTCAACTCCGTCAGCCAGCTGCAGCGTTTTGCCGCCGCAACGGCACACTCGGTGCGCGGCCTGCGGATCAATCCGCAGGTCAGCAGTTCGGAGCATCTGCTGGCGGATCCCGCACGGCCCTTCAGCCGCCTGGGGGAGCCGGATCCGGAGCGGATCGAATCCGTTCTGGACCTGATCTCCGGCGCGATGTTCCACAACAACTGCGACAACAGCAGTTTCGAGCGTTTCGCGGAGATGCTGGACCACATCGAGGCGCGTTACGGGCATCTGCTCCGGAAGCTGCAGTGGGTCAGCCTGGGCGGCGGCATCCATTTCACCGCAGACGCTTATCCGCTGGACGACTTCTGCGCACGGTTGAGGGCCTTTGCCGACCGCTACGGACTGCAGGTTTATCTGGAGCCGGGCGAGGCGGCCATCAGCCGCAGCGCTTCCCTCGAGGTGACGGTGCTCGACACGCTGTGCAACGGCAGAAACATCGCCGTTGTGGACAGCTCCATCGAGGCGCACATGCTCGATCTGCTGATCTACCGGGTCAATGCCAGGATGGCGCCCTGCAGCGGCGGGCATGTCTACATGGTGTGCGGGAAATCCTGTCTCGCCGGCGACATTTTCGGCGAGTACGCCTTTGATGCGCCGCTGAAAGTCGGCGACCGCCTGTCCTTCATCGATGCGGCCGGCTACACGATGGTGAAGAAGAACTGGTTCAACGGCCTGAGGATGCCGGCGATCGCGGTCCGTCGCCTGGACGGGCGCGTCGAGCGGGTTCGCGAATTCGGTTTTGAGGATTACCTGTCCAGTCTTTCCTGAAATTCTCCGCAGGAGATGTGCATGAAAAAGAACGTATTGATCATCGGTGCCGGAGCAGTGGCGAAAGTCGTTGCACACAAGTGCGCCCAGTACGGCGATGAATTCGGGCGCATCGGCATCGCTTCGCGAAATGCGGAAAAATGCCGGCTGATCATCGACAGTGTGGCTGAGCAGGGCTGCCTGAAGCAGCCGGCGGCCATCGACGCCCATGCCCTGGATGCCATGAACGTGGAGGCCACCAGGGCGCTGATCCGCGACACCGGTTCGCAGATCGTCATCAATGTCGGGTCGGCCTTCATCAACATGTCCGTGTTGCGTGCCTGCATGGATACCGGCGCGGCATACATCGACACCGCCATCCATGAAGATCCGGGCAAGGTCTGCGAGCGCCCTCCGTGGTACGGCAATTACGAGTGGAAACATGCCGGGGAATGCCGTGCCAGGGGCGTGACTGCCATCCTGGGTTGCGGCTTTGATCCGGGCGTGGTCAATGCGTACGCGGCGCTGGCCCGGCACCGGGATTTTGACCGCGTCGAATCCATCGACATATTCGATGTCAATGCCGGCTCGCACGGCCGCTATTTCGCCACCAATTTCGATCCCGAAATCAATTTCAGGGAATTTACCGGCCAGGTCTGGAGTTGGCAGAATCGCGAATGGACTGCCAACCGCATGTTCGAGATCGGGCGCACCGAGGAATTGCCGGCGGTCGGCCGCCAGCGCCTGTACCTCACCGGGCATGACGAGCTGCATTCATTGTCCCGGCACCTGGACGTGCCCAACATCCGTTTCTGGATGAGCTTCAGCGAGCACTACATCAACGTTTTTGGCGTGCTGAAAAACCTGGGCCTGCTCTCCGAGCAGCCGGTCGTGACACGCGAGGGGCAGACTATGGTGCCGCTCAAGGTGGTCAAGGCGGTGCTCCCCGATCCGGCAGCGCTGGCTCCCGACTACACGGGGAAAACCTGCATCGGCACCCTCGTCAAGGGGACAAAAAGCGGCAGGGCCCGCGAACTGTTCATCTACAACGTCACCGACCACCAGCAGGCCTACGCCGAAACCGGCAGCCAGGGCATTTCCTACACGGCTGGCGTGCCAGCCGCCGCCGCGGCCCTGCTCATTGCCAGGGGAGACTGGGATGTGCGGCGCATGGCCAATGTTGAAGAATTGCCGGCCGCGCCGTTTCTGACTCTGCTCGACAGGATGGGGTTGCCCAGCCGCATCCGAGAAGGTGGCCGGGATGTGCCCTGGGACAAGCCGATCAATAACGGCGGGGATGCCGGAGGCAGGGTGCCCGAGACGATCGCGTATTCCGGCTGATCCGGAAGTGGCCGGCCTGCGGCGGCTGACAGGACAGCGTCGCGAGCCGCCACTTCGGTGTGCAGGGGTGCCACACTGCAGTGCGTGCAGTGCGGTTACGTGTTAGCAGCACAGTATTGCGAGTGCTGGTTTGCATTTCGGGAAGGCCTTGTCGAATACTTTTCGCCGTTCGACCCGCAATCGCCGCGGCAGTCATGCCTGGTGTGCCGTGGCGGGACGAGGGTCGGGCCGGTGCATCAGCAGTGGCACCGAATTTGCTCTGATGTTTCTGTGTAGTGATTGTTGCAGTTTAACAGCACACAAGGAGATGTTTGCGCATGCAAATCCTCGACCGCATCGAAAGCCAGATGTTCGCCACTGGCCTGCCGCTCGTCGGCATCACGCTCGCTGCAGTGCCCTGTCCCGATACGCCGGTGATCCTGACGCTGCACTGGCACGGCTTCATCAAGCAGAAGCTCGTCGACCTGGAGGAGGCGGAAGCCGTGGCCTACACGCCGATCCCGAGCTCGACGCTGCAGCTGAACGAGCGCTGGCATGATCTGGTGGCGGTGGACCGCGCGGCGATGGACGCCGGCTGGGAGCTCGGTGCCTGGGATGTGGCGCGCTCGGAGCAGCCCGGCTGCCTGCGTCCGGGGGCGGCGCCGACCGAGGCGCTGGAATGCCTGCAGGCCTTCGGTGCCTATCCGCACAGCGTCAATGGCGCGCAAGTCGCTGTGTCCGATGCGCCGGACACCGATGATCTGGTCGAACTCGCCGCCAACCGCGGCTATCTGCTGTGGTCCTTCCGGCCGGTTTGCGGCGGCATCTGGAAAGAGCTGGCGGATGATGCGACGCTGACCCAGGAGGGCCGCCGGCCTTCGCCCTGTCCGCATCTGCCGGTGCCGCCGTCCTGCAGCGGCAGGCGCAGGACGGTCTACCGCTTTGGTTTCCCCGTTCACCGGGCGCTGCCGGTGCCGCAGACCCGACGCCATAATAGCTGATTGTTTTTAAACGGTTTTTAGACTAACCCCCAGTTAGTCAGTACTCACACCCAGAGGGGCGGCGCTGCCGCCCCTCTTGCTTTGTGGCAGGTACATCCCTATTATTAGCACTCGCTAGAGCCGAGTGCTAACAGAACCGGCACTGCTCGCGGTAAACCCCGATTTTTTTCGATTCAATCAACTGATCTGAGGAGAGTTACCCATGAAGATTCGTCCGTTGCACGACCGCATCATCGTGAAGCGGCTGGAAGAGGAACGCAAAACCGCTTCCGGAATCGTAATCCCCGACACCGCCGCTGAAAAGCCGGATCAGGGTGAAGTCAAAGCCGTCGGCAAAGGCAAGAAAACCGATGACGGCAAGGTTCTGCCGCTCGACGTCAAGGTTGGCGACAAGGTCCTCTTCGGCAAGTACTCCGGCCAGACCGTGAAGGTCCAGGGCGAGGAGCTGCTGGTCATGCGCGAAGAAGACATCATGGGCGTCATCGAGTAACCACAAAGAACATCAGGAGAAATTCACATGGCAGCGAAAGACGTCAAATTCCACGAGTCGGCCCGGCAGAAAATCGTCGTCGGCGTGAACGTGCTGGCCGATGCAGTCAAGGTCACCCTCGGCCCGAAGGGCCGCAATGTCGTGCTCGAGCGCAGCTTCGGCGCCCCCACCGTCACCAAGGACGGCGTGTCGGTTGCCAAGGAAATCGAGCTCAAGGACAAGTTCGAGAACATGGGCGCGCAGATGGTCAAGGAAGTCGCTTCCAAGACCTCGGATACCGCCGGTGACGGCACCACCACCGCGACCGTGCTGGCCCAGTCGATCGTGCAGGAAGGCATGAAGTTCGTGGCCGCCGGCATGAACCCGATGGACCTCAAGCGCGGCATCGACAAGGCGGTCACCGCCATCGTCGGCGAGCTGAAGAAGCTCTCCAAGCCCTGCACCACCAGCAAGGAAATCGCCCAGGTCGGCTCGATCTCGGCCAACTCCGACGCCGACATCGGCAAGATCATTGCTGATGCGATGGACAAGGTCGGCAAGGAAGGCGTGATCACCGTTGAAGACGGCTCGGGCCTCGACAGCGAGCTGGAAGTCGTCGAAGGCATGCAGTTCGACCGCGGCTACCTCTCCCCGTACTTCATCAACAACGCCGAGAAGCAGCAAGCCATCCTCGAGAACCCGTACGTGCTGCTGCACGACAAGAAGATCTCGAATATCCGCGACCTGCTGCCGGTGCTGGAACAGGTGGCCAAGGCCGGCAAGCCGCTGCTGATCATCGCCGAGGAAGTCGAAGGCGAAGCGCTGGCGACCCTGGTCGTCAACAACATCCGCGGCATCCTGAAGACCTGCGCCGTCAAGGCCCCGGGCTTCGGCGACCGTCGCAAGGCCATGCTGGAAGACATCGCCATCCTCACCGGCGGCACCGTGATCGCCGAGGAAGTGGGCCTGTCGCTGGAGAAGATCACGCTGAACGATCTTGGCCAGGCCAAGCGCATCGAGGTGGGCAAGGAAGAAACCACCATCATCGACGGCAACGGCGACCAGAAATCGATCGAAGCGCGCGTCAAGCAGATCCGCGCCCAGATCGAGGAAGCCACCAGCGACTACGACAAGGAAAAGCTGCAGGAACGCGTCGCCAAGCTGGCGGGCGGTGTTGCGCTGATCAAGGTCGGCGCCGCCACCGAGCTGGAAATGAAAGAGAAGAAAGCCCGTGTCGAGGACGCGCTGCACGCGACCCGCGCCGCGGTTGAGGAAGGCATTGTCGCCGGCGGCGGCGTTGCGCTGATCCGCGCGCGCCTCGGCCTCGGCAAGCTGAAGGGTGACAACCACGACCAGGACGCCGGCATCAAGATCGTGCTGCGCGCGATCGAGGAGCCGCTGCGCCAGATCGCCGCAAACGCGGGCGACGAGCCCTCGGTGGTGGTGAACAAGGTCGTCGAAGGCAAGGGCAACGTCGGCTACAACGCCGCGACCGGCGAATACGGCGACCTGGTGGAAATGGGCGTGCTGGATCCGACCAAGGTCACGCGCTGCGCGCTGCAGAACGCGGCCTCGATCGCCGGCCTGATCCTGACCACCGATGCGATGGTTGCAGAGCTGCCGAAAGACGACAGCCACGCCGGCCATGGCCACGGCGGCATGGGTGGCATGGGCGATATGGGAATGTAATTCGCTTCGCGAATTACATTCCTTGCGGAAGGTGATCGAGCAGGGGAAACCCCAGGTTTCCTCCGCACCCCCTTCCTCAAGTATGGGAAGCCCCGCGAAAGCGGGGCTTCTTTATTCGAAGCTTCGCGAATTACATATCCCTTGGAAGGTGAACGCGCAGGAGGGAACCGATGGTTCCCTCACGCGCCCTCCCTCCTTCGGAGTAGATGCACCAGAAACCCCGCTTTGGCGGGGTTTCTTTTTTGGTGCGGGCTGCGCTTACAATGCGGCAGACAGTCCGGACACCGCAAACATGCCCATCGAATACACCCTCATTTCCATCCTGATCGCGCTGGTGCAGGTGGCGATTTACCTGTTCCTCGGCCGCGGTGCGATGTACGTCCTGGCCGGTGCGGGGAGAGAACAGAACTTCATCTACCAGCTGTTCAAAAAGGGTACCGAGCCGCTGGTGAAAGCGACGCGGGTCATCACGCCGAAACTGGTTGTGGACCGACACGTGCCGTTTGCGACTCTAGCACTGCTGATACTGGCCGGCCTGCTGCTGATTCAGGGCCGGCGCGCCATCTGCGTGGCCCAGCAGTTGGTCTGCGGCTGAAGCGCTATTGCCTTGACGCAAAACGGTTTTGAGGTTTAAATAGCGCCCTTTCGCCCAGCCTGACTGGCGGGTGGAAAACCCCTTCCGCAGCAGTTTCTGCAGTGCCTAGCAGCACGGGGCCGGGTAGCTCAGTTGGTAGAGCAGAGGACTGAAAATCCTTGTGTCGGCGGTTCAATTCCGTCCCCGGCCACCAATTCCAGGAAAACCAACCGCGCTCGGTTGGTTTTTTTATGTTCATCCTGAAGGTGCTGGTGCGTGCTTCAATTTGGCTTCGCAGCAGCAATCGGAGTGCAGGATCAACACAGCCGGCTGGTACCGTTGGCGCGGTATTGATGGATAATCAACTGCAGTAATTCCGTCAGCAAACAGTTTTGCCTCGACGCCCAATCCGCGCAGCGTTCCAGCTCAATGCAGAATTCCTCGTTTGATCAAGCCCTGCAGCTGCTGCAGAACGGAGCGCTTGCAGCAGCCGAAGCGGCTTTGCGCAGTATCGCGTCAGGTGACAAGGACTTCGACGTTCAGCACATGCTCGGGCTCGCGGTCGCCCAGCAGGGGCGGTTCGCGGAGGCGGAGCAGATTCTCACAGGCGTCATCCGCCTGAATCCGGGGGATGCCGGTGTGCACGCCAACATGGGCAACGTGCTCAGGTTGCTCGGCCGGTTGGAGGACGCACTCGCGGCATTCGGCCGCGCCATCGAACTTGATCCCGGCCATGCCGGGGCCCGCAGCAACCGGGGCAATGTCTACAAGGATCTTGGACGCCGCGCGGAGGCCCTGAAGGATTACGAGGCCGCACTCGCGATCGATCCCGGATTTGTCGATGCGCTGTACAACCTCGGCGTACTGCTGCAGGATGCGGGCCGCCTCGCCGAAGCGGCAGAGCGCTATGCGCAAGTGATCGCGCTGGCGCCGGGATTTGTCGCCGCGTACAACAACCGCGGCGTGCTGCGGCAGGCGCTAGGGCAGCACGAGGCCGCGCTGGGGGATTTTGCGCAGGCGCTGCAGCTGCAACCGGATCATGCGCAGACGCTGGTCAATCGGGGCATTTCGCTGTATCGCCTGGACCGCATCGATGAAGCCATCCGCAGTTATGACCAGGCGCTGGAACTCGATACGGGAAATTCGCTGGCCTGGATGAACCGGGGAGTGGCTCGGCAGCAGCTCGGCAACTGGCAGAGCGCGCAGCAGGACTATGTCGCTGCGCTGCGCGCTGACCCGCAGAACGCGGACGCGCATCGCAACCTCGGCCTGTGCAGACTGCTGCTCGAGGATTTCGCAGGCGGTTGGCCGGAGTACGAGTGGCGCTGGCGCACGGCGCAGTATGCGCCGCATCGTTTGCACACCGATGTCGCCGAGTGGAACGGGCAGCCCTTGAGCGGAACGCTGCTGGTCTGGGGCGAGCAGGGGCCGGGCGACCAGATCTTTTTTGCGGGCATGCTGCCGGACCTGCGCACATTGGCCGGCCGGGTTATCGTCGCCGTCGATGAGCGCCTGGTACCGCTGTTTCAGCGTTCCTATCCGGATTTCGAAGTCATGCCGGTCGGTCGCCTCGGCGATGTCCGTTTCGATGCGCAGATCGCCATCGGCAGTCTCGGCCGCTATCTGCGTCCTCGCTTGCCTGCGGCGCCCCGCGCCTACCTTCAGGCCGACCGCGCGAGGGTCGAGTCCCTGCGCCGGCGCCTGGCGGTCAAAGGGCAGATCATCTGCGGCATTTCCTGGGGCAGCCGCAATGCCGAGCTGGGTGCCCGGAAAAGCCTGCCGCTGGAGGCACTGTTGCCCTTGCTCAGCCGCGATGAAATTCTCGCGGTCGATCTGCAGTACGGCGACACCGCGGCCGAGCGTGAAGCCCTGTTCCGCAAGACCGGGCAGCGGGTGACCCATCTGTCCGAGATCGACAACTTTCGCGATCTCGACGGCCTCGCCGCACTGATCGACGCCTGCGATGTGGTGGTCACGGTCAGCAATACCACGGCCCATCTGGCGGCTGCCCTCGGCAAGCCGGTCTGCCTGCTGCTGGCCCGCTCGTCGACGCTGCTCTGGTACTGGCATCTCGGGCTGCAGCACAGCCCCTGGTATCCGGATGTAAGCATTTTCCGGCAGAGCGAAGCCGGCCGCTGGACGGAGCCGGTCGCGGCGCTGGCCGGGCATGTCGTACAACGGTATTTGCGGTAAACCCCAAGAGGCGGGCAGCATCAGGCAAGGCACGTGACAAGGGAGCGGCTTTTCGGCATGAGCAAAAAAATACTGAAGGACGTGAGGGTGGTCGACATGACCGAGGGCGTGGCGGGTCCGTACGCCGCCACGCTGCTGGGCGACATGGGCGCGCAGGTCGTCAAGGTCGAACGCAAGGAAGGCGACTGGCAGCGCAGCGCCGGCAGGGGTGTGCCGGGACGTCATGGCAACCCGCAGTTCGTCGCGCTCAACCGCAACAAGCGCGATATCGGCATCGACCTTAACGACGCGGAGGGCCGCCGCATCGTCGAGCGCCTGGTGTCGAAAGCCGATGTGGTGATTTCGAATTACCGCGCCGGCGTGATGGCGAAGCTGGGTTTCAGCCATGAGCGCTGCAAGTCGCTGAATCCCGACATCATCTACTGCACGATCTCGGGCTTCGGGCAGGACGGTGCCTATGCGCAGTTGCCGGCCAGCGACACCATCCTGCAGGCGGTCAGCGGCGTGATGAGCGTGGTGGGCGAACCCGATGGCCCGCCGCTCAGGGTGGGATTTCCGCTGATCGACATGACGGCGGCAAACCATGCGGTGCAGTCGGTGCTGCTGGCACTTTATGGCCGCCTGACCGGGCAGGGCGGCGCCCATATCGACGTGAGCCTGATGGCGGCTGCGGCAGCACTGATGTGCGGCGGCTTTACCGAGCACATGGCTACGGGCCGGCTGCCGCCGCGCCAGGGCAACCAGAACAGCCTGCTCGCGCCGGCCGGCGCTTTCGAGGTTGCCGGCGGCCGCTACATCACCATCGCGGTGCTGCGCGATTCGCACTGGAAAAAATTCTGTGCGGCCCTCGGGCTGGATGCGCTGGAGCAGGACGGGCGGTTTGCCAGCAACGCCGGGCGCGTCGGCAACCGCGCGGCACTGCATGCCCTCATCGTGCCCTTGCTGAAGTCGAAACCCGCGGAATACTGGCTGGAGCGGCTGCGGGCCGCCGACATACTCTGCGGCCCGATCAACACCGTGGCCGACGTGCTGGCGGATCCCGCGCTGGCGGCCTGCCTGCCGCTGCTCGATACCGGCTTGCCGGAGATCGCACGCGCAATGGGGGCGCCGATGCGCTACAACGGCGAGTTCTTTTCCGCGGAGCAGCCCTCGCCGGCAAAAGGCCAGCATACCCGCGAGGTGCTGGCGGAGATCGGATACAGCACCGGTGAAATCGAGGCATTGCTGCGCGCCGGCAGCGCCTTCGTCGAGGCCGCATGAACGCTGGTGTCGGAAACCGGATGCGCGGCGGACATCGGAGGCCGCGCCGGATCGGGCGATAATGGGCGTCCGAACATTCCGTGATCGGCGCGCCTGATCCGCACAATTCGCAAGTGTCAAAACCCGGAAAAATCATCGATTCGCTGGACCGCTTTGCCGACCTGCTGCCGGGCTTCCTCTATCAGCTCGAACGCAGTCCGGAGGGCGTGTTCCGTTACCGCTACGTCAGTTCGGGCATGCAGCGCATCCTCGGCGTGACGCCGGCCGAGGCGCTGGCCGATGCCGAAGGCGTGCTGGCGATGATTCACCCGGATGACATCGACCGCGTCCTCGAGGAAAGCCTGCAGACCGCGGCGGAACTGCGGCCCTGGCATTGCGAGTTCCGCATGCATGCGCGGGATGGCCGGCTGATCTGGATCTCGGCCCAGGATCTGCCGGCTTTGGAGCCGGACGGCACCATCTGCTGGAGCGGATACGCCAACGACATTACCGAGAAGAAGGTCCTCGAGCAGAAAATTCGCGACCTCGCGCGTTTCGACGGCCTGACCGGTCTGCCCAATCGCCAGCACTTCATCGATCTGGTGGAAAACAACCTGCTGCGGGCACGCCGCAACCGCAGCCGTTTCGCCCTGTTTTTTGTCGATCTCGATGGCTTCAAGCTGGTCAACGACACCAAGGGGCACGTCGTGGGCGACGAACTGCTGAAGGCCGTGGCTCTGCGGCTGCGCGGGGCATTGCGCGAATCGGATGTCGTGGGCCGCTTCGGCGGCGACGAGTTCCTGGTGCTGCTGCCGGATATCATCGAACAGGACAATGCTGCCGGCGTTGCCAGGAAAATCAGCACTGCGCTGGGCCGGGCTTTCGAGCTCCAGGCCGGTCGCTTTGCCATTTCCTGCAGCATCGGCATCGCGATCTATCCCGACCATGGCGGCAATGTCGATGCATTGATCGAGTGCGCCGACCGGGCGATGTACGAGGCGAAGAAGGACGGCGGCGGAAGCTACTGCTTTTCTGCGGGTTCCGCAGCCTGAGCCGGCGCAGCTGCAGCAGCCGGCATCGGCTCGAAAGACAGCCTCAGCGGCACGTTGTTCTTGACGGTTTCGGCGGCGGCCTCGACGGGCTTGCCGGACAGCCTTGCGGCATCGAACTTCAGGCGCGTGGTGAATGCGCGATGGATGCTGTCGGCGCGCGCCTTGGCCAGCGCCGGCAGCGCGTCCCCGGACAGCGGCTGCAGTTCGATCAGGCGCTGATGCATGGCGATGTAGAGCTCGCGGTCGCCGGCGCCGCGACCCATGACGGCCAGCACAGGATTCACGCGCGCCGCGTCGCGGCCCGCCGACTTGCGGAAGCTTTCGGCAAACTGCGCCACGGCTGAATCGCCGGCGCGCGCCTCCAGCATCATCTCCAGTGCGCGCTGGGTTTTCGCGTTGTCGAAGCCGATGGGGCCAGGATCCTCGCCGGGCGCGAGTTTGAGGCCTTCGCGCAGCGCAAGATCGGCGCGCACTTCCCGCGCGCGCAGCGCGCGGCTGTCGCTTTCGCTGTGGTAGAGACCCTGCACGACCAGCTTGAGCTGTGGCCGCTTCTGCAGGCCTTCGGCGACCCGCCGCAGCTTTTCGTATTCGGTGGGCAGGATGCGTGCGCTGCCCGGATCGAAGAGGATTTCTCCCAGCTCCTCGGCCCCCGAGCCGAACAGTGCGCCGAGCGCGCGGAAGGGTGCGGTGACGATGCGCGTGATCACCGTGCGGATCGCCTGCCAGACGATGTGGCCGTAGCTGAACTCCGGACTGTCGACATTGCCGCTGACCGGCACTGCGAGATCTATCCTGCCGCTGCTGTCGGTGAGCAGCGCGATTGCCAGGTCCAGCGGCAGGTCGAGCGCATTCGGGCTTTCGACGCGTTCGCCGAGAGTAAAGCGTTCCAGCAGCACCTTGTTGTCGCCGGCGAGCTGGCTGTTGTCGAGCTTGTACTGCAGGTCGAGCGAGAGCTTGCCCGAGGCGATCTTGCGCCCGGCGAAGGTGGCGGTGTACGGGCTCAGCGGTGTGAGTTCGACGTTGCGGAAGCTGACTGCAATGTCGGTGAATTTCTTTGGCGCAAAGGGCTGGATGGCACCTTCAGCGCGCGCGAGGCCGTAATCCTCGATGCGGCCCTCGAATTTCAGGCTGGCGCGCGACTCCGGCGCCGATGACAGGCCGCTGACCGAGCCGCCCAGCGACTTGATATGGGTGGAAAAGGGCAGCACCAGGCTCAGGTCCGTGAAATCCATGCTGCCGCGTTCGACGCTGACGCGGTCGATGTTCACGGCGAGTGGCGTGCGCTTTGCGGCTTCCGGCGCGGGGGCGGGTGCCGCAGCCGACGCGGGTGCCGGGCGCCCGATGGCGGCGAGGTTGGTGCTGCGGTCCTTGTTGACGACCAGCCGCGCATAGGGGCGCGCAAGATTCATCCGGGACACGGACAGCCGGTTGTCGCTGCTGTTGTAGTCGATGCCGCTGGCGGTGAAACCTTGCCAGCCGAGCAGCTTTTCCTTGTTGGCCGCTGTCTGGAGTTCAAGCTCGCTGATCGCCGCGTCACCGGCAAAGCGCAGGACGGTGTCCTTGGCGCTGTTCCAACGCAGGCGACCGGTGCTGCCGGCCGTGCCTGAAACGAGGGTCAGCGTGCTGTGCTGGCGGATCGCCGTTTCCAGCGGTGCCAATGCAAGGTCGGCCAGTTCGAGCCGCAGGTCGCCGGACTGCTGTTTCAGGTCCATGCTGCCCTTCGCCTGCAGCTTGCCACCCTGCTTCACGATCAGTGACAGTTCCAGCGCAAGCGGCTTGTCCGGGGGCAGGGCCCAGGGGCCGGCATTGATGCTGACCCGTTCAAGATCGTAGGCGAGGGGCGGCTGGAAACCCTGGTCGCTGAGCGCGAGCGTGTAGTCCGCCAGCTCGATGCGGTCGATCACGGCGGAGAAACCGCTTTTCTGCGAAGGCGAATCCTTCAGCGGCGCAAACATGCGCAGCATTCGGAGTTCGCCTGCGGCATCGCGCGTGACCTCGCTGCGGCCACCGCCCAGGCGCAGGCTGTCGGCGCGGAAGGCCTGCTTCTGCAGATCGAAACCGGCTCCGGCGAGCTCGGCGGTGGCGAGCGTCACCGGGGCTTCCTTTGATTCGGCGGAGCCCGCCCGCAGGTCGCGCAGGGCGACGCTGGCTCCGTTCACGGTTACCTGCGGCTGCGCGCCGAGGCTGGCCTCGAGACCGAGGCCGGCTTCCGCCTCTGCGATGCGTATCCGCAGCGGATCGACGCGGCTGCGGTCGTCGATGGTCAGGGCCAGCGGACCGATGGCGATCCTGGGCAGCGAAAGCTGCCAGGCGGGGCCGGGTGTCGTTGCGGGAGTTTCGCGATCCGCGGTTGCAGGCTTTGCCATTTTTCCGGATGCACGCACCAGCTTGCCCCAGTCGGGGATGCCGTCCTCGTCGAGCGCGATCTGGATCACGCCTTCGCCGATCCGGATCTGCTCGAATGTGGCCTTGCGTTTCTGCAACTCAAAACGGCCGCCTTCCAGCGCCAGCGTGGCAATCCCGGCGAGAGATTCGCCCCCGGGCTTTGCGAGGGCGAGATCCTTGATGCCCAGCGCCATGTTTTCGGCGTTCAGGTCAATGGCGCCTTCGCGGTATCGCAGCTGGTAGCGCAGCCCGACCTCATAGGATCCCTTCGGTTCGGCCAGCGCCAGCCAGTCCCGGGCGAAGCGCCACAGCGTGGCCAGCTTGCCGCCCTTGAGTTCGATGGAACCCGAGGAATCAAGGGGGGACAGGGCCAGCTTGCCCTGCCAGTTCAGGCTGCCCCCGCCGGGCAGACGCGCATGGAGACGATGTTCGCCCTCGTGCTCCGGCAAGGTCGCCAGATCCGCGATCTCGAAATCGATCGGATCGAAGCGTGCGACGGCGGCGGGCTGCAGGGTCTGGTCGGTGAAGCTGAAAATGCCGCCGCTGATCACCAGATTCTGCAGCAGCAGGCGAGGTGTCTTGGCGGGTTCGGCCGGTGGCTCCGCCGTGTCTCCGTTGCGGGGCGCGAACAGCCGCGCCAGGTTCAGGCTTTCCCGGGCGTCCAGCTCGGCGCGGACCACCGGCTTCTCGATGCGGATCTCGCGGAAGGTCCATGCCCAGCGCAGCAGGCTGCCGGCCTCGAAATCGACGAACAACCGGCCGACCTCGAGCGCGGGATCACTTTTGTTTTTCTCGGCAATCGCGAGATCAGTGGCCTCGAGCGTCAGCAGGAAAGGGTTGATGCGCAGATCCCCGACCGAACCCCGGGCGCCGAGTTGCTGCTCGACCAGTTTCGGGAACTGCTGGCGCAGCAGCCAGGGTGCGGCAAGGAAGCCCAGCAGGGCGTAGATCAGCAGCAACGCGGCGCCGATCCGCAAGGGCTTCGAGCGCAGCAGCCGGCGCAGGCGGGTGGAGCGGACGGCGGTCTCGCTCATCGCCGCATGCCCTCTTCAGTCGTTGTCAGCGCGCAGGACGGCGAATCCGGCCTGCAGCGCCTTCTCGATGCGGGACTTCTCTTTCCGGATCTTCTCCTCGTCCCAGTCCCACATGCCGGCCTTTGCCTTCATGCCGGTGCGTCCCTTGGCCACCATGTCCTTCAGGAATTTCGGCGGTGCCTGTTCGGTGTGCAGGTGCGGGTACAGCGCCTCGCCGACCAGGTAGTTGGTGTCCCAGCCCGACATTTCCTTCTGCATCATCGGGCCGCAGGCAATGAAGCGGAAGCCGAAGCCCTGGCGCACGGCGGTGTCTATGCCTTCGGCATCGGTGACGCCGTCGGCGATCAGGTACAGCGCCTCGCGCATCATTGCGTGCTGCAGGCGGTTGCCGACGAAGCCGGGCACGTCCTTCCTGACCCAGATCGGCGCCTTGTCGAGGTCCTTCAGCAATTGCACCAGCGACTGCGCGACTTTGGCGTCGGTCAGCGGCGAGCTGACGACTTCCACCAGCGGCACCAGGTGGGCGGGCATGAAGAAGTGCAGGCCGGCGACGCGTTGCGGATGTTTCAGGTCCCTGGCGATTTCCCCGATCGGAAAATTCGAGGTGTTGCTGGCGAGGGGGATGTCCGGTTTGGCGAGCGCCTCGACTTCGGCGAACAGCTTCTGTTTCAGCGCCAGGTCCTCGGTGGCGGCCTCGACGACGATGTCGATGCCCGACCAGGGGATGGCCTTGAGTTCGGCGTGGCAGTGCACTGCAGCGGCGTAGCCGGCCGGTGCGCCCAGCTTGGCGAGTCCGGCGGATATGCGCGCCGGCAGCGCTTCACGCGTTTTCAGCGAAGGGCTCATGACATGCACGGTCCAGCCATGCGCCGCGAACACCGTGGCGATGTCGCCGCCCATGATGCCGCCGCCAATGACCACTGCCTGCTTGTTGTTTCCGGACATGGATTTTCCTCGGGACTAAGTTGTATTGCAGCCGCTCGGGCCGTGACGCTTCGATTATATCGCCCGTCGTCGAAAGACATCCGCCGCGGCTGTCGTGGACAGGCGCGGCGGATGCGCAGGCGTCAGGCAGGGATGTCCCGTGGCGGGACGTTCTAGCGCACCAGTGTCGCGCTCCAGGGCGTTGCCGGCGCATCGGCGCGCGCGCGCATGGTGCCCTTCATCGTCGAGCCGCTGACGCGACCGGTATAACTCGCGCCGCCGATGCTGAAGCTGATCTGGTCGCCGCGCAGGTTGGTGGCGGTGACGCGCCAGCTCATGCCGTCGCCGTTGCGGAACACGCCCTCGAAATCCTGGAATTTCTGCTTCAGTTCCATGGTGCCCTTGTCCATTTTCCAGTTGCCTTCGACTTTCGCCGGCACGATCCACATGTAGGCGGTGCGGCCCTCGGTCGAATCGGTCTGGTCCGGTGCCCAGTCATCCATCGTGAAGGCATGCGACACCACGCGGGTGCCGGGTTTCATGTTGAGGATGGTGGGGCGCAGCTTCAGGTTGAGGTACGGCAGCAGGTACATGGTCAGCACGGTGGCGTCGCTGAAGTCGGTGGCGAAGATGTCGCCGCGGATGAAGCGGGTTTTGTCGGCGACGCCCTCGCGTTCGGCGTTGCGCTTCGACAGTTCGACCATGTCCGGGTTGTATTCGATGCCGGTGGCGCGCACGCCGAACTGCTTGGCGGCGGTGATCACGGTGATGCCGTCGCCGGAGCCGAGGTCGTACACCACGTCCGTGGGTTTGACATCCACCATTTTCAGCATTTTCTCGACCAGGCTTTTCGGCGTGGGCACCCAGATCACGTCCTTGCCGGCCTGGCCCACCTGCGGCTTGAATTCACCGCCGGTTTGCGCCTGCGCGGGGATGCTCAGTGCCGCCGCGGCGATGAAGAAGGCGGTCAAAACAGTGTGACGGACAATCAACTGCATGGTGATCTCCAGGAATGTGGGCGGGGCAGTATGCCCCAATGGGACCGGATTTTTTCCCGGCAGTTCAGCCCGGTTTTGCGCCCGAAGCCTTGACCACCGGCGCCCAGCGCGCGATCTCGGCCTTGATGTGCGCAGCGAACTGTTCGGGGGTGTTGGCGACGGCTTCCGCGCCGTCGGCGGCGAGGCGCTCCTTGACGTCCGGACGCATCATGACCTTGACAATGTCGGCGTGCAGCTTGCTGACGATGTCACGCGGCACCGCGGCCTGGGTCAGCACGCCGTACCACTGGTTGGCGTCGTAGCCGGGAACGCCGCTTTCATGGATGGTGGGAATTTCAGGTGCGATAGCCAGGCGTTTCATCGTCGCCACCCCGAGCAGCTTGAGGCGATTGGATTTGACATGCGGGCCCAACGCGACCATGCCGGTGATGGTCATCGTCGTCTCTCCGGAAATCATGCTGATCATCGCCGGTGCGGTTCCCTTGTACGGGACGTGCACCATGTTGATCCTGGTGAGCAGCTTGAAATATTCACCGGCAAGATGCGAGGCGCTGCCGCTGCCGCCCGATGCGTAGAGCAACTCGCCCGGCCGCGACCTGGCCAGCGCGATGAAATCGCGCGCGGTTTTCACCGGCAGCGACGGATGCACCGCCATGCCGTTGGGCACGGTGGCGAGCACGGTGATCGGCGCAAAGTCGCGGATCGCGTCGTAGGACAGCTTCGGATACAGGGTCGGATTGACGCCGAAGGTGCCGACATGGCCCATGACGATGGTGTAGCCGTCGGGTGCCGAGCGCGCCGCGGCTTCGACGCCGATGGTGCCGGCTGCTCCACCGCGGTTTTCGACGACGATCTGCTGGCCCCAGGCTTCGGTGAGTTTCTGCGCTACCAGCCGCGCCAGCAGGTCGGTGCTGCCCCCGGGCGGGAAGGGAGCGATGAAACGCACCGGCTTGGTCGGGTAGCTTGTTGCGCCTTGGGCGTAAGCCGCGCTTGCAAGGCTGCAGCCGATCACAGCGGATGTTACTAAGTATTTGATTTTATTCATTTATTTATCCATCCGCCCAAGGGGCATTAGTTTTTCAAACGACCATCCAGGGTTGCCCCGGCATCGACCAGGGCCTCGATTTCGGAATCTGACAGGCCCGCTTCGCGCAGGATGTCCACGCTCTGCTCGCCGAGCTTGGGCGCCGGGCTCCAGCCTTCACGCAGGCCGCAGGACCATTTGTTGGGCAGGCGCATGTTGCGCGTGAGGCCCTCGGTCGGATGCTGTTTCATTTCGAAAAAACCGATCTCCTGCAGATGCGGATCCTCGAGCACGCTGTCGAGCGTGTGATAGGGCATCGCCGGCACATCGGCCTTGTCGAAGATCTCCAGCCATTCCGCGGTGGTCCTGCCATTCAGCGCGGCCATGCGCACTTCGAAGTAGGCCGCAACGTTGGCGAAGCGCGCCTGCACACTGCAGAAGCGCGGGTCATCCTTCAGTTCGGGCTGGCCGATGGCCTTGAAGAAAGAGAAGGCCTGTTCATTGGTGTTGGCGGAGATGCAGATCCAGCCGTCCTTGGTCGGGATCGGCTTGCCCAGCGGGTCGAGCAGGCGGGGGTCGCCGGTTTCGCCCAGCGGCGGGTCGAAGGTCTTCAGGTACATATGCTCTTCGAGCACGAACTTGACGAAGTTCTCGAACATCGGGATTTCGATCGAGCAGCCTTCGCCGGTCTTCAGCTTGCGGTAGAGCGCCATGGTGATCATCTGCACCGCAATCAGCCCCACCGTCTTGTCGGCGACGACCATCGGCACGAAGCGCGGCTCGCCGGTGGCACGGTGGTGCAGTGCCGCCATGCCGGAGGAACCCTGGATGATGGTGTCGTAGGCCGGCTTGTCGCGGTAACGGCCATCCTGGCCAAAACCGAACATGCCGCAGTAGATGATGCCGGGATTGACCTTGCGCACGTCTTCGTAAGACAGTTTCAGCCGCGCCATCGCCGGCGGGCGCACGTTCCAGACCAGAACATCGGCCTTTTCGATCAGCTTCAGCAGCGCGGCATGCCCTTCCGGATGCTTGAGATCGAGCACGATCGAGCGCTTGTTGCGGTTCAGGTGCAGGAATTTCGCGCCCATGCCCGGCGTCACCGATTTGCCGTTCATGTTGCGGATCAGGTCGCCGGACTTCGACTCGACCTTGATCACGTCGGCGCCGTGGTCGGCGAGGATCTGGGTGGCCAGCGGCCCGACCACGACCGAAGTCAGGTCGATGATGCGCACGCCCTCGAGCGGTCCTCCGGCCATCAGTGGGTCTCCTTCATGCGAACTCCGCCTCGGCGGTCAGTGCCAGCGCGCCGCTGTCGTCCTGCGCCCACAGCTTGGCTGTCCTGTTGTCGGCCGAAGGCTCGCCGCAGACGGTGATCGTGCGGTTGACGAACAGCGCGCGCACATTGCGCGAAGACATGAATTTCACCGGTGTCGAACCGTGGGTGCGCGCCAATTCATAGACCAGCAGCGTCGTCAGCCCGCCGTTCATCACCAGGTTGGGATAACCCTCGACGCCGGTAACATAGGGATGGTCGTAATGGATGCGGTGGCCGTTGAAAGTCAGCGCCGAGTAGCGGAACAGCATTACCGGATCCGGCGTGACCTCGTGCTGCCATACCGCCTTGCCCGGCGCCGGCTGCGGCGGGGGCGGCGGCGCATTTTTGTCCGGCTCGCCGCGGTAGACAATGTCCTGTTCCTCGGTGATGGCGATACCGCTCGAGTTCTTGATGTCGGTTTTCACGGTGACGAACACCATGCGTCCGCTGCGCCCGTCCTTGATGGTGACGTTCTGGATCGTCGATTCGCGATGCACTTCGTCACCAATATGCAGCGGCGCGATGAAGGTCGTGCGCTTGCCGGCAAACATGCGCCGCGGCAGCGGTACCGGCGGCAGGAAATCGCCGCGTGCCGGATGGCCGTCAGGGCCGATCTGCGAATGGCGCACGACACGCGGGAACAGTGTGGAGTGCCAGCCGACGGGCAGCGGATCGCCGATCTTCGGAAAGGCGTCGTCGCGGTCGAGTGTTGCCGACAGCCGGTCGACCATGGGCACGGTCACGTAATCAATGGCCGTTTCGGTGCGGCCGATCCACTGCTTCAGGGATTCGAGATCTGCGGTCATGCGGGTTGCCTTGATTGTTGCGGAGGAAGAGCCGCAATTCTAAGTCAGGGATCGTGCGTCGCGGGGATTCAGCGGCCCAGGCGAAAGTCGAACTCCACACTGTGAAAGGGCAGCGGCAGCCGGTAGCGCTGCGCCAGCTGCGGATCGCTGTCCATGCGCGGATTCACCAGCAGTGACTCGCGCACGCCGAACACCGCATCTTCGTCGATGTAGCGGTCGTCGGCAAAAAACACTTCCGTGGTCAGCGCGCGGAAACCCTCGGCGCTGACTATGAAATGGAAATGCGCGGGTCGCCAGGCATGACGGCCGCCGGCGCGCAGCAGCTCGCCGACGGGGCCGTCGTAGGGCACGGTGTACGGCGCCGGGCGCACGGTGGTGAAGGCATAGGCACCGTCGTCGCCGGTGATCATGCGGAAGCGCAGGTTCTCCGGATCCTGCTCCGGGTCCTGCTGCCAGTACTTGCCGTTGACCGCGGCCTGCCAGAAGTCGAGCCGGGCCCGCGGGATCGGCCGACCTGCGGCATCGAGCACGCGGCCCCGCACCAGCATCGGCTCGCCTGCGTTGTCGTGCTTCAGGTCGCCGCCGACTTCCAGCAGCGGCGAACCTTCGGCATGGAAGGGGCCCAGCGCGCTGCGTTCGGTGGCGCCGGCACCGCTGGCCAGCAGATCGACCAATGAGGACAGTCCGGTGATGTCGGACAGCAGCACGAACTCGTTGCGCGCATCGGTGGAGATTTTTCCGGCGGCATGGAGGAAGGCGATGCCGCGCTGCCATTCCTCCGGCGTCAGTTTCACCTCGCGCGCGAAGGCATGCAGGTGTTCGACCAGACCCGCGACGATTTCTCGCAGCCGCGGATCTGCGGCGCCGTCGAAGGAGCGGACGACGGCCTGGGTGATGTTGCCGGCGTTGACGTTTCTCATCGCCCGCTCAATCGACGCGGGCGCCGGACTGCTTGACGATCTGCGCGTATTTTTCGACCTCGTTGCGCAACCGTTTGGCGAATTCGGCCGGCGTGTTGGGCGCGAATTCCAGCGACAGCGCGGCGAGGCGCTGCTTTGCCGCCGGCGACTGCAGCGACGCGCTGAAGTCGCGGTTGACCTGGTTCACCACGGCTGCGGGAATGCCCGCCGGCGCGAATACCGAGAACCAGGTGTAGTCGTCAAAGCCGGGGAATCCGGATTCCGCAACCGTGGGCACCTCGGGCAGCACCGCCGAACGTTTCGCGGTGGTCACTGCTATCGGGCGCAGGCGTCCGCTTTTCACATGGGGCACTGCAGGCGGCATCGAGGTCGAACCCACCGGCACCTGGTTGGCGACCACCGCGGTCGCCGCTGCTGCCGGGCTGTACGGCACGTGGGTGATGTCGACCTTGGCCAGGGTCTTGAACAGCAGCTCCATGTCGAGGTGCGGCGTGGTGCCGGTGCCCGAGGAGCCGTAGCTGAGCGGCTTGGTCTTTGCCAGCGCGATCAGTTCCTGCAGCGTTTTCGCCGGCAGCGAAGGATGTACCGTGATCAGGTTCGGCGTGGTCGGTCCCTGCAGGATGGGCACGATGTCCTTCATCGTATAACCCGGCTTGCTGTAGAGACTGACGTTGACCGCGATCGCCGAACTGTTCATGAACAGCGTGTGGCCGTCGGGGTTGGCGCGCAGCGCGACCTGGGTGCCGATGTTGCCGGAAGCCCCCGGCCGGTTGTCGATGATCACGTTCTGGCCCCAGAGCTCGGTCAGGCGTTCGCCGACCACGCGCGCGACGATATCGGTCGAGCTGCCGGGCGGGAAGGCGACGATGATGCGTACCGGCTTGGTCGGAAACTTCGCACTGCTCTGGGCTGCTGCGGGAACTGCGGCAGCAAGCATGGAGAATGCTAATAAGTACTTGATTTTATTGATATTTTTCATAACTCCTCCCGGTGCGCGGCAGCGGACTGCCGCCGCGTTGCGCCATCCTAGCCGACGGCCGCCGGAAAGAGAATCACCATCAGCATGCGCCGGCCGCCGGCGCGTCCCTTTAGCCCTTCATCGCGGCGAGTGTCCGCGATTCGCGGGCGGTGATGGCTTCGTAGCGGCGGAGCAGGCGCTCGGCACGGACGATCACCGGTATATCGATCATCTTGCCGTCGACGGCGAAGGAGCCGCGCCCCGCGGCCTGGGCCTCACGGTCGAGCGCGATGATTTTCCGCGCGTATTCCACTTCCTCCGCGGCCGGCTTGTATTCCTCGTTGACGATGGTGACCTGGCCTGGGTGGATGCAACCGGCGCCCATGAAGCCGAAATCGCGCGAGCGGCGCACCATGGCGCTGAATTTCTCCCAGTCGCCGAAACCGGCGACGCTGTCGATGAAACCCAGCGGCGTGATGCCGGCGGCGTTGGCGGCGATGATCATGTGCTGCTTGGGATAGAACAGCGCCTCGCCGCTGGGCTGCATGTTGCAGTTCAGCGCGAAGTCTTCGCCGCCGATGTTGCAGGCGATGATGCGGCTGCTGGCGGTGGTGATCTCGCGTATTTTGAAAAACGCTTCCGGCGTCTCGATCATGGTGATGAACCTGGTGTGGCCGACGACCATGCCGCGTTTCTGTTCGAGTTCGCTGACCAGCTCATCGAGTAGCTGCAGGTGCGACACGCCGGTGGCCTTGGTCACCGCGATGCCGTCGACGTCGGGGCACACCGAATGCTCGATGTCGCGCACTGCCATCGACAGCGGCTGGTTGATGCGCACGACGACATCGGCGCCGCCGCGACGCACGCGCGCGGCGTTTTTCTCGACCAGTTTGCGCGCGTTGGCCTTCTCGGCGGGCGGCACGCTGTCCTCGATGTCGAGCTGGATCACGTCGGCGCCGCGGGTATGCGCCTTGTCGACGTACTTCTCGACATTGACCGGGACGTACATCAGCGAACGCCAGACGGGAAGTTCACGATACATGGCTGGATCCTTTGCGGTGGTTGCGGATGCGAATGCGGCTGCGCCGCGGAATCATTCCCCGCCGGCAGGCGGGGCATCGCCTGTGCAGGCCACGCCGGTCTCAAGCAGACGGCGGTAGGTCGCCTCGTCGATACCGATTTCACCGAGCAGGGTTTCGTTGTGTTCGCCGAGTTGCGGCGCCGGTGCGCGGATGGCGCCCGGCGTGCCCGACAGCCGCGGCACGACATGATGCATCGGGAAGCTGTCCATGTCCTCGTCCGGGTAGTCGGCAAGGATTTCGCGGGCCCTGAAATGCGGATCCTCGAGGATCTGCCGAATGTCGTAAATCGGACCGATGGTGACTTCGGCTTCTTCGAAAAAGGCGACGTTCTCGGCCTGGGTGCGCTGCGCGATGAATTTGCCGATCACTGCATCGAGCTCTTCGGCGTGCTTCACGCGCTCCTCGTTGGTGGCATAGCGCGGATCAGTGATGAACTCGGGATGGCCTATCGAGCGGAACAGGCGTTCGGCCATTTTCTGCGTCGACGAGGACAGGCAGACGTAGAGTCCATCCTTGCATTGGTAGGCGTTGCGCGGCCCGGCATTGGTCGAACGGCTGCCGGTGCGCGGCTTGACCTTGCCGGTAAGCCGGTAGTTGGCGGCCTGCGGGCCGAGTACCGCGAACAGCGGATCGAGCAGTGGCAGGTCAATGACCTGGCCCTGGCCGCCCCTGACTTCAACTTCGCGCAGTGCTGTCATCGCCGCCGCGGCGCCGCAGAGCCCGGCCATGCTGTCGGCAAGGTACATCGGCGGCAATACCGGTTCGCGGTCGGCGAAGCCGTTGAACGACGCGAAGCCCGACATGCCCTCGACCAGCGTGCCGAAGCCAGGGCGTTTGCTGTAGGGACCGTCCTGGCCCCAGCCGGAAATGCGCACGATCACCAGCTTCGGGTTGATCTGCAGCAGAACGTCGGGGCCGAGTCCCATTTTTTCCAGGGTGCCCGGGCGGAAGCTTTCGATGAACATCTGCGCGGAAGGAAGGAGTTTCTTCAGCAGCTCGCGCGCTTCCGGCTTGCGCAGTTCAAGTCCGAGACTCTTCTTGCTGCGCGCGTAGATTTTCCAGTTGGTCTGGACGTCCTTCGTTTTCCAGGCGCGCAGCGTGTCGCCCGCCGGCGGCTCGACCTTGATCACCTCGGCGCCGAAATCCGCAAGGAACTGGGTCAGCGTGTTGCCGGCGACCAGCCGCGACAGGTCGAGAACGCGCACGCCGGACAGCGTGCCGCGTACGTCCGGGGCGTAATGCCCCCGGGGGAGATCCGTCATTCCGGCTTGATGCCGGAGTCCTGCGCGACCTTGCGCCAGCGAGTGATCTCGTTGGCGATGAATTTGGTGAACTGTTCGCGCGACATCACGCTGGGCTCCGAACCTTCGCCAGCGAATTTTTTCTTCAGGTCCGGCGACTGCAAGGCCTTGGTCAGCTCGGCGGCAAGACGGTCGAGGATGGCCACCGGTGTCTTGGCCGGCGCGGCAAGGCCCCACCAGAACTCGGCCATGTACCCGGGAACGCCGGACTCGGCGATGGTCGGCAGGTCCGGCATGAACGATGAACGCTTCTCGCTGCCCACCGCCAGCGCCTTCAGGCGGCCTGCCTGCACCTGGCCCATTGCCGAGGGCAGGCTGGTCATCACCAGCTGGGTGTGACCGCCCATCAGGTCGGTCAGCGCCGGTGCGACGCCCTTGTACGGCACGTGGACTATGTTGACGCCGGCCATGCGCTTGAACAACTCCGTTGCCAGGTGGTTATGGCCGCCGGTGCCGGTCGAGCCGTAATTGATCTGGCCCGGCTTGGATTTGGCCAGCGCGATCAGTTCGCGCAGGTTTTTCACCGGGAGCGAGGGATGCACCACCGCGAGCAGCGGGCCGCGGGCCATCATGCCGATGTAGGCGAAATCGTTCAGCGGGTCGTAAGCCATTTTGGTGCGCAGCGCGGCGTTGGCGGTGAACGAGGCCTGGACGTTGACGATGGAATAGCCGTCGGGCGCCGACTTGGCGACGTTGTCGGCGCCGATCATGCCGCCGGCACCACCGCGGTTGTCGATGACAATCTGCTGGCCGAGACCGGGAGCCATTGCCTGTGCCGTGATGCGCGTCAGCACATCGTTGCTGCCGCCGGGCGGATAGGGCACAACGAAGCGGATGGGCTTGGACGGCCAGGCCTGGGCTCCGGCAGTGGTGGCTGCTGCGGCGAGCAGCAGCGCGGCGATCACGCGAATGGAAGTGTTCATGGGGCTCTCCTTGGGTCATGCCGCGTGGCGCGGCCCGTCCGGTATTGCACCGCCGGACGCAACGGGGTGTCAGGGGTCTAGCGGAATTCCATGCCGTTGGCGATCTGTCGTTCGACCAGCCGCGATTCGTTGCGCAGCAGGGTCGCCAGTTCCTGCACGCGGCGATCGGCCATGCGGCTGGAGATCGCGGAAATCGACAATGCCGCGAAGGGCATGCCGCTCTGGTTGCGCAGCACATGGCCGATGGAACGCACGCCGGCCAGCGTCGGTGTTTCGCGCACGGCGTAGCCGAGCTTCTGTGCCTTGCGCGCCTGCGACAGCAGCGAAGGGCCGTTCAGGCCGTGTTCGGACAGCCGCGGCTCGTTGCTGGCGATGATGCCGCGGATCTCGTCCTCGGGCAGTGCCGCGAGTATCGCCAGGCTGCCGGTGCCCACGCCCAGCGGCTTGCGCATGCCGACTTCAAGGGTGAAGGTCTTGATCGGGAAGGTGCCTTCGCGGCGGTCGATACAAACCGAGTCGAGGCCACTCCTCTGGGTCAGGAACACCGTGTCGCCGGTGGCCTCGGCGATGCGCGTCATTGCCGGATGGCAGATCTCGCGCAGATTGAAGCGAGGCGCCGCAGTCAGCCCGAGCTCGAAGGCCATCGGACCGAGGAAATAGCGGTGGGTCTCCGAATCCTGCTGCACCATGCCCTCGTGGGCCAGGCATTTCAGCATGCGGTGCACGGTTGGCCGTTGCAGGTTGGTGCGCGTGGCGAGATCGAGCAGGCGGGAGCCGGAGCGGTTGTGCGCGGCGATCTCCCGGAGCAGGAGCAGAGCGCGTTCGATGCTCTGGGTTCCGGTCAGACGGCCCTGATTGTCGTCGGCGGGGTTTTTCGCGGGAGCCATAGGCATTAGTCCGAATCGTGAGACTGGGGAACCGGGATTATGCCACCGCGCCCGCTCTGGCGGAATAGCCCTCCCTGTGGTATCTTTTTTTCCGCTGTTTTCAATCAAAATTTCCGATTCGTCCAGATTCCGGACCACTGCCCCGGCAGTGGCCTGCGTCTCCGGGCGTTCGCGTGCCGGCAACGCCAGGCGTTGTCACGGCCTTCTGACAGGAGCCCTGCCATGACCGTTTCCATGACCCCCGGTGCGAAGTTCCGGGCCGCTGTTGCCGCCGAAAAGCCGCTGCAGATTGTCGGCGCCATCAATGCCTACCATGCGCGGCTTGCCCAGCGCAGCGGCTTCAAGGCGATCTACCTCTCCGGTGGTGGCGTGGCGGCGGGCTCGCTGGGTGTTCCCGATCTCGCGATCAGCACGCTGGATGACGTGCTGACCGACGTGCGCCGCATCACCGATGTCTGTGACCTGCCGCTGCTGGTCGACGTCGACACCGGTTTCGGCGGCGCCTTCAACATTGCGCGCACCGTGAAATCGCTGATCAAGTTCGGCGCGGCGGCGATGCACATCGAGGACCAGGTGATGCAGAAACGCTGCGGCCACCGACCGAACAAGGAAATCGTCAGCAAGGAAGAGATGGTCGACCGTATCAAGGCTTCCGCCGACGCCAAGACCGATGCCAATTTCGTGATCATCGCGCGCACCGATTCGCTGGCGGTGGAAGGGCTGGACGCCGCGGTCGAACGCGCGGTGGCCTGCGTCGAGGCCGGCGCCGACATGATTTTCCCGGAGGCGATCACCGAGCTGTCGGAATACAAGAAGTTTGCCGACGCGGTGAAGGTGCCGATCCTCGCCAACATCACCGAGTTCGGCAAGACGCCCTTGTTCACGACCCAGGAACTGGCCAGTGCCAATGTCGCGATGGCGCTGTATCCGCTGTCAGCCTGGCGCGCGGCGAATGCCGCGGCGCTGAAGGTTTACCAGAGCATCCGCAAGGAAGGCCACCAGAAGAACGTGGTTGACCTGATGCAGTCGCGCGACGATCTCTACGACTATCTCGATTACCACTCGTACGAGCAGAAACTCGACGCGCTGTTCAAGCGTGACAAGTAAGAAGCAGGCAAGAAGTTCGGATTCCTTGAACACCATTATCGTTGGGAGCACCAGGCAATGACCGGTATCTTGCTGTCCAAAGGGTTCGTGGCGCAGTTCGGCGAACAGTTACAGGCTGCGGCAAAGGCCGCCGGCATTAAGCCGGAGATCATCCATCTGCCGGATGATGCGTCGCAGCGTCTCGCACCGGAGCAGGCCGCGAAGGTCGAGATCGCCTACCTGACACGCGACATCCGCTTTTCCGATCTGTATGCCAGCTACGGCGATACGATGAAGGCGGCTACCGGCCTGAAATGGGCGCATTTTGTCAGCACCGGCATCGACCAGCATCCCTTCCTGCCGGCCTTGCACGAGCGCAAGGTCAGGCTGACCACCTCGGCCGGCACCAACGGCGAGCCGGTCGGGCAGACGGCGGTCTGCGGCCTGCTGATGCTGGCCCGCGGTTTCCCGCGCTGGATTACAGCCCAGCGCGAGCACAAGTGGGATCCGGTGCGCGGCGCCGCCGTGCCGCGCGACCTGCGCGGCCAGACCGTGATCATTGTCGGTCTCGGCACCATCGGAGCGACGGTGGCGAAGATGTGCCAGGCGCTGGAGATGAAGGTGATCGGCCTGCGCCGCAGTCCGAAACGCGAGGGCGATCCGGTTGATGAAATGCACACGCTGGACAGGCTGCCGTCCCTGTTGCCGTCCTGCGACTGGCTGGTGCTGGCCTGTCCCTATACCAAGGAAACCCACCAGCTGGTCAATGCCAAAACGCTGGCGCTGATGCCGAAACACGCCCACCTGGTCAATGTTGCCCGCGGCGCGGTGTGTGATGAAAAGGCGCTGATCGCGGCGCTGCAATCGAAGCAGATTGCCGGCGCCTACCTCGACGTGTTCGAGAAGGAGCCGCTGCCCACCGATTCGCCGTTGTGGGACATCCCCAATGTCATCGTCTCGCCGCACAATGCTTCGGCGTCGGCTGGCAATGACGACCGCGCTGCACGGGTGTTTACCGAGAACCTCAAGCTCTACGCGGCCGGCAAACCGATGCTCAACGAACAGGGCTGAACGGGCGTGAAGAAGTGGCAGTGCATCCTCTGCAACTTCATCTATGACGAAGCCGCCGGGCTGCCCGACGAGGGCATCCCGCCGGGCACGCGCTGGGAAGACGTGCCCGCCGACTGGACCTGCCCCTACTGCGGCGCGACCAAGGCGGACTTCGACATGATCGTCATCTCCTCCTGAGCCCTGCGGTCGACGATCAGTCCTTGAACCGCTCCAGTTTCGCCTTCCAGGTATCCGACAGCATGCAGGGCAGCCAGGCTTCGTTTTCGGCCTGCAGTCCGCCGGAGAGCATGGTTTCCTGAGAGGCGTTTAGCGCGACCTTGGCCTGCAGTACTGAGATGCGCGGATTCTTCGCGATCGCGCCCGCCAGTTCCATCGCCGCCGGCATCAGCTGTTCGCGCGTGACCACGCGCAGCACTATGCCCAGCCGTTCGGCTTCCGCGGCGTCGATGTGGCGTCCGGTCAGGATCATTTCCTTGGCTTTCTGCAGTCCGATCAGGCGCGGCAGGCGCTGGGTGCCGCCGCCGCCGGGCAGGAAGCCCAGCGTCACCTCGGGCAGGCCGAAGCGGGCGTTGTCGGAGGCGATGCGCAGGTCGCACTGCAGCGCGACCTCAAGTCCGCCGCCGAGGCAGTAGCCGTTGATCGCGGCGATGGTCGGCTTGGCGATGTTGGCGATCACGCTGATCCACCGGCTGCGGAAAAAGCGCCGCTCGTCGTACATGGCTTGCGTCGTGCGCTGGCCGCGCTCCTTGAGGTCGGCGCCGGCGCAGAAGGCGCGGTCACCGGCGCCGGTGAACACGATGACGCCGACTTCCGGGTCGGCATCGAGCTCGGCGCTCAGCGCCATGATTTCCTCGCGCAGCTGCAGGTTCAGCGCGTTCATGACCTGCGGCCGGTTGAGGGTGACGACGGCGACGCCGTTGTCGATATTGACGGTAAGGACATCACTGCTTCTGCTGGACATGCGGGACCTCGGTTTCAGGTGATGGGTTCGGCAAACCCCGGATTCTAAGGCTTGCGCCGCTCCGGCCTTTGCCACAGGCCGTGCGGCAGCCCGGCCGCGGGTGGCGACGGGTGGGCTAAGCGGTTAAAATGCAAGGCCTTTTTCGGTGCCAGTCGCCCCGCGCGACATCGCTGCCATGCCGCTGTTCGCCTTCGGACTCAACCACCATACCGCGCCGCTGGATGTGCGCGAACGGGTGGTATTCCATGCCGAGCAGCTGACCCAGGCACTGCGCGACCTGGTCGACCGCCGTCCGGTCAGCGAGGCGGCGATCATCTCCACCTGCAACCGCACCGAGGTTTATTGTTCGACTGCGGATCCCGGAATTGCCGTCGACTGGCTCGCGGATTATCACCGCCTCAAGCCGGCACAGATCCAGCCCTATCTTTATGAGCTGCCGCAGGACCGCGCGGTCAAGCACGCCTTCCGCGTTGCCAGCGGCCTCGATTCGATGGTGCTGGGCGAGGCGCAGATCCTTGGCCAGTTCAAGAGCGCGGTGCGCTCCGCGGAGTCCGCCGGCACCATGGGCTGGCTGCTTAACAAGCTGTTCCAGCGCACGTTTTCGGTGGCGAAGACGGTGCGCAGCGAAACCAATATCGGCGCCAGCACGGTGTCGATGGCTGCAGCCGCGGTGCGGCTGGCCGAGCGCATCTATCCCAGCGTTGCAGGGCAGAGCGTGCTGTTTGTCGGCGCCGGCGAAATGATCGAGCTCGCGGCGACGCATTTCGCCGCCCATCACCCGAAGCGCATGACCTTCGCCAACCGCACCGCCGCGCGCGCGCAGCAGCTGGCCGACCGTTTTTTCGGTCATGTCATGCCGCTCAACGACATCGCGGCCCAACTCGCCTTGTATGACATCGTGGTCTGCTGCACGGCGAGCCCGCTGCCGATCATCGGCAAGGGCCTGATGGAAAGCGCGCTGAAGGCGCGCAAGCACCGGCCGATGCTGATGTTCGACCTCGCGGTGCCGCGCGACGTCGAGGCCGAGGTTGGTGAGCTGGATGACGCCTTCCTCTATACCGTCGATGACCTCGGGCAGATCGCCCGCGAGGGCATGGACCATCGCAGCAACGCCGTCGCCCAGGCCGAAGTCATCATCGAGAACCAGGTGTCGGATTTCATGCACTGGCTGGGCAACCGCGACCTGGTGCCGACCATCCGCGCGCTGCGTGACAGCGCCGAACGGGCGCGCCGCCATGCCCTGGAGCGCGCGCAGCGGCGCATTGCACGAGGCGCCGAGCCGCAGCAGGTGCTCGACGAGCTGTCGCGGGCGCTGACCAACAAGTTCATGCACCCGCCCTCGCATGCGCTGAATCATGCCGCGCAGGATGAGCGTGACGAGCTCGCCGCGCTGATCGCGCGGCTCTACCAGATCCAGCGGCCCGAGTAGGTGCCGCGGCCCGCGCTTTTGTCGCGCGGCCATCACCGCCGTTCATCATGAAACCCAGCATCGCATCCAAACTTGACCAGCTGTCCCTGCGCCTGGAGGAGGTCGGCCGTCTGCTGACCGCGGAGAACGTCGCCGCGGACATGGATCAGTACCGCCGGCTGACCCGCGAGCATGCCGAACTCGAGCCGGTGGTGGCGCTGTATCGCCAGTACCAGGCGAGCCTCGGCGACCTGAAGACCGCCGAGGACATGTCAAGCGATCCGGCGATGCGCGAGTTCGCCGAATTGGAAATTACCGAAACCAGGTCGCGCATCGAGGGTTTCGAGGCCGAACTGCAGAAGCTGCTGCTGCCGAAGGATCCCAACGACGAGCGCAACATTTTCCTCGAAGTGCGCGCCGGCACCGGCGGCGACGAGTCGGCGCTGTTCGCGGCCGAGCTGTTCCGCATGTATGCGCGCTTCGCCGAGCGCAAGCGCTGGCAGGTCGAAGTGATTTCGGAAAGTGCCTCGGACCTGGGCGGCTACCGCGAGATCATCGCCCGCATCATCGGCCACGGCGCGTATTCGAAACTGAAATTCGAGTCCGGCGGACATCGGGTGCAGCGAGTCCCGGTCACTGAAACCCAGGGCCGCATCCACACTTCCGCCTGTACCGTCGCGGTGATGCCCGAGGCGGACGAGGTGGCCGAGGTGGTGCTCAATCCGGCGGAACTGCGCATCGACACCTTCCGCGCGTCGGGCGCCGGCGGCCAGCACGTCAACAAGACCGACTCGGCGATCCGCATCACCCATCTGCCGACGGGGCTGGTGGTCGAGTGCCAGGACGACCGCTCCCAGCACAAGAACAAGGCGCGCGCGCTGGCAGTGCTGGCGGCGCGGCTGAAGGACCGGCAGCTGCGTGAGCAGCAATCGAAGGAAGCGGCGACGCGCAAATCCCTGATCGGCAGCGGCGACCGCTCCGAGCGTATCCGCACCTACAATTTTCCGCAGGGCCGCGTCACCGATCACCGCATCAACCTCACGCTGTACAAGATCGCGCAGATCATCGACGGCGATCTCGACGAACTGGTCGATGCGCTGGCGGCCGAGCACCAGGCCGAGCAACTGGCCGAGCTCGCCGCCGAGAATCAATAATAACCAATTGATTTTATTGATAATTTTATGCGGACTGCGATGACGATCGCCGCAGTGCTGGCCGAGGCACAGGCAGCGATCGGCCGCAGCGAAGCGCGCCTGCTGCTGCGTCACCAGCTGCGTTGCGATGATGCCTGGCTGATTGCCCACGGCGATGAGAGTTGCGCCGACAGCGACGTGCAGGCTTTGCGCGCGCGGGTCGCGCGCCGCGTCGCCGGAGAGCCGGTGGCCTACATCACCGGCACGCGCGAATTCTACGGCCGCGAGTTCGCGGTAAGTCCCGCCGTGCTGATCCCGCGACCGGAAACAGAGATGCTGGTCGAGCTCGCATTGCAGCGCCTGCCGCGCGGCGCCACCGTGCTCGATCTCGGCACCGGCAGCGGCTGCATCGGCGTGACGCTGGCCGCCGAGCGTCCCGACCTGCGGCTTACCCTGATCGATGCCTCGGCCGAAGCGCTGGAGCTTGCGCAGGCAAATGCGCGGCGCTGGGCGCCGGCCAACACGACATTGCTGCAGAGCGACTGGTTCTCGGCGCTGTCGGGTCAGCGCTTCGCGATGATCGTGTCGAATCCGCCGTACATTGCTTCTGGCGACAGCCATCTCGCGCAGGGCGACCTGCGCTTCGAGCCGCGCGCGGCGCTGGTCGCGGGCGATGACGGGCTCGAGGATATCCGCGGCATTGTCACTTCCGCACCGGCGCATCTCGCAGCCGGGGGCTGGCTGCTGTTCGAACATGGCTACGACCAGCATGCCGCATGCACTGCCCTGCTGCAGCAGGCGGGTTATCGCGAAGTATTCTCGGCGCGCGATCTCGCCGGCATCCTCCGCGTCAGCGGCGGGCGGCTGGCGGAGGACAGCAATGGCTGAAACCGGGGATGATCCGCGGGACCGCGCCATGCAGCGGCTGCGGCAGGCAGAACGTCTGCGCGAAATCTACGAGCACCATGTGGTGCGTTTCCGCGCCTTGGCAATGGAGGAACCGCTGGCACTGGCTCGCGCCGCCCATGCCGAGATGGACGACTTGCTCGCGGAAAGCCACCGTCAGCCCGGCGCCGAAGCCGTCCGGTGCAGGCGCGGCTGCAGCCATTGCTGCCATGGACCGGTGGAAATCCGGCCGCAGGAGGCAGCGCTGCTGGTCGAGCATTTGCGTACGGCCGGCTTGACGCTCGACATCGCCCGGGTCGAGCGCCAGAGCCGCCACGGCGTCGAGACCTGGCGCGAACAGCCTGAGGCGGACCAGGCCTGCGTGTTCCTCGACGGGGAAGGTGCCTGCGAGGTGTATGAGGTCCGGCCCAACACCTGCCGCAAGCTGCTGGTGACCAGCGATCCGCGACATTGCGACATCAGCCGCGGCGAGTACGAGCAGATTGAGCGTCGCTTCTGCTGGGAGGCTGAAATGATGGAGTCGGCGGCGCTGGAAGTGTTCGGCCTGCGGTTGTTGCCGAAAGCGCTGCTGGCGGCATTGCGCGAAGGAGGCGGTGAGGGCACGCCCGTTGACCATGCCGCGCCGCCTCGTTAAACTTCAATCCCGATCGTTTTAGTCAAGTTCAGGAGTTATGCCATGTCGGTCCAGGACACCATCAAAAACCAGGTCACCAGCCACAAGGTCGTGCTGTACATGAAAGGCTCGCCTGATTTCCCGCAGTGCGGCTTCTCGGCGAACGCCGTCAACATCCTGCGCGCCTGCGGCGTCGACCAGCCCTTCACCGTCAACGTGCTCGAGGATCCGGAAATCCGCCAGGGCATCAAGCAGTATGCCAACTGGCCGACCATCCCCCAGCTCTACGTCAACGGCGAATTCGTCGGTGGCTCGGATATCCTCTCGGAGATGTACCAGAGCGGCGAACTGCAGAAGATGCTGCAGGGCTGAGCAGCTTGACCCGTTTCACGAAAAGCCGGCAGCCGCCGGCTTTTTTCATGCCTGCAGATGGTCCCAGGCGACCTGCACGAGCAGGATCAGTGCCATGGTCAGCAGCATGCGCTGCATCCACAGGCGGTAAGTCGCGCCGTCGATGCGGCTGCGCACGCTGGAGCCCTGCCAGCTGGCGAAGGTGGCGACCACCGCCAGCGGCAGCGTCAGCAGCCATTGCTCCATCGTCGCGATGCCGCTGGGCGCGAGCGTAGCGAACTGGGTGGCCTTGCCGGTGAAGAATGAAATATTCATCGCCGGCACCAGCAGCAGCGGCTGCAGGCCGATGCCGAGGTAATAGATGATCAGCGGCGGCGCGGCGATATTGGCGGTCGATTCGCTGAGGCCCCCGAGGAAGCCGAACATCAGGCCGAAGGATTTTTCATTACGCTGCATCAGCGGCCACTGTGAAAGGCCGAGGCGCTGCAGGTTCAGATAGAACAGGATCACGCCCGCCAGCAGCAGTGCATAGGGAAATCCGGGAAACAGCACGAACAGCCTCGCGCCGGCGGCGGCACCGAGCAGCGCGACTATCGATATCCACCAGAAGCGCTGCAGGATGGCGGCGAAGCCGGGGCTGCGCAGGATGCTGACGATGACCGTGGCGATGCACGGAATCAGCACCATGACCACGGCGACCTGCATGTTCGTTGCAGCGGCAATCAGCGGCGTGGCAATCATCGGGAAGCCGAGGCCCAGCGCGCCCTGGATCCAGCCGGCGACGGCGATCACGACCGCGACGTACGCGATCAGCCAGGGTGACAGGGATTCGAGTCCGGCCACGGCGGCGTTTCAGGCCGCGGTGCGGGCGCGCTTCAGCGCGAGGGCGACGACTTCGGCAATGTGCAGCGCGTCGCGATCCGACAGCTGCGCGATCTGTTCGCGGCAGCTGTAACCGCTGGCGACGATCAGGGTTTTTTCGCTGGCGGCACGCACGGCGGGCAGCAGCGCGGATTCCGCGGCTTTCACCGAAACCTCGTAATGGCGTGGATTGAAGCCGAAGGCGCCGGCCATGCCGCAGCAGCCGGTTTCGACGCTGTGCGCGCGGATGCCGAGGCGCTTGAGCAAGGCCATTTCGGCAGCCATGCCGAATACCGATTTCTGGTGGCAGTGCCCGTGCACCAGCGCGTCGCCGTCCAGCTGCGGCGCGTCCCAGTCCGGTACCGCCATCAGGAAGTCGCTGAACAGGTGGACCTGTGTGCTCAGGCGCCGCGCCAGCGGATCGTCCGGGAAAAAATTCAGCAGCTCATCGCGGAACACCGACAGGCAGGCCGGCTCGAGCCCGACCACCGGCACGCCGGCACGGATGTCATCGCCCAGCACTTCGAGGATCTGGCGCAGGTGATCGCGCGCGGAATCGAGCATGCCGAAGTCATAGAGCGGCCGGCCGCAGCACAACTGGCGGGAGGGCACGGTGACCGTGTAACCCAGTGCCTCGAGCACTTCCACCGCAGCGGCCGCCGAACCCGGATGGAAATGGTTGTTGAAAGTGTCGGCCCAGAGAATGATCCGGCCGCGGCCCTGAACGGCCTGTGGGGCCTGCCTGCGACGCAGGAACCAGCGGCGGAAACTGCGCCGCGCGAACTTCGGGATATCGCGCTGGCGGGCGACGCCGGCGCAGAGCTTGAGCAGTGCCGACAGTCCCGGCGCATGCGTCAGCAGGTTGACCAGGCGCGGCGCGATGGAGGCAAGTCGCGCCCAGCGGCTGATCCAGCCCATCGTGTAGGCCTGCACCGGGCGCAGCCGGCCGAGGTAATGGTGGTGCAGGAACTCGGCCTTGTACGCGGCCATGTCGGTATGGGTCGGACAGTCACTGCGGCAGCCCTTGCAGGCGAGGCAGAGATCCAGTGCCTCGCGGACTTCCTCGCTCTGCCAGCCGTCGCGGATGACTTCGCCGCGCAGCATTTCGGCGAGCAGCCGGGCGCGGCCCCGGGTTGAATAGCGTTCCTCGCGCGTCGCGCGATAGCTGGGACACATCACGCCGCCGGCATGTGCCCGGCATTTGCCCATGCCGACGCAGCGCTCGACCGCGCGGTTGAATCCCGCGCCCTCGAGGCTCTTGAACGCAAATTGGGTCTGCGGCCGCCACGGGTGGTAGTCCGGTCCGTATTTCAGGTTCTCGTCGGCGCGGTAGGGATCGATGACCTTGCCCGGATTCATGCGATTGTCCGGATCCCAGATCGCCTTGAACTCGCGGAAGGCCTGTATCAATTCCTCGCCGTACATCACCGGCAGGAATTCCGCCTTGGCCTGGCCGTCGCCGTGCTCGCCGGACAGCGAGCCGCCGTACTTGACGACCAGTTCGGCGGCCTGGCGCAGGAAGCTGCGCCAGACCTGGATGCCTTCGGCCGAGCGGGTGTCGAAGGTGATGCGCGCATGGATGCAGCCGTCACCGAAATGGCCGTACAGCGAGGTCTTGTAGCCATGGCGGTCGACCAGTGCCTGGAATTCGCGCAGGTAGTCGCCCAGGCGCAGCGGATCGACCGCGGCATCCTCCCAGCCGACGACCGGATCCGGTTCATCGGGATGGATGGTGAGCGCGGTGGCCGAGGCTGCGGTTTCGCGGATGGTCCAGATGCGTTCGCACATCGCCGGATCGGTGATCAGCCACGACGAAGGCGATGGGGTCCTGCCGGCATAATGCGCGACCAGCGCCTCGGCCTGAGCGCTCGCGGCCTCGACCGTTGCCGCGCCGAACTCGATCATGATCCAGGCATTGCCCGGCGGCAGCAGCGCAATGTCGGCGCCGCGCAGCCCGCGTTCGCGCAGGCCGCCGATGATGCGCTCGTCGAGACCTTCGGTGGCGATCGGCTGGAAGGGGAGAATTTCGGGAACCGCGTCGCCGGCCTGATAGATGTCGGGGAAACCGAGCACCAGAATTACCCGCGACTGCGGACTGGGCACCAGCCGCGTCTTTGCTTCCAGCGTGATGACGCAGGTGCCTTCCGTGCCGACCAGCGCGCGCGCGACGTTGAAACCGTTTTCCGGCAGCAGCTGGTCGAGGTTGTATCCGGAGACGCGGCGCTTGATTTTCGGAAAGCGCGCGCGGATCAGGTCGGCGTACTTGTCGCGCAGATCGCGCAGCTGGCGGTAGATTTCTCCGCGGCGGCCGCCGCCGCGGATGATGCGCACCAGTTCGTCTTCGGGAGTCGGGCCGACGGTCAGGCGCAGGCCGTCCCAGGTGAGGATGTCCAGCGTCTCGATGTTGTCGACGGTCTTGCCGGCCATCACCGAATGCGCGCCGCAGGAATTGTTGCCGATCATTCCGCCCAGCGTGCAGCGGCTGTGGGTTGCCGGATCGGGGCCGAAAGTCAGCGCGTGCATCTCCGCGGCATCGCGCAGGGTGTCGCAGACGGCGCCCGGCTCCACTCTTGCGGTGCGGGCGACCGGGTCGACTTCAAGCACTCGGTTCAGGTATTTCGAGGTGTCGATGACCACGGCGACGTTGACGCACTGGCCGTTCTGCGAGGTGCCGCCGCCGCGCGGCAGGATCGGCACGCCGAATTCGCGGCAGACATCGACTGTTTCGATGATGTCTTCGATGTTGCGGGGGAGCACCACGCCGATCGGGACCTGGCGGTAGTTCGACGCGTCGGCGGAATAGCTCGCCCTGGCAGCAGTGTCGAAGCGGACTTCGCCGCTGATGCGGCCGGCCAGCGTCTCGGCGAGGGCGGAAACGTCGGCGTCCGCCAGCGTTAGTGGATCGGTGGGGGCGTTCAAGTCAGTCTGGAGCCGGGGTGGACGGGGGGACGGGCAGGCAGCATCGGCGCGATTGTAGCCTGCCCCGCAAGCACTGTCTGAAAACGCAGCCAAAACAATGGCTTGTGCAATTTGCCGGTTCTCGGCGCTGTTGACGAAAACCTATTTTAAACAAGTGCTTGCGGATGTTTGTGCAAGCGCTTGCACGCATTGGGCCGGCCGGCGTATCATGCGGGACCGACGGCTGGAAATCCCGGCCGGCAGGATCAGGAATCCAAACTGCTGATGCGGAGGGTGCCGGTGTGGCGCCCTCCGCTCTTTTCACTCCGGAGGATGTACCCATGAATACCATGGCAGATACCAAGAACATGGCCAAAGCGTCCGCCGCCGGCGGCAAACTGCGGATGACGCCGTCCGAAGCTTTCGTCGAAACGCTGGTGGCGCAGGGGGTGAAGGACACCTTCGGCATCGTCGGTTCGGCCTACATGGATGCCCACGACCTGTTTCCCCTGGCCGGCATCCGCTTCCTTTCGGTGGCGCACGAGCAGAACGCCGCGCACATGGCTGACGGGTACTCGAGGGTCACCGGCAAGCACGGTGTATGCATTGCGCAGAACGGCCCCGGCATCACCAATTTCGTGACCGGCATTGCCGCCGCCTACTGGGCGCATTCGCCGGTGGTCTGCGTGACTCCGGAATCGGGCAGTCTGAGCATGGGACTGGGCGGCTTCCAGGAAACGGAACAGATGCCGATCTTTTCCAAGATCACCAAGTGGCAGGTGCACGTCAATTCGCCGCTGCGTATCGCCGAACTGACCGGACGTGCCTTCGACATCGCGATGGCGGAACGCGGCCCGGTTCAGGTCAACATCCCGCGCGACTATTTCTACGGCGAGGGCGAATACGAGATTCCGCAGCCGCACAAGCTGGAGCGTTCCGCGGGCGGGCCGGAGTCGCTGGATGCTGCGGCGAAAATGCTCGCCAAGGCCAAGTTTCCCGTCATCCTGTCCGGCGGCGGCGTGATCATGGCCAACGGCATCAAGGAGTGCGCTGCACTGGCCGAGTATCTGACCGCTCCGGTGGTCAATTCCTACCTGCACAACGATTCCTTCCCGGCGAGCCATCCGCTGTCCTGCGGGCCGCTGGGTTACCAGGGCTCGAAGGCCGCGATGAAACTGATCGCGAAAGCCGACGTCGTGCTCGCGCTGGGTTCGCGCCTCGGACCCTTCGGCACCTTGCCCCAGCACGGTCTCGATTACTGGCCGAAGAACGCCAAGATCATCCAGGTCGATGCCGATTCGCGCATGCTCGGGCTGGTCAAGAAAACCACGATCGGCATCTGCGGCGACGCGAAGCTTGCCGCGGTGGCGCTGCTCGGACGCATCAAGGCGATCGCCAAAATGACGCCCAACAAGGCGCGGCTGGCCGAGATCCAGAAGGAGAAAAAGGCCTGGACCGAGGAACTGGACAAATGGCCATCGCCGAACACCAAGACCCGCATCGGCCCGCGCCAGGCGCTGGCGGCGCTGGCCCGTGCAATGCCGAAAAACGCGATGGTTGCCACGGACATCGGCAACGTCTGTTCGGTTTCCAACAGCTACCTGCATTTCGAGCAGGCGCCCTCCTTCCTCGCCGCGATGAGCTTCGGCAACTGCGGTTATGCCTTCCCGGCCGCAATGGGCGCCAAGGTCGGCCGTCCCGACCGTCCGGCGATCGCCTATGTCGGTGACGGCGCCTGGGGCATGAGCCTCAATGAAGTGATGACCTGCGTGCGGGAGAAGATCCCGGTGATTGCCGTGGTTTTCAACAACGGCCAGTGGGGCGCGGAAAAGAAGAACCAGGTCGACTATTTCGAGAACCGATTCCTCGGCACCAACCTGCAGAATCCGAATTTCGCCGAAGTGGCGGAATCGATGGGTGCGCAGGGGCTGACGGTGGAACATGTCGACGAAGTGGGCGACGCGCTGCGCGCGGCCGTGCGCTCCAACAAGCCCACGGTCATCAACATGATGCTGACCCAGGAACTCGGCGACCCCTTCCGCCGCGATGCCTTCCGCCAGCCGAAGCGCTTGCTGCCGAAATACCGCAAGTACAGCGCGAAGCAGTACCGTTGAAGGTGGTGCTCACGCATCCGCAAAGCCGGCGCGAGCCGGCTTTTTTTCTCCGGTGAAGGCCCGCGCCAGCAAGGCTGCGCGGCTTGCCGACGTCGCGCGCCTGGCCAAGGTGTCGACGGCCACGGTGTCGCGGGCGCTGACACTGCCGCATAAGGTCAAGGCACGGACCCTGGAGCGCGTGCAGCAGGCCGCGCGTTCGCTGGGTTATGTCGCGCACGGCGCGGCGCGGGCGCTTGCCTCCCGGCGCACCCACACCATCGGCGCCGTGGTGCCGACGCTGGACAACGCGATTTTCGCCAACACCATCCATGCGCTGCAGCGGACGCTGGATGCCGCCGGCTATGTGCTGCTGCTGGCGAGTCATGATTTTGATGCCGGCATCGAGGCGCGCGTCACGCGCACGCTGATCGAACGCGGCGTCGACGGGCTGGTGCTGCTGGGCACGACCCATCATCCCGACATCTACCGCATGATCGAAGCGCACGGCGTGCCCTATGTGCTGACCTGGGCCTTTGACGAGAGCGGCAATCATCCCTGCGTCGGCTTTGACAACCGCGCAGCCGCGGTGCGCATCACCAATTACCTGCTCGACCTCGGACATCGCCGCTTTGCGATGGTCTCGGGCATCACCCGCCAGAACGAGCGCGCGCAGGAACGCCTCAACGGCGTGCGCGAGGCGCTGGCCGCGAGGGGCATCGGGTTGTCCGATTCGCAGGTTGTCGAGAAGCCCTATACCCACACCGGCGGCCGCGATGGCCTGCGTGAGGTGATGGCGGCACGCGAGAGGCCGACGGCGGTTATCTGTGGCAACGACGTGCTGGCGATCGGCGCCATCGCCGAGTGCCATGTGCAGGGCCTTGCGGTGCCGGGAGACGTGTCGATCACTGGATTCGACGACATGGAAATCGCGGCGATGATGCGGCCGGCGCTGACCACCGTGCGTTTTCCGACCGCCGAACTCGGCGCCTATGCCGCGAACCACCTGCTGCTGCGGCTCGAAGGCAAGGCGGTCGACCTGCGCTGCAAGCTGCCGACGGAACTGGTGGTGCGGGAAAGCGCGGCGGTGCCGCGCATCGATTGACGTCGCCGTTCCGGCGGGCGCAAATCACAGCAGTGTTTTGCGTGCCTTGACGATGGCTGCCTTGACGCGCGCCGGCGCAGTGCCGCCGATGTGGCTGCGGCTTTTCATCGAACCCTCCAGCGTCAGCGCGTCGAAGGCATCGGCACCGATCAACGGGGAGAACTGCTTCAGGTCGTCCAGGGACAGTTCAGGCAGGTCGCAGCCGCGCGTCTCGGCGAAGCGCACCGCACGGGCCACTGCTTCATGGGCCTCGCGGAACGGCAGTCCCTTCTTCACCAGGTAGTCGGCGAGGTCGGTCGCGGTGGCGTAACCCTCGCGCGCGGCCGCGCGCATGCGTTCGGCGTTGACGGTGATGCCGCCGACCATGCCTGCAAATACCGCGAGGCTCATCATCAGCGTGTCGACGGTGTCGAGCAGCGGTTCCTTGTCTTCCTGGTTGTCCTTGTTGTAGGCGAGCGGCTGGCCCTTCATCAGCGTCAGCAGCGCCACCAGGTGGCCGTTGACGCGGCCGGTCTTGCCGCGCACCAGTTCGGCGACATCCGGATTCTTCTTCTGCGGCATGATCGAGGAGCCGGTGCAGTAACGGTCGGCGATGTCGATGAAGCCGAAGCGGGGGCTCATCCAAAGGATCAGTTCCTCGCTGAAGCGCGACAGATGGGTCATCGTCAGCGCGCCGGCGGCGACGAACTCGATCGCGAAGTCGCGGTCGGAAACCGCGTCGAGGGAGTTTTCGCAGACACCGTCGAAGCCGAGTTCCTTGGCGACCATCTGGCGGTCGATCGGGAACGAGGTGCCGGCGAGCGCGGCTGCGCCAAGCGGCAGCCGGTTGACCCGCTTGCGGCAGTCGGCGAAGCGCTGGGCGTCGCGCGACAGCATTTCAACGTAGGCGAGCAGGTGATGGGCGAAGGACACCGGCTGAGCGACCTGCAGGTGGGTGAAGCCGGGCATCACCGTGTCGGCATGCTGTTCCGCGAGGTCGAGCAGCGCGCGCTGCAGGTTCTTGATCAGCGTCTGCACATGGTCGATCGCGGCGCGCAGATAGAGCCGAACGTCGGTTGCAACCTGGTCATTGCGCGAGCGGCCGGTGTGCAGGCGCTTGCCGGCGTCGCCGACCATGTCGGTCAGGCGGCGTTCGATGTTGAGGTGCACGTCCTCGAGGTCTACCGACCAAGGGAAGCTGCCAGTGCGGACTTCCTCGAGGATCGTCGCCAGCCCGCCCTCGATGGCCTCGAGGTCGCTGGCCGAGATGATGCCCGTCGCCCGCAGCATGCGCGCATGGGCAAGCGATCCCTGGATGTCGAATTCGGCGAGCCGCTGGTCGAAACCGACCGAGGCCGTGAAGCGTTTGACGAGGTCGTCGACCGGTTCGCTGAAACGTCCCGACCATGCTTTGGCGGAGGCCGGCTTGCTGCCGCTGCTTCTTGTTTTGTCTTTTGCCGTCATGAACTTGCGTGGGCCCTGCTAGAATGAATCCGCCATGGCGCGGAGTATAAATCATAATGCCAACACCGGCGCCCTGCCGGACTTCCGCAATCCCGGAATCCTGCTGCGGATGCTGCTGATCGTCAGCGGCGTGGCGTTGTTTGCATCGTTGTTGCAGGTCGACGGGTTCAGCGCCTTGCCGGCGCGGATCGCGGACAATGCCGCGGCTGTTGCCCCTCTGCTGATCCTCAGCCTGCTGGTGCTCGCCGTGCTGAACAACGTGCTGCGCCGGCTGCCGTTTTTTGCCGCGGCAATTGCGGTCATCGCCATCGAGCTTGCGCTGACGGCCGCGCTGCATGCCTTGGCGGAAAGCCTGTATTTCGCCGATGCTTCGATGCTGGCGCGCAGGCTGCTGATCGTCGCGCTGACCACGGGCATGCTGCTGATGTACTTCGAACTGCGCGGCCGCGCACTGTCGCCGGCGCTGGCAGAAGCGCGGTTGCAGGCATTGCAGGCGCGCATCCGCCCGCATTTCCTGTTCAACAGCCTGAACGCCGTGTTGTCGCTGGTCCGCCAGGAGCCACGGCGCGCTGAAACCGCGCTGGAGGATCTGGCCGCGCTGTTTCGCGCGCTGATGGCCGACAACCGCGAGCTGGTGCCGATCGCAAGCGAGGTCGAACTGTGCCGGCAATACCTTGAGCTGGAGCAGCTGAGGCTCGGTGACCGGCTGCAGGTCGAATGGCATGTCGACAAGATGCCCGCCGATGCGCTGGTGCCGCCGCTAGCGCTGCAACCCCTGCTCGAAAACGCCGTCTACCACGGCATTGAGCCGGCGGAGACGCCGGGTGTCATCAGCATCGACATCTATGCCGCCCGCGACCGGCTGCACATCATGCTGCGCAACCCCTATCGCGCCAGCGGCAACCACCATGCCGGCAACAAGATGGCACTGGCCAACATCCGTGAACGCCTGCAGCTGCATTTCGACGTCGCGGCGGAACTCGCGACCCGTGTCGGCGAAAACACCTACGAGGTGCGCATCGTGATTCCGTACCGCAAGGCCGTGACATGAGCGCACAACCGCTGCGGGTGCTGATCGTCGACGACGAGGCGCCGGCGCGCAGCCGCATGCGCGACCTTCTTGCCGATGTCAATGCTGCGTTGCCGGTTGTCATCGCCGGCGAGGCGGCCAATGGCCGCGAAGCGTTGCGCCTCGCGGAGCAGGGTGTCGACGTAGTGCTGCTGGATGTGCGCATGCCCGGCATGGACGGCATCGAAGTGGCGCAGCACCTGCAGAAGCTCGATGCGCCCCCCGCGGTGATATTCACCACGGCCTACGACGCCTATGCCATCCAGGCTTTCGACCTGCATGTCTTCGATTACCTGCTGAAGCCGATCAAGGCGACCAGGCTGCAGGAGGCGCTGTCGCGGCTCGATGCGGGGCGCAGTGCGCCGGCTGCGGACATGCTGAGGGCGATGCGCCCGGCGCCGCGCAGCTGCCTCAGCGCCGCCGAACGCGGCAGGGTGCACCTGGTCCCGGTAGAGGACGTGCTCTATCTGCGCGCCGAGCTCAAGTACGTCACGGTGCGCACGGCGGCGCGCGAGTACCTGATCGAGGAGTCATTGACCCAGCTCGAACAGGAGTTTCCGGACCGTTTTGTGCGGATCCACCGCAACTGCCTGGTGGCACGCGCGGCGATTCGCGGTTTCGAGCGCGCCGCAGCCGACAGCGGCGAAGGTCCCTGGCAGGTTGTGCTGGCCGGACTGGAAGAACGCCTGCCCGTGAGCCGGCGCCAGCAGCACGTGGTGCGCGACCTGGTGCGCTGAGGATGTCCTGCGTTCAGCGTCCCGCCGCCTTCATCCGGGCAAGGCCGGCTTCGATGGCCTGCTCGATGTAGAGGCGGTAGAAGTCGGCGGCGAGCAGACCGGTGATCGGCTGCGCGACCGGTTTTCCTTCGCCGTCGAAGACGATCAGGGTCGGCACGCGACGCACGCCCAGGCTGAGGGCAAATGCACGATGGGTCGTCAATTTGCCTGCAAAATCCCGCAGCTCGATGCGGCGATCGGTGTGGATTTCGACGATGCGCACGCGGTGGCGCCATTGCGGATCGTTTTGCAGGGGGATCAGGTAGTCACGGCGCGCCACTGCACAGTAAGGGCAGGATTCCTGCATGAATGCGACCAGCACGGGGATGCCGCGCGAGCGCGTTTCCGCGGACAGGCGTGCCAGGTCATCGGCTTGCTGTAGCCCGGCCGCGGCAGGGCCGGCCGCAAGCAGGGCGCATGCTAGAATCCAGCATCGCCCGAATTTAAAAATATTCAATAAAATCAATATGATAGAAGGAAACCTTGAGCGGCGTCCGGCCTCGATGGTGATTGCCACGCGCGAATCCGCGTTGGCGCTGTGGCAGGCCCGATACGTGCAGTCGGAACTGCAGCGATTATATCCGGGGCTGCAGGTCTCCCTGCTCGGCATGACCACCGAGGGTGACCGCAGGCTGGGCAGTTCGCTGGCCAAGATCGGCGGCAAGGGCCTGTTCGTCAAGGAACTCGAGGATGCCCTCGCCGACGGCCGTGCCGACATCGCGGTGCATTCGATGAAGGATGTGCCCATGCACCTGCCGCCCGGTTATGCGCTGGCCGCGATACTCGAGCGCGCAGATCCGCGCGACGCCCTGGTGTCGGTGAACTACCGCGGACTCGGGGAGCTGCCGGCAGGCGGTCGCGTCGGCACTTCCAGCCTGCGTCGCGAATGCCAGCTGCGCGCCCGGCATCCGGGTCTGGTCATCGGCGCGCTGCGCGGCAATGTGCAGACCCGGCTGCGCAAGCTGGAAGAGGGACAGTACGACGCGATCATACTGGCGGCGGCAGGGCTGAAGCGTCTCGGGCTCGCCGACCGCATTACCGCGCTGTTGTCGCCCGAAGACTCGCTGCCGGCGGTGGGCCAGGGCGCGCTGGGCATCGAGTGTCGCGAGGACCGTGCCGATCTCCTTGAATTGCTGGCGCCGCTGGCGCACAAACCGACGCGGCAATGCGTGCTGGCCGAAAGGGCTTTTTCGCGGGCACTGGCGGGCAGCTGCAACGTGCCGCTCGCCGGATTCGCCGAAATCGCCGGCGGGCAGCTGACGCTGCGCGGCCTGGTCGGCGCGCCCGACGGATCGCGGGTCCTGCGCGGCGAGGCTGGCGGCGCGTTGACCGAGGCGGAGGCGATCGGTATCGCGCTCGCCGAGGACCTGAAGCGCCGCGGCGCTGCGGAGATACTTGCCGCGCTGGCGCAAGACGCATGACAGCGACGTCTCCGCTTGCGGGGCGCGGCATCGTGGTCACCCGTCCGGCACTGCAGGCCGCTCCGCTGGCGGAGATGATCCGGTCCGCCGGCGGCCGGCCGATTCTGTTTCCGGTGCTGGAGATACTCGATACCGCCGATCTTGCGCCGCTGATCGATGCGGTAGACCGGCTGGACAGTTTCGAACTCGCGATATTCATCAGCCCGAACGCGGTGCTGCGGGCGATGAACCAGATCGTCGCGCGCCGCACTTGGCCGGCGGAACTTCGCGCGGCTGCGGTCGGCAAGGGCAGTGTCAAGGAACTGAAGCGCTTCGGCATCACCGGGGTGCTGGTGCCGACGCGGTCCTTCGACAGCGAGGGATTGCTGGCCTTGCCCGAGCTGCAGCAGATCGACGGCTGGCGCGTGGTGATTTTCCGCGGTGACGGCGGACGCGAACTGCTCGGTGACACGCTGGCCGGGCGCGGCGCGAGCGTCGAATACGTCGAGTGCTACCGGCGGGCACGGCCGCGCGCCGACGCATCACCCCTGCTCAGGGCCTGGGCACGCAACGAAGTGGACGCGGTCGCCGTGACCAGCAGCGAAGGCCTGCGCAACCTGTTTGAAATGCTGGGCAAGCTGGGGCAGTCCTGGCTGCGGCGCACGCCGCTGCTGGTTCCGCATCCGCGGATAGCGCTTGCCGCGCGCGAACTCGGCTGTCGCAACGTCGTCGAGACCGCGCCGGGGGATGAAGGTCTGATGGCCGCGCTGCAGCAGCTGTTTGCTGCGGCTTGAACGCGCAGTCGCCATGTTATTCTCCAGTCATGAGTGAGCCCACGCCGGATTCCGGGAAAACACACGCAGACAATGCCGCCTTGACGCCTCCACGCGACAAGGGCGGCACGTCCGTGATGCCGGCACTGGCCCTGCTTGTTGCCCTGTCCGTCGCCGGCATCATGGCCTACCAGTGGTATCAGGACCGTGGCACGGACGATGCCTTGCGCCGCGAGGTCGCGCAGCGGCTGGCGGACATGGCCGCGCGCGACCAGGCCGCTGCGGCACGTGCCGACCAGGTCACTGCGGCGTTGCGCGAAGCCGAGATCAAGATCGGCGTGCTCGAGTCCAAGCTTGCGGAATCCCAGGGCCAGCAGATCGCGCTGGAAGCGCTTTACCAGGAACTGTCGCGTGGCCGCGACGAATGGGTGTTTGCCCAGATAGAGCAGTCGATCCTGCTTTCCGTCCAGCAATTGCAGCTTGCCGCAAATGTGCGCGCCGCGCTGATCGGCCTCGAGAATGCCGAGGCGCAGCTGCAGCGCATGGATCAGCCGCGCTACAACACCCTGCGGCGCGCCCTGCAGCGTGACATTGAAAAGCTCAAGATGCTGCCGCTGGCCGACATATACGGCACTGTGGCAAGGATCGATGATGTCATCGCCGCAATCGATCGCCTGCCGCTCGCCATGGATGCGCGCGTCCGGTCGGACTCTGCGCCCGCGGAGACGGCCGCTGACCTGCCGGCCTGGGAGCGGTTGCTGCGCGAGGCATGGAGCGAATTGCGCCAGCTGGTGCGCGTGCAGCGGACCGGTGCTGAGGATCCCGCATTGCTGCCGCCGGAGCAGGCTTTTTTCCTGCGCGAGAACATCAAGCTGCGGCTGGTTGCCGCACGGGTCGCGCTGTTGTCGCGGGAAGCGCGCAGTTTCCAGGCGGACCTGCGGGCGGCAGCGGCAGCGCTGGAGCGGCATTTCGACATCAACGATGCGGCGGTGGCGGCGACAGCGACCGCGTTGCGCAAGCTGCAGGCTGCGCAGGTGGAGGTCGCCGTTCCGGATCTCGCGGAGACGCTGGATGCCCTGCGCCTGCTGCGCCCCCCGCGCAGCAAGGCGCCGGCCTGAGCGCGCGCCGGGAAGTGGAGACGGCATGCGCTGGGTGATCCGCATTTTCGTGCTGGGTGCGCTTGCAACCGGACTGACACTTCTGGCCAGCCTGAACAACGGCTATGTGCTGCTGGCCCTGCCCGGTCACCGCATCGAGCTATCCCTCAATTTTGCGCTGATTCTCGCGGTGGCGGCGTTTGTCGCGGGATACCTGCTGGTGCGCCTGCTGGTCTCAACCCTCGAGCTGCCGGCGCGCGTGGCGCGATTCCGTGCCGGCCGGCGCCGCAAGGCCGCCCACGATTCGCTGGTTGCCTCATTGCGCGATTACTTTGCGGGTCGCTATGCGCGGGCCGAGCGGAACATGAACCGGGCCGTCGCGCTGGGCGAACCCGCCGACCTGGGTGCGGTGATTGCAGCAAGCGCCGCCCACGAACTGCGCGCACCGGAGCGCCGTGACCGTTATCTCGCCGGGCTTGCCGCCGATCCGGCAAAGCCCGATGCCGCGCGCGCCGTCAGTGAGGCCCGCATGCTGCTGGACGAACGGCGTGCGGAGGATGCACTGGCAGCCCTGGCCGTGCTGCCGAAGAAGCACACGGCCGCATTGCGGCTCGAATTGCGGGCGCGGCAGCGTCTGGGTCAGTGGGATCTGGTGCCCGCGCTGGTTGACCAGCTGGAAAAGCGAGGCGTGTTTGGCCGGGATCGTGCCGACACCGAACGCAGCCACGCCTGGCGCCAGCTGCTTGAGCGCGAGGCGGGTGATGCCGCGGCGCTTGCGGCGGTGTGGAAGCGGGTGCCCGACCGCTATCGCCGCGATATCGCGGTGGCGTCGGCCGCGGCGACGGCTTTTCACGCCCTGGGCCGCTGCACCGAGGCGCAGGAGGTGGTCGAACGCTGCCTCGATGCGGACTGGGACAGCCGGCTGGTCACCCTGTATGGTGAATGCAGCGGACCGGATACCCTGCGCCAGATCGAGCGCGCCGAACGCTGGCTGAAGGAACACCGCGAGGATGCCGCACTGTTGCTGGCGCTGGGGCGGCTGTGCGCGCGGCAACAGCTGTGGGGCAAGGCGCAGAATTATCTTGAGGCCAGCGTCGCGGTCGAACCGACCTACGCGGCGCACCTTGAGCTGGCGCGCCTTCACGAGCACCTGGAGCGGCCCGAGGCTGCTGCCGTACAGTACCGCGCCGGCCTCGATCTTGCGGTATCCCTGCTCAACCGTCTGTCCGGCGGCCGCCGGGAAAAGCTGCGCTGAACAAGGCCCTTCAGCGCGCCGGCGCAGTTGCGGGCGTGAACGCGTCGGCGTAGAACGCGGACTCCGGCAGTCCGCGCTGCGCGCAGAAATCGCGCCTCGCCGCTTCCACCATCGCCGGAGCGCCGCAGGCATAGACTTCATGGCCCGAGAGGTCGGCAAAATCATCGAGCACCGCCTGGTGGACCAGGCCGCGGCGGCCGCTCCAGCCGTCGCCCGGCGTGCCGTCGGAAATCACCGGCACGTATTTCACGCCATGTTCGCGTGCCCAGCGCTGCGGCAGTTCGTCGAGGTAGAGATCGGCGGCGGCGCGCGCGCCGCGGTACAGCGTCATCTGTCGTTTTAATCCGTGGTGTATTGCATGTTCGACGATGGCCTTGATGGGCGCGAAGCCGGTGCCGCCGGCAACTAGAATCACCGGCTTGTCGCTGTCCTCGCGCAGATAGAAGCTGCCCAGGGGGCCCTCGAAGCGCAGGATGTCCTTTTCCTTCATCTGTGTGAAGACATGGGTGCTGAACGAACCGCCGTAATTGCGCAGCTGCAACTCGAGCAGGCCGTCGTCATGCGGCGGATTTGCCAGCGACAGGCTGCGCCGCGTGCCGTCCTTGAGCAGGATGTCGATGTACTGACCGGCGAGGAACTGCAGGCGTTCCGAGGCCGGCAGGCGCAGGCGGATGCGCATAACGTCGGGCGCAAGCCGGTCGAGCGCCTGCACCCGGCAGGGCAGGATTTTGACCGGGATGTCGCGGACTGCGCCGATCTCGCGGCATTCGATCACCAGGTCTGACAGGGCGCGGGCCTGACAGAACAGCGCCATGCCGCGCTCCCGTTCCGGGGCCGGCAGCGCAGCCTCCTGTGACAGGCCATGGTCGACTTTGCCGTCGACAACCTTGCCCTTGCACGAGCCGCAGGCGCCGTTGCGGCAGCCGTAGGGCAGCATGTAGCCCTCACGCAGCGCTGCTTCAAGGACGGTCTCGCCTTCGTTTGCGTTGAATACGTGGCCGCTGGGGCGAATGGTGATTTGCCGGGACATGGGAACTGAAAATCGGGGAAGGGTGGCTGGGCTAAAATAGGGTGCTATGAAATACGGGATGCTATGAAACGGCTGCTGATCATCGGCTGCGGCGACGTCGGTCTGCGAGTGGCGCTTTTGCTGGGCCGGCGCCATCGCATTCATGCGCTGACTCACAGCATGGAACGTGTCGCCGAACTGCGCCGCCACGGGGTCATGCCGTTGCTCGGCGACCTGGACCGCCCGGATACGCTGGACGGAATCGCCGGCCTTGGCCAGGATGTCATCCATCTTGCGCCGCCGCCGCCGCGAGGCCGCAGCGACACGCGTACCGCGCACCTCATTGCAGCTCTCGCGAGGGGCGGCAGTCTACCACAGCACTTTGTCTATATCAGCACCAGCGGCGTCTATGGCGATTGCGGCGGCGCATTGATCGACGAAACAAGCCCGCTCAAGCCGCAGACCGATCGTGCCCATCGCCGTGCCGATGCCGAACGGCGGCTGCGCGAATGGGGGGCGCGCAGCGGCGTCCGTGTCAGCATTCTGCGCGTACCCGGCATCTACGCGGCTGATCGCCTGCCGGTGGCGCGCATCGAGCGAGGCACGCCGGCGCTGCAACCGCAGGACGACTCGTACGTGAATCATGTGCATGCCGACGATCTCGCGCGCATGATCGTTGCCGCGCTGCACCGTGGCCAGGCCAACCGCAGCTACAACGCCAGTGACGATGCGCCGCAGAAGATGGGCGATTATTTCGACCTCGTCGCCGACCGTTTCCGACTGCCCCGGCCGCCGCGGGTCACCCGCGCCGAGGCGCGATCGACAATCCCGGAAAACCTTTATTCCTTCATGAGCGAGTCCCGGCGTCTCGCCAATGCACGCATCAAACAGGAGCTCCGGGTGCGGCTGCGCTATCCGACCGTGCACGAGGGCGTTGCCGCGGCCTGGGTCGCGGCACAGGGGCCCGTCCATGGCGGCTGATCCTGGTGCCGTGCTGCTGGTTTTTGCCACTTTGCCCGATGTTGCGGCAGCACGCGGGCTGGCGCGGACACTGGTCGAGGCGCGGCTGGCGGCCTGTGTCAGCACGCTCGCGCCTTGCAACTCGGTGTACCGCTGGCAGGGAAAGGTGGAGGAGTCCACGGAAGTGCCGGTGATGATCAAGACCACGGCTGCGCGGTATGCCGATCTCGAGAAGGCGATCCGCGACGCACATCCCTACGAACTTCCGGAAATCGTCGCGGTCCCAGTGCAGCACGGCCTGCCCGCTTACCTCGAATGGGTGGCCGCCGAAACGGCTTCTTCCTCCCGACCCTCCCCATGATCCTGCGCTGGCTGATCCTGCTGATGGTTCTTGCTGCCGGCTTTGCGCGGGCGGCTGAACCCGATCTGCTCGATCCCGAGCAGGCTTTTGCATTCAGTGCGCGCGTCGTAGCGCCCGATGCCGTCGAAGTGCGCTACGTGATCGCCAAGGGGTACTACCTGTACCGCGACAAGTTCCGCTTTGCATTCGAACCTGCTGCGGCCGGGGCGGGCCCGGCGGAGCTGCCGCCCGGTCTGGTCCACAAGGACGAATTCTTTGGCGAAACCCGGATCTTCCGCGATGAGGTCCGTATCCGCCTGCCTGTCCAGGCTGGCAGCGTGCAGCGCGCGGTACTCACTGCCGTTTCCCAGGGTTGCGCCGATGTCGGCGTATGTTACGTCCCGGTCGAGCAGAAGACCGAATTGCGACTCGCCGGAGCGACGACCGGCGGCGACACGGCAGCCTCACGCCTGTTTGGCGCATCGTCGTCCCCGGCGCCGACCGCACAGGGTGAGGACGGCGCGATCGCGGCCCTGTTCCATGGTGAAACCTGGCTGCTGATTCTCAGTTTCTTCGGTTTCGGTCTGTTGCTGTCGTTTACGCCCTGCGTACTGCCCATGGTCCCGATACTCTCCGGCATCATCGTCGGTCAGGGCCACAAGGTTACCCGCAGCCACGGCCTGTTGCTGTCCTGCAGCTATGTGCTGGGCATGGCAATCACCTATGCCCTGGCCGGTGTCGCCGCCGGCCTTTCGGGGGCGATGCTGGCTGCCGCCTTGCAGAATCCCTGGGTGCTCGGCGCTTTTGCCGCGGTGTTCGTCGCGCTGGCGCTGTCGATGTTCGGCTTTTACGAACTGCAGCTGCCCTCGGCCTTGCAGTCGAGGCTGGTGGTCGCCAGCGGCAGGCTTCACGGCGGCCATTATGCGGGCGTGTTCGCGATGGGGGTGCTGTCCGCGCTGATCGTCGGGCCCTGCGTTGCAGCACCGCTGGCCGGGGCGCTGCTGTACATCTCGCAAAGCGGTGACGCCGCTCTTGGCGGCCTCGCGTTGTTCGCAATGGCCCTCGGCATGGGCGTGCCGCTGCTGGTGGTCGGTGCATCGGCCGGTGCGCTGCTGCCCAGGTCCGGCCCCTGGATGGAGACGGTGAAGCGTTTCTTCGGCGTGATGCTGATCGCCGTGGCCATATACCTGGTATCGCCGGTAATACCGGTGGTCGTGCAGATGCTGGCCTGGGCCGCACTGCTGATACTCACGGCGGTTTACCTGCATGCGCTGGATCCGCTGCCCGCGAACGCCCGCGGCTTTGCGCGTTTCAGCAAGGGCGTCGGGGTCATCGCACTGCTTGCCGGGGCCGCGTTCCTGGTGGGCGCCCTGTCGGGCGGACGCGACGTGCTGTTGCCGTTGTCCGGATTGCGCGGCGCCGCGGCCGGCGGCGCACCCTCGGGTCAAGTGTCGTTCCAGCGGGTGTCCAGCAGCACCGAACTCGACGCCGCGATCCGCGCGGCGGAGGGCAAGACCGTGATGCTCGACTTCTATGCCGACTGGTGCGTTACCTGCAAGGAGATGGAACGCTACACCTTCAGCGATCCCGCGGTACAGGCCCGGCTCGCCAATATGGTCAAGGTCCAGGCCGACGTCACTGCGGGCACAGCGGAACACCGCGCGCTGCTGCAGCGTTTTCGCCTGTTTGGCCCGCCCGGAATCGTGTTTTTTGATCCGGCCGGTCGCGAAATCCAGGGCCTGCGCGTGATCGGCTTCCAGGCCGCCGACCGATTTGCCGCGGTGCTCGACCAGGCGCTGGGCGTCCGGTGAGGCCGCTGCGCAGGGTCCTGCTGACCGCTGCCGTCGGCGGTCTAGCCGCGGCGGCCGGCTACGGCGTCCATCTCTGGCGTATAGGTGGCATCGCGGCAAGCCCCGCGGATGACGCGGCACGTGCAATTCTCGAGAGCCGGCTGACCACACTCGATGGTGCGGCCACGACGCTAGAGGGTTTTCGTGGCCGTATCCTGGTCGTCAACTACTGGGCCACCTGGTGCGCGCCCTGCCGCGAGGAAATCCCGGTGTTCATCCGCCTGCAGCAGGAATTTTCGAGCAACGGGGTTCAATTTATAGGCATCGCCGTCGATCAGGCGGATAAAGTTCTCGATTTTTCGCGGGAGTTCAGCATCAATTATCCGCTGTTCATTGGCGGCATCGATGCCGTGGAACTGTCGCGCAAGGCAGGTAACCGTGCCGGCGTGTTGCCTTACACCCTGGTGCTGGACCGATCCGGTGTGATTCGAGCGAACCTGGTCGGTGAGTTGACAGAAGCCCGCATGAGAGGTGAACTGCAAGCCCTGTTGTCCCGCGCAGGGTGAACCGGCATCAGAAGCATTCAACCGGCTCGGCTTGATGCCAATTTGGGCTATCATGCGCCCATATCAAGGCATTAATAGGCCAATTTCAGTTAACTTTTGCCCTGCCCACTTGGATGAAAGAGATCGTCAGGCGACGCCACTGGACGCGAAATGGCTTTCCTCGGCACCACACTGCATAATGTGCAAACAGGGCAAGGAAAGAGTCCTAACGTCTGTTAATTTATGCTTTATTGTGGACTTTTGTTGTTAATTCAGGGCAAAATCCGCCATCTCTTTTCAGGCAAGCCGTGCGATTGATGCTGACCCGGGTGCAAAGGGTCGTCACGCCTTGGCCAGTATAATCCACGAACATCATGTCCAATCCCAAACGTCTGCTGTTGCTGAACGGCCCCAACCTGAATCTGCTGGGTACTCGCGAACCCGGGATCTACGGTGCGACCACGCTGGCCGAAATCGAATCCCGGTTGCAGGGCAAGGCACATTCGGCAAAAGCCACGCTGAACTGCTTTCAGAGCAATTCGGAAGCGGAACTGGTCGAGCGGGTACAGCAGGCCGGCCGTGAAGGAGTGGAATTCATCCTGATCAATCCCGCTGCCTACACCCACACCAGTGTCGCCCTGCGTGATGCGCTGGCTGCGGTGGCAATCCCGTTTGTGGAGATCCACCTGTCCAATGTTTTTGCCCGGGAGCCGTTTCGCCGGGAATCCTATTTTTCCGATATTGCCGTCGGCGTCATCAGCGGCCTCGGGCCGGCCGGTTATGAACTGGCGCTCGATTACGCGCTGCGCCACACCAAAAAGGGCTGATTCATGGATTTGCGCAAGTTGAAAACGCTGATCGACCTTGTACAGCAGTCCGGCATTGCCGAACTGGAAATCACCGAAGGCGAGGAGAAGGTGCGCATCAGCCGCTTCGGCGCCGCCGGCGCGCAGACTGTGGCGCCGCAGAACGTGGTGGTTCCGCTGGCTGCCGCACCCGCGGCAGCAGAGCCGGCAACGCCTGCTGCCGGTGCCGAAGCCGAAGCTCCGCCGGAAGCCGATGCGCTGAAATCCCCGATGGTCGGTACTTTCTACCGCTCGTCCGCCCCGGGTGCGAAGCCCTTCGTCGAAGTCGGACAGGCCGTGAAAGCCGGCGAGACGGTGTGCATCATCGAGGCCATGAAGCTGCTCAACGAAATAGAAGCGGACCGCGATGGCGTGATCAAGGCCATCCTGGTGGAGAACGGGCAGCCGGTCGAATACGGCCAGCCGCTGCTCCTGATCGATTGAGCAACACTGCTTTTCCGGACGGCCCCCCTGTTCCGCACAGCCCCTGAGAAGCACATCTGAAAAAAATCGCCCATGTTTGAAAAAATCCTCATCGCCAATCGCGGAGAAATTGCCCTGCGCATCCAGCGCGCCTGCCGCGAAATGGGCATCAAGACGGTGGTCGTGCACTCCGAGGCCGATGCCGAGGCCAAGTATGTCCGGCTCGCCGACGAGTCGGTCTGCATCGGCCCCGCGCCTTCCGCAGCGAGTTACCTCAACGTGCCGGCGATCATCGCCGCAGCGGAGGTCACCGATGCCGAGGCGATCCATCCGGGATACGGCTTTCTCTCCGAAAACGCGGACTTTGCCGAGCGCGTGGAGCAGAGCGGTTTCACCTTCATCGGCCCGCGCGCGGAAACCATCCGCCTGATGGGCGACAAGGTCAGCGCCAAGAACACGATGAAGAAGGCGGGCGTACCGGTGGTGCCGGGCATGGACGGCGCACTGCCCGAGGATCCCAAGGAAATCGTCAAGATTGCGCGTCAGATCGGCTACCCGGTGATCATCAAGGCGGCGGGCGGCGGTGGCGGCCGCGGCATGCGGGTGGTGCACACCGAGGCCGCACTGAAGAACGCCGTGGCCACCACGCGTGCGGAGGCGCAGGCCGCTTTCAGCAATCCGTCGGTGTACATGGAGAAATACCTGGAAAAGCCGCGGCACATCGAGATCCAGGTGCTCGCCGACAAGCACCGCAATGCCTACTATTTCGGCGACCGCGACTGCTCGATGCAGCGCCGTCACCAGAAAATCATCGAGGAGGCGCCGGCGCCCCTGTTGACCGAGCGCGCCCGCGTCCGCATCGGTGAGCGCTGTGCCGAAGCCTGTCGCAAGATCGGCTATGAGGGGGCCGGCACCTTCGAATTCCTGTACGAGGGCGGAGAGTTCTATTTCATCGAAATGAACACGCGGCTGCAGGTCGAACACCCGGTTACCGAGTTCGTTACCGGCCACGACCTGGTGCAGTTGCAGATCCGCGTTGCCGCCGGCGAGAAGCTCACGCTGCGCCAGAAGGACATCGTGCTCAGGGGCCATGCGGTCGAGTGCCGCATCAATGCCGAGGACCCCTACAAGTTCACGCCCTCGCCCGGCCGCATCACCTCCTTGCACATGCCGGGCGGGCCGGGAGTGCGTGTCGATTCGCACGCCTACAACGGCTATTTCGTTCCGCCCAACTACGATTCCCTGCTCGGCAAGATCATCACCTATGGCAATACCCGCGAGCAGGCGATCGCGCGCATGCACATCGCGCTGTCGGAGACGGTTATCGAGGGCATCAGCACCAACCTGCCGCTGCACCGCGAATTGATGGGCGATGCCGCATTCCGCCGCGGCGGCACCAGCATCCATTATCTGGAAGAGCGGCTGGCAAAGCTGACCCGCGCCGAATAGGGCGCGGCAGGGCGCCGGCACATCAACCCCGGACGGCACCATGGCCTGGCTGTGCGCGATCATGCATGTTGAGGAGGCCTCGGTCGAGGCGCTGTCGGATGCCCTGCTCGATGCGGGCGCGCTGGCGGTCGATGTGCAGGACGCTGCGGCGGGCACCGAAGCAGAGCGCCCGATATTTGCCGAGCCTGGCGAAGCGCCGGCGGAAGCCTGGCTGGCGAACCGCGTCAGCGCGCTGTTTCCGCTGGAGGCCGAACTGCAGCTGGCGGTGCCACAGGCGCTGGCCGCAGCCGGCGTCGCGGCAAGCACCACTTTCCGTGTCGAGCGCGTTGAGGACGAAGACTGGGTGCGCCTGACCCAGAGCCAGTTCCAGCCGCTGCAGATTACGGACCGCCTGTGGGTGGTGCCGAGCTGGCACCAGCCGCCCGATCCGGAGGCGATCAACATCGTGCTTGATCCCGGCGTCGCTTTCGGCACCGGAGCCCATCCGACTACCCGGCTGTGCCTGCGCTGGCTTGCCGAGACCGTGACGCCGGGTGTCGACGTGCTCGACTATGGCTGCGGCTCCGGCATCCTCGCCATCGCCGCGATGAAGCTCGGTGCGGGCAGCGCCCGCGGTATCGACATCGATCCCCAGGCGCTGGATGCGGCGCGCGACAATGCGCGGCGCAACGGCGTTGATATCGCATTCGCCACGACCGAGTCGGCTGCGGTGGCGCCGGCAAGCATCGTAGTGGCCAACATTCTCGCCAACCCGCTGACCGTGCTCGCGCCGCTGCTGGCGCAGCTGACCGGCCCGGGCGGACGCATTGCGCTGGCGGGCATCCTTGCCGACCAGTGGCAGAAGGTGCACGACGCTTATGCCGCGGATTTCGACATGCGACCGGCGGCGACCGACGACGGCTGGGTTTTGCTGACCGGCGTACGCAGGTAGAGTGATGCCATGCCGTTGATGACCCGCTGCCAGCACTGCCGGACGGTGTTCCGCGTGACACCGGAACAGCTGCGCGCGCAGGGCGGACAGGTACGCTGCGGCCGCTGCCTGCAGGTATTCAATGCCCTGCAAGCCCTGGTTCCGGATGCTCCGGCGACCACTGATGCCGAAAAGCCTGCTGCAGCCGCGCCGGTCACCGGGAACACCTCCTTGGCCGCCCCCCCGCTGCCGGAGGTTGAATCATTCGCAGCCGCCCCTTCGGTGTCCGCCGTTTCCGATGCGCAAGCACCGTCGGTTCCAACGGCCACCGGAATGGAAGATGCTTCCGCCGGCAGTCACGCTGCCGTGGAATCCGCGGTGACTGCCGAGGTGAATGCCGACGCCGGCCTGATCGAACTCCTGCCGGAACCCGCTGTCACCCTTGCACAGGAAGAACTTTCGCCGGAGCCGGTTGATGCAGAGGCCCGGGATGCGGTGGTCGCGCATGGACCGGAGACCGAACAGGTGGCGGCCGCGCCGGTGGAAGCAGCCGACAATCCTTTCATGCCCGGATCGGCAGCCGAAGCGGAAGCCGGCACTGCGCCGCGGCACCGCGGACTTGCGGCAGCGAGCCTGCTGCTGGCGATGGCGCTTGGCGTGCAGGCGGTTTATTTCTACCGCGGCGAAATTGCCGCCCGTCATCCTGTCGCGCGGCAATGGCTGGAAGCGGCCTGCAACAGTCTCGGCTGCGCAGTGCCTTTGCCGCAGTTGCCGAAATCGGTCCTGATCGAAGCCTCCGACCTGCAGCTCGTGGATCCCGCGCGTCCGGACCGCATACAGCTGACGGCGACGCTGCGCAATCATGCAGGGCATGCCGTTGCCTATCCTGCGCTGGACCTGGTGCTGACCAATGCCAATGATCACACCCTGGCGCGGCGGATATTTCTGCCGGCCGAGTATCTCGGCAATGGCCGCGATCCGCGCGGCGGACTGGCTGCCCACGCGGAACTGACGGTGCAGCTTGCACTCGACACCGGCAATCTCGGCGCCGCAGGATTTCGCCTCGCGGTGCTGGCGGCGCCGCGCTGAACGTTTGCCAGCGGAATATTCGCAGATCGGCCGCGGAACTGGTAAAACGGCCGTTCCGTGACCGGCCGCTTTTTCGGGGCTTGGCCGATATTATTGTAAGTATTTGTTTTTATTGATATTTTTGGAGTATTTTGGATGAGCGCTCCCGAACACCTGAAGTACACCGCCAGCCATGAATGGGTGCGTCGCGAGGCCGACGGCACGGTCAGCGTCGGCATCACCGAACATGCGCAGGCGCAACTGGGAGACGTGGTGTTTGTCGGCAATCCGGAGCCGGGACGTCGCGTGAAACAGGGCGAGGAATGCGGGGTCATCGAGTCGGTGAAAGCGGCGGGCGACATCCATGCACCGGTGTCCGGTGAAATCGTTGACGCCAACGCCGAACTGCCGGATGCGCCCGAGAAAATCAACCAGGAGCCGTACCAGGCCTGGATGTTCCGCATCAGGCCGGACGATCCCTCGCAGATCGATGCCCTGCTCGACGCCGCCGGTTACCTCAAGGCCGTGGAGTCCGGAGAGGCCTGAGCGATTCCCGCAATCCGGCGTGCGCCTGCGCGGAACGCAATACGAACGCAACACGCGGCTGTCAGCATCGACGCCGTGCCGGGCCTCCGTCCCGGTAATGCCACCTGCAGAGGAAGACGGCCAATGATGGATTCCATGGGCGGCGGCGAGAGTCCGCACAAGGGCAAGACCGGGTTGAAGCGCGTATGTAACGCGTTTTTCTATTCGATGGACGGCCTGCGCGCCGCGTTTCGCCATGAAGACGCCTTTCGCCAGGAGATGCTGCTCGCCGCTTTGCTGATACCGTCCGCGCTGCTGCTTCCGGTCTCCGGCACCGGCAAGGCATTGATGATCGCCGTGGTGCTGCTGGTGCTGATCGTGGAACTGCTGAACTCGGCGGTAGAGGCCGCTGTCGACCGCATATCGCTGGACAACCATGAGCTGGCCAAGCGTGCAAAGGACATCGGCAGTGCGGCGGTATTCCTCGCGCTCGTCAACGTGCCCGTAGTCTGGGGTCTCGTGCTGTTCGGCTGATCCCGCCCGCGCGTCCGGCCGTCGCGCAACTGTCATTCCCCTGTCATTGCAGTGTCGTATCGGCGCGGCAGGATGCGCGCCATGGACGGCTCGGACATCGTGTTGCAGCATTACCCGGCCGCCGTGCGCGGGATGCGCGTGGCGATGGTGACCGAGACCTATCCGCCGGAAATCAACGGCGTCGCAATGACCATGGGCCGCATCGTCGCCGGACTGCAGTCACGCGGCCATGCCGTGCAGCTGATCCGGCCGCGCCAGCATGCCGGCGATCTCCCCGCGGACCAGCCGCTGTTCCAGGAGGTGTTGCAGCGGGGCATGCCGATTCCCCGTTATGACGCACTGAAGCTCGGACTGCCGGCGAAACAGGCGCTGTTGCGGCTTTGGGCGACGCGCCGGCCCGACATCGTGCATGTGGTTACCGAGGGACCGCTCGGCTGGTCGGCGCTAGCGGCGGCTTCGAAGCTGAGGCTGCCGGTGGCCACTGATTTTCATACCAACTTTCACAGCTACAGCGCGCATTACGGCGTCGGCTGGCTGAAGACGCCGATCACCGCTTACCTGCGCAGGTTTCACAACAAGGCGCTGCGCACGCTGGTGCCGACGGAAAGCCTGCAGCGCGAGCTGCAGGCACTGGGCTTCCGCAATCTTCAGGTGGTCGCGCGCGGCGTCGATACCGCACTGTTCAATCCCGCGCGCCGCAATTCGGAGCTGAGGCGGCAATGGGGCGCCGCCGCTACAGACCCTGTTGCGCTCTATGTAGGCCGCCTCGCGCCGGAAAAGAACCTGCCGCTGGTTCTGCGTGCATGCGCGCTGATGCGTGAACTGCAGCCGCGGCTGCGCCTGGTGATGGTGGGCGATGGTCCGGAGCGCCAGCGCATCGAGCGCGAGAACCCCGACGTCGTGTTCGCGGGCATGCGTACCGGTGAAGACCTCGCCGCGCACTACGCTTCCGCGGACATATTCCTGTTTCCCAGTCTCACTGAAACCTACGGCAATGTCACCGTTGAAGCCATGGCGAGCGGTCTTGCCGTGATCGCGTACGATTACGCGGCCGCACAGCAACATATCCGCAGCGGCGAGAATGGACTGCTTGCCGCGCCGGGCGCGGCAGACTACTACGTGCAGCTGGCGGCGGGCCTGGCGACCGACCTGCCGCGGGCGCGCGGGCTGGGCGAGCGGGCAAGGGCAAGCACGGAAAAACTCGACTGGTCCTGCATCGTCGCCGAATTCGAACAGGCGCTGCTGTCGCTGACCGCCGATGGCGCCGGGCCGGCAATGGGTTCGGATCGCGATGCTTGACCTGTTTGCGCGCTGGGAGCTGCGGTTTTGCCTGCGCGTCAACGGCATCTGCCGGCGCATGAGCTGGCGGCTGCTGTTCCGCTGCGCCAGCGTCCTCGGCGACGGCCTGTTCTGGTATGCGCTGATGGCGGCATTGCTGGTCGCGGACCGCGATGCTGCCGTGCGGCCGGTGCTGCACTTGATGGCGGTGGGTTTCATCTGCACTGCCGGCTACAAGTGGCTGAAGGCGCGCACTCTGCGGCCGCGGCCCTACCAGGTCCATGCCGGCATCGAGCGTTTCGCCGTGCCGCTGGACCGTTTCAGTTTTCCTTCGGGCCATACGCTGCACGCGGTGGCATTCACCCTGGTGGCCCTGGAATACTATCCGGCACTGGCCGGGCTGCTGTGGCCGTTCACGCTGCTGGTTGCACTGTCGCGGGTAGTCCTCGGGCTGCACTATCCGAGCGATGTGCTGGCCGGCGCCGCGCTGGGTGCCGCGGTGGCGCTGCTGTCCTTGCGCGTCGTGGCATGAATACCCGATAAAAACAATCCGCCCGGATTCCGGCGCAAAAAAAGCGCGCCCATCCGGACGCGCTCCTCAGCAGGCGGGCCGCGGCTATTTTTTCAGTGCATCGCGGATTTCGCGCAGCAGCAGGACATCCTCTGGCGTTGCAGCCGGTGCCGGCGGGGCTTCTTCCTCCTTGCGCTTCAGGCGGTTGATCGCGCGGATCAGCAGGAACACCGCGAAGGCGACAATGACGAAGCTGATGCAGGTGTTGATGAACATGCCGTAGTTGAAGGTCACCGCACCGGCTTTCTGGGCGGCGTCGACACTGAGGTACGGGCCCGGCGCGGCGCCTTCCTTCATGACGAGGAACAGGTTGGAAAAATCGACCTTGCCGAGCAGCAGTCCGATCGGCGGCATGATCACGTCCCGTACCAGTGATTCGACGATCTTGCCGAATGCTGCGCCGATGATGATGCCGACAGCCATGTCGACGACATTGCCGCGCATCGCGAATTCCTTGAATTCCTTGAGCATGGTGATGGTCCCTCCCTTGGGTGATGAGTGGTGGTGCCTGGAGCGGCGGTATCCGCGGACACTCCGCGGCCTGTGCCGATTATGCAGCAGGCATGGCGCGCGGACCAAGGCGTCTCTGCAGGGCGACAGCCGCCGCATTGGTATAATCCGCGCTTCCTTTTTCCAGGCGATTCCCGATGTCCACACTGATCTGCGGCTCGATGGCATACGACACCATCATGGTGTTCCGCGACCGTTTCAAGAACCACATCCTGCCCGACCAGCTGCACATCCTCAACGTCGCCTTCCTGGTACCCGATATGCGCCGCGAGTTCGGCGGCTGCGCAGGCAACATCGCCTACACGCTGCAGATGCTGGGCGGCGATGCGCGCATCATGGCCACCGTCGGCGACGATTTCGCACCCTATGACGACCGCCTGCAGCGTCTCGGCCTTTCCCAGGATCACATTCGCACCGTTCCCGGCAGCTTCACTGCTCAGGCTTTCATCACCACGGATCTCGATGACAACCAGATCACTGCCTTCCATCCGGGGGCGATGAATCACTCGCACGAGAACCATGTCGGGGACGCGCGCGGGGTCAAGCTCGGCATCGTTGCGCCTGATGGCCGAGATGGCATGATCCAGCATGCGCGCGAGTTCCACGAGGCCGGAATTCCCTTCATCTTCGATCCCGGCCAGGGCCTGCCGATGTTCAATGGTGCAGAACTCGAGGAGTTCGTCCGGCTTGCGCAATATGTCACGGTCAACGACTACGAGGCGCAAATGCTGCAGGAGCGCACCGGCAAAAAGCTCGATGAACTGGCGAAACTAGTCAGCGCCGTCGTGGTCACACTGGGTGCAAAAGGTGCGGTGGTGCATGCCGGCGGTAAACAGATCGAGATTCCAAGCGTTAAACCGGAAGCGGTGCTCGATCCGACCGGTTGCGGAGATGCGTTCCGCGCGGGTCTGCTCTACGGTCTGGCGAATGGCGCGGACTGGGCGCTGACCGGCCGGCTGGCCTCGCTGATGGGCTCGCTGAAAATTGCCCGGCGGGGTGGACAGAACCACCGCTTCGAGCGTGCCGAAGTGGCTGATCGCTACCGCGAAGCCTTCGGCATGAACCTGTGGTAACCGGAGACATCATCATGGAAAAACGTATGCAGCTTGCGGCAGCCTTTATCGCGCTGGTGGTTCTGGGCGGTTGTGCGCAGGGCCTCGGCGGCGGAGCCTATACCCGCGACGAGGCGCGGCGCGAACAGAATGTGCGCATGGGCATCGTCGAAAGCGTGCGCCCGGTGCAGATTGAAGGCACGCGCAGCGGCGTCGGTCCGGCGGCGGGTGCCATTGTCGGCGGCATCGCCGGCAGCACCGTGGGCGGCGGACGCGGTTCGACGGCGGCTGCGGTCCTGGGTGGCGTGGCGGGCGGCGTCGCCGGACAGGCGATAGAGCAGGGCGCCACCAGGCGTACCGGCGTTGAAATCACCGTCAAGCTCGACAGTGGCGCGCTGGTCGCCATCGTCCAGGAGGCCGACGAGACCTTCAAGCCCGGCGAACGCGTGCGCATTCTTTCGGATGGCCGCACTTCCCGGGTCACGCACTGAACGTTCCCCCGCTGCTGCCCGTCACCGATTTTTAACATCCGCTTAACCGCACTGTAACCGCCCCGCCTTAGCCTGCCACCGTCAAATCGATGACGGAGGCGGGCCGATGCTGGAACACACCCTTGAACAATCCGGGCTGCGCGAGCGCGCGGCCCCCGAGCTGGCACTGTCTTTTGCGCGCACGCCGGACGAAGTCGCGGAAGCACAGCGCCTGCGTTACAAGGTGTTTGCCGAGGAACTGGGCGCGAAAATGCCCGCCGGTATCGACAGTGATTTCTACGACGCGCACTGCGACCATCTGCTGGTGCGCGACACCCGCAGCGGTGAAGTGGTGGGCACCTACCGCCTGCTGCCCGGGCCGCGCGCCCAGCGCTTGGGCAGTTTCTATGCCGATGATGAATTCGATCTGACGCGGCTGCGGCACCTGCGCGAGGCCACCGTCGAAATCGGCCGTTCCTGCGTGCATCCGGACTACCGCAGCGGCGCAACCATTGCCCGGTTGTGGTCCGGTCTCATCGGCTATGCCGCGCAGCGCGGCTATCGCTACCTGATGGGCTGCGCGTCGCTGGGCATGGCTGACGGCGGGCATGCAGCCGCCGCGATCTACCGCAGCCTCGCCTGCGAACATCTCTCGCCGGTCGAGTATCGTGTGTTCCCGCGCTGCGAACTGCCGCTGGATGCGCTGGAGCGCGAGGTCCATGCGCTGCCGCCGCCACTGGTGAAAGGTTATCTCCGCGTCGGTGCCTGGATTTGCGGCGCGCCGGCATGGGATCCCGATTTCAATACCGCCGACCTGCTGATGCTGCTGTCGCTCTCGCGCATGAATGCGCGCTATGCCCGCCATTTCCTGAACGCCTGATGGCCGGCGCGCTGCGCGCCCCTATAATGGCCGCCATGAGCGGCCGGGGCACCACCATATCGCTGCCGAAACGCGGCCTGCGCCTTGCGCGCACCACACTGCACCTGCTGCGCGGGCTGTGGACCGTTGCCGTTCACTTCCCGTGTTATACCGCTTTGCGCCGGCGCGATGCCGTTCGCGGGTGGTCGCAGCGGCTGTTGCGCATTCTCGGCGTGCGGCTGCATGTCGAAGGCGAGGTACCCGACTGCACAGGCGGGCCGGTGATGCTGGTCGCAAACCATGTGTCCTGGCTCGACATTTTCGTGATCAATGCCGCCTTGCCGGTGCGTTTCGTTGCCAAGTCGGAGATCCGTTCCTGGCCGGCGATAGGCTGGCTCAGCGCGAACACCGGCACGCTGTTCATCGAGCGCGCAAGGCGCAGCGACACCGCGCGCATCAACAGCGAGATTGCCGACGCGATGACCGGGGGCGACGTGATCGCGGTTTTTCCGGAAGGCACCACCACCGACGGTTCGCAGGTGCTGCGTTTCCACGGCGCGCTGCTGCAGCCGGCGCTGATGGCCGGAGCCACCGTGCACCCGGTTGCGCTGCGCTTCGAGCGTGGCGATGGCACGCTCTGCGTCGAGGCTGCCTACGACGGCGACAAGTCGCTGTGGCAGAGCCTGCTTGCCATCGTCGCGCAGTCCGCCGTGCACGCGCGATTGTGTTTCCTGCCGGGGCTGCCGCCCGGGGCGGGGCATCGCCGCGAACTGGCGGCGGCTGCCCGCCAGCTCATTGCGGATCGCCTGAAGCCCTGACTCCTTCGCAGCCGCACTGGAACACGCGGCGATCCTCGAGGCGGAAAGCGGTAAGGCGACGTCCCCAGACACATCCCGAATCCAGGCCGATCAGGTCGGGGCGCAGCGTCAGTCCCAGTGCCGCCCAGTGGCCGAACAGCACGGGGGTGTCCCGGCTTGCACGGTGGGGAATGTCGAACCATGGCAGGTAGCCGGCCGGGGCACCCTCCGGTGCGGTCTTGTGACTGAATTCCATGACGCCCTCCGGCGTGCACACCCGCAGCCGCGTCATCGCGTTGACGATGACCCGCAGCCGGTCGAAGCCGGCGAGGTCGTCATGCCATTGTGCCGGCGCATTGCCGTACATCTGCGCGAGGAACTCGCCGTGATCCGGCCCCTGCAGTGCTGTCTCGACTTCGCGCGCGAGCGACAGCGCCCGGGCTATGCTCCACTGCGGCAGCAGGCCGGCGTGGACCATTGCGTAACCGTTGTCCGCATGCATCAGGCGCTGCCGGCGCAGCCAGTCGAGCAATTCCTCGCGATCCGGTGCAACGAGCAGTTCATCGAGGGTGTCGCTGTGATGCGGCTTGCGCACGCCGGCGGCGACGACCAGCAGATGCAGGTCGTGATTGCCGAGCACGCTGATCGCGCTATCACCAAGGCCGCGCAGCAGGCGCAGCACCTCAGCCGACTGCGGCCCGCGGTTGACCAGATCGCCGACCAGCCACAGGCGGTCGGCAGCCGGATCGAATCCGATTTGGTCGAGCAGCCTTCGCAGTTCGTCGTAGCAGCCCTGGATGTCGCCGATGGCGTAAGTGCTCATGAAGGATGGTCCGGATGGTGGGGCAAACAAAAAGGGCGCAGCATGCTGCGCCCTTCGATTATGCATGACACCCGCTATTTCACGAGGCTCACCATGTAGTCGACCGCAGCCTTGATGTCGTCGTCCGACAGGGACATGTTGCCGCCCTTCGGCGGCATCGCACCCTTGCCCTTGAGCACTGCTGCGACCAGCGCACTGTTGCCGGCCTTCAGGCGCGGCGCCCAGGCAGCCTTGTCACCGGTCTTGGGGGCGCCCGCAACACCGGCCGCATGGCAGGCAGTGCAGCTCGACTCATAGACGCTCTTGCCTTTGCCGGCACTGGCGGTTGCGGCGGGCGCTGCTGCGGCAGCCGGTGCCGCAGCCACGGTGGCTGCAGCAGCTGCAGGCGCTGCCGGTGCCGCTGCCGGGGCGTCCGGTTCCTTCCAGTTGGCTCCGGCCTGGTTGGCCATGTAGGCCACGGCGCGCGCGAATTCGACATCGGAAAGGTCGGGAGCTCCTCCGCGCGGCGGCATCTGGCGCACGCCCTTCATCGCATCGGCGGTCAGCTTGTTCTGGCCTTCGGCGATCAGTTTTGTCCAGGCGGCCTTGTCGCCGAGCTTGGGTGCATTGAGTACGCCGGTGGTGTGGCAGGCGGCGCAGATCGCATCGTAAACAGCCTTGCCGGCACGCACTTCCTGCGCGCCGCCGGCGGCCGCGACAATGACTTCGCCCGCCGGTTTCAGGCGCTGTGCGACTGCTTCCTCGGCAGCGGCGGAGTCGGCGGGTGCGCTTTTGCCCCCGGTGGCCATCTGGGCCAGCATGACGATGACAAGCACCGGAACGATGAATGCCAGCAGGACGACGATGATCAGCTGCTTGGGCGTCTTGATCGGAGAGTTGTGCTCGGGGATGTGGTTGTCGCTCATGGCGAGTTCCTGATCTGCAGGGGCAAGAAAGCGCGGATTATATCGGCAATGCCATACCCGGTAAAACCCGCCGCAGGGGAGCGTGCTAGAATCCTGACCGCAACGCGCCCGTAGCTCAGCTGGATAGAGTACTGCCCTCCGAAGGCAGGGGTCGGACGTTCGAATCGTCTCGGGCGCGCCAAATCCTGTTCCCTGCAAGCCCGCCCACGCCGATATGCCCCTGCCCGCTGCCTGCGATGTCCTGATCATCGGCGGCGGCCACAATGGCCTGACCTGTGCCTGTTATCTGGCGGCGGCCGGACTCAGGGTGCGCGTGCTTGAACGCCGCGCGGTGGTCGGCGGCGCGGCCGTCACCGAGGAATTCCATCCCGGCTTCCGCAATTCCACTGCCAGCTATACCGTCAGCCTGCTCAATCCGCAGGTGATCCGCGACCTGCGGCTTGCCGAGCACGGCCTGCGCATCGTCGAACGGCCGATCTCGAATTTTCTGCCGCTGTCCGATACTGAGTATCTGAAAGTTGGCGGCACGCTGGAAGCCACGCAGGCCGAAGTCGCGCGTTTTTCGAAGAAGGATGCGGCGCGCCTGCCGGCGTATTACGCGATGCTTGAGCGCGTGGCCGATCTGCTGCGCGAACTTGCGCTGGAGACACCGCCCAACGTCGGCGGCGGCGTGGGCGATTTTTTTGCGGCGATCAGGACCGCGCGCCGTTTCCGGAAACTCGATATGGCGGCGCGCCGTGACGTGCTGGACCTGTTCACCAAGAGCGCCGGCGACCTGCTCGATGCCTGGTTCGAATCGGCGCCGATCAAGGCTGCTTTCGGCTTCGACGCCATCGTCGGCAATTTCGCCAGCCCCTATGCCCCGGGCACGGCCTACGTGCTGCTGCACCACGTCTTCGGCGAGGTCAACGGCAAACGCGGCAGCTGGGGTCATGCCATCGGCGGCATGGGTGCGATCACCGGGGCGATGGCCGCGGAAGCGCGTGCCCGCGGCGTTCAGATCGACACCGGTGTCGAGGTCGTCAACGTCTGCATCGATTCGCGCGGGGCGCAGGGCGTTCAGCTGAAGGACGGGCGGGTGATCGAGGCACGCTGCGTGGTGGCCAACGTCAATCCGAAGCTGTTGTACCTGAAGCTGGTCGATACCCCGGCGCTGGACGCGGAATTCCTGCAGCGCATCCGCGGCTGGAAATGCGGCTCGGCGACTTTCCGCATGAACGTCGCGTTGCGCGAGTTGCCGGATTTCAGGTGCCTGCCCGGTACGGTGTCCGCGCAGCACCACCAGTCGGGAATCATCATCGCACCTACTTTGCAATACATGGAGCAGGCCTACTTCGACGCAAGGACGCATGGCTGTTCGCGCGCGCCGGTGGTCGAGTTGCTGATCCCGTCGACGGTTGACGACTCGCTGGCGCCGCCGGGTCGGCATGTCGCCAGCCTGTTCTGCCAGCATTTCAGCCCCGAGTTGCCGAACGGGCTGTCCTGGGACGACATCCGCGAGGATGCCGCCGACCATGTCATCGATACGGTGACCCGCCATGCGCCCAACTTCAAGGACGCGGTGATCGCGCGCAGGATACTGTCGCCGCTGGACCTCGAGCGCGAGTTCGGTCTCACCGGCGGCGACATTTTCCATGGTGCGCTGACACTGGACCAGCTGTGGACGGCGCGGCCTGTGCTGGGCCATGCCGATTACCGTTCGCCGGTGCGCCGGCTCTACCTTTGCGGCGCCGGAACCCATCCCGGCGGCGGGGTCACCGGTTTGCCGGGACGCAATGCCGCGCGCGAAATTGTCCGCGACTTCAGGCGCGGACTGCTCAAGGAGAAGACAGCATGAATCGGCGATTTTTTCTGGCGATCCTGGCGGCGATCTGGCTGGCCGGCTGCGGCAGCGACGTGCCGCGCGTCGGCAAGCTGGGCCCCGGCGACGTGATCCTTGCTTTCGGTGACAGCCTGACCTACGGCACCGGCGCGAGGCCCGAGGAAAGCTATCCGGCGGTGCTCGGCCAGCTGACCGGCCGCACGGTGGTCCGCGCCGGCGTGCCCGGTGAGCAGACCAGCGGCGGCCTGGCGCGCCTGCCCGAGGTTCTCGACGAGCACCAGCCGAAACTGGTGATTGTCTGTCTCGGCGGCAACGACATGCTGCGCAAGGGGGCGCCGGCGAACATCGAGGCCAACCTGCGCCAGATCCTGAAGACCATCAAGTCGCGCGGCCTAGATGCATTGCTGATCGGCGTGCCGGCACCGGGCCTGATTACCAGTGCCCCGGAGTTCTACGGGAAACTGGCAGAGGAATTCGGCATTCCCTACGAAGGCAAGGTCGTCACCAGCGTGCTCTACCGGCCGGAACTCAAGTCCGACCCCATCCATCCCAATGCCGACGGCTATCGCAAGATGGCCGAGGCCGTGGCCGAACTGTTGCGCGCCGCAGGTGCCTTCTGAGGCCGGCTGAAACATGACGGAGAGGAAACATTCGGCGCGGCGGCTGACCGCCACCATGTGCGGCGCCGAAGTGCTGTCGATGACCGGCTTCGCCGCCTACACCACGCTGCTGCCCCAGCTGCAGCGCGAGTGGAGCCTGTCGAACTCCGAAGCCGGAGCGATCAGCGGTTTCCTGTTCGCCGGCTACATGCTGTCGGTACCGGTGCTGACCAGTCTCACCGACCGCATGGATTCACGGCGCATCTATCTCGGCGCCTGCCTGCTCGCCAGCCTCGGCGCGACCTTCTTTGCGCTGTTCGGCGCCGGTTTCTGGAGTGCGGCCTTCGCCCAGTTCCTGATCGGCGCCGCGCTCGGCGGCACTTACATGCCGGGGTTGAAGGCACTGACCGACCACCTCGAGGGTGCGGCACAGTCGCGCGCCACCGCGTTTTACACCGCGAGCTTCGGCGTCGGCTCGACCATATCGATCCTGGTGGCCGGCAAGATCGGCGCCGTGATGGACTGGCACTGGGCGTTCTGGTTCGGCGCCGCAGGACCGGTGCTGGCGGGGTTGCTGGTGATGTTCGCGATGCCGATGGGCCGCATGCGCGCGCCCGAACACCATGCTACCGCGCTGCTCGATTTCAGGCCGGTGCTGAAAAACCGCAAGACCCTGCCGTACATCATCGGTTATGCCGCGCACAACTACGAACTTTTCGGTCAGCGCTCGTGGATGGTCGCCTTTCTCGTGTTTTGTGCTGCCCTGCAGCCGGAGCACGCGCCGATGGCACTGTCCGCGGCGACGCTGGCGGCGATGATCAACGTGCTGGGGCCCGTGTTCAGCATCACCGGCAACGAGATGGCGATCCGCTTCGGACGCAGCCGCATCATTTTTCTGTTCATGACCCTGTCCGGCGTCATCGCCTGCCTGATCGGCTATACCGCGGCCTGGCCCTGGTACATTGTCGTGCTGCTGATGATGGTGCACTACGGCGCGATGCTCGGTGATTCCGGCGCCCTGACCTCGGGCGCGGTGGCGAGCACGCCGCCGGAAATGCGCGGTTCGATGATGGCGGTGTATTCCTTCATCGGCTTCAGCACGGCCTTCCTCGCACCGCTGGTGTTCGGTCTGACACTGGATCTTGCCGGCGGCAACCAGAGCATCACCGCCTGGGGGCTGGCTTTCGCCAGCATCGGCATCTTCGGCGTGCTGTCGCCGCTGGCGCGCGCATGGTATCTGCGGCGCGCATAAAATATCAATAAAAACAAATACTTATATAAATTTCGCCAGGGGCACTAGCGGTGCAGGATATGCCGTCTTCTAGCGCTTTCCCGTATAGAACTCCGGCCAGCGTTCCAGCACCGCCGGCGCGTCGTCTTTGTAGATGTGGCAGGAGTTGATCTGGTACGGTTTTTTGCCGGTGGCGGGCTTGCTTGCGTTATGCGCTTCGCGCGCGCGGCCGGTGGCCTGGTAGGCGGTGGTACCCAGCGGGCCCAGCAGTTCAACCAGGTGCGTGCAGCCGAGCACGCCGCCGACACGCTCGGCGATGGCCTTGCGCCAGCCGGGGCCGATGGTCAGGCCGACCAGCTTCTTGAAATTCACCGTGATGTTGCCGCAGGTCTCGTAAGGGCTGCCGTCGGTGACAGCTTCGACGTCGTGGATTTTCAGGTCGAGATCGATGGTCAGGCGCAGCCACATGTTGTGCACCGGATCACCGGGCTGGCGCTCGCGGCCGCCGTCGCGGCGTGAATGCACATAAGTCTTGGTGTCGACGAGGTGGCCTTCGATATCCCACAGGCCATCCTCGCGTTCGTAGCCCTTGCATTCAACGGCGCGGGTGTGTTTGAGCGTGCGGGGGGCGGGGGCAGGCAGGGGCATGACGCGGACTCCGGTGATTCGGTTGACGAAGTTCAGTTGATGTAATGAGCGGCTCGGCGATCCTCGAGCCGGGCCAGCAGGGCCTGTTTCTGCGCTGGTGTGTAACGGTGCCAGTCGCTGATTTCCTGCAGTGTGCGCCAGCAGCCGACGCAGAAATCGTGGCCGGGATCGATCATGCATATGCGTACGCATGGCGACTCCGTGTTCGGCAGCAGGTCGATTGCCGGCACGGTCATGCAGCCTTCGTGCGGATCGCGCGTGCGACTCGCGACAGCGTCGGACGGCCGAGAACGCCGCAGATGAATTCGCCGGCGGCTATCAGCTTCGTCATGTCGACGCCGGTTTCGATGCCGAGGCCGTCGAGCAGGTAGAGCACGTCCTCGGTCGCGACATTGCCGGTGGCGCCCTTGGCATAGGGGCAGCCGCCCAGTCCGGCCACCGAGCTGTCGAAGGTGGCGACGCCGCATTCCAGCGCCGCGTAGATGTTGGTCAGCGCCTGGCCGTAGGTGTCGTGGAAATGGCCGGCAATGCGTTCGACCGGGATGTGCTGCGCCACCGCTTCGATGACAGTGCGGGTCTTGCCGGCGGTTCCGGTGCCGATGGTGTCGCAGACGGTGATTTCGTAACAGCCCATGGCATCCAGCACTTTCGCCACATGCACCACTGCGGCCGGATCGACTTCGCCTTCGTAGGGGCAGCCGAGGCACACCGAAATGTCGCCGCGCACCCGGATGCCCTTCGCGATCGCCGCCTGCGCGACTTCCTCGAAGCGCGCAAGGCCTTCGTCGATCGTGCAATTGGTGTTGCGCTTCGAGAAACTTTCGGTGGCGGCGCCGAACACCACGACCTCTTCCGCTCCGGCGGCAATCGCGGCGTCCAGGCCTTTCATGTTGGGTACCAGCACCGGGTAGATCACGCCGGGTTTGCGGCGGATGCCGGCCATTACTTCGGCGTTGTCGGCCATTTGCGGCACCCATTTCGGCGAGACGAAGGCGGTGGCCTCGATCAGCGTCAGGCCGGCGTCCTGCAGGCGGTGGATCAGTTCGATCTTTGCCGCGGTCGGCACCGGGGCGGCCTCGTTCTGCAGCCCGTCGCGCGGGCCGACCTCGAACAGGCGGACTTTCTTCGGCAATGCCATGGAGTGGTCTCCTGCGTCGGCTGCCTAGCGGCGTGACGCTTTCTTTCCGGACTTTGTGCCGCCCTTCTTGCCGGGCGCCTCGGTCCATTTCGGTTTGCGCTTTTCGAGGAAGGCGCCCAGGCCCTCCTGCGCTTCGGGGGTGGCGCGGATTTCGGCGATGCCTTCCGCGGTCTTGCGGACGATGTCCGGACCGATCAGGCTGTGCGCGCTGAGCGGAATCATCTGCTTTACCGCCTGCATCGCCTTCGGACCGCTGCTGTAGAGCTGGCCGAGCATTTCTCCGACACGCGTGGCGAGCTGTTCCTCCTCGACCAGGTCGTGCACCAGGCCGATGCGCCAGGCCTCGGCACAGTCGAACTCCTCGCCCGAGAGCATGTAGCGGCGCGCGTGGCGCTGGCCGATCGCGGCGATCACGTAGGGACTGATCATCGACGGGATGATCCCGATTTTGACTTCTGACAGGCGGAAGCTTGCCGTGCGCGTGGCGATTGCGATGTCGCAGGCGGAAACGATGCCGCATCCGCCGCCGCGCACGGCGCCGTGCACCGCCGCGACGGTCGGCTTGTTCAGCGCGTAGAGCAGATGGAACATGCGCGCCGATTCGGCGGCGTTCTTCCTGTTCTGCGCCGGGGTGAATTTCGCGCTGGCGCGCATGTGCCCGATGTCCGCGCCGGCGCAGAAGCTCTTGCCGGCGCCGGCGATCACCACCGCGCGGATGGCGTCGTCGGCGTGGATGGATTCCAGCGCCTCGGTCAGTTCGCGCACCATCCCGGGATCGAATGCATTGTGGACTTCGGGACGATTGAGGGTCAGCGTCACATTACCGAAGTCGTCAGTTGATCTCAGCACGCGGGTGCCGGTGGTTTTGCTCATGATGGTTCCTTCAGGTGTGGCCATGGCGGCCGTCCGCTGGGCCGGCCTTGCAGCGGCTTCGGGCCGGCGACGGCACAGTGGTCATGGCCGCGCGGGCGTTCCGCACTTGCGCGGCAGCAGTGAAGTATAAGCGCTGGCTGCTGCTCCGGCACGCTCCGTCCATGATGCGGAGGTCGGCGAAGATTCACCACTTGCCCCTCGCCAGCCATTGTTCCACCTGATCCAGCCGGTCGGAGCCCCAGAAGGGTTCTCCGTCGACGATGATGTACGGCGATCCGAACACGCCGCGCTCGATTGCGCCATCGACTTCGGCCTTGAGCCTTTCCTTGACCGCGGCATCTTCGATTGCCTGCAGCACGGCATCCTTGTCGTGCCCGAGTTTCGCAGCGACATTGGCGGTGACTTCAGGGCTGGAAATATCGCGGTCCTCGACGAAATAGGCGCGAAACAGCGCCTGCGCCAGCACCTTCGCTGCGGCAGGGTCGCGGTCATGCAGCCAGTAGTAGGCACGGCAGGGTGCGACCGTAGGCACCGGAAACTTGCCCGGCATCCGGAAGGGCAGGCCGAACCAGCGCGCAGAACGCATCAGGTCATGGAGGGCGTAACTGCCCTTCATCGGGATGGCCGGAAGCGGTCGCTGGCCGGTGACCTTGAATATTGCGCCCAGCAGGATCGGACGCCAGACCGTGTTGCGCCCGTGCCGGGCGGCGAGGGCATCGATCTTGGCCGCAGCGAAGTAGCCGTAGGGCGAGGAAAAATCGAAATAGAAATCGACGGGCTGGGACATGGTGCCTCGCTCAATATCGAAGTGCGATCAAAATACCAGGTGCCTGTTGCAGTCCACCTGCAGCCTTGGCGGACGCCCAAGCTCTTGTTTTTATTCAATATTTACATTTACGTTAACGTCAATCAAGTCGCGCGGGTTTTGCCGGCATCGGATTCCGCCAGCAGGCGCTGGCATTGCGTTGCAAAAAAATTGATTTCATTGAGCATCACTTCCACATCTTCACGCTGCTGTTCAAGCTGGGTGCGCCGGCGTTCCAGCTTGATCGCGAATTCCTCGAGCTGGCGGCGCTCGTCATTGGCCAGGTCGTAAAGCTGAAACAGCTCGCGGATCTCGCTGAGCGAAAACCCGAGGCGCTTGGCACGGAGCGCAAGCTTGAGGCGAACCCGGTCACGGTGGCTGTAAAGACGGTTGATGCCGTCGCGAGCAGGGCTGACCAGGCCCTGGTCCTCATAGTGGCGCAGCGTGCGGGTCGTGACCCCGAATTCCTGGGACAGGTCGCTGATGGAGTAAGTCTTGCTCATTGTGCCTTGCAATAACGACAGGTAATATGACCCGGAAAGTCGATCAGGCAAGTTAGCATTTCATTTACGTAAACGTCAATAAAAACCATCGTGCCCGAGCCTGTAGGCGGGACGGGGAAACAGGAATCCGATGACTGCGAAACGGAAGACGGAACCCAAGGCAGCAGACAAAAAAGCGGAGAAGACCGCGCCCAAGGACATGCCCGGCGATCAGCCTCTGGACGCCGCCGAGATGGCGCGGCTCTACACCGACATCGCGGAAAAGAGCACGGCGCTGCTGTCCCGGTATATGGCGCGCGGCGTCAACGGCATGCCTGCACTCGGCGACGAACTCGGCATCGCCAAGGCTTTTTTCGAAGCCTGGCAGCGCTTGCTGGGTGATCCCGCACGCATCGCCGAAATGCAGATGAAGATGTGGCAGGACTACATGGCGCTGTGGCAGCACTCGATGATGCGCATGTTCGGCCATGAGGCCGAGCCGGTGGCCCAGCCGCTCAAGGGCGATCGCCGTTTTCGCCATGAGGACTGGGAGAACAATTTTCTCTATGACTACGTCAAGCAGTCCTACCTGATCACGGCCAACCATTTCCACCACGCGCTGGCGCGGGTCGAGGGGCTCGATGACCGTACCGCGAAGAAAGTCGATTTCTACACCCGCCAGTACATCGACGCGCTGTCGCCCTCCAATTTCCTGGCCACCAACCCCGAGGCACTGCGCGAGACCGTGAATTCGGGCGGGCAGAACCTGGTGCGCGGCCTCAGCAACCTGCTCGAGGACCTGTCGCGCGGGGATGGCGAGCTGCGCGTGCGGATGACTGACAGCGAGGCCTTCAGCCTCGGGGGCAACCTCGCCACCACCCGTGGCGAGGTGGTGTTCCAGAATGAAATCATGCAGCTGATCCAGTACGCGCCGCTGACAAAAAAGGTCCACGCGGTGCCGCTGCTGATCATCCCGCCGTGGATCAACAAGTTCTACATCCTCGACATGCGCGAGAACAATTCCTTCGTGCGCTGGGCGGTGGAGCAGGGGCATACGGTGTTCGTGGTGTCCTGGGTCAATCCCGACGAAAAGCTGTCGCACAAGCGCTTCGAGGATTACCTCAGCGACGGCTCGCTCGCCGCGCTGGACGTGGTGCGGAAAATCACCGGCGAGGCCGAAGCGAACGTCATCGGCTACTGCCTTGGCGGCACGCTGCTGGCCTGCACCCTGGCCTGGCTTGCTGCGCGCGGAGAAAAGCGCATCCGCAGCGCGACCTTTTTCGTGACCATGATCGATTTCGAACGCCCGGGCGAACTCGAGGTGTTCATCGACGAGGAACAGGTCGGCGCGCTGGAGCGGAAGATGGAGGAGCGCGGCTATCTCGAAGGCTCGGAGATGGCGACGACCTTCAACATGCTGCGTGCCAACGACCTGATCTGGTCCTTCGTCGTCAACAACTATCTGCTGGGCAAAGACCCCTTTCCCTTCGACCTGCTGCACTGGAACAGCGATTCGACGCGCATGCCGGCGTCGATGCACAGCTTCTACCTGCGCAACATGTACCTGAAAAACCTGCTGCGCGAACCCGGCGGCATCACGCTGGCCGGTGTGCCGATCGACATCACCCGCGCGCAGGCGCCCGCCTACTTCATCTCGACCATCGAGGACCACATCGCTCCCTGGCAGTCCACCTATGCCGGGGCGCGCCTGCTCCGCGGGCCGGTGCGTTTCGTGCTGGGCGGCTCCGGCCACATTGCCGGCATCATCAATCCGCCGGCCGGCGGCAAGTACTGCTACTGGACCAACGAGAAGCTGACGGAAAAACCCGAGGACTGGCTGGCCGGCGCGGCCCAGCATCCCGGTTCGTGGTGGACCGACTGGGCGGCCTGGGTCAAGGGCCATGCCGTAGCACTGGTCGACGCGCGCGAGCCCGGTGCCGGGCCGTACAAGGCGCTGGAAGACGCGCCGGGTTCCTATGTCCAGCAGCGCATCGGATAATCCGCGCTTCTACCGGAACTGCGGAGTCCCCCGATGAGCTACCAGAACCTGCTGCTGGAACAGCCCGAGAGCGGCGTTTACCTGCTGACGGTCAACCGGCCCAAGGCACTCAATGCACTGAATGCAGCAACGCTCGACGAACTGCTGCGCGCTGCTGCCGAAGTGGGCGCCGACCCCGCGGCGCGGGTCATGCTGGTGACCGGCAGCGGGGAGCGGGCCTTTGTCGCCGGCGCCGACATTGCCGAGATGGCGGGATTCACCGCCGCGCAGGCACAGGCTTTCTCGGAGCGCGGCATGCGCGTGATGAGTGCGCTGGAGGCGCTGCCGGTGCCGGTGATCGCGCTGGTCAATGGTTATGCGCTGGGCGGCGGTTGCGAACTGGCGCTGGCCTGTGACTGGATCATCGCTGGCGAAGGCGCGGTATTCGGTCAACCCGAGGTGAACCTCGGCATTCCGCCGGGCTTCGGCGGCACCCAGCGGCTTGCGCGCATCGTCGGGCGCGCACGCGCGCTCGAACTGGTGACCACCGCGCGACAGCTGCGCGCGGCCGAGGCAATGGCGATCGGTTTGGTCAACGAAGTGGTGCCGGCATCGGCGCTGCGCGAGCGGGGGCTTGAGGTCGCGCGCAGCGTTGCGGGCAAGGGGCCGCAGGCCGTGCGCCTCGCCAAGCAGGCCGTGCATCGCGGCCTTGATCAGGATCTCGCGGGCGGTTGTGCCTATGAAACCGCCGCCTTCGCACTCGCATTTGCGACTAGCGATCAGCGGGAAGGCATGCGCGCCTTCCTCGAGAAGCGCGCCGCAAAATTCGGCGGCGCTTAGCGCGCGAGCAGCATCACCCAATGCTGCGGTGCATCAGCGGTTGTGCCGCAGATTCATCACAGAAGTTATAATTATTCATCCCATCGTTGCAGCGATTCAGGCACCATAAGTGCCGGAATTGTCGCGAAAAAACAGCCTCAAAAAGGTAATTGTCATGGACATGAATGAGCTCCAGCGAGATCTGGATCCCGAGGAAACCCGCGAGTGGCTGGATGCCCTGAAGTCGGTGCTGGAGCGTGAAGGTCCGGACCGCGCGAACTACCTGCTCGAACGCCTGGTGTACGAAGCGCGCCGCGCCGGCGCCTACATCCCGTACAACGCGAACACCGCATACCTGAACACGATTCCGCCGGAGCGCGAGGAGCGTTCGCCGGGAGATTCGGAGCTGGAGCATCGCATCCGCGCGCTGGTGCGCTGGAACGCGATGGCCACCGTCGTGCGTGCCAACAAGGAGTCCTCGGAACTGGGCGGGCACATCGCCAGCTTTGCCTCGGCGGCGACGCTCTACGACGTCGGTTTCAACCATTTCTTCCGCGCCGCGAATGAAAAATTCCTCGGTGACCTGGTTTACATCCAGGGGCATTCCGCACCCGGCGTCTATGCGCGCGCCTATCTCGAGGGGCGCATCTCCGAGGAGCAGCTCTCGAATTTCCGCCAGGAAGTCGACGGCAGGGGACTGTCGTCCTATCCGCATCCTTGGCTGATGCCCGATTTCTGGCAGTTCCCGACGGTTTCGATGGGTCTCGGCCCGCTGATGGCCATCTACCAGGCGCGCTTCATGCGCTATCTCAAGGACCGTGGCCTGATCGAGGGCCAGGGCCGCAAGGTCTGGGCCTTCATGGGCGACGGCGAGATGGATGAGCCCGAATCGCTGGGCGCCATTTCGCTGGCGGGTCGCGAGAAGCTCGACAACCTGATTTTCGTCATCAACTGCAACCTGCAGCGCCTCGACGGGCCGGTGCGCGGCAACGGCAAGATCATCCAGGAACTCGAGTCCGACTTCCGCGGTTCCGGCTGGAACGTGATCAAGGTGGTCTGGGGCTCGTACTGGGACCCGCTGCTGGCAAAGGACAAGACCGGCGTCCTGCTCAAGCGCATGGAGGAATGCGTCGACGGCGAATACCAGACCTTCAAGTCGCATGACGGCGCCTACGTGCGCAAGCATTTCTTCGGCAAGTATCCGGAGCTTGCAGACCTGGTTTCGAACATGTCGGACGACGATATCTGGCGTCTGAACCGCGGCGGCCACGATCCGCACAAGATGTACGCGGCCTACGCGGCGGCGATGAAGCACACCGGGCAGCCGACGGTGATCCTGGCGAAGACCGTCAAGGGTTACGGCATGGGCGATTCGGGCGAGGGCCAGAACATCACCCACCAGCAGAAAAAGATGGGCACCGCGTCGATCCGCGCCTTCCGCGACCGTTTCAACGTGCCGATTCCGGACGACGAGCTCGAGAAGGTGCCGTTCTACAAGCCGCCGGAAGACTCGCCCGAGATGAAGTACCTGCGCAGCCGCATCGAGGCCATGGGCGGCTCGCTGCCGGCGCGCAGGCGCAAGGTCGAGCCGCTGGAAGTGCCGGCGCTGTCGGCATTCGAGGCGCAGCTGAAAAGCAGCGAGGACCGCGAGTTCTCGACGACGATGGCTTTCGTGCGCATCCTCAACACCATCATCCGCGACAAGAAGATCGGCAAGCGCGTGGTGCCGATCGTGGCCGATGAATCGCGCACCTTCGGCATGGAAGGCATGTTCCGCCAGCTTGGCATCTATTCCCATGTCGGCCAGCTCTACACGCCGCAGGATGCCGACCAGCTGATGTTCTACAAGGAAGACAAGGGCGGGCAGATCCTGCAGGAAGGCATCAACGAAGCCGGCGCGATGTCGTCGTGGATCGCCGCGGCGACCTCGTACGCCAACAACGGCCAGATGATGATCCCGTTCTACATCTACTACTCGATGTTCGGCTTCCAGCGCGTCGGCGACCTCGCCTGGGCTGCCGGCGACCTGCGCGCACGCGGTTTCCTGCTCGGCGGCACCGCCGGCCGCACCACGCTCAACGGCGAGGGCCTGCAGCACGAGGACGGCCACAGCCACCTGCTGGCATCGACGATTCCCAACTGCGTGTCCTACGACCCGACCTTCGCCTACGAGCTGGCGGTGATCATCCAGGACGGGATGCGCCGGATGTACCGGGAACAGGAGGATGTCTTCTACTACATCACGGTGATGAACGAGAACTACACCCACCCGGCGATGCCGGAGGGCGTGGAAAAGGACATCCTCAAGGGCATGTACCTGTTCTCCGAAGGCAAGGCAAAGAAAAACCAGCCCAAGGTCCAGCTGCTCGGCAGCGGCACCATCCTGCGCGAAGTGATCGCCGGCGCCGAACTGCTCGAGAAGGACTTCGGCATCGCCGCCGACATCTGGAGCGTGACCAGCTTCAACGAGCTGCGCCGCGACGGCCTCGACGTGCAGCGCTGGAACATGCTGCACCCCGACCAGGCGCCGCGCCAGAGCCATATCGAGCGCTGCCTCAAGGACCGTGCCGGCCCGGTGGTCGCGGCGACGGACTACATGAAGCTGTTCGCCGACCAGGTGCGCGCCTTCCTGCCGACCCACAATTTCATCACCCTCGGCACCGACGGCTTCGGCCGTTCCGACACGCGCCGCAAGCTGCGCCAGTTCTTCGAGGTCGACCGCCATTACGTCGCGGTCGCTGCGATGAAGGCGCTCTCCGACCAGGAGCTGCTGCCGCGCAAGACCGTGGCCGAAGCGGTGAAAAAATACGGCATCAATCCCGACAAGCCGAACCCGGCGACTGTCTGAGCGGAACGCAGCCATGGCAAACGCAATCGAAGTCAAAGTGCCGGATATCGGCGATTTCAAGGGCATCCCGGTTATCGAGGTGCTGGTCAAACCCGGCGACAGCGTGAAGGCCGAGGACCCGCTGGTGACGCTGGAGTCCGACAAGGCGACGATGGATGTGCCGTCGCCGGCGGCAGGCATCGTCAGGGACATCAAGCTCAAGGTCGGCGACAAGGTGTCCGAAGGCATGCTGGTGCTGATGCTGGAGCCTGCCGGAGACGCTGCGCCGGAAAAGGCAGCCGCTCCGCAGCCCGAGCCGGTTGCGGCACCCGCACCGGCAGCCCCGCCGCCGGCAAAACCGGCGCCGCAGCCGGCCGCGGTGAAACCGGCCCCCGCGCCGGCTCCTGCTGCCGCAGCGGTCGACGAAGCTGCCTTCGGCAAGGCCCATGCCAGTCCCTCGGTGCGTCGCTTCGCGCGTGAGCTGGGTGTTGATCTCGGCCGTGTCAACGGCAGCGGCCCCAAGGGCCGGGTGCTGACCGAAGACGTCCAGGCCTACGTCAAGGGCGAGCTGTCGCGTCCGCGCGGCGAGGCCGCAGCGGGCGGCGGCCTGGGTTTCAACCTGCCGCCGCTGCAGCCGGTGGATTTCGCCAGGTTCGGGCCGGTCACCGAGCAGCCGCTGTCGCGCATCAAGAAGCTCTCGGGCGGCTTCCTGCACCGCAACTGGGTCAGCATTCCGCATGTCGCCCAGCAGGACGAGGCCGACATCACCGAGCTCGAGGCTTTCCGCAAGGCACAGGCCGAGGAGGCGAAGAAGAAGGGCATCAAGTTCACGATGCTCGGCTTCCTGATGAAGGCCTCGGTGGTCGCGCTGAAACAGTTCCCGGAATTCAACGCCTCGCTGTCCGCCGATGGCGAGAAACTGGTGCTGAAGAACTATTTCCACGTCGGCGTCGCCGTCGACACGCCGAACGGGCTGGTGGTGCCGGTGATCCGCGACGTCGACAAGAAGGGCCTGCTCGAGATCGCGCAGGAACTCGACGAGGTCAGCGGCCGCATGCGCGCGGGCAAGATCTCGCCGGCAGACCTGCAGGGCGGCTGCTTCTCGATCTCCAGTCTCGGCGGCATCGGCGGTACCTTCTTCACACCGATCATCAACGCGCCCGAGGTGGCAATCCTCGGTGTCGGCAGGGCGGTGATGAAGCCGGTGTGGAACGGCAAGGAGTTTTCACCGCGGCTGATGCTGCCGCTGTCGCTGTCCTATGACCACCGGGTGATTGACGGTGCGCTGGGCGCGCGCTTCTGCACATACCTGACCACGGTGCTGTCGGACATCAGGAGACTGGTGCTGTAGCGATGAGTGATGAATGATGAGCGCGGAGCAGTGATGGGTCACCGGGCTGTCCGGCAGTTCGTTCATCGTTCATCGTTCACCGCTCCGCGCTGCTTTTGATGTCTCCCATCGGCATTCTCGGCGGCACCTTCGACCCCATACACTTCGGCCACCTGCGCCTCGCGCAGGAGGTGGCCGACCAGTTGCGGCTCGCCGAAGTCAGGTTCATTCCGAGCGGCACTCCGCCGCACCGCGCGGCCCCGGAAACGCCAGCGGCTGACCGGCTGGCGATGGTGCGGATCGCCGTGGCCGGCAATGCGCTGTTCACCGTCGATCCGCGCGAGTCTTCGTCGACCACGCCCGGCTACACCGTTGATACGCTGACGGCCTTGCGCGCCGAGGTCGGCGCCGCGCAGTCGCTGGTGATGATCCTGGGTGCCGACGCGTTTCTGGATCTCGCGACCTGGAGCCGCTGGCACCAGCTGTTCGAGCTGGCGCACGTCGCCGTGGCCTACCGTCCGGGTTTTCCGGTTGATACCTGGCAATCGCGGATGCCGCAGCCGCTGGCCGCCGAATACAACGCGCGGCTGATGCATCAGCCGTTTTCGGTGCATGTCGCCCCCGCCGGCGGCATCGTGGTGGTGCCGATTGCCGAACTGAACATCTCGGCGACCATGATCCGCGACTCGCTGCGCCGGGGGCGTAATCCGCGATATTTGCTGCCGGACAGCATTTATCAATATATTCAAGAACATATGCTGTATAGTGAGAACTGATGGGACCCGAAAAACTGGCCAAAATCGCCGTCGCCGCACTCGAAGACATCAAGGGCCGCGACATCCTTGCATTCAATGTCAAGAAAATGACCGCGCTGTTCGACAAGGTCATCATCGCCAGCGGCGATTCCAACCGCCAGGTGCGCGCGCTGGCGAACAACGTTTGCGAGGAAGTCAAGAAAGCCGGCGGCAAGGTTTACAGCACCGAGGGCGGGCAGACCGGGGAATGGGTGCTGGTTGATCTTGGTGCGGTCGTGGTCCATGTCATGCAGCCGGCGATCCGCCAGTACTACAACCTAGAGGAAATCTGGGGCAGCCCGCAGCGTCCCGCGCCGCGCAAGACCACGGCGCGCAAGACAGCGGCATCGGGAACCGCGGCGCGCCGCAAGGCGCGGTGAAGCTGCATATTCTCGCCGTCGGCCAGCGCATGCCGGCGTGGATAGCCGAAGGTTTTCTCGAATACGCCAAACGCATGCCGCGGGAAATGCCGCTGCTGCTGAAGGAACTGAAGCCGGCACAGCGCAGCACCTCCGCCGGCGACCTGCCGCGCTGGCTGGCGACCGAGGCCGAACGCATCAATGCCGCATTGCCCGAGGGCGCCCTGCGCGTTGTTCTTGACGAGAGGGGTCGCAGTTTTCCGACGCGCGGGCTTGCCGGTAAACTCGAGCAGTGGCGCGGCGAAGGACGCGATGTCGCGTTCGTCATCGGTGGCGCCGACGGCCTCGACGATGGCATCAGGAAAGGCGCCGACCTGCTGTGGTCGCTGTCGCCGCTGACCCTGCCCCACGGCCTGGTGAGGGTCATACTCGCCGAGCAGCTCTACCGGGCGGCCTCGCTGCTGACCGGCCATCCCTATCACCGCGACTAGAATTTCCCTCCATGTCCGAACGTTTTGTCTACCTTGCCTCGCGCAGTCCACGTCGCCGCGAACTGCTGCGCCAGATCGGCGTCGCCTTCGAGGTATTCCAGCTGCGTGAGGCTGCGCAGCGCCGGGCCGACATCGACGAGACGCCGCTTGCCGGCGAAGCGCCGGATGCCTATGTGCTGCGCGTCGCGCGTGACAAGGCGCAGGCTGCTGCGGCGATGATTGCCGCCCGCCGCGTGGCACCGCACCCGGTGCTGGCCGCGGACACCACGGTGGTCCTCGATGACGCGATACTCGGCAAGCCCTCGGATGCCGCCGACGCCGCGCGCATGCTTGGCCTGCTGTCGGGCCGCTCGCACCGCGTCCTCACCGCGGTCGCGGTGGCGCGCGGTGCGGACATCGACACCCGGCTGTCGGAATCGCAGGTGTGGTTCCGCGCGCTTGCCGCCGACGAGATCCGCCGCTATGTCGCCAGCGGCGAGCCCAACGACAAGGCCGGCGCCTATGCGGTGCAGGGTCGCGCAGCAGCCTTCATCACCCGGATCGAGGGCAGCTATTCCGGCATCATGGGTTTGCCTCTCGCCGAAACCGCGGAGCTGCTGCGAATCCACGGCATACTCCTGCCATGAGCGAAGACATCCTGATCAACGTCACGCCGCAGGAAACCCGGGTTGCCGTGATCGAGCACGGCGTCACCCAGGAGCTTCATGTCGAGCGCGCGTCCTCGCGCGGCTTTGTCGGCAACATCTACATGGGCAAGGTCGTGCGCGTGCTGCCGGGCATGCAGTCCGCCTTTGTCGACATCGGCGGCGAACGCGCCGCCTTCCTTCACGTCGCCGACATCTGGGGCAACCGCGTCAACGGCGAGCCGGGGATGCCGATCGAGAAGCTGCTGGGCGAGGGGCAGAACCTGCTGGTGCAGGTGATCAAGGATCCGATAGGCACCAAGGGCGCTCGGCTGTCGACCCAGATCAGCATCGCCGGACGGCTGCTGGTCTACCTGCCGCAGGAGTCGCACATCGGCATTTCCCAGCGCATCGAGGACGAGGAGGAGCGCGTCCACCTGCGCGAGAAACTGCAGCACCTGCTGCCGCCCGACGAGAAGGGCGGCTTCATCATCCGCACCATGGCCGAGGCGGCCTCGGACCGCGAGCTGGCCTCGGATGTCGAGTACCTGCGCAAGCTGTGGCACGACATCCAGGAACAGGCACGCACCGCCGCGCCGCTGGCGACGCTCTACGAGGACCTGAACCTCGCGCTGCGCGTGCTGCGCGATTTCGCGCACGAGGAAACCGGGCGCATCCTCATCGACTCCCGCGAAACCCACCAGGCGATGCTGCAGTTCGCCGGTCAGTTCACGCCCAACGTGGTGTCGCGGCTGGCGCATTACCAGGGCGAGCGCCCGCTGTTCGACCTGCACAACGTCGAGGACGACATCGAGCGCGCGCTGGCGCGCCGCGTCGACCTGAAGTCCGGCGGTTACCTGATCATCGACCAGACCGAGGCGCTGACCACGGTCGACGTCAATACCGGGGGCTTCGTCGGCGGACGCAATTTCGACGACACGATATTCAAGACCAACCTCGAGGCGGCGCAGGTCATCGCCCGCCAGCTGCGGCTGCGCAACCTCGGCGGCATCATCATCATCGATTTCATCGACATGGACAGCGAGGAACACCGCAACGCCGTGCTCAATGAATTCCGCAAGGCGCTTGCCCGCGACCGAACACGGATGACCGTCAACGGCTTCACCCAGCTCGGCCTGGTCGAGATGACCCGCAAGCGCACCCGCGAGAGCCTTGCCCATGTGCTGTGCGAGCCCTGCCCGGTGTGCGCGGGACGCGGCGAACTGAAGACCGCCCAGACCGTCTGCTACGAGGTGCTGCGCGAGCTGGTGCGCGAGGCGCGCCAGTTCGATGCCCGGGAGTTTCGCATCCTCGCCTCGCAGCAGGTCATCGACATGTTCCTCGACGAGGAGTCGCACAATCTCGCCATGCTCTCCGATTTCATCGGCAAGCCGATTTCGCTGCAGGTGGAGTCGGCCTACAACCAGGAACAGTTCGACATCGTGCTGATGTAGGCGCGCCGTGCTCCCGGAACAAGCCACCGCGACAGCCGAAACCAGCGATCCCCGGGACGCCGCGCGGCCGCGGCGCCCGATCCCCGAGCTGCGACTGCTGGCCGAGCAGGTGTTCGCGCGCGCAGCCGGCGCCGCGCCGGTCGGCGGCAATGCGGTGCGCATCCTGCGCGATGCCGGCGAAAACTATCCCGCCTGGCTGGAGGCCATCGCCGCTGCGCGCCGTACCATCCTGTTCGAGAACTACATCATCGCCGGCGACGCGACGGGGCGCGAGTTCGTCGCCGCCCTCTGCGAGCGCGCGCGTGCCGGTGTCCAGGTCCGCCTGATCTATGACTGGATGGGCGCGCTGGGCGTGGGCACCCGTCGCCTGCTGCAGCCGCTGGTCGAGGCCGGGGGCGAGGTGCGCTGCTTCAACACGCCGCGCCTTGACAGCCCCTTCGGCTGGCTGACCCGCGACCACCGCAAGATGGTCGCCGTGGACGGCGAGGTCGGCTATGTGACCGGACTCTGCGTCAGCGACAAGTGGCTGGGTGACCCGCGGCGCGGTATTGCACCCTGGCGTGATACCGGCATCGAGATCCGCGGTCCCGCGGTCGCCGATATCGAACGCGCTTTCGGTCAGACCTGGGCCGCCGCCTCGGGCAGGGACATAGACCTGCCGGAGCCGGAGGCCGTACCCGCAGCGCCCGCGGGCGATGTCATGGTGCGCGTGCTCGCGAGCCAGCCCAGCACCGCGGGCTTGTACCGGCTTGACCAGATGATCGCGGCGATGGCCCGAGACACCCTGTGGCTGACCGACGCCTATTTCGTCGGCGTCTCGCCCTATGTGCAGGCGCTGCGCGCGGCGGCGCACGATGGTGTTGATGTCCGGCTGCTGGTCCCCGGCAGCAGCGACGTGCCGATGCTCGCGCGGCTGTCCCGCGCCGGCTACCGCCCGCTGCTCGAAGCCGGCATCCGTGTTTTCGAATGGAACGGACCGATGCTGCATGCCAAGACCGCGGTGGCCGACGGGCGCTGGGCGCGCGTGGGCTCGACCAATCTCAACATCGCGAGCTGGATCAGCAACTACGAGCTCGATGTCGCTATCGAGGATGCCGGCTGCGCGCGCTGCATGCAGGCGATCTACGAGGACGACCTCGCCAATGCCACCGAGATCGTGCTCGCCGAAGGCCACCGCGTGCGGCCCTCGGCGCGGGTCCGCCATCGCGGCGCGGGCGGACGTGCCGCGCGCGCCGCTGCCGGCGCACTGCGCCTGGGCAACACCGTCGGCGCCGCCATCAGCAACCGCCGCACGCTGGGCGCCGCCGAGTCCGGCCTGATGACGAGCATCGCGCTGGGTTTCATCGTGCTCGCGCTGCTTGCGCTGTTGGCGCCGCTGGCGATCACGGTGCCGCTGGCGGCGCTGGCATTGTGGATCGCGGTCACGCTGCTGGTGCGCGCCTGGCGTGCGCGCCACGGCGGATCCGGCGCCGACCCCGGTGCCTAATCCGCGGCCTTAGCCAGCGCGGCTGCGCGTGCCGCGGTTGCGGCATCGGCGCCGCTGATCTCCACGACTTTGCGCCGCGATTTCGCGCCGGAGCGCAATCTCACCGCAGCCCGCGGCAGTTCCAGCGCTTCGGCGATCCAGGCGAGCAGGGCTTCATTGGCGCGGTCATCGACCGGCGGCGCGGCGACATGGATTTTCAGCGCATCGCCATGCAGGCCCGCGACCGCGGTGCTGCGGGCGCCGGGGCGGACATGGAGCTGCAGCGTCAGGCGCGCGGCCCTGGCATCGTGGCGATGCCAGCCGCTCACCGCAGCAGGCGCAGCGCCTCGGACTCGAGCCAGGCCACCGGCACCATCAGCAGCAGCTGGCAGGCCACCAGCAGGAACAGCGGCGACAGGTCGACATTGCCGATCGGCGGAATCCGCCGCCGGAATACACGCAGGAAGGGCCGCGTCATCGCGTCGAGCAACGGTGCGATCGGGCTGCCGGGGTTGATCCAGGACAGCAGCGCCTGCAGCAGCGTGGACACCAGTACGATGTAGATCAGCATCTTGACGATGCCGATCGCCGCCAGCGCCCCGATGCCGATCGCGGCGAGGCCGACTTCTGCGCCGAAACGGAAACCGCGCACCTGCATCACCACCAGCAGTTCGAGCAGCTGCATCAGCCAGGCCAGCAGCAGTGTCGGCAGGTCCAGTCCCCACAGTCCGGGGATCACCCGGCGCGCCGGCTTGACCATGAAATCGGTCAGCGCGTTGACGAAATCGGCGAGTGGATTGCGATAGGGCGCGCGCACCCATTGCAGGTAGAAGCGCAGCAGCAGCGCGAGGGTCAGCAGGCCGAAGGCGACCTGGGCAATGAAAATCAGGGCATTGGCGAGCATGCTGTCCGGCGTTCCTTGCGGTTGATCAATTCCTGCCGAGGCTGTCGCCGAGCTCGGCCGACCGTTCCGCCGCCGCGCGCACGGCGCGGACGAAGGCGGCCTTGACCTGTGCCTCGTCCAAGGCAGCGATCGCGCGCTCGGTGGTGCCGCCCTTTGAGGTCACCCGCGCGCGCAGCGTTGCCGGATCGGCATCACCCGCGATGGCGAGCTTCACCGCGCCGGCGAAGGTCTGTAGCGCGCTCTGCCGCGCGATGTCCGCGGGCAGCCCCAGTTCGCGCGCCGCCTGTTCCAGCGCCTCGATGAAATAGAAGACATAGGCCGGCCCGCTGCCGGACACCGCGGTGACTGCGTCGAGCGCGTTCTCCGCGTCGACCCAGAAGGTGCTGCCGACGGCGGCCAGCACGCTTTCGGCATCGCAGCGCTGCTGCGCGCTGACGCCGGGCAGCGCATGCAGGCCGGTGATGCCCGCGGCCACCAGCGCGGGCGTGTTGGGCATTGCGCGCACGATGGCTGCATGCCCGCCGAGCCAGCGCGAGAGATCGCTGCCGCGGATGCCGGCGGCAATGCTGATGATCAGCTGCCCCTTCAGCGCGGGTGCCAGCGCACCCGCGACTTCGCGCATCTGCTGCGGCTTCACCGCCAGCACGACACAATCCGCGCCGGCCGCCGCGGCCACGGGGTCAGCCGAGGTGCGGATGCCGAACTGCTTCTCCAGCCGGGCGCGGGCCTCGGGCAGTACGTCGACCGCCTGCAGGGTGGAGGGGGAACGGCCCTGGCCGACGAGGCCGCCGATGATCGCCGCGGCCATGTTGCCGCCGCCGATGAATGCGATGTTCATGGATGAAGCCGGGTGGGGAGTGGGTGAGCGGTGAATGGTGAACGGTGAGCGGTGAGCATCGAACAGGGCCGGTGTCCGGGATGGATGAAGGTTCCGGGGATTATACGATTCACTGCTTACCGTTCACTTTTTACGGCCTGCCGTTTGCCGAAAATCGCCGTGCCCACGCGCACCAGCGTCGAGCCCTCGGCAATCGCCGATTCGAGGTCATCGGACATGCCCATCGACAGCGTGTCGATGCCCGCATCATTTTCCCGCAGCGGCTGCAGCAGCCGCCGCAGCAGCGCAAAGCGCTCACGCTGCAGCACGGTGTCCGGCGTCGGCTCGGGGATCGCCATCAGCCCGCGCAGCCGCAAGCGCGGCAGTCCGCGGATGAAGGCGGCGAGATCGCGCTCCGCGCCGGGCTCGATGCCGCTCTTACTGGCCTCGCCGCTGACATTGACCTGGATCAGCACGTTCAGCGGCGGCAGCTGCGGCGGACGCGCATCGTTGAGGCGCTGCGCGATCTTTTCGCGTTCTATGCTGTGCACCCAGGCGAAGTGTTCGGCGATCGGCCGCGTCTTGTTGCTCTGGATCGGGCCGATGAAATGCCACTCGATGCCGGGAAGTGACAGTTCCGTGACCTTGGCGACGCCTTCCTGCACGAAATTCTCGCCGAAGGCACGCTGTCCGGATTGCCAGGCGGTGAGTACCGCGTCGGCGCCGAAGGTCTTGCTGACCGCGAGCAGCCTGACGCTGTCTGCGGCGCGGTTCGCAGCGGCCGCCGCTCGCGCGATGCGTCCCTGTACGGCTTGCAAGTTCTCGGCGATTGTGGCCATAATTTCGACGCGCTCAGGGCTGCATTTCAAACGGTATTCAGAGGGTATCAGGAGTATCCGGCACTCCGGCGCGCTGAAGGCACCCTGCACAGCCCACTCCCAAGGGAATTATAAATGGACATCTCCGAACTGCTGGCCTTCGTCGTCAAGAACAAAGCCTCCGACCTGCACCTGTCCTCCGGCCTGCCGCCGATGATCCGAGTGCATGGCGACGTACGCCGCATCAACCTGCCGGCGCTGGAGCACAAGGATGTCCATGCGATGGTCTACGACATCATGAACGACGGCCAGCGCAAGTTCTACGAGGAAAACCTCGAGTGCGACTTCTCGTTCTCGATCCCCAACCTCGCGCGCTTCCGCGTCAATGCCTTCGTCCAGCACCGCGGCGCCGGCGCGGTGTTCCGGACCATTCCCTCCAAGGTGCTGAGCCTGGAGGACCTGAAGGCGCCTAAGGTGTTCGTCGAGATCGCCAACCAGCCGCGCGGCGTGGTGCTGGTCACCGGCCCGACGGGCTCCGGCAAGTCGACCACGCTGGCCGCCATCATCAACCACATCAACGAAAACGAGCAGGGCCACATCCTGACGGTGGAAGACCCGATCGAATTCGTGCATGAATCGAAGAAGTGCCTGATCAACCAGCGCGAGGTCGGCCCGCACACGCTGTCCTTCGCCAACGCGCTGCGCTCCGCGCTGCGCGAAGACCCGGACATCATCCTCGTCGGCGAGATGCGCGACCTGGAGACCATCCGCCTCGCGCTGACCGCCGCCGAAACCGGCCACCTGGTGTTCGGCACGCTGCACACGAGTTCGGCGGCGAAGACCATCGACCGGATCATCGACGTGTTCCCGGCCGAGGAAAAGGAAATGATGCGCGCGATGCTGTCGGAGTCGCTGCGCGCGGTGATTTCGCAGACGCTGCTCAAGACCAAGGACGGCAGCGGCCGCGCCGCGGCGCACGAGATCATGATCGGCACGCCGGCGATCCGCAACCTGATCCGCGAGAACAAGGTGGCGCAGATGTATTCCGCGATCCAGACCGGCGCCCAGCTCGGCATGCAGACGCTGGACCAGAACCTGGTGGACCTGGTCAAACGCAACATCGTCTCCGCCGACGAGGCGCGCGGCAAGGCGATGAACAAGGACCTGTTCCGCTGATGATGCCGCGCTGACGCGGGCACCGGAACAACGAAGGGCAAAAGGCAAAGGGGAGCACAGCATGGAAAGAGAACAGGCAGTCAAGTTCATGCACGACCTGCTGAAGGCGATGGTCTCGAAAAAGGCCTCCGACCTGTTCATCACCGTCGGGTTTCCGCCGGCGATCAAGCTCGACGGCAAGATGACGCCGGTGGCGAGCCAGGCGCTGACCGCCCAGCACACCGCCGAACTCGCCCGCGGCATCATGAACGACAAGCAGGCCGGCGAGTTCGAGGCGACCAAGGAGTGCAACTTCGCGATCAGCCCCGGCGACATCGGCCGTTTCCGCGTCAACGCCTTCATGCAGCAGGGCCGTGTCGGCATGGTGCTGCGGACCATCAACACCCAGATCCCGAAATTCGACGACCTCAAGCTGCCGCCGGTGCTGAAGGATGTGGTGATGACCAAGCGCGGCCTGGTGATCATGGTCGGCGGCACCGGCTCGGGCAAATCGACTTCGCTGGCGGCGATGATGGGTTACCGCAACGAAAACAGCTACGGCCACATCATCACCATCGAGGACCCGATCGAATACGTGCACGAGCACAAGAACTGCGTGATCACCCAGCGCGAGGTCGGGGTCGATACCGAGTCCTGGCACGCCGCGCTGAAAAACACCCTGCGCCAGGCCCCTGACGTGATCCTGATCGGCGAGATCCGCGACCGCGACACCATGGACCATGCGATCGCCTTCGCCGAAACCGGCCACCTCGCGATGGCCACGCTGCACGCCAACAGCGCCAACCAGGCGCTGGACCGGATCATCAACTTCTTCCCCGAGGAGCGGAAGCAGCAGCTGCTGATGGACCTGTCGCTGAATATCCGCGCACTGGTGTCGCAGCGCCTGATCCCGAAAAAGGACGGCAAGGGCCGCGCCGCGGCGGTCGAAATCCTGCTCAATTCGCCGCTGATCTCGGACATGATCTTCAAGGGCGAGGTGCACGAAATCAAGGGCATCATGGCCAAGTCGCGCGAACTGGGCATGCAGACCTTCGACCAGCACCTGTTCGACCTCTACGAGGCCGGCGAGATCAGCTACGAGGACGCGCTGCGCAACGCAGACTCGATGAACGAGCTGCGGCTGATGATCAAGCTGAACAGCAAGGATGCCAAGGACAAGGATGTGATGACCGGCATCGAGCACCTGAACCTTGTCTAGAACCCATCCCAAAAACGCCTGCGCTTGCCAGGACTGCGTTGCCCGCTGCGTTTCTCCTCGCCTTACCCTCTCAGTAATGTCTCGTCGAAGCCTCGCGGGCGCCTTGTCCTGGCGGCGCTCGGCAGGTTTTTGAGATGGGTTCTGGTTTTGATCCGCAAAAACGCCGGCCCCCGCGCCGGCGTTTTTTGTTGCTGCGCATCCGTTGATGGACGCGTTGCCCTTCGGCCTCGCCACCTGGGCGGCCTGTGCCGCCATCGTCGCCGGCGCCTACGTCATCTTCGGCATCACTACCTTCGGCGCGGCGATGTTCACGGTACCGGCGCTTTCGTACTTCTTTCCGCTCGAATACGTGCTGCCGCTGTGTGTGTTGCTCGATGTTTCGGCGGCGCTGGCGCTCGGCTCTCGCTTCTCGAAGGACGCCGATCCCGGCGAGCTGAAATGGATGGCCCCGTTCTCGCTGGCCGGTGCCGTCGCCGGTGTCACCGCGTTGGTGACCCTTCCTCAGCAGGCGACCATCGCCGCCTTCGGCATCTTCCTGTTCGGTTACGGCCTCTATTCACTGCTGGCCCGCGCGCCGCAGGTGGGCATCAAGCGCCATCCCTGGGCGGTCATTTCAGGTTTCTGCGGCGGTGCCGCCGGCACGCTGTTCGGCGTCGGCGCACCGCCCTATGCGATCTACCTCTCGCGCCGCCTGCCCGACAAGGCCGTGCTGCGCGCGACGCTGTCGAACATGGTGCTGCTTTCCACCTCGATCCGCGCGCTGGTTTTCCTCATCGGCGGCCTGATGCTGTGGGACCGCATCCTCGGCGCATTGCTGCTCTTGCCCTTCGCGCTGGGCGGCATCTGGGCCGGCCATCGCATCCAGCTGAAGGCCTCGCGCGAGACGCTGCTGAAGGTAATTGGCGTTTTGCTGCTGCTGATCGGGACGTCGCTGATCTTGCGGGTGTTGCGCTGATGCTCCACGGCTATATCATAAGTATTTGATTATATTGATATTTTTGTATTTCAGATGTTGATGGGCCGCAGTCCGTCCGCCTTGGTGCCGTAACGGGGCACGCTGGGTTCGGCGGCATCAAGCCGGCGTGGTCCGCGGTCCAGTGGACTGGCTACACCGCGCCCGCCCTTGTTCATGACGTGCGTGTAAATCATCGTCGTTTCCACGCTGTGATGGCCCAGCAGTTCCTGCACCGTGCGGATGTCGTAACCGCCTTCGATCAGGTGTGTCGCGAAGGAATGGCGCAGCGTGTGGCAGCTCACCGGCTTGGTGATGCCCGCCGCGCGGGCCGCCTGCTTGACCGCGCGGATCAGGTAGTTTTCATAGACATGGTGGCGGCGGATTTCACCACTGCGCTTGTCCGTCGACAGCTTGTACGAGGGAAACACGAACTTCCAGCCCCAGTCCTGCGCCGCGCGCGGATACTTCACCGACAGCGCATCCGGCAGCTCGACGCTGCCGTAACCGGCAGCGAGGTCGCGCTCATGCAGCAGGCGCACGCGGACGAGATGCTCCTGCAGGGGCTGCACCGTCGGGGCCGGCAGCATGGTCACCCGGTCCTTCGCGCCCTTGCCGTCGCGGATGACGATCTGGCCGTAACCGAAATCGATATCCTTCACCCGCAGCTTAAGGCATTCGCGCAGCCGCAGGCCCGCGCCGTAGAGCAGGGCGGCCATGATCCAGCGCGTGCCCTGCAGCCGCGCCAGCAGCGCTGAAGCCTCATCCCGGGTGAGCACCGACGGCACGCGCGCCGGGCGCTTCGCGCGATCGAGTCCATCCAGCCAGGCGAGCGGTTTTGCGAGGACTTCACGGTAAAGAAACAGCAGTGCCGACAAGGCCTGGTTCTGGGTTGACGCAGCGACCTTGCGATCGCGGGCGAGGTGGTTGAGGAAGGCCGTGACCGCGGCCTCGCCCAGCTCGGCAGGGTGACGCCTGTCGTGAAAATAAATGAAGCGCCTGATCCAGTGGACATAGCTTTCTTCCGTGCGCGGACTGAAATGCTTGCGCCGCACGGCATCACGCACCTGCTGCAGCAGGCGGGGCCTGGGTGGGTCAGCAGGCGCAGCCTGCCCGCCGGGATCTTCCGTCATGAGGAACCCTCGCTCGATTGCCGGTGGACCGGAATATCCAGACAACGCGCCGCTGCGGTTGAGGATGACGCGGCGGTGGCCTATCATGGGCACCAAGAAGGTGCAGAATGTCAACTAAAAAAGTCACCTAAATTTGGCAACTAAAAATGTCAACCAATACACGTTAGACAGCATGGGTACTGGGGTCGCGATTACCGTCCTCTTATCTACTCTCGCGAGTGCCGTACCGATCGCGTGGGTTGTATTGCTGACCTGGAATGCCATTGCCGCCATTTCTTTCATGCCAGACTTCTACATTCCACAAACCATAGGGTTTCTCTTATGGTGGGTGGGGTTTGTTGCTGCTTGGTTGCTGGCGCGGCGGAAAATTCAAGCGAGGTCTATTTCTCCTTCGATTTTTATTTCCCTTTGCCTCGGACTCATTGCTTGCGCATGGCTAGAGTTTCAATCTTGGCATGATTCAAAGCATCTATTCTTTCCGGGCTTTTTCCTCATACCTATTGCAAGTTGCCTCATAGTCGCCACAACAGCCAAAATGCTGTCTAACCATCAATTCGAGAGGGACGCCGATGGCGCCCCTCAATTGAAACGTTAGGCGCCATGGGCAGCAGCTCAACACTACCATCTACTCGTGATTGCAACGGTGCAACTGTCGGCGTCGGCTCGGTCGTTCGCGTTCTGTCTATCCCGGAGTCCGTTCTTCAACCGCTTGACGAAGCTGACCGTTCGCGCGTGCAATCAATGCGAGGTGAAACCTTCGCTGTATATGAGATCGATCTCTATGGCGGTGCGTGGGTCGAAAAATGGTGGCACGAGTCCGAAAGCAAGGCAATGTCTCATTCGCTTGGCCTCTCGCCGTCCGAAATAGAGCTTGTTTCCGATGCAAACGCCTAACCCTTCGTTTGAGGGCCGACGCTCTACGAGCGCGTCTCAACGCAAACGTTAGATGGCACAAGCAACGCCCGAGAAGGATTTGCGCGCCTACGTCTACAAGCGCTTCGACGGCTACGGCATGGAGGCGCCGCTGTCGATGCTAAAGAAACATTTGTGGGGCGCAGAGAGAGTTCAGTTGTTTACGGAGCACAAGATCGCGAAGCTTGAGGTCCGGTTCAGCGAGTTGTGGCATAGGTGTACTGACGATGAATGGCGGGAATTCAAAGTGTTCCTTTCGGAGCAAGGTGTACCCATCGTCCCTCCGCCGTGGTGGGCGTTTTGGCGCAGATGAACGTGCCATCTAACAGCACACCGCACACGGACGCGCGCGTGACCGCCGCGCTTTGCAAGGCTCATCCGGCGCGCGCCGGTGAGCGTGAACGTTATGCGTCTCGGAGAAACCGTGGCGACCACTAAGACGTACGGCCGAACATTGCCTGTCTATCTAGCCGGCGCTTTTCTGTTCGCCTATGTGCTGCTCACCGTTCTATGGTTGATCCCCGATTGGGCGCAGATGCAACGGGTTGAGGTCTTCTCACACCTTTGGCATCTTGGGATCGTCGCGCTCATTGTAGGCGCGTTGTACTTCGAGCCTCAGCTTGGAAGTTGGTTTGCCCTTGGCTGGTGTGTATTTGTGCCCTTGGAGCGGTATGCGCTCCTCTTTCGGGAAGTGACGGAGATGGTGTCAGGGGGTTCTCTATCTCTTGCAATGGTGGATGTTGTGAGAATTGCGTTGCTTCTGGCTGCGAGTACGGCATCCGCTTGGTCGGTTTACCGGATGCATCAGATTCAGCAAGCGTCGAAAGATGCAGAGTCGAACGCATAACCGAGCGATCAATGGCGACGCCAGAAAGCGCCATGCGCTTTCTGGCGCGCATCATCACTAACGTTAGACACTTTGGAAACAGACATCATCTCTTTCGAGGCGGTTGATGATCGCGGAACCGGTTGGTATGACTCCCTTTTTTTTATTTTCGGGGGTTGCTTGGTTGCCAGTGGCCTTGTGTTCGTTATGGGCACGCACCCCCAGCGCTGGATGCTGAGCGTGTTATTGATAACACTTGGCATTTCGGGATTTAGCTGGTTGTTGCGGCACCTTCCCAAGACGAAGTACTTCGTCTATTTCCGGGTAGATAAATTGGGAATTCATTACCGAGAGTCACCTAGCTCTGGGGGCATCATGATCCCGTGGAATCGCATTACAGACGCCAAAGTAGCCCGCTATCCTGCGGGCGAAGGTGAGCAACACGGCATTGAGCTGGCAGTTTTATCTACTTCTGGTTACGCTGATACGCGATTCCTGCCGATGCATTACCTGTATCAGATAGACCACGCTCTGCAGTGCATTCGTGAAACCATTCTTCAGCAGCGAACCGTGTCTAACCCAGCGTTCGAGAGCGGACGCGCCAAAAGCGGCGCGCCCGCTCAACGCGAACGTTAGATGACACAAGCAATGCCCGCGAAAGATTTGCGCGCCTACATCTACAAGCGCTTCGATGGCTACGGCATGGAGGCACCGTTGTCGATGCTAAAGGAGCATTTGTGGGGTGCAGAAAGAGTTCAATTGTTCACGCAGCACAAGATCGCAAAGCTTGAAGTCCGATTCAGCGAGTTGTGGCATAGGTGCAGCGACGATGAGTGGCAGGAATTCAAAGCCTTCCTTTCGGAGCAAGGTGTTCCTATCATTCCTCCACCGTGGTGGGCGTTCTGGCGTAGATGAACGTGCTATCTAACAGCACGCCGCACACTGACGTGCGCGCCAGCACTGAGATCAATCAACCGCCATCGGCGCACGCCGGTGAGCGTGGACGTTAGGCATGTTTCCCGTACCTCGCAGAGCGAATGAACTGATCAAAGAGTGGGCTGGCGAACTCTCTGAGCACACGGGCCTTCCCCGGGAGCGCCTTCTCGAGAATCCTGAATGCCTCGAGTTTTCGAGTGGTGTATTGCGCATCGTGTTAATGGATGATTCTATCGTCGAGTTTCGATGGGCCTTCCATCTAGTTAGCGAGCGACAAAAAGCAATTGCTGTGTTTACGGAGCATTGTGGGCATCATGTTTTTCCGTATCATGGGGCAAAGGTTTTTCGGGATGATGCTCTGGTGTATGAGCAGAAACATGCCTAACCCCCGGTTCGAGAGCGGCGCGGCAAGCTTCGCGTCATTGCACGCCCCGAGCCGCGCGCCTCAACCGGAACGTTAGGCCTTTGCGACAAAGATGAGGCGCTACCTACTTTGGTCTAGTCTGTTAGCCACTATGATTCCTGTGGCCGCATTCCTGTTTAGTGTTGCCTTACCATTGCCACCACTTCCTCTAGTTGCTGTTGTGTTGTTCCTGTGTCCGTCGTTCGCATGGTTCGCCGCCACAGCCGCATGCACACCCTTTGATTCTTGCTCTTTGGAAATGCTGGCTTGGGTGGTCATTGCAAACATCCTTTTGTACGCGACCCTAGCATCGGTACTCTGGTTTACACGTGTTAAGTTCAAGAGCCTGCGTTGGGTGGTATTCGCATGTGTATTTTTTGCTTCTGCGTGGTGGGCAAGACTTTGGGTGGCCTAACCCCTCGGTCAAGTTCGCTCCCTTCGGTCGCTGGGGCGCGCCGCAAGCGGCGCGCCCCTTACCTCAAACGTTAGGCGACTAATGGCAACGGGGACCGGGTACGATGAACTCATCACCGGAGACACTTGCTCGGAAGTGCGCTTCGTGCACGACTATGTGCAGATGGTGTTTGGGCCGCTAGCTCTTTCCGTTTATTCGCCAATTCAAGTTCAACTCACCGGACGAGGGTTGCTCAATCGGACAGATATCGGTTTCTTTGATGCGATTTGTGGCCTCATTGGGCAAAGGATCGTTGATACTGCGCGGATCGAGGAAATCCAGATGTCCTTACAATTTGAGAGCGGCACGGTTCTTCACTTTTCCTTGATGCCATCGGATGTTATAGGTCCTGAGATCGCGCAACTCAGCGACGACAAGGGATTTTTAATGGTGGAGCGCTTTGATGAGTAGTCGCCTAACCCCCGCATCCAAACCGACGCGCACGTCGGCTGTGCGCGCGGTTGATACGAAACGCTAGGCGTCACGAATGAGCATCCAAAGTTCCGGCGGAAAGCGGAAGAGCACAGCCTTGGACTGGTTGTGGCTGTTCATCAAAGTGGCGCTGATGGGGGCTATTCTTGGTCTCGGTGCGGGATGGCTGAAGGACAACGTTGCTCCGGACGTCCGCTGGTTAGTCTATCCACTGTTCTTTGTGATATTTCTTGCCATATCGATCCCACTTGTATTTGGTGTCCGAATCAAGATTCCGGGGCACAGAGAGACAAAGTGAGCATGACGCCTAACCCTTCAATCCGGAGCGGACGGGCCGCGCGCCACTATGCCACGCGCAAATCAGAGCCGCGGCCCGCCGCTGATTTCAGACGTTAGGCGACCCCTATGCAGCGCCGAACTATTGTCATCGCATCCGTATCCGGTCTCGTGGGACTGATGGCGGGGGCTGGATTGATGCTTTGGTATCTCTCGGGGCCGATGCAGCAGAACATGCTTGCCCGACAACAATTGGACGCCGTACAAAACGTCGCAGTCCTGAAAGAATTGCGCGCAGGACGGACCGGCGAGGCGCAGCAACTTCTCGAAGGCTACGTCGACGCCGCGGTGATCGGCTTGGATATGACTGCCCGCGAGAACTCCGCGTTGTCTACCGAAGCTCTTTCGACTCTTACGGAAGTCGCGAAGTATCGTTCTGGTGTTGCACACACACCCTCACCCATCGCCGAGCAGGCTGGTGTAACCAAGATATTGGAAGCAGCGAGAAGTGGGTCACCTAACCCGTCGCTCCAGAGCGGACGCAAATGAGCGCCGCTGAGCTCACACGTTAGAGTTCCCAATGGCAGAGGCGGTGGGTTCAACCGGTCAAGGCAACATATTGACAATGTCAACGCTTGCCTTGGGGGGTAGATATGGCGCAAATGGGACGGCCTGGACTATCGCAGCTTCAGAAGAAGGAGTTATGGCGCCGATGGAAGGACGGCCAATCGCTCACTGAGATCGGATTGGCTCTCGAGAGGCATGCCGGATCGATCCACGGCGTCTTGAAGGCGCGTGGTGGCATTGCCCCGATTGCGAGAGCACGCTCCGACAGAAGCCTGGATGCTAGCGAAAGAGAAGAGATATCTCGCGGATTGGTGGCCGGTCTTTCCCTGCGAACAATTGCCAAGCAGATTGGTCGTGCACCGTCAACGATCAGCCGTGAGGTCGGCCGCAACGGAGGTCGTCATTGCTATCGAGCCGCACCAGCAGACGAGCGGGCATGGAAGCAGGCAGAACGCCCCAAGCCTTGCCATCTGGCCCAACACACCAGGCTGCGTAGCCTTGTCGCCGAAAAACTCAAGGACAATTGGTCTCCCCAGCAAATCGCGGGTTGGCTTGAAACCGAGTTTGGCGAGGATCTTTCCATGCGCGTATCACATGAGACGATTTACCGAAGTCTGTTCATCCAGGCGCGCGGCGTCTTGAAGAGGGAGCTTATCTCTCACTTGCGAAGCCGCCGAATGATGCGGCGCGGGAAAACAGCCACCACAACAGGCCAACCCCGCGGTCAGATCGTCGACGCGGTCTCCATCCGCGAACGCCCTGCCGAGGTTGAAGATCGCGCCGTTCCGGGCCACTGGGAAGGAGATTTGCTATCCGGCTCGAAGAACAGCCATATAGCAACCTTGGTGGAACGCCGATCTCGTTTCGTAATGCTCGTAAAGGTAAAAGGCAAAGACACGGATAGCGTCGTAAGCGCGTTGGTCCGGAAGGTCAAGACGTTACCAGGTGAATTGATCTCATCTATCACATGGGACCGAGGAACGGAGTTGGCGCAACACAAGCGCTTCACCGTGGCGACGGACGTTAAGGTCTACTTCTGCGATCCGAGCAGTCCCTGGCAGCGCGGAACAAATGAAAATACGAATGGGCTATTACGGCAATACTTCCCTGATGGAACGGATCTGTCGATCCTGACGCAACAAAGGCTCAACGCGGTCGCGAAGAGCATGAACACGCGACCACGAAAAACCTTGGGTTACGCGACGCCAGCTGCTACGCTTCATGAAACTGTTGCACCGACCGGCTGAACCCACCGCCCTTTTTTTTGGAAACGGTTGATTAATGATTCCCTTCCTGGGTGCATTGGGTGGCCTAATGGGCTGTATGGCCTTGGCAGGTCCGGTTAGTATTCAAAAGGCTCGGGCGTTACAATGCTCCGGTTGCGGAGAAATCTGAACGGAGCTCATGATGTCGACTGCCACTGCCGAGATTGAAGCGAAAATCCGGGCTTTGAGCCCGGACGAGAAAGCGGACCTTGTCCGTGTCCTTATTGCCGAGCTTGATGGCCCGGCCGACGCTGATGTCGAGACGGCCTGGATCAAGGAGGCGCAACGGCGACATCGGGAGATCGTTGAAGGCAAGGTGCAGCCGGTTCCAGGTGAACAGGTTTACGCAAATCTGCGCAACCGCCTGAAACGATGAGGCTGGAGTTCCACCCGGAAGCGGAGCTGGAACTGATTGAGGCAGCGCTGCACTACGAGCAGGAAGTTCCGGGCCTGGGTGAATTTTTCGAAACCGAGGTTTGGCGCGCGACGAATCTGCTGCTTGAACACCCCGAAATGGGGCAGGCCGTTGATGCTGATCTCCGGCGCTTTGTCCTTCCGCGATTTCCCTTCACGCTCATCTACAGTGCGGCTGCCGGGATTCTACGTGTAGAAGTGGTGGCGCATCAGAGTCGTCTGCCCGGTTACTGGCGCGTGAGGCATGACCGATGAGCGTGTCGCATTGATGCCGCTTGTTGCGTGGCGGTTCATGCGCAGCGTCAGGTCTGCTCTTTGTTTTTCCGCATGCTCCCCGCCACGATCTCGTACTTGAACAAGCGGCACTCCAGCGCCCCGTTGAACAGCGGCGTGCGCCGCGAGGGCTGCAGCCGCATCAGTTTGGCGATGCGCAGGTCGGCGGTGAGGATATAGGCGGTCCAGCCGGCGTAACGCTGCTTCAGGATGTCGCCGAGTTTGGGATACCAGGCGGCGAGGTCGTCGAGTTCCTCGAGGCGCACGCCGTAGGGCGGGTTGGTGACGAGGATGCCGGTCGGCGTCGGCGGCTTCGAATCCTCAAAACTGCACTGCTTCAATTCGATTTGCGATTCCAGTCCCAGCGCAGTGACGTTCTGGCGTGCCAGCGCGATCGCATCGCCGCTGCGGTCATATCCATAAATACTTGATTTTATTGATATTTTTGTATTTTTCTCGGCGGCAGCCTTGAGCGCGGTCCAGGCCGCCGCATCGAAGTTGCGCAGTTTCTCGAAACCGAAACGCCGCTTCAGTCCCGGCGCGCGGTTCATCGCCATCAGCGCGGCTTCGATCAGGAAGGTGCCGCTGCCGCACATCGGATCGAGCAGCGGCTGCTCCGGCGTCCAGCCCGCGAGCTTGAGGATGCCGGCGGCGAGGTTCTCGCGCAGCGGCGCTTCACCAGCCGCCGTGCGCCAGCCGCGCTTGAACAGCGCCTCGCCCGAGGTGTCGAGGTAGAACACCGCCTCGTCTCGGGTCAGGAACAACTGGATGCGCACATCGGGGTTGCGGGTGTCGACGTCGGGGCGGTCACCCTCGGCTTCGCGCAGCACGTCGCAGACGGCATCCTTGACGCGCAGCGTCGCGAAGTCGAGGCTTTTCAGCGGACTCTTGATCGCCGCGGTGTCGACGCGGAGGGTCTGGTGCGGGCCGAACCACTGCGTCCACTGCAGCTTGCGCGCGGCGGTGTAGATGTCCTTTTCGTCGCGGTAGCGGCAGTGGCCGATGCGCCACAACACGCGGCTGGCGATGCGGCTTTCGAGATTGACGCGGTAGGCGAGCGTGAGAGGGCCGCGGAAGCCGGTGCCGCCGTCGACCGGGCGCACCTCCTGCGCGCCCAGCGTCGCCAGTTCTTCACCGAGCACGCCTTCGAGGCCGCGCGGACAGCTTGCGAAGAATTGTTCCATCTCAGCGCGGTCCCGGTTGCAGCTCGACATAGACCTCGAAACGCACCCTGTGCCAGGGATTGCGCGCTTCCGTCAGCCGCACCACACGCGCTTTCACCGGCGCGCCGAGGTCCATCTGCCGCGCGACATCGGCGTTTTCACGGCGCGGCAGGTAGCCGAGCATTTCGCCGCGCCATTCGATGCGCACGGCATTGGCGTCGTACGGGTTCTGCGGTTCGCGCACCAGCCGCAGCGGGTCGCCGACACGCATCATCTCCCACAGCGCCTTGCCCTCGTAGTACTGGAAACCCGCCAGCGGCGATTCCTGGACGATGATGCGCGCTTCGGCCGCGGCGGCGGGCGCAGCCAGCGCCGCAAGCAGCGCGAAAACGGGAAGGTGAAAGGGAAAGGTCAGGGTCATGCCGTCTAAAACGGCTTGACGACGACGAGGATGACCGTGGCGAGCAGGATCAGCACCGGCACTTCGTTGAACCAGCGGTACCAGACATGCGAGCGGCTGTTGCGACCCTGTTCGAACTTGCGCAGCAGGCGGCCGCAGGCATGGTGGTAGCCCACCAGCAGGACCACCAGCGCGAGCTTGGCATGCATCCAGCCGCCGCTGATCATGCCGAGTTTCGCGTAGCTACCCCACAGCCAGAGCCCGAATACCAGCGCCGGGATCGCGAGCAGGGTCATGAAGCGATAGAGCTTGCGCGCCATCAGCAGCAGCCGCGCGCGCGCGGCCTCGTTGTCCTCCAGTGCCAGGTTGACGAAGATGCGCGGCAGGTAGAACAGTCCTGCGAACCAGGCGATCACGAACAGCAGGTGGAAAGTCTTGATCCAGAGCATGGCGGGACACCTCAGGTCATGAGCCGGCGCCGGGTCAGCGCCAGCGCGATGTGGAAACCGGCGACCGCGTAGGCCGCGATCACGGCGACGTGGATCAGCCAGGTGGCGGGCACTTCGCCACTGACCAGCGGCCGGGCGAGGGCAACGGCATGAGTCAGCGGCAGCAGCCAGGCCGCGGTCTGCGCGGCAGCCGGCAGCTGGTCGAGCGGGAAAAACACGCCGCAGAGCAGCATCATCGGCGTCACGCACAGCGTGAAGTAGTACATGAAAAAGTCGTAGCTCGGCGACAGCGCGGTCATGATCAGTCCCAGCGCGGCGAAGGCGAGTCCGGTCAGGAATATCAGCGGCACCACCGCCAGCGCCAGCGGCGAGGGCACCAGCCCGAGCACCGCGGCGACGATCAGCACCGCGCTGCCGGAGAGGAAGCTCTTGCTCGCCGCCCATACCAGTTCGCCGAGCACGACATCATCCAGCGTCAGCGGCGCGTTGAGCAGGGCCTCCCAGGTCTTCTGCACATGCATGCGCGAGAACGCCGAGTACATCGCCTCGAAGGAAGCGCTCATCATGGTGCTGGAACAGACGATGCCCGCGGCAAGAAAACCGATGTACGACATGCCGCCGACATCCTCCAGCATGCGGCCCAGTCCGTAGCCGAGGCCGAACATGTAGAGCAGCGGATCGGCGAGGTTGCCGAGCATCGAAGGAATGGCCAGCTTGCGCCAGACCAGCAGGTTGCGCCGCCAGACATGGATGAAGCGCAGGCTGAAACGCGGCAGGGCCCAGTGGTTTCTGCGGGTCATGTCAGTCACGCAACTCGCGCCCGGTGAGTTTCAGGAACACATCCTCGAGGCTCGCGCGGCGGTGCAGGTAGCGCAGGTCCTCGCGTTCGTCGAGGTCGACGACCAGCGCGGCCGGATCGCGGGCATAGCAGAACAGGGTTTCGCCGGTGGATTCACAGCGCTCGGCCAGCGCGCGGCCGCGCAATTCGGCCCAGTCCGGCGCGGCCTCGCCGTAGACCTCGACCACATGCGGTTCGACATGCTGCGCGATCAGCGCCTGCGGCTCGCCTTCGGCGATGATGCGGCCGTGGTCCATGATCGCGACCCGGCCGCACAGCCGTTCGGCCTCTTCCATGAAATGGGTGGTCAGCAGCAGCGTCTTGCCCTGCTTCAGCAGATTGCGCAGGCGGTCCCAGATCACGTGGCGGGCCTGCGGGTCGAGGCCGGTGGTCGGCTCGTCGAGGAATACCAGCTCCGGATCGTTGACCAGCGCGCGTGCCAGCGTCAGCCGCCGCTTCATGCCGCCGGAGAGCGTCTGGATGCGCGCATCGGCGCGGCTCGCCAGTCCGGCGAATTCCAGCAGGTCGGGAATGCGCGCGCGCAAGGTCGCATCGGGGATGTCGAAATAGCGGCCGAAGATCAGCAGGTTCTCGCGGATGGTGAAATCGGGATCGAGGTTGTCGAACTGGGGCACCACGCCGATGCGCTGCCGCGCCTCGCGCGCCTGTGCCGGCACCGGCTGACCGAGCACGGCGATGCTGCCGCTGTCGGGATCGGTCAGCCCGAGGCACAGCCGCAGCGTGGTGGTCTTGCCGGCGCCGTTGGGCCCGAGCAGGCCGAAGCATTCGCCGGGGCGCAGCGCGAGGTCCAGCCCGCAGACGACCTCGCGTTCGCCATAAGACTTGCGCAGCCCCGAGGCTGCCAGCGGCGCGGCGGCGTTCATGCGCAGTGGCGCTGCACGATCTGCGCCAGCAGCTGCAGCCTGCCGTGGAAAAAATGCTCGCCGCCGGGCACCACGATGACCGGCAGCTGTTGCGGCCGCGCCCAGTCGAACACCGCGGCCAGGGGCACCACGTCGTCGTGTTCGCCGTGGATTACCAGCGTGTCCGCCGGCACCGTCGCCGCCGGGAAGCGGTTGACCGCGGGGCCGACCAGCACCAGGCGCTCGGGCGCGAGCCGTTGCGCGACGCGGGTTTGCACGAAGGCGCCGAAGGAGAAGCCGGCGAGCAGCAGCGGCAGTTCGCCGAAGCGCGAGCGGGCGTACTGCGCAACCGCGAGGATGTCTTCGGTTTCACCCTCGCCCCGGTCGAAAGTACCGGCGCTGGCGCCGACGCCGCGGAAATTCGGGCGCAGCACGGCATAGCCGAGGCCGAACAGGGTTTTCGCCAATGTGGTGACGACCTTGTTGTCCTTGGTGCCGCCCTGCACCGGATTCGGATGCGCTATCAGCGCGAGACCGCGGCGCGGTTCGCCCGGATCGTTGAGGTCGGTTTCGAGTGCGCCGGCGGGGCCTGCGATGGCGAGGCGTTCGAGGGATGAGGGATGCATGGGGCGCGCTTCGGTGCGGGACATGGGTGCAGCGGCGGCGTGGCCGGGGCCGCGCCGCGGGGCGTTCAGATTTTCAGGCGTTCGACGACGCGGCCGTGCTGCAGGTGCTCGCTGACAATTTCGTCGATGTCTTCGCGGTCGACATAGGTGTACCAGACGGCCTCAGGGTAGACCACCAGCACCGGGCCTTCGTCGCAGCGGTCGAGGCAGCCGGCCTGGTTGATGCGCACCTTGCCCTGGCCGGAGAGCTTGAGGTCCTTGACCTTCTGCTTGGCGTAGTCGCGCATGGCCTGGGCGTCGTGTTCGCAGCAGCAGCGCGCGCCGCTGTCGCGCTGGTTGCAGCAGAAAAAGACATGGTGCTTGTAGTAGCTCATGGTCGGAGGGTGCCTGGCGACGGGAGAGTGTGCATTATAACCGGCGCACCCTGCGCAATCCCGCGTCAGCGGCGCGAGTATTTGCGCGCATTGCCCCGCGCCAGCGCCACCGGGTACTTGCGGGCATTGACCGCCATCTTGCGCTGCGCGGCCCGCGGCAGGTCGACGCCGAGCACGTCCGAAAGACGCAGCAGGTAGAGCAGCACGTCGGCCATTTCCTCCTCGATCGCGCGGCGTTCGGCCGCGCCGGGGCGGGCGCTCTGTTCAGGCGTCAGCCACTGGAAGCATTCGAGCAGCTCGGCCGCCTCGACGCTCAAGGCCATCGCCAGGTTCTTCGGCGTGTGGAACTGGCCCCAGTCGCGCGCTTCGGCGAAGCGGCGCAGCTGCCGGCGCAGGCCGGCGAGTGAAGGCGGGGAGGCGGATCTGGTTTTTTGGGGCATCGCGGATTCCGTTCGGTGATGTTCAGTGTCCATAGGGCCGGCGGTCGCGCGCCGGCAGGCTCAGCAGCGTGCACAGCATGGCAAGGAAGGGCCACAGTTCTGACAGCGCGCTCAGCATGCTGGCGAAACTGAGGATGTGGCTGGTTTTGCCCTGCAGCAGGTAGGCCGCGACCGGGCGGTACGGGTTTTCGGGCGTGCCGTTGATCAGGATCACCGCGCCGGCCAGCGCCAGCAGCGCCAGCGCGTTGCGGCCGCGCGGCGGCAGCCGGATCAGCAGCAACAGCAGGGCCATGCCGCAGGTGAGGCCGAGCAGCACGCCCGGCGTCAGCCAGCTCCAGGGATTGGGTGCCTGCAGCAGCAGCAGCGCGGCAGCGGCCTTCAGCGCGCCTGCCAATCCGAGCAGCAGTGCCAGCGTGCGCCAGTACCCGGGTCCCGGTTCGCGCATGGCGCCGGCCAGCAACAGGCCGAGTCCCGCGGCGTTGAGTGCAACTACGCCGGCCTCGGCGGCGAAATAGGCTTGCGGCGAAAAGGGGAACAGCAGCGCGAAGCTGAAGCTCTCGCGCAGGTCGCCGTTGCCGAAGGCGATGGCCGGCGTGTGCAGCTGCGCCAGCAGCCACAGGCCGGCCAGCACCAGCACGGCGTCGCCGCGCAGACCGTCGACGAACCACTGGCCGCGCAGTTGTGCGAGTTCGCGCCCCAGCCGCTGCTGCGGCGACAACAGCGGCGCGAGCAGCGCGCCGGCGGTGGCGCCGGCGACATTGACCAGCAGGTCGACATTGGAGGCGATGCGCGAGGGCAGGTACTGCTGCGCCGTCTCCAGCGCGCCGCTGAGCAGTGCGCCGGCGATGGCTGCTCCGGCGACCGCGGCGGGTGCGCTCCAGCGCGCGCGCAGCGCGAGGGCGATCAGGAAGCCGAGCGGCGCATAGGCGATGAAGTTGAACAGCACGTCATCGAAGGTGATCCACCGCGGCCAGGCTTCGAACAGGAAGATGCCGAACTCCGCGGGAATCGCGCGCCAGCCGCTGAAGGGCTGCAGGCTGGCATAGATGATGAGCAGACTGTAAGCTAGCGCTGCCGTGCCAGCGAGGCTGGGGCCGCGTCTTGCGGACGGCGATTGGGATTCCAGCAACATCGATGAAATTCTACGACATCTTCAACGGCGACGCTGACGGCATCTGCGCGCTGCACCAGTTGCGTCTCGAGCAGCCGCAGGACGCGGAGCTGATTACCGGCGTCAAGCGCGACATCGAGCTGGTCGAGCGCGTCGCGGCGCAGGCCGGCGACTGCCTGACCGTGCTCGACATTTCACTGCGCAGCAACGCGCGTGCGGTGGAGCGCGCGCTGCTGCGCGGCGCACGCCTGCGTTATTTCGACCATCATGCCGCCGGCGACATTCCGCAGCATCCGCAGTTCGAGGCGCATATCGATACCGCGCCCGACATCTGCACCAGCCTGCTGGTCGACCGTCATCTCGAGGGCAGGCATCGCCTGTGGGCGGTTGTCGCGGCCTTCGGCGACAACCTGGTCGAGTCGGCGATCCGCGCGGCGCAGCCGCTGCAGCTTGATCACACCGAACTCGCGCGCCTGCACGAGCTGGGCGAGGCGATCAACTACAACGCCTACGGCGAGACCATTGAGGACCTGCATTACCATCCCGCCGACCTTTACCGGACGATGATGCCGTACGCGGATCCGCGGCATTTCATCGTCGACGAGCCGGTGTTCGAGGTGCTGAAACAGGCGGCCGCCGAGGACCTGGCGCGGGCCGAAGACCGGCGGCCGGAATTCGCGGACGATGCCGCGGCACTGTATATCCTGCCGGATGCGGCCTGGAGCCGTCGCGTCAACGGCGTGTTCGGCAACCGGCTCGCGCAGTCGGCGCCGCAGCGCGCGCATGCGGTGCTGGTGGGGAAGGCCGATGGTGCCTATGCGGTCAGCGTGCGCGCCCCGCGCAGCCGGCCGCAGGGTGCTGATCTGCTGTGCCAGGCGTTTGCCACCGGCGGCGGGCGCAAGGCCGCCGCGGGCATCAACCACCTGCCCTCGGAGCAGCTGCCGAAGTTCATGGACGCCCTCCGAGAAACTTACAAATAACTTAATAAAAACAAATAGTTACGTATAATCCCGGATCTTGTCGCGGAACAGCTCGAGTTCGATCAGCGCAAACGCGGCGATCCACAGCAGCGCGTCGTAGCCATCAAGCCATTCGCCGCGCAGCAGCCAGATGAATGCGACCGCGGCGAGCGCGGCATAGAGCAGCAATGAGCCCAGCGTGTATGCCCCGCGATGCTGCGCCACGATCGCCGGCGCCCGCACTTCCAGTTCCAGCATCAGCACGACGCCTATCCACAACAGCGCGTTCGTCGCGTCCAGCCATTCGTGTTCCTGCAGATAGGCCGCCGCGGCGATGACGACTGCGATCGCGGCAGGCACGCGCAGCAGGCCCAGCACCTGCGCGATGCGCGGCCGGCGCACCCACGCCGGTCCGCCCGCTTCGAGTGCGAACAGCACCAGCAGCAGGTACCAGGCCAGTGCATCGAGTCCCTCGGAGAAGCGTCCGTCCGCTGCATACACTGCGGCATTGACGGCGAGCAGCGCGAACAGCGCCGGGCGGAGCGGGCGCTGCCAGTCGGGCATCCGGCCTGCGGTCAGTGTGCGTGGCGGCGGGCGTGGGCGCCGCCCCACTGCGGCAGCAGCGAGCCGATGACCATCGCCGCCGCGCTGGCGAGCACACCGGCGAGCTGCGGCGGCACCAGCGCTTCGGGCATCAGGATTTCCAGCGAAATCCAGACGATGAAGCCGGTGAGGATCGCGGCGAGCGCGCCCTGGGTCGTGGCGCGGCGCCAGTAGAGCCCGCAGACCAGCGGCACGAAAGCCGACACCAGTGTGACCTTGTAGGCGCCGACCACCATCTGGTAGATCGTCGCCTCGGTGTTCAGCGAGAACAAGGTCACGATCACCGCGAAGCAGGCGACCACCACGCGCATGGTCCACAGGAACTCGCGGTCGGTGAAGTCCTTCTGCAGGATGTGCTTGAGGATGTTCTCGGTGAAGGTCACCGAGGGTGCGAGCAGCGTGCCGCTGGCGGTGCTCATCACCGCAGACAGCAGTGCGCCGAAGAAAATGATCTGCGCGACCAGCGGCGTCTCCTGCAGGATCAGCGTGGGCAGGATCAGCTGGTGGTCCTGGGCCATCAGCGCGTCCACCATCTTCGGGTCGATCAGGTAGGCCGAATAGGCGAGGAAAATCGGAATGAAGGCGAACAGGAAATACAGCGAGCCGCCGAGCACAGAGCCGTAGACGGCGATTTTCTCGGTGCGCGAGGAATTGATGCGCTGGAACACGTCCTGCTGCGGAATCGAACCGAACATCATGGTGATCGCGGCGGCGATGAAGGCGAGCACCTCGCGGGTATCGGGCTTGGGCCAGAACTCGAGCTTGCCGGCGGCCTCGGCGTGGGCGACCACGCTGGCGACGCCGCCCGCCTTGTCGGCGACTATCCAGGCGATGTAGAACAGGCCGATGACGATGACCACCATCTGCACGAAGTTGGTCCAGGCCACCGAGTACATGCCGCCCCACAGCGTGTAGATCACCACCACCGAGGCACCGATGATGATGCCGGCCTGCATCGACACTGCACCGGCGGTGACCACGTTGAACACCAGGCCGATGACCACGATCTGTGCCGACAGCCAGCCGAGGTAGGAAATGACGATCGCCATGCTGACCAGCACCTCGGCCACCGCGTTGTAGCGCACGCGGTAATAGTCGCCGATGGTGAGCAGGTTCATCCGGTAGAGCTTCGCCGCGAAGAACAGGCCGACGAAAATCAGGCACAGGCTGGAGCCGAAGGGATCGGAGACGATGCCGCCGAGCCCATCCTTGATGAAGGTCGAGGAGATGCCAAGCACGGTTTCGGAGCCGAACCAGGTCGCGAATACCGTCGCGGTGACGACGTAGAAGGGCAGCGAGCGGCCGGCCTCGATGAAGTCCTTGGCCGTGTGCACGCGGGTGGCGGCGATGAGGCCGACGGCTATGGACGCCAGCAGGTAAATGACGACGAATGTCAGCAGCATCGCGGGACTCCCTTTTGGGGGCGGATTATAGCGGCCGGCCGTGCCTTTATGGCAGTAGCTGCAGCACGATCACCGTCGCCAGCAGCACGGCGATTCCCGCCAGCAGCCAGCTGTTGCGGCGCTGTTGGCGCAGCAGCGCCTGCGTCTGCTCGCGCAGTGCGGCATCGCGGTCATGCGCGAGGAACTGCTGCACCAGCCGCGGCAGCTGCGGCAGCAGTTCGCTCCAGAACGGCAGCTCGTTGCCGATGCGGCGCACCAGACCGCGCCAGCCGACCTGTTCCGACATCCAGCGCTCGAGGAAGGGTTTGGCGGTGCTCCAGAGGTCGAGCTCGGGATCGAGCTCGCGGCCCAGGCCCTCGATGTTGAGCAGGGTTTTCTGCAGCAGCACCAGCTGCGGCTGGATCTCGATGTTGAAGCGGCGCGAGGTCTGGAACAGGCGCAGCAGCACCTTGCCGAAGGAGATTTCCTTCAGCGGCTTGTCGAAAATCGGTTCGCAGACCGCGCGGATCGCGGTTTCGAATTCCTCGACCCGGGTGCCCGGCGGCGCCCAGCCCGATTCGACATGGGCCTCGGCGACGCGGCGGTAATCGCGGCGGAAAAAGGCGATGAAATTGCAGGCGAGGTAGTGCTTGTCGACCTCGGTCAGCGTGCCCATGATGCCGAAGTCGAGCGCGACGTACTGGCCTTCAGGCGTCACCAGGATGTTGCCGGGATGCATGTCGGCATGGAAGAAGCCGTCGCGGAAGACCTGGGTGAAAAAGATCTCGACCCCGGCGCGCGCGAGTTTGGGGATGTCCACGCCCTGTGCGCGCAACTCGTCGACTGCCGACACCGGTGTGCCCTGCATGCGCTGCATCACCATCACCTGCGTAGAGCACCAGTCCCAGTAGACCTCGGGCACAGCCAGCAGCGGGGAGCCGGCGAAGTTGCGCCGCAGCTGGTTGGCATTCGCGGCCTCGCGCATCAGGTCGAGCTCGTCCTCGAGGTGACGCGCGAACTCGGCGACGACCTCGCGCGGTTTCAGGCGCTTGCCGTCGGCCCACAGCAGCTCGACCAGCTGCGCACCGGCATCCATCAGCGCGAGGTCCTTGGCGATGATGCCGGCGATGCCGGGCCGCAGCACCTTGATCGCGGCCTCGCGGCCGTCGGGCAGGGTCGCGAAATGCACCTGCGCGACCGAGGCGCTGGCCACCGGGATGCGTTCGAAGCGGGTGAACACCTCGGTTACGGGTCTGCCGTAGGCTTCGTGCAGTATGTGCTCCGCCTGCTCGGCCGGGAAGGGCGGCACCCGGTCCTGCAGCTGCGCCAGCTCGTCGGCAATGTCGGTCGGCATCAGGTCGCGGCGTGTGGACAGCACCTGGCCGAACTTGACGAATATGGGGCCCAGCGCCTCCAGCGCCTGGCGCAGCCGCACCGCGCGCGGCGCGGAGAGGTCGCGCCAGAACAGCAGCGTGCGCACGGTGGCGCGCAATGAGCGCACCCGTTCGTGACCGAGCAGGAATTCGTCGAGTCCGAAACGCAGGGCGACGCGCAGGATTTTCAGCAGGCGGAGTAGGCGCACCCGCGCATTTTAACCGGCATGCCCGCCGGCAGGCGCCGCGCGCTCAGCGGCGATCGAGCAGGGCGATGCGTTTTTCGAAGCGCGCGACATCGTCGCGCAGGCGGTCGACCTCGGCGTTGAAACGCGCAATGTCGTCCCTGGCCGCGATCAGCGGCTGTTCCTCGGTCCAGTATTCCGCGGCGGAGCGGGCGAGGTTGTCGCCGGCGGAACCCGCCCAGCGCTGCAGCGTGCGGCCCGATTCGGCAATGCGGTGAGCGGCGATGTCGCCGACCAGCTTCGACAGGTCTTCCTCGGCATCCCAGCGCAGGTGGCGCCACAGCTGGTGGATGGTGGCCGCGAGTGCGGTGTCGCCCTCGCTTTGCACATCGCGCCAGACGCTGTCGTCACGCGCCGCTGCGCGCAGCATCAGACCCGGTGTCAGCGTCAGCGTCAGCGCAGGTTCCGATCCCGCGGGAGCCGGCCGCACTTCGCCACTGTCGAGTATCACCAGGCGGGTCTCGAAGGGCAGGCAGCAGAAACAGGCCACCTTGCCGGCGTGGGCGCGCAGTGCTTCGCGCGCCCAGTCGTTGGCGCGCAGCAGGTGGTTCAGCGGTGCGCCGGCGAGGGCGTCGAGCATGGAAGGAGTGGAGGAGTGGTGACGGGAGGCATGACAACGGGAGAGATGAGGACGGCGCCTTGGGCACCGTCCTCGCTGTCCCGGGTCAGGCCTGCTGGATGCCCGACACCATCCAGCCGGCATTGCCGCGCAGCGGTTTTTCCAGGTGCCAGATTTCGGCGAAGGGCTGGGCTTCGTCGCTGCCTTCGCGGATTAGGCCGGAGAAACGCACGCTGACCACGTAGAGCAGACCTTCAGTGACGACGTCGAGGACTTCGGATTCCAGCGTAACCACATCGGTCTTGCCGGAAGCTTCGCCGTCGGCCTGCCAGTGTGCGCGGATGTCCTCGAGCAGATCCGGCGTCAGGAAATCGGCCAGCGCCGCGGCGTCGCGGGCGTCATGGGCCTCCTGCAGGCGCACGAAATTGAGCCGCGCATGGCGCAGGAATTCCTGGGCGTTGAAATCGGCGGGCCAGCGGCCGGCCGTGGCGGTCGCCGCGGCGACCGAATGCGCTGCCGCGCCGCTGCCGCCTGCCGTGCCGATCGGTTGGGGTCCGCTGCCGGCGTACTGCATCGGCGCCGATGCGGCTTTGCCGCGAAGCATGCGGAAGGCCATCACGGCGACGCCGGCAATTGCGGCGAGCAGCAGCAGGCCGGCCAGCGCGCCGGCGATGCCGTTGTTGAGGAACAGCGCCATCAGTCCGGCGCCGAGGGCAAGCCCGGCGAGCGGGCCCATCCACCTGTTGCCGGCGGCCGCGGGCTGCTGTGCCGGCGTGCCCGCCTGCTGGGCCTGTTGCTGCTGTTGTTGTTGCGCCGGCGCCTTGGGGGGCGCCTGCTGGATATTGCGCTGCATGCCGAGGTTGCGTCCGCCACCGAGGCGCTTGGCTTCGACGTCGACGGCGATCAGGGACAGGCCGCAGGCGGCAATCACGGCCATCAGGAAGTTTTTCATGGACTACTCCGGTTCGGTTGACCGACCCATTATAGCGAGCGTCCGCCGGGGCCGGCATTAATAAGAATAATGAACGAAATCAGTATGCTGCAATGAATCCGGCGGATCAGAAACGGAAGCCGCGATGCAGCGCGACGACGCCCGCCGCAAGGTTGAAGTATTCGACGCGTTCGAGCCCGGCATCGAGCATCATCTGTTTCAGGGTGTCCTGGTCGGGATGCATGCGTATGGATTCGGCGAGGTAGCGGTAGCTGTCGGCATCGTTGGTGATCAGCTTGCCCAGCCGCGGCAGCACCCGGAAGGAATAGCTGTCGTAGAGCGGCGCCAGCGGCTGCCACACCCGCGAAAACTCCAGCACCAGCAGGCGTCCGCCGGGACGCAGCACGCGCCGCATTTCGGCGATTGCCGCATCCTTGTGCGTCATGTTGCGCAGGCCGAAGGCGACGCAGACACAGTCGAAATGGGCGTCGGGGAAGGGCAGTTTCTCGGCGTCGCACTGCACGGTCGGCACCACCAGGCCTTCGTCGATCAGGCGGTCGCGGCCGCGGCGCAGCATCGGGCCGTTGATGTCGGTGATCACCACCGAACCGCGCGGGCCTACGCGCTGCGCGAACAGCCGGGTCAGATCGCCGGTGCCGCCGGCGACGTCGAGCACGCGCTCGCCGGGGCGGGTCAGGCTCTGTTCGACCGCGAAGCGTTTCCACAGCCGGTGCAGGCCCGCCGACATCAGGTCATTCATCAGGTCATAGCGCGACGCAACCGAGTCGAAGACCTCGGCGACCTTGCGCGCTTTCTCGTCCTCGGCGACCTTGCTGAATCCGAAGTCTGTGGTTTTTGTCATGGGTGAATGGTAATTGGTGATTGGTGACTGGTGTAAAGGCGGCACTGGGAAGTCACGCTATGCGGGGCCACAGCCCGCCAATCACTAATCACCAGTCACGAATTACTGTTTTTCCCGCGATGCACCCGCCTCCTGCAGGCGTTTCAGATAGTCCTGCCACATCTCATCATGGCGCTGGCCGTAATCGTAGAGCAGGTCCCAGGAATAGATACCGGTGTCGTGGCCGTCGGAGAAGCGCAGCTGGATCGCGTACTGGCCGACCGGTTCGACCGCGGTGATGGTGACATCCTTCTTGCCGGTCTGCAGGGTTTCCTGGCCGGGGCCGTGGCCGCGGACTTCGGCCGACGGTGAAAACACGCGCAGGAATTCGCAGGGCAGGCGGAAGGATTTGCCGTCGGCAAAGGCGATTTCCAGCGCTCGCGAGGCCTGGTGCAGGGTGATTTCGGTGGGTTGGGGCACGTTCCTGTTGAGTCCGGCCATGGTTGTCGGTGTCGCGGGATTCGGGAGGCGCATCATAACCGAGCCCGTGGCAGCGGGAAAACCCGCTTTTGATGCAAGGACTTGCAGGCTTTCGTTGCAGTGCTGTCATGTCCCTGTAACAAGGAGTTCATAATATCCGGGTTTGTTGAATACGCCCGGAGCACCCATGGCCGCAACAATACTGGTGGTCGAAGACGAACCGGCAATCCAGGAACTGGTGGCCTGCAACCTGGAGCTCGCCGGCCATCGCGCCCTGCGTGCCGAGTCGGCCGAGCAGGCGATGCGCATGGTGCGCGACGAACTGCCGGACCTGATCGTGCTCGACTGGATGCTGCCCGGCATCAACGGCGTCGAGTTTGCGCGCCGCCTGCGCAGCGACAAGCGCACCCAGACCGTGCCGCTGATCATGCTCACGGCGCGCGCCGAGGAGCAGGACAAGCTGGCGGGCCTGGAGACCGGGGCCGACGATTACATCACCAAGCCGTTTTCGCCGCGTGAACTCAACGCGCGGGTCAAGGCGGTGCTGCGTCGGCGCTCACCCCAGGCCACCGACGACATCATCGAGGTCGCGGGCCTGAGGCTGGACCCGGCCAGCCATCGCGTGACCGGCAACGGCGCGCCGTTGCAGCTCGGTCCGACCGAATTCCGGCTGCTGCATTTTTTCATGACCCACACCGAGCGTGTCTATTCGCGGGTGCAGCTGCTCGACCAGGTGTGGGGCGATCATGTGTTCGTCGAGGAGCGTACTGTCGACGTGCACATCCGGCGGCTGCGCAAGGCACTGGAGCCCAGCGGCCACGACAAGCTGGTGCAGACGGTGCGCAGCTCGGGATACCGGTTCTCGACGGACTGAGCGGCGCCTCGGCCCCGGCGGCCGCGTGAGATAATCGGCACCGGGAATTGTGCCGGGAAAAGGGTGCACGCTTGAACAACATCTGGCTCGGCTTCGCATTGCGCCTCGCGGCGGTGGCACTCGCCGCGCTGCTGGTGTGGCCGGTGGCGGGCGCCGTGCAGGCGCTGGGGCTCGCCCTGCTGGCGGTGCTGCTGATGCTGCTGCACCATGTCCGTCACCTTGCCCGCCTGTCGAAATGGATGGCGGATCCGCGCCCCGAGGCGCAGCCCGACAGCAGCGGGCTCTGGGAAGACGTGTTCGCAGCGTTTTATCACCTGCTGCGGCGCCAGCGGCGCAGCGAATCACGGCTTACCGCGACACTGCATGATTTCCAGAGGGCGGGCCTGGCGATGCCGGACGGGCTGGTGATCGTCGACGGCAGCAACCAGGTCGAGTGGTGCAATCCCAAGGCGGAACTCCATTTCGGCCTCGATGCGCAGCGCGACGTGGGCCAGCCGGTCACCCGCTTCGTGCGCCAGCCGCCTTTCGTCGAAGCGCTGGACGCCGCGGGTTATCCCGAGCCGCTGACATTGCGCAGCGCGCGCGGTGGTGACCTGATCCTGTCGGTGCTGATCGTGCCCTATGAGTCCAATCGCAAACTGATCATCAGCCGCGATGTCACCGATCGCGAGCGCGTCGAGACCATGCGCCGCGATTTCGTTGCCAATGTCTCGCACGAGCTGCGCACGCCGCTGACGGTGATCGGCGGTTTTCTCGAAACCATCGCCGACATGGAGACGCCGGATCCGGCGCTGATCCGGCGTTCGGTGCCGATGATGAGTGATCAGGCGAAGCGCATGCAGACTCTTGTCGAGGACCTGCTGACACTGTCGCGGCTGGAGTCCGCCGGCAATCCCGCGCGCGAGGATCCGGTCAACGTGCCCGACATCGCGCGCGGGCTCTACCACGACGCGCTGGCGCTGTCCGCCGGACGCCACAAGGTGACGCTGCTGCTGGAAAGCGATGCCTGGATCAACGGCACCGAGAACGAATTGCGCAGCGCCTTCGGCAATCTGGTCAGCAACGCGGTCCGTTACACGCCGCCCGGCGGCGAGATCACCCTGTCGTGGAAGGATGCCGGCGGCAGTGCCGTGTTCGCGGTGCGCGACACCGGTATCGGCATCGCGCCGCATCACCTGCCGCGGCTGACCGAGCGCTTCTACCGCGTCGACCGCGGGCGCTCGCGGGAAACCGGCGGCACCGGACTGGGGCTGGCCATCGTCAAGCACGTGATCAACCGCCATGCCGCGAAGCTGGAAGTCTCCAGCGACCCGGGTCGCGGCAGCTGCTTCAGCGTGGTGTTTCCCGACAACCGGGTACTGGCCCGGCCGGCGCGCGCCGATGCCCGCAGCGCATAATATAACTATTTGTTTTTATTGATATTTTCTAGTTCCGCTGCAATGGCGTCAGCAAGCGCGCGCGCGTCCGTCTGGCCTGCGCCATGCCATTCGCGCTGGCGCGTACCCCAAATCGGCTGCGGAAAATGCGGATCGTCGGCAAAGCGCGGAATCACATGCCAGTGCAGGTGCGCGACCATGTTGCCGAGGCTGGCGAGATTGATCTTGTCCGGCCGCAGCAACTGGCGCAGGGCCTGTTCGACGCCGAGCACCACGGTCATGCAGTGGGCGCGGTCGGCGGCGGAGAGGTCGCTCATTTCCTTCACGTGCGCATTCCAGATCACGCGGCAGAAGCCGGGATAGCCGGGCTCGTCGGCGTGGATCACCCGGCAATGGCTGTCCTGCCACAGCAGGATGCCGCCGGCGGACTGGCACAGTTCGCAGCTCATCTGCGCTGACCCTCGAACAGCCAGGCGGCTGCCCGCTGCACCAGTCCGGCGCCCAGGGTTGCCGCGGCCTCGCGCCAGGCGGGCGCGGCGGGACACAGCGCTTCGCGCAGGCGGCGCTTGGCGGGATGGTCAATGCCGCCATCGCCGTAATGGTGCCAGCGATTTTCCTCGCGCAGCGCGCTGATCACGCGCAGCGTCGGCCAGGTGCCGATTTCCTGGAGCACGAATTCGACGCGGGTCTCGGGCAGCAGCCGCGGCAGTGCGGCGCCGAGGCTGCCGCGTATCGTGTAGGCGGCCGGAGCCGCATTGCCGCCGGTGAGCGGTCGTTGCAGCGCGGCCTGCAGCGATTCGGGCGATGCCTCGCCGACGCCGGGCTCGAGGATCAATGTGTCCTCGCCCTGCGGACCCAATCCGGTGTGCATGTCGACCGCGAACAGCTGTTCGGCAGTCCCGAGCCGGGCCTGCAGCCAGTCGATGAACAGGCGCGGCCCCGGTTGCAGTTCGGCGCCGCCGTAGAACAGTCCGCGCGGATAGCGGTGCTGGCCATGGGCGATGGCCTGGCGCAGGGCATGCACCCCGTGGCGCAGTCCCGCCGCGGCGAGGCGCAAGGCGAAGGCATCGCGTGCCGGCGGCGATGCGGGATTGAGCAGTGCATCGAGGCGCTTGTAGAGCGGCGGCGCGCCGGTCCAGATGCCGTTGTCGAGATGGAAGTTGCGATTGAGATCGACATTGTGTTCGTTGGCGCGGCGCAGCCAGGCCATGCCGTAGGGGTTGAGCGCGTGCAACAGCACCAGCGCGCCGTCGGCCGGCAGCGGCGGCGGCGCGGCGAGCAGCGCGAGCTGGGCGGCGGATCCGGCGAAGGCCTCGACGCCATGCACCCCGCTGATGTGCAGCACTGCGCGCCGCGGCTGTCGCGCGCCCAGCCAGGCGATGTCGATGGTCAGGGCTTCGTCGCGCGGGCCGCGCGCCGCCAGCGGCAGCGCATCAAGGGTTGCGCCTGCGCGCAGGGCTGCAGTGCGGAAGCGTCCGCGCGCCGTTGCATAGTCCGGCGAAAAGAATTCCGCTGCGGCGGCGCCTGCGCGGGGCAGGGCGCGCTCAGGCAGCGGTGTAGCCCGCGCGCTCGAAATTGGCGCCACTGTCGAGCAACCCGGCAAGGCGGATGCGCTGCGGCTTGCCGTCATGATGCAGGTCGAGCACACGACCGTCCTGCCAGGTGCCCGGAGCCATCAGGATCGATGCCGGTTCCCCGCCGTGGGCAGCGGTCAGCAGCACGCGGTCATAAGGCAGGTCGCTGTTGGCCGGACGCGCCGCCGCCGCAGTCGCTTTAGCACGCAGCAGGCGGAAACCCAGCCAGGCCGTGCCTTCGCCGTCGACGGACAAGCGCTGCACGAAGCCGAGATAGGTGTTGCCGTTGGGGGCGACCAGGCCGAGCAGCTGGTTATAGATGAGCCGGGTGGTATCCGAAGGCTTGCGGCACAGGCCAAGGATGCCGGATGCGCTCTGGTTGGCGACGGTCCAGGTTTCCAGCGTGCGGCTGCGCACCGAGGCCTCGCCGACGGCGGGGCCGTCGACGCGCTCGAAACCGGCCATCTCGAAGCGTGCCCGCGACGACAGCCCGGCGTCGGGCGGCACAAAGGGCTTGCCGCTGATGTTGAAATGCATCGCCGCCAGCGTGCCGGAGACCAGTACGTTGAACGACACCGCCTTGCGCTCGTCGACGCGGCCGGTGCCGGGCATGATCCAGTGCGCGTGCAGGCCGAGCATCAGCTTTTCGCATTCCGCGCTGCCGATCAGGCCGAGGCCGAGCTTTTCCGGGCTCTGCGTTTTCAGCGCGATCGCGGCCTGGCGCAGTTTCTCGCCGACCTGCTCGAGCTCGAGGTAACGCAGGTTGCTGCCCGAGAGGTTCTTCAGCCGTCGCGCGCCCTCCGCAGAGTCGAGGGCGACGGCAAGGGCGGTTTCGCTGTTCGCCGCCGGCGGAGTTCGCGATATGTCGGCCAGAGCGACCCATTGCGCCAGCGCGCGATCGACCGTGTTCATCTGCAGCAGCGACAGCGAGTCCGGATTCGCCCGCTGGGTCAGCACGACCTGCAGATAGGCGAGATTGACGTTGCTGGCGCCGCCGCCCTCACTGACCGGTGTGGTGGTGACCCCGGCGCTTTCGGCAAAGGCGTAGAGCCGATGCACCTGCTCCCACAGCGCCGGCGGCACCGCGTGATAGGCGCGGTTGTGCGCCGTCATCGCGAAGCCGGCCATGCGCAGCGCGCGGTAACAGATGATTTCGGCGTGCTCGGCAAGGTCAGGGGCGGCTTCCGCCATGTCGGCGATCAGTGATTCATAGGCGTCGGCGACGATGCGCCAGAGCGAGATGCTGCGCTCGAAAATCTCGCGCGTATCGTTGTCGAAGGGCACCGGCTTGCCCCAGTACTCGCGGCTGCGCGCGTGCTGTGTTTCGAGCAGCGTGTCGCGCAGCGACTCGAGCACCCGCAGGCGCTCGTTGCCGTCGATCCGCGCGTCGGCGAGCAGGCGCAGCTGGGTCAGCAGCTGGGCCTGACGTTGCGCGGGGTTGGCGGAGCCGAGCTGCGCGACAAACGCTGCTGTCGCTGCGGCATCGGAGATTTTCAGCAGTCCCGGTGTGGCGCTCAAGACGGTGGCCATTGCGTATCCCTGGAGTATCGGGTACGCATTATTCGTAGCAGGAAGGTGGGTGCGCAAGTGAATAACGCAGATGTCGCCGAACCCCGACAATTGGCGCGTTCCAGGGTGTGCCAAATCGCACGCATTACAGTAAAACCCGCTCGATGCCGCCGCTGTTGGCCCTGGCGACGTAGTCTTCCAGCCATTGCGGCCCGAGCAGCTTGCGCGCCATTTCGACGACGATGTAGTCGGCCTCGATGTCGGCGTCGCCGGCAAAGCGCGCCAGGCCCTGCAGGCAGGACGGGCAGGAGGTCAGCACCTTCACCGGCCCGTCACCGGCGGACTCGCGCAGTTTCGCCGTGCCGCGGCGCAATTCCTCTTCCTTGCGGAAACGCACCTGGGTCGAGATGTCGGGACGGGTGACCGCCAGCGTGCCGGATTCGCCGCAGCAGCGCTCGCTGAGCGTGACCGGCGCCGCCATCAGCGTGTTCACCACTTTCATCGGTGCATGGGTTTTCATCGGCGTGTGGCAGGGGTCGTGGTACATGTAGCGCGTGCCAGTCACGCCATCGAGCTTCACGCCGCGCTCGAGCAGGTACTCGTGGATGTCGAGCAGCCGGCAGCCGGGGAAAATCTGTCCGAATTCGTATTTCTGCAGCTGGTCCATGCAGGTGCCGCAGGACACGATGACGGTCTTGATGTCGAGGTAATTCAGGGTGTGCGCGACGCGGTGGAACAGCACGCGGTTGGCGGTGGTGATCGCCTGGCCCTTGGCCTCCTCGCCGGCGGCGGTCTGCGGATAGCCGCAACACAGGTAGCCCGGCGGCAGCACGGTCTGTACGCCGAGATCGAACAGCATGGCCTGGGTGGCGAGGCCGACCTGGCTGAACAGGCGCTCCGAGCCGCAGCCCGGGAAATAGAACACCGCGTCCGAATCCTCGCTGACCTTCGCCGGGTCGCGGATCACCGGCACCATGCGCGCGTCCTCGATGTCGAGCAGCGCGCGCGAAGCCTTCTTCGGCAGCCCGCCGGGCATCGGCTTGTTGACGAAATGAATCACGTGCGCACGCAACGGCGGTTTGCCGGTGGTCGCCGGCGGGCGGCGCGTCTGCGGGCCGGCGAGCCCCAGCGCCTTCGCCGCGCGGTGCCCCAGCCGTTGCGCGCGGTAACCCCAGTCGATCATCAGCTTGCGCGTGACGTTGATGGTGCGCGGATCGGTGGCGTTGAGGAAAAACATCGCGGCCTTCGCGCCGGGATTGAAGCGGCGCTTGCCGTGGCTGCGCAGGAAGTTGCGCATCGCCATCGAGACATCGCCGAAGTCGATGTCCACCGGGCAGGGGTTCGCGCACTTGTGGCAGACCGTGCAGTGGTCGGCAACGTCGCCGAACTCGTCGAAATGCTCCAGCGAGATGCCGCGCCGGGTCTGCTCTTCGTAGAGAAAGGCCTCGATCAGCAGGCTGGTGGCGAGGATCTTGTTGCGCGGACTGTAGAGCAGGTTGGCGCGCGGCACGTGCGTTGCGCACACCGGCTTGCACTTGCCGCAGCGCAGGCAGTCCTTGACCGAGCTGGCGATCGCCCCGACGTCCGAATGCTCGAGGATCAGGCTTTCGGCACCAAGCAGCGAAAAACTGGGCGTATAGGCATTGCCGAGGTCGGCGCCGGGCAAAAGCTTGCCCTTGTTGAAGTGGCCGTGGGGATCCACCGCCTGCTTGTAATCCCGGAAGGCTTCGATGCGCTCCGCCGGCAGGAATTCGAGCTTGGTGATGCCTATGCCGTGCTCGCCGGAGATCACGCCGTCCAGCGACTCCGCCAGGCGCATGATGCGCGCGACCGCTTCGGCGGCCTCCTGCAGCATCGCGTAGTTGTCGGAGTTGACGGGGATATTGGTGTGCACGTTGCCGTCGCCGGCGTGCATGTGCAGTGCGACGAATACCCGGCCGCGCAGCGCCTGGCCGTGCGCGGCATCCACCGCTTCCATCACCCTGGCGAAGGGCCGGCCGTCGAAAAGATTGGCGAGGTGCGCCCGCACTTCCTCTTTCCACGACACGCGGATGTCGTGGTCCTGCAGTACGTGGAAAAGCGTGGCGGACGGTGAGGCGTGAGACGTGAGGCGCGAGGCGTAAAAGTCCCATGACTCGCCGCGTTTTTCACCCAACTCCGCCAGGGTTGTATCAATGTGGTCGAGCAGCCATTGCCAGCGCCCGCGGGTGGCCCTGATCAGCGATTGCGCGCGTTCGACGCGGTCGCCGGTGACTTCGGCGGCGGAGACACCGGGGTCGGGACTCGCGACCGGCAGATCGCCGGCGAATACCGCCTCGACCGCGTCGAGGATGCGCAGCTTGTTGCGGATCGACAGCTCGATGTTGATGCGTTCGATGCCGTCGGAGTAGTCGCCGAGTCGCTCCAGCGGAATCACCACGTCCTCGTTGATCTTGAAGGCGTTGGTGTGGCGGGCAATAGCGGCGGTGCGCGCACGGTCCAGCCAGAAGGTCTTGCGCGCCTCGGCGGAGACGGCGATGAAACCTTCTGCGCCGCGGGCATTGGCGATGCGCACCACCTGCGAGGCGGCGGCGGCTACCGCATCCTCGTTCTCGCCGACGATGTCGCCGACCAGCACCATTTTCGGGCGGCCGGCGCGGCGCGACTTGGTGGCGTAGCCGACGGCCTTGATGTAGCGCGCGTCGAGATGCTCGAGGCCGGCGAGTATCGCGTCGGGATTGCCGTCGAGGTAGTGCTTGATTTCGACGATCGAGGGCACGGCCTCGCGCACCGGGCTGAAGAATTCAAGGCACACCGTGCGGATTGCAGGCGGCATCCGGTGCAGCACGAAAGTGGCCTCGGTGATGATGCCGTCGCAGCCTTCCTTCTGGATACCGGGCAGGCCGCCCAGCACCTTGTCGGTGACATCCTTGCCCAATCCGCGCTTGCGGAAGGTCTCACCGGGAATTTCGAGAACTTCGGGTTCGCCTTCCGCTGTCCTGCCATCGCGCGCGTAGCGCGTGATGCGGAAGCGCGCGAGCGCAATGTCGTGGATCTTGCCGAGATTGTGGTCGAGGCGCTCGACCAGCATCCAGCGCGCATCCGGCGTCACCATTTTCCAGGAGGCGAGGTTGTCGAGGGCGGTACCCCAGAGCACGGCTTTCTTGCCGCCGGCGTTCATCGCGACGTTGCCGCCGATGCAGGAGGCATCGGCCGAGGTCGGATCGCAGGCGAACACCAGGCCTGCCGCTTCCGCCGCCTCCATCGCGCGCCGCGTGACCACGCCGGCGCCGCAGCGCAGTACCGGCACCGCCTGCCCGACGCCGGGCAGCACGACCCGCTCGATCGCGGCCAGCGCATCGAGCTTTTCGGTATTGATCACCGCCGAACGGGGCGTCAGCGGAATCGCGCCGCCGGTGTAGCCGGTGCCGCCGCCGCGCGGAATGATGGTGAGGCCCAGTTCGATGCAGGCACGCACGATGTCCGCGACTTCGTCCCCGGTATCGGGGTTGATGACCACGAAGGGATACTCGACGCGCCAGTCGGTGGCGTCGGTGACATGCGACACGCGCGCCAGCCCGTCGAACTGGATGTTGTCGCGGCGGGTTGTCCGGGACAGCCGGGCTAGTGCGCGGCGGCGCAGCGCCCGCGTCTCCTCGAATTCCGCCTCGAAGCCGTCCACCGCGTCGCGTGCCGCGGCGAGCAGCGCGGCCACCCGCTGGTCGCCGGCATCACGCCGCGCCTCGATGCCGTTCAGGCGGCTGCGCATGCCCTCGATCAGCGCCGCGAGCCGCTTGCGGTTGCCGAGCAGGTCGTCCTCGATGTACGGATTGCGCTTGACGACCCACATGTCGCCGAGCACCTCGTAGAGCATTTTCGCCGAGCGCCCGGTGCGCCGCTGCGCGCGCAGCTCGTTCAGCAGGTCCCAGCGTTCGGCGCCGAGCAGGCGGATGACGATCTCGCGGTCGGAGAACGAAGTGTAGTTGTAGGGGATTTCGCGCAGGCGGGCGGTCATGGGAACAGTGCGGAGTGCTGGGCGATGAATGATGAGCGGGGGTCCGCGGCGCGCGGTGAGGGCAATGCACGCAGGAGCAGCAGTTTAGCGCAACGCGGCGAGGCCGGCATTACACCGTCAGCACGGCGATGACCCAGTAGCGGGCAAACTTGCCGACGGCGATGAACAGCAGCGACCACAGGGGATTCAGCCGCAGCCAGCCGGCGGCCACGCACAGCGGGTCGCCGACGAGCGGCACCCATGACAGCAGCAACACCGGGCTGCCCCAGCGTTGCACGGTGGCCAGGCCTTTCAGCGGCTTGCGCTGCGGAATCAGGCGGCCGATCAGGTAGGAGGACAGGCCGCCCAGCGTGTTGCCCAGCGTAGCCACCGCGAGCAGCAGCCACAGCTGCTCCGGGTTCTGCCGGAGCAGCGCGAACAGCACCGCCTCGGAGCCGCCGGGCAGCAGGGTCGCCGCCAGAAAACTGCTGGCGAACAGCGCGGTCAGCGTGACAGGGGTGTCCAAGGGACGGCGGCGGGAATCATCGTGATTTGAACAAGGTGCCGGGGTTCTTTAAACTCCGGGCTCCCCGCCCGGTTACGCCGGGCGCGCAATCCATAGCAGCACCGACCGCAAAACCGACCGGCAAGGCCCATGGCACTGATTTCCGAAGAATACCGCAGGATGCAGGAAGAACTGCACCGCAATCCGAATTACGGGGTTGCCTCGGTGCAGTACGCGCCCATGGTTGCCGAGGTGCTGAAGCAGGTGGGCGCCACGGAACTGCTGGACTACGGTGCGGGCAAGGGACGCCTCGGCGAAACACTGAAAACCCTGATGCCTGAACCGCCGCAGGTCCGGCATTACGATCCGGCCCGGCCGGAATGGGCGGTCACGCCGCAGCCCGCGCCTTTCGTCGCATGCATCGACGTGCTCGAACACATAGAGCCGGATCTGCTCGACAACGTGCTCGATGACCTGCGCCGGGTGACTGCGGGCCACGGATTTTTCACCGTGCACACCGGGCCGGCGGTGAAAGTGCTGGCCGACGGACGCAATGCCCATTTGATCCAGCAGCCGCCGGCCTGGTGGCTGCCGAAGTTCCTGAGCCGTTTCGACCTCGTCGTGTTCCAGCGCATGCCGCAGGGCTTCTGGGTGGTCGTTCAGCAGTCGCCCGATGCCGTGCCGGACACGTCGGCCAGCGCGGGCCGGCCGGCCGGCCCGCTGAAGCGTGTTCTCGGCTCGATTTTCCGTTCTTGATCACAGCAACTCTCCACAAGGAATGCAAAACATGAATTACGCCATTGATTTCCCCGGTGTCGTCACACTGCCCGTCGTCGAGAGCAGCAAGGCCTTTCCGGTCGGCCGCATTTACTGCGTCGGCCGCAACTATGCCGAGCATGCGCGCGAGATGGGCCATGACCCCGACCGCGAGCCGCCGTTTTTCTTCATGAAGCCGGCCGATGCCATCGTCCCCAACGGCGCGACGATCCCTTATCCGCAGATGACCAAGGACGTGCACCACGAAATCGAGATGATCGTCGCCATCGGCAAGGGCGGTGCCAACATTCCGGTGGAAAAGGCGCTTGACCATGTCTTCGGTTACGGCGTCGGCCTCGACATGACCCGCCGCGACCTGCAGGGCGAAGCGAAAAAGATGGGCCGGCCCTGGGAGATGGGCAAGGCATTCGACAACTCCGCGCCCTGCACCGCGCTGAAACCGGTGTCCATGGTCGGCCATCCGGCGAAAGGCGCGATCTGGCTCAAGGTCAACGGCGAAGTGAAACAGAAGGGTGACCTGTCGGAGCTGATCTGGAACGTGCCGGAGACGATTGCCTACCTGTCCCAGCTGATCACGCTGCGCCCCGGCGACATCATCATGTCCGGCACCCCTGCGGGTGTCGGCCCGATCAAACCCGGCGACAAGCTGGAAGGGCATGTCGACGGCGTCGGTGACCTGACCGTCACTTACGCCAAGTAAGGTCGGTGATTGGTGATTCGTAATTCGTAACTGGTTATGGGTAAGCGGTAGAGGCGGGTCATTTGCTTACCGCTTTCCTGGAGCATCCCATGCACAAGCGCCGACTCGGTCGCAACGGTCCCGAAGTGCCGGCACTGGGCCTTGGTTGCATGGGCATGTCGATCAGCTACGGCGAGCCCAACGATCCGGAATCGATCGCGACCATGTACCGGGCTTTCGAGCTCGGATGCAATCTGCTGGTGACTTCCGACGCCTACGGCAGCGGGGTCAACGAGTCATTGATTGCGCAGGCGATCAAGGGCCGGTGCGAGCAGGTGCTGATCGCCACCAAGTTCGGCAACCTTGGACTTGCCGCGCGCGGCGGCGGTGATGCGCCGGCACTGTCCGGCGGGCATCCCGACTACGTGCCGCAGGCCTGCGAGGCGAGCCTGAAGCGGCTGGGTGTGGATGTGATCGACATCTACGGCCTGCACCGCGTTGATCCCGCCGTGCCGATCGAGGACACCGTCGGCGCGATGAAGCGACTGGTCGAGCAGGGCAAGGTGCGTTACCTCGCACTGTCGGAGGCCGGCGAGCAGACCATCCGCCGCGCGCAGGCGGTGCATCCGATCGCGGCGGTGGAAACGGAATACTCGCTGTGGAGTCGCGATGTCGAGGACCGCATCCTGCCGGTCTGTCGCGAACTGGGTATCGGCTACATGGCCTATGCGCCGCTGGGCCGCGGTTTTCTGACTGCGACCATCAAGAGTGTGGATGCGCTGATCGCCAAGGACCGGCGTCGCGAACACCCTCGCTTTTTGCCAAAAAATATTAATAAAAACAATGAGTTATTGAATATTCTCGAGGCGGTAGCGAGTGCTCACCAAGCGACTGCGGCGCAGATTGCTCTGGCCTGGCTGCTGGCTCAGGGGCCGGACATCGTGCCCATTCCCGGCACCAAGCGCCGCCGCTATCTCGAAGAAAATCTGGCCGCCGCGGATCTGCAGCTGAGCGCCGCGGAACTGGCGCAGCTGTCGGCGGCCTTTCCGCCCGGCGTCACCGCCGGCACTCGTTATCCGGAGAAGCAGCTGAAGGCGTTGGGGATCTGACCAGTAAACGGACCGGCGAATAACAACGGTAAAACAAGCCACCGTATCCCGGCTGTTATGCGCCCTTACAGCGGATATTTCGTGATGTCGAGCGATCCGTGAAAGACGCCGAGGATATCGATGTCTCCATCGTCCTTGACGAGGTAGGCTATTCGGTAATGCCCGTATAGAAGAACCCTGACGGTGCGGGAGGAGGCAAGGTAGCGATGGCCAATCTCGGGGTATCGGGCGAGGACTTGCGTCCTCTCGTAGATTTCCTGGACAGTGCGTGAGGCAGCGAGTGGATCATCGGCGGCGATGTGCTCGAAAATGTCTTCGAGCCAACGCAACGCTTCATCGGTCCATGCTATTGCTGCCATGCGCGAATGCGCTGCGCCATCTGCTCATTTGAAAGGGTACGCTTTGCGTCCGAATCGGCGAGACCGCGCTGAACCATGACGTGAAAGGCAAGTTCGCGTACGATTTCCTCGCGCGAACTGTCTTCGGGTTGCCCCTGAATCAGGCGGGTAAGTTCTTCCTTGACTGTGGACATAATCCGAGCCTCCCAATTAACGCTATCTTGCCACAATCACTTGCTTGTCCGCCGCTCCAGCGGCGCCGCCCCCGCATGCAGCATCGCATCGCGCTCGGCGAACCACTCCGCGGCATATTCGCAGCCCGCATATTCAGGGAAGTAAGGTCCGCCCAGGGTGTAATGCACCAGCGCTGCATCGCGGCGCGGGGCGTCGTAGCCGACGAGATGATTCCAGCGTGACGGCAGTTCGCCGATCAGCGCGTCGTCACCCAGCCATTTGAACTGGTGCAGTTCCAGCCCGGAGGCGCTGTTCACGTATTCCGGTGTCAGTGCCTGGCAGCGCGCGTTGTTGAACAGCATCACGCTGGACCAGTTCTTCTTTTCGTACTTGCTCTGCGGTTCGTTTAGGAACTTGCGCTCCTCTTTCGGCACATGCTGATGCTTGATGACCATCACCGCGTAGCGGTCATCTCGCAGCGCCCACAGCTTCGCGATGTCGTCGAGCACCAGCATGTCGCAGTCCATGAAAATCGACCATCCGGCGTAATCGGCAAGCCAGGGCGTCAGGAAGCGGGAGAAGGAGAAATCCGTCGACTGAAGCGGATGCCGCTCGCGCCGAAACACGCTTTGCAGCTGCGACAGCATCAGCGGCGCGATGGACACCGGCTGTGAGGAGCGCCGGTGGATGCTGTAGGCCAGCACATTGAAGGCAACCGCTTCGCGGCCGTCAAATCCGATACAGACCTTGATCATGAGAAATGTTTTCGGGAAAGCCCGCGGACAGTGCGGGGCGGTTTCAAGCTTAGCATGGCTGCAAATGCCTGCCGCGCATCCAAGGCAGCCATCGCCGCGTCGCCGGGACTCGCTGTCGGGAGGGTATATTCCGGTTTTCTCCGCCGCATCGCGACGGATGTTCACGAGTAATGGAGCGAGGCGCAGATGACCGAGTCGAACGCCGCGGTTGACCGCGCATTCCTGTCCATGGTGCTGGAACGGCATGGACAGGATGCCGCCGCGCTGCTGGACCTGGGGCTGCGCGTGGTGACCGGCCGCGATGCGCCCTGCTCGCCGGTCAACGGTGCGGCGGTGATCGAGCTGGCGGCCGAACGCGGACAGGCACAGGCGCAGCTCTACCTGTCGCGACTGGCGGCACAGGGGCTCACGTCAAGCCCGGGACTTGCTCCCGCCTTTGAGGCCTTGAACCGCGCCTGCGCTGCGGGTGATGCCAGCGCGCGCGCCGAACTTGAGTTCATGCAGGCCAGCGGCCTCGGCACGCTCGACGACGCCGGGCGCTGGCTGGACAGTCCCTGCGCGCCCGAGCTTCTCAGCGACAGCCCGCGGGTAATTGCATTTCGCGGACTGATCGATCCCCTGGTCTGCCGGCGCCTGATCGAGCTCGCGACCCATCGCCAGGTCGCGGCCGAAATCTATGACCTCGGCTCCGGCAGCATGCGCGCGGACCCGATGCGGACCAACCGGCGCGCACCGTTTTCACCGCTCGATGTCGAGCTGCTGCTGCAGCTGATCCGCATGCGCATCGCGAAAATAATCGACACGCCGGTCGATACCTTCGAGTTTCCCGAGGTGCTGCATTACTGCGTGGGTGAGCGCTACAAGCCGCATGTCGATTATTTTCATGTCGCAGTGCCGCGCTTCGCCGAGCATGTGCGCATCCACGGGCAAAGGGCAAAGACCGCGCTGGTCTACCTCAATGACGACTACGAAGGCGGCGAGACTTCGTTTCCGAAACTCGGTTTTGGTTTCAGGGGCGCGGTGGGCGACGCGCTGGTCTTTCACAATGTCGACGACAGCGGAGCGGGCGACATGCGCACGCTGCACGAAGGTTCGCCGCCGACTGCGGGAGAGAAATGGCTGCTGTCGCAGTGGATTCGCGACCGGCGCCAGACTTTCAGCTGAATTCAGCGGTGGCGGATCACCACAGCGGCAAACCCTGCTGCATCCTGTCTGCGACATCCTGCTGGAATTCGGGCGGGCCGAAGGCGTGGGCGGCCTGGCGATTGCTGAACTTGCCGTTTTCGACGAGTTGTTCCGAGTAGACCAGCACGCGCCGGTTCTTCATCGCGAAATCCTGCAGCCAGTTGAGCGCCCGCGGCGGAATGCGCCGTCCGACGGGCACCGCCACATCCAGCGGCAGGCCGCGCCACTGACTCTGGTCGAACAAGACCACTACCCTGGCGTTGTTCGGCTTCATCCAGTCGGGCAAAGGGCTGCCGTCCATGCGCCAGCCGCAGACAAAGTGCACGCAGGGATCCTCGGGGCGGTTGGCGTAGTCGTCGCATCCGCTGCCGGTGCTGTGATGGCAGGGACGCCCCGGGTAGACCGGTTTGCCTTCGACCTGGATCTGCAGCCAGCCGTCGCAGCAGGCGGTGCAGGGCTGGCATTCTCGGGGTTGGATCTTGCTCAAGGGCTGCGGGCTCTGAAAGTCGGAATGGATCGGAAAGCTTGGGAAAAACTCGGGCGATGCGTCGTCTGTTGCCTGTTCATGTACCCGGAATGCCCAAGTCGTCGCCCAATTGTGCCAGCGCCGGGCCCCAGCGGCCATCCAGGGTTTGCCGGTAGATGCGGAAACCCGGGAACCATGGTGATTCGCTGCCGCCATGCATCCAGCGCCACTCCGCGGGATTCGGCACCAGCACCCGTGCCGGCCTGCCGCAGCCGGCGCGCAGGTGCATATTGGTGTTGCTGACGCCGACATAGTCGTCGATCAGCGCCAGCAGCGCGAGCAGGGTTTCGAGATCCTCGTTCAGCGCACTGAGGCCGACAACCTTGCGTCCCGCCGCCGTGGACAGCGCCGCGGTTTCCTCCGGCAGCGGATGGCGCTGCAGCGACAGCAGAGTGCCGGGCGCGCCGCGCAGCGCGGTGCCGAGTTCGGCGAGCGGCACCGATTTTTCCAGCACCCAGTGCGAGCCGCGTTGTTCCCGCGCGGCGATGCCCCCGCGCCAGGTGATGCCGATGTGCGGCGCCGGCCCCGCTTCCTGCAGGATCGCGCGCGCGCGCGCCAGCGCATCGTCCAGCGGCGGGATGCGCAGCGGTGGCGCCGGCTGTGGCCAATAAACGCGTATCCACGCCGCGTAGTCGCGCAGCGCATCCGCCTGTGCGGTGGGCAGACCGGGGCAGGGACAGGCATCCGCCGCCGACAGCGCGCCCGGCAAATCACCGCAGAGCATCTGCAGTCCTTCCGTCGCAGGCCTGGCCTCGTCGTGGATGACGACCTCATCGGCGATTCCGGAGCGTGCCACCAAGGCGGCGATCTTGGCCGACGCGCGAACGCTTACACGGGCGCCGAGGTTGCGCAACTGATCGGCGTGGCGCAGGAAAAACAGCTCGTCGCCTATGCCCTGCTCCGGCCACAGCGTGATGTGGCATCCGCGGAGGTCTTCCGGCAGCGTCTGCTGCAACTGAAGTTCAGGCCGCGCGGCATCGATGTCGATGAAAGCCTGGCGCCCGCGGTAGTGATGCCAGCCATCAACCAGCCGGCCCTGGGCGAGATCGATGGCACTGCGCAGTTGCCGCAGCGCCCTGTCGCCAGGCGCCAGCTGCTCGGCGCGTGCCAGCTGGCGCAGGCTTGCCTGCAGCTGTCCGCACTCCGCGAGTGCGCCGCCGAAATTCCTGATGTCGCTCGCGCTGTCCGGCGCAAGTTCCGCTGCGCGGCTGAAGGCGCACAGTGCGCCTGCGGTATTGCCGCGGAAACCGCGCGCAGCACCGAGAAAGCGATGGCCCTCCGGCAATGCGGCTGCGATCGCGATCAATTCGAGGCATTCGGCCTCGGCTTCCGCGTTGCGTCCGTCGTCGATCAGCGCCGATACCAGGTTCAGCCGCGGCGCCGGTGACTGCGGTTCCAGGCGCATGCAGGCGCGATAGCTGGCGCAGGCTTCCTCGAAACGGAACTGGCGATGCAGTGCGCTGCCGAGGCTTTGCAGGATTTGCGCATCCTCAGGCGCGAGCTTGAGGGCTGCGCGCAACACCGCTTCGGCTTCGGCGGAGCGTCCCAGTTCGAGCAGCACATTGCCGAGGTTCAGCTGGATGTCGGGTTCACCGGGATGACGGCGTGACAGCGCACGCAGCACGCTCTCTGCTTCCACCGACTTGCCCTGCTGGATCAATACCAGCGCCGCATTCTGCGTGTACGGCCAGTGGCGTGGCGCGAGACGGCTCGCGCGCTGATAGCTTTTGTGTGCGTCGTCGAGACGATGCGCCGCGGTGTAGGCCTGCGCGAGATGAGCCAGCCAGTGCGGATTGCGTTTGTCCATTGCTGCGGCCTGTTCCAGCGCGGCAATGGCATCGGCCGGCTTTTCCGACTGCAGCAGGGCAATGCCCAGCATCGCCTGTGCTGCGCCATCGCGGCCGGGCGACAGCGCGAGCGCGCTGCGGCAGTGGTCCGCTGCCACTGCCCACTCGCCGCGCCGCAGTGCCGCTTCCGCGGCACCCAGCAATTGATCGCGCATGGTCATCAATCGTAACTCATTGTTTTTATTGATTTTTTTAAATACCGTTCAATTATAGCGCAGAGCATGAAATTCATGCTCCAAACCGATGATTTACAGACAAATTTTATTTGCTCGACTTTTGTCACATATTTGCGACAAATGGGCGATTCGGGCATCGTTGGGCCGGCATTTTGTCACTGTTAATTTACTGATTTAACATAGTAATTTACTATTTTACGACATGTTGTAAGTACGCAACGTACAGAGGGTCAAGCAGTTTATTTTTTGTGACTTTTTCTTTTGTCACAACAGGCCTTCCACCACAATTGCGCCGTGTCCATGTTTAGCAGGACGCGTGGCGCTCCAGGACTTACGCGATACGCAGGTTCAGAGCGACTTTCAAATCTAGAGGAGATTCACACATGCAGAAGAAACTGATTGCAGTGGCAGTCGCTGGTGCGCTTGCCGCCCCGGCCGCCGCGCTGGCGCAGAGCACCGTGCAGATCTACGGCACGGCCTACATGGAATGGGGTTTCATCAACCAGGGCCCGGACAACACCGCGGCGCCGTTTGATCCGGCCAATGCCGACGTGCTGCAGGCGCCGGGTTCGGCAGTGGGTTTCAAGGGCGAAGAGAAGCTGGGCGGCGGCATGTCGGCCTGGTTCCAGTGCGAGTCCTCGGCGGACCTGCGCGGCGTCAACCAGGACGGCTTCTGCTCGCGCAACAGCGCGGTAGGCCTGAAGGGCAGCTTCGGTAACGTGTTCATCGGCATCTGGGATACCCCGTTCAAGCGCAGCCGCGTCGGCAACACCGGCGCCCGCGATACGGGCGTGTTCGGCACGGGCCACCTGCTCTACGGTGCCTCGACCTCGACCACCGACGGCGCGAGCCCCGGCATCCACTCCCGCCGCCAGCGCAACTCGGTCAACTACGACACCCCGGTGTTCGGCGGCTTCCAGGGCATGCTGTCCATGTCCTCGACCAACGCCTCGACCAACATCGCGCAGAACGCGGCGAACGCCAAGGAGCGCACGATCTCGGTCGCCGGTGTGTATCGCAGCGGTCCGTTGGCTGTCGGCGCGGGCTACACGGAGAACACCAAGGCCTACAACGCCGGTGCATTCGCCGGTGACGAAGACGCCTGGCACATCAACGCTTCGTACCAGCTCGGCAGCGTGAAGCTGGGTGGTGCGTACACCAAGAGCGACGCGGACACCGCCGCTGCTGCCAACGCAGAAGTCACCGCCTGGCACCTCGGCGCCGAGTGGAAAGTCCAAGGCCCGCATAACGTGCACTTTGGCTACACCCATGTCGGCGACATGAAGGGCACGCCGGGCGCAGCCATGGGCACCCGCCCCGTGGTGGCCACCGACAGCGGCGCGAAGCTGTGGCAGGTCAAGTATGTGCACAACCTGTCCAAGCGCACCAATGCCGGCCTCGGTTACACCCACCTGAAGAACGACCGCAACGCCAACTACAATCTGGGCGGTCTGGGTTCGCGCAACGTCGGCTCGAAGAACAAAGGCTTCGTGGTCAACGTCGAGCACCGCTTCTAAGCGACACGCAACACTTTCCGCGCAAGCGGAAACTCGAAACGGGCGCTTCGGCGCCCGTTTTTTTTATGCGTGCGATGGGCAAAGGCCGGAGTGTGCACATATCAGTCCGGGCGCTTCATCACGGCACATCGTCGTGACCGCCATGCGCCGGGCTACCGGACCCAGTCAGCGATTAAAGCTGATCACTTGCGCCGGTAAAATCATAAGCCATTGTTTTTATTGATAATTTTATTGAATCTGCACAAATAATTGACTGGTGCTTGAGTAATCCACTCCAACCCACTGATTTATTGGCAGAAAGCCCTCGGCCCCTTATGTTGCAAATGCGCAACATATAGACAACCAGAATTGCCTATTTTTTGTGCCTTTGCTTTGAGTGCGTCCTATGGTCAAACATAATTGCGCCGTGTCCATGTTTTAAGCAGGACGCGTGGCGCTCCAGGACTTCCGCGATTTGCAGGTTCGGGCGACTTTCACAACTAGAGGAGATTCACACATGCAGAAGAAACTGATTGCAGTGGCAGTTGCCGGCGCGCTCGCCGCCCCGGCCGCCGCGCTGGCGCAGAGCACCGTGCAGATCTACGGCAATGCGTACATGGAGTATGGTTTCATCAACCAGGGCCCGGACAACACCGCTGCCCCGTTTGATCCGGCGAATCCCGACGTGCTGCAGGCGCCGGGTTCGGCAGTGGGCTTCAAGGGCGAAGAGAAGCTGGGTGGCGGCATGTCGGCCTGGTTCCAGTGCGAGTCCTCGGCGGACCTGCGCGGCATCAACCAGAACGGCTTCTGCTCGCGTAACAGCGCGGTGGGCCTGAAGGGCAGCTTCGGTAACTTCTTCGTCGGCATCTGGGATACCCCGTTCAAGCGTACCCGCGTCGGCAACGTTGGCGCCCGCGACACCGGCGCCTTCGGTACCGGTCACCTGCTCTACGGTGCGTCGACCTCGACCACCGACGGCGCAAGCCCCGGCATTTTCTCCCGTCGTCAGCGCAACTCGATCAACTACGATACCCCTCGCTTCGGTGGCTTCCAGGGCATGATCTCCATGTCCTCGACCAACGCCTCGACCGGTCTTGCAGCAAATGCAAGTAACGCTAAGGAGCGTACGGTTTCGGTGGGTGGTCTGTATCGCAGCGGCCCGCTGGCCATCGGCGTTGGCTACACCGAGAACAGCAAAGCCTACAACAACGTAGTCACCGGCTGGAATGGTGATGAAGACGCTTGGCACATCAACGCGGCCTACCAACTGGGCAGCGTCAAGCTGGGTGGCGCCTACACCAAGCAGGAATCCGACGTTGCTGCCGGCGCCAGCGCTGAAGTGCAAGCGTGGCACTTGGGTGCCGAGTGGAAAGTGGCCGGCCCGCACAACGTGCACTTCGGTTACACCCTTGTTGACGATATGGAAGGCACGGCGACTGCAGCAATGGGCACTCGCCCGGTAGTTGCTGGTGTTGCTGGTGGCCCCGCTGTTGGTGATAGCGGTGCGAAGCTGTGGCAGATCAAGTATGTGCACAATCTGTCCAAGCGCACCTTCGCTGGTTTTGGTTACGTTCATCTGAAGAACGACCGCAATGCCAACTACAATCTGGGCGGCTTTGGCTCCCGGAACGTGGGCTCGAAGAACAAGGGCTTTGTGTTCAACGTCGGACACCGCTTCTAAGCATCAGGCATTACCTTCCGCGCAAGCGGAAACTCGAAACGGGCGCTTCGGCGCCCGTTTTTTTATGCGCGCTGGTCGGCCATTGCGGCGTGACGGTCGAGCAGCAACTGCTCGAAATCCCGGGTGAAGGTCTCGGTGTCGAACAGCGGCGACTCATCGCGCGACGCTTGTACCCGCGTACGCAGCTGGTCCAATGCCGAACGATCACCGGCGAGACCGAGAATGATTTGTTCGTACTGCTCGAGGGTGTCGGCGATGAGGTCCGGCATCCCGGCGGCGGTGAGGATGCTGGCGGACACCCGTGCCGGGAAAGTGTCACCGCGCAGCGCGACCAGCGGGCAGCCGCACCACAGTGCGTCGCTGGCGGTGGTGTGCGAGGTGTAGGGGTAGGTATCCAGCGCGAGATCGGCGACGCGGTAACGCGCGAGATGCTCGGCCAGCGGCTTGCGCGGCGCGAATACCAGGCGTTGCGCATCGATGCCCGCGGCCTGAGCGGCCGCGCGCAGGTTTGCCGTGGCCCAGCGGTTGGCATCGACCAGCCACAGCACGCTGCCGGGTACGGCGGCGAGCAGGCGCAGCCACACCGCGAATACCCCGGGTGTGATCTTGAAGGTCTGGTTGAAACAGCAGAACACCAGCGCGCCTTCAGGCAGGCCGTAGTCCTGTCGTGACAGCGGCTCGGCGATCACGCGCCGGCGATCCGTCGGCTGGTAACAATGGGGCATGCGCAGCACCTGTTCCGAACAGGTCATTTCCTCGCCGGGGCGGATGATCTGCGGGTCGGCGATGATGCCGTCGATGAAATCGGTGCCGGTGGTGCCGGGATAACCCAGCCAGGTCAGCTGCAGCGGGCTCGGACGCTGCGCCATGATTTCGATGCGGTCGGCCACGGTGTAGCCCTTGAGATCGATCAGGATATCGATGGCGTCCCTGCGGATGCGCGCGACCGCCGCGTCGTCGGTGTCCCAGGCGATGTCTATGAAATGATCGACCGCGGCAACGATGCGCTGGCGCATGATGCCGCTGCTGGCCGGGCCGTAGGAATAGGCGTAGATCTCGAAGCGGCTGCGGTCGTGGCGCTCCAGCATTTCGGTGACCAGGTAGGCGGCCGGGTGTTCCTGGAAATCCGCCGACAGGTAGCCGATGCGCAGCCGCTCACCGGGTTCGATACGGCGCGGCGCAGGCGCGGGCGCCACTGTGGCGCCGAAACGCCGGCGCGCCCAGCGCCGGGTGTAATCGAGCAGCAGTGCCGCATCGACGTCTTCGCAAAGCAGCGTGAAGGGGCTGCCGCAGTCCTCGTCGCCGTAGAGACGGGGTGCGAGTTGCGCCCAGCTGCGCTGCCAGCGGGTCCAGTCGCAGATATGCCGGGACTGGTGGGTGAGCAGGCTCAATAGCGCGGCATCGTTCGTTCGCTCCACAGCCTGCTCGAGGAGTTCCACCGCGGGACCGAGTTCGCCGAGCACGATCTGGCGCTGGGCGAGCACGGCATGGGCCTGCGCGCGTGCCGGATCCAGCGCGAGGGCGCGTTCGGCGGCGGCAGCAGCCTCATCGAGCTTGCCGATCTGCAGCAGGCTGTCGGCGCGCTGCGACCAGGCAGCGGCGTCAGCGGGATCCTGCTCCAGCAGCAGGCCGTACCAGTGCGCCGCCTCGGCATGGCGCCCCTGCAGGCGCGACACCGCGCCCAGGCCTTCAAGCGCCGCCGGCAGTCCCGGCAGTGCCGCGAGCGCGGCTTCGAAATGGCTGCGCGCTTCGGCGTGGCGGCCCTGCATCAGCCGCAGGCGGCCGAGGCTGCCGTTGGCGTGGGGATGCGCCGGTGCGATGGCCAGCGCCTGCTCCAGTTGTCGCGCCGCGTCGTCGCTGTCTCCCTGCCGCTCGAGAACAATCGCGAGATTGACCCGCGCATCGCCGTGTCCCTGATCCCGCGCCAGCACGGCTTCGAAACGCCTGCGCGCGGCATCGTCGTCGCCGGCTTCGAGTTCAAGCACGCCGAGGTTGAACAGCGCATCAGGATGTCCGGGCACTGACTGCAGCAGCGCATCGAACTGTGCCGCCGCGGCTGCACGATCACCGCTGGCCGCCAGTGCCTGGCCGAGGTTCAGCAGGCAATCCGGCTGTCCCGGTGCCCGTTGCAGCGCCTGCCGCAGCGCGGTGACGGCATCGCCGGCGCGGCCCTGGTGCAACTGTGCCAGTCCGAGTCGCATCCACGCCGAGGCTGGCGCGCTGGCGAGCGAGCAGGCGCGCTGCAGCACCGGTTCCGCTTCCACAAAGTTGCCGAGCGTCAGCAGCGCAAGCCCGAGGTATTCGAGCAGCGCGCCGTTGCCGGGTTCGGCCGCCAGCGCCTGGCGGAAATCCCGCGCCGCGTCGGCCGGCTGGTTACTCATCAGGCCGGCGATGCCGCGCAGCATCAGCGCCTCGGGATTGCGCGGCGCCTTCGCCAGCACTTCCGAGCACAGCGCGAGGGCGGCCGCGACATCGCCGTTGTTCAGGTGCTGGCGTGCCTTGTGCAGCCGGTTGTTCAGTGATGCGGACATGGCTTGTGGTGTCGGACGGAAACGCCGGAATCAGCGTAGGCCGAAGATACCTTTTTCCGCAGAGGCTGTCTGCGCCGCGGTCACGGGCAGGAATGCTTGGACACTGCAGCATGTACTACCTAGAATGTGGCCGCAGATTCGTCTGACCCCTTCACTCCCCTCTACGGAATCGCAGGTGGCCGAGAAGCAGGAAAACCGTCCCAGCGTCGCAGCGCAGCTCGAGCAGGTGCTCGAACTGCTGCATCGTCACGAACTGGTCGAGAACCTGGTGCAGCGCCAGGACAGCCCGCGCCACGATCTGGTGGAAACGCTGGTCCACCGCCAGCATCTGGCGGAACTGCAGCAGCTGCTCGAGGGCATGCATTCCGCGGACATCGCCTACATCCTGGAGGCGCTGCCCCGCGATCAGCGCCTGGCGGTGTGGGACCTGGTGAAGTCGGATCGCGACGGCGAGATCCTGCTCGAGGTGTCGGATGCGGTGCGCGAATCGCTGATCGCGCACATGGACGAGGGCGAGCTGGTGGCCGCGACCGGTCAGCTCGATACCGACGAGATCGCCGACCTTGCGCCTGATCTGCCGCGCGAGGTCATTCTCGATGTGTTCAAGGGGCTGTCGACCGAGGAACGCGAGCAGCTGCGTGCGGCGATGTCCTATCCGGAGGAGGCGGTCGGCGCGCTGATGGATTTCGACATGATCGAGGTGCGCGAAGACGTCACGCTGGAAGTGGTGCTGCGCTACCTGCGCCGGCTGACCGAGCTGCCCGACCATACCGACCAGCTGTTCGTGGTCGACCGCGAGGAGAATCTGCGCGGCCTGCTGCCGGTCAACCGCCTGCTGGTGAGCGACCCCGACATGCTGGTGGGCGAGGTGATGACCCGCGATATCCGCAGTTTCCATCCCGAACAGGATGCCCACGAGGCTGCCAGCGCCTTCGACCGCTATGAACTGGTGTCGGCGCCGGTGGTCGATGTCCAGGGTCATCTGGTTGGCCGGCTGACCATCAATGCGGTGGTGGACTATATCCGCGAGGCCAAGGACAGCGAGATCCTCTCCGCCGGCGGCCTGAAGGAAGAAGAGGACCTGTTCGCCTCGGTGTGGAGCAGCGTGCGCAACCGCTGGACCTGGCTGGCGGTCAACCTGGTGACGGCTTTCATCGCCTCGCGCGTGATCGGCGTGTTCGAAAATTCGATCGCGCAGCTGGTGGCGCTGGCGGCGCTGATGCCGATCGTTGCCGGCATCGGCGGCAACTCGGGAAACCAGACCACCACCATGATCGTGCGCGCGCTGGCGCTGGGCCAGATCACCCGCGACAGCGCGCGCCAGCTGCTGCTCAAGGAAATCAGCGTCTCGGCGCTGAACGGGCTGATCTGGGGCAGCGTGGTTGGCCTCTTTGCCTTTTTGATCTACCAGAACTGGCAGCTCGGGCTGGTGATGACCGGCGCGATGATGCTCAACCTGCTGCTGGCGGCGGTGATGGGTGTCGCCATTCCGCTGGTGATGGAGAAACTCGGGCGCGATCCGGCGATCGGTTCCAGCGTGATGATCACGGCGATCACCGACAGCGGCGGGTTTTTCATATTTCTCGGGCTGGCGACGTTGTTCCTCGTTTAGGGAGACGCCCATGTCGTCCTTGGATGTCCTTGTCATCGGCTCCGGTCCCGGCGGCTACCGCGCGGCGGTGCTGGCGGCATTGCGCGGGCTGAAGGTGGTGATCGTCGAGCGCAGCACCTGGGGCGGCACCTGCCTCAACCGCGGCTGCGTGCCGAAGAAGGCCTGGTATCACAGTGCCTGCGTGATCGCCGATGCGGCCCGTCATGCCGAGCGCGGCATCAGCGGCACCCTGAAAGCCGATTTTGCGCGCGCATGGAATCACCAGCGCGCGGTGGTGGAAACCGTGCGCGGCAGCTATGTCGATTACCTCGGCAGGCTCGGCATCCGGATGCTCAGCGGCGATGCACGTTTTGAGGGGTCGCATGCCCTGCGCGTGAATGATCAGTTGCTGGAGGCACGCAACATCGTCATCGCCACCGGTTCCCGACCCTGGCTGCCTGCGCCGCTGCAAAGGGTGCCGCAGCGCGTACTGACGACCGATGACCTGTTCGACGAGCCGCCGCCGCCGGGACGGCGTGTCGCGCTCCTGGGATCGGGATTTGTCGGCAGCGAGATGGCTTTCATACTGTCCCGCCTGGGTCTTGAGGTGACCTGGCTGACTGGTCGTGAAGCGCTTGCCTCCAGTGCGTTCAGTGCACCGGCACGCGCGGCCCTGCGTGTAGCGCTGGCGGAGGCCGGCATCCGGCCGCGCCTGCAGTCGCGCATAGCTGCGGCGGACTTTACGGACGATGATGTGCAGCTAACCCTGGCCGATGGTGAACATCTGGTCGTCGACTGGGTGCTTGCCGGCACTGGCCGCCGGCCTTGCACCGAGGGGTTAAACCTCGCCCGGGCCGGTGTCGTAATCAGCGAGCAGGGCCATGTGCAGGTCGATGAATACAACCGCGCGGCGCCCGGGATTTATGCCATCGGCGATGTCGCCAACCCCGGCATGAGTGCCAATCACGCGCTGTCCGATGCCGCGGTGGCGGTATCCGACATCCTCCAGCCCGGCAGCCGGAGCCGCGACGATGCCCGGGTGCCGCAGGTGCTGTATTCGGCGCTGGAACTGGCGCGGGTCGGTCTCAATGAAGATCAGGCCGAGGCCCTGGAGCTCGAACCTGCTGCGGGTTTTGCGTCCTTTGATTTCAATCCCGCCGCGCTCGCGGCCGGCGAGCGTGGCGGTTTCCTGCGCCTGCTGGCCGATCTCGACAGCGGCCGTGCGCTGGGCGCGGAAATTGCCGGGCGCGGCGCCGGGGAGCTGATCAGCATGCTGGGCCTCGAATTCGGCACGCCGCAGGCGCTGTCGCGGCTGGCCGCGGCTGCGTACAATCATCCGGCGCGCGCCGAGGAGATCCTCAATGCGGTGGAAACACTGGCCGCGCGCTGGGGCATGGCGGCGCATGTGTTTCCACCGTCAGCGGGCGGGGCCGGCAGGGAATAAGCCGGCAGGCAGGGATGTTGAGGAGGCAAGGGCAGGTGACTCGAAAGGCATCCGACGAATTCTCCAGCGAGGCCATGCAGTACATTCCGCGCCTGCGCCGCTATGCCCGGGCGTTGACCGGGGATGCCAGCGCTGCCGACGACCTGGTGCAGGATGCACTGGAGCGGGCGCTGCTCAAGCAGGATCTCTGGCGCAAGGGCAGCGATCTGCGCGCCTGGCTGTTTACTCTCATGCATAACGTGTTCATCAATCAGCTGCGCAGCGCCGCCGTCAGCCGGACGGTGGCGCTGGATGGCGCGCTGGAAGACCTGCCGCAGCCGCAGGCCGGCGACCGGCTGGAGATCCGCGATCTTGATGCGGCGCTGCAGCTGCTGCCCGCCGAGCAGCGCACGGTGCTGCTGCTGGTCGGCCTGGAGCAGATGTCGTACGAGGAGGCGGCGCGGGTGCTCGAGGTGCCGATCGGCACCGTGATGTCGAGGCTGTCGCGCGGCAGGGAGCGCCTGCGCCGGCTGCTGCAGGGATTGCCCGACAGCAGCGCGCCGCTGAAGGCCGTCAAATGAGCGAAATGCCGGTGACCGAAAGCGAGTTGCAGGCCCATGTCGATGGCCGTCTGCCGGTGGCGCGCGCGGCCGAGGTCGAAGCCTGGCTCGTGCAGCATCCCGAGGACGCCCGGCGCATCGCCGACTACCGGCGACAGGATGCCGCGATGCGCGCCGCCTACGATCCGCTGCTCAACGAAACGCTGCCCCTGCGGCTGCGTCCGGACATGCGAAAAATCGCGGGGCCGCTGCGCCGGAATGCCGCGGTCGCCGCCCTGATGGTGGTCAGCGGCATTGCGGGCTGGCAGCTGCATGCCTATGTGAGCGCCGAGCGTGTGCAAAACCTGCATCTGGCAAGGGTGGCGGCGGTGGCGCATGCGGTTTACAGCCCGGAAGTGCGACATCCGGTGGAAGTCGGCGCCGACCAGGAAGCGCATCTGGTGCGCTGGCTGTCGAAACGCCTGGGTGCCAGTCTGAAGATTCCGCATCTCGCGGCGCTTGGGTATTCGCTGGTTGGTGGACGGCTGTTGCCCGGCGAGCGCGGACCGGCCGCGCAATTCATGTATCAGGACATCAAGGGCCAGCGCCTGACCCTGTACGTGCGCGCCGGCGGCGACACTCGCGCGCAGACGGCTTTCCGTTTCGCGCAGGAAAACGGCGTCAGTGTTTTCTACTGGCTCGACGGTCGTCTCGGTTATGCCTTGTCCGGGGAAACAGGGCGCGAGGAACTGCTGCGCGTGGCTGACGCCGTGTACCGGCAGCTCAATCCCTGAGTCGTTGCGACATGCAGCCTTGATTGACAAGGGCGCCGGCTGCGCTCATTCAGAACAGTTATATAACTATTTGATTATAAAGGGATTTTTGTTTTCCGTCCCGGTGACAGCATTGGCACAACAGTGGTGGCGGAAAGCATGTGCGGATCGGGATCCGGCGGGTACCTGCACCAAAGGTGATGCGGAAAATGAAGACCCGGAGCTGAGGACTGGAAAGCGGGGACTAAAGTAAAGCGGAGATCAAGAAAACGCGGAGACCAAAAAAACGCTGAGACCAAAAGCGAAGGCCGGGAGTTACCCGGCCTTCGCAACTACTTACTATCTACTTCTTTTTCTTGGCTACTTTCTTCTTGGCTACTTTCTTCTTGGCTTTCGCCTTTTTCTTCGCTGCCATCATCGTCTCCTTAAAAGTTAACTTAGGCATCGTCTGAATGCGGCTTAAGTTCCGCACTACCAGCACACGATCATCGCAAAAAAATTACGGGAACCGTGTTCGGTGCGCCAATTCTATGCTATGGCGAAAAAAAAATGCAACACCTTTGTCAAGTTTATTTGATCAAGCAATTGCGTTTGTGGATTTGCGGCAACACCTGGATGCGGCGCTGCAACCGTCCGTTGCGGGCGGTTTTGACAATGTCATTCCGGCAAACGATGTTCGTTCTCAAAGAGTGCGGCGACGTTTTCGCGATCACGCACGACATGCATCTGCCGTCCGTCGACCATGATTTCGGCGGCACGTGGCCGGGTGTTGTAGTTGGAGGACATGCTCATGCCGTAGGCGCCGGCGGACGCGATGGCGAGCACTTCGCCCGGGGCGGCGGCGATCCTGCGATCCCGGGCGAGGAAGTCGCCGCTTTCGCAGACCGGGCCGACGATGTCGTAAGAGCGGTCGCCGGCGGCGCCTTCGCGCAACGGCAGCACTTCGTGCCAGGCTTCGTATAGAGCAGGGCGCATCAGGTCGTTCATTGCGGCATCGACGATGGCGAAACTCCTGTCCTGTCCCGGTTTGAGGTAAAGCACGGTAGAGAGCAAGACCCCGGCGTTTCCGGTGAGCAGGCGGCCCGGCTCGAACAGCAGTTTCTGCGGACGGTCACCCAGCGCGGCAATCAGCGCCTGCGCGTACTCGGCCACCGCCGGCGGTGTTTCGTCGCGGTAGCGGATGCCCAGTCCGCCGCCGAGATCGAGATGGCGAATGGCAATGCCCTCGCGCTCCAGCGCATCGACCAGCGCCAGCACGCGCTCCAGCGCGGCGATGAAGGGGGCGACCTCGGTGAGCTGCGAACCGATGTGGCAGTCGACGCCCTCGATGTGCAGATGCGGCAGTTCCGCGGCGCGGCGGTAGGTTGCCAGCGCCTCGTCGTAAGCGACGCCGAACTTGTTTTCCTTGAGTCCGGTGGCGATGTAAGGATGTGTTTTGGCATCGACGTCCGGGTTCACCCGCAGGCTGACCGGGGCGAGCTGTCCGAGTTCGCCGGCGACGCGGTTGAGCAGTTCCAGTTCGGCTGCCGACTCGACGTTGAAGCAGAGGATGCCGGCCTGCAGCGCCTGGCGCATTTCGGCGGCAGTCTTGCCGACGCCGGAAAACACCACCTTGCGCGGATCGCCACCGGCCGCGATGACCCGTGCCAGTTCGCCGCCGGACACGATGTCGAAACCGCTGCCCAGGCGCGCGAATACATCGAGCACGCCGAGGTTGGGATTGGCTTTCACCGCGTAACAGAGCAGGTGTTCGCGCCCGGCGAAGGCGGCGTCGAATTCGCGCCAGGCGCGGGTCAGCGCGGCGCGGGAATAGACATAGCAGGGCGTGCCGTGTTCGGCGGCGATCCGGCTAAGCGGCACGTCTTCGGCATGCAGCTCGCCGTTGCGGTAACTGAATGCGCTCATGGCTGGCCTGCCGGATTGGCGGCGGGCGCAGGCTGCGGCGCGGGTTTTGCCGGCGCGGGCTTGTCCTTGGGCAGGTAGAGCGGTCCCTTGTAGCCGCAACCCGCAGACAGGATCAGGCACAGGGCGAGTAGGGGGAGGCTGAACGACGTCGGACGCACTGGAATGCTCGCGCGAAAAGTGGCGGGCAGTGTAGCACAGCGCCTGCTTCGAACTGCCGGTCAGGGCAGCAGGTAGCGATGCGCCTCGCGCCGCAGCGCCGCGCGGCGTTCGCGATGATCCGGCACCAGTGTTGCGACGGTCTGCCAGAAAGCCAGCGAATGATTCATCTGCCGCAGGTGTGCGACCTCATGGGCGGCGACATAGTCGATCCAGGCGTCGGGCACCTGGATCAGGCGCCAGTTCATGCGAATGCGGCCAATGGCATGGCAGCTGCCCCAGCGCGTGCGCGCATTCGACAGCCGCACGGCAGGTTCCGGCAGGCCGAGTTGCGTGCTGTAGGCATGGCAGCGCAGGGTGAAGTGCGCCAGCGCGCGCTGTTTCAGCCAGCGCCGGACCGCGGACTCGATGGCTGCGCTATCCAGCGCCGCGTTGACCAGCAGCCGGTCTCCTGCAAGATGCGGCTCGGCGATGCCGGGGCAGGTCGCCAGCGTCCGTGGCGTCCCCTGCAGCATGATCTGTTCGCCGGCGACCCACAGCCGGGGTGCCGGCTTTTTGCGTTCCCAGTCGCCGACCTTCTGGATGACCCAGGCTGCGTGTTGCCGCAGCAGGTCATCGATGGCCCGCTGCGGAGCGCGCAGCGGCGCCGCCACGCGCAGGCCGCGGTCGTCGATCAGCAGCGCAATGGTGCGCCGGCGCGGCGATCGCTGCAGCCGGTAGGCGATGCGGCTGCCCGCGAGTTCGATCGCCTGTTCGGCGGAGGGCATGGTCGAACGCTCAGCGCGCATCGAGCTGCAGCATTTCGTCTTCGATCCAATGTTCGACGCGGGCTGACAGCGTTTCCGCATCGAGGCCTTCCGGGCTGATCGGCGGACCGACGCTGACGGTGACCAGTCCCGGGTGTTTGAGGAAGGCGTTGCGTCCCCAGCAGCGGCCGGCGTTATGCGCCACAGGCAGCACCGCGGTGCCGGTCTGCACGGCGAGCCTTGCGCCGCCCGGGCGGTACTTGCCGCGGGCGCCGGGTGGAATGCGCGTGCCCTCCGGGAAAATGACGATCGAGAAACCGGCATCCAGCCGCTGCTGTCCCTGCTCGATCAGCTGTTGCAGTGCCTCGCGGCGCAGGCTGCGGTCGATCGCGATCGGTGACAGCATGGCCAGTCCCCAGCCGAAGAAGGGCACGCGCAGCAGTTCCTTCTTCAACACCCACACCTGCGGCGGAAAAATCAGCTGGAAGGCCAGTGTTTCCCAGGCCGACTGGTGTTTGGACAGGATGACGCAGGGTTTCTGCGGAATGTTTTCGGCGCCGATGACCCGGTAGCGGATGCCGCAGATGGTGCGCGCTGACCAGATGATGCAGCGGGTCCATGCGGTGATGATGCGGTACCGCGTCAGCGGCGGCAGCGGGAAGGTCAGCAGCGCGATGGCTGCGAATACCGGGGTGATGAGGATCAGGATGGCCGCGAAGACGGTGGAACGCAGCGCGGTCAGCAGGATCATTGCAGCAGGCTGTGCACGGCCGCGGCCAGGTCGTCGTGGACGACCGTGCCTTCGGGAAGGTTTCCGTCCTTGCGCGTCTTTTTGCCCTTGCCGGTCAGCACCAGCACCGGCTGGGCACTGACCGCGGTGGCGGCCTGAAGGTCGCGCAGCGAATCGCCGATGAAGGGCACGCCGTCGAGGCTGACGCCGAAGCGCCGCGAGATTTCCTCGAGCAGCCCCGGCTTCGGCTTGCGGCAGCTGCAGCCGGCATCCTGTGCGTGCGGGCAATAGAAAATGCCGTCAATCCGTCCGCCGAGGGCGCCCAGCGCGCGGTGCATCTTGTCGTGGATAGCGTTCAGCGTCGCCATTTCGAACAGGCCGCGGCCGACCCCGGACTGGTTGGTGGCGACCAGCACCCGGTAACCGGCCTGGTTGAGCAGCGCAATCGCCTCGAGGCTGCCGGGGATCGGTTTCCACTCGTCCGGGCTCTTGATGTAAGCCGCGCTGTCGTGGTTGATCACGCCGTCGCGGTCGAGGATGACGAGTTTCATTGCTTAGTGAGGGGGCAGGAGTGAGGAGTGAGGGCTTTATGCCGCGAGTTTTGCGATATCAGCGATGCGGTTCATCTCGCGCTGCAGGTCGGCAAGCAGCGCCATGCGGTTGCGGCGCAGTGCGGCATCCTCGGCCATTACCATTACGCCGTCGAAAAAGGCATCGACCGGCGCCTTCAGCACCGCGAAGGTTTTCAGATAACCGGTGTAGTCGCCGCGCTCGAACAGCGGCGTGGCGGTGGCCGACGCGTTTTTCAGGGCGTCGAACAGGGCGCGCTCCGCCGGCTCCTGCAGCAGCTTCGGGTCGGTATCCTGCCCCGCGTCGCCCTTGCCCTCGGCCTGACGCAGGATGTTGGCGACCCGCTTGTTGGCGGCTGCAAGGCTCGCTGATTCGGGCAGCGCGGCAAATGCGCGCACGGCGGCGAGTTGCAGCGGGATTTTGTGCACGACGACCGGACGCAGGCCCAGCACCGCGTCGATCTGCTGGGTGCTGTAGCCCTGTTCGGTGAAATAGCCGCGCATGCGTTCGAACACGAAGTTTTCGAGATCGGCGCGCGCGTCCGCGAGCTTCAGCTCCTTCGCGAACACCGAGAACGCGTCGTTAACCAGAGCGTCGAGTTTCAGCGGCAGGTCGCGTTCGACCAGCAGCCGGATCACCCCCAGCGCATGGCGGCGCAATGCGAAGGGATCGCGGTCTCCCGTCGGCAGTTGCCCGATGCCGAACAGTCCGGCCAGGGTTTCCAGCTTGTCGGCGAGCGCGACGGCGCAGGACACCGGATGTTCGGGCAGGCGGTCGCCGGCGAAACGCGGCTGATAGTGCTCGGCGATCGCGTCGGCTACAGCCGCCGGTTCGCCGTCGTGCTGCGCGTAGTAACGGCCCATGATGCCCTGCAATTCAGGGAATTCGCCGACCATGCCGGTGACGAGGTCGGCCTTGGCCAGCCAGGCGGCGCGCTCGGCCTGGGCTGCATCGACCTGCAGCAGGCGGGCGATTTTCCCGGCCAGCAATTGCACGCGCGCCACACGCTCAAGCTGGGTGCCCAGCTTGTTGTGATAGACCACCTTGCCCAGGCGCGGCACCCGCGTTTCCAGCCGTTCCCTGCGGTCCTGGTTGTAGAAGAAACGTGCATCCTCCAGTCGCGGCCGCACCACGCGCTGGTTGCCGCTGACGATGTTGACCGGATCGGCGACCTGCATGTTGCTGACGATCAGGAAGCGATGGGTCAGCTTGCCTGTGGCGTCGAACAGCGGGAAGTATTTCTGGTTGGTGCGCATGGTCAGGATCAGGCATTCCTGCGGCACTTCGAGGAAAGCCGGATCGAATTCCGCGACATACACTACGGGCCATTCGACCAGCGCAGTGACTTCGTCGAGCAGGCCGGCATAGTCGCCCGGGTTTTCGCCGAGGCTCGCGCCGAGTTCGCCGGCCTTTGCACTGAGTTGGTCATCGATCAGCTTGCGACGCGCGTCGAAGGACGCCACCACCTTGCCGGAGTCCCTCAGCCGGGACTCGTAGTCGCCCGCGCTTTTCAGCTCGATGTTGGTTTCACCGAGGAAGCGGTGGCCGTGGGTGAGGCGACCGGCCTTCAGGCCCAGCGCGCTGACGTCGATGACGTCCTCGCCATGCAGCGCCACCAGGCCATGTGCCGGACGCACGAACTTCACCGTGCTGAGGCCGTCGGGCAGCTGGTAGCTCATTACCTTGGGAATCGGCAGCTTTTCGAGGGCTTCCGCGAGCGATTCTTCCAGCGCCCGCGCCAGCGGCTGGCCGAGGGCCAGCGTCTGCAGGTAAACGAATTCGGCCTTGCCGTCCTTCCTGATGACGAAGGCGTCGGCGCCGTCACGGCCGTCCGGGAACAGTTTCGCCAATGCGGCGCGGCCGCTGGCCGCAAGTTTCTTTTCCAGCGCCGGGCCTGCCTTGCCGTCGGGGCCGCGCGCCACTGCCAGCGGCATCAGCTTTTCCTCGACCGGCCGGTCTGTGCCCTTGTCGAGCACTGCCGCGAACAACACGGCCAGGCGTCGTGGCGTGGCATAAACAGTGCAATCGTCTTTGTCGAGCAGTCCGCGCTGTTTGAGTCCTGCGGCAATGCCGGCTGCAAAGGCTTCACCGAGCTTTTTCAGCGCCTTCGGCGGCAGTTCTTCGGTGTAGAGCTCGACCAGCAGCGGCTTGCTCATGCCTGCACTCCGGCACGCGCCGCCAGCACTTCATCGCGTTCCTCGGTGGGCAGGAAGGCCTGCAGCGCTTCGACGCTGGCGCGCTCGAAGCGCTGCGCCTTGCGCGAGGCGTAATAGGCCTGCGCCGCCAGCCTTGCCAGCGTGCGCACGCGCGCGATGTAGGCCGCGCGCTCGGTGACCGAAATCGCGCCGCGGGCATCCAGCAGGTTGAAGCTGTGCGAGCACTTCATCACCATCTCGTAGCCGGGCAGCGCCAGTCCGGCCTCGAACAGGCGTTTGGCTTCGGATTCGAACTGTCCGAACTGCTGCAGCAGCATCTCGACATTCGCCTGTTCGAAATTGAATGTCGACTGTTCGACTTCGTTCTGGAAATAGACATCGTGGTAACGGATGCCCGGCGCCCACTCGAGGTCGAACACGCTTTCCTTCTGCTGCAGGTACATCGCCAGACGCTCGAGGCCGTAGGTGATTTCACCCATGATGGGCTTGCAGGCGATGCCGCCGACTTCCTGGAAGTAGGTGAACTGGGTGACCTCCATGCCGTTCAGCCAGACTTCCCAGCCGAGGCCCCAGGCGCCCAGCGTCGGCGATTCCCAGTCATCCTCGACGAAGCGGATGTCGTGCTGGCGCGGATCGATGCCGATCTCGCGCAGCGAACCGAGGTAGAGCTCGAGGATGTCGGGGGGCGAGGGCTTCAGCACCACCTGGTACTGGTAGTAGTGCTGGAGCCGGTTCGGGTTTTCGCCGTAACGGCCGTCCTTGGGCCGGCGCGAGGGCTGCACGTAGGCGGCTTTCCACGGTTCCGGACCGATGGCGCGCAGGAAGGTCGCGGTGTGGAAAGTGCCGGCGCCGACTTCCATGTCGTAGGGTTGCAGCAGGGCACAGCCCTGGCGGTCCCAGTACTGGTTCAGCTTGAGGATGATTTGCTGGAAAGTGAGCATCGGAGAGGCGCGAGTCAAGCGCCGGATTTTACAGGCTTTGTGGCACTGCGCCAAAGCCGCGCCAGAGGCAAAACGCGGTTATCGCGGGCTGCGTTTGTACAGCAGCAAGGCTGCTGCCGCGGCAACCAGGCAGAGGATCAGCGCAGCCGCGTTGCCCCAGCGTACGAAGGGCGTCGCGCCCTGCATCCCGGCCACCGAATGGGTCAGCACCGTCCGTGTGAATTCGGGCGCGACAGCTTCGACTTTGCCCTGAGGATTGACCACTGCGGTCATGCCGGTGTTGGTCGCGCGCAGCATGTAGCGGCCTGTTTCCAGTGCGCGCATCTGGGCAATCTGCAGATGCTGCTGCGGCGCGATCGAGCGCCCGAACCAGGCGACGTTGCTGACGTTGACCAGCAGCGTCGCCTGCGGCAGCTGGCGGATGATTTCCTCGCCGAAGGCGTCCTCGTAGCAGATGTTGACCGCAACCCGTTGACCGGCCACCGCCAGCGGCTGCTGGTCCGTTGCGCCGCGGGCGAAATCCTGCAGCGGTATGGCAAGGCGTGAAACCAGCTCGCCCAGCAGCGGGCGCAACGGAATGAACTCGCCGAAGGGCACCAGGTGGCTCTTGCGATAGGTCTGCTGCGGCGAACTGCCGAGGGAGACCACGCTGTTGTAGTAATCGCCCTTGGGCAGGCGCTCGGGCACGCCGAGCAGCAGGTCGCCGCCGTTCTGCCGCGCATGACCGGCAAGCGCTTCGAGATAGTCGGGAGGCACGTCGCGCAGGAACAGCGGCAAGGCGGTCTCGGGCAGGATGATCAGCCGGCTGTCGCTGCTGCGCACCAGATCGAGATAGTGCCTCAGGGTGTCGCGCAGGTGGTCGGCGCGCCACTTCAGATCCTGCGCGATATTGCCCTGGAGCAGGCTGACGGTGACCGTCGAGCCGGTGGGTTCGGTCCAGGCCACGGTCTTGAGTCCGGCGCCGGCGAGCCAGATGGCCAGCAAAGCCGCGGGCCATGGCCAGTGCTTGCGCCATTGCCGCCACGGTTTGGCGATCCATGCCCAGCACAGCGCGCCGGTGGTGACGAACAGCAGCAGGGTCACACCGTGCAGGCCCAAGACCGGTGCGTAGCCGGCGAGCGGGCTCGAAGGGGTCTGTGAATATCCGGGATTGAGCCAGGGAAAACCGGTCCACAGCCAGCTACGCAGCCATTCGAGCAGCGTGAATACTGCAGGAACGAACAGCATCCAGTTCAGCGCCGGCGGCAGTGCGAAACGGCGGCTGAGGTACCCGGCGGCCGCCGGATGCAGGGCGAGGTAGGCGCAGAACAGCAGCGTGACCGCTGCGGCGAGCGGGGCCGGCATCGCGCCGAAGACATGGAGGCTGATGTAGACCCAGGACACGCCGGCACCGAACCAGCCGAGGCCGAAGGCGAAACCGAGCAGGGCGGCATCGCGCGCGGAAGCCGCATGCTGCCAGAGCAGGAACAACAGCGCGAAGCTGAGCAGCGGCAACGCAGTGAGCTGGAAGGGCGCGTAAGCGGTGACGGTCAGCGCGCCCAGCGCTGCGGCGATGAGCCACTGGAGGGAGCGGCGCGGAGCGGTCATCGCTGGAAAATTAAAATATCAATAAAATCAGATACTTATGAAGATACCACGGGCTTGTCCGCTTTCTTCGAAACCTGCAGCAGGTAGATGCGCCGGCTGTCGGCGCGCAGCACGCGGAAATTCAGCGCATCGATCTGCAACTGCTCGCCGCGCTTGGGCACGCGGCCGAAGCGTTTCAGCACCAGACCGCCGACGGTGTCGAATTCCTCGTCGCTGAAAGCGGTGCCGAAGGTGGTGTTGAAGTCGGCGATCTCGGTCAGCGCCTTGACGCGGTAGATGCCGCGCTTTTCCTGGACGATGTTGTCCTCTGCTTCGTCGAAATCGTATTCGTCCTCGATGTCGCCGACGATCTGCTCGAGCACGTCTTCGATGGTGATCAGCCCGGCGACGCCGCCGTACTCGTCGACGACGATGGCAATGTGGTTGCGGTTCTTGCGGAATTCCTTGAGCAGCACGTTGAGCGGCTTCGATTCCGGGATGAACACCGCCGGGCGCAGCATGTCGCGCACGTCGAACTCCTCCTCGCCGGCGTAGTAGCGCAGCAGGTCCTTGGCGAGCAGGATGCCGATCACGTCATCCTTGCCGTCGCCGATCACCGGGAAGCGCGAGTGCGCGGTCTCGATCACCAGCGGGATGAAGCGGTCCGGCGGCTCGTTGACGTCGATGACATCCATCTGCGAGCGCGGCACCATGATGTCGCGCGCCTGCATCTCGGACACCTGCAGCACGCCTTCGATCATTGCAAGGCCGTCGGCGTCGAGCAGGTTGCGGTCGTGCGCGGAGCGCAGCAGTCCGATCAGTTGTTCGCGGTCTTCCGGTTCGCGCAGCAGCAGCGCGGACAGTCGTTCAAGCAGGGTGGGTTTCTGTGGGTCGTCCATATCGGGTTTCAGATGCCGCGCGGGGAAAGCGGGCGGTAGGGGTCAGGATACCCGAAGCGGGCCAGCAGCGTTTTTTCGCGGCGCTCCATTCTTCCGGCATCGGCATCGGTTTCGTGGTCGTAACCCTGCAGGTGCAGCAGGCCGTGCACGACCATGTGTGCGTAATGCGCGGCAACGGTCTTGCGCTGTGCACGCGCCTCGCGGGTGATCACCGGCGCGCACAGCGCGATGTCGCCCTCGTACGGCGGACGGTCGCGGAACACGAAGGTCAGCACGTTGGTCGCGTAATCGCGGTTGCGGTAGCTGCGGTTGAGCAGGCGCCCTTCCGCGCGGCCGACGATGCGGATGGTGACCCGCGCGTCGCCGCCCAGTGCCGCGCGCGCCCACTGGCGCATGCGCGCGGGTGGCGGTACGTTGCGCGCGCTGGTGGCGCACTGCACATCTATGCGCGGCGCCTTGCGGCGGGCGCTCATCGGTCTTCGCCGCCCGCTGCCTTGCGATGGCGGTCGTAGGCATTGACTATGCGCTGCACCAGCGGATGGCGGACGACGTCAGCGGCGTCGAAGAAGGTGAAGGCGATGCCGCGCACCTTTTTCAGCACCGCCTGCGCTTCGACCAGGCCGCTGACGGTGCCCTTGGGCAGGTCGATCTGGGTCACGTCGCCGGTGATCACCGCCTTGCTGCCGAAACCGATGCGGGTGAGGAACATCTTCATCTGCTCGCGGGTCGTGTTCTGCGCCTCGTCGAGGATGATGAAGGCATGGTTCAGCGTGCGTCCGCGCATGAAGGCGAGCGGCGCGATCTCGATCGCCTGGCGCTCGAACATTTTCGCGACCTTGTCATAGCCCATCAGGTCGTAGAGCGCGTCGTAGAGCGGGCGCAGATAGGGGTCGACCTTCTGCGCCATGTCGCCGGGCAGGAAGCCGAGGCGTTCGCCGGCCTCGACCGCTGGGCGGACCAGGATGATGCGTTGCACCGCGTCGCGCTCCAGCGCATCGACCGCGCAGGCCACCGCGAGGTAGGTCTTGCCGGTACCGGCGGGGCCGACGCTGAAAGTGATGTCGTGCTTCTGGATGTTGAGCAGGTATTCGTTCTGCCGCGGCGTGCGCCCGTGCAGGTCCTGCTTGCGGGTGATCAGCGCCGGCGCCGTGACGCCGGCGCGCTCGCGGTCCTGGTGGCCGGCTTCGATCAGCGCCAGCTGCACCGCCTCCAGCGGCAGCGGGTCCTGCGCCTTGTCATAGAAATCCTGCAGCACCTTGGCCGCGACGCGCGCGCGCTCGACGCTGCCGGTCAGGGCGAAATGCTCGCCGCGGCGGGCAATGCCCACGTCGAGCGCGGTTTCGACCTGGCGCAGGTTCTCATCGAGTACGCCGCAGAGATTGGCGAGCCGCTGGTTGTCGACCGGGGTGAAGCTGATTTCCAGGGTTTTCAAGTCATTGCCTCGGTCTCGGCGCTGAGTTCGCCGCGCAGGGTGTGAGAGCGTGCCTCGGTGATCAGCACCTCGGCGAAACTGCCGATGCGGTCGCGAGGTCCGGGGAAATTCACCACCCGGTTGTTGTCGGTGCGACCCGCGAGTTCCGCGGCGTTGCGGCGCGCGCTGCCGTCGATCAGTACGCGCTGGCGGGTGCCGACCATTGCCTCGCCGATGGCCCGGGCCTGTGCGGCGATCAGCGCCTGCAGCCGCTGCAGGCGTTCGAGCTTCACGGCCTGTGGCGTGTCGTCGGGAAGGTCGGCGGCCGGCGTTCCGGGCCGCGGGCTGTAGACGAAGCTGAAACTGTCGTCGAAGCCGACTTCCTCGATCAGCCGCATCGTCTGCCCGAAATCGCTTTCGGTCTCGCCGGGGAAGCCGACGATGAAGTCCGAGGAAATGCAGATGTTCGGCCGCGCCTCGCGCAGGCGGCGGATGATCGACTTGTACTCCAGCGCGGTGTAGCCGCGCTTCATCGCGGCGAGCACGCGGTCGGAGCCCGACTGCACCGGCAGGTGCAGGTGGCTGACCAGCTTGGGTATGCGGGTGTAGGCTTCGATCAGCCGCGGCGTGAATTCCCTGGGGTGCGAAGTCGTGTAGCGGATGCGTTCGATGCCGGGGATGTCCGCGACGTAATCGAGCAGCAGCGCGAAATCGGCGCCGTCGGTTTCGCCTTCCAGCGGTGCGCGCCAGGCGTTGACGTTCTGGCCGAGGAGGGTGACTTCCTTCACGCCCTGCAAGGCCAGTTCCGCGACTTCGGTCAACACGTCATCGAGGGGACGGGATACTTCCTCGCCGCGGGTGTACGGGACCACGCAGAACGAGCAGTACTTGCTGCAGCCTTCCATGATCGAGACGAAGGCGCTGACGCCGTCGACGCGGGCCGGCGGCAGGTGATCGAATTTTTCGACTTCGGGGAAGCTGATGTCGACCTGGGGCTTGCCGCTTGCGCGCCGGGCCGCGATCATCTGCGGCAGACGATGCAGGGTCTGCGGACCGAACACGAGGTCGACGAAGGGGGCGCGTTTGACGATGGCCGCGCCTTCCTGGCTGGCGACGCAGCCGCCGACACCGATGATCAGGCCGGGATTCTTGTTCTTGAACTGCCTGACGCGGCCCAGATCATGGAAAACTTTTTCCTGGGCCTTCTCGCGCACGGAACAGGTATTGAACAGGATGACGTCGGCGTCCGCAGGATCTTCGGTGGGGATCAGGCCTTCCCCGGCAGCGAGCACGTCGGCCATCTTGTCCGAGTCGTACTCGTTCATCTGGCAGCCGAAGGTCTTGATGTAAACCTTGCCCACGGCCTACTTCTTCGTGCTGTCGATCCGGGCCCGTTCCTCTGCCGTCAGGATCACCAGGCGCAGCAGCTCGCCGTTGCGGTCGAGCTGGTACAGCACCTCGGAGCCGGGCGGCAGCTGGTTATGGGTGATCGAACGGTTGTTGCTGTCGATGATCACGCCGCCGGGTGCGAGCCGCCGGATTTCATTGCCGAGCTGTACGAGAGGTAGCGTCTGCCGCTCGCCGGTAGTGCCGCGTTTGGCTTCGGCGGGCAAGGCACGCTGCGCCCAAGCCTGGCCGGCAAAAACCAAAAAAGCCAATAAAAGCATTAACTTACGCATCGGCTCAAGATAACACGACAGGTCTTGCCCGGCAAACGGAACAGCGGACAGACAAAAAGAAGTGGTGGCGAGTCAGGGATTTGAACCCCGGACCAATGGATTATGATTCCACTGCTCTAACCACTGAGCTAACTCGCCACGGGAAGGGGGCGCAGTCTAAAGAGCAGGGTCCTGCTTGTCAAGCTGCGGACCCCCGGCATTTTGTTGATTTTATCTGTGGAATCCAAGAGTTAGGCGCGTCGTCATATATCGCAGTCGGCGGGTTGTGGAGGCGGCTGCCCGGGCCGCCTAGAATGCCGGCTTGGAAACCCGATTCGATAGTGGACTGTAGCTCCGATGCCCCTTGTTCATGATGCCTTGATCGTCGGCGGTGGCCTCGTCGGCGCCAGCCTTGCCCTTGCCCTGCGCCGTTCCGGGCTCTCGGTGGAGTTCATTGACGCGGAGCCGCCGCAGCCGCTGCCGACCGGCGCGGACTGGGATACCCGGGTTTACGCCATCAGCCCCGGCAACGCCGCATTTCTCGACACCCTCGGCGTGTGGCAGCGGCTCGATCCTCAGCGCATGCAGCGCGTGGAGTCGATGATCATATGCGGCGACAGGCCTGCAGGCAGGCTTTCATTCAGCGCCTATGATGCCGGCCTGCGCGAACTCGCGTACATCGTCGAGAGCGGCGCCCTGCAGCAGGCCCTGCGCCAGGCCATCGCCGAAACCGGCGCGGAACACCCGGCCGTCGCGGAACGCGCGATCAGCCTGCAGGTGGACGAAGATTGCGCGCGGCTGGAACTCGCCGGCGGCAGCCGGCTGCAGGCGCGGTTGGTGATCGGTGCCGACGGCGGGAATTCCTGGTTGCGGCATGCTGCGGGCCTCGAGGCCCGCGTCACCGATTACCGGCAACTCGGGGTCGTCGCCAATTTCGGGACTGAACGGCCGCACTGCGGGGCGGCCTTTCAGTGGTTTCGTGACGACGGCGTGCTGGCACTGCTGCCCTTGCCCGGCAGGCGCGTGTCGATGGTGTGGTCGACTGCGGAGGATCATGCGCAGCAGTTGCTGGCGCTCGACGCTGCAGCGCTTGTCGCGGAGGTCGAAGCGGCCAGCACGGGCGTGCTCGGGGCACTGCGGCTGATTACCCCGCCTGCCGGATTTCCGCTGCGTCTTGCGCATGTGCCGAAACTCGTGGCGCCGCGCATTGCGCTGGCAGGTGATGCCGCACACAATGTGCACCCTCTGGCCGGGCAGGGCGTTAATCTCGGTTTCCGGGACGTGCGCGAACTGGTCGCGGTGCTGGCGGCGCGCGCGCCAGGCCAGGATTGCGGCGACCGGCAGTTGCTGCGGCGTTATGAAAGAGCAAGGCGCGAGGACATTGCCACGATGGAGTTCGGTACCGACGGATTGCAGAAACTTTTCGCGGCAAGGTCGGTCTGGATATCCGGCATGCGCAATTCCGGCATGGCGGCGGTGGATCAGCTGCCGTTCCTGAAGAGCCTGCTGATCCGTCACGCGGCGGCTTGAGATTCTCGCAGGCCGCCATCAACAATCAAGGGCAATCCGCCCGGGGAATCCGACATGTTCAAACGATCTGCTTTCGCCCTTTGTGCAATCCTGCTAGGCACGGCGCCGGCACAGGCCAGCGAGGCGAATGTGCGCAAGGCCTTCGAAGCGCGTTTTCCGTCGATGAAAGTCGAAAGCATCACCCGCATGCCTTTCCCGGGGCTGTACGAGGTCGTGTTCGACGGCCAAGTGGTCTATACCGACGACAAGCTGACCTACCTGATGAGCGGCAACCTGTTTGACCTGCGCAACTCGAAGGAGCGCAACCTGACCAGCGAGCGCCGCGACCAGCTCGCCACCGGCGCGCTGGCCAAGGCGCAGGGAAACGCGATCAAGCGGGTTAAAGGCAACGGCAAGCGGGTGGTCTACACCTTCGAGGACCCGAACTGCGGCTACTGCAAGGAGTTGCAGAAGGAGCTCAACAAGATGACGGACATCACGGTCTATACCTTCCTGCTGCCCATCCTGTCGCCGGACTCTGCCGAGAAATCGAAGGCGGTGTGGTGCGCCAGGGATCGTGCCAAGGCCTGGGATGACCTGATGAACAAGGCTGCGTTGCCGGCCAATGCGGTGAAGACCTGCGCGACTCCGCTGGAGGAAAACCAGTTGCTGGCACAGCGTTTCGGAGTGCGCGGCACGCCGGCGGTGTTCCTGGCCAACGGCCAGCAGGTTGGCGGTTTCCTGCCTGCCGAGAAGCTGGAACAGGCTCTCGGTTCGGTGCGCTAAGCCCGATTCCCCGTCGGCGGGTTCGGATGGCCACAGCTTTCCGTCCGACCCGCCGGCTTGCGCTGGCACTGGGACTTTCCCTGCTGGCGCATTTCCTGATCGCGGGCCATTGGGGCAATTCCCCGGACGACAGGATCGTGCCGGGCAGGCAGGTCGAGGCCCGGCTGGAGGTGTCCGCGGCTCCAGCGCCAGTGGCCGAGGTGTCGCCGCCGAAAGTCTTGAACGCACCGGTTGCCCTGCTCAGTTCCCGCGAAGTTGCCATTGCCAAGGGAGCAGGTCTGGGCAAGCAGGGGGAATCTGCGGCAACGCCGCGGCCCAGGGGTGCCGGAACCGACACATACTTTCATTCCGCGCGCGAACTCGATCATTATCCGGAGCCGCTGAGCCGGCAGGAACTGCAGGGTATTGCAAGCGCTGCTGTTCGTGTCTGGGTCAGCATCGACCGCGAAGGTGTGGTGCGCGAGGTTGCAGCCGCTGATACCGGTCCTTCGGTTGACACAGCGCGCGAGCGACTGCTGTCGGTCCGCTTCCTCCCCGCCCGCAGGGCGGGACTGCCGGTGAACAGCCGGGTGCTGATCGAGTTGCCCGGACACTGACGGCGGGTCTGCCGGAGCTGCGTTACCGCGACAGGGGGGGCTTTGGAGTAAAATCGGCCCCTCCCGATGCCCCAGTCTCCCAGCGAAAGCGCAGCATGAAATCCGCGTATGCCCTTTTCAGCATTGCCGCAGGTGCCCGCCCGCTACCGCGCGTCGCAATCCGGCCTCAGGCGGCCTGACATGCGCCTGCGAGTCCTCGGCTGTTCCGGCAGCATCGGCGGTCAGCAGCACCGCACGACATCTTTCCTGGTCGACCAGGACATCCTGATCGATGCCGGCACCGGCGTGGGCGAACTGTCACTGCCCGAGCTGTCGCTGATCGACCATATTTTTGTTACCCATTCGCACCTCGACCATGTCGATTCCATCGCCTTTTTCCTTGATTCGGTGGGTGCGCTGCGGCCGAAGCCGGTGACCGTCTATGCGACCGGCCCGACGATCGAGATCCTGAAAAAGAACCTGTTCAACTGGGACATCTGGCCCGATTTCACCCAGATTCCGACGCCGGATGCGCCATTCATGCGTTACCAGGAGATCGAGGTCGGCAGCGTGATCGAACTGGGCGGGCGGAAAGTCACGGCGCTGCCGGCGATCCACACCGTTCCGGCAGTAGGCTACCTGCTCGACAGCGGCAAGAGCAGCCTCGTGTTCAGCGGTGATACCGGCCCCAACGACGGGCTGTGGGAGATCGTCAACCGTACCGAGAACCTGAAATACCTGATCATCGAAACGGCATTTTCCGACAAGGACCGCCGGTTGGCCGAACTGGCGCGGCATCTCTGTCCGTCGATGCTGGGCGAAGAACTGGCCAAGCTGGAGCGGCCGGCCGAGGTTTACATCACCCACCTCAAGCCCAGCGAGATCGAGCTGACAATGCAGGAAATCGAAGAGCTGACGGTCAAGCATCCGCCGCGGCTGCTGCAGAACAACCACGTATTCGAATTTTGATTCGATGGCGGCGCGCTTGCGCCCGCCAACGCCCGGACGGAGAATTCAGCTGGGTCTGCCAGGGGGATCTGGCGGTCGCGGACTGATTCCAAGAACATGAAAAAAGAAGTCCCAGTAGAGCAACTCGAATTCGGCGTGTTCATTTCCGAGCTCGACCGGCCGTGGACGGAAACACCGTTCATGTACCAGGGGTTCGTACTCGACAACGAGAAGCAGCTCGAAGCACTCAAGAAATACTGCAAGAAGGTTGTCATCGACCTCGACAAGGGGCCCGATCTTCCCGACCGCAGCGCCCTGCTGACCAGCCGCACCGGCGAACCGCCGCTGTCCTCCGCCCGCCCGCGCGTCGCGGAGCCGCTGGGTCCCAGCGTGCTGACGACAATCAAGAACAAGGTGGTTTACCGGGAGCAGTCCACGGTAGACGAGGAATTGCCGGTTGCGCGGACGGCGCAGCGCCAGACCGAGGTCGTGCTCAGGGACATCATGAGCCAGGTCGAGGCCGGCAAGGCGCTCGATGCGCCGCGGGTGCAGGAAGCCGTGACCAGCATGACGGACAGCGTGGTGCGCAATCCGGATGCAATGATGCTGCTGGCGAAGCTGAAGGAGAAGGGCGGCCACACGCTGGACCGTGCCTTCGGTGTGTCGATCTACATGCTGACCTTCGGGCGCTTCCTGCAGCTGCCGCGCGAGCAGCTCGACCTGCTCGGCATGCTCGGTTTGCTGCAGGATGTCGGCATGACGGCAGTGCCGGAAGAGGTCGTGGAGAAAAAGGGCGCGCTGTCCAAGCCCGAGCTGATGGTCTGCCGCAGCCATATCGTGCATTCGGTGGCGATCCTGAGGGACACGCCGGGCCTGCCGCCCGAACTGCCGGAGCTGGCCGCGCTCCACCACGAGCGTTATGACGGCAGCGGTTACCCCAAGGGGCTGAAAGGCGATCAGATCGGTCTTTTTGGCTCGATCGCCGGGCTGGTCGACTGTTTTGATGCTATGACGCATCCACGCTCGTATGCCGAGGTCTACTCGCCGTCGAACGCGCTGAACCATCTCTACAATACCCGTAACGTGCTTTTCGACGGACCGCTGGTCGAGCAGTTCGTGCAGTGCATCGGCATTTTCCCGGTGGGCGCCCTGGTCGAGCTGAACTCCGGCGAGGTCGGCATCGTAATCGCCCAGAACCTGGTCAGGCGCCTGTTGCCCAAGGTCATGGTGGTGCTCGATGCCAAGGGTGTGCCCAAGCGCCCGCAGCTGATACTAGACCTCGCGCAGGAACCGAAAGCCGCGCCCGGCCTGCCGTACCGCATCAAACGCACCCTGGAGCAGGGCAGTGTCCCCATCGATCCCTCCGAATTCTTCCTCTGAAGCCGCAGACGGCGCAGTCGATCAGGGCGTCGGCCTCGCGGCGCTGACGGCGCGCCTGGCGGAAGAGTTCAATGTGGGGCCGGACACACTGCACCGTGTGGCCTCGGCTTTCCGCGAGGTGCGTGACCGGGCGCCCGATCTGTTCGTGCCGGTCGCCGGCACGCTGGCGTCGGCCTTTGCCGCGCAGGCGGTATCCGGGGGCGCGGATGTGGCGGCAGTGCAGGGCGCACTCGGGGAATGGGCGCTCGATGCCGAGGGCGAGCCACTCGAGCGCATGCGCCGGGACTGCCAGCGCTTCCAGGATGCGATGACGCGCGGCGTGCTGCGTCTCTACGCGGACTCCGGCGACGAATGCACGGAGACCCTGCTGGCGCTGCAGCGATTCAATTTTCTGCAGCTGGCGCTGCTGGCTTCGCTCGCGACCCGGAGCCAGGAGGAGGGCGGCGTCGTGCGCACGCTGCCGACGCCGGAATACGCTGCGTTCATGGAAATTTTCAGGACCACGATCGAGAGCCATCGCCAGGATGGCAAGCAGCTTGCTCTGCTGCTGCTCCAGGTTGGCAAGGTCGAGCAGATCGACCGCCAGCTCGGTCTGCAGAAGGGCGAAGCCTTCATGCTGCGCCTGACGCGGCGCCTGCGCGAGGGCGTGCTGCGCAAGCAGGATCAGCTGGGCCGGGTCAGCCGCGACCAGTTTGCCTGCCTGCTGCCGCGCATTGCCGGCGAGGGCGTCGCGATACTCGCTGCCAACAAGGTGCTGGGTGCGCTGGAAGCTCCGATTCCGATCGGCGACCGCATTTTCGATACCGACACAGTGATCGGCATTGCCGTTTACCCGGAACACGGTGGTGACCCGCAAACGCTGGTGCGCAATGCCAAACTCGCGGCGCGCGTGGCGCGGGAAGGCAGTGACCGCACCGCCGTTTACGACTCCCTGCACGGCGAAAACGAGGAGCGCCAGCTGCGCTACGAAACGCGGCTGCGTCACGCGCTGGAACAGAACACGCTGGGAATGGTGTTCGAACCGCAGCTCGATGCCCACTCCGGACGCATCGGCGGACTCGAGTGCGGCCTGCGCTGGGCGGACGCGGAACTGGGCGAGGTGCCGGAAGCGGAGGCACTCGCCACCGCGGAACGCGCCGGGCTGGTGCGGGAAGTCACCTGGTGGCTGTTCAACAACGCGCTGCGTCAGAGCGCCGAATTTGCCAAGGCCGGGCTGGAGTGCAAGCTTGGGCTCAAGGTCTCGGCGAGCGGCCTGTTGCAGCCGGATTTTCCGGAGTTCGTTGACCGCGCCTTGCGCACCTGGGGCGTGCCGCCGGGGCGCCTGGTCATCGGGGTGCACGAATCGGCAATTGCCGGCGATCTTGCACAAGTCAAGGACCTGTTCGCCCGGCTCAAGCGCCTCGGACTGCGGCTGGGCATCGCCGGCTTTGCCACCGGCGCGTCTTCACTGGGCAACCTGGCCCAACTGCCTTTCGACGAGATGCAGCTGAGCGCCGAGTTCGTGCACGACATGCAGCGCTCGTCCCTGCATGGAAAAATAATTCGCTCCCTGGTCCGCCTTGCCCGGGATTTCGGCCTGCGGGTAACCGCTGAGGGGGTCACCGACGGCGAGACGGTGGTCGCGCTGCTCGCCCTGGGTTGCGAGCGTGTGCAGGGACCGCATGTCAGTCCGCCGCTGACCGCGGAGGACATCATGGTCTTCGAGCGCAGCGGGGCGGGGCTCGCCAAACTGCGGCTCTCCGATCTCTGATCCGGAAAAAGGGTGCGGCGGACATGAAAATCGATTTCGAGATCATCCGCGGCATTCTCGAGCGCCGGCTGCAGCAGTCGGACATCGAAAGGCTGCTTGCCGGCCTCTCCGATACGGAGAAAACCCAGCTGCTGATCCGCATCACCGAACTGGTGCGCCGGACCACGGCTCTGGTCGATGTCGCCAACCGGGTGTCCGACACGCTCTCGCTTGACGTGCTGTTCCCGCGCCTGATGGAGGTGGTCACGGAGACCCTCAATGCCGAGCGCAGCTCGCTGTTTCTCTACGATGCCGAAACCAAAGAGCTGTTTTCCCGCGTCATGCAGGGCAACGCAATGGGGGAGGTGCGCTTTCCGGCCGATCGCGGCATTGCCGGCTCGGTGTTCACCAGCGGCAAAGGGGAGATCATTCCGGATGCATACGCCGATCCGCGATTCAACCGCAGCGTCGATACCGAAACCGGCTACCGCACGCGCAACATCCTGTGCGTGCCGATCCGCAACAAGAAGCAGGTCGTCATTGGCGTCACCCAGGCGCTGAACAAGCGCGAAGGCGGGTTCGATGCGGAGGACCAGCAGCTGCTCGAGGGGCTGTCGTCACAGGCGGCGGCAGCGCTTGAAAACGCGCGCATGTTCGAGCGGGTCGAGCGGGCGCAGCGCGAGGAAGCACTGCTGCTCGACGTGGTCAGTTCGATCACCTCGGAAATCATGCTCGATCCGCTGTTGGAGAAGATACTTGCCGCGGCCACGCAGCTGCTCGCTGCCGACCGCGGCGCGCTGTTCATTCACGATCCGGCGACCGGTGAGTTGTGGTCGCGGGTGGTGGAAGGCGAGGTTTCCCGGGAGATCCGTTTCCCGGCCAATGCCGGCATCGCCGGCGAATGTTTCACCCGCGGCGTGAACATCAACATCGATGACGCCTACGGCGATCCCCGTTTCAATCCCGACGTGGACAAGGGTACCGGCTACCGCACCCGCAACATTCTCTGCATGCCGATCGCCACCAAGGGCGGCAACAAGGTCGGCGTGATGGAGATACTGAACAAGAAGAAAGGGCCGTTCACCGCGGCGGATCAGCGCCGGCTGGGGGCGCTGTGCGCGCAGGCCGCGGTGTCGATCGAGAACGCCCAGTTGTTCGAGGATGTCAGCAACTCGCGCAATTACAACGAGAGCATCCTGCGCAGCATGAGCAATGGCGTGCTGACGCTAGATGCGGAAAACACCATCAGCAAGATCAACCAGTCGGCGCTGCGCATACTCCAGCGCGAAGAGCGGGATACCGTCAGCCGCAAGGTCGGTGAAGTGTTCGACGGCCCGAACAGCTGGGTGACCCAAAGCCTGGAGAAGGTGTTGCGCACTGGCAGGATCGACAGCACGGTCGACTCGGATCTCGTTCTTGATGGCAGGCGCGCGGTTTCGGTGAACATGACCGCCGTGCCGCTTCAGGACGTGCACGACGAGCCGCTCGGTTCGATGCTGATCATGGAGGACATCACCCGCGAGAAGCGGCTGCGCAACACGATGTCGCGCTACATGAGCAAGGCGGTGATGGACGAGCTGCTGGAGGGCGGCGATGCTGCGCTAGGCGGCAACAGCCGCGAGGTCAGCGTGCTGTTCTCCGATATCCGCGGTTTCACCGCGATCTCCGAGCGGCTGGGTCCGCGGGAGACGGTGGCGATGCTCAACGACTACTTCACGGACATGGTTGACATCGTGTTTGCCCACAACGGCATACTCGACAAGTACATCGGCGACATGATCATGGCGGTGTTCGGCTCGGTGCGGTCTTCGCGGCAGGATGCGGAAAACGCGGTCACTGTCGGCAGCCGGATGATGATGGCGCTGCGCGAGCTGAATGCCCGGCGCACGCCGGCGGGGCATGAGCCGATCGCCATCGGCATCGGTATCAGTACCGGCGGCGTTGTCGCCGGCAGCATCGGTTCGCCGAAGCGGCTCGAGTACACGGTGATCGGCGACCGCGTGAACCTCGCGGAGCGCCTGCAGAACGCCAACAAGTACTACGGCACCGACGTGCTGATCTGCGAAACCACCGTGGCCCGCCTGGCGCGTCCGTTGCGCCTGCGCGAACTCGACCTGATCCGGGTGCGCGGCCGGCAGGCCCCGGTATCCATCAGCGAAGTTCTGGAGCACCACGATACGCAGAGTTTTCCGCATATGGACGAGGTGCTGTTCAGCTTTGCCGAAGCGGTCGGCCATTACCGCAACCGGGCCTGGGACCGCGCCGAAAAGCTGTTCCGTGATGCGCTTGCGGCCTGCCCCGGTGACCGGCCATCGCAGCTGTATCTCGAACGCTGCGCGATCTATCGCAGCAATCCGCCGCCCGAAGACTGGGACGGTGTGTGGACGCTGCAGGGGCACTGAGCAGAGATCATCACGGCAGCAATGGCAAGCCGGAATCGGGTGATGGGCTAGACAAAAATATCAATAAAAACAAGTGGTTATAATATAAGTGTGTGCCCGCTCACAATGGATTGCATCTGGTCAGCGCCCGTTCACGGGATAACCGCGGGGTAACAGCAGCCACATCCGCAAAGCCTGTTTCATGCGTCCTGCCTCGCGTCCGGCCTCGTCGCCATAACCCCAGAAAAAGTCGGCACGCACGGGGCCGCGAATCGCCGAGCCGGTGTCCTGTGCCAGCATCAGTTGCTGCAGCGGCCGGCTGCTCAACGGCCAGGTGGTGGCGAGAAATACCGGAGCGCCCAGCGGAACATAGCGCGGGTCGGCGGCAATGGATCGCCTTGCCGTCAGCGGTACGCCCTGGGCGCCGAGCGGACCGCTGAGCCCTTCAGGCAGTTCGCGGAAAAAGATGTAGCGCGGGTTGTAATCCAGCACCTCGCGCAGCTTCGCGGGGTTGCGCTGTGCCCAGGCCTTGATGCCCTGCATCGAGGCACGCTCCGCCGGCAACTCGCCGCGATCGATCAGCAGGCGGCCGATCGAACGATAGGGGTGGCCGTTGTGGTCGGCGAAGCCCACGCGCAGCACGCCGCCGCCCTCGAGTTCGATGCGTCCCGAACCCTGGATCTGCAGGAAAAAGAGCTCAACCGGATCCTCGACCCAGGCGATCTCGCGGCCCTTGACTGCGGCGAGTCCGGCCTCGATCTGGGCGCGTTCGAAATAAGGCACGAGGCGCCGTCCGTCGAGACGCCCACGCAGCCGCGGCTCCCGGGATTCGATGCCGAAAGCCGGTAGATCGAGGGTGAGCAGATCGTCCGGGACGCCGTATACCGGGTAACGATGTCGCGGTGTCGGCTTGCGGCTGCCGCGCAACAGGGGCTCGTAATAACCGGTGGCGAGTCCTTCCGCGCGTCCGTCTGCCTGCAGCAGCTGGTAGGGCACGAAACGGGATTCGAAGAATCGCCGTGCGGCGGCAGGATCCGGCCGTGGCACTGCCAGAGCTTCGCTGCAGACGGACTGCCAGGCCGTCTGGTTCTTCAGCGTGCTGCAGCTGGTGAGGAAGGCGTCCCACGCTGCCGCCGGGTCGTCATCCGGCCAGCCCGGCAGCTCGGTCCACTGGCCGCGGCGCAGATGGTTGCCCTTCAACGGCGCGGTGACCTGCATCGCCGGCGCCGCGGGTTCGGCCAGGGGGGGCGGCGCAGGCAAGGGTTCGGGCAAAGGCTCGGGCCCCGGTTGCGGCGTGATCACCGGTTCAGGCAAGGACGCCGGCGGCACCGGGTCGGGTGTCGTCCGGCAGGCCGTCGTCATCATGGCGGTGGCCAGCGCTGCGGCCACGATGCGCAGCGGTAATTTGCTAAAGTCGGGCATTGGCATCCTGAACCTGGAAGGCGCCCGGAATGTCCGGATTACTCTGGTATCTGATCGAAGCCGCGGTCGCGGTGGCATTGCTCGGCGGCATCGTCTGGCTGACCTGGCCGCGTCGAGAGGATGATGATCCGGACGACCCCGGCAAATCCTGAGCGCAGTCTTTCTGCAGCGTCACCATCCTGAACCACCCGCCTGCAAGGGCCGGCTCGTCGCTGATTATCCGCAGCCCGCTGACGCCGGCGAGCGCATCCTCGAACACCACATCGGTGCGTGTGGCGATGCGCCGGATCAGCGGATTGATCATGCGCCGCAGCCACGCGCTTTCACCGGGGCGCAGGAACTTGTCGAGTACGAACAGCCGCCCTCCTGTCCTGACCACGCGCGCGGCTTCTGCCAGCGCCGCACGGGTGTCCGGCACGATGGCGAGTATCAGGTGCAGCAGCACGTGGTCGAATGCGCCGTCGGCGAAAGGCAGGCGCTGGCTGTCGCCCTGGACCCAGCGGATGTCGAGATGTCGGCCCCGCGGCAGCGCCTTGCGCAACATTGCGCGCGTCAGGTCGAGCGCGGTGTAATCGTGGGCAGCCGGCAGCCATGGCAGGTCGAGCCCGGTACCCGCGCCATTGATCAGGATATGCGCGCGCTCCCCGAGGGGCAGTCGCGCCAGGCTGCGCCTGCGGACACGGTCCAGTGCCGGGCCGACGAGGGCGTCATACAGCGGTGCGATCAGGGTGTAACTGGCGCGTAAGCTCATGCCTGCGGCTGCCGGACGCGCCTAATGCAGTACCCGTGGCACCGACAACGTGAACTCCGGAATGGCCGCGTCAAATTTTGTGCCGTCTTGAGCGACCATCTGGTAGCTGCCGCGCATCGTGCCGACCGGGGTGGCGAGCAGGGAGCCGCTGGAGTATTCGAAACTCTCTCCCGGTTTCAGCCAGGGCTGGGCGCCGACGACGCCCTCTCCGCGGACCTCCTGCACCACATTGTTGGCGTCGGTGATGATCCAGTGCCGGCTTACCAGCTGTGCGGCCACCGAACCGGTGTTGGTGATGGTTATGGTGTAGGAGAAGGCGTAGCGCCCCGCCTCGGCGTCCGATTGCTGCGGGATGTGGCTTGCCCGCGGCGCAACGGTGATGTGGTATTTGTTCTCGGTCATGCGCCTATTCTCGCATCCGCGGCGTGGCGGCGGAAGTTCCGCATGTCGCTGTGGACGGGAACGGGTAAAATCGGAGCGCCCCATTTCCGGATGACCTCATGACGTTCCGCATCGCGCCCAGCATCCTGTCCGCGGATTTCTCACGCCTTGGCGAGGAGGTGCAATCGGTGGTTGCCGCCGGTGCCGACCTGATCCATTTTGACGTCATGGACAACCACTATGTACCCAACCTGACGATCGGGCCGCTGGTTTGCGAGGCGATCCGGCCGCTGGTCAAGGTGCCCATCGATGTGCACCTGATGGTCAAGCCGGTGGATCGCATCGTGCCGGACTTCGCCAAGGCCGGCGCCAATATCATTTCCTTCCATCCCGAGGCTTCCGAACACATCGACCGCACCATCGGTTTGATCAGGGAACATGGCTGCAAGGCGGGACTGGTGTTCAATCCGGCCACGCCGCTGCACTATCTTGACCATGTCCTCGACAAGCTCGACCTGGTGCTGATCATGTCAGTCAATCCCGGTTTCGGGGGCCAGGCCTTCATCCCCTCTGCGCTGCAGAAGCTGGCCGCGGTGCGCAAACGCATCGACGCCAGCGGTCGCGACATCTGGCTGGAAGTGGATGGCGGCGTCAAGGCCGGCAACATCGCGGAGATCGCCAAAGCCGGAGCCGATACCTTCGTCGCCGGCTCTGCCATTTTCGGGCAGAAGGATTACAAGGCCACCATCGCGGAGATGCGCAAGGCGCTAGCCGGATCCTGATCACCCGGCGCTCCCGCGCCACAGTTTTTCCTCTCCAGCCGAATCATGAAAAAAATGTTTCCGATAGCCGTGCGCGCCGTGATGATCGATCTTGACGGCACGCTGCTCGATACCATCCCGGATCTCGCTGCCGCGACCAACCTGATGCTGGATCATCTCGGGCACGAGCCCTTGCCGCTGGCCGTCGTGCGTACCTACGTCGGCAAGGGCATTCCGCGGCTGGTTGAGCGCGCGCTGGCCCGCAATATCGACGGTCGCGCCGATGCGGCTACCCTGGCGGCGGCGCTGCCGGTCTTCGAGCGTTTCTACACCGAGGTCAACGGCCGGCACACGACGATCTATCCCGGTGTGCGCGAGGGGCTGGAACTATTCCGTGCCGCCGGGTTTCGGCTCGCCTGCGTGACCAACAAGTCCGGTGCTTTCACCGGACCGCTGCTCGAGCGCATGGGGCTGGCGCATTTTTTTGAGCTGACCGTCGCCGGTGACACGCTGCCGCGCAAGAAGCCGGATCCGATGCAGCTGCTGCATGCCTGTACGCAGTTTGGCGTGCCGCCGGAGCGCATGCTGATGATCGGCGATTCCGGCAATGATGCTCAGGCGGCCCGCGCGGCCGGGTGCCCCGTGTTCTGCGTGCCCTATGGCTACAACGAGGGGCAGGCCGTGCAGAGCCTCGACGTTGATGCTATAGTAGGCTCGCTTGTTGACTGTATCCCGTTGATTAAAAAAGATTAATCGTGTCTGACCCCACAAAATCCGAAACGGCCGTCGGTGGCCGCCGCTGGCGTCGCGATTGGCGTAGCTGATCGCGCTGTGCCGGGCTGTTGCCTCGTTTCGTATCCGTAGCGTTCTTTGTGGAGCAAGACATGACCGAATCCGAATTCAATCGACTCGCCGCCGCGGGCTACAACCGCGTGCCGGTGGTTCTCGAAACCTTCGCCGATCTCGACACCCCGCTGTCGATCTACCTGAAGCTCGCCAACCAGCCATACAGCTATCTGCTGGAATCGGTGGTCGGTGGAGAACGTTTCGGCCGTTATTCCTTCATCGGGCTGTCTGCCGGCACCCGCATCGAGGTCCGCGGCCACAGTTGCACCGAAATCCGTGAAGGCCGGGAAACGCTTAACGAAAAGGCCGACGATCCACTGACTTTTGTCGAAAAGTATCTGCAGCGCTTCAGGGTTGCGACCGATCCGCGGCTGCCGCGGTTCTGTGGCGGACTGGTGGGCTACTTTGCTTACGACACGGTCCGCTATGTCGAGAAACGGCTGGCGAACGCGCAGAAGCGCGATGAACTGGGCACCCCGGATATCCTGTTGCTTGTCTCCGAGGAAATCGCGATAGTCGACAACCTCTCCGGAAAACTCTCGCTGGTGGTGTATGCCGAACCCGGGAAGCCGGGCGCCTGGGCCGCCGCGCGTGCGCGCCTGGCTGAACTGCTGGCGAAGCTGCGCGCACCGGTTTCCCTGCCGGAAAGCGCGCCGGTTGCCTCCGAGCCGGCCGTGTCCGGTTTTGGCCAGGCGGCGTACCACAAGGCGGTCGAGCGCGCGAAGAAATACATATTCGAAGGCGACATCATGCAGGTGGTGCCTTCGCAACGGATGAGCAAGCCTTTCCATGCTTCGCCGCTGTCCCTTTACCGGGCGCTGCGCGCGCTGAATCCCTCGCCGTACATGTTCTGTTTCAATTTCGGCGATTTCCATGTGGTTGGCGCCTCGCCGGAAATCCTGGCGCGACTGGAGGGCGACGTGGTCACCGTCCGGCCCATCGCCGGCACGCGCCGCCGGGGCGCGACGCCCGAAGAGGATGCGGCACTGGCGGACGAACTGCTGGCCGATGCCAAGGAGCGCGCCGAACACATCATGCTGGTCGATCTCGGCCGCAATGACGCCGGTCGGGTCGCGCAGACCGGCAGCGTAAGGGTCACCGAACAGATGGTGATCGAGCGTTATTCGCACGTGATGCACATCGTGTCCAGTGTCGAGGCGAAGCTGAAACCGGGGCTGGGCGCGATCGATGTGCTGCGGGCTACTTTTCCGGCCGGTACGGTGTCCGGCGCGCCGAAGGTCCGCGCGATGGAAATCATCGACGAACTCGAGCCGGTCAAGCGCGGCATCTATGCCGGCGCGGTCGGCTATCTCGGATTCCACGGCAACATGGACGTCGCGATCGCGCTGCGTACCGCAGTCATCAAGGACGGCCGCCTGCATGTGCAGGCCGGCGGCGGAGTGGTTGCCGATTCCGATCCCGAGGCCGAATGGCAGGAGACGCAGAACAAGGCACGCGCCCTGTTGCGCGCGGCCGAGATTGCCGAAGCCGGTCTCGATACGCGCCTGGACTGAGGGACTGCCATGCTGCTGATGATCGACAACTACGACTCCTTCACCTACAACCTGGTGCAGTATTTCGGCGAACTCGGCGAGGAGGTGGCCGTGCACCGCAACGACGAGATCACGCTCGACGAGATCGCGCGCATGAAACCGGCCCGCATCGTCGTGTCGCCCGGGCCGTGCACGCCCAACGAGGCGGGAGTATCGGTACCCGCGATCAAGGCTTTTGCCGGGAAAATACCCATTCTCGGCGTCTGTCTGGGCCACCAGAGCATCGGCCAGGCTTTCGGCGGGAAGGTTGTCCATGCGAAACAGCTGATGCACGGCAAGACCTCGCTGATCCGCCACCAGGGCGCCGGCGTGTTCCGCGGGCTGCCGCAACCGTTCTCGGCAACGCGTTATCACTCGCTGGTGATCGAGCGTGAAAGTTTGCCGGACTGTCTCGCAGTAACGGCGTGGACCGACGACGGCGAAATCATGGGCGTGCGCCACAGGACGCTGGCGGTCGAGGGCGTGCAGTTTCATCCGGAGTCGATACTGACCGAACACGGCCACCTGATGCTGAAGAACTTTCTCGAGGAGAAACGGTGATGAAACCGCAGGAGGCGCTGACGCGCATCATCGAACACCGCGAAATATTCCACGATGAAATGCTGTCGTTGATGCGGCAGATTATGAGTGGCGAAGTCTCGCCGGTGCTTATCGCCGCGATCATCGCGGGATTGCGGGTGAAGAAGGAGACCATCGGCGAGATCGCCGCCGCGGCCACCGTGATGCGGGAGTTCGCGACCCGTGTTCCGACTCCCGACGTGCCTGAACTGATCGACACCTGCGGCACCGGCGGCGATTCGGCGCACACCTTCAACGTGTCCACGGCGGCCATGTTTGTTGCTGCGGCGGCCGGCGCGAAAATTGCAAAACACGGCGGGCGTTCGGTGTCGAGCAAGTCGGGCAGCGCCGACGTGCTGGAACTTCTCGGGGTCAACATCAACCTGAAACCGGAGGCGGTGGCGCAGTCGATTGCCCAGACCGGCATCGGCTTCATGTTCGCTCCCAATCATCACAGCGCGATGAAGCATGCCGCGCCGGTACGCCGCGAGCTCGGCGTAAAAACCATCTTCAACATTCTCGGGCCGCTGACCAATCCGGCAGGCGCGAGGCAACAGGTGATGGGTGTGTTCCATCCCGACCTGGTGGGCATCCAGGCGCGGGTGTTGCAGCGCTTGGGCAGCCGCCGGGTGTTGATCGTGCATGGCCTGGAAGGACTCGACGAGCTTTCGATCTGCGGACCCACGGCGGTCGGCGAATTGAAGGACGGCGAGGTGCGCGAGTACATGGTGGCACCGGCCGACGTCGGTCTGAGGACCCACAGCAACGCGGCGATCCGTGTTGAAAGCGTCGAGCAGTCGCGGGACATGCTGCTCGGTGCGCTGGAGAACAGGCCGGGCGCGGCGCGTGACATAGTCGCCCTGAATGCCGGTGCGAGCATTTACGTTGCCGGTCTCGCGCCTACAATGACCGAGGGCGTCGCGAAGGCGCTGGAGGTCATCGCGCGCGGCGAGGCGCGCAAAAAGCTTGACCAATTTGTCGAGTTCACCCGGAAACATGTCTGACATCCTGCAGCGCATACTCGCGGTCAAGGCGGAAGAGGTGGCCGAGGCGCGCTTGCGCCTGGCACTGGCGGAGGTGCAGGCGGCGGCCCGGGCGGCGGGCCCAGCGCGCGATTTTGCCGGTGCACTGCGCTCGCGGATCACCGCGAGCCGGCCGGCGGTTATTGCGGAGGTGAAGAAGGCGAGTCCCAGCAAGGGACTGCTGCGCGAGAAGTTCGATCCTGCTGCCATTGCGAGGACCTATGAAAGTCACGGCGCGGCCTGCCTGTCGGTGCTTACGGACAGGCAGTTTTTCCAGGGCGGACTGGACGACCTGGAGGCTGCGCGTGCCGCCTGCAGCCTGCCGGTGCTGCGCAAGGATTTCATGGTGGATCCCTACCAGGTCTACGAGGCGCGCGCCGCAGGCGCCGACTGCATCCTGCTGATCGTCGCCGCGCTGGAGTTTTCGCGCATGGCCGAACTGGAGTCCATTGCCCTGGAACTGGGCATGTCGGTACTGGTCGAAGTGCATGACGGGGAAGAGCTGGACGCCGCGCTGAAGCTGCGCACGCCGCTGCTCGGTATCAACAACCGCAACCTGCGCACTTTCGAAACCACGCTGGACACGACGCTGGGACTTTTGCCGCGCATTCCGGCGGGGCGGCTGGTGATCACCGAAAGCGGCATCCTGGCGCCCGGTGATGTGAAACGGATGCTTGACCGCGGTGTCTGCGGATTTCTGGTCGGTGAGGCGTTCATGCGTGCGGCAGATCCCGGCGCCGAACTCGAGCGTCTTTTTGGAAAGGTGGCCTGAACATCATGGGACTCGACGACCTGATCATCGGATTCGACCGCGGTCTGCGAACCCTGTTTGCACCTGCTCGCAGCACACGCCCCGTTCCCGGAGAAGAGCTCCAGGACGCCGAAATGAGCCCGGCACAGCGCACGCTGGCTGCGGCGCTGATGCGCGTCAACCATACCGGTGAAGTCTGTGCCCAGGCCCTGTACCAGGGCCAGGCGATGACCGCGCGCGACTCGGGCGCGCGCGCCGCGCTGGAAGAAGCCGCGCGCGAGGAAACCGAACATCTCGCTTGGACCGAGCAGCGCATCGCCGAGCTCGGCGGGCGCAAGAGCCTGCTCAATCCGCTGTTTTATGCCGGTTCCTTCGCCATCGGCGCGGTGGCTGGTGCGCTGGGCGACCGCTGGAATCTCGGATTCCTTGCTGAGACCGAACGCCAGGTGGTGAAGCATCTTGAGGGGCATCTCGAGCGCCTCCCGGCGGATGACCGGAAAAGCCGTGCCATTGTCGAGCAGATGTGCGATGACGAGGCCCGGCATGCAACCACCGCGCTGCGCCATGGTGGCGCTGAACTGCCGGCGCCGGTCAAGGCGGCAATGCAGGCATCGTCGAGGGTGATGACCGGAGGTGCGTTCCTGCTCTGATGCGCGCCGGCGAGGTTCAGACCCCGTCTTCGCGGATTTCGAAATCGTGGCTGATTGCAGCGGTTTTGCCGAGCATGATCGAGGCCGAGCAGTACTTTTCCGCAGATAGCTGCACGGCCCGCTCTACCTGTGCCGGCTTCAGTCCCTTGCCGGTGACGACGAAATGGAAATGGATCTTCGTGAACACCTTGGGATCCTCTGCGGCACGCTCCGCTTCGATCTCCAGCACGCAATCGGTTACCGCAGCCCGGGATTTGCGCAGGATATGCATCACGTCATAGGCGGTGCAGCCACCGGTGCCCATCAGTACCACTTCCATCGGCCGCGGCCCCAGGTCGCGACCGCCACCCTCCGGTGCGCCGTCAATCACCAGCGCATGGCCACTGCCCGACTCGGCGACAAAACTGACGTTTTCAATCCACTTGATGCGTGCTTTCATGGGTACTCCCGCGATCGACCCTGGAAAATGAGGCGCAAACGATACCAGAGTATGCCAATGGCTTCGTGGAAAAACAGTGCGCTGTCGAGCAAGGCTCCTGCGTCGGGCAGGAAGTCGAGAACCGTCAAGGCGCCGCGGGTGGAATGAGCGGTGGGTGCCGGGAAAACCTCGAATCCGGAATGCTCGAAGGCGAGGCGGGCGCGGGGCATGTGCCAGGCATGAGTCACCAGGACGATGCGCCGGATGTTTTCCCCGGCAAGCATGTGCCGGCTGTTGCGCGCGCTCTCCAGCGTGTTTGCCGACAGATTTTCGCTCCAGCGTACCGGGACGCCGAATTCGCGTTCCAGAGTGTTTCGCATGGCCTGCGCTTCGCTGCCAGCGGAGCCGTCGGGACTGCCGCCGCTGACCAGCACCGGCAGGCCACTGCGCCGCTGCAGTAAGGCGGCGTAGCGCAGGCGAACCAGTCCCATCGCGCCCACCGTGTCGCCGCCGTATTCCGGAGCATTCTTGTATTGTCCGCCACCGAGCACGACGATAGCCGCTGCTGGTGGAGGAGGGAGAACGTCCATCGAGGACGACTCCCAGTGCCGCAGCAGGAGAGTGCCGACCAGGGGCATCGAAAGCAGATAAAGGCTGCCCGCAGATGCAATCAACAGGGTCCGGCCAAGAAGAGGCCGCTTGCGGGCAAGGGCAAGACCAGCGGCGAAAATGACCAGCAGCAAACCGGGCGGAATCAGCAGGGCGGCGATGGCGTTGGTGATCTGCCAGGAGGTCATTTGACGTAAGCCATTGTTTTTAAATATATTTTATACTTGGCTTTGCAGTGTGCAGGGGTTTTTTGCTGCAGTACAGCAGATTGACACATCCACTTGATTTCCCATAGAATTCGCGGTTTCCCCGAATCACCGAGAACGCGCAGGATCGAGCATGAAGACTTATTCCGCAAAACCCAGCGAAGTCAAACGCGACTGGTATGTTGTCGACGCTTCCGGCAAGGTGCTGGGCCGGTTGGCTGCTGAAATCGCACACCGCCTGCGTGGCAAGCACAAGCCTGAGTTCACGCGCCACATCGACACTGGTGATTTTATCGTGGTGGTCAATGTTGACAAGTTGCGCGTGACCGGCAACAAGGCCAAGGACAAGCTTTACCACCGGCACACCGGCTACCCCGGCGGCCTTTACACCACCAGTTTCGAGAAAATGCAGGCCAAATTTCCGGCGCGCGTGCTCGAAAAGGCGGTGAAGGGCATGCTGCCGAAGGGCCCGCTCGGTTACGCGATGCTGAAGAAAATGAAGGCGTATGCGGGAACCGATCATCCGCATGCCGCGCAACAGCCCAAGACCCTCGAAATCCAGGACTAATGACCATGGCAGTTCAAAAGAATTACGGTACAGGTCGTCGCAAAAGTGCGGTGGCCCGCGTATACCTGCAGCCCGGCAAAGGCAGCATCGTTGTCAACGGCAAGCCCGTCGACGAATTCTTCTCGCGCGAAACCGGCCGCATGGTCGTACGTCAGCCCCTCGCGCTGATAGAGAAGCTGGATACCTTCGATATCAGCGTCAACGTGACCGGTGGTGGCGAATCCGGCCAGGCTGGTGCGGTCCGTCATGGCATCACCCGTGCGCTGATCGAATACGATGTAGCGCTGAAGCCGGTGCTGCGCAAGGCCGGACTGGTCACCCGTGACGCTCGCGAAGTGGAGCGCAAGAAGGTCGGTTTGCGCAAGGCGCGGCGGCGCAAGCAGTTCTCCAAGCGTTAACGGTTTTTGGCAGAACGGAAGTCCGTACAAAGCCGCCCAAGGGCGGCTTTGTCGTCTCTGGCGGCACTGTTTGTCGCCGCCTGGAGACGGTGAAACAGATCACGGAGGAGTGCTCAGGGCATGACGGAAAGAACCATCAAGGTTGGCATAGTCGGCGGCACCGGATACACCGGAGTAGAACTGCTGCGGCTGCTGGCGCAGCACCCGCGCTGCGAGTTGCGGGCAATCACGTCACGCAAGGAAGCCGGCATGCCGGTGGCGGACATGTTCCCGAATCTCCGTGGCCGGGTCGACATTTGTTTCAGCGAGCCCGCCGCAGCCGGCCTCGACAAATGTGATGTGGTGTTCTTTGCCACGCCGAATGGCGTGGCAATGCAGGAGGCGCGGGTCCTGGTCGATGCAGGCGTCAAGGTCATCGACCTTGCTGCGGATTTCCGCATCCGGGATGTGGCGGTCTGGGAGCAGTTCTACAAGATGAAGCATGCCTGCCCGGAACTGGTGTCCGAGGCGGTGTATGCACTGCCCGAGATAAACCGCGCCGAGATCAGCAAGGCCAGGGTGATTGCAAATCCGGGCTGTTATCCGACTGCGGTGCAACTGGGTTTCCTGCCGCTGATCGAGGCGGGTTGTGTCGATGCCGGTCATCTGATCGCTGACGCCAAATCCGGCGTGTCCGGAGCGGGCCGCAAGGCGGAAACGCATATCCTGCACGCCGAAGCATCGGACAATTTCAAGGCTTATGGCGTGGGTGGACACCGTCATCAGCCGGAAATCGCCCAGGGTCTGGCGCGGGTGGCGGGAGGTCCGGTCGGACTTGTTTTCGTGCCGCACCTGACGCCGATGATCCGCGGGATTCATGCCACCCTCTACGCCCGACTGACCAAGGACATCGATCTGCAAGCCCTGTACGAAAAGCGCTATACCGGCGAGGCTTTCGTCGACGTCCTCCCGGCCGGTAGCCATCCGGAAACCCGCTCCGTGCGCGGTGCAAACGTTTGCCGCATTGCAGTACACCGACCGCAGGGCGGCGATACCGTGGTCGTGCTGTCGGTCATCGACAATCTGGTCAAGGGCGCCGCAGGACAGGCAGTGCAGAACATGAACATCCTGTTCGGTCTGCCGGAAGACACCGGCCTGACGCAGCTCGCCCTGCTGCCCTGAAACCGTGAAGCACCTGACAAGGAAGTTTGCGCGGCGCTTCGGAATTGATGCGCCCAGGCTTGCGGTGCGTCCGCATATGCCCTGGTACTGGCGCTGGGCGGGCCTGGTCGTTGCCGGCATCCTGATGACGGGTGTTGCCTGGTTCACCTACGACTTCGGGCTGGAATACGCCGGTTTCCGGCAGGGTGAGGCTGTGCGTCTGCGGGCGCAGCTCAACGAAACCGTAATCAAGCAGCAGGCCGAGCTGGCGGAGCTGAATGCAAGGACCGCCGCGGCCGAACGCCAGCTGCAGATCGAGCGCGCGACGTTTGTCGATCTCGAGCGGCAGGTCAAGAATCTGGCCCAGGAGAATGCCCGGCTCAAGGAAGATCTCGCCTTCTTCCAGTCACTGACCGCAAGCGGAAAGCCGGGTGCCATCAGCGTCAACCGCTTCCGCCTGTTGCCCGAACCGGTACCCGGCGAATACCGCTACCAGCTGCTCTTGGTGCAGACCGGCGAGCGCGTGAAGGAGTTCAACGGCCGCCTGCAGTTCGTGTTGAATCTCCAGCAGGATGGCCGTAAAGTGGTGCTCGTGCTGCCTCCGCAATCCGCACAGCCCGCGAAGGAATACCAAGTCAGTTTCAAGCTGTTTCAGCGGGTCGAAGGCATGTTCCGGATTGCTCCGGATGCCACAGTCAAAGCGCTGCAGGTTCGCGTCTTCGAGGGCAACTCCGATGCACCGCGGCTGACGCACAATGTCACCCTTTCGTAGCAGGAGAACATCATGTTTGGCAACAAACCCAGCAAACCCCAGAACCGGATTGATTGCCTGATCGGCGCCGGCACCGTGATTGACGGCGACCTGACATTTGATGGCGGACTTCGAGTCGACGGGCATGTTCACGGCAACGTGCTTTCCGCCGAGGGCAAGCCCGGTACGCTGGTGCTGTCTGAGGCGGCCCGCATTGAGGGCGAAATCCGTGTTTCGCATGTGGTTATCAACGGCACCGTGGTCGGTCCGGTGCATGCGGCGGATTACGTAGAACTGCAGAGCAAGGCGAATGTCACAGGCGATGTCTACTACAAGACGCTGGAGATGCAACTGGGGGCCGTGGTCCAGGGGCGCCTGGTCTATCAGGATGACGTCAAGGCGGACAAGGTCGTGAAACTCAAGCCGGCATCGGCTGAGTGAGATTCCGGAACAAGGGCTATAATGGACAAGCAATGGCGGACATCGCCAATCGTTTTAGGAGCGCGCTATGAATGCAGTCACTGAAGTCATGCCCGATCCGCTCGTGTTCACCGATAATGCGGCGAGCAAGGTTCGGCAGTTGATAGAGGAAGAGGGCAATCCCGAACTCAAGCTGCGGGTATTTGTAACCGGCGGCGGTTGTTCCGGGTTTCAGTATGGCTTCACTTTTGATGAGGCGGTCAACGAAGACGATACCTCGTTGCAGAAGAGTGGTGTCACGCTGCTGATCGATCCGATGAGCCTGCAGTACCTTACCGGCGCCGAAATCGACTATCAGGAAAATGTCGAGGGCGCGCAGTTCGTCATCAAGAATCCGAACGCCAGCTCGACCTGCGGCTGCGGTTCTTCCTTCTCAGCCTGATTTTTTGCGACAGCAGACGGAAGCGGGGGCTTGGGCCCCCGCTTCTTTTTTGTGGATTCAAGCCGGGTAAATTGCGCCCAGCACCCTCGGCCCGCTTGCGCCGGTGACTTCGGGCAGGTTTCCAGGTTCGGCGGCAAGCGTTTGCTGCGCCAGCCAGGCGAATGCGGCAGCCTCTACCGATTCGGCGGCAATGCCGAGATCGTCGGTTGCTCCCAGCTGCCGACCGGGCAGCATCGCTGCCAGCCGCCGAGCCAACCGGGCATTGCGGGCACCGCCGCCGCACAGATAGACCTCCAAGGCATCGGCGCAGTGCACATCAATCGCGCGCGCGATGGTGGTCGCAGTCATTTCGCATAGCGTGGCCTGGACATCGACCGGTCGTTCATTACCGGTCAGCAGCTTTCGCAAAGCCTGCAGGTTGAACATTTCGCGCCCCGTGCTTTTCGGCGGTGGACGTTCGAAGAACTCGTGGCTGAGCAGTCGCTGCAGAAGTTCGGGAAGGAGCCGGCCTTGCTCGGCCCAGACACCGTCGGCATCGTAGGGCAATTGCCTGTGGGCGGCGATCCAGCCATCCATCAGCACATTGCCCGGCCCGCAGTCAAAACCGGTGACCGGGCCTGCAGCAGGAAGGCAGGTGACGTTGGCCATGCCGCCGATGTTGACGATTGCCCGCGCCCTTTCCGGATGGCCGAATGCTGCCCGGTGAAAAGCCGGAACCAGCGGCGCCCCTTCACCCCCTGCAGCGATGTCCCGGCTGCGGAAGTCGCACACGACGGAAATTCCAGTCAGTTCGGCGAGCAGCGCGCCGTTGACGAGTTGTATCGTATAGCCGTTTTGCGGATTGTGGCGCACGGTCTGGCCGTGGCAGCCGATCGCGGCAACGGACCCGGCATCGGTCGCCGACTGTGCCAGCAAGGTACGCACGCCAGTTGCATAGGCGATAGACAGCACATTCGCGGCAGTGGCCGCGCGGTGCAGTTCATCGGAACCAGGCTCGTTCAGTGCAAGCAGCACGTCGCGCAACTGCGGCGGGAAGGGCTGGTGGATGTGATGCCGAAGCGAAGGTGTCGAATCGAGGACTGCCAGCACGGCGTCAATGCCGTCCATGCTGGTGCCGGACATCAACCCGATGAACAGCCCGGGCATCGCGTTCTGCCGCCGGCGGTCAGTTCGCCGACGCGGTTCGGATCTGACGCAGCAGCGCCAGTCGTTCGGACAACGGCTGCGCTACTGCTTCGAAAGCCGCGCGGTGCTGGGGAGCCAGCGGCGGGGCCGGCGGCATCGCGACACGCATGGGATCCTGGTGGACATTGTTGATGCGGAACTCGTAGTGCAGGTGGGGGCCGGTTGCCACGCCGGTGCTGCCCACGAAACCAATGACTTCTCCCTGGGCAACGCGACGACCCTTGTGCATTCCCGGCGCGAAGCGGGACAGATGTGCATACCAGGTCGTGAATTTTGACTGGTGACGGACCACCACGAGGTTGCCGTAGCCCCCCTGCCGGCCGACAAATTCGATGATCCCGCTGCCGGTGCTTTTTACGCGCGTTCCCGTCGGCGCGGCGTAGTCGACGCCGCGGTGGGCGCGCCAGGTCTTGTGTACCGGGTGAAAACGCGCATTGCTGAAGCCGGAACTGATCCGGGAAAACTCCAGCGGGGAGCGCAGGAAAGCCTTGCGGATGTTCTTGCCGTCCAGCGTGTAATAACCGCCGCCATGGCCGTCGCCGCTGTCAAACCATACGGCGTGGAATGCCCTGCCCTGATTGACGAATTCCGCCGAAAGCAGCCGTCCGGCCTTGATCGGCTCGCCTTGGTGATACTGCATTTCGTAAACCGCTGAGAAGCGGTCGCCGCGACGCAGGTCGCGGTGAAAATCGATGTCGGTGGAGAATACGTCGGCAATCTGCACCGCAATGGCATCGGACATGCCTGCGGAGTCGGTGGCGGCAAACAGTGACGACAGGATTTCGCCTGAACGCATGTGCACCCGGGTTTCGACGTCAGCGGGCCCTTCCCAGACCCGCAGCACGTCCCGGTCAAGGTCGACCTTCAGCAACTGGGTGCCGTTGAGGTAACGCAGCGCAAGCAGCTGCCCGGTTTCGGATACATGCGCACGTATTGTCCGCCCAGGGATCAGCCGGTACAGCGCGCGCGCGTCGCGGGTATGCTGCAGCAGCAGCACCGCGCTTGCCTGATCAACGTCCAGACGCTGCAGCACCGAAGCGATGGTGTCACCGCGCTCAATCCGTTCCTCGCGCCAGTAGGTCTCGACGGCTGCCGAATTCGCGGGGTCGAGCGGCGGCAGGGTCAGCTCTTCAACCACCGTCCGGCGTTCGACCGTGTCGGTCACGGTGTCCGGCGCGATGCCGAAAGCCGCCATGACCCCGACGAAAGGCAGCACCAGCGCAAGCACAATGCGCCGCGGTGTCTTGCCCTGAAGCCGGTTCGAAAGTTTTTGCGATAGAATCGCAAATCGCGCCAAAAACATGCGCTTCCCTTATGATTTACAAGCAATTTTCAGCCGGCAGCTTAGCAGAGTACCGCTGTTCCGGAAACTGCTTTTTCGCCTGACGAACGGGAAAAATGACCAGTATTGACCGCCAGATCGAGATCATCCGCCGTGGCTGCGACGAACTGCTGCGCGAAGCGGAGTTGCGCGAAAAACTGGCCGCCGGCCGGCCGCTGCGCATCAAGGCCGGATTCGACCCGACTGCGCCGGACCTTCACCTCGGGCACACGGTGCTGATCAACAAGCTGCGCCAGTTCCAGGAACTGGGACACCATGTGCTGTTCCTGATTGGGGATTTTACCGGCATGATCGGTGACCCGACCGGCAAGAATGCCACCCGCCCGCCGCTGACCCGTGAAGCAGTCGCGCGCAATGCCGAGACTTACACCGAGCAGGTGTTCCGCATCCTCGACCGCAGCCGCACCGAAGTGGTGTTCAACTCGGCATGGATGGACCGCATGACCGCAGTCGACATGATCCGCCTTGCCGCGTCGCACACCGTGGCACGAATGCTCGAGCGCGACGACTTTTCCAAGCGCTACCAGGGCAACCAGCCGATCGCGATCCACGAGTTCCTCTATCCGCTGGTGCAGGGTTATGACTCGGTTGCGCTGAAGGCCGATGTCGAACTGGGCGGTACCGACCAGAAGTTCAACCTGCTGATGGGGCGGGAGTTGCAGAAGCACCATGGTCAGCCACCCCAATGCATCCTGACCATGCCGCTGCTCGAGGGACTGGACGGCGTCAACAAGATGTCGAAATCACTGGGCAACTATGTCGGCATACAGGAGCCTGCGAACGAGATTTTCGGCAAGCTGATGTCGGTATCGGACGAGCTGATGTGGCGTTACATCGAACTGCTGTCCTTCGAGCCGCTCGAAACCATCCGCGGCTGGCGGGACGAGGTGCGTGCGGGGCGCAATCCGCGCGATGTGAAGGTGGCATTCGCACAGGAGATTGTTGCCCGTTTCCACGGCAAGGACGCGGCCGACCGCGCTCTCGCGGATTTCGAGGCGCGCTTCCGTCGGGACGAGATTCCGGCAGACATGCCCGAGGTGAGGCTGCAGGCCGACGGCGAAGGACTGCCGATCGCCGCCGTACTCAAGCAGGCGGGCCTGACTCCGAGCACCTCGGATGCGCTGCGCATGCTGGCGCAGGGCGGCGTCAAGCTGGACGGGGAAAAGGTCAGCGACAAGTCATTGAAACTCGCCGCCGGAACGACGGCAGTGCTGCAGGTGGGCAAGCGCAAGTTTGCCCGGGTCACCGTCGGCTGAAAGGCAGAAATTCACCCGTTCCCCGATGTTCAGCCGCGTCACAGCCTTCCATCGCCATCATTGCGGTAGCGGCGCATGAAGCCGCGGTCGATGTGGTCCTTCCATCGCCATACCCAGGCGCCCCGCCAGGCCAGCGGGCCGTACGAAGCCATCGCGTAACGGTTGCCGTCGCTGATCAGGGAGAGCGCCAGGCGCTGCGGATGATGGTCGAGCAAGGCCTCGCCGCGCAGCGCGCGGCGCAGGTTTGCGGCCAGTGGTGGTCCCTGCCGGACTGCGTATACCCCGGATTTGGGTCGCGGCGCATCGATCATGGACGCGATATCGCCGGCCGCAAACACGTGGGGATGAGACAGTGACTGAAGCTTTGCATTGACCTCAATGAATCCGCGGGCATCAACGCTCAAGCCGCTGGCGGCAGGCCATGAAGGGGCTGCCGCCCCGGTAACCCAGAAAACTTCATCGGCTGCGAGATGTTCCCCGCCGCGCAGCAGGAGGGCGCCGGCATCCGCACCCTGAACGGCAGAGTCCAGCCGCAGTTCAATGCCGCGGGCATTCAGGGTGTCCATGAAGTGACGCTGCAGCCGGGACGGATGTGACGCGAGTATCGCCGGACCGTCGCTGAGCAGTGTGAAACGCGCATTTCCCCGCGCCTCGAGGATGCGGTGGTGCATGGCCAGAATGAGTTCGACGCCTGCCGCTCCTGCACCGACCACGATGATGCGCAGCGCGGATTTGGCCCCGGTCGCCGACGAGAGGATTCTGTCCCAATGCTGCAGGAAGCCGGCCACCGGCCTGACTGCAATACCATGTCTGTCCGCCCCGGTAACCGCATTCGTCGCCGATACCGACCCCGTGTCTATCGACAGAATGTCGAAGGGCAATGCGTCATCGTTGCCGCAGCGGGCGAGCCGGTTGTCCAGGTCGAGTCCCCGGACTGCTGATTCCACGCGGATGACGCCTGCCGCCCGACACAGGAGGTCAAGGTCGATGTGACACTCGTCGCTGCTGTAATGTCCCGCCACATGGCCTGGCAGCATGCCCGAATAGGGCGTCAGGCGATCCGGGCTGACCAGCGTGATCGTGGCACCGGGCTCTGGCGCAAGCGCGAAACGCCGGATGACTTCGACGTGGCTGTGGCCGCCACCGACCAGCAACAGGCGCCTGGGCACCGGAAACGCGCCTGTAAGGACTTCGTTGATTACTTCGTTTTCCAGATTTCCCTGAGCCGGGCTTCGCGTCCGCAGGCGGTCTTGTAATAGCCGTAGCGGACGGGATTCTTGCGGTAATAGTCCTGATGATACGCCTCGGCAGGGTAAAAACGGCTGGCTCTGGTGACCAGAGTGTGCACTTCACCCGCAAAGGGCTTGTTTTTAAGCAGCGCCGCCTTCGATGCCTCAGCCGCCTTGCGCTGCGTTTCGTCGTGATAAAAGATCTCGCTGCGATACTGCGAACCCTGATCGCAGAACTGGCCGTTTGCCTGTGTCGGGTCGATGTTGCGCCAGAATACTTCGAGCAGTTGCGCGTAGCTGACTTTTGCCGGATCGAAGCGCAGCTGCACGACCTCGTTGTGCCCGGTGGTACCGGTGGACACCTGCTGATACGTAGGGTCAGGGGTGCGCCCGCCCATGTAGCCGGAAATCGTCGAGATCACGCCGGGCACCTTGTCAAAAGCTTCTTCGACGCACCAGAAACAGCCGCCGCCGAAGGTGGCGAGGGCGGTTGCCGGCGTTGCCGGCTTGATGTCCTGCGCCGCAGCCAACAAGGGCAGCATCAGGGCACAGGCCAGCACGGCACGCCGAGAAATGTCTTTCAAAATCATCAACATCATGGCCTCTCTCCCGGTTGAAACCAGTATATCGGATAATCGCGTTCACCAGCCCGGCGACCGGGCCTTGAACATTAGTGGAGAAAACATGCGGCGCATTACACTCACCCAGTATCTTGTCGAACAACAGCGCGAAAAGGGCGTTGTTTCGGCAGAACTCAGGCTGTTGATCGAAGTCGTCGCCCGGGCCTGCAAGTCGATCAGCAATGCAGTGAGCAAGGGTGCGCTGACCGGCATTCTCGGCAATGCCGGCAGCGACAACGTTCAGGGAGAGGCCCAGAAAAAGCTCGATGTCATTTCTAACGAGGTGCTGCTCGAGGCCAACGAATGGGGCGGTCATCTTGCCGCTATGGCGTCAGAGGAAATGGAGCATCCCCACCAGATTCCCAACCGATACCCGCGCGGCGAATTCCTGCTGCTGATAGACCCGCTGGACGGTTCCTCGAACATCGATGTCAACGTGTCGATAGGGACCATTTTCTCGGTGTTGCGCTGTCCCGAAGGCTGCGAGCCCGACGAAAAGGCCTTTCTGCAGCCCGGTTCACGCCAGGTTGCCGCCGGTTTCGCGGTGTACGGCCCTTCGACCGTTCTGATCCTGACGGTCGGCAATGGCGTGGCCGGATTCACGCTGGATCGCGAAATGGGGAGTTGGGTGCTGACCCAGCCCCGGATCGAGATTCCCGCCGACACTGCCGAGTTCGCCATCAACATGTCGAACATGCGCAATTGGGAGCCGCCGGTCAGGCGCTACATCGACGAATGCCTTGCCGGGAAAAACGGTCCGCTGGGGAAGGACTACAACATGCGCTGGGTGGCATCGATGGTCGCCGACGTCTACCGCATCCTGTCGCGGGGCGGCATTTTCATGTATCCCCAGGACGCCAAGCACAAGGAAGGCCGTCTGCGCCTGATGTACGAGGCCAACCCGATGTCGATGATCATCGAGCAGGCGGGTGGGGCCGCGACCAACGGGCGCGAGCGCATTCTCGACCTGCAGCCGACGAAGCTGCACCAGCGCGCCGGTGTCGTACTCGGTTCGCGCAACGAGGTCGAACGGGTGACGGCCTATCACCGCGAGACAAAGGCTTGACATGACGGACCAGGGTTGCGGGTCGCCGGCGCATCATTCGTCCGGCCGGACTGTCGGAAATTGCAGAATTGTTGAGGACACGTAAATGAGCGCGCGCGAAATCGCCACGCTGGGTGGCGGCTGCTTCTGGTGCCTGGAGGCGGTATTCGACGGCCTCTCCGGTGTGCTGTCAGTCGAATCCGGATACAGCGGGGGCGATCTGCCTGATCCGACCTATGAGGATATCTGCGGCGGCGACACCGGCCATGCCGAAGTCGTACGAGTGACTTTTGATCCCGGCACGATTTCCTATGCCGACCTCCTGGAGGTCTTTTTTGCCATCCATGATCCCACGACGCTGAACGCCCAGGGCAACGACATCGGCACCCAATACCGCTCGGTGATTTTTTATCATTCGGCCGAGCAGAAGGCTGTTGCCGAAGCGACGGTCCGGCAACTGACCGGGAAAGGCGTTTTCGGCCGGCCGATCGTGACCGAAATCACGGCGGCACCGCGGTTTTACGAGGCCGAGGCCTATCACCAGGAATATTTCGAGCGCAATCCCCGGCAACCCTACTGCCAGTACGTGGTGTCCCCAAAGCTCGCCAAATTCCGCAAGCAGTTTGCGACGCGCCTGAAGAAGTAACTTCCGCGCAGAGAGCTCTCCGGCTCATGCCTCGGCAGCGAGCCGGCGCTCGCGGGTGGCGGAGACGATCGACTGGGCGAGTTTGACCAGGGTCAGCGGCGCCGATCCCTCGGCCTTGTTGCCGGCAATGATGGTGCATTCCTCTCCTGCTGCCAAAGTCGCCGTGCACAGCCGGGCGATCGATTCCCGGGTTGCGGCATCCTCGTCGACCAGCCGGTCGAAAGGCGCGAAACGGGCCGTGGCATCTTCGTCACTGTATCCCGCGCGCAGGCTCCAGCGCACCAGCAGGGGGCCCGGCCCGAATCCGGACATTGCAGCGGCCTGCGCGGCCACTGCGGGCATCCGAGAATGCACGCCGACACAATATCGCGCGCCGGCGTCCTTCAGCGACGCGAAAAAGCGCCGCGTGATCATGCGTGCATCCCGCATTTCGACGGCATACAGGGGCCCCCGCGGCAGTCGTTCGAGGAAGTCATGCAGCCGCGCGATGAAACGCTCGGGCGAGCGCGTCAGCGTGCGCCCGAGCGGCGGAAACTGGAACAGCAGGGCGCCCGCGGTCGTGCCGAGTCCCTCGGTTGCAGGCTCCACGAACTGCCGGATGGCATGGTCGGCATCCAGAAAATGCGCATTGGGGCCGCCGCGGCCACCATCCTCCCCATGATGCCAGGGGCCGGTCACGCTGCCCGGCGCTCTGACGACAAACCGGAAATGATCGGGCACCTGCGCGGCGTAGAGCGCAAACTGGCGCGCGGTGAGCGGCGCCTGGAAGGTCCTGTCGATGCCGGCAGCGGCGAGCAGAGGATGCTGCGCATAGGCCGGCAACCCGCTGCGGGCGAGATCTGCGGGAAGCAGCGTGTCCGCCCAGACCGTACCCCGCCACCCGGGAAAGTGCCAGGAAGAGGCACCCAGCCGCAATCCCCTAGGCAACTGTCGTGCCAGTTCGCGCACTTCCGGCGGCACTTCAGCCGCAGCAACGGACACGGCGCGGCGGGCAGCGATGCCGCGCGTACTACCCTCGAACAGGGAGAGTTGTCGGGCCATGGCAAGGGTCAGCCGGGAATTCCGGCCACGCCGTCATCACGCGGCGAGGTCATGCCACCCGTGCGTTGATCGCATATGCTGCAGATACACAATTCAAATTCCCCGTTTAGGTCATTGATTTGCTTCTGCTCTTGCGCCGCGGGCAGTGTTCCCGGAGGCGGCGGGCGAGGGATGCCTATTGTGCTGCGAGTCGGCAACGGACACAAACATCCCGCGATCGGCAATCTGAAATCCCGTCGACAAAGCAGCGCCTGCATGATGCCGTAAGCCCGGTTTTCCCTCTGGGGAAACAATTGACAAAGGCGTTTTCCCTCGGCATCCTCTCGTCACCGTGCGCTATCACGGCAAACCTGACCAACCTGACCAACTGATCCTATCCGGACATTACGGGAGAACACTCGATGGCTGCAAAGAAAAAGGCTACCAAGAAACCCGCCGCGAAGAAAAAGAAAGCCGGCGCGAAACGCAAACCCAATGCTGCATTCATGAAGGCCATGCAACCGAGCGCAGCACTCGGTGCGGTGATCGGCAACAGCCCGCAGCCGCGCACCGAAGTCACCAAGAAGATCTGGGCCTACATCAAGAAGCACGGCCTGCAGGACAGCAAGAATCGCCGCAACATCAACGCTGACGAGAAACTGAAAGAAGTCTTCGGCGGCAAGAAACAGGTTTCGATGTTCGAGATGACCAAGCTGGTCAACAAGCACCTGAAATAAGCTGTTCGGACAAGATGAACGGGGCGCCAGGGCGCCCCGTTTTTTTTCGCCGTCAGCGCCTGCTGACCACGCTTCCGCCGAGCAACAGTGCTGCTGCCATTGCCCAGAACACCGGCGTCATTCCCAGTGTCGCGCCGACGATGCCGAACAGCAGCGGCATCCCCGCCTGGGTCAGATTGAGCAGGAAGGTGCGCACACCCACCACCTCGCCGCCGCGTCCCGGCGGCGCCGTGTTGTAGAGCACCGACATGATCATCGGCTGGGTGCCGCCGATAGCCAGTCCGATCACGAAGGCTACAGCCATCAGCAGAGGCGTGCTGTTGATCAGCGGAAAGACGGCCATCGCCAGACCGGTGGCGAACATGCCGCCGATCAGCAGCGGCCATTCGCTCAGGCGGTGCACGATCAGCGGCAGCAGCAGCCGCACCACGAATATTGCCGCGCCGAAAGCGCCGAGTACCAGGCCTATGGCCGATGCCGAAAGTCCGAGCTGCGTGCCGTGGATCGGCGTGACGAAAGTGAACAGATCCCAGGCCATCGACAGCACGGCGCTGGCAATGAAGGCGCGGCGCAGATCGCGGATGCGGAAGAGGTCGATCACCCGCTTGCGCCCGGCACCCTGTGCCGGAGCCGGATGCAGTGGCAGGTGAACCGGGCGCACCTGCAGCAGGATGATGCCTGCGACCACACTGATGCCCAGCAGCAGGAAAGTCATGCGGTGTCCGATCCAGTCGATCGCGAATCCGGAAATTACCGGTCCGAGGAAGCCGGAGGTGGAGAACGCCAGAGCCAGCAGACTGAAGTTGCGGGAACGCTGCTCCGGGGAGCCGAGCAGGCCGGCGGCCTGGTTGACGCAGATGTGCACGAGCATGAAGCCGCTGCCGGCCAGGGCGCTGGCGACGAACAGCGTTTCGAGGCGGGGCAGCGCCGCGACCAGCAGCAGCGCACCGAGCACGGCACCTGCACCGATGAACAGGGGCTTGCGCACGCCGATGCGGTCGATGGTGCGTCCCCAACCCACCGCGAACAGCAGCGGCACCGCGGCAAGCAGGGAAATCAGGATGCCCACCGCGAGAGTGGAGGCCTGCAGGTGCAGCGCGAACAGCGACAGGGTGACGCGGATGCCGGCAAATGCAAGGTGCAGCAGGATCGTCAGCAGCACGATGAAGCGAATGCCGGTGCCGGCCATTACGCAGCTTTCCGTGATGGCTTACCCTGCCAGGACACCATGGCTACGCCGCAGCAGGTCACGGCGATGCCCGCCAGCGATATGGCCGAGGGCACCACGCCGAACATCAGCAGTTCAAGCGCAACGGCGAATATCGGGGTCAGGTAGATCAGGCTGGTGACACGGGTCGCCTGGCCTCGCCGCATCAGCGTGTGCAGTGCGTTCACGGCAAGGAATGACGCGCCAATCACCAGGAACACGATGGCGCCCGCCAGCGCCCAGGACCAGCGCACCGCAGCGCCCTCGACCAGCCAGGCCAGGGGCGCCAGCACCACCAGCGTGCCGGCAAACTGCAGCAGTGCGGCTGCACGCAGATCGGCAGTGGGGCACCAGCGGCGCTGGTAAAGCGTGCCTGCAGTCACTCCCGCCAGCGATATGGTGACGGCCAGCAGGGCGCCGGCGGTGGCCTCGCGTACGTCGATCTTGTGCCAGACGATCAGCGTCACGCCGGCAAGTCCGATGGCGATGCCCGCCCACTGCCGGGCGCCGATGCGTTCTCCCATCCAGCGTCCGGCGATGACCGCCGTCAGCAGCGGCTGCACCGACAGCAGAACGGCGGTGATGCCGGCGGACATGCCGAGGTACTGCGTGTAATGGCTGCCGCCGAGATGCACTGCGTGCATCAGCAGACCGGCGACGACGAGGTGGCCGGCTTCGCCACGGTTCGCCGGCCAGCGCGGGCGCACGATCAGCAGCAGCGGAATCAGGCAGATCAGGCCGAAGGCGAATCGCAGGGACAGGAAAGTGAATGGTGCCGCATGCTGCAATCCAAGCTTGGTGGCGAGAAATCCCGAGCCCCAGACCGAAACAAAATACCAGGCCAGCAGGGATTCGTAAGTGCGCGGGGAAGGCAGTGCGGGCAAGATGTACGGGCTGCGAAAATGAGCGCGAGTATAGCCGGCCGTGACCCGCGCCGCCGCGCCGGGGTCAGGGCGCGAGCCGGCTGAGCGTCCAGCGCCCCGCGTCCAGCGTATACAGCAGCCTGTCGTGCAGGCGGTTGGGCCGGCCCTGCCAGAATTCCACCGCCACAGGCTGCAGCCGGTAGCCGCCCCAGTGCGCGGGTCTCGACGGGTCGTCACCATGCGCCGCGGCGGCTTCCGCGAACTTGCGCTCGAGCACGGCGCGATTCGCGACCGGCTCGCTTTGCGGCGAAGCGATCGCCGCATGGCGGCTGCCCAGGGGGCGGCTCGCAAAATACTCGTCCGATTCCGCGGCGGAGACCGGCTCGACCCTGCCCTCGACGCGCACTTCGCGCTCCAGTTCGGTCCAGTGGAACAACAGTGCCGCGCGAGGGTTGCCGGCAAGCTCGCGGCCCTTGCGGCTGCGGTAATTGGTGTAGAACACGAAGCCGTCGTGGTCGATGCCCTTCAGCAGCACGATGCGCGCAGACGGCAGGCCCCCGGCGGTTGCCGTGGCCAGCGTCATGGCATTCGGCATCGGCAGCTCGGCACGCAGCGCCTCGTCGAACCAGCGCTGGAACTGGGTGCAGGGATCTGCGGCGACGTCGGCCTCGTCGAGGCTTTCGCCCATGTATTCGCGGCGCAGCGAGGCAATGCTCAAGGGAACTCCGGCAGGCGGGGGAAAGCGCTGATTCTACCGCTCGGGCAGCGGGATGAACTCGGTCTCGTTGGGCACCCGCGGAAAACGCTGTTCGCGCCAGCGTGTGCGTGCCTCCTCGATCAGTTCCCGGCTGCTGGCGACGAAATTCCAGTGAATGAAGCGATCGCCGTCCAGCGCTGCTCCGCCGAGGACCATCAGTCGCGCCGGACCCGCAGTGGCGATGTCGACGCTTGCCCCCGGCCCGAACACCGCAATCGTGTGCGGCGTCACCTGCTCGCCGCCCGCCGTGACCTCGCCGTCGATGACATAAATAGCGCGTTCCTCATGCTCGGCCGGCAGCTCGAAGCGCGCTGCGCCGCGGGCGGTGACGGCCCCGTAGACCATCGGCGAGTAGGTTTTCACCGGTGAACGCCTGCCCCAGCCGCTGCCGGCGATCAGCCGCAGCTCGATATCGGGCCACTCCAGCACCGGCAGGGTCGACTTCGGGTGGTGGACGAAATCGGGTTCGCTGCGTTCGTGTTCACGCGGCAGCGCGATCCAGGTCTGGATGCCGTGCAGGCCCCGCGCCCTGCCGCGTTCGTGATCCGGGCTGCGCTCGGAATGCACGATGCCATGGCCGGCAGTCATCCAGTTGACATCGCCGGGAGTGATACGCTGCTCGAAGCCGAGGCTGTCGCGATGCATGATCGCGCCGTCGAAAAGGTAGGTCACGGTGGCCAGCCCGATGTGCGGATGCGGCCGCACGTCAATGCCCTCTCCGGGCCTGAACTGCGCCGGACCCATGTGATCGAAAAAGATGAAGGGCCCGACCATCTTGCGACCTGCCGAGGGCAGCAGGCGGCGTACCGGCAGGCCGTCGACATCCTTGACTTGGGGTTTGACGATGTCGATGATCATCGGAATCTCTTCTGCCATCAGGGTTTTGCCGCGGCTTCGGGCACGCGGCGGAAACGCGCGCTGTCGTCACCCGCGGACAGGATCAGCATGCCCTTGTCGATCCTGAAATAGGGTCGACCGTCGAGCAGCTTGAAATAGCGACCCTCGAATGCCCCCAGCGGTTCGGCGCAGGCGCGGCGCGTTGTGGCGAGAGTGGATACCGCCATCCGGCCATCGACCGAACTGACGCTTCCGTTGCCGGTATTGCAGCCGCTGAATGCGGAAATACGGCCGCCGCGAACCTCGAGGGTCGCGCGGGGCAGGCCCGGCATGCGGCCGCCGTCGATGAAGCTCGATCCGGTCAGTTCCCAGCGGCCCTCCGGAAGGGGAATCGGCGCGTCAATCGTGGCGCAGGAGGCAAGCAGCAGTACGGCACACAGCGCCGTGGCACGGCCGGGGTGGCGAAAGAGGGTCGGGATCTGGCGGGTTATCGGCATGAATGGATGCGGGCTTGGCGTTGCGGACGAACAGGAGAGGAAGGATTATAGACCTGCCCTCCGGTCTCCTCAGCGGGCTGCGGCGTTTTGCAGGAGCTTGGCGATGCTGCGGTAGCCGCGCTGTCGTGCATGGGCAAGCGGCGTGATGCCTTCGCGGTCTGCAATGTCGGGATCCGCGCCATGCGCAAGCAGCAGGCGCACGATCTCGGTGTGCCGGGGCCCGCCGTCGCCGAGGATCACGGCCTCGATCAGCGCGGTCCAGCCCAGACGGTTGATGTGGTTGACGTTGATGTCCGTCTTCAAAAGCTCCCGCACCACCTCGACATGACCGTAATGCGCAGCCGGGATCAGTGCCGTGCCGCCGTACTGGTTGAGCGCATGCACATCGGCGCCGTGTTTCAGCGTCAGGCGCAGGATGTCGAGGTGGCCGCGGACGGCAGAGACCATGAATGCGCTGCGGCCGATGGTGTCGCGCATGTTGGGGCTGGCGCCGGCTTCCAGCAGCTGGCGTGCGGCTTCGATGTGATTGCCGTAGGCGGCGGCGACCAGCGCGGTGCGGCCGGCATCGTCCCGCGCGGTCAGCGTTGCGCCCGCAGACAGCAGCTTGCCGACAATCGCGGTATCGCCGCGTGCGGCTGCGGCAATCAGGGCCTGGTCGCGATCCTGGACTTGCGCAAGCGCGGGAGCGGTGCATAACAAAAGCATCAGCAGCAGTGCATGCCGTCTCATGCGCTGCGCTCCTTCAGGAAATCGCCGAGGATGCGCGCGGTGTGCGAACGCGCTGCTCTCTTCACCACCTGCGCCGGCGGCCCCTCGGCGACGATGCGCCCGCCGCCGTCTCCGCCTTCGGGGCCGAGGTCGATGATCCAGTCGGCTTCCGCCATCACGTCGAGGTTGTGCTCGATCACCACCACCGAGTTGCCGGCATCGACCAGCCGGTGCAGCACATGGATCAGTTTTTCAACGTCGGCCATGTGCAGGCCGACGGTCGGTTCGTCGAGCACGTAGAGCGTGTGTTTCTGCGCGCCGCTGCGGCCGGGGCGCACGCCGGCATCGTCGCCGTTGCTGCGCACCTTGGCCAGTTCGGTGACCAGCTTGATGCGCTGGGCTTCGCCGCCGGACAGCGTCGGGCTCTGCTGGCCCAGCGTCAGGTAACCGAGACCGACATCCTGCAGCAGGCGCAGTGCATGGTGGATCTGGGGATGCGCCGCGAAAAAATCCACCGCCTCGTCGACGCTCAGCGCCAGCACGTCGCCGATCGACTTGTCCTTGAATTTCACCGCCAGGGTTTCCGGGTCGAAGCGTTTGCCGCCGCAGGCATCGCAGGGTACTTTGACGTCGGGCAGGAAACTCATCTCGATCTTCTGCACGCCCTGGCCTTCGCAGGCTTCGCAGCGGCCGCCTTTGGTGTTGAAGGAAAAACGGCTCGCGCTGTAGCCGCGCATGCGCGCATCCGGCGCTTCCGCATACAGCCGGCGGATGTTGTCCCAGAAACCGACATAGGTCGCCGGACAGGAGCGCGGCGTCTTGCCGATCGGCGTCTGGTCGACTTCCAGCACGCGGCCTACCGCATCCCAGCCCGCAATATCTTTGCAACCAATTGTTTTTATTGATGATTTTGTTCTGTTGTTGACCAGGCGCAGAAGATTGGCGTGCAGCACGTCGCGTGCCAGCGTCGATTTGCCCGAACCTGATACGCCCGTCACCACTGTCAGCCTGCCGAGCGGCACGCGTGCGTTCACGCGCTGAAGGTTGTGCAATTGCGCATCACGCACGATCAGCGACGGTGATTTTGCATCGACCTTGCGTGGCGGATGCAGCGGATGACGCAACGGCTGCGCCAGCAGGCGGCCGGTCACCGACTGCGCATTGGCCTGCAGCTCGGCGGCGGTGCCGGCGGCGACCACTGCGCCACCCAGCCGTCCAGCGCCAGGACCGAGGTCGATGACGTGGTCGGCGCGGCGGATGGTGTCCTCGTCGTGTTCGACCACGATGAGGGTGTTGCCCTTGGTCTGCAGCCTGGCCAGTGTGTCGAGCAGGATGCGGTTGTCGCGCGGATGCAGGCCGATGGTCGGCTCGTCGAGGATATAGGCGACGCCGCGCAGGTTGGAGCCGAGCTGCGCTGCCAGCCGGATGCGCTGGGCCTCGCCACCCGACAGTGTCGGCGCCGCGCGATCAAGCGCGAGATAGCCGAGACCGACCTCGTCGAGGAAACCGAGCCGGCTGCGGATTTCCGCGACGATGTCACGCGCGATCGCCGCTTCGCGGCCGCTGAAGCACACATCGGTGAATTCGCGCGCCAGCTTCGCCACCGGCAGCGCCGCGAGTTCGGCAATCGAGCGCTTGCGGTAGCGGACGGCGAGTGCCACCGGATTCAGCCGCTTGCCGCTGCAGGCAGGGCAGGGCTCGTCGACTTCCAGCCAGTTCAGCCAGGAATCGAGCACATGCTCTTCGGTGCCGGTTTTTTCGCGCTCTTCGTCCCAGTCGACTTTTTCCAGCGACAGGCCGGTGCCGAAACAGGTCGCGCACCAGCCGTGTTTGGAGTTGTATGAAAACAGCCGCGGGTCAAGCTCGGGAAAACTCCGGTTGCAACAGGGGCAGGCGCGTTTCACCGAATAAACCTGTTCGGTGAAACGAATCAGCCGCGGGTTATTTTTGGCCATCGCCGCGGCCAGCGTGTCCAGCCCGCCGAGCACATGCACGACCCCTTTGCCGTGTTCGAGCGCGGCGGCGAGGCCTGCGCGCAGCTCCGATTCATTGGCAGGGGTGACGCGGATGTCGGCCACCGGCAGCTCGATGCTGTGCTCCTGGAAACGTGCCAGCCGCGGCCACGGCGAAGTCGGCAGGAATTCTCCGTCGACGCGCAGGTGGGTGTAACCCTTGCCCGCCGCCCATTTCGCGAGATCGGTGTAATAACCCTTGCGGCTGACCACCAGCGGCGCCAGCAGGCCGATACGCTGGTTGCGGTAATCGCGGAGTATGCGCGCGGCGATCTGCTCGAGGCTCTGCGGCTCGATCGCGACCTCGCAGTCGGGACAGTACTGGGTGCCGAGCTTGACGTAGAGCAGACGCAGGAAATGGTAGATCTCTGTTAGCGTAGCCACCGTGCTGCGGCGGCCGCCGCGACTGGTGCGCTGCTCGATCGCCACCGTCGGTGGAATGCCGTAGATCGCGTCGACCTCGGGCCGCGCTGCCGCCTGCACGAACTGGCGCGCGTAGGCGTTCAGCGATTCGAGATAGCGGCGCTGGCCCTCGGCGAACACGATGTCGAAGGCCAGTGTCGACTTGCCCGATCCGGAAACGCCGGTGACGACGGTGAATTTTCCGCGCGGAATATCGACGCTGATGTTCTTCAGGTTGTGTTCGCGGGCGTGGCTGACGCTGATGCTGCTTTTGCTGCTGCGTAGCGGCGAGTCTTCAAAAACACTCCCTCTCCCGCCTTGGGGCGGGAGAGGGCTGGGGTGAGGGTGGGGGATCGGCGGGGGGGCCCCCACCCCCCCCCCACCCCCCCCGGGGGGGGGGGGGGTATAGGCGAAAGGAGCCGCCAAATACGCGCAGGCCCATGCCGGGATGGCGGGG
>CAYSQJ010000001.1:300755-690327 GCA_964433345.1 uncultured Bordetella sp.
GCTTTTGCTGCTGCGTCGCGGCTTTTCTTAAAAAACACTCCCTCCCCCGCTTGGGGGGGGTTTTGGGCTGGGGTGTGGGTGGGGGATCGGCGGTATCCCCTCACCCTCGCCCTCTCCCCGCAGGCGGGGAGAGGGGATAAGGCCTAGTGACGCGACATATTCGCGCAAGGCCTTGCCGGTATGCGAGGCGTCGTGCGTCGCCACCGCATCCGGCGTACCGCAGCAGACGATCATGCCGCCGGCATCGCCGCCCTCGGGGCCGAGATCGATGATCCAGTCGGCCGCGCGCACGACGTCGAGATTGTGCTCGATGACGACCAGCGAATGCCCGGCCGCCAGCAGCTTGCGGAAGGCGCCGAGGAGTTTGCGCACATCGTCGAAATGCAGGCCGGTGGTCGGCTCGTCGAACAGGAACAGGGTGCCCTTGCCGCCGACCGCGTTGCGGCCGGCCTGCGCCGCCTCGGCGAGGAAGCCGGCAAGTTTCAGCCGCTGTGCTTCGCCACCGGACAGCGTGGGCACCGGCTGGCCCAGCTTCAGGTAATCGAGGCCGACGTCGACCAGCGGCTGCAGCGCGCGGGCGATGTCCGGCGCGTGGCCGAAGAAAGCCAGCGCGTCGGCGATCGTCATTTCCAGCACGTCAGCGATCGATTTTCCTTCGATCGTGATCTCCAGCACTTCCGCGCGATATCGCCGGCCGTCGCAGTCGGGGCAGCGCAGGTAGACGTCGGACAGGAACTGCATTTCGACATGTTCGAAGCCGTTGCCGCTGCAGGTCGGGCAGCGGCCGGTGCCGGAATTGAAGCTGAAGGTGCCGGCGGTGTAGCCGCGCGATTGCGCCAGCGGCGCCGCCGCGTAACGGCTGCGGATGGTGTCGAAGGCGCCGACGTAGCTGGCCGGGTTCGAACGCGTGGTGCGGCCGATCGACGACTGGTCGACCATCATCACGTCGCCGATATGGTCGGCACCGTGGAGGCTGTCATGCAGACCCGGCGTTTCCGTCGGCTTGCCCAGCACCTTGCGCAGCGCCGCGTAAAGCACGTCCTGCATCAGCGTCGACTTGCCCGAGCCGGAGACGCCGGTGACGCAGACCAGCCGCTGCAGCGGGAAATCGACGTCGACGTTCTTCAGGTTGTGTTCCCGGGCGCCGCGCAGCCGCAGCAGCAGCGTGTCTTTTGCCGGAAGCCGCGGCGCCTCCCCCGGCGCCGCATGCACCGCGCCCGACAGGTAGCGCCCGGTCAGCGAATCTGCCTGGCGCATGATCCGCGCCGGCGTGTCGAAAGCGACGATCTCGCCGCCCTTCGAGCCGGGGCCGGGGCCGATGTCGAGCAGGCGGTCGGCGGCGAGCATCACCTGCGGGTCGTGCTCGACCACCACCAGCGAGTTGCCGGCGTCACGCAGCCGGTGCATGACGCCGATGACGCGGCCCATGTCGCGAGGGTGCAGGCCGATCGAGGGCTCGTCGAGCACGAACAGCGTGTTGACCAGCGAGGTGCCCAGCGCGGTAGTCAGGTTGATCCGCTGCACCTCGCCGCCGGACAGTGTGCGCGACTGGCGGTCGAGCGTCAGGTAACCCAGGCCGACCCGGTTCAGGTAATCGAGCCGGGTGCGGATTTCGCCGACCAGCATGTCGGTCGCCTCGTCCAGAGGTGCCGGCAGTTCCAGCGAATCGAACAGCTTCTGCGTGCGTTCCAGCGGCAGCAGCATCACGTCGTGCACGGTGAGGCCGGGCAGGGCCTGGAGTTGTTCATCGCTGAACTTCACGCCATTCGGCTTGTAACGGGTGCGGCGGTGTTCGCCATGACCCAGCGCGGTTTCGGCGTTCTCCGCGGATCCGAGGCGCCACAGCAGTGCATCGGTTTTGAGTCGCGCACCGCCACAGGCCGTGCATTCGGTATAGGCGCGGTACTTGGACAGCAGCACCCGCACGTGCATCTTGTAGGCCTTGGTCTCCAGCCACTTGAAGAAACGGCCGACGCCGTACCAGATACCCGGCCATGACTTGCGCCAGTTGACCCATTCCGGCTCGCCCTCAAGCACCCAGTGTTTTTCCTTCGCCGACAGCTCACGCCAGGGCTTGTCGACCGGGATGCCGCGCAGCCGCGCGTATTTCATCAGGTCATCCTGGCATTCCTTGTTCGATGGCGTCTGCCAGGGCTTTACCGCGCCGTCGCGCAGCGACTTCGATTCGTCCGGCACCACCAGACCGTAGTCGAGCCCGATCACGCGACCGAAGCCGCGGCAGGTGTCGCAGGCGCCCATCGGCGAGTTGAATGAAAACAGGCTCGGGTTCGGTTCGGCGTAATGGATGTCGCATTCCGCGCAGTGCAGGTCGGAGGAATAGCGCCACACCGTGCCGCTGCTGGCGCCGGCATCATCTGCGGCCAGCAGGTGCACATTGACCCGGCCCTGGCCGACCTTCAGCGCGGCTTTCAGCGCCTCCATTACCCGCGACCGTTCGGCATTGGCCATGCGCAGCCGGTCCTGCACGACTTCGAAGCCGGTGTTGTCTTCTTTCAGGAACCGCGTGTAACCCTGTGCAGCGAGCAGCGCCCTGACTTCATCGGCCTTGAAGTTTGCCGGTACCGCAACCGGAAAGGCGATCGCCAGCCGCGGATCGCCGGCTTCCTGCGCCCGCGACTCCAGTGAAGCAAAGATCGTCTGCGGCGTGTCGCGTGCCACCTTCGCGCCGCAGCCGCGGCAGTAGAGGTGGGCCGCGCGCGCGAACAGCAGCTTCAGGTGGTCGTTGAGCTCGGTCATGGTGCCCACGGTCGAACGCGAGGTGCGCACCGGGTTGACCTGGTCGATGGCGATCGCCGGCGGGATGCCCTCGATGCTGTCCACCTGCGGCCGGTCCTGGCGGTCGAGGAACTGGCGCGCGTAAGGCGAGAAAGTCTCGACGTAACGGCGCTGGCCTTCGGCGTAGAGCGTGTCGAAGACCAGCGAGGACTTGCCGCTGCCGGAGACGCCGGTGACCACCACCAGCTCGTTCAGCGGAATGTCCAGCGACAGGTTCTTGAGATTGTTCTGGCGCGCACCGCGAATGACAATGCGGTCACGACCGTGTTCGGGAGTATCCATGCCTGGGGCGATTCGGGCGCCGGTATGGCGCGATTCCGGGACTGCGAACAGCCATGCCTGCGGCAGGCCGTTCGGACAGCAATCGATTCTACCGGCTTTCGGTGGTCATGCAGTCCGTTGCGGCGGTCTGGCGGATCATCGCGGGGATGATGTCCCGGACATCAGTCTTTTGCGGGCGGACTGGCGTCGGCAAAATCGATGTTGCCGCCCTTGTTGGTGAAGTCCAGCGTCGACTCGGGGCGACGTACCCGCGTTCCGCGCTGTCCAAGCAGTATTGCACCGGCCTCCTCGATCAGTCCGATGCCGGCAAAGCTGCCACCGCTTTCGATGAAACGGCATGCCGCCTCGACCTTGGGCCGCATCGAGCCCGCCGCAAAATTGTGCTGGCGCAGTTCCGCCGGCGTCGTGTCGAGGATCGGCTGGGCGTTCTTTTCCTTCCAGTTGGCGTAGACCGAGCCGACGTCGGTCAGCAACAACAGCGCGTCAGCCCCGACCTGGTGCGCCAGCAGTGCCGCAGCGAGATCCTTGTCGATGACGGCTTCGACGCCGCGCACGGCGCCTGTCGGCGAAACCGTGACCGGAATACCGCCACCGCCGGCACAGACCACCAGCACGCCGGCGTCCGACAACAGGCGTATGGCGCCCAGTTCGAGGATGCGCAGCGGTTCCGGCGATGGCACTACGCGCCGCCACCGGCTACCGTCTTTGGCGATGGTCCAGCCGCGTTCATCGGCCAGGCGCTCGGCTTCCTGCTGCTCGAATCCGGGGCCGATCGGCTTGGACGGGCGGCGGAACGCGGCATCGGCACGGTTGACTTCGGTCTGCGTGAGCAGCGTGACGATGTGGCGTCCCGGCATCAGGCTGCGCAGTTCCTGTTCGATCAGGTACCCGATCATGCCCTCGGATTCGGCGCCCAGCACGTCCAGGGGATAGGGCTTTATGCCCGAGTACGACTCGGCCAGCATCGCCAGCAGGCCCACCTGCGGACCGTTGCCATGGGTGACGATGACCTTGTGCTGGCGCGCGATCGCTGCAATGGCTTCCGCGGCGCGCGCGACGTTCTGGCGCTGAACATCGGATTCGAGGCGTTCTCCGCGCTTCAGCAGCGCGTTGCCTCCCAGTGCGATGACGACTTTCATGCTTCGGGCTTTCCGTCCAGCAGCGGTTTCAGTGCCCGGCAGACCGCATTCCAGCGGGCCGGGCAAATCGGGTTTGGTGAAATCATACCGTGCGCCTGCGACGGGCGTGTTCGGCCCCGACAGCAGGAGTCTGTGCCGGTGACCGATGCGCGCGCCGCGGTGCCGGCCCTGCATGAATTTCCGTCAGACTGCTTGGCGCTGAAGAAGGACGAGGCATGGATCGATCATAACAATTCAGCGCCGACAATCAGCAAATTCTTATATGGATGCTGTATGTCCCGGACATTCATTCAGAGTGTGGACAATGTGAATGCGCGGCGTGCAGCAGGGTTTAACATCGCCAAAACGTCGTAGGAGAGGTCGTCATGAAGGGCCACTATCCGCTGCACGTCCACATCTCGACGCTGTTCCTGCTGCTGCTGCTGATTGTTGGTGGATCGCTGGCGGCGGTGAGCTACACGATGTCCCGGGATGTTCTCGAGACCTCGGCGGAAGACCTGACCCAGCGCATCAGCCGCGAAACCCTCGGCGATTTCCAGAGGCTGATCGAGCCTGCCGCAATGGCGGTCGACATGCTGAGCTACGACACCCTGACCGCAGCGGACTCGCTGGGTGCGCGCATGGGGCAACTCGAGCTGCTGCGCAAGGTGCTCGACAACGCGCCTGCCCTGTCCTCCGTCTATGTCGGCTATGGCAATGGCGATTTCTTTTTCATGCGCCGGCTGCGCGATGCGGCCGAGCGTGAAATGCTGAAGGCGCCGCCGGACACCCAGTACATGGTGCAGAGCATAGAGCGCGGCAGCACCATCGGCGACCGCGGCACTTACCTTTACTTCGGCAGCACTCTGCAGGTCTTGCGTCAGGAAGACCGCCCGGAATACGTCGCCGGCTATGATCCGCGCACCCGCGGCTGGTTCACCGAGTCCCTGACGGCGGCCGGTATGATCCGCACGCCGCCGTATTTGTTTTTTTCCAATCGCAGGGTCGGCATGACGCTGGCCACCCGCGCCAATCTCGGATTCGGCGTGGTGGGTGCGGACATCCTGCTCGAGACCCTCGGAGAAAACCTCGCCCGGCAGAAGGTCACGCCCGGCACGCAGATCGCGCTGGTGGATGCCCAGGGCCGGATGATTGCTCACGAAGATGTCAGCCGCCTGGTCACCGTGCCTGCGGGCGCCGATGCGCAGCCTGCGCTGACCCGGATGGCTGATTCCGGGCTGCCGGCGCTGCCCGCGCTGGCCGGACACATCGAGACCATGAAATCCACCGGTGCCCTGCGACTGCGCCTGCAGGCGGACGGCGCCGAATGGCGGGCCACGATTACGCCGGTGCTGGCGGGGGCCCAGCCGCTGTACCTGGTCAGCGCCATCCCCGACCACGAACTCCTTGCTGCGGCCAACGCCCAGCGCAACTCGGCATTGATGATTACCCTGCTGATCATCGTGTTCTCGCTGCCGGTGGCGTGGTGGGTGGCGCATGCGCTGGCGCGCTCACTGCGCCAGCTGGCGGCCGAGGCGGAGGCGATACGCAACTTCGATTTCTCGAAGCCTTCGACGGTGCGTTCCCTGGTCGACGAGGTCGACAAGCTCGCGGTGACGATGGAAGGCATGAAGCTCGCGATTCGCCGCTTTCTCGACATCAGCCTGGTGATCGCCGCCGAAAAGGACATCGACCGTCTGCTGCCGATGCTGCTGAGCGAGATCATGTCCGCTGCCGATGCCGACGTTGCCGTGCTTTACCTGAACCAGGATGGCGGACTGGTGCCGGTGGCGATGCGTGATGCACAGGGTGCCGCTGCCGATGCCGAACTGCCGGTGCTGATGCCCGGCGCCGGCGGGCCGCTGATCGAAGCGGCATTGCAGACGGGCACTACGCGCGCAGCAGCGCTGCAGGCGGAGGACCTGCGCGCCTGTGCCGGCGATGCCGACCCCTTTGCCGCGCTGGGCGCGGCGCAGGGCGTGGCAGTGCCGCTGCTCAACCGCCAGCGCGAACTGGTCGGGCTGATGCTGCTGCGGCGGCGCGCCGCCATCGAGGACGCGCAGCTGTCCTTCGTGCAGGCGATGTCCGGGCTTTATGCCAGCGTGCTCGAAACCCGCGAGCTGATCCGCGCGCAGAAAGACCTGTTCGAGGCCTTCATCCAGCTCATTGCCGGCGCGATCGATGCCAAGAGCCCGTACACCGGCGGTCACTGCGCGCGGGTGCCCGAGTTGACCAAGATGCTGGCCGAGGCGGCCTGCGCCCAGACCGAAGGTCCGTTCGCCGGCTTCAGGCTTGAAGCCGATGACTGGGAGGCCGTGCATGTCGCGTCCTGGCTGCATGACTGCGGCAAGGTCACCACGCCCGAATACATCGTCGACAAGGCGACCAAGCTGGAAACGATCTACGACCGCATACACGAAGTGCGCATGCGCTTCGAGGTGCTCAAGCGCGATGCCGAGATCGCCTGCCTTAAGGCCGTGGCTGCCGGCGAACCCGAACCCGCGGCGGCCGCGAGGCTGGCGGCCGAGCTGAAGCAGCTAGATGACGATTTCGCCTTCGTCGCCACCTGCAACGAAGGCGGCGAGTTCATGGCACCGGAGAAAATCGACCGGCTCAAGGCCATCGGCCAAAGGACCTGGATGCGCACCCTCGACGACCGCATCGGCATCGCCCACGAGGAAAAGGCGCGCAAGGCACGCACGCCGGCGCCGGCGCTGCCGGCAAGGGAAACCCTGCTGGCCGACAAGCCCGAACACCTTTTCGAGCGCCGTCCCCAGGACCGCATGCCCGAGGACAACAAGTGGGGTTTCCGCATGCCGGTACCCGAGCTGCTCTACAACAAGGGCGAGCTCTACAACCTGTCGGTGGCGCGGGGCACGCTGTCGGAGGAAGAACGCTACAAGATCAACGAGCACATCGTGCAGACGCTGATCATGCTCAGCCAGCTGCCCTTCCCGAAACACCTGCGCAGCGTGCCCGAGATCGCCGGCGGCCACCACGAGAAGATGGACGGCACCGGCTATCCGAAGCGTCTGACGCGGGAGCAGATGAGCCCGGTGGCGCGGATGATGGCGATTGCCGACATCTTCGAGGCGCTGACCGCCATCGACCGCCCGTACAAAAAGGGCAAGACACTGTCAGAGGCGATCAGGATCATGTCCTTCATGTGTCGCGACCGGCACATCGACCCCGATCTCTTCGAGCTGTTCCTGCGCTCGGGTATTTACCGCCAGTACGCGGAGCGGTTCATGCGGCCGGAGCAGGTCGACGAGGTCGAGATCGGGGATTACCTGCCCAAACCCGATATGCGCGGGCAGGCGTAGGGCGTGCAATGAGCGTTGGCGATGGTAGTAATATCGTCTGAAACAACCAATAACAAACAATAAACCGGGTCGTTCCAATGCACGCCAATCGCCGCTACCCGCTGCATATTCACATATCAACGCTGTTCATAGGGTTGATCCTGATCGGCGGTAGCGTCATTACCGTCATCGGTTACCGCCTCACCAGCCAGATGCTGGAGTCCGCGGCAACAGACCTGGTCCAACGCATTAATCGCGAAACCCTGCTGGAGATCAACGGCCTGGTTGCACCAGCGGAGATGGCCGTTACCGTGCTCAGCTACGATTCGCTCGCGAATTCGAAATCCCTGGGACTGAGGATGGGGCAGATGGAGGTGATCCGCGACATCCTCGAAAAGTCGGCCCAGCTTTCAGCCGTATATTTCGGCTATCCCAATGGCGATTTTTCTTTGTCCGGCGGCTGCGCACGGAAGCCGAGCGGGAGGAAATGAAGGCGCCGCCGGGCACTCTGTACATGTTGCAGAGCATCGAACACCGTAACGGCGACGGGAGCATCGGCAGCTATATTTTCCTGAATGCCGCAATGCAGACGCTGCTCCAGGAGAGCCGGCCTGAGTATCCCGCCACCTACGATCCCCGCAAGCGCAACTGGTACCAGGATGCCGTCGCTTCTCCCGCGCTGATTCGTACCGCGCCCTATGTATTTTTTTCCAGCAGGCGCATCGGGATGACCCTGGCGATGCGCTCCAACGCCGGACATGCGGTTGTCGGTGCCGACATCATGCTGGAAACGCTTGGTACCAGTCTTGCTCGCAGCAAGGTCACTCCGGGAACCGAGATTGCGCTGGTCAACGAGCAGGGCGAAGTGGTCGCGCATGAGTTGATTTCGCGAATGGCATCCCGGCCGGTTGTGCCCGGGGAGCAGCTAAGGCTGAGGCCGATCGAGGCCTTCGACGTACCGGTACTGGCTCAGCTGGGGCCGATTGTTCGCGAAATGAAAAGTGATCCGGTCAATCGGCGCTTGAAACTTGATGGCAAGATCTGGCGCGCCTCGGTGGTGCCGCTGCGCCTTGAGGCTTCCCGGCCGCTGTATCTGGCGATGGCGATCCCCGAGGTCGAGTTGCTGGCAGCGGCAGCCGACCTGCGGGGTAAATCGCTGCTGATGACCCTGCTGGTGATCCTGATTGCGCTGCCGGTTACCTGGTTCGCGGCGCGTGCCATCGCGCGGCCCCTGCGCCAGTTGGCCTTGGAGGCAGATACGATCCGCCATTTCCAGTTTTCAACGCCGGTGACCGTGAACTCCGTGATCGACGAGGTCGACACCCTGGCGCAGACCATGGACGGGATGAAGGGCACCATCTGCCGCTTTCTCGATATCAGCGCGGCGGTGGCTGGCGAAAAGGATTTTGACCGCTTGCTGGCCATGCTTCTTGCCGAGCCGCTGGCTGTTGCAGAGGCTGACCTCGGTGTGCTTTATCTTGCAGAAGGCCCGAAATTGATGCCGGTCGCAGCGCGCGATGCAGAGGGTGCTGACTTGCTGCACGGGTTGCCGGAGGTTGACGCCCGCAGGGCCGGACCCCTGCTGGATCAGGCGCTGGCGGATGGCGCTGCCAGGAAAGGTGGGCTGCAGGCAGGCGACGTCTCGGCGCTGGGCTTGGGTGCGCTGGCGGCAGTGATCGGTGCGAGCCAGGGCATTGCAGTGCCGCTATACAACCGGCGGCGGGAACTGATGGGGGTAATCATGCTGCTGCGGCGCAAGCCGATCGATGACGCGCAGTTTTCATTCGTGCGTGCGCTGACCGACTCCGCAGCCGGTGTGCTGGAGACGCGCGAACTGATCAGGAAACAGAAGGATCTGTTCGAGGCTTTCATCCGGATGATCGCCGGTGCTATTGACGCCAAGAGCCCGTACACCGGCGCACATTGTGCACGGGTGCCCGAGCTGACCAAGATGCTTGCGAACGCGGCTTGCGAGCAGACCAAGGGGCCTTTTGCAGAGTTCAGTCTCGACGAAGAACAGTGGGAGGCCGTGCATGTGACGTCCTGGCTGCACGATTGCGGCAAGGTCACCACGCCTGAATACATTGTCGACAAGGCAACCAAGCTGGAGACGATCTACGACCGCATTCACGAGGTGCGCATGCGTTTCGAGGTGCTCAAATGCCATGCCGAGATCGCCTGTCTGAAGGCGATGGCAGCCGGCGAGCCGGAGGCCGCGGCGCGCGCCAGGCTTGACGACGAACTGCGCCGGCTTGACGACGACTTTGCTTTCGTGGCCTCCTGCAATCATGGCGGCGAAACGATGGATCCGGAGAAAGTGGAGCGCTTGCGCCGGATAGCTGCCCGCACCTGGGTGCGCACGCTGGATGACCGTCTTGGCGTTTCGCGGGAGGAACGTTTGCGCAAGGAGCGCACGCCGGTGGCGGTGCTGCCGGTCGCGGAAAAACTGCTGGCCGACAAGCCCGAGCATCGCGTCGAGCGGCCCGCGCAGGAGAAGCTGCCTGCCAACAACAGATGGGGGTTCAGGATGGAGGTGCCGGAACTGCTCTACAACCGTGGCGAGCTTTACAACCTGTCGGTGGCGCGGGGCACGCTGTCGGAGGAGGAGCGCTACAAGATCAACGAGCATATTGTGCAGACGCTGATCATGCTCGGCCAGCTGCCTTTTCCCCAGCACCTGCGCAGCGTTCCCGAGATCGCCGGCGGCCATCAAGAGAAGATGGACGGCACCGGCTATCCGAAGCGTCTGACGCGGGAGCAGATGAGCCCGGTGGCGCGGATGATGGCAATTGCCGACATTTTCGAGGCACTGACCGCGGCCGACCGCCCATACAAGAAAGGCAAGCTGCTTTCAGAGGCAATTGCGATCATGCACAACATGAAGGTCAATCATCATATCGATCCCGACCTGTTCGACCTGTTCCTGCGCTCCGGTGTGTACAGAAACTACGCGCAGCGTTTCATGCAGCCTGAACAGATCGACGAAGTGGATATCGGGCAATACCTCGACAAGGCGGCTTGAGCGCTCTGATACGGATTCCGATTGAAATGTGCACGACCTCGCGGGAGATCCTCGCTGAAGCGATCCCTGGAGTCGGGTGGCTTGCTGTCACATGCTGGTCCTTGCGGTGATCGCAAGGATGTTGCGGTTTACAATCCGCAGCTGACCCGGTCGTGCCGCCGCAGGAGCAAGCTGGATATCAATCGCGGCACGCGCCCCATCCCGTGCAAAATCCGCAATCGAAAGGCCCACCATGCAATTCAAGCGCCACCTCATGCCGGCACTGCTGGCCGCGCTGCTACCCGTGGCTGCTGCAGCCCAGGGTTATCCCGAAAAGTCCGTGCGCGTCATCGTGCCTTTTCCTGCAGGCGGCGCTGCCGACATCGTTGCACGCCATTTCACCACGCGCCTGTCGCCGCTGATCGGCCAGCAGGTCATCGTCGACAACCGCGGCGGTGCCGGCGGCATGATCGGCGGTGAAGTGGCTTCGCGCGCCACGGCTGACGGCTATACGCTGTTGTTTGCATCATCCAGCGTGTTGTCCATCAATCCGCATCTCGGCGCCAAGGCTTCCTATGACGTGCTGACCAGCTTCACGCCCATCGTCAAGATCGGCGATGCGCCGAACGTGATGACGGTGCATCCCTCGGTGCCGGTCGGCACCGTCAAGGCTTTCATCACTCTGGCGAAATCCAAACCCGGTGCGCTGGCCTATGCCTCCAACGGCACCGGCACGCTGAGCCACCTTACCGGCGAGCTGTTCTCGCAACGTGCGGGTGTCAGCATGCTGCATGTGCCGTACAAGGGCGGCGCGCCGGCGGTGATCGATACCGTTGCCGGCAACGTCTCGGTGCTGTTCGCCGCATTCCCCACCGTTTCGGGGCAGGTGCGTGCCGGCCGCCTGAAAGCGCTGGCCGTGACCAGCGCCAAGCGCATTGCCATCGCTCCGGATCTGCCCGCCGTCGCCGAAACCATCAAGGGCTTCGAATCCAGCCAGTGGTGGGGCCTCTATGGACCGGCGGGTCTCCCCGCGACCGTGGTCGAGCGGATCAATGCCGCCGGCAACAAGGTGCTCGCCACCGATGACATCAAAAAGGTGCTCGCGCTCGACGGCGCCGCGCCCGCGGGTGGCACGCCGGCGGCACTGGCCGCGTACCACAAGGCCGATTACGAGAAATGGGGCAAGGTGATCACCACCGGAAAAATCAGGGGCAACTGATATGGCGGAGAACGTCGCACCGGGTGCAACCCGTCAGTTCGCCGGGTTTGCCGCCGGACTCAAGTACGCGAGCCTCCCGCCCGAAGTCCGCGAAGTCCTGACCGTATTCCTGCTCGATTACCTGCGCGTCGCCTCGCTTGGCCAGCGCATGCCCTGGAGCGCATGGGCGACGCGGCTCGCACGCGAGCTGGGCGGCAATGGCCAAGCCACGCTGTTGTTCGGCAGCGAACGCAGCGATCCCGAGCGCGCGACTTTCGTCAATGCCACGTACTCCGGCAGCATCGATGCCGATGACGTTCATGTGGGATCGATGCTGCACCCGGGCTGCGTGGTCATCTCGGCGGCATTGGCTATAGGCGAGGCCCGCAACCAGCCCGGCGAGCGCATTCTTGCCGCGATTGCCGCCGGTTACGAGAACATGATCCGCATCGGGCTCTCCATACAGCCTTCGCATTTCCGCCGCGGTTTCCAGAGCACGGCGACCTGCGGCGGTTTCGGCGCGGCAACCGCTGCGGCCTGCCTGCTGTTTACGGACGGTAACCGGGCCGAACGCATCGCCGAGTCCCTGGGACTGGTCGCCTCGTTCAGCGGTGGCCTGACGCAGTTTTATCACTCGGGCTCCACCGTCAAGCGCATCCATGCCGCGCATGCGGCAGGGGAAGGCGTGCACGCGGCACTGCTCGCCGAAGCCGGGTTTTCGGGGCCGGCGGACATCCTCGAAGGCAAGGACGGTTTCGCGCGGGCTTATGCCGATGGCCACGATTTCGATAAGGGCCTCGCCGGCATCGGCAAACAGTGGCGTCTGCTCGAAACCGCGATCAAGCCGCATGCCACCAGCGCGCGCGTGCTCTCGGCGATCGAGGCGACCGCCGAGCTTTGCCGCGAACATGGGCTCACCGCCGCCGACATCCGCTCGGTCCGCGTCGGCATTCCGAAGATCATCCAGGGCCGGTTGACCGTCGGCGAGCCGAAGGATGTGCAGGCCGGACAGATGAGCCTGCCTTTCTGCATGGCGATGGTCCTGCGCATGGGCAAGGACGCCGCGCCGGGCTTCACCATCAACATCGACGATTTCGAGACCGCGCTGGCTGATCCTGAGACGATGGCGATTTCAAAAGCCATCGACTGCGCGCTGGATGACGATGCCGAACGCGTCAGTACCGAGCAGTCGGTTGGCGCCAAGGTCACGTTCACGCTCAAGTCCGGCAAGACTGTCGAGAAATTCGTCGAAGCGCCCAAAGGCAGCGCGTCGCGGCCGTTCACGCTCGATGACCATGTTGCGCGTTTCCGTGCCGAGATGCTCTGCCGTTTTGACGAGGCGCAGGTGGATGCACTGGTCGAGGAAGTCAAAAACCTTGCCCGGTCCCGCAATCTTGACCGCCTGATGCATCTCCTGGCCGGTCGCAGCTGAACGAAGGCCCTGAACCATGCCCGTGCTGAAGCTTGCAGACTGCGAACTCTTCTACCGCGTCGACGATTTCACCGACCCGTGGACCACGCCGGAAACCGTGCTGATGCTCCACGGCAATGCGGAGAGCAGCCTGTCTTGGTATGCCTGGGTGCCGGTGCTGGCGCGGCATCTCCGCGTGGTGCGCCCCGACATGCGCGGTTACGGGCAGTCAACGCCGATGCCGCGCGACCACCAGTGGACCTTTGACCGGCTGATCGACGATTACTGCCGGCTGATGGACCATCTCGGCATCGAGCGTTTCCACCTCGTCGCCGCCAAGATCGGCGGCACCGTCGCCCGGGTTTTTGCCGCGCGCCGCCCGGAGCGCCTGCTGTCGCTGACCGTCGTCGGCACGCCGCAGGCGAAACGCCCCGGCGCCGAGCAGATTCCCGCGCTGATCGAGGAATACGAAACCAAGGGCGCCGAACACTGGGCGCGCCGCACGATGGACGGCCGCCTCGGCGAGCACTTTCCGGCCGAAGGTGTCGAGTGGTGGACCAAGTTCATGGGCCGCGCCCCCGTGTCTTCGCTGATCGGTTTCAACCGCGGCATCAACTACGCCGACATCAGCGCCGAACTGCCGAAGATCAAATGCCCGACGCTGGTCATCACCACCGAGGAAAGCGGGCTGGGCACGGTCGAGCGCACCCGCGAATGGCAGCAGCAGATCCCCGATTCGCGGCTGCTTGTGCTGCCGGGCAAGTCGTACCATGTCGCGGCGAGCGATGCCGAGGATTGCGCCCGGGAGACTTTGGCGTTCATCCGCGAGTCTGCGAAAAGACGCCAGTGACAACAAGGCAGCCTGCAAATGGATCGCTGTGTGCAACGGCCTGAGAACTGAGAAATTTTCAGCAGTGAAGCTTCAGCGCGACCATGACCCGGTCATAACTGATTGATTGCCCGGCACTTCCGCTGTAGCCCCGGAAATTCGGGCAAATCCGTAGTTCTTTCTTCCGATTGCCCTTTTGCCGATTCGCGATTAGGGTTACGCCCTCGCACACGGTCGGGCCTGGGGGAGGGCCATGAAACCAGAGTTGCGCTTGCTGATTGTCGAAACCTCGGCGACTGATGCCGACAGCCTGCTGCAGGCCTTGCGCAGTCAGGGATTCGAGGCTTCGGCGGCGGTCGTGTCCACAGCCGCGGCAATGCGCGAGGCGCTGGCCGCAGCGGACTGCAAGGCCATCATCTGCTGTCATCCGGTTGCCGCCTGTCCGGCTGCGACGGCACTGGCGCTGGCGCAGGAACTGCGTCCGGACCTGCCTTTCATTGTTGTCGCGCGCGAATCCAACCTCGATCTGGCCGTTGGACTGATGAAACTCGGTGCGCACGACTACCTGCCTGCAGATGAGCTGCTGCGTCTGGGTCCTGCGCTCGAGCGTGAACTGCGCGATGCCGCCGTGCGGCGGCGCCACAAACTCATCGAGAACCGGCTGCACGAAAGCCACGAGCTGTTCCGCGCGATCGTGGAGAACGTCGGCGACCTCGTCGCCGTGCTCGACACCGAGGGCCGGCGGGTCTACAACAGCCCCTCGTACCGGCCGCTGTTCAACGAGCGCGACATCAGCCGCGGCAGCAACTCCTTCGCCGAGATTCATCCCGAGGACCGCGAGCGCATCCGCGCGATTTTCCGGCGCACGGTGGAGACCGGCATCGGCGAATGCGCCGAGTTCCGCTTCGTGCTGAAGGACGGCAGCATCCGCTTCATGGAGTCCGATGGCCGCGCGATCCGCGATGCCGACGGCAGGGTGTCCAAGGTGGTCGTGGTTTCGCGCGACATCACCGAGCAGAAGCGCCTCGAGGCCGAGCTGCGCGAGATGGCTGCCACCGACATGCTCACCGGCCTGCCCAACCGCCGCCATTTCCTTGCCCAGCTCGATCAGGAATGCGCCCGCGTGCACCGCGACGGCGAACACAGTGCCTCGGTGCTGATGATCGACATCGACCATTTCAAGAATGTCAACGACAGCCGCGGCCATGTCGCCGGCGACCAGGTGCTGCGCCATCTTGCTGCCGCGATGCGTCAGGAACTGCGCCGCGTCGACACCCTCGGCCGCCTCGGCGGCGAGGAGTTCGCAATCATCCTGCCCGGCGCCGGGCTCGCCGATGCCGAGCTTTTCGCGGACCGGCTGCGTCGCAAGGTTTCGGAATCGGCGGCGACCCACGAAGGCTGCGAGTTGCCGGTGACCATCAGCATCGGTGTCAGCGAGATCCGCGCTGCCGATGCCGGCGCCGAGGACGTGCTCGGCCGCGCCGACCGCGCGCTCTATCGCGCCAAGGAAAGCGGCCGCAATCGGGTGATCGTCGAAGCCTGAATACCGCGGGCATGCAAGGGCTTCAGCCCCTGCGTTTCATTCCCAACAGTCCATCGCCATTCGCGGTTACATCGAAACCGGCGCGCTGCAGCCGTTTCGTCACCTCCGCCGGCAGGTCGCGCCCGGAGCTGAGCTTGTTCGGCGTACCGGTGTAATGGAACAGCCGGCCGCGGCGTTTCAGCACCCGCGAAAGCTGGTCGTAGAAGGCCTGCGAATACAGCTCGCCGGCGATTCCGAAACGCGGCGGGTCGTGCAGCACGGCATCGAAGGACGCATCGGGCAGAGCCTTGATGGCCTCCGCGATGTCGCCATGCGTCAGCGTTAGCCGCGGGTCGGGCTGCGGCGACCAGGGATTGAGGCTGCGCAGCCAGATCACGTCCCGATTCTTCTCGAAGGACATGATCTGCCGCGCGCCGCCGGCGAGGCAGGCCGCCGCGAAATAGCCGAGTCCGCCGCAACAGTCGAGGATGGTCTTGCCGCGCGGCGCGATCAGGCCCACCTTGCGCTCCGCATCCGCATAAGGCGAGACCTGCGCCGTCGGCAGCATCTTGATGCCGTCGATCTCGAAAGTCGGCGGCCCCCATGAGGTCGGCACCAGCTTGATCAGCGAACCGGAGAATCGCTGCACCGCTTCCCAGTCCGTGCCGGTCCAGTGGTAAATCGTGCGTTCGCGGCAGTCGTCGATGAAGGGATAGTCGATGCCCTGCCAGGACCAGCCGCCGGCATCCACCGTGACCGTGGTCCGCGTGCGGCCGAGGTCGAGCGAACATTCAAGAGTCGCCTTGCCGGCGTCCGCGGCTGCGCGCAGCGCATCGCGCATGGTGTGCTGTACTTCGGAGGTGAGCAGCGGTCCGGGCATCACAGGGGAATCGGGCAGGGGTGGGCGATTCTCGCAGATCGCAGGCGGCTGCGTGCGGATTCGGCCGGCATTGTCGCCGGGTTCTGTTCATCGCCGGCAAAGCAGGCGAGAATCGGCTCACATCCCAACCCTCCGGAAGCCCGAACCATGAACAAACCTGTCTGCCTGCTGTGGGTCGATGAAGTCCCCGCCTATGAACAGGCCCTCGCCGACGCCGACCTCGCCGACCGCCTCGAACTGCATTTCGTCAAAACCGCGGACAAGCTGCCGGAAGACCTGCTGCCGCGCGTCGAAATCCTCGTCGGTCGCAAGCACGGCGGGCTGCTGGCACGCATGCCGAAGCTGCGCTGGATCCAGACCGTGACCGCGGGTGTCGAGTCCTGGATCGGGGCGCCGGGCCTGCGCGACGATGTCGCGCTGTGCAATGCGCGCGGTTCGCACCGCCACTCGATGTCCGAAAACATCCTCGGCGCGCTGTTCCACCTGACCAAGCCCTACATGGCGATTGCGCTCGACCAGAAGCAGAGCCGCTGGCACAAGCGCCAGTCGCCGCTGCTCGCCGGCCAGACCCTGGGCATCTTGGGCCTCGGCGCGATCGGCCAGGAGCTTGCGCAGAAAGCCGCGGCGCTGGAGATGCGCGTGATCGGCACCAAGCGTTCACCGGAGCCGATCGAGGGCGTGGAAGAGGTCTACGGCAGCGATGAGTCGGAAGACGTGCTGCGCCAGTCGGATTTCGTGGTGATGCTGATGCCGGCCACCGCCGAGACCGACAACTTCATCAACGCCGAACGCCTGAAGCTGATGAAGCCCACGGCCTGGCTGATCAACTTCGCGCGCGGCAGCCAGATCGTCGACGCCGACCTGATCGCCGCGGTGAAAGCGAAAACCATCGCCGGCGCGGTGCTCGACGTTTTCCGCGAGGAGCCGCTGCCGCAATCGCATCCCTTCTGGACCACGGAAAACATCCTGGTGCTGCCGCACATCGGCGGCGGTTATGCCGGGCGCGCCGCGGCGGTGGCCGAAATCTTTGCCGAGAATGCGCGCTGCGATCTTGAAGGCGAAGCCTTCTCGACCGGCGTTGACCGGGAGCTGGGTTACTAACCTTGCGTCAATCCCTTTCCCCTTCGATTGGTGGGGAAAGGGTTGGGGTCAAGGGAACACTTGGAGCGGAGCAGAGGGGTTGCGAGGACTTGTCCTGTGCCCCGCCTTCACCCCTCCGCCACCAGCAGCGTCCCCCGCCGCAAGCCGCGCACTGTCTGCAGAACCAGCCAGGCAATCACCAACGTCGTCAGCGCCAGCAGCGGTACCGCGAGAAAGGCAAAGGGCTGTCCCGTCGGCGCGAGGCGCAGGGTGAGTCCCGCGAAGGCTGCCAGCGGAAAGCTCAGCGCCCACCAGGCGACCGAGAAGGGCTGCGCCAGCATGGTTCGCAGCACGCTCGCCGCCCACAGCAGGAAAAACAGCGCGATGCCCCAGCAGGCTTGCGACCACGCGGGCCCCGCGCCCAGCGGCAGCAGCGCGCTGCCGATCACCGCCGGCGGCGCGACAGTGATGAAGACCGAAGGCAGCAGGCGTTCCGGCCACAGGCCCTGCACGCCGATGCGTACCAGGATCAGCGCCAGCACCACCGGCCACAGGAAGGCGCCGAGGCCGAACTGCGCGACCGCCAGCGCCGGCTCGCCCAGCGCGACGCCAGCGAGCGGCGCCAGCACATTGCCCACCACCGGGATGATCAGCACCGGCGTGATGCCCGGCCACTGAAATCCGCCGGGCACATTGCCGCGCGTCCAGCGCGACAGCACCCACAGCGTCACCGCGAACTGCAACGCGCAGCCGAGCAGCCACAGCACCAGCCAGGGCACCGCGGCGCCGAACAGTGCCGCGCCCAGTGTTGCCAGCAGGATCAGCGATACCGGCAGCGCCGCGAGAAAAGCGTGGCGCACCGGATGACCGAGATCCGCGGACAGCGCCTCGGGATGCAGCTGCTCGCGGCGGATGTTCAGGACCAGCAGCGCGGCGAAGGCCAGCAGCGCCAGCGCACCCACGCCCAGCGCGACCCATCGCGCCGCGATGCCCATCTGCGGCACCGCCGCCGTCCAGGCCAGTGCAAGGCCGGAGAGACCCATCACGGTGGCGAACCACTGCGGGCCGAGGAATTTCAGTGGGGTGGGTGATTCGGTGGTCATGGTTAAACTCAGGTCATCACGGTGGACCCTACGGAAGATAGAGGCTTGCTACTTGCGCGGCAAGGACGGTATAGCCGCGCCCTGAAAGAGTCTTGGTCAATGGAAAAACGTCTGCCGCAGATCATCGACACCCTGATCGCTGTAGGCCGGGTGCGGCCAGTCGAGGGCGGCAAGGGCTACGCCTTGCAATAGCACGGGTCCTGCAGCGTCCGCTCGGCCAGACTTGCGTGTTCACCGCCACCCGCGTAGCATGCTACAAAACAGGACTTAATTGCTGTAAATAAAGTGCTTATATAAATTATAAGTAATTGTTTTTATTGATAAATTTAATTATATTGATCAGGACATTAAAAGAGACATTTTGACGGTCATGGATCGCGGCGAACACCCCTCCCAAATGGAGCCTCTGCTGCTGGCTGAGGGTTCCCGCCATCGCCCGGCGCTGAACGATCTGGCGCTGGAGCTGGCGTCGCGGGCCGCTGCATTTCGCAGCAGCCTGCCGCCGGGGCTGGCCACCGCGCTCGCGCATCTGGTGCGGGCGATGAACTGCTATTACAGCAACCTGATCGAGGGCCACGACACGCACCCGGTCGACATTGAGCGGGCGCTGAACAACGACTACAGCAATGACCGCGCCAAGCGCGATCTGCAGCTTGAAGCCAGGGCCCATATTGCCGTCCAGACCTGGATCGACGGCGGCGGCCTGCAGGGGCGTGAAGCGACTGCCGGTGCGGTGTATGAAATCCACCGGCGCTTCTGTGAGCAACTCCCTGAGGAATTGCTCTGGGTCGAGAACCCGGAGTCCGGCAAGCGCCTGCGTGTGGTGCCCGGGCAGGTGCGTGAAGCTGATGTCAGGGTGGGGCGGCATGTGCCGGTCAGTCCCGCCGCTGTGCCGCGTTTTATGCAGCGTTATGAGGAGGTATTCAGCAATCTCGGGCGTGCTGAATCGATACTGGCCTCGGCGGCGATGCATCACCGTCTGGTGTGGATCCATCCTTTCCTCGACGGCAACGGTCGTGTTGCGCGGCTGATGTCGCATGCGCACTGGCTGGCGAAGCTTGATACGGGAGGGGTGTGGTCCATCGCCCGCGGACTCGCACGCAAGGTTGAGACCTACAAACAGTTGCTGGCCAATTGCGATCTGCAGCGACGCAATGATCTGGATGGCCGGGGCAACCTGAGCGAAGAGGCGCTCGCCGAGTTCACGCAATTTTTTCTGGAGACCGGACTGGACCAGGTGCGGTTCATGGAAGACCTGATGCGGCCCGGGACTTTGCGTACTCGAATCATGGTGTGGGCGGAAGAGGAGGCGCGCATGGGCCATCTGCCACCGCAGGCCGGCCGTTTGCTGGAAGCCATGCTTTATCGCGGCGAACTGCCGCGCGGTGATATTGCGGGGATGCTGGGGGTCACCAGCCGCCATGCCAGCCGGGTGACCGGCCAGCTGCTGGCGCAGGGCATATTTGTTTCGGACTCGCCGCGCGCGCCGCTGCGCCTGGCGTTTCCGGCAACACTTGCATCGCGCTGGCTGCCGGGTTTGTTTCCGGAAAAAACAGCGCTTGGCCAGATGTAACTGATAAGTTACACTTTGTTCCGCGTTGAACATTACGTAACCCCTGCTGGCGTCGATCTGTTCGGGCGCTGGGTTGGCAGGTTGCGCGATGGCAGGGCGGTGGGCAAGGTGCTGACCCGCATCGACCGGCTTGCGCTGGGCAACCGGGGCGACTGCCGCGAACTGGGTGGCGGCGTGTTCGAACTTCGGATCGATTGGGGCCCCGGTTACCGCGTATATGCCGCGCAAGTGGGGAAAGTAGTGGTGCTTCTGCTCTGTGCAGGAGACAAGAAATCACAGGCAAAGGATATTGAAAATGCCAAAGCGTACCTCCGGGACTACCAAGCGCGCAGCCGCCAAGCCGGCGCCGGCTAGTGTTTCCCATGAAGCATGGCTGCTCAATCATCTGAAAAATCCGGCCGAGGCCGCGGCCTATATTGAAGCGGCGATTGAGGAAGGCGATCAGCCGGCGCTGATGATGGCGCTGCGTCATGTGGCCATGGCTCAGGGCGGCATTTCGAAGATTGCGCGAAAATCGAAGCTCACGCGCGAAGCCACATACCGCATGCTGTCCGCATCCGGAAATCCCGAGTTGCGGAGCCTGACCGCGATTCTGGGCGCAGCAGGTTTGCGCTTGTCGGTCAGGCCGGTCACGAAGCGAGCCGCCTAGTCTTGGTGTCAGTGTGTTCTTGCCCCCGCAGGAGGTGCAGGGAGGGTTTGTGATGAATATGGTTTCTTCAAGGAGTCACGCATGAAATTCGGCCGTTTCCAGCAGCAGGACCGCATCTTTTACGGCCTCGTCGAAGGCGAGCAGGTCATCGAGCTCGATGGCTCGCCGTTCACGAGTTACAAGCCCACCAGCAACGCGCACCTGCTGTCGTCGCTGAAAATCCTCACCCCCTGCGAGCCGCGCAATTTCTACTGCGCGGGGCTCAACTACGCCGCGCACATCGAGTGGGCGGCCAAGCGCAAGGGGCTGGCGGTGAAGCTGCCGGAGAAGGCGGACGTCGGTTACCGCTCGCCCAACGCGCTGTGCGCGACCGATGAGGCGATCGTCATTCCGGCCGATGCGACCGAGATGGTGCAGTTCGAAGGCGAACTGGTGGCGGTGGTGGGCAAGACCGCGAAACACCTCACTGAAGAAAACGCGCTGTCCTGCATCTTGGGCTATACACTGGGCAACGACGTCAGCGAGAGGTCCTGGCAAAAGGCTGACCGCACGCTGTGGCGCGCGAAGAACTGCGATACCTGGAAACCGATGGGCCCTTTCATCGCCACCGGCCTCGATCCGATGAACCTCGACATTGAGATCCGCATCGACGGCCAGCGCGTCGCCGGTTACAACACCAGCAAGATGCTGTTTTCCGCGCAGCGCTACATCGCCGAGATCACCAAGTACATGACCCTGCATCCCGGCGACGTGATCTGGCTCGGCACCGATGACGCGACCGAACCCAACCTCGCGGATGGCCAAGTCTGCGAGATCGTGCAGGAGCAGATTGGGGTGCTGCGTAACCCAGTGGTGCGGGAGAAGGCGTAATCCGCCGAGATCGTCATTCCGGACGGGCAAGGCCCGATCCGGTATCCCCTTCCCCCGCGAGCGGGGGAAGGTAGGATGGGGGCATATTTCGTGAAAGTCCCTGGATTCCGGCGCTCCCCCAAGGGGGCTTCCTTCGGGGCGCGCAGGAATGAACTGTTACTCAAGTATTTGATTTTATTGATATTAATATCAATTAACGGGGTGACCGGACATGCTTTTCAAGTTGGAAATCGAGAATGACAACGGCGCTTGAATCGATGTGCTCGACGCCGACGGAAAGGTGATGACTTTCGATTCCCGCGAAGCCGCGCAGGCAAAACTCACGGAACTGTTTTCAGCGCTGGTGAAAATGAAGCGGTACGCCGGCGACGAGCGTACCCGGTGTAATGCAGGTATACCGCACTGACGGGGATTCGAAGGACGGCATGATGCCCGATGCCTACCGTGAGTGGCTCACACTGCCGAAATCCCGGAGTCGGATAGCGATGCTCCAAGAGCAGTTGCTGTGCGGCTGCTTCCTTGATGGGTTGTCAGAACGCAACGCTGAATGGTTCGGCTTCTCAATAATGCGATGAACAAAAAAGGATGAATATGCCCACTGTACGCGTAACCTCGGATCTTGATATGCATTACCGGCTCGATGATTTCACTGATCCGTGGATCGAAGCCGACACTGTGCTGATGCTCCACGGCAATGCCGAGTCGGGTGCAGTGTGGTTCGGGTGGGTGCCGCATCTTGCGCGACATTTTCGCGTGATACGCCCGGACATGCGCGGTTTTGGCGATTCGACGCCGATGCCGGCAGATTATCCGTGGACGCTGGATCGTATTGTTGACGACTACGCTGCGCTGATGGACGTGTTGCAGGTGCAGCGCTTTCATTTGGTCGGTGCCAAGTTGGGCGGTACGGTTGCGCGGCGCTTTGCCGCGCGTTACCCGGATAGGGTGCGTACACTGACCGTGGTCGGTACTCCGCCGCCGCAACGTGATCAGGTTGCCGAGAAAATTCCGGCCTGGGCAAAGGAATTCTCGCAACCCGGAGGCGTCGAGGCTTGGGCGCGGCGGACGATGTCGGGGCGGTTAGGCAGTCATTTTCCGCAGGAAGGTGTGGAGTGGTGGTCGCGGCTGATGGGGCGTACGCCCTCATCCACGCAGGTCGGGTTCATGAAGGTGATCCCGATTTCCAACATCGTCGCGGACCTGCCGAAGATCAAATGTCCGACGCTGGTGGTCACTACCGAGGGCAGTGCGCTGGGCTCGGTCGAGGCTACGCGCAAATGGCAGCAGACGATTCCGGACTCACGATTACTAGTGCTGCCGGGCGATTCGTATCACGTCGCGGCAAGCGACCCCGATCGCTGCGCAAAGGAAACGCTGGCGTTCATCCGTCAGGCGGTCGCGGACGGCGCCTGATGGACATTGCTAAGCCCGATTTCAGATAAGTAACTGCTTGCCAAGCATTCTTGTGTATGCAAGAAAACACGATTCCCCTGCCCGCAAATGCGGACAGGGGAATCGTGTGCCGGCAACGGTTGCCGCCGAAGAGGATCAGTCGATGCGAACGTTGGCCGCCTTGATGACTTTGCCCCAGACCGCGATTTCCGACTGGATGTACGTGCCGAATTCCTTCGGTCCCAGCAATGCCTGTTCCGCACCGGTTTTCAGCATGAAGTTTTTCATGTCTTCGGTTGCGACAATGCGCGCGACCTCCTTGTAAAGCTTGTCGATGATCGGTTTCGGCGTGCCGGCGGGCGCCATCAGTCCGCTCCAGGAGGTCACATCAAAACCCTTCACACCCTGTTCGGCGATGGTCGGGAGATCCGGCATCTGCGCGGAGCGCTCGAGTGTGGCGATGCCAAGCGCACGCAGGCGGCCCGACTTGATGTGCGCGGAAAGTGCCGTTGCACCGGTGCAGATCATCGGCACCTGACCGCTCAGCACGTCGATCATCGCTGCGGCGCCGCCCTTGTAAGGGATATGCACCATGTTCACGCCGGTCATGGTCTTGAACAGTTCGCTGCACAGATGCGGCGTGCCGCCGTTGCCCGATGATCCGAAATTGACCTTGCCCGGATTCGCTTTGGCGTAGGCGATGAACTCCTGGATGTTCTTCGCCGGGAACGAAGGATGCACGGCCATGACGTAGGGGATCGAAGCGAAGCGGGCAATGGGCGCGAGATCCTTGACTGGATCAAATCCGAGTTTGTACACATGGGGGCCCAGAGCCAGCGGGCTTGCCACGCCGATCAGCAACGTATAGCCGTCCGGCGTCGATTTGGCTGCAATCTCCGAACCCAACGTTCCACTCGCACCGGAGCGGTTGTCAACCACCACCTGCTGGCCGAGGCCCACGGTCATGCGCTGCGCCAGCGCGCGACCGAGGATGTCGTTGGTGCTGGCCCCGGGCGGATAGGGCACGATCAGCCGGATTGGCCTGGTCGGATAGGTTTCCGCAGCGACGGCATGAATTGTCGATGCCAGCAGCATTGTGGCGATCAGTGCGCTGAATTTTTTCATGTTGGATCTCCTCGTGTAAGTCGTGTCGAAAGTATTTTAGTGAATAACGATCAGTCGTCGCGTTGCAGCCAGTCCTGTGGCGCCACGAACAGCGCGAGGATGTCGCGTGGGCGGCTTCTTTTGTCGAGTCCGGCCACCAGGTCGAGAACCTGATCGAGTGCTTTCTCCGGCAGCGCATCGGCCACCGTATCGCGGAACAATGCGGACAGTTCGTCCCAGCTCATGCGGCGGTGTGGACTGCCGCGCGGATGGGCTTCGCGTGCGGTGTAAGACTTGCCATTTTCGAGCTTGATGGTAACGCGAGATGGCACTTCTTCGGTATTGGTGCCGGCTTCGACTTCGGGATCAAGCACGCAACGCACGCGGCCCGACAACGCCTGTATGTCCGGTGACTTCAATGCGGCTTCGTAATCGCCACGGCGCAGTGCTGCCTGCTTGCCGCGCTTGTGGCCCAGCGCCAACGCCATCGCCAGGCTGAACGGCACGCTCAGTTGGGCGCTTTGCAGGTCCGGCGGATTGAGCTGGGTGAGGCGCCCCTGGATGACTTTGGGAATGCCGACTTCAACATCGGTGATCTGCTTCGGCGTGAGCTGAAGATCGAAACCCAGCGCGAGCCCGACATCGACGGAAGCCTGCAGGCGTCCGGCACCGGCGTGGATCTTGGTGCTGACCTCCATCAGCCGGTAACCATCGCCCAGATCATCCGTGACCTTGCCGGCATCGAATTTTCCGGAAAATGCATTGAAGAATCCGGCTTCGCCTTCGAGGATGTCGTGCGGCCCTCCCACGCCTTCACGTGTCAGCAGCGCCGCCATCACGCCGGATTCAGCACCGAGCGCACCGTTCATGCGCTTGATGTTCGAGCCGGAGTGATAAAACTGAGCCAGACCTCCTGCATAAGCACCAGCCGCACCTAAGGCACCGGCTAAGTCAGCAGCATTGAATCCGAGCAGCTTGCCCACCGCCAGTGCAGCGCCGAGAGTGCCGCAGGTCGGTGTAGCCATGAAGCCGCGATGAAACATCGCGGGTTGCGTTGCAAGGCCGATGCGCAGGGAGGCCTCATAACCGATGATTGCCGCTTCAAGCAGTGCGCGGCCGTCGCAGCCTTCTTTTTCTGCGACAGCCAGTACCGCCGGCAGTATCGATGCACCGGCATGATGCATGGATCCGACATGCGTGTCGTCGAGGTCGCAGGCGTGCGCATAAGCGCCGTTGACGAAGGCTGCGCGCGCGGCATCGATGCGGCTGCCGCAGAGCAGGATCGACGAATCGCCATTGCCACCGAGTTTCAGCGCGAGCCTGCGCGCGGCACGGCTCCACGGCAGGCGCGCGCCGACGGCAGTGACGCGCAGCAGGTCGAGCACCAGTGCTTTCATGCGCTGGACGACTTCATCAGGGGCCTGTTCGAGACGGAACTGTTCCGCCCATGCGGCGAGCACCGCGGTTGTGCCCGGAGTGTTGCTGGTACTCATGTGCAGGGTTTCTCCTCGTAATGCGGGTGATGTTGTAATTGGAAAATTTTTTCGAGTATAGGCGCTGCATGCTGCGGCATTGCCTGCGTTATCACTGTGTGGACGCGATGATTCGACGTAATGTTGCTTTTGTTATTCTCCAGCGGTCGGCAGCTGATGAAGCGGCGAATACGCTGGACAACAACCACGAGATGCCATGCGATTTGCCGCGGAATCGAAGATAGTTTATAAGTATTTAATTTTATTGATATTTTTATAATCGCCGCAGCCCTGCGGCGATTGATTTCTGGAGACTCGCAATGACTGACACGCAATACGCCGCGCTGTGGCCGCGCGGCCCGCGCCAGGCGAGGGTGAAGCCGCTGGCGAAGCGCCTCGACACGCTAGAGGGCAAGACCGTGGCCTGGCTGTGGGACTACGTGTTCCGCGGCGACGAGGTGTTCGAGCAGCTGGAGATCAGCCTGCGCGAGAAATATCCCGGCGTGAAATTTCTGCACTGGGAAGTCTTCGGCAACACCCACGGCAGCGACGAGCGCGCGGTGATCGCGGCGCTGCCGCAGAAGTTGCGCGAGCTCGGGGCTGATGCTGTCGTCTCCGGGATGGGTTGTTGAGGCAGCTGCACGCCCGCCGTGTTGCGGGCCAGTGTGGCGGCCGAGAACGCCGGCATTCCTTCGGCGACGCTGGTCTGCGAGAGTTTCATGACGCTGTCGAAGGCGGCCTCGCAGGGACTCGGTTATCCGAACATCGCGGTGGCGCCGGTGCGCGGCCATCCGGGGCTGCAGAGCAAGGAAGAGCTGCAGCGCAATGTGCGCGAGCTGACGCTGGCGGGTGTGCTCGACGCGCTGTTCAAGATGCCGGCGGCGAAGACGCTGGGCGGCGAGCCGGGCCCGCGTGATGTGATCTGCAGCGGCAGCTTCGAGGACGTCAACGAGTATTTCATCGCGCATGAACTCTCCGACGGCCTGCCCATCGTGCCGCCGACGGCGGAGAAGGTCGAGGCCTTCCTGAAATACACCGACCACAAGGCCGACGAGGTGTTGGGCGTGCTGCTGCCCGACAACCGCGCGGCGACGGTGTGGAGCGTCGCGGTCAACGGCGTGATGGCGGGCTGCCGGCCGGAGTACATGCCGGTGCTGGTGGCACTGACGGAAGCGATGGCCGATCCGGCCTACGGCGTCGAGCACAGCGGCAACACGCCGGGCGGCGAGACCCAGATCGTGCTGAACGGTCCGATCATCAGGGAACTGGGTTTCAACTACACTCAGGGCGTGATGCGTGACGGTTTCCGCGCCAACACCACGGTCGGCCGTTTCTGGCGCCTGATGCTGCGCAATGTTGCGGGTTTCCTGCCGCACAAGAACGACAAGGCAACCTTCGGCAACACCTGGCGCGTGGTGGTCGCCGAGAACGAAGAGGTCGCGGCCAAGATCGGCTGGCCGCTGCACAGCGCCGAGTTCGGTTTCAAGCCCGGGGACAACGTGGTGTCGGTCGCGCGTTACACCGGCGGCAACCATATTTCCTCGGTTTCGGGCTCGACGCCTGAGGAGCTGATGCCGTACATCGCCGACGCCGTGGCGCGCCAGTATTCCTGGCAGATCATGTTCAGCGTCGGCCAGGGTTACGACACGGTGCGGCCGCTGCTGCTGCTGTCGCCGATCATCGCCGAGACCATTGCCGCCGGCGGCTGGTCGAAGCAGCGTTTCAAGGAAGAACTCTTCAAGAGAGCGCGCATGACCGCGGCCGACTTCGAGCGCATGCTTCGCGACTGGACCCAGAAGCCGAACTGGAACCTTGCCGAGGAACACGCCGCGGGGCGCATCCCGATGGTGTTCCACGAATCCGACGATCCGCAGCGCCTGGTGCCCATCGTCTGGCGGCCGGAGGATTTCCAGGTGGTCGTCACCGGAGACCTCGGCCGCAACAGCATTTACGTGCTGGCGCACAATGGCGTGCTCGGTTTCCCGGTGGGCAAAAAGATTGCACTGCCGGGCAACTGGGATGTGCTGCCGAGGGGTGGACAGAAGAATGGATAAGCTGCTGCCCCATGCCGAAGCCGCGATTGCCGCACTGAAGGCCCGCAATCAAAGCATCGCGGTGGCCGAATCCTCCGCAGGCGGGCTGATCACTGCAGCGCTGCTGGCAGTGCCCGGCGCCTCGGCCTGCGTGCGCGGCGGCGTGGTGATCTATACCTACGACATGCGCCGCGCGATCCTCGGCATCAGCGACGAGGAGATGCAGGGCCTCACGCCCTCGACCGAAAGCTATGCGCTGCTGAAGGCGCGGCGTTTGCGCGAGCGCGTGAAAACCGACTGGACGCTGGCCGAAACCGGCGCCACCGGCCCGACCGGCAGCCGCTACGGCTATCGGGCGGGGCATGCCTGCTTCGCGGTGGCCGGCCCCGGCCTTGAACGCGCGATCACGCTCGAAACCGGCGAGCCGGATCGCGTGGCCAATATGCAGGCCTTTGCGGCGGCGGCGCTGGATTTCCTGACCAAGACGGTCTCGAAAAGCTGAGTGCTCCGGGCAGCGGTTAGAATTCCGTCATGAACGCGATACCGAAATTTGCCAGCCTGGTCCACGAGGTCGCCGACGCGGTCGAGGCCAACGAGCTTTATCAGCGCAATGGCTGGACCGACGGCCTGCCGATCGTGCCGCCGACCGAGGCGGCGGTTGCGCGCTTTCTCGATGCGGCGCGGCTCGCGCCGGCGGACGTGATCGGCGTCGAGCCGGTGCGCCGCCGCAGCATCACTGCCGAGAAGGTGGCGATTGCCGCGGTGATGGCGGGCTGCCTGCCGGAATACCTGCCGGTGGTGGTGGCCGTGGTGAAGGCGATGTGCCAGCCGGAGTACGCGCTCCACGGCAGCACGGCGAGCACCGGCGGCAGCGCTCCCTTCATCGTCGTCAACGGCCCCGTGCGCAAGGCCATCGGCATGAACGCGACGCACAACGTGCTCGCCAATGCCTCCCGTGCCAATGCCAGCATCGGCCGCAGCATCCGTCTGATGCTGCTCAATGTGCTCGGCGGCATCCCGGGCCAGCTCGACCGCTCGACGCTGGGGCATCCCGGCAAGTTCACCTTCTGCATCGCCGAGGACGAGGAGGATTCGCCCTGGCTGCCCTTGTCCGTGGAGCGCGGCGTGCCGGCCGGCGCGTCGGCGGTGACCGCGCTGCAGGTGGAGTCGCCGCTGCAGATCATGAACGAGTGGACGCATGACCCGAAGGAGATCTGCGACACCTATGCCGCGGCGATGCGCAGCAACATGCTGCTGTACTCGATCTGGGAGGGCAATTACGCGGTGGTGATCCCGAAACAGCATCGCGAGATCTTTGCTGCGGCGAACTGGAGCAAGCAGAACATCCGCGACTATGTGCACGAAAAGGCGCGGGTGAAACGCGGCGAATGGCGCAGTGTCGGCAAGGCCGCGGTGGCGGGGCGCAAGGACGAGGACAAGATCTATTGCGCGCTGCGCTCGCCCGACGATCTGCTGGTGATCGCGGCCGGAGGACCGGCCGGCGGTTTTGCGGCGATCCTGCCGCCGTGGTATGGCAAGAAGTCGCTGGCGGTGACGATGCCGGTGGATAGCTGAAAAGACTGATTTGAATAACAACGTCCGCTGTAACCCCTCACCCCAACCCTCTCCCCGCAAGCGGGGAGAGGGTGTTTTCTACTGATACAGGGAGAAAGCCATGACACTCAGAGTCCTTGATCCCACCCAGTCCGCCCACGGCGAGGCCCTGCGCCTCGCGCCGCCTCTGGCATCCCTCGAAGGTGCGGTGGTCGGCATGATCGACAACGCCAAGATCGGCACCGGACGCCTCTTCGATTTCATCGAGGAGATCCTGAAGAAGGAATACCGCGTGCGCGAATGCATCCGCCGGCGCAAGCCCGACGCCTCGCGGCCGGTGCCGCCGCCGATGCTGATGGAGCTGCGCGGCGCGGACGCCATCCTCGCCGCCACCGGCGACTGAGGCAGCTGCTCGTCGTGCAGTCTGCACGACGCCATCGAAGCCGAACGGCTCGGCATTCCCGCGGTCGCGATCATGACCGACCGCTTCGTCGCCACCGCGAAGGCGGTGGCCGGCGTCAACGGCCTGAAGGACTATCCCTTCGCGGTGATTGCTCACCCCATCGCCAACAACGATGACGCGGTGCTGCGCGAGAAGGCACGCATCGCGGTGGATGCGATCGTGCCGATGCTGATGCGGCGCGGCGGCTGAACAACAGTCGTTCTCGTCCGCGGCGGAAAAAAAGGCGGACCGCAGTCCGCCCTGATCAGCCGGGTAGCTGGATCATTCGGCCGTGATACCGGCTTCCTTGATCACTCTGGCGTACTTCGTTTTTTCCGACTTGATGAAGGCTGCAAACTCCTTCGGTGTGTTGCCAACGGGGATTGCGCCCTGCCTGGTGAGCGCCGCCTTCATGTCGGCAGAATGCGTCGCCTTGACCGTTTCGCCCGCGAGTTTGTCCAGTACCTTGGGCGGCAGGCCGGCCGGCGCCACGAGGCCGTACCAGGCTGCTGATTCGTAACCGGGGACGCCCGATTCCGCGACCGTGGGCACATCAGGTGCGACATCAAGGCGCTTGGCGGTGCTCACTGCGAGTGCGCGTACCTTGCCGGACTTCGCATGCGGCAGCACGGTCAGTGCGGTGGTCATGGTCATGTCGACATGACCGGCGACGACATCAAGCAGTCCCTGGTTACCGCCTTTGTACGGGATGTGGTTCATCTTGACCTTCGCCATGTAGGTCAGCAGTTCGGTGGCGAGGTGCTGCGAGGAGCCGATGCCGCCAGTAGCGTAGTTGACCGGCTTCGGACCCTTGGCCAGCGCAAGCAGTTCGCGGATGTTGGCGGCTTTCACCGATGGATGCACGGCGATGATTTGCGGCAGGATGGCCGTAAGGCTCACCGCCGAGAAAGCCTTGTCGGCGTCATAAGGCAGGTTTTTCCGCAATAGCGGGTTGATTGCGTGGCCGATGGCGACGAACATCAGCGTGTGCCCGTCCGGCGCAGATTTTGCCGCGATGTCGGCGGCAACCACGCCATTGGCCCCCGGCCGGTTGTCGGCAACCACCTGCTGGCCCCAGGCTTCGGTCAGTTTCTGGCCGATCATGCGCGCGAGGATGTCTGTGGATCCGCCGGGCGTGAAGGGCACGAGGATGCGGATCGGCTTGTCGGGATAGTTGTCGGCGGATGCGGGCAGGGCGACGGCGATGGCGGTCAGTGCCGCGGCGGCGATGGCAATGTGTTTCAAGGTCTTGCTCCTGTTGTTCGTTCAGTCAGTGGTGCGTTCAGGCGGCCGCAATGTAGCCGGAGGGCGTGCCGAGCACGGTGGTGCGCTCCATGTGCCGCAATTCGGTTTCGTCGAAGTCGCCGAGAGCCTGGTGCAATGTGCAGCGGTTGTCCCAGACCAGCAGGTCGTTCTCGCGCCATTGCTGGCGGAATACGAACTCGGGCCGGGTGGCATGCCGGTTCAGATAATCGATCAGCGGCTTGCTTTCATCCTCGGTCATGCCCTCGAAGCGCTTGACCTTCTCGCCGAGGTAGAGTGCCTTGCGGCCGGTTTCCGGATGCACGCGTACCACCGGCTGGGCGATCGGCGGGTTGAGTTTCATCACCTCCGCCCGGCGTGCCTCGCCGGCGTCGGCGACGTTGATCTTGCGCGTGCCCGAAAGGTGGATGCCGTGCAGGTCGGCGATCAGTTTCTTCATGCCTTCGGACAGCGTGTCGTAGGCCATGTACATGTTGGCGAACAGCGTATCGCCGCCGACCTCCGGCAGGTTGTAGCAGCGCAACAGGGAGCCCAGTGCGGGACGCGTGGTGTAGGACATGTCCGTATGCCAGGAGCGGCCGGTGTAGCGCGACTCGGAAGGCGTGCCGTCGGGATTGGGTCGGTTGGTGACCAGCAGGATTTCCGGATAGTCCGGATGGCGGTCTCTCGGCAAGGACGCATGATCGTCGAGCTCGCCGAAACGGCGGCTGAATTCGATGTGCTGCTCGCGGCTGATGTCCTGGTTGCGGAACAGCAGGATGCCGTATTGCAGGAAGGCACCGTAAATTTCGCCGAAAGTGCTTTCGCTCATCGGCTTTGTCAGGTCGACGTCGCAGATTTCGACGCCTAACGCATTGGACAGGCGGCGCAGTTTAAGGGGCATGGGGTTTTCCTCCGAGGCGGATGTTGCCAACCGGGAGAGTATTCCACAAAGCAGCTTGTTATCATCGTGAAGTGCCATATCGTGTAAACCGCCGGATCGACAACGACAGAATATGAACTCATCTGCTGAACCCCGATTGACCGGAAAAATCGCCCGCGAGCGTATCGTCATGCTCGACATCCCGCGTCCCGACAGGGCCGTGATCGATGCCTTCCTTGCGCTGACCGATCTTGCCGGCACGGTGTCGGATGCGATGGACGAGCTGGGCATCCACGGTGCGATTCCGGCGGCGAAGCTGCAGCCGATGCTGCCGGGTGCGCGCATGGTGGGGCCGGTGATGACCGTGCGCAACATCATGCAGTCGACGCCACCGACGCTGGGCGCGCAGGCGCGCCAGTCGAAACAGGCCGATATCGAGGCGCACAACCTGGCGAAACCCGGCGACGTGCTGGTGATCGAGGGTGTCGAGCACATCTCCAGCCTCGGCGGCAATTCTGCAAACGTCGGCAAGCGCCAGGGCGAGGCGGGGGCCATTGTTGATGGCGCGACGCGCGACGTCGATACGGCACGCGGCATCGGTTACCCGATCTGGGCGCGCGGCGTCAGCCTGATGACCGGCAAGTGGCGCGTCGAAACCGTGGCGATCAACGGCCCGGTGCAGATCTGCGGCGTGCCGGTGAATGCCGGTGACCTCGCGGTCGCCGACGACAACGGCGTCTGTTTCGTGCCGCGCGCGCGCATCGCCGAAGTCCTGGCCCGCGCGCAGGCGCTGTCGGCGGGCGAGGAGGAACGCAACCGCGACGTGGCGGCCGGCATGAGCGTGGTCGAGGTCGCGAACAAGTCCTACTTCAAGAAAATCGGCAGCTGAAGCGGCGAGGCATGCGCAGCCCTGAAATCATTCCTTCCGGAGCTGCCTGCGGCGCCGAAGTGCGCGGTATCGATCCGGCGGTTCCGGGGCCGTTCATGGCGGAAGCGCTGCAGCAGGCGTTGCGCGAGCACCTTGCCGTGGTGGTCCGCGACCTCGCGCTCAGCGATGCACAGCTGCTGGCCTTTGCCGGGCTGCTGGGCAGGCCGGAGGGGCAGGGCATCAGCGTGCTGACCGGCGATGCGGCGGAGGCGACGACGGCGCAGCTGGTGGCTTCGAGTGCCAGAGCGCAGGCGCGGCCCACCGGCAGCCTCGGTGGCGGTGCGGGCATCTGGCAGTCGGACCTCGCCTATCGCCTGCGGCCCTGTTCGTTGGCGATCCTGCATGCACGTGTCCTGCCTGCCGCCGGCGGCGCGGTGGCCTTCGCCAACCAGTACCAGGCTTATGAAACACTGCCGGCCGGGCTGAAGGCGCGCATCGAGGGCCGCATGCTGCTGCACGACGAGAGTTGCGACAACGAGGGCCGTTTGCGCGAGGGTCATGCGGAGATCAGCGATCCGCGCGAGTCCACCGGCGCGCAGCACCGCATCGTGCGCACCCATCCCGAAACCCGGCGCAAGGCGCTGTACCTCGGGCGGCGACGCAATGCCTGGGTGATCGGGCTGCCGCTGGATGAGAGCGAGGCCCTGCTTGACGAACTGTGGGCGCATGCGACGCAGCCCGTGCTGCAGTGGCGACATGAATGGCGCGCCGGCGACACCCTGCTCTGGGACAACCGCTGCCTGCTCTATTGCCACGAAGTGGCCGCCGCTGCGGGGCGCGAGTTCCTGCGCGTGCAGCTGCGCGGCGAGCCCCCGCGCTGAGCCGCAAAACCGTTTATCCTTCCGCTTCCCGCTCATCTTTACCATTCATCACGCACGAGGGAATTGCCATGTCGTCGTATACCAACACGCTGCTCTACATCAACGGCCAGTGGTGCGCCGCGGCTTCGGGCCGCACGCTGCCGGTGGTCAACCCCGCCAATCACCAGCAGATCGGCACCGTGGCCTATGCCGAAAAGGCTGATCTCGATCGCGCGCTGGAAGCGGCGGACAAGGGTTTCAAGGCCTGGCGCAAGGTGTCGGCCTTCGACCGCTGCAAGATCATGCGCAAGGCCGCGGATATTTTCCGAGAGCGCGCCGATACCGTGGCGACCTACATGACTTTCGAGCAGGGCAAGCCGGTCGGTGAGGCAAAACTGGAGGCACTGGCCGGTGCCGACCTGATCGACTGGTTCGCTGAAGAAGGCCGCCGCGCCTACGGACGGGTGATCCCGGCACGCGCGGAAGGTGTCTACCAACTGGTGGTGAAGGAGCCGGTGGGCCCGGTCGCCGCCTTCACGCCCTGGAATTTCCCGATCAACCAGGCCGTGCGCAAGTTGTCGGCGGCACTCAGCACCGGCTGCTCGGTGATCCTGAAGGCGCCGGAAGAAACCCCGGCCTCGCCTGCGGAACTGGTGCGCGCTTTCGCCGATGCCGGCGTGCCGCCGGGCGTGATCAACCTGGTCTACGGTGACCCGGCGGAGATCTCGAGCTACCTGATCCCGCACCCGGTGATCCGCAAGATGACCTTCACCGGCTCGACGCCGGTGGGCAAGCAGCTGGCCGCGCTTGCGGGCCAGCACATGAAGCGCGCGACGATGGAGCTGGGCGGCCACGCCCCTGTGATCATTTTCGACGACGCCGACATCGAGGTCGCGGCGAAGACCATGACCTTCATGAAGTACCGCAACGCCGGACAGGTCTGCGTGTCACCGACACGCTTCCTGGTGCAGGAGGGCGTCTACAAGCAGTTCGTCGAAAAATTTGTCGAGGGCACCAAGGCGATCAAGGTCGGCGACGGTTTCGACAAGGAAACCAAGATGGCGACGCTTGCCAATCCGCGCCGGCAGAGCGCGATGGTGGCCAACGTCGAGGACGCGAAGAAGCATGGCGGCAAGCTGCAGACCGGCGGTTATCCGATCGGCGAGAAGGGCAACTTCTTCGAGCCGACGGTGATCACCGAACTGTCGACTGACGCGATGGCGATGAACACCGAGCCTTTCGGCCCGCTGGCGATCATCAATCCCTTCAAGACCTTTGACGACGCCGTGGCGGAAGCGAACCGCCTGCCCTACGGCCTCGCGGCATATGCCTGGACCAAATCGGCAAAGACCGCGACTGCGATCGCAGCCCAGGTCGAGACCGGCATGATGACCATCAATCATCTCGGCTTTGCGCTGCCCGAAGTGCCCTTCGGCGGCGTCAAGGATTCGGGTTACGGATCGGAGGGCGGGCTGGAGGCGCTGGAGCCCTACCTGGTCGGCAAGTTCGTGACCCAGGCGGGATTATAAAAATATTAATATAATCAACAGCTTATATTAAAACCGTCCTCGAGGGTCGCCATGCGCATACTGCTGGTCGAGGATGACGCAATGTTGGCCGAAGCGGTGACGCGGGCGCTGACGCAGTCGGCCCATGCGGTCGACTGTGCATGCAGCGGCGAGGATGCCGACCGCGTGCTGGGCACGGAGCAGTACGACCTGGTGTTGCTGGATGTCGGTCTGCCCAAGCTTGACGGTTTTGAAGTGCTGCGTCGGCTGCGTGCCCGCCGTTCGACCGTGCCGGTGCTGATGCTGACCGCCAACGATGCGCCGGATGATGTGGTCAAGGGGCTGGACCTTGGCGCCGACGATTACCTGACCAAGCCTTTCCGACTGTCCGAACTGGAAGCGCGGGTGCGCGCGCTGATCCGTCGAGCCAATGCCAGTGTCACCTCGGATATCGTCAACGGCCGGCTGCGCCTCGACATGGCCGGGCGCAGGCTCTACCTGGACGACAAGCCGATGGAGCTGTCGCAGCGCGAACTGGCGGTGATCGAACTGCTCCTGCTGCGCGAAGGAAAGGTGGTCACCAAGCAGCAGATCGTCGATCACCTCTATGGCTGGGATGACGTGTCGTCGAGCAACTCGGTGGAAGTCTTCATCCACCGCCTGCGCAAGAAGCTCGAGGATTCCGGCGTATCGATCACCACGGTGCGCGGCATGGGCTACCTCATAGAAAAGGCGAATGGCTGAAGCCTTGCGCCGCCCGCTGCTGCGCACGCAGCTGCTGGCCTGGCTGCTGGCGCCGCTGCTGCTGCTGCTGACCGCAGACACCTTCATCAGCTACTGGGTGGCGCTGGATTTTTCGCAGCGTGCGCATGACCGCACGCTGGTTGGCGTGGCGAGGGAGGTCGGGCTGCACCTGCGCGGCTCCAACGGTGGTCTTTCCCTCGACTTGCCGCCTGACGCGCGCCGTGTCCTGCTTGCCGATCCCGACGACCGGCTTTTTTTCGAGGTTCTTGCCGCGGATGGCCGGCGCATCGACGGTGAAGCGATTGGACCTGCTTCCGCAAATCCGCCAAGGGATCTCCGTCCGGAAGTGTTCTATGACAGCGCAGTGCATGGCCGGCCCGTGCGCGTGGCGGAGCTGCGCATCGAGGCCGATCAAAGGGAAGGCCGCGGCGCGGCGGTTGTGCGGGTGGCCGAAACGCTGGGCAAGCGAAACGAGTTTGCGCGTGAAATCCTGCTCAGCGTCCTGCTGCCCCAGTTGTTGCTGATCCTGATTGCGGCGGCAGTGGTGTGGATAGGCGTTGTGCGCGGCCTGGCGCCGCTGGCGCGGCTGCAGCGCGCGGTGGCACAGCGCTCGGTGCGGGACCGCAGTCCGGTTGCGGTCGACAGTGTTCCGGGAGAGGTAGGCCCGCTGCTGGACTCGATCAACGGCCTGCTCGCCCGGCTTGATCACGTGCTGACGCTGCAGAGCCGTTTCGTGTCTGATGCCGCGCACCAGCTTAAGACGCCGGTGGCGGCCCTGAAAACGCAGTTCGAGGTGGCGCTGCGCGAAACCGATCCGCAGCGCATGCGCGAGGCGCTCGAGGGCATCTATCCGCGGCTGGAACGGATGCAGCGCCTGGTGTCCCAATTGCTGTCGCTGGCGCGCAACGAGCCGGATGCTGTCAGCGCGGTCACACTTGCGCTGCTCGATCTCAACGCGCTGGCCCTCGATGTGGCCACGGCCTGGGTGCCCGAGGCCTTGCGCCGGCAGATCGATCTTGGATTTGAGGATGCGGGCCGGCCGGTGACAGTGTCGGGCGATGCCGCAAGGCTGCGCGAGCTGCTCGACAACCTGCTGGATAACGCGGTGCGTTACAGCCGTGATGGCGGGCGCATCACCGTCCGCGTTCTGGCCGATCCGCCGCGCGTGGATGTCAGCGATGACGCACCGCATATTCCGGCGGAGGAACGGGCCCGTGTCTTTGAGCGTTTTCACCGTCTTCTGGGCAGCGGAGCCGAGGGCAGCGGCCTTGGCCTGGCCATTGCCCGCGAGATTGCCGAACTGCACGGCGGCGAGATCCTGCTGCGCGAGGATGCCTCGGACGGTGTCGGCAACACCTTCAGCCTGGTGTTGCCGCCTGCCCCCGCTTCGTAAGCTTCCGTTCATGTTGGCTTAAAGTTGCAGTCACGCTGACCCGGGACTGCCGTAAGCCCGCGTCCGTATCCTCTCCGCGATGGCCTGCTGCAAAAAGCCGCGGGCATCGAGGAGGAGTTGCGGATGGAAATGCTCGGCAGTTCGTTTTTCTGGGTGACGCTCGGCCAGATCATGATGATCAACATCGTGCTGAGCGGTGACAATGCCGTGGTCATCGCGATGGCCAGCCGCTCGTTGCCGCCGCGCCAGCAGAAGCAGGCGATCCTGTTCGGCAGTTTCGGCGCGATTTTCCTGCGCATCGCGCTGACGTTTTTCGCGGTGATGCTGCTCGATCTGCCGTTCCTGAAGCTGGTCGGCGCCGTGCTGCTGGGTTACATCGGCATCCAGATGCTGGTGCCGGACGAGGCGGAGGAGGAAATCGACGGCCATGCCCACATGTGGTCGGCGATCAAGACCATCATCATTGCCGACCTGATCATGAGTCTCGACAACGTGCTGGGCGTCGCCGCCGCGGCCAAGGGCAATGTCGTATTGCTGGTGATCGGGCTCGGCATCAGCATCCCGCTGATCATCTACGGCAGCACCTTCATCCTGAAGCTGATGAACCGCTTTCCGGTGATCATCACGCTGGGTGGAGCCGTTCTCGGCTGGGTTGCCGGCGAGATGCTGGTTTCGGATCCGGCGATTGCCGAATGGGTCAATGGACAGGCCCACTGGCTGCACACTTTTGCCCCGGCCCTGGGCGCCCTGCTCGTGGTGGCGGTCGGCAAATCGATTGCCGCGTCGAAACTGGCAAAACTGAACCGGCTGCCCGAGGGGCAGCTGATCCTGCCGGAGGACGAGGAGCCCGCACCACCCGGATACCACTGGGTGCACCGTGCCTGGCGCCGGCTGCCGGACGGCACCCGCGACTACGCGGCCTATTACGGCAAGCTCGCATTTCGTTACCTGCAGCCGCTCCACGCGAAGCTGCGACGCAGGCGCAAGGTTTGACCCCACGGCCGGTACGCAGACCGGCCGTGTCTGACGGGAACAACGGTGGCAATAAGCCGTTGTTCCCGTATTTTTTTATCCGCTTTTAACCTCAGTGAGCTGAGACACCGGCCTTGCGCAATATATCGGCGAAGATGCGTGTGTCCCGGCGTATGGTTTCTGCAAATTCACCTGGACTTCCTCCCAGCACATCGAAACCTTGATTTACCAGTCTCGGACGAGTGTTACCCGTATTCAGCACCTCGTTAACCGAGGCATTGATCTTTCCGACGATTGCTTTTGGTGTACCCGCAGGAACGATAAAACCGAACCAGTTTTTGAAATCGTATCCTAGGACTGTCTCTCCTAGAGCCGGGATATCTTCTGCAATTGCGGAACGTTTGGCAGAGGTAATTCCGATAATGTGTATTCGTCCTGATTTGTGCAGCGGCAGCAAATTGGGCAATCCGGTCATGACGAGCGGAATGTTATTGGCTACTACATCCATCATGGCCACATTGCCGCCTTTGTAACTGATGTGCGCGATATCAATCCCGGCGGCTGACTTGAAAATTTCTCCCGCCAGATGACCGCCGCTGCCAATACCTGCCGAGCCATAACTGAGCTTTCCGGGATGCGCTTTGGCGAATTCGATAAGTTCCTTCGTCGTTCTTGCTTTTGACGAAGGATGAGTCCCCAGCGCCATAGGCTGTGCAGCGATAAGCACGACCGGTGCCAAGTCTCGCTCCGCGTTGTACGGCAGTTTCTTGTGCAGTGCCGGATTGGCGGCTAATGCGTTCGGGGAAAGATAGATGGTGTAACCGTCCGGGGCCGCGTTGGCCACGATCGCAGTCGCGATCAGAGTGCCTCCACCGGGGCGGTTGTCAACAACCACTTGCTGTTTCCATAAATCGGTCAGCCGAATGGATACCGCCCGTGCCACAAGATCAAAAGTGCCGCCTGCGGCAAATGGGACAACGACCCGGACCGGGCGGTCGGGGTAACGATCTGTCGCGGCTGCAAAAGCCGGACCACTCACCAGCGAGAGTAATAAGAAAGCCTGCCACGAAATATGACGCATAGGATCTCCTCCAGTTGCGTTGAGGACAAATTGTTGTAATATCCTTCAACTCATACGTATGATACGTAAATTTCCTGTTGTTACAACCCCAAGTGAAGGCATGAGCATGGTTATTCGCGAAATTATGGTCCGGCAACTGCGTTTGCCCCTTACAAAACCCTATAAGGTGTCATTTCGTACGTATACCGAGTTCGAGCCGATAATCGTCGAACTTGTTTCCGACGATGGATCGGTAGGTTGGGGTGAGGCCTACGTTCCGGCCGGATCTACTCGGGAGACAGCTGAGAGCGCATGGCAGTTTTGCTGTGCGCATGCGAAAAGACTCGTTGGCAGAACGGCTGCCGAAATCGCGGAATTGATTGATACCGAAGTGGAAGAGTCGCCGTTCGCTGCCTGCGCCATGCTGTCGGCGGTGGCGATGGTCACGCGTCACCCTGCCCTTATGGTTGATACGGAGACCAGGGTTCCGTTGTTAGTGCCGGTATCTGCAACAGAAAAAGCGGCTATTGCGGCGGAGATTGAGGAGCGACTCGAACAAGGCTATCGCACGTTCAAGGTCAAGGTTGGCTGGGATGTGGATGCCGACCTGCAGCGCGTGCGGTGGGTTCAGGAGGCCCTGCGCGGCCACGCCTTGATTACCATGGATGCCAATCGGGGATACGACGCAGCTCAAGGTGCACGTTTTGCTGCTGCTCTTGATCCTGACGGCATCCTGCTGTTTGAGCAACCTTGTGAGGCCGATGAGTGGGAAGCCAACGCTCGAATTGCGCAGTTATCGAAAGTGCCGCTGATGTTGGATGAGTCTATTCGCAGCGTGAAGGACATAGAGCGTGCCGCTACATTGCCGGGCGTGCGCTATGTCAAGCTCAAACTGAAGCGGGTCGGCGGAGTAGACAGGGCTTTGAGCTCCATGCGTCGTGCCAAGGAATTGGGGCTTGGAATTTGCCTGGGCGATGGTGTTGCTACCGAAATTCTGTGCTGGATTGAAGCCTGTGTATCGCGCGGGTTCCTGGCCGGGGCCGGCGACATGAACGGCTTTCTAAAGCCCAAGGTACGACTGTTGGCTAACCCACTGCCATTTGAGCGCGGCGATATAGTTCTGCGCCCGGGATACTGGCCGACTGTTGATCGCAAGGTGTTGAAGGAACACCAAACGCGGGAATCGTGCTTTACAGCGTTGGCGACGGCCTAAATGCTGCCTTCGATGGTCCGATAGTGATATTTTGTGGCATCAAAAATACGGGTGCGAAACTCGACCGGCATATTGCGATACGTGTAGGCAGTTCTTTCGACACGCAACACGGGACTGTTGTTGCGGATTTTTAGCGCTTTTGCGTCAGCAGGAGTGGCCAGTGCCGCATAGATACGCTCTTCAATGCGAATCACGTTAATGCCACATTCGTCCTGATATGCAGCGTAAAGATTTTCCTGCGCGTCGCGGACGGCGCTGGCAGTAAGTTTGCTGAACAATCGTGCCGGCAGGGTTATATCCAATGTGGCCACGGTTTGCCCTTCGTCGACGCTAATCATGGACAGTCGAATAACTGGCGTCTTGCCCTCCGGGGGTAGCGCGAATCGTGCCGACTCTTCGGGATTGGCAAAGCCCTTGTTAAACGAGAGCAGTTCCCGGCCTGGCAGTATCTGGCGGCCATTGTTGTCATGGATGTGCGAGAACTGGTAGCGTTGCCGAAGACGGGAGTGACGCGCGACAAAGGTACCTTTCCCCTGCTTGCGCACCAGGATGTTCGAGGCTACCAGCTCGCCGATACCGGCACGGATCGTGAACACCGCGACGCCGAAGCGCTCAGCGAGCTGGCTTTCGGTTGGCAGCTGTTCACCCGGTTTCCATTCACCTTCGGCGAGGCATTGAAGAATGCGCTGCTCGACCTGCTTGTAGAGAGGGTCCGGGCCGCTGACGTCGAGCCCGGTAGAATGTTTTTTTTGTGGCATGAATATGCTTGGTATGTATATAAAAATTATACTCTGGTTGCCAATCCTTCAAAAGATACGTATGATACGCATGTATTCTATCCGGAAAGCATTCGAGATCCTAGGAGACTCATCATGCAATTAGCCCAGCAAGTTGTTCGTAAGACAGGGTTGACTCCCCAAATCATTCCATCCGGCAAGGGTTGCGGCGCCGAAGTCACCGGCGTCGACCTTGCCGCGCTCGACCCGGTCACCGTGGAGACGCTGCAACGCGCGGTACTGGAACACCTGGTAGTGGTGGTGCGCGGGCAGCCGATTTCCGATCCGCAGCTGATCGCACTGGGCAAGACCTTCGGCGAGCTGGAGCCGCCGGGGATGAGCATAATCGGCAAGCCGTACATTGATGAATTTCCGGACATTCTGGTGATTTCGAATGTCATGGAGCAGGGGATTCCAAAGGGTAATCTTGGATCAGGCGAAGCGATCTGGCATACCGACATGTCGTATCGCCCGAAACCCTGCACGATTGCGATCCTGCACGCACTTGAAGTGCCTCCGACTGGCGGCAACACCTATTTCGCCAATCAGTACATGGCCTATGACGCACTGTCTGACGAGCTCAAGCAGAAACTCGATGGTCTCGAGGTGATTCACGACGAAACCTACAACAGTGGGGGCCAGTTGCGCAAAGGCTTCAAGGAAGTGACCGATCCGCGCGAAGCGCCGGGCGCGCGCCACAAGATTTTCCGCACCCATCCGCTGACTGGCCGCAAGGCGCTGTATCTCGGCCGGCGCCGCAATGCCTATATCGTCGGCCTGCCGCTGGAGGAAAGCGAGCGCCTGCTCGACGAGCTGTGGGCGCATGCCTCGCGCCCGGAATTTGTCTGGCACAATGAGTGGAGCGCTGGTGACACGCTGATCTGGGACAACCGCTGCCTGATTCACCGTCGAGATTCTTTCGATGCCAGCCAGCGCCGGATGATGCACCGCGTGCAGATCCGCGGCGAAGCGACCCAGTAAGGCGCTCGCGCCACAACAAAAAGCCCGCGGCATGCCGCGGGCTTTTTTGGTTTCAGCAAACGGGACGAGCCGAGCGGATTCAGTCCCGCGCAGCTTTTTGGGCCAGCCACACAGTATGTTTCCCGCAGTCCGGATCCTCGATCCGGTGCAGCAGCACCCGGAAATCTGCCGCGGCCAGCAGGCTTTCGTATTCCGTGCTGTCGAGGCTGGCGTGGTACAGCTCATGGCCGTGGGTCTCGCCCATGGCCACGCCGGCCCGCGGTCCCGAGGTGAACAGCAGCAGCGCGCCGGGCGCTGCATGGCGCGCGAACACCGGGAACATCGCGCGCTGGTCTTCCGGCTCGAGATGGAAAAAGCTGTCCCAGGCAATGATCGCGTCGAAGCGGCGGCCAAGATCGAGGCCGCGCATGTCGGCCACGAACCAGTCGCTGTCCGGCCAGCGCTCGCGGCAGATCGCGATCATCGCGGCCGCACAGTCGACGCCGGTGACGCGGCAGCCGGCGTCGATGAAGAATTTCGCGATGGGCTCGCCGCCGCCGCAGCCGAGGTCGAGGATTTCGCGCTGCCCGCCCAGCCGAGACAGCAGGGCCTCCAGGTACTGCCGCTCCATCAGGGAACGGCTGCGGTCGCGGTCGAACTGCCGCGCGACCGCCTCGTACACGGTCCGGATATCCGGCATCAGGCTTTGTTGGCCGGGCGCTCGGGCTTCTTATAGCGGCCGACCGGGACCAGCTCGGCGACGGTGCCGCCGGGGGCGCGGAACTTGACCGGGATCACGCCGGGATCGCTGATGATCTGGCAGCCGTAGCTTTTGATTTTCTCCGTTGCTGCGGCCATGTCCTCCACCTCGATCGCGAAATGGTGGATGCAGGGGCCTTCGCCGGCAGCCTTGGATTCGGCCGACTGAGTACCCTCGTCGTACTTGATCAGTGTGAAATCGATCTCGCCGTCGGTCAGGTGGCGCGACAGGTGGTCGCGGGTCTTGCGGGTCTCGGCTTCCCAGAAGCCGAAAACTTCCTCGTAGAACCTGGTGGTTTTCTCGAGGTCCTCGACTTTCAGCGCGAGATGGACAATGCGGTTCATGGCGTTCTCCCTTGGATGCACGCAGGAATTGCGGCGATGGCGGCGTTTTACGCTCCCGGCTGCCGCTTCCGCAAGCGGGGTGTTACACTGCGGGCGTCATATTATTTGACCCCCGCAGTAACTCCCTCCCGAAATTCAATACCAGCGCCATGCCTGCCGCTGTTTTGCGGCGGGTGCCGCAGCGGCATTCAGGCCGGCGCAGAGATGGTCAGCCCGACCACCTTGTTGTCGGCGATGGCCTTGGCGACCAGGCCGGTGGCTTTGGCGTCCTCGATGAATTCGGCGAGATATTTCGCGGCATTGGGCCGTCCCTTGGGCACACCCGCTGCCTGCAGCACGGCGGTGAAATTGCCTTCGACGATTGTTGAACCCGGGAATTTGGCCTGATCGGACATCAGGCGCGGCTTCAGCCCCGCCAGCGCATCGAATTTTTCATCGACAAAACGCTTGAAACAGAGGTCGCCGCCCTTGTCCCTGGCAAGTTCTGCGTTCTTGATGGTGCGCGTGAGATAGAGCTCGTAGGCCGCCTTGTCCGGGACGATGATGCGCACGCCCTTGCGGTCCACGTCATTGGCGTGTTTCAGCGGCGAGCCCGGCGGCACCAGGTAGGTCGATTCGATCTCGACATAGGCGGCGGTGAAATCGATTTCGTTGGCGCGCTGCGGCTCGGCACCGAGGAAGCCGACGTCCCATATATTTTTATTCGCGGCATCGGCGAGGGCGCCGGGATTCGGGTGCGGCACGAACTCGACCGGCAGGCCGAGGCGACGCGCCAGTTCCTGGCCGAGGTCATGGGCAACGCCCAGCGGCTTGCCGCTGGCGGCATCGGTGCGGGTGAGCAGGAAGTTGCTCATGTTGAGGCCCACGCGCAGCGTGCCGGTGGGCGCGAATTCGGAGCGGAGTGCGGGAGTGACTTCGGTCATCGGATGATCCTGTCGCGTTACGGGTTGCGGAACGCTGGATTAAACACTGAACCGCGGCGGCTTGTCATCCGCGATTAGAATGGCGGCGCTGCAATATGGAATCCGCAAATACGGCGCGCAGCGCGCGCTACATCGCCCACCTCGACATGGACGCGTTCTACGCGTCGGTCGAGCTGCTGCGTTATCCGCAGCTGCGCGGGAAACCGGTGGTGGTCGGCGGCCGGCGCCGCGCCGTGCACGGCGAGCCGGAAGACGGCCGCTTCGCCACCCTGCGCGGTTATGCCGGACGCGGCGTGATCACCACGTCGACTTATGAGGCCCGTGCGCTGGGCGTGTTTTCCGGCATGGGCCTGATGAAGGCGGCGAAGCTGGCGCCGGATGCGGTCCTGCTGCCCGCGGATTTTGAGGCCTACCGCAGATATTCCCGGCTGTTCAAGGATGCGGTGCGCGCGATCACGCCCCAGGTCGAGGACCGCGGCATCGATGAAATCTACATCGACCTCAGTGAAGCAGTCGTCGCCAGTGCCGCCGAGGGTGCGCCCGATCCCTGGGCGCGCGCGCGCGCGATCGCTCTCGACATCCAGCGTGCGGTGCGCGAGGCCACCGGCCTGTCCTGCTCCATCGGCATCACGCCCAACAAGCTGTTGTCGAAAATCGCCTCCGAGCTCAACAAGCCGGCCGGCATCAGCGTGATCCGTCCAGACGAGGTGCGCAGCCTGGTCTGGCCCATGGCAGTGCGCAAGATCAACGGCATCGGCCCCAAGGCCAATGCGAAACTGGAGCAGCTCGGAGTTCGCACCATCGGCGAACTGGCGCAGAAGGATGCCGGCTGGCTGGTGGAGCATTTCGGCCGCAGTTACGGCGCGTGGATGCATCGCGTGGCACGCGGAGAGGATGATCGACCGGTGGTGACCTGGAGCGAGCCGAAGTCGATCAGCCGCGAAACCACCTTCGAGGATGACCTGCATCCGGTGCGCGACAAGGCGCGGCTGACGACGATTTTCACCGAACTCTGCCAGCGTGTCGCCGGCGATCTGCAGCGCAAGGGATATGCCGGCAGGACCATCGGCCTGAAAATCCGCTACGACAATTTCCAGACCGTCACCCGCGACCTGACCATCGACAGCCCGACCCAGGATGCGAAGACCATCCGTCGCGCTGCCGGCGAGTGCCTGAAGCGGGTGCCGTTGGACCGGCGTATCCGCCTGCTGGGAGTGCGCGTCGGTGCGCTGTCGCGGCCGGGTCTGGCAAGCGAAGTCCACGCCATGTCGTTGTTCGACTGAAGCTCTATCCGGCCGGTCATAATCCGGCGATCAAATCAATTGTCCGGGAGTGATCATGAGCCTCAGCGCAGAACTCGCCACCCTCATCCGCGGCACCACCTTCGATTCACTGTCGCCTTCCGATGTGCAGACCGCGAAGCGGCTGATTGCCGACGGCATTGCCGTGGCGGTGGCCGGCAGCGGCGAGGCAGCGCCCCGTCTGTTCGCGGAGCACGTGCGCGAGCAGGGCGGTCGCGAGCAATGCCCGGTGTGGGGTTTCGGTTTCCGCACTTCGCCGGTGGCCGCCGCCTACGCCAACGCGGTGTCGATGCATGTGCTGGACTTCGAGCCGATGTCGAGTCCGTCGACCCATGCGCTGTCGCCGACGCTGCCGGTCGCCTTCGCGCTGGCGATCCGCGACGGCCTCGACGGACGCGCGCTGCTGACCGCCTGCGCCAAGGGTTTTGAGGTCCAGGGACGGCTGCTGGCCTCGGTCGACCATCGCCGCGAGAGCTCCAAATTTCATGCCCCCGGGGTCGTCGGGCCCTTCGGCGCCGCGGTGGTCGCAGCGCATTTGCTGGATCTCGATGCCGTCCGCCTGAATCATGCGCTGGCCATCGCGGCCTCGCGCAGTGGCGCCCTGCGCGCGAACATCGGTCATGGCGTGAAGTGCACCCACTGCGGCAATGCCGCTGCTGCGGGTCTCGAGGCGGCATTGCTGGCCGCGCGCGGCATGACCGGCAACGCCGACATCCTCGGCCACGGTGAGGGATTCGTCGCCGCTTTTTTTCCGAAGGGCATCGACCGCGACATGCTGCTCGGTTATGGCAAGCCCTTCCGCTTCCGCGATCCGGGGATGGCGATCAAGTTTTATCCGTCGAAATATCCGACGCATTTTGCGATCAGCGCGGCGCTTGAGGCGCGGCAGGCCATATCCGATCCGCGCGAAATCGCAGCCGTGAAGCTGGTGACGCCGCCGATGCCGGATGTCGACCGTCCGCAGCCGGTTTCGGGCCTGGAAGGCAAGTTCAGCTTCCAGTACGCCGCAGCCTGTGCGCTGCTCGACGGCAGGGTGGGCATCGCATCCTTCCACGATGAACGCCGCTTCCGCGAGGACATGGTCACGCTGTTGCCTAGGATCAGCGTCAGTCCTGATGCTTCGCTGCCGACGGCGTTCAACCGCATGCAGGTGTCGGTGGAGCTGACCATGCGCGACGGCAGCACGCATCGTGCGACCTGCACCCGTCCGCCGGGTTTCTGGGGAGCGCCCTTCGATCTCGAGCGCCATCGCGCGAAAGTCGCCGATTGCCTGGCGACGCGTCTCGATGCCGGTCGCGCGGCGCGCGTCACTGCGTTGCTGGAATCATTGGAGGATTTGCCGGCCAAGGGCCTGCGCGAGCTCGGCGAACTGCTCGAATAACAGGTCTAGAGCCTGCCGCGGGCCTTGCCGGTGCCGGCGCGCGGACGCAGCGCCACGGCCGGTTTCGATTCGCCGGTGCCTATCGAATACATCAGGGCCTCGAGGTCCTGGCGCAGATCCGGCGGCAGTTCAAGCCGCGCGAGGCGCTGCAGGCGCGCGTTGCGGTCCGGCAGATCGAGCATGCCCGACAGATAGAGCAGCAGGTCGTCAGGGGTGTAGCGGTTGCCGGGGCTCATGCGCCAGAAGTCGCCGGGCATCGACGGAAAGTACCTGCTGCCGGGAAACAGCGCGCGCAGGACCAGCCCGATGCAGCTCATACACTTGCCCTGCGCGGTGTCGTCGAGGCAATAGGGAATGCCGGCCCTGATCCAGGAGTCGACCCTGGCCGGCAGGGTTCTGCGCAGCTGCGCCATCCGGCCCTGGTCCGGGAAGGGGCGGATGCCGTAGAGATGCCAGATCTCGTAGCGCTTGTCGCCCGCGGTCAGGGTTTCGCCGTCGAGGAAGGGCGAGATGACCACGCCGAGTTCGGGAAAGGACCAGGCGATGCGCTGATCCTCCATTTCGATGCCGACCTGCACTTCCAGGGTTTCGTCGGGCATGCGCAGCAGGAAGTAGTGCACATACCCCGCCTGCCCGGGCCCGACAGCGGTGACACTGTGCAGCGGATTCGAGCTGCGGCTTGCCGGAATCGACTTGCTGACGGGCACTGCTGCGCGCAGCGCATCGGCGGCAGGCGGAACCCGGGCTGCCGCGTGCCCGGCAACAGCCAGCGCGGTGACGATGCCCAGCATGCGGATGGTCGGATTCATGGTGATGGGCCTTATTCCGGATCCAGGGATCTGCTACCGCTGTCAATTAGTTGACCGGTTTCGATGCCTGACGATGACTGGTCCTTTAGAATGCATGGACCAAGGAGGGTTCCATCAATGGTCAAAATAGAATTTCACGATCCGTCCGGCGCACTGGAAGTCACACAGCCCTTTGCGCCGCGCATCGACACGCTCGCCGGCAAGCGCATCGGTTTCGTCAGCAACGAACAGTGGCAGGCTTTCCGCATGCTGCCCTTGCTGCGCGACCTGCTGAAAGCGGATTTCCCGACGGCGGAACTGCTGCCGATCGACGCCTATCCCCAGGGCAATGTGCTGATCCCGACCGAGGAGACCGCGGCGCTGGTGAAAAAAAGCGGCGTCGATGCGGTGATCGTCGGCAACGCGGCCTGAGGCTCCTGCGCCACCGCTTGCGGCCGTGCTGCCGCGAGGATTGAAACGCTGGGCATTCCCACCGTCACGCTGACGCGGACGGATTTTGTCGGGGTTATGAAAAACGCGGTCTCCGGTCTGGGCCTCGCGCCCGACGCGGCAATGGTGACCTTCCCGATCGACATGTTCCTGCCGGGCAGCGACCTGTCGGCGATCACCGCGCGCAGGAAGGAGTTCTACAACGGCCTGACCAAATGGCAGTCCGAATTCGCGCAGGGTGCGGACGGTCCGAAGATGCTGACGGTCGAGGGTGCGAGCTACGAGGACGCACTGCAGAAGGCCAACAACCTGCTGCTGACCAATCTCTGGGGTGACGGCCTGCCGGTGTGGCCGGCGACGCGCGAGCGAGTCGATTGGGTGCTGCGCGGCTCGGCACTGCCGCGCGACCATGTGCTGGGCAAGTTTCCGCCGCGCGGCGGGGTGACCACGGTCGAGATCTGCGCCATCGCGCTGGCGATGGCCGGCGGCCGGCCGGAATACCTGCCGGTGCTGATTGCCGCGGTCGAGGCCTGCCTTGATCCCGAAGCGCTGTTCGATCAGCTGCAGGCGACTTCCGGCAGCCCGTTCCCGGTGGTGATCGTCAACGGGCCGATCGCGAAGGACATCCGCCTTAATTCCGGCTTTGGCTGCCTCGGTCCCGATCCGCAGCGGCCTGCTGGCGCCAGCATAGGCCGCGCGCTGCGCCTGCTGCAGCAGAACGTCGGCGGCGCCTTGCCCGGCATCGGCACCATGGCGATATTCGGTGCGATGCGCTACACCAACGCCGTTTTTGCCGAGGACGAGGCGAGTCTGCCCGAGGGCTGGCAGCCGCATGCCACGCAGCGCCACGGCTTTGCGCCGGGCACGAACTCGGTGTCGGTGTTTTTTGCCAGCGGCGTCACCAACATCCGCCGCCGCGGTGCGAAAAAGGAAACGCCCGAGGAGGATGTCACCCAGGGCCTGCATCGCATGGCCGACTTCATGCGCACGCCGAACTTCGCCGCGCTGGCCGGATGGGAGAAGGGCACGCCGGGCATGATGATGGTGTCGCCGGTGGTCGCCGGCATGATGGCGAAGCTGGGCTGGACGCCGCAGAAGCTGCGCGAGTTCCTGTGGCAGCACTCGAAAATCCCGATGGAGCAGATCAGACGCGCCGGCGGACTTGCCTGGATCGAGATTGACGCCAACCCGGTCACGCGCGACAGCATCAGGCTTGATCCCTGGCCGATCGCGATGAAGCCCGACAACCTGATCCTGGTCGTTGCCGGCGGCGACCATCCGACCCACAGCCAGTGGCTGCAGGCGCATTCACCGGCCGTGGTCGGGCGGCCCATCCGTACGCCGGAGTCCTTCGGCCGCCTGCTCGCCGAGTCGGACCGTGACCTCGGCTGCGGTTCCGAGGAATGCCGGATTTGATGAACTTCCAACACGGCAGGAGAAACGATTGATGGTGCAGTCAGTGACACCGCAGGCACTGCGGGCTATGTATGACGACGGCGGCGAACTTGCCGTGCTCGACGTGCGCGAGGAGGGTGTCTATTCCCGCGATGGCCATTTGCTGCGGGTGTCGAACATTCCGCTCAGCGTGCTGGAACTGCGCGCGCCGGCGTTGCTGCCGCGTAAAAGCGTGCGCATCGTCACCTGTGACGGCGGCGAGGGGCTCGCGGCCCGGGCCGCGGAGAAGTTGAGCGCGGGCGGCTACACGCAGGTCAGCGTGCTCGATGGCGGCACTCCCGCGTGGAAGGCGGCGGGCGGACGGCTGTACACCGGCGTCTATGTGCCGAGCAAGGCTTTCGGCGAATACATCCAGCACGAAGATGCGCCGCCGGAAGTCACCGCCACCGAACTCGAGGCCTGGATGAAATCGGGCAGGGACATGGTCGTCGTCGACAGCCGGCCGCTGGCGGAATTCAAGCGCAACAGCATTCCCGGCGCATACGACTGCCCCAGCGCCGAGCTGCCGTACCGGATGCCGGCTTTCGTGAAATCACCGCAGACCACGGTGGTGGTCAACTGCGGCGGCCGCACCCGCAGCATCATCGGCGCGCAGGTGCTGATCAACGCCGGCTTTCCCAATCCGGTGTATGCGCTGCGCGACGGCACCCAGGGCTGGAAACTCGCCGGGCTGCAGTTGAACCATGGCCGCACGGAGGCCGTGCCGCCGCCGCCCGATGGCGGCAGGGGCTGGCCGCAGCAGGCAGTGGAACGGGTGGCGCGGCGTTTCGGCGTGCGCCGCATCGATCTTGCTCGGCTGCGCGAGCTGCAGGCGGACCAGTCGCGCACGACCTATCTCTTCGACGTGCGCAACCCCGAGGAATACGAGGCCGGCCATCTGCCGGGCGCCATCCATGCGCCGGGCGGGCAGATGGTGCAGGCCACCGATACCTTCATCGCGGTGCGGCCGTCGGTGGTGGTGCTCGTCGATACCGAAGGCGTGCGCGCGACCATGACCGCGGCATGGCTGGCGCAGATGGGACACGAGGAAGTGTATGTGCTGGCCGCGGCTGCCGCGGACTGCAGCGAGCGCGGCACAGCGGCACCTGCAGTGCTCGACGGTGCTGTGCTGCATGACGTATCGATCAGCGCGACGGAACTGAAGCGGCTACTCGATGCCGGGCAGGCGCAGGTCGCCAACCTCGATTCCAGCCTGCAGCATCGCGAAGGCCATATTCCCGGCGCCTGGCATGTCGTGCGTTCGCGGCTGAAGGATCAACTGCCGAAAATCCCGGCGGCGCCGCTGCTGGTTTTCAGCGCCGCAGAGGTACCCCTGGCACGGCTGGCGGCGGCCGACGCGGCGCGGCTGACACCGACTAAGCTGCATGTGCTCACCGGCGGCACCCCGGTTTGGACGACTGCGGGTTATGCGCTGGAGACCGGTGACGAGCGCATGACCGGCGCTGCGGACGACCTCGCCTACCGCGCACTGGACCGCAAGGAAAAAGTCGAGGAAGCGATGCGCGAGTACCTGAAATGGGAGGTCGAGCTGCTGGATGCGGTGCGCGACGATCCCGATTTCGGTTTCCGGCGCTTTCCGCAGGAATTATAAAAAATATCAATAAAAACAAATACTTATATAAACACTATGGGGTGATGGACATGCCTGTTCGCACCCCGGCGGTGGCCATGTCAGTATCGGCACTGCCTCCGCAACAACCCAGGGCATCCTCATGAACGACGACATCGACATCCTGATCAGCGAAGTGGGGCCGCGCGACGGCCTGCAGAACACCAAGGCTTTCATGCCGACCGAATACAAGAAGCGCTGGATCAGTGCCGCGGCTGCGGCGGGCATCCGCGAAATCGAGGTCTGCTCCTTCGTGCCGCCGAAACTGATCCCGCAAATGATCGATGCGGCGGAAGTGGTCGCGCACAGCCTGACCATTCCTGGCCTGCATGTCGCCGCACTCGCGCCGAATTTCAAGGGTGCGCAGCGCGCGATGGAAGCCGGCGTGCACAAACTGACGCTGACCATTTCGGTGTCGCGCGAACACAGCCTCGCCAATGTGCGGATGACGCCGGACGAGGCGATCGCCAGCGCAAAAAAAATCTGCGAATTCCGCGACAGCCTGCCGCCGGAGAAACGACCGGTGATCGAGTCCGGGCTGTCGACGGTGTTCGGCTGCACATTGGCCGGTGCCGTCAGTGAAGACGAGGTCGTGCGCATGGCGGTAGCCTCGGTCGATGCCGGCTGCGACGAGGTGGGACTCGCAGACACCACCGGTTACGCCAACCCCGAACAGATCCGCCGCGTGTTCAAAAAAGTCCGCGCCGCGATCGGTGACAAGCTGTCGGGAGCGCACCTGCACAACACCCGTGGCCTCGGGCTTGCCAACGTGGTCGCCGCGCTGGAAGTCGGCGTCACCACTTTCGACAGTTCACTTGCCGGCCTTGGAGGCTGCCCCTTCGCACCGGGCGCCTCCGGCAACATCGTCACCGAGGACCTGGTGTTCATGCTCGAGTCCATGGGTTTGCGCACCGGCATCGATATGGACAAGCTGCTCGCCCTGCGCAGCATTCTGGAACAGGGCATCCCCGGTGAGCCTTTGTACGGTTATGTGCCGCTGGCGGGTGTGACCAAAGGTTTCATCCCGGCGACACGTTCGCATTGAACAACGGCTTGGACACCTCATATTCCCTCTCCCCGGCAAACGGGGAGAGGGCTAGGGTGAGGGGCTGCGAATACGCTTAATTTTTGCAATCAAGCAACGGAATCCATCATGAATAAAAAACTCCCCCTCGAAAACATCCGCGTCATCGAGTTCTGCCATGTCGTCATGGGCCCGACCTGCGGCCTGGTGCTGGCCGACCTCGGCGCCGAGGTGATCAAGGTCGAGCCGCTCGACGGCGACCACACGCGCAAGCTCACCGCCTCCGGCGCCGGTTTCTTCCCGACCTACAACCGCAACAAGAAAAGCATCGCCGTCGACCTGAAATCCGCGGAAGGTCGCGAACTGGTGCTGAAGCTGATTGCCAGCGCCGACGTGGTGACGGAAAACTTCCGCCCCGGTGCGATGGACAAGCTGGGTTTCGGCTACGAGGCGCTGAAAAAAATCAACCCGCGGCTGATCTACTGCTCGATGAAGGGTTTCCTGCCCGGACCCTATGAACACCGCACCGGGCTGGACGAGGTGGTGCAGATGATGGGTGGCCTCGCCTACATGACCGGCGGCCGCCACGGCCCGCTGCGCGCCGGTGCTTCGGTCAACGATGTGATGGGCGGCATGTTCGGCGCCATCGGCATCCTCGCCGCGATCAACCAGCGCACTATCACCGGCGAAGGACAGTATCTGCAGAGCGCGCTGTTCGAGAACGTTGCGTTCCTGATGGCCCAGCACATGCTTGAAGGTTATGCCACCGGCCAGCCGGTGAAACCGATGCCCGACCGCATCCGTGCCTGGGCGCTCTACGACAACTTCAAGACGAAGGAGGGCGAGCTGGTTTTCGTCGGCGTGGTTACTGACACCCAGTGGAAGGTGTTCTGCGAGTCCTTCGGGCTGACGGAACTGTTCAATGATCCGTCACTGAAAACCAATCCGCAGCGCGTCGAGGCGCGTCCGCGCATCCTGCCGATCGTCAGCGAAATCTTCTCGAAAATGGGCAAGCAGGAACTGATGGACCGCTGCGAGAAACTCGGCCTGCCTTTCGCGCCCATCGCCAAGCCGGAAGATCTGTTCGAGGACAAACACCTCAATGCTTCCGGCGGCCTGGCACCGGTGCGGCTCAACAACGGCGTCAAAACCAAGGTGCCGGTGTTACCGCTGGAAATGGATGGCCGGCGCTTCGGCACCCGGCTCGACATTCCGCATGTGGGTGAGCACACGCGGGAGGTGTTGAAGTCGGTGGGTTATGGTGATGCCGAGGTCGACGGCTTGGTCAACGGCAAGGTGGTTGCGGCGGGCACGGGGTAATTGTTACGTCCGCCATCGGCCAGAAGCGGACATTTGCTTTGACGGACTTCCCTGGTTCAGATTGGCAGGGTTGACGGGGAACAGGCCAGTAACCCGATCCGAAGGATCAAATTGGACCCAATGACTTAACGTCCTCCCCCGCCAAAACCACAACCCCGCGGGAGCCTGCCTGCCCGTGCCAAGGCTCCAGATTATCCCCAACCAGCACAAAATCCGTCAGGCCCGGTATCGCATCGGGATCAATCAGGACGTGAAAACCCTTTTTTATTTTCTCGCCAATATCCTGCAGTGCCGTCACCCAAAAGCTGGTGCCGATCAATGTAATGGTCAAAATCGCATTCCCTTCAACGTGATGTGAGGCACCCTTATACAGGGTATGTATCGATCACGCGCCGGAATGTGGGCGGCATCGGTTTCCAGTGACGTTAAACTACCGTCATGACAACACCTCTCGACCCCCCGGACCTTGCGTCTGACGAAGCCCCCGTCATCAACGAACCGCGCCTGTGGGTGCACAGGGGGTGGACCGCACGCGTTATCAAAAACAACGATGACGACGGCTGGGCCGTGGAAATGATTCGGGATGGCCAGGCCGAACCCGCGCTGGTTGGGCCGTGGACCATGGGGCGCGATAAAAAGAATCCGAAGCCGCTCGATGGCAACGCATTCAATACGCTGGTCAAAACCGCCTCGGAGGTGGTGCTCCGCCACGAGCAGCAACTGCGGGCCTCGTTGCACAAAACCATCACGGTCATCGTGAACGATCAGCCTGTCCGTGTGGCACTCGACGTGGTGCCTGACGAAGACGAGCCGCATGCCCTACTGAGCGCGCATGACCCGGATGGCGCTCAACTGGCGCAGGTGAGGGTGCGGCCAGACTTCAAATTAAACGCGGTCAGCGCAGAGGCGTGGATAGCCGGCGGGTACGGCAGGCCGAAGTGAAGGGATGTTCCGGTTTGCCGACGGGGTCGCGTAACGGCCTGAAATGGGATGCCTGAATTCGGCCGGATCCGGAAGGGGGTGGTTGTTTGCAGAAAAGCCTGCTTGTCAGCCCATGCCTGCGCGCCCGGGGTCAGTGTGCGTTGAAGTCAGGCAACCCGGGTCGATTCAGGGGGGCGAATCGTCCATTGGGAGCGGCGAATCTTTGCCGGAGACCGCGTGATTGGCTGCCTCCCGGGATGGCGATACCGATTGTGGATCGGGGAGAGGGTGGTTTGAAATTCCCATACGCGCCCTATCGACCGCCCAGAGGGGGCGTATTAGACTTGACCGCAGGCAATTCGGCCCCTCCGACAGCAAAGCGAGCCCTGGACCATGCAGCATAAGACCAGCCCCCTGAACGGCGATTTCGGTGTGATGATTGTAGGCGTCAGCCGCCGCGACCTGAAAGACGCAAGCTTCCAGCGCGAAACTTATGACCTGTGGACCCGTAAAGGCGGCCTGCTGGCTGTCCGCGGCAAGGATTTGGCCGTCATCCCGCCGGAAGAACTGGTCGCCTGGTCCGAGGTTTTTGGCGCGATTGAATACGAGGGCATGACCGCCCGCGAAGACAAGTCAGTCAAAGGCTTTCCCATCATGCGCATCGGCAACATCCGTGACGAGGCGGGCAAACTGAAGGCCTCCCTGTCGCGGGTGCCGCAGCTGCGCACCGATGACGACATCCGCTATAACCCGGAAACCCGCCGCCCGGTCTGGCACACGGACTCCACATTCCGCAAGCATCCGCCCATCGGATCGGTCTTTCATTGCAGGATTGCGCCCGACGAAGGCGGCGAGACGCTGTTCGCCGACATGCGCGCGGCCTACCAGCGGCTGGACGGCGCGACCAGGGCGAAGCTGGACGGGCTGGAAGCGGTGTGCTCGCTGGCCCATCACGACAAGAAGATCAACAAGTACTCTCCGGACTATCCGATCCTGACGCCGGCTCAGCGGGCAGCCAATCCGCCGAACCGGGTGCCCATCGTCCTGAAACATCCGGTCAGCGGCGAGCCGGCGCTATATGGCCTGAATTCCTCCACCTGCGCCATCCTGCCAAAAGGCCAAGACATCGCGCCGGACGTGCTGGATGTTTGCGACCTGGAAGGCACCGAGCACGAAAGCGTTCAGATACTCCGCAGTCTGCTGCCCACGATCACCGGGCCGGAATACACGGTGAAATGGTGCTGGCAGCCCGGCGATATCGTGGTTTGGGACAATCGCTGCACGATCCATTCCGCCACCGGTTACGACTATGAGAGCTATAGCCGCGAGATGTGGCGCCTGACCCTGCTTGACCGCGCGCAGGCCTAGCCAAGATTACCGGAGTCGAATTTTTCCGGAGAAACCCGCAATAACGCGACCGGCGGCGCAACTCAACACGCCGCCATCACCTTCCCCCACTTTGCATCCGGCCTGATTTTCAGCGGCTGAGGCGCGGCAGCCAGCGCCGTGCGCGTGGTCGAGGTGATGTTGAGCAACACCGGCTTGCCGAACTCGGCTTCGAGGATCGGCACGGCATGGATGGCGAACCACAGGCCGCCGGGCAGCAGCAGGGCCTGGGCTTCGGGCGCGGCGGCGAGTGCGGCGCGACCGAGTTCCAGCGCCAGTTCATGGTCAGCGAGCGGGCTGGAGATCTTGTTCTGGTCGAGGTTGCGGCCCTGGGCGCGCAGTGACACCACCTCTATGCCGGCTTCCTTCAGGTAGTTCGACAGCGCAGTGTTGACATGTTCGGGCCAGCGCGTGGCCAGCGCCAGCTTGGTGACGCCAAAGTGCTGTAGCGTCGCGATATGCGCTTCGAGATCGGTGTCGCAGGCGATGCCGGTGCGCTGCGCGCCTTCGGCGAGGATCTCGCGCATTTTCTTGCGGCCCAGCACCGAAGCCACCGGCACGCCGCTCAACGCGATGCGGTCGACTTTCTTGTGCTTCAGCATGTCGAAGGCTTTCCACAGCACCGGCAGCTCGCTTTCCACTGCGGCGAGGCTGTATTCCCTGAGGTTGAGGCCCGTGGTCACCAGCATCATGCCGTCGGGTGCGACGCGGTAGAACTGGTAGGCGTCCATGTCGGTGTAGAGGTGGGGGATGACGTAACCGAGGGTGAACCAGGGACTGACGATGGGCATGACGGCGATCCGTGAAAAGGCGGGTTAATCAGCTGCGGGAAAGCCCGCATTATCCATGACTTGCGCGTGCATGCCCGGTGCGCCGGCGTTTTGGGCTATCCTCGCGGTTTTTCGCAAATCCTATTTCGGAATTCCGCACCATGGCCCAGTACGTATTCACGATGAACCGGGTGAGCAAGGTCGTGCCGCCCAAGCGTGTCATCCTCAAGGATATTTCACTGTCGTTTTTTCCCGGCGCCAAGATCGGCGTGCTCGGCCTCAACGGCTCGGGCAAGTCGAGCCTGTTGAAGATCATGGCCGGTGTCGACAAGGAATACGACGGCGAAGCGACGCCGATGCCGAATCTGAATATCGGCTTTCTGCAGCAGGAACCGCAGCTCAATCCCGAGCAGACCGTGCGTGAAGCGGTGGAAGAGGGGCTGGGCGAGGTCTTCAATGCGCAGAAGAAGCTCGACGAGATCTACGCTGCCTACGCCGAGCCTGATGCCGATTTCGACAAGCTGGCCGCGGAGCAGGCCAAGTATGAGGCGCTGCTCGCCAACGCCGGTTCCGATACGGAGCACCAGCTGGAAATCGCCGCCGATGCGCTGCGCCTGCCGCCCTGGGATGCCAAGATCGACAAGCTGTCGGGTGGCGAGAAGCGCCGTGTGGCCTTGTGCCGGCTGCTGCTGTCCAAGCCCGACATGCTGCTGCTCGACGAGCCGACCAACCACCTCGATGCCGAGAGCGTCGACTGGCTGGAGCAGTTCCTGTTCCGCTTCCCCGGCACCGTGGTGGCGGTGACCCATGACCGCTATTTCCTCGACAACGCAGCCGAGTGGATCCTCGAACTCGACCGCGGCCATGGCATTCCGTGGAAGGGCAATTACAGCTCGTGGCTGGAGCAGAAGGAAGACCGCCTGCAGAAGGAAGAGGCGACCGAGTCGGCGCGTCAGAAGGCGCTGAAGAAGGAACTGGAGTGGGTGCGCCAGAATGCCAAGGGTCGCCAGGCGAAATCGAAGGCGCGGATCGCGCGCTTCGAGGAACTGTCGTCCTTCGATTACCAGAAGCGCAACGAGACCCAGGAAATTTTCATTCCGGTGGCCGATCGTCTCGGCGAGCAGGTCATCGAATTCAAGGACGTGTCCAAGGGTTTCGGCGACCGCCTGCTGATCGACAAGCTGACATTCTCGATTCCGCCTGGCGCCATCGTCGGCATCATCGGTCCCAACGGTGCCGGCAAGTCTACGCTGTTCAAGATGATCACCGGCAAGGACAAGCCGGACACCGGTGAGGTGGTCATCGGTTCGACAGTGAAGCTGGCGGTGGTCGACCAGTCGCGCGATGCCCTGCCCGACGACAAGACGGCGTGGGAGGCGATTTCCGGCGGCCTCGACATCATCAATGTCGGCAAGTTCGAGATGCCCTCGCGCGCCTACCTCGGCCGCTTCAACTTCAAGGGTCAGGACCAGCAGAAAAAGGTCGGCACCCTGTCCGGCGGTGAACGCGGCCGTCTGCACCTGGCGCAGACGCTGCTGACCGGCGCCAACGTGCTGCTGCTCGACGAGCCGTCCAACGACCTCGACGTCGAAACGCTGCGGGCGCTGGAGGATGCGCTGCTCGAGTTCGCCGGCTGCGTGCTGGTGATCTCGCATGACCGCTGGTTCCTCGACCGCATCGCGACCCACATCCTTGCCGCGGAAGGTGAATCGCAGTGGACCTTCTTCCCCGGCAACTACCAGGAATACGAAGCCGACAAGAGGAAGCGCCTGGGCGAAGAGGGCGCCAAGCCGAAGCGCCTGCGCTTCAAGCCGCTTAAATCATAAGTATTTGATTTTATTGATAAAAAATGGCGCCCGCTGGCGCCATTTTTGTTGCGGCGGCAAGGGGTTCAACCGCGCCCGGCATAGGGCATGTCGGTGGCCATCACCATCAGGTGGTAGATGTTGACGTTCAGCGGCTGGTTGGCCATGAACAGCACCGATTTCGCGACATCGGTGACGTCGATCATCGATTCCGCCTTGACCGAACCGTCGGCCTGCTTGACGCCCTTGGCCATGCGCGAGGCCAGCCCCGTCATCGCATTGCCTACGTCGACCTGGCAGCAGGCGATGTTGTACTTGCGCCCATCCAGCGAAATCGTGCGCGTCAGTCCGGAGATGCCGTGCTTGGATGCGGTGTAGGGGGCTGAATCCGGACGCGGCGCATGCGCCGAGATCGATCCGTTGTTGATGATGCGGCCGCCCTGGGGATTCTGGCTCTTCATCATCCGGAATGCGGCCTGTGCGCAGAGGAAGGATCCGCTGAGGTTGGTGTCGACCACGGATTTCCACTTCTCCCAGGGCAGGTCCTCGAAGGGCACGCCGGGCGCGTTCTGGCCGGCATTGTTGAACAGCATGTCGATGCGACCGAAACGGTGCTGCACGGCGGCGAACAGCGCGGCGACCGATTGCGGGTCGCTGACATCGGCGGCCACGGCAAGGCCGCGGGAGGCGTCGCTGCCGGCCTCGGCCAGCGCCGCGTCGAGCGTGTCCTGGCGCCGGCCAGTGAGGGCGACGTGCCAGCCGTCCTTCAGGAAGGCGAGTGCGGTGGCCTTGCCGATGCCGCTGCCGGCGCCGGTGATGACTGCGACTTTAATGGTGTTGCTCATGACGATGTTCCCTCTGCAGTGGATGGGCGCGGACGGTCGTTTGATGCATACCGGTCACGCCCGGGATTCATTTGCCCCAGGAATCGCGCAGCGTCACCGCGCGGTTGAACACTGGTGCCCCGGCGCGGAAATCGACGAGGTCGGCGACGAAGTAGCCGTGGCGCTCGAACTGGAAACAGCTGCCGGGTGCGGCCTCGCGCAATCCGCTTTCGACCCGGGCGATGACGGTTTTGCGGGAATCCGGATTCAGGTCGAGCAGGAAGTCGCGGTCGCCGGCGCCCGGGTGCGCGACGCTGAACAGACGGTCGTAGAGGCGCACCTCCGCCTGCACCGATTCATGCGCGCTGAGCCAGTGGATGTTGCCCTTGACCTTGACCGATTCCGCGCCCGGCGTGCCCGACTTGGTGTCGGGTAGATATTCGCAGTGCACTGCGGTCACATTACCTTGCGCATCCTTGTCACAGCCGGTGCATTTGACGACATAGCCGTAGCGCAGACGCACGCTGTTGCCCGGGAACAGGCGGAAATAACCCTTCGGCGGGTTTTCGCTGAAGTCCTCGCGCTCGATCCACAGTTCGCGCGTCAGCGGCACCGCGCGTTTTCCCAGCTCCGGCTTCTGCGGATGGTTGGGCGCGAAACAGTCCTCCTGCTGCCCTTCGGGGTAATTGTCGATGACCAGCTTCAGCGGGTCGAGCACCGCGATGCGACGTTCCGCGGTTTCATTGAGGTGCTCGCGCATGCAGTCCTCGAGTACCGAGTAGTCGATCCAGGAATCGGCCTTGGACACGCCGATGCGTTCGGCGAAGCGGCGAAAGCCTTCGGGCGTGTAGCCGCGGCGGCGCGCGCCGGCCAGCGTCGGCATCCGCGGGTCGTCCCAGCCGTCGACATGCTTTTCGGAAACCAGCTGGATCAGCTTGCGCTTGGACAGCACAACGTAGCTCAGGTTGAGCCGCGCGAATTCGATCTGCTGCGGCAATGGGCGTTCGAGCAGGCCGCCATCGGCGAGTTTGCCGAGCAGCCAGTCGTAGAACGGCCGCTGGTCCTCGAACTCCAGAGTGCAGATCGAATGCGTGATCCGCTCCAGCGCGTCCTCGATCGGATGCGCGTAGGTATACAGCGGGTAGATGCACCAGGCATCACCCGTGCGGTGGTGGGTCGCGCGGCGGATGCGGTAGATCACCGGGTCGCGCAGGTTGATATTGGGCGAGGCGATGTCGATTTTCGCGCGTAGCACCATCGCGCCGTCAGCATGTTTTCCGGCGCGCATTTCGCGGAAGCGGGCCAGTGATTCGGCGGACGGGCGTTCGCGCCAGGGACCGGGACGGCCGGGTTCGGTCAGCGTGCCGCGGTTCCTGCGCATTTCCTCGGCGCTCTGCTCGTCGACATAGGCATGGCCGGCGCCGATCAGGTACTCGGCGGCCTCGTACATGAAGTCGAAATAGTCGCTGGCGAAATAGCCGTGCGGGCCCCAGTCGAAGCCGAGCCAGTGCACGGCATCGCGGATCGAGTCGACATACTCCTGCTCTTCCTTCTCGGGATTGGTGTCGTCGAAACGCAGGTGGCAGGCGCCGCCGTAATGCAGCGCAAGCCCGAAGTTCAGGCAGATCGACTTGGCATGGCCGAGGTGCAGATAGCCGTTGGGTTCGGGCGGAAAGCGGGTGCGGATTTTCGCGCTGTCAGCGGGCGCGCCGGCATGGACACGCGCCGGGCCGGGTTTGCCGCCCCAGCTGCGGGACGCGTATTTGCCGTCAGCCAGATCGGCTTCGATGTGACTGCGGATGAAATTGGAGGTCGACGCAACAGGTTCTGCGCCGGGTTTCGCGTTCTTGGCCATGCTTGAAGAGGGAGGTGTTGCCGAATAAGGAAGAGCGGCCGGGTAAAGCGGTATTTTAACCCGCAGCGTGCGGCGAACTTCAGCGTTTTGCCAGGTATCGGGTCGGCAAGGGGCGCTCGACGGCGGTGTTGCCCTTGCGTGTCAGGCGCCAGCCGCGGGCGGGCCGGTGGTCGGACACCACATGCGCCAGTTTGCCGTCGATGAAATGCAGGGCGACGCCGTCGTCCGCGGCATGACCTTCCGCGATGACGCCGCGGGCGACCATTTTGCGGTAGGTCGGCCGGCGCAGCGCTTCGCTGTCGTAGTGCGGGCAGTTGCTGCCCGGCAGGAAGCCGAGGCAGTCGAGTGCGGTCAGCGGACCGGCGATGGAATCGGTGATGCCCTGCTCGAACCAGCAGATCGAGCCCGCGCTCCAGCCGCCGAGCACGATGCCCTGCTGCCAGGCCTGGCGCAGGTGGATGTCGAGGCCCCAGTCGCGCCATACCGCGAGCATGCTGCGGGTGTTGCCGCCGCCGACGAAGATTGCATCCTGTTCGAGCACGAAGGATTCGAGATCGCGCGGCGTGCGCGCGAACAGCGGCAGGTGCGTCGGCCTGCAGTCGAACTGGCCGAAGCCGGCGTAGAAACGCAGCCGTCCGGTCTCGGCATCGCCATGGGCGGTGCCGATGAAACAGACGCGGGGCCTGCGCCTGCGCGTCTGCTTCAGGAAGTAATCGACCAGCAGAAGCTTATCCTGGTCCGGCGGCAGCGCGGCGCCGCCGATGGCGATGATCTGGCGTTTCATGATCCGCATATTAACGCCACGCAGCGCCTGCCGTTGCGCGGAGTATCGGCTATCCTTGGCCCCATGAACACGATGGCTTTCAAAACCCTGCGCGCGCTGGCCGACGGCGGTTTTCATTCCGGCGAGGCGATCGCGCAGTCCCTGGGCGTGACCCGCAGCGCGGTGTGGTACGGCATCCGCGACATCGCCGCGGCCGGCTTCCGGATCGAGAAGCTGCGGGGACGCGGTTACCGCCTGTCGCAGCCGCTGTCGCTGCTCGATGCGGGCACGGTGCTGGAACAGCTGGGACCGGCATCCGCGTCATTCGCGATCGAGGTGCTCGACAGCATCGATTCCACCAACACCCGGCTGATGCAGCGGGCAGCTGCGGGCGCGCCTTCAGGGCTGGTGCTGGCGGCGGAGGCGCAGACCGCGGGACGCGGCCGCCGCGGCCGGGTCTGGCGGTCCGCGGTGGGCAGCACGCTGACCTTTTCGCTGCTGTGGCGTTTTGCCCAGGGTGCGCGCGAGCTGGCGGGCCTCAGCCTGGCCGTGGGACTTGCGCTGGCGCGGACACTGCGTGCCGCCGGCGCCACCGGTGTCGCCCTGAAATGGCCCAACGACGTGGTGCTGCCCTCCGGCAAGCTCGCCGGAATACTCATCGAAATGCAGGGGGATGTGCTGGGGCCTAGCGCCGCGGTGATCGGGATCGGCGTCAATGTCCGCGCCGACCTGCGCGTGGCGGAGCAGGTGGACCAGCCGCTGGCGGACCTCGAAACCGCGACCGGTAAACCGGTGGACCGCAATGTATTGCTCGCGCGGATGCTTGCCGAGCTTTCCGGCGTGCTTGGATCCTTCACGCAGGGCGGATTCGCCCCGCTGCGCGAGGAATGGCAACAGTTGCACGCGCACCAGGATCGCCGGGTGCGCCTGCTGTTGCCGGACGGTGAATCGCTTGCCGGCATTGCCCGCGGCGTGGCCGACGATGGCGTGCTGCTGCTGGAAACGGAGTCCGGCGTGCAGGGTTTCCACAGTGGCGAGCTGAGCCTGCGCGGGGAGGCTGCGGCATGAACCTGCTGCTGATCGACGCCGGCAACACGCGCATCAAGTGGGGCTGCAGCTGTGATGGCGAGTGGCTGCGCCAGGGCTGGGTGCCGACTGCCCGGCCGGAGGCGCTGGCGGCTGAATTTGCCGGCCTGCCCCCGATCGGGCGCATTCTCGTGTCCTGCGTGGCCGGCGATGCCGGGCGTGACGCGATCGCGGCGGCCTTGCCGGAGTCCACCGAGGCGCCGCGCTGGCTGGTGGCTGCAGCGGCGCAATGCGGTGTGCGCAGCAGCTATGCCGACCCCGCCTCGCTGGGTCCCGACCGCTGGGCCGCGTTGATCGGCGCCTGGCAGCTCACCGGTGCCGCCTGCGTGGTGGTCAATGCCGGCACCACGATGACCGTCGATGCGCTCGGCGGCGACGGCGTGTTTCTCGGCGGCTGCATCCTGCCCGGTGCGCGACTGATGCGCGAATCACTGGCCCGCGACACAGCGCGGCTCGCGCAGCGGGACGGCCAGTTCAGCTATTTCCCGGACAATACCGGCGATGCGATTTTCAGCGGCGCGGTGAATGCGCTGGCCGGCGCAGTGGAGCGCGTCGCGCAGTATCTCGGCGAAATCACCGGTTCGCCGCCGCCGGTGCTGTTGTCCGGCGGCGATGCGGCGCTGGTGGAGACACGGCTTAACGCGCGGGTCACGGTTGTGGATAATCTGGTGCTCGAAGGACTGTCGCGCATTGCCGCGCAGCCCGCAGGCTGAACCGGACATGAGAATACTGCTGCTACTGCTGTTGCTCGCGAACCTCGGATTTTTTGCGTATCACCATCTGGCGGGCGCAAACGACGAGGCCACTGCACAGATCGCGTTGTTGCAGATCAGTCCGGAACGGATCAGGACTGTTGCCGCAGGCACCGTGACCCCGCGCCCGGCGGGAGCTGCGCCCGCGGGCGGGTCTGCTGCGGTGCCCGCGGCCTGTCTCGAATGGAGTCCTTTCAGCAGCTCCGAGGCCGTGCGCGCCGAGACCGCTCTCGCATTGCTGGCATTGCCGCCGGACATGCTGCAGCGGCAGACCGCCGATGTCGATGGTTACTGGGTGCATATGCCGCCGCTGAAAACCCGCGCCGAGGTCGATCGCAAGGTTGCTGAACTGAAGTCTCTGGGCGTCGAGGAATTTTTCGTGGTCCAGGATGCCGGCCCCTGGCGCAATGCGATATCGCTCGGGCTGTTCAAGAACGAGGACGCGGCGAAGATAGAACTGGAGCGCCTGCGGCAGCGCGGGGTGCGCTCGGCAAGCATCGTGCGGCGGGAGAAACTGCTGAAGCAGGTGACCTTCTACCTGCGTGAGCCGGATCCGGCGACGGTGGCGCGCCTGACCGAACTGCAGCGCGATTTCCCGGCAACCGGGATCAGGGCAGCAGCCTGCCCGGTCCCGGCAGGCTCATAAAAATATAAATAAAAACAAATACTTACAACAAATCCACCACTGGCAACCGAAATTTGTAGGTGTTTACTTTTCAGGCGTGGCCGAGCGCACCCGATGCAGCAGCTCCGTGGTTGAGCGCTGGTGGGCAAAGGCGATCGAATGCACGCTGCCGCCCCAGCCCCGCACCTCGCGCGCACCGACGATGGACTCCGGAGGCCAGTCGCCTCCCTTGACCAAAACCTCGGGCTTGAGCGCGAGTATCAGTTCCAGCGGCGTGTCGGCCTCGAACCAGGTCACGAGATCGACGCTGGCGAGCGCGGCCACCACGGCGGCGCGGTCGGCCAGCGGGTTCAGCGGACGGTCATCGCCCTTGCCGAGGCGTTTCACGGAAGCATCGCTGTTCAGCGCGACGACCAGGCTCGCGCCGAGCGCGCGTGCCTGGGCGAGGTAGGTGACATGACCGCGGTGGAGGATGTCGAAGACGCCGTTGGTGAACACCAGCGGCCGCGGCAGTGCGGCGATCCGCGCCGCCGCTTCGGCGGGCGCGCAGATGTGCTGCTCGAATGCGGGGGTGTCGTGCATGGCCCGGCAGTCTACGCGGCCGGGAAGCCCGCGACAAACCCCGGGGCCCGGTGTTTCAGGCCGCGGCGATTTCCTTGCGGAAACGGTTGAGGTCCTTCACCGATTCAAAGCTTTGGCCGAAGAGCAGCGACAGGTTGTGCAGGATGACCTTCACCACTTTCTGTTCCCAGTCGCGGTCGAAACGGATCTGCTCGTCGAGCCAGCGTTCCAGCCACGCGGGGTCGGGCAGCCGGCTCTGCACGGTGTCATTGGGGAACAGCGTCCTGTTGACGTGCAGGTTGGTCGGATGCAACGGCTTGCCGCTGCGCCCGGAACTGGCCATCAGCACACCGACCTTGGCAAAAGCCGAGCGCGCGGAGTCGCCGACGCTGTTCAGTGCCCGCTTCATGTACTGCAGGTAGGCGCCGCCGTGGCGCGCCTCGTCGCGCGAAATCAGCCTGTAGATTTCCCGGATCACCGGCTCGGTATGCCATTCCATCGCGCAGCGGTACCAGTGGTTGAGGCGGATTTCACCGCAGAAATGCAGCATCAGCGTCTCCAGCGGCGGCGCCGGGTCGAAGTCGAAACGCACGGCATGCAGTTCCTCCGGCGTCGGCGCAAGCTCGGGCCGGAAGCGGCGCAGGTAGTCGATCAGCACCAGCGAGTGTTTCTGCTCCTCGTAGAACCATACCGACATGAAGGCGGAGAAATCGCTGTCGTGGCGGTTGTCGCGCAGGAACATCTCGGTGGCCGGCAAGGCTGCCCACTCGGTGATCGCGTTCATCTTGATGGTCAGCGCCTGCTCTTCGGTGAGCAGGCTGCCGTCGAAGCGGTCCCAGGGCACGTCATCGGCCATGTTCCAGCGGATGCGTTCCATCGACTTGAAAATTTCGGGGTACAGCATGTGTCCGGTGGTGACGAACTCGGTATAAGGCTGCATCAGGGGCTCCGGGGGCATGACGGATCGAACCTAATCATAGTTGCTGGATTGTTGCAAGAATGCGATCAGCCGATTGCCGGATTGCCTGCCGCTCGGCGGGACCGAGGCGCGAGACGTTGCGGGCCATCAGCACCGTACGGGGGTTGCCGGCGAATTCCACCTCGTGGCGGTCGAGAAAGTTCCAGTAAAGCACAGTGAACGGGCAGGCGCGCGGTCCGCTGCGCAGTTTCGGGTCGTAGCGGCAGCCCCGGCAGTAGTTGCTCATTCGGGAAATATACGCGCCGGAGGCGATGTAGGGTTTGCTGGTGAAGCGGCCGCCGTTGGCATAAAGCGCCATGCCCGCGGTATTGGGCAGCTCGGCCCACTCGACGGCGTCGACGTACACCGCCAGATACCATTCGTGCACTGCGCGCGGCTGCAGTCCGGCCAGCAGCGCGAAATTGCCGGTGACCATCAGACGCTGGATGTGGTGGGCGTAGCCGTGGCGCAGGGTCTGGCCGATGGCCTCGCGCAGGCAGTTCATCTGCGTCTCGCCGGTCCAGTACCAGTCTGGCAGCGGGCGGTCGTGGCCAAAGTGGTTGGCCTCGAGCAGCCGCGGCATGTCGAGCCAGTAGACGCCGCGGATGAACTCGCGCCAGCCGAGGATCTGGCGCACGAAGCCCTCGACCGCGGCAAGCGGCGCCTGCCCGCGCTGCCAGGCAGCGACGGCCGCATCGATCACTTCGCGCGGGTTGAGCAGCTTGAGGTTCAATGCCGCCGCCAGCAGCGAGTGCCAGCCAAAGGGCATGCCGGTCCACATCGCGTCCTGATGGAGACCGAAACCGGGCAGCCGGTGTTCGATGAAATCGGTCAGCGCGGTCCGTGCATCTACGCGCGTCACCGGCCAGCCGAAGTCCCGGAGATTGCCGGGATGGTCCGCATAACGTTTTTCGACCAGTTCGATCACGCTGCGGGTGATGCCGTCCGGCGCAAAGCGCGGAGCTTGCGGCAGCGCCGGCGGGCCTGCCTTGGGAAAGGCCGAACGGTTGGCTGCATCGAAGTTCCAGCGGCCGCCGGTCGGCGCGCCATCGTCAAGCAGTACCCGGTGCCGGCGGCGCATCTCGCGGTAAAAAAACTCCATGCGCAATGACTTGCGCGAGCCGGCCCAGGCGGCGAATTCGGTGCCGCTGCACAGGAAATGGGTGTCCGCGCGGATCTCCAGAGGCACATCCGCGCTTCGACAGGCCTGTTCGATCAGCTCGCGGACGCGCAGCTCTCCCGGTTCAACGATGACCACGCGTCCGGGACGGTGCATGTCCATCGCGGCGAGCAGGCCGGAGGCCAGTGTGGCCGCCGGTGCCGGATCTTCAGTGGCGCTGTAGCTCACCGGCCAGCCGCGCTTGCGCAGCTCGTCCGCGAAGTGCCGCATCGCCGACAGGAACAGCACGATGCGCACCTTGTGACTCCAGACATGGGTGGCTTCGCCCGGAGATTCGATCATCAGCACACGGTCGCGCTGCGGGTCAAAGCCGGCCAGTGCCGTGCTCCCGGCGTCGAGCTGGTCGCCGAGGATCAGGACAAGATTGCGCATGGCTCAGCGTCCGCGCCGGCAGCGTTCCGAGCAGTATCTGACGGCTTCCCAGTTCTTCGCCCAGCGCTTGCGCCAGACCATGGGCCGGCCGCAGACGGCACAGGTTTTTGCCGGAAGATCGGACTTGCGCATGGCGTGCCCGCCGCGGGATTCAGCGCTGCGCGTGTTCGACGCGCCAGCGCTCGAGCGCGTAGCGCAGGTCGTCGAAGGAGCGCAGCAGCAACACGCCCGGCGCCGCCTTGCGCGCACGAACCAGTGCACCTCCGCCGCCCCAGACCTCGACTGACGCGGGCAGCAGCGTACGCAGTTCGGCAAGCCCGGCGAGCGCCGCGGTCTGGGTGATTGCACTGCTGAAGGACAGCGCGGCCACATCGACCCGGTAGGCGGGAACCGCGTTCTTGATGTCGATGATCGGTGTTTCGGTGCCCAGTGCGACACAGGCGGCACCCTCTGCCGTGAGCACGGCTTCTACCATCAGCAGGCCGATGCGGTGTTTCTCGCCGGGCAGCGAGGTCAGCAGCACCCGCGGACCGGAACCGCGCCCGGGCTGGGCAATGATCGCGTTGCGCAGGATGTTCTGGATGTGTTCGGAGTAGAGATGCTCGTCGAACACGGCAATGCGGCCGGCGAGCCAGGCTTCACCGATCCAGTGGTTGAGGCCGGACACGGTCTCGGTGACGAAACGCAGCAATCCCTGTTTCATCAGCGCCTGCAGCAGCGCGTTGCGGAAATTCTCCACATCGTGCTGCAGCAGCAGATCGATGATCGCTGCGATTTCGGGCGGCGGCGATTTCTCAGGGGTGCGCGAGCTGATCAGCTGGGCGAGTTCCGCGGTGCTGCGATTGATGATCTTGCCGGGACGGTGCCCGTAGTCGATCAGCAGGCGCAGCAGGCGCAGCTTTTCGAGATCGGGCAGCGAATAAAGACGCTCATCATGCTGATCGCGCCGCGGCTTGGGAAAGCCGTAGCGACGCTCCCAGACACGCAATGTGTCCTTGGACAAACCGGTATCGCGCTCGACAGCGGCGATGTTGTAACAGGCCGCCTGGGGATCAGTGCTGCTGTCCAGTATCGTTGTCATATGTCTTGGACAATATAAGGATTAATCGAATGAATATGGGAATTTTCGGTTCATTTCTGTATCTTTGACCAAGACATTATTGGTCATTAGCAGGACAAAGTCAATCCAAACAGTGACAGGATACTGTGCCAATCGTAACGATCGGCATGTTTCCTGTTGATAGCGAGCTGTGTTTTGCACAAGACAGGAGCTGAACATGAATGCGCCGGAAAAATGGTTGTTACCCGATGTGCAGGCGATCGCCGACCGCCGCAACGTCTACATCAACCGCGTCGGGGTCAAGGCACTGGTTCATCCCCTGCGCATCGCTGCTGCCGGTGGCGATCCGGTATCGACGGTCGCCACGGTCGACATGACCGTGGGCCTGCCGCCTGAAGTCAAGGGTACCCACATGTCCCGCTTCGTCGAAGTGCTGCAGCAGTGCGAGGAGGCCATCGATACGGCTTCCTTTGCCCGCCTGCTCGAACGCATGCTGCAGCGGCTCGATGCGCAGAGCGGCATGATCGAAATGCGCTTTCCCTACTTCATCCGCAAGCGCGCGCCGGTCTCCGGCGTCGAAAGCCTGCTTGACTACCGCGTGATGTTCCGCGGTGAGCAGACGCCGGAGGGCGCACTGTTCACGACCCGGGTGTCGGCGCCGGCGACCAGCCTCTGCCCCTGCTCGAAGGAAATCTCGGAATACGGCGCCCACAACCAGCGCTCCGAGATCACCATCACCGCGCAATGCACCGAGCCGCTGGCGATCGAGGAACTGGCCGGGATCGCCGAGCAGGAGGCTTCCTGCGAAGTCTACGGACTGCTGAAGCGGCCGGACGAGAAGTACGTCACCGAAAGGGCTTACGACAATCCGAAGTTCGTCGAGGACCTGGTGCGCGACATCGCCTTGCGCCTTGACGCCGATACGCGGGTGCGCAGCTATGCCGTGGAAGCCGAGAACTTCGAATCGATCCACAACCACTCGGCCTATGCCCTGGTCGAGAGGGTGAAATAGCATGCATCCCGGCGCGCAGGGCAAGCGCATTGCCGTGATCGGCTCCGGCATCGCCGGCCTTTCCGCCGCCTGGTTGCTGTCGCGCCGCCATGCGGTCACGCTGTTCGAGGCCAATGACTACCTCGGCGGACACACTCACACCGTGGATGTTTCCCTGGACGGCATCACCGCGCCGGTGGACACCGGCTTCCTGGTGTTCAACGATCGCACCTATCCCAACCTGATCGCGTTGTTCGACCATCTCGGCGTGCAGTCCTGTGCCAGCGACATGTCGTTCTCGGTGCGCCTCGAGGACGCAGGCATCGAGTGGGCCGGTGCCAGCCTCGACACCGTGTTCGCGCAGCGCCGCAACCTGCTGCGCCCCGCGTTCTGGGGCATGCTGGCCGACATCCTGCGCTTTAACCGGGAGGCAACGGCGCTTGCCCGTTCGGGTGGCGGCGCGGCGGGATCCCTGGGCAAGTTTCTCGATGCCGGGCGCTATGGGCACGCCTTCCGCGACTGGTACCTGCTGCCGATGGCGGGCGCAATCTGGTCCTGTCCGACGGCGGCGATGCTGCGTTATCCGGCGCAGACCTTTTTCCGCTTCTGTGACAATCACGGTCTGCTCCAGGTCAGTGACCGGCCGCAGTGGCGGACGGTGGTTGGCGGCGCACGCAGCTATGTCGGCAAGCTTGCCGCGGATATCGCCGACCTGCGCCTTGCCACCCCGGTTGCCGCGGTGCATCGCCGGGAACAGGGTGTTGTTCTGCAGGCCGGCGGCGCCGAAGCCCGCTTCGATGCCGTGGTGCTGGCCTGCCACAGCGACCAGGCCCTGCGTCTGCTTGCGGACGCCGACAGCGAAGAGCGCGCGGTGCTGGGCGCGGTCGGCTGGCAGGACAATGAGGTGGTGTTGCATACCGATGAGAGTTTCCTGCCGCGTTCGCGCTCGGCATGGTCGGCCTGGAACTATCACGCCGGCGGCGAGGACGATGCCGGCCGGCCGGTCGGCGTCAGTTACCTGATCAACAGGCTGCAGCCGCTGCCGTTCCGGCGGCCGGTCATCGTCACCCTGAACCCTGCGCGCGCGCCGCGTGCGGAGTCGGTGATCGACCGCTATGTTTATGCCCATCCGGTATTCGACGCCGGCAGCGATGCGGCGCAGGCCCGTCTGCCCCGGTTGCAGGGGCGCCGCAACACCTGGTACTGCGGCGCCTGGACCGGCTATGGTTTCCATGAGGACGGCCTCAAGGCGGGGATGGCGGTTGCCGGCGGTTTCGGCGTCATCGCACCCTGGCTGGCCCAGCCCGAGGCGCTGAAGGTTGCCGCATGAGCGTTGTTTCCCCCCGCGCCTTGCTTTACACGGGCACGGTGATGCATCACCGCCACGCGCCGGCCGAACACGCCTTCCGCCACGGCGTGTTTTTCATGCGACTGCGCATCGACGGACCGCCACCGGAATTGCCGGCCCTGTGTTCGCGCAACCGCTGGAACCTGTGCGCTTTTCACGACGCAGACCACGGTCCGCGCGACGGCAGCGCGCTGGAGCCCTGGATCCGCGGCCTGCTTGCGGACCACGGCCTGGCCTGCGCCGACGGCGCGATCTGGCTGCAGTGTTTTCCGCGGGTCCTCGGTTATGTCTTCAATCCGGTCAGCTTCTGGCTGTGTCATGACCGCCGGGGCGCCTTGCGCGCGGTGCTTGCCGAAGTCAACAACACCTTCGGCGAGCATCACAACTACCTGCTGGCCCATGACGATGCGCGGCCGATCGCCGCCGGTGACTGGCTGACGGCGCGCAAGGTTTTCCATGTCTCGCCGTTTCTCCCGGTATCCGGCGCCTACCGTTTCCGTTTCAGCGATGCCGGCCCGCACAGCAACTTCCGCATCGATTACGAGGATGCACGGGGCCACCGGCTGGTCACCGGCGTCGGCGGCACGGCGCAGCCCTTGACCGCCGCCTCGCTGGCGCATGCGCTGCTGCGTCATCCCGCACTGACCTTTGGTGTGATGCTGCGCATTCACTATCACGCGCTTCGGCTGTGGCTGAAGCGCGTTCCGTTTTTTCCGAAACCCCTGCCTCCCGCCGAGGACACCACACGATGAACAACACGCTTACCGATGCCGCGCCATCCGGCAATGAACCCGCAGCCGCCCGCTGGCTGTTCCGCCTGCTCGAACAACTGCGTTTCGGCAGCATCACCCTGTGCACGCCCGACGGCAGGCATCTCGAGTTTGCCGGCGCGCGCCCCGGCCCGCATGCAACCCTGAGGATGACGGACTGGCAGGTCTGCGGCGACATCCTGAGCAAGGGCGATATCGGACTTGCCGAGGCCTACATCGCCGGCCGTGCGGATACCGAAGACCTGACCCAGCTGCTGCTGCTCGGCGCGCTGAACGAACAGGCCATCGAGCAGGCGATCCATGGCCGCTGGTGGGCAACGCTGGCCTACCGCCTGCGTCACTGGCTGCGCCCGAACACCCGTGCCGGCAGCCGCCGCAACATCCATGCCCACTACGACATCGGCAACGATTTCTACCGGCTGTGGCTGGACGGCACCATGACCTATTCCTCGGCGCTGTTCGACGGCGACCTCGCGCTCAGCCTGGAGCAGGCACAGTCCGCGAAATATGCACGCATCCTGCGCGAGCTCGGCGCGCAGCCCGGAGACCATATCCTCGAGGTCGGCTGCGGCTGGGGCGGATTTGCCGAGCATGCCGCGCGCGCCGGCTGCAGGGTCACCGGCATCACGGTGTCCGAGGCGCAGCTTGGATATGCGCGCTCGCGCATTGCCGCCGCCGGTCTGCAGGATCGCGTCGAACTCAGGCTCTGCGACTACCGGGACCTCGAAGGCCGGTTCGACCACATCGCCTCGATCGAGATGTTCGAGGCCGTCGGCGAGCGTTACTGGCCCGGGTATTTCGCGGCCCTGCGCGAGCGGCTGAAACCGGGCGGTCGCGCGGTGGTGCAGACCATCACCATCGCTGCAGCCAAGTTCGAGAGGTATCGCGGCGGCACCGACTTCATCCAGCAGTACATTTTTCCGGGCGGCATGCTGCCGTCGCCGGAACGCTTTCGCGCGGAAGCGGCGGATCAGGGTCTTGCCCTTGCCGGCATGCACGCTTTCGGCCTCGACTACGCCGAGACGCTGCGCCGCTGGCACCGTTGTTTCGACGCCGCGGCTCCGCAGGTGGAGGCGCAGGGCTTCGATGACCGCTTCATGCGCACCTGGCGCTTCTACCTCGGGTATTGCGAGGCCGGCTTTCGCGCCCGTGCCACCGACGTGATGCAGGCGGTGCTGGTGCATGCCTAGAACGGCATTCTGCGCACTGGTGCTGCTGCTGGCCTTGCCTGCGGCGGCGATCAACGTGCCGCCGCAATTGCCGGTGCCGGTATGCAGCCTGCTTGAGAGCTGCCGCATGGTCGGCAAGGGGCGGCTGCGCTGGTGGGGCTTTCATGTCTATGACGCCGCACTTTGGTCGCGCGACGGCCGCTGGCAGCCTGATGCACCGTACGTGCTCGACATCGTGTACGCACGGCGCGTCAGCGGCACTCAGCTTGCCGCCACCAGCATCGACGAAATGCGGCGCATGGGTGTGACCGACGAGGCGAGGCTGGCGCGCTGGGATGCTGCCATGCGCACGGTGTTTCCCGACGTCGAGGCGGGCAGCCGGCTGATTGGCGTCTATTTGCCGGGGCGCGGCGCGCAATTCCATTCGGGTTCACGACCCCTGGGCACCATCGAAGACCCGGAGTTTGCCCGGCGTTTTTTCGAGATCTGGCTGGCCCCGGGAACCCTGAAGCCGGAGCTGCGCAGCGCGCTGCTCGGTGGCGATGAGCGCGCTCGGTAAGCCGGCACTCGCGGCCTATGCTGCTGTCGCGCTGCCGCTGGCAGCTGCGGCACTGCCGGTGCACGTGCAGGTGCCGAAGTACTACAGTGAACTCGGCCTGGATCTTGCGCTGGTCGGATTCCTGCTGCTCGCGGTGCGCCTGCTCGACGCGGTCAGCGATCCGCTGCTGGGAGCGCTTGCCGATCGCATTCCCTCGCGCCGCGGCGGCCGCAAGGCGATGATCGCTGTCGCGGTGCTGCCACTCGCCGCGGGATTCTGGCTGTTGTTCAATCCGCCGGCGGCGGGCGCCGGGCTTGCCCTCTGGCTTGCAGGCTCGCTGGTGCTGACCTACCTCGGCCTCAGCGCCGCCAGCATTGGCCATTTCGCGCTGGGCAGCGCACTGTCGCGAGACTATGCCGAACGCACCAGGATCACCGCGGCACGCGGCATTGCCGCGCTCACCGGGGTGCTGTTCGCTGCCGCGGTTCCGGAATTGCTGGTGCGGTCGCAGGGGGCCTCCGCCGGCCTCGCGCTGTTTGCGGCCGGCTATCTGCCTCTGTTATTCGTGGCGACCGCCATCACGGTGGCGGCCGGCCCTGCGGCAGCGACGGTGGCGGCGCGGGCGGTGACGCTGCACGCCCTGCTGCAGCCGCTGCGTAATCCGCGCTTTCGCCGCCTGGCCTCGGTTTTTCTGGTCAACGGCATTGCTGCCGCGGTTCCTGCGACCCTGCTGCTGTTTTTCGTTGCCGACGTGCTGCAGCGGCCGGACCTGACGCCGCTGTTCCTGGTGCTCTATTTCGTTGCCGGTGCCGCAGGCATGCCCTTGTGGGTCCGGCTTGCCGCGCGCATCGGGAAATCGCGCGCCTGGCTGCTGGCAATGGCGATCGCGGTGTCGGCTTTTGTCTGGGCATACGCTCTCGGGGCCGGGGACGTCGTGGCATTCGCCGCTGTCTGCGTGTTGTCCGGTCTTGCCTTCGGTGCCGACCTCGCGCTGCCGGCTTCGCTGCTGGCCGACGTGATCGATGACGATGAGGGCCGCGACGGGCGGCCCGACGGATCCTACTTCGGCCTCTGGCACCTGCTGGAAAAGCTGGCGCTGGCGCTGGCGGCGGGCATTGCGCTGCCCCTGTTGCAGTGGCTGGATTACACGCCGGGCACGGCAGCAGAACAGGGATCGGCGCTGGCATGGGTCTATGCGCTGTTGCCCTGCATGGTCAAGCTGGCTGCGACGCTGATGCTGTGGTTTTCGGAACTGGAACCGCGGGGGGCGCCGCGGGCATGGAAAGGAGTCGGGGCATGAAGGGATTGCGGTGGACGCTTGCGGCATTGCTGCTGGCACTTGCGGGTTGCGGCTCGGTACCGGTTGAGCGCTATCGTGACGAACGGCCGGCAATGGATCTGCAGCGCTACTTCAACGGGACCATCGATGCCTGGGGCATGTTCCAGGATCGCAGCGGCAAGGTCGTCAAGCGGTTTTACGTGAGGATCGATGCGCGGTGGAACGGGGACACCGGTGTCCTCGACGAGCATTTCGAATATTCGGACGGCACTCGCAGCCGCAGGGTGTGGACCCTCACCCGGCTCGATGACAACCGCTACCGCGGTACCGCGGACGATGTCGTCGGAGAGGCCATCGGCGAGGTGCAGGGCAATGCGCTGCGCTGGCGGTATGTGCTGAAGCTCGATGTCGACGGCAGAATCTGGGAAGTGGATTTTGACGACTGGATGTACATGATCGATGATCAGGTCATGCTTAATCGATCGGTAATGAGCAAGTTCGGAATCCGGCTCGGCGAAGTGATCCTGAGTTTCCGCAGGCGCACATGAGCCTGAACCGCCCCCTGCGCGACTGGTCCGGCAAGCGCGTCTGGATCATCGGCGCCTCGAGCGGTATCGGCGAGGCGGTGGCGCGCGCCCTGCTGGCGCAGGGCGCCAGGGTGGCGCTGTCGGCGCGCAGTGCGCACGAACTGGAACGCATCGCGGCGCTGCATGGAGCGGCCGCGATGGCGCTGCCGCTGGACGTGACCGATGCCGCGGCGGCGGAAGCCGCCCTCGCGCGCATCGTCGAGGCCTGGGGCGGCATCGATTTCGTGCTGCTGTGCGCAGGAACCCATCAGCCGGTGCGTGCATGGACGCTCGATGCCGCCGTTGCGCGCCGCCTGGTCGACGTCAATGTCAACGGCGTGTTCAATTGCCTGGCGCCGCTGGTGCGGCAGTTGCAGCAGCAGGGCAAGGGCGCGGTCGCAATCGTGGCGAGCGTCGCCGGCTATGGCGGTTTGCCCACGGCACTGGTCTATGGTGCGACCAAGGCCGCGCTGATCAATCTGGCGGAAACCCTGTACCTGGACCTTGCGCCGCGCGGCATCGGCGTGTTCCTGATCAATCCCGGCTTCGTCAAGACGCCGCTGACAGACCGCAACACCTTCCGGATGCCGGCATTGATCAGCGCCGAAGAGGCTGCGCAGGCAATACTGGCCGGGCTCGGGCGCGGTGATTTTGAAATCCATTTTCCTCGCCGCTTTACCGCCTGGCTGAAGCTCATGCGCCTGTTGCCGTACCGGATCTATTTCGCGCTGGTGCGCCGGGGAACTGGCCTGTGAACGCGCAGAGAATCGACGCGCTGGTGCGCTATTTCGAAACGCTGAGTCCGGAAACCGTTGGCGCGCTGCCGCAGTTCTATGCGCCACAATGCCGTTTCGTCGATCCTTTCAGCGACGTGCGCGGCGTCGGGCGTGTCGCGGCCATATTCCGTCACATGTTCGAGCAGCTCGACACGCCGCGGTTCATCGTGCGCGAGCGCTTGGCCGAGGGCGAGCGGGTGCTGCTGACCTGGGATTTCGAATTTCGCTTCCGGCGCTGGCGCTCTGGCGAAGTGCAGTGCATCCATGGCGCGAGCCTGCTGACCTTCGATGCCGCCGGCCTGGTGGCCGTGCATCGCGATTACTGGGATGCCACCGAACTCTACGAAAAGCTGCCGGCCATCGGCTTGGTGATGCGCGCGCTGAAACGCCGGGGGCGCCCGCAGGCGCCCCCCGATGCGTAGTTTTAACCACTTGATTTTATTAATGAATTAATCCAGGTACTCAAATACCCGGACGACCTTGCGGACGCCGCCGGTAGTGCGCGCAACTTCGGTGGCGTCAGCGGCTTCCTGGCGCTTGACCAGGCCGAGCAGGTAGACCACGCCGTTTTCGGTGACCACCTTGACATGCAGCGGGCTGAATTTGCCGGCATCGACGAAACGCGCCTTGACCTTGGAGGTGATGACCGAATCGTTGGTGCGCGCCTGCAGCGAGCTGTTGCCGGCAACCTGCAGCTCGTTGAATACGCTGCGCACGTTGTCGACCGCGCGCGCGATGCGCTCGGCCTCGGCTTTTGCGGCTTCGGTGGGTACTTCGCCGGTCAGCAGCACCGCGCGGTTGTAGCTGGTGATGTTGATGTGCGCATCCTTGATCTTTTCCTCGATGCGGCTGGCCGCCCTCAGTTCGATACCCTGATCCTCGGTCATGGTGCCGACCGTGCGCCGGTCCTCGGCGACCATCACGCCGGCGGCAACGCCGCCGGCAGCAACGGCGACGCAGCCGGAGACCACCGGCAGCAGTGCGAGCAGGGTAATGGTGACAATGTTGTTGCGCATTTATTCGACTCCCAAAAGTAGACAGTCAATGCCGTCGCACATGCAGTGCAGCGTCAGCAGATGTACTTCCTGGATGCGCGCGGTGCTGCTGGCGGGAACGCAGATGTGCACGTCATCGCCCTTCAGCATCCCGCCCATCCTGCCCCCGTCGCGTCCGGTGAGCGCGACCACATGCACACCGCTTTCGTGTGCCGCTTCGATGGCGGCGATCACATTGGGCGAATTGCCGCTGGTGGATATCGCCAGCAGCACGTCGCCTGCATGGCCCAGCGCGCGCACCTGCTTCGAGAACACCTGCGTGTAATCGTAGTCGTTGGCGATCGACGTCAGCGTCGAGCTGTCCGTGGTCAGCGCCATCGCGGCCAGTCCCGGGCGTTCGACCTCGAAACGGTTCAGCAGTTCCGCGGAAAAGTGCTGGGCGTCGGCGGCCGAGCCGCCATTGCCGCAGGCCAGTATCTTGCCGTCCTGTTGCAGGCAACGCACCATCAGCTGCACGGCCGCCGCGATGGGGACGGCCAGGGCATCCATGCTCTGCAGCTTGAGATGGGCGCTTTCCGAAAAATTCTCGCTGATGCGGCTGATCAGATCCATGGTGGGCCGGATTGTACTCCGAACCCGGCCACGGATTGGCGCAGCCCTTCATTCCTCGATGACATTGCACAGCCACTCGATGCGCGGCGGTTCGCCGCTGAGCAGCACCGCATCGAAGCGGCAGGCCGGTGCCGTCAGGAGGCCGGCAAGGTAGTGGCGCGCGGCTTTCAGCAGCTTTTCGCGTTTTGCCGCGTCAATGCTGGCGGCCGCGCCGCCGAAAGCATTGCCCGAGCGGCGGCGCACTTCGATGAAAACCAGCATTTCGCCATCGCGGGCGATGAGGTCGAGCTCGCCGTGGCGGCACCGGTAGTTGCGGGCAATGATGCGCAAACCCCGGCCTTCGATGAAGGTCGCGGCAAGCGCTTCCGCGGCCTCACCGCGCGGGTTCAAGCTGCCCCGGCAGCACTGCCTGGACCTGACCCTCGGTGTAGCGGCCGGCGACCAGTTCGCGCTCGATGAGTCCGTCCATGCCGAGCCGCAATCTTCCGGTGACGCCGTCGAGGCGGAGATCGCGCACGCCTTCGAGCAGCTGCCGGGCAATGCGCCAGGCGTCGATGCCGAGCGCGTAGAGACGGTCGAGCTCCGCGCTGACGGGGGCCTTCGGGCGCGGAAACGCCGCGATCCGCGGGTGATCGGGCTCCAGCAGCCAGGGCATGTCGACAAAAAGAATGCCGCCAAGGTCATGTCCCGCCAGCGGGCCGAGGTCACCGCCGTGCACGCCCGATGTCGCGTAGAGCGGGACGGCCCCGAGGTAGGGGCGTGCAATCCGGGCTTCCGGGTGGCCCATGGCGAGGAACACCATGTCTGCTCCGTTCAGGCCGCGGGATACGGCGCGCAGATTCTCCGGATCCGGTGAAAAGGGAAGGTCGGCAGCAATCGCGCCACCGAGGCGCGTGAACTCCGCAGCGAACGCAGCCTGCATGCGGCGCTGTACCGGCCCGCTGCCGCCAAGAACCGCCGCATTGCGACGGCCGCCATCCCAGGCAAGGCGGGCAACCTGGCGCGCCTCGGTCTCGACCTGCAGGCCCAGCACATAGAGGTTGCCGGGCATGCGTCCGACTTCGTCAGGCATGCTCAATGCGAGTGTCGGCACGGGCACCGGCTCGCCAAAGGCCAATGCCGTGACGGCATCCCGGGTCAGCGGACCCACGACGACCTGTGCACCGGCGGCAACGGCAGTGCGATAGCCCTCGATGTTCGCGGCCGGGTCGCCCGACACCACATACTCGCGCAGCGGCAGCACGGGACTGGCCTCGCTGCCGGCTGCGGCGCGGAATCCGTCGCGGACCGCCGCCGCGTGCCGCGCGAACACCTTTGAGTTGACCGGCAGCAGCAGGGCGATGTGAGGCACCTGTGTCGTGCCCGCGGCGGGCACGGCTTCGCTGGCCAATGCCGGGCCTGCTCCGTATAGTAGGCAGCCGAATGCCACAGCGGCCGCGAGCCGCAACAGTCGATGAATCATCCGCAAAACCCTGTGACAGAGGAAATTTCGAATGCGCGCGGCAGTGCCGTCGCATGTCCCGGGACATTATATGTAGTCGCGACCCCGATCGGGAATCTCGGTGACATCACTCTGCGCGCGCTGGATGTGTTGCGCAGCGCGGATGTCATTGCCGCGGAAGATACGCGGATGACCGCCAGGCTGCTCAATCGCCACGGCATCAGCGGCCGGCTGATTGCGGTGCACGAGCACAACGAGCGGCGGGCCGCCGAAACGGTGGCCGGCATGCTCGCAGACGGCAAATCGGTGGCCCTCGTCAGCGATGCCGGCACCCCCGGCATTTCCGATCCCGGGTCGCAGGTGGTGGCGGCCGCCCGTGCGGCCGGACATGCCGTGGTGCCGCTGCCCGGCGCCAACGCGGCGGTGGCGGCGCTGTCGGCAAGCGGATTCGATACCGCCCGCTTTCTGTTCTGCGGCTTCCTGCCGGCACGTGCCGCGGAGCGCCGCCGGGTGCTCGCGGAACTGGCGCCCGAACGGGCCCTGCTGGTGTTCTACGAGGCGCCGCACCGCATCGCGGACTGCATCGACGATCTCGGCGTCGTTTTAGGTGGTGCGCGGGAAATCCTCATTGCCCGTGAACTGACCAAGCTCCATGAAACGCTGCATCGCTGCCGCCTCGGTGCGGCAGGCGAATGGCTGCAGGGCGACGAACACCGGCAGCGCGGCGAATTCGTGCTGGTCGTGGAAGGCGCGCCCGAGCCTGCGCAGGAGACATCGGATGGTGCTGAAGACATGCTGAAAGTACTGCTCGGAGAATTGCCGTTGAAGCAGGCGGTCGGCCTGGCGGTGAAGCTTGGCAAAGGCAACCGCAACGAACTTTACAGTCTTGCGCTGAGACTGAAACAGGAGAGCTGAGCGACGGCAATTTACGCCCGGCGGCGCAGCGATTAACATCACTTCCGAAATGAACAAGATCACCATTACCCGCCCCGACGACTGGCATCTGCACCTGCGCGACGGTGATGCGATGCGCGACGTGCTGCCGCATACGGCCGCTCGCTTCGCGCGCGCCATCGTGATGCCCAACCTGAGGCCGCCGGTGACGACGACTGCGCTCGCCCTCGCCTACCGCGACCGCATCCTCGCCGCGCTGCCCCCGGACCCTTCATGCAGCCGCTTCGAGCCGCTGATGACGCTCTACCTGACCGACAACACGCCACCCGGGGAAATCGCCCGCGCCCGTGACAGCGGCGCGGTGCAGGCGGTGAAATATTATCCGGCGGGTGCCACCACCAATTCCGATTCCGGCGTGACCGATCTCGCGAAGTGCCACGCGGTGCTGGAGGCCATGGAAAAATCGGGTATGCCGCTGCTGGTGCACGGCGAGGTGACCGACGGCGATGTCGACATGTTCGACCGCGAGCGCGTGTTCATTGACCGCACGCTGGCTCCGCTGGTCGAGCGCTTCGAGGGTCTGAAGGTGGTGATGGAGCACATCACCACGCGCGAGGCGGCGGCATTCGTCACTGCGGCCCCGCCGCGGGTGGCGGCGACGCTGACGCCGCAGCACCTGCTGCTCAACCGCAATGCGCTGTTTGCCGGCGGCCTGCGCCCGCACCACTACTGCCTGCCCGTGCTCAAACGCGAAGTCCACCGCCAGGCGCTGGTCGCGGCCGCCACCAGCGGCAATCCGAAGTTTTTCCTCGGCACCGACAGCGCGCCCCACGCGCGACATACCAAGGAGAACGATTGCGGCTGCGCCGGCATGTTCAGCGCTCATGCCGGAATCGAGCTGTATGCCGAGGTGTTCGCTGCTGCCGGCGCACTCGAGCGGCTGGAGGGTTTTGCCAGCCACCATGGCGCGGACTTTTACGGCCTGCCGCGCAACACGGAAAAGATCACGCTGGTGCGGGAATCCTGGACGGTGCCGGCCAGTGTGCCCTTCGGCGCCGACACGCTGGTGCCTATGCGTGCCGGGGATTCCGTGCACTGGAGGATTACCGGGGTTTGAGCGTGAACGGAGCGCGGCAAGCCGCATCGGACACTTTCCTGCCGTTGCCGACGCATGATCCCTGGCATTACAGCAGGCTCGATCTGCCGCGCGGCGATCTCTGGATATTCACCTACGGTTCCCTGATGTGGGATCCGGGCTTCCGTTTTGCGGAACGGGTGCCTGCGCTGCTGCGCGGGTATCACCGCTCGTTCTGCATTTATTCGAGCCGCTTCCGCGGTACCGTGGCCAGGCCCGGGCTGGTGCTCGGCCTCGATCGCGGCGGGGCGTGCAGGGGCATCGCCTACCGCATCGCAGAGAAGGATGTGCCGCATTCGCTTGAGCTGCTGTGGCTGCGCGAGATGCGGCGACGGGTCTATGTGCCGCGATTGCTGCCGGTGGCATCCGGTGACGGGCGGCGCGTGGCGCTGACATTTCTCGCCAACCGCGCGCATGACGGCTACGCCGGCAGGCTGGCGCTTGAGCACAGCGCGGCCATCATTGCCGAGTGTTGCGGCGAGCGCGGACCGAACATCGAGTATCTGGTGAACACGTTGCGCCATCTCGATGAGCTTGGGGTTCGTGACCACCATCTTCATAGCCTGCTTGCGCGGGTGCGCGCGCTGATTGCCTGAACCGGCCGGCGTTACCCCGCGTGTTAACATCCGCCGCGAAGCTGGCCAGGCAGCCGCTGTGTGCGGAACAAACCGGGCAGGGCAACCTGCCCGTGCCGTGCATGGAGGAAAGTCCGGGCTCCACAGGGAAGGGTGACGGGTAACGCCCGTCCGCCGCGAGGCGAGGAACAGGGCCACAGAGAACGAACCGCCGATGGCCGTCCGGCTTGCGGCGCGCAAGCGCCGCAAAGCCTCCCTTGAATGGGAAGGGGGCGTGCGGGCGCCTCGATGAGAGGCGCGCAAGCGCCCGCGCAGTTCGCGCAAGCGAATTGCGGCGGATCAGGCAAGGGTGAAAAGGTGCGGTAAGAGCGCACCGCGCTCGTGGTAACACGAGTGGCACGGTAACCTCCACCCGGAGCAACACCGCATAGGCAAGCGATGACGCGTCCCGCCGAGCTTGCGGGTAGGTGGCTTGAGCCGGCCAGCGATGTCCGGCCCAGAGGAATGGCTGTCCACGACAGAACCCGGCTTACCGGCCAGCTTCACTTTTCCCGTTTCCGAAGTCCCATTGGGCTCAGCCGTCGCCTGTTGGCGACGCATGGCCCGCTAATTGCCTGATTTTTAAGCACATTTAATTAATGCGCTACTTTCAGTACGCGCAATATCCCTTTGTTTTGATTGGTTTATTTCGGGATCAAAAAATCATAAAAACCGATGTCAACAAGTCGCCGTAAGTCGTTGTCATTAAAAAGGAATTTCGAAATCCAACCCTTGACCCGCACCGCTCGCTTATTTATAGTGGGGCAGAGTGGTAAAAAGTGGGAGAAAAGCCTGCCGGATTTCCGGTGAGCCTGTTCTCCCGGGCGCAAGGGGGGAACCGTGTTTCGCGGGGTCGCACAACTCAATCTCGACAGCAAAGGCAGGCTCGCGGTACCCGCGCGCCATCGCGACTCTTTGCTCGAGCGTTGCGCGGGACACCTCGTCATCACCGCGGATGCCGACCGCTGCCTGCTGATCTATCCATTGCCCGACTGGGAACTCATCCAGCAGAAACTCGAGGGTCTATCGAATCTTGATCCGCGCGTGCGCGAACTGCAGCGGCGCCTGATCGGTTTCGCCGTCGATGTCGACATGGACGGCGCCGGTCGTGTCCTGATCACCCCCGAGTTGCGCCGCTATGCGCAACTCGAGAAAAACGTCGTCCTGGTGGGCCAGGGCAAGAAATTTGAACTCTGGAACGAGGAACGCTGGACGCAGCTGATCGATGGCGCCGGCGGCTTCGGCGCCGGCGGACTGCCGGCCGAACTGGAGAATTTTTCCTTGTGACGCAAGGCGCGCATGCCGCGGTGCTCGCGCAGGAAGCCATGGAGGCATTGAACATCCGGTCCGGCGGTGTCTACGTCGATTGCACTTTCGGGCGCGGCGGCCACAGCCGGCTGATCCTCGAGCGACTGGACCGGACGGGACGCCTGCTGGCCCTCGATCGTGATCCGGAAGCGGTGGCGGCCGCGCGTGCGATAGACGATCCGAGGTTCGTGATCGTGCACGGCGCATTCAGCCGGCTGGACGAGGCCCTGCGCGGGGCGGAGGTGACGACAGTCGACGGCATTCTGCTCGATCTCGGCGTCTCGTCGCCGCAGATCGACGATGCACGCCGCGGTTTCAGCTTCAGGGCGGATGCCCCGCTGGACATGCGGATGGATCCGGGGCAGGGCATCAGCGCCGCGCAGTGGCTGGCGATCGCAGACGAGGCTGACATCAGGGAGGTCATCAGGGATTATGGCGAAGAACGGTTTGCTAAACAGATTGCAGCAGCGATTGTTGCGGCTCGGGCGCGGGGACCTGTTGAGTCCACACGACAACTTGCCACGATCGTGGCAGAAGCCGTTCCCGCGCGCGAACCACGCCAGGATCCGGCGACGCGCACGTTTCAGGCTCTACGGATTCACGTCAATAAGGAGCTTGAGGAGCTATCGCTAGTGCTGCCGCAGTGCGTGGCACTGCTGAAGCCGGGCGGGCGCCTGGTGGTCATCAGCTTCCACTCCCTCGAGGACAGGATCGTCAAGCGCTTCCTGCGCAGCGAGTCCCGCGCCGACAGCCTGCCGGCGCGGCTGCCGGTGCGCGCCCGCGACCTGCCGCCTCCGCGCATGCGGCTGGTCGGCCGGGCACGGCGCCCCGGCGCCGCAGAAGTCGCGGTGAATCCGCGGGCACGCAGCGCGGTGATGCGTGTTGCCGAGCGTCATTCAGCGGGGGCCGCGTGACCGTACGCCTCGCATTCATCCTGTTTGCCGCCCTGATCATTTGCGCCTTCGCGCTGGTCACTTCCCAGCACAAGGCACGCAAGCTCTATGTCGAACTGCAGAAGGAGCAGGTGGCGGCGAAGCAGCTCGAAGATGAATGGGGCCAGCTGCAGCTGGAGCAGGGAACCTGGGCAACACACGGACGGATCGAACGCATCGCCACCCGCGAGCTGGGCATGCGCCTGCCGCCTCCGGGCCGGGTCGAGGTGGTTCCGGCGGCGCGACCGCAGGTGTCGCCATGAGGCCGTCGTCCGGGCGCGAGCAGTCGCCGAGCCTGCCCCGCTGGCGGGCAAACCTGCTGTTGCTGGTGATCGGTGCATGGTTCATCGGACTTGCCGGCCGGGCGCTGTGGCTGCAGGCGCTGAACGACGATTTCCTGCAGCGCAAGGGTGAATCGCGTTATTCGCGGGTCGTTGAAATCGGGGCCAGCCGCGGCATGATCGTTGACCGCAACAACGAGCCGCTGGCGATCTCGACACCGGTCGAATCGGTGGCTGCGAGTCCGGCTGATGTCGAGGCGGATCCGGCTGCACTGCGCCGGCTCGCGCAGCTGCTGGGCATGGGCAACGAGGAGTTGCGCGCGCGCCTGGCCGACACCCGGCGCGAGTTTGTCTATCTGAAACGCCAGCTGCCTCCGGACCAGGCGGAGCGCGTGGTTCAGCTCGGCATTCCGGGCGTGTTCCTGCAGCGCGAACATCGCCGCTATTACCCGGCCGGCGAGGTGATGTCGCACATCATCGGCTTTACCGGGGTCGATGACAGGGGGCAGGAGGCGCTGGAACTGGCCTTCGAGGAAACCCTGGCTGGAAAGCCCGGCAGCCGGCGTGTCATCAAGGACCGCCTTGGCCGCATAGTCGAGGACGTGGAAAGCATCCGCGTGCCGCAGAACGGCCAGCAGCTGCGCCTTTCAATCGACGCGCGCATCCAGTACCTGGCCTTTCGCGAGCTGAAGTCGGCGGTGGCTGCACATCGCGCGAAGGCGGGTGGCATTGTCGTGCTTGACGTTGCCACCGGCGAAGTCCTGGCGATGGCCAACATGCCGACGTACAACCCCAACAACCGCGGCAAGCTCGACGCGCAGCGCACGCGCAATAGGACCGTCACCGATCTTTTCGAGCCGGGCTCGACGCTCAAGCCGTTCACGGCCGCGGCCGCGCTTGAAGCGGGCCTGTTCAAGCCGGGTACCGTGATCCAGACGGCACCGGGCCAGTTGACCATCGGCAGCCGCACCATTCGTGATGCGCATCCGCAGGGCGCGCTGACGGTGGCCCAGGTCATCCAGAAATCGTCCAACGTCGGCACCGCCAAGATGGGCCTTGCCATGCCCTCGGAAATGCTGTGGGGCCTGTTCAGCCGCGTGGGCTTCGGCGCGCCGCCGCGTTCCGGATTTCCGGGAGAGGTTTCGGGACGGCTGCGGGCGCACAACACCTGGCGCCCGATCGAACAGGCGACGATGTCCTATGGCTATGGCATCTCCGTGTCGCTGTTGCAGCTGGCGCGCTCCTACACCGTCTTCGCTTCCGACGGCGTGCTGTATCCGGTGACGCTGCTCAAGCGCGACGCGCCGGCGCAGGGTACCCGGGTCATTTCCGCCCAGACCGCGCTTGCGGTTCGCCAGATGCTCGAAATGGCGGCGCAGCCGGGCGGAACGGCGCCCGGTGCGCAAGTGTCCGGATATACCGTCGCCGGCAAGACCGGCACGGCCCACAAGCTCGAAGGCCGTGGTTACGCTACCGACCGCTATGTCTCGTCCTTTGTCGGCATGGCACCCGCATCGAGGCCACGCATCATCATCGCAGTCATGATCGACGAGCCTTCGGCAGGCCAGCATTACGGCGGTGCAGTGGCGGCGCCGGTGTTCAGCCAGGTGGCTGCCGGCACGCTGCGTTTCCTCGCGGTACCGCCCGATGCACCGGGCAAAACCACGATGCTGGCGCCCGAGGATGCGCCGCTGGTGCGGGAGGAAGTGTGACGGGCGTCGATGTCCATGCATTGCGCCGGCTCGGCGTGCACCGGCTGACGGTGGACAGCCGCGCGGTGCGGGCCGGCGATACTTTCATGGCCTATCCCGGAGAAGCCCGCGATGGCCGTGACTACATCGCCCATGCGCTCGCCAACGGCGCTGCATCAGTGCTGTGGGACAGCGCGGACGGCTATACATGGAACGCGCAATGGCGCGTGCCGAACCTCGGCATTCCGCGGCTGCGGCGGGAGGCCGGCGTCATCGCCGCCGAGATCTACGGCAGGCCCAGCGCACGGCTGTGGACAGTGGGCATCACCGGAACCAACGGCAAGACATCCTGCAGCCAGTGGGTTGCCCAGTCGCTGACCCGGATGCGGCGCAAGTGCGCCGTGATCGGCACGCTGGGCAGCGGTTTCCCGGGAAGACTGGATGCGCATGCGAACACCACGCCGGACGCGGTCTCGCTGCAGACGCGCATGCGCGGCTTCGTGCGGGCCGGCGCGCGCGCGGCGTGCATGGAAGTGTCTTCGCACGGGCTCGACCAGGACCGGCTGTCCGGCGTCGAGTTTGACGTGGCGATGCTGACCAATCTGACCCGCGACCATCTCGACTATCACGGCACGATGCGCCGCTACAAGGCGGCCAAGGCGAAACTCTTCCGCTGGCCGACGCTGAGCCGTGCCGTGGTGAATGTTGACGATGTTTTCGGGCGCGAACTTGCCCAGGGCTGGAAGCACCGCCGCGCCGAGCTGGTCGGTTACGGCTTCGGTGGCTCTGCCCGCCAGCGCAAATGCTGTGTACAGGGAAGGAATCTGCGGATCGGCCTCGACGGAATGGCTTTCGAGATCGCGTCGCCCTGGGGCCGGGGAAAGCTGCGCAGTCCGCTGATCGGCGCTTTCAACGCCTCCAATCTGCTCGGCTCCCTGGCGGTGCTGCTGGCAAGCGGCATGGACATGGAGCGCTCGCTTGCCGCACTGGAGAAAGTGCGCCCGGTTGCCGGCCGTACTGAAACCTACGGCGGCGGCGGCAGGCCGCTGGTGGTGGTCGATTATGCGCACACGCCGGATGCGCTGGAAAAAGTGCTGTGCGCACTGCGCGCGATCGCGGGGGAAGGCCGCCTGTTCTGCGTGTTCGGTTGCGGCGGTAGCCGCGACCGCGGCAAGCGGCCGCTGATGGGTGCGGTGGCCTCGCGCCATGCCGACCAGGTGATCGTCACCAGCGACAATCCGCGCGACGAGGATCCGGCAGCCATCATCGCCGACATTGCCAGGGGCATGCGCGGGCCGCACCGGGAAATCATCGACCGCCGCGAGGCGATCAGGGCGGCGCTCGCCGATGCACGGCGCGGCGACATCGTGCTGGTTGCGGGCAAGGGCCATGAAACTCATCAGGAGATCGGCGGCCGGCGCCTCAGGTTCAGCGACGCGGCGGTGGTTCGTGCGGCGCTGGCAGGGAGGGTCCGGTGATGACACTGGCCGCTGCCGCGAAAGTCACTGGCGGCGAACTGCGCGGGGCCGACGTGGGCTTCGAGTTCGTGTCGACCGACAGCCGCGGCATCGGGAAGGGCGGGTTGTTCGTGGCGCTGCGCGGAGAGCGCTTTGACGGCCATGATTTTCTTGCCGCGGCTGCTGCCGCGGGTGCCGCCGCCGCACTGGTCGACCATGCCCATGCCGCGACGGCACCACTGCCGGTTGCCGCGGTGGACGACACTTCGGTTGCGCTGGGCGTGCTCGCCGCGCACTGGCGACGGCAATTCCGCCTGCCGCTGCTTGCGGTGGCGGGATCCAACGGCAAGACCACGGTCAAGGAAATGATTGCAGCCTGCCTGCGCGCCGGATTCGGTGATGCGGCCGTGCTCGCCACGCGGGGCAATCTCAACAACCACATCGGTGTGCCGCTGACGCTGCTCGCCTTGCGCGGGACGCACCGCGCGGCGGTGGTGGAGATCGGCATGAATCATCCCGGCGAAACTGCGCAGCTCGCGCAGTTGGCGGCGCCAACGGTCGCGCTGGTCAACAATGCCCAACGCGAGCACCAGGAATTCATGCGTTCGGTCGCCGACGTCGCCGAGGAGCATGCCAGCCTCATCAGGGCTTTGCCGGCGGACGGCGTGGCGGTGATCAACGGCGATGATCCGCACGCCGGTGTCTGGAGGGCCGCCGCTGCCGCGCGCGAAGTCCGCGATTTCGGACTCGGCGCCGACAACAGCGTGCGCGCACAGTGCCGGCTGCTGGCCACTTCAGTCAGGATGCAAGTGACAGTACCCGGGGCGCAGGCCGAATTCGAAATGCCGCTCGCCGGCGAGCACAATGCACGCAATGCGCTCGGCGCGATCGCGGCAGCCACCGCTGCCGGAGTGCCGCTGGCTGACTGCGCGGCGGCGCTGTCGCGCTTCGTCGCGGTCAAGGGGCGTTTGCAGAAAAAGACCGGCCCGCGCGGATCAATCCTGATCGACGACAGTTACAACGCCAATCCGGATTCAGTGCGCGCGGCGATTGACGTGCTTGCGGGAATGCCGGAGCGCAGGCTGCTGGTGCTGGGCGACATGGGCGAAGTCGGCAGCCAGGGCATCGCATTCCACGAGGAGGTCGGCGCCTACGCGAAGCAGTCCGGTGTGCACGGCTTGTTCGCACTGGGCGAGCTGGCGGCGGCTGCCGCGGCCGCCTTCGGCGACGGCGCCCGCCATTACACGCGCATCGAGGACCTGCTGGCCGACGTCGGCAAGGATCTCGGTCCGCAGACGGCGCTGCTGGTCAAGGGATCGCGTTTCATGCAGATGGAGCGCGTTGTGAGCAGTTTCGAAGTTTCCGCTGAGGGGGCCTAGCCGATGCTGCTCGAACTGGCGCAATGGCTCGAACAGCATGTCCGCGCCTTCAACGTCTTCAACTACCTGACGCTGCGCGCGGTGCTGGCCTGTCTCACCTCGCTGGTGATTTCGTTCATCGTCGGGCCGGCCCTGATCCGCAAGCTTGCCGCCTACAAGATCGGGCAGGCCGTGCGCGACGACGGTCCGCAGACCCATCTCGCCAAGGCCGGGACGCCGACCATGGGCGGGGCGCTGATCCTGGTGTCGATTATCGTCACCACACTGTTGTGGGCGGATCTGAGCAACCGCTTCGTCTGGGTCGTGCTCTGCGTCACCGTCGGCTTCGGTGCAATCGGCTGGGTCGACGATTACCGCAAGGTCGTACATCGCAATCCCAAGGGGCTGTCGGCGCGGGCGAAGTTTTTCTGGCAGTCGGTGCTTGGTTTCGGCGCCGCGGTGTTCATCGCCTACTCGACCAACCTGCCGGCGCAGACCGAGTTCATCGTGCCGTTTTTCAAGCAGGTCGCCTATCCGCTGGGCGCGATCGGCTTCATCGTGATGACCTACTTCGTCATCGTCGGTACCAGCAACGCGGTCAACCTGACCGACGGGCTTGACGGACTGGCGATCATGCCGACGGTGATGGTCGGCAGCGCGCTGGGCGTCTTCGCCTATGTCGCCGGCAACGCGGTGTTTGCCAAGTATCTCGGATTTCCTTTCATTCCGGGTGCAGGCGAACTCACCGTGATTTGCGGCGCCATTGCCGGAGCCGGGCTCGCTTTCCTGTGGTTCAACGCGTACCCCGCGGAAGTGTTCATGGGCGATGTCGGCGCGCTGGCGCTGGGCGCGGCGCTGGGAACGATCGCGGTCATCGTGCGCCAGGAAATCGTGCTCTTCATCATGGGCGGCGTGTTCGTCGTCGAGACGCTTTCCGTGATGCTGCAGGTGGCTTCATTCAAGCTCACCGGCAGGCGCATTTTCCGCATGGCGCCGCTGCACCACCACTACGAGCTGAAAGGCTGGAAGGAAAATCAGGTTGTCGTTCGTTTCTGGATCATCACGATGATGCTGGTGCTGATCGGGCTGTCGACCCTGAAGCTGCGATGAGATGCCGATGCCGATACCCGGAACATGCCACGCCAGCCTCTGCCGCGACGCAGGCATTGCTGCGGCTGCGCCGCGATGGCGCGGAGGTGCTGCTGATGCTTGATCTGGCAGGTGCCCGGGTGCTGGTTCTCGGCCTCGGTGACACCGGTTTGTCGATGACCCGCTGGCTGCGCCGGCATGGCGCCGATGTGCGCGCTGCGGATACCCGCGCCGCGCCGCCCGCGGCGGAGGTCCTGCAGCGGGAATGCCCTGGCATGCCGCTGATGCTCGGTGGCGTGCCCGAGGACGAACTTGCGCGCGCTGACATCATCGCGGTGAGTCCCGGCATCGACCGCCGTCGCGGCCCGGTCGCGCTGGCGGCAGGACGTGGCGTGCCAGTGGTCGGCGACATAGAGCTTTTCGCACAGGCCTTTGCCGCGCGCAGCGACGCGCCACCGGTGGCTGCCATTACCGGTTCCAACGGCAAGAGCACGGTGACCGCGATGGTCGGGGAAATCTGCGCCGTCGCGGGCCGGCGGCCGCTGGTCGCGGGCAACATCGGCCTGCCGGTGCTGGATGCGCTCGGCGAAATCGAGGATGGCGCGGAGTTGCCGGGCGCGATCGTGCTCGAATTGTCGAGTTTCCAGCTGGAAAGCACGGCATCGCTGCGGCCGCAGGCGGCGACGGTGCTCAATCTCTCGGAGGATCATCTCGACCGTTATGACGGCATGCGCGAATACGCTGCGGCCAAGGCGCGCATTTTTTCGGGTGACGGTCTGCAATTGCTGAATCGCGACGACGAGTGGAGCCGCGGCATGGCGCTGCCGGGCCGTCGCCAGGCGACTTTCGGCCTCGATGCCCCGTCTGCGGAAGAGGACTGGGGGCTGGGTCATGCAGATTCGGAACTGAGGCGCGGCGCGGTTGATCTGGCTCCGCTCGATGTTCTCAGGGTCGCCGGACTGCACAACGCAGCCAACGCGCTCGCGGCAGGCGCGCTCTGCCGCGCCATCGGCATTGCCGACGAAGCCATTGTCGAGGGCTGGCGACGCTTCGAGGGATTGCCGCATCGTGTAAAAAATATCAATGAAATCAATGGGATATGTTTTTACGATGACTCCAAGGGTACCAATGTCGGAGCGACTGTCGCGGCGCTGACCGGGCTGCGCGGGCCGGTGGTGCTGATCGCCGGCGGCGACGGCAAAGGCCAGGATTTCACGCCGCTTGCCGCAGCGGCCCGCGGCAAGGCGCGCGCGATCGTGCTGATCGGCCGCGACGCGCGGCGCATCGCGGCTGCGGTCGGCGCTGGTGTGCCGCTGCTCCATGCAGCGGACATGGCGGAGGCGGTGGCGCTCGCGTTTGAAGCGGCAAAGCCGGGAGACGCCGTGCTGCTGTCGCCGGCTTGCGCGAGTTACGACATGTACCGCAACTACGTGCATCGCGCCGAGGTGTTTGCGGGGGCAGTGTCGGAACTGCAGCGGAGCCTTTCGTGAGCCAGTATTACGCCACCGTCAACCAGCGCGCCGCCGGCGCCGAATACGACAGCGCCCTGGTCTGGGTCACGCTGCTGCTCCTTGGTTTCGGCATGGTCATGGTGTATTCGGCATCGATTGCGATTGCCGAGGCGAGCCGCGGTACCGGCAACAATGCAGCGTATTACCTGACCCGGCATGCCGCCTACATCCTGGTGAGCCTGGTGGCTGCGGGCATCGTTTTCCAGGTGCCCTTGCGCGTCTGGCAGCGCGCTGCACCGCTGCTGTTCGTGCTTGGCATGGTGTTGCTGATGCTGGTGCTGATTCCGGGCATCGGGCGCGAGGTCAACGGCAGCCGCCGCTGGCTGCCGCTAGGCATCGTCAACCTGCAGCCTTCGGAGCTGATGAAGCTGTGCGCCGTGCTCTACGCTGCCGATTACACGGTTCGCAAGGCCGCGTTCATGCACAGCCTGCGCAAGGGTTTCCTGCCCATGGCCGGCGTGATGCTGCTGACCGGGGGGCTGCTGCTGCGCGAACCCGATTTCGGAGCATTCGCGGTGATCACGGTGATCGCGATGGGCATCCTGTTTCTCGGCGGCATGAGCTGGCGGCTGTTTGCCGGACTGATCGTGATGCTGGTGATCGGATTCCTGCTGCTGATCTGGACCAGCCCGTACCGCATGCAGCGGATCGTCGGTTTCATGGATCCCTGGGCCGATCCCTACGGCAAGGGCTACCAGCTTTCGCACGCGCTGATCGCCTTCGGCCGCGGCGAGTGGTTCGGCGTCGGTCTCGGCGCCAGCGTCGAGAAGCTGTTCTACCTGCCCGAAGCGCACACCGATTTCCTGCTGGCGGTGATCGCCGAAGAGCTGGGTTTCGCCGGTGTGCTGGTTCTGATCCTGCTGTTTTCGTGGATGGTTGCGCGGGCCTTTGCCATAGGCCGCCTGGCAGCCGATCTGGGCCGCCCGTACGCTGCATTGGTGGCACAGGGCATCGGCCTGTGGATCGGCGTCCAGGTGATCATCAACATGGGCGTCAACATGGGCGTGCTGCCGACCAAGGGCCTGACGTTGCCGCTGCTGTCCTTCGGCGGCAGCGCGATCCTCGCCACCTGCTGCGCGCTGGCGGTTCTGCTGCGGGTCGACTGGGAAAACCGGCAGCTCGCGCGAGGGTTCACGGTATGACGCGCGCAGACTTTACAAAGGTTTTGCTGGAAGCGATGGGCTGCCGGTTTCGGCGCAGCCACAACCGGCAGATGCAACGGGGGTTCACCGTATGAGCCGCACCATCCTGGTCATGGCGGGCGGTACCGGCGGGCACATTTTTCCTGCGCTAGCCGTTGCCGACGTGCTGCGCGACCGCGGCTGGCAGGTGGTGTGGCTGGGCGCGCGCGGCGGGATGGAGGAGCGGCTGGTGCCGCCCCGGGGTTACGCCACTGAATGGATACGTTTTGGCGGCGTGCGCGGCAAGAGCTTGTTGCGCAAGCTGCTGCTGCCGGCAGCGCTGTTGCTGGCCTTCTGGCAGAGCGCTGCCGCGATATTCCGGCACCGTCCCGACGTGGTTCTCGGGATGGGCGGCTACGCGTCCTTCCCTGGGGGCATGATGGCGGCGCTGCTCGGCCGGCCATTGCTGATTCACGAACAGAATGCCGTTCCGGGACTGGCAAACCGAGTGCTTGCCCGCGTCGCCGACCAGGTGCTCTCGGCATTTCCGGATGCCTTCGAAGGACGCGTTGACGTGATCTGGTCGGGCAATCCGGTACGCAGTGACATCGTCAAGCTGCCGCCACCCGAGGCACGCTTTGCCAGCCGCAGCGGACCCCTGCGCTTGCTGGTGATCGGCGGCAGCCTCGGTGCGAAAGCACTGAACGAGACAGTACCGCAGGCGCTTGCGCTGATGGCAGCCGGCGAGAGGCCGCTGGTGGTGCACCAGTCGGGTGCCGCGCACGTGGAGCAGCTGCGTGAAAGTTACCGCGCGGCGGGCGTCGAGGCCGAGGTGCCGGCATTCATTGACGACATGGCCGCGCGCTACGGCACGGCCGACCTGCTGGTATGCCGTGCCGGGGCAACCACGGTGACGGAGCTCGCCGTCGCCGGTGTCGGCAGCATTCTCGTGCCATTCCCGCACGCGGTGGATGACCACCAGACGCGCAACGCGCGCTATCTCGCGGACCGCGGTGCTGCCCTGCTGATGCCGCAGAAGGAGCTCACGCCCCGCTCACTGGCCGATGTGCTGCGCGGGATGACCCGGGAGAAGCTGCTGGATATGGCGCGGGCGGCACGCGCCGCGGGCAAGCCCGATGCAGCCATACGCGTGGCTGACTACTGCATGGAGCTGGCGCCGTCATGAGGCACAAGGTCCGCAACGTGCATTTCGTCGGCATCGGCGGCGCCGGGATGAGCGGCATCGCGGAGGTGCTGCTCAATCTGGGCTATGCGGTGAGCGGCTCGGATCTCAGCGAGGGCAACGCCACGCGCCGCCTTGCCGGACTCGGCGCGCAGGTCCGCATCGGCCATGATGCAGCACATGTCGCGACGGCGGACGTGGTGGTCATTTCCAGCGCCGTGAAGCCGGACAATCCGGAAGTTGTCGCGGCGCGTGCACGCCATGTGCCGGTGGTGCCGCGTGCGCTGATGCTGGCCGAGCTGATGCGGCTGAAACAGGGCATCGCGGTGGCCGGGACCCACGGCAAAACCACGACGACCAGCCTCGCGGCCAGTGTACTTGCCGAAGGCGGCCTGGATCCGACTTTCGTGATCGGCGGGCGGCTGGAGAGTGCAGGCGCACATGCGCGGCTCGGCGCCGGAGAGTTCATCGTGGCGGAAGCGGATGAATCCGATGCGTCATTCCTGCACCTGCAGCCGGTGATTTCCGTGGTCACCAACATCGATGCCGATCACATGGAGACTTACGACCATTCGCTGGACAGGCTGAAGCAGGCCTTCGTCGATTTTGTCGAGCGCCTGCCATTCTATGGCGTGGTAGTCCTGTGCAATGACGACGCCAACGTGCGCTCGATCATGCCGCGCCTGACCAAGACCGTTGTGACCTACGGTCTCGGCGAGGGCGCTCAGCTGCGCGCCCACTCGGTGTCGGCGGATGCCGGGCGCATGCGCTTCCGGGTGCAGCGCGTGAACGGCAAGCGCCTGTCCGATCTCGACGTCGTGCTCAACCTGCCGGGCTTGCACAACGTGCAGAACGCGCTGGCTGCGATCGCGGTCGGCATGGAAGCCGGCGTAGCGGACGAGAAAATCGTCAAGGCGCTGGCCGAATTCAAGGGCGTGGGCCGACGGTTCCAGCGTTATGGCGCAGTCGCCTGTGGCGGCGGGGGGCACTATGACCTGATCGACGATTACGGACATCACCCAGTCGAAATGGCGGCAACCATTGCAGCGGTGCGCGGCGCGTTTCCGGGACGCCGGCTGCTGCTCGCTTTTCAACCCCACCGCTATACCCGTACCCGGGACTGCTTCGAGGATTTCGTGCGTGTGTTGTCCAGCGTCGATGCGCTGCTGCTGACCGAGGTCTATGCAGCGGGTGAGACACCGATTGTCGCCGCCGACGGCCGCGCGCTGGCCCGCGCAGTGCGGGTGCTGGGAAAAGTTGAGCCGGTGTTTGTTGAGCAGGTCGCCGATCTCCCGGACGCCATCGGAAGTGCGTCCCGTGGCGGGGACGTGGTGCTGACCATGGGCGCCGGATCGATAGGAACAGTGGCGGCACGGCTGGCGAAGGCGAACGCGTGAGCGCACGGACTGCGACAGGGCAAGACGACGACATGGACATGAGCGAACAGGAGCGGATCGGAAGCGGCGGATTGCGCGGCGAGCTGCGGCACGACGAGCCTATGGCGCGGCACGTCAGCTGGCGTGCCGGCGGGCGCGCCCGCCGCAGCTACGCGCCCGCGGATCTCGCCGACCTGGCGGCCTTCCTTCGCGCATTGCCCGGCAGCGAGCCGGTGTGCATGGTCGGGCTGGGATCAAATCTGCTGGTTCGCGACGGCGGATTCGACGGAACGGTGATTTTCACGCACTGGGCGTTGCGCGAGCTGGGCGTCACGGCGGCGCCGGAAGGTGGCGGGGAAATCCGCGCCGGGGCCGGTGTCGCGAGTCCCAAGGTCGCGCGCGTTGCGGCGCTGAACAATTTCGGAGGTGCCGAGTTCCTTGCCGGCATCCCCGGCACGGTCGGCGGTGCGCTGGCGATGAACGCCGGATGTTACGGGGGTGAAACCTGGAATATTGTGGCCGGCGTCGAGACGATCGACCGCACGGGCATTCTGCGGCGGCGCACGCCCGCGCATTACAACATCGGCTATCGCAGCGTTGGACGACGTTGCCGCCAGATGTCACAGCTGCCCGGTGCAACGCAGACCGAGGAATGGTTTGTGGCGGCGACTTTCCGCCTGCCCGGCGGAGACGGCCGCCAGTCACGCGAGCGGATCAAGGCGTTGCTTTCCAAGCGGATTGCCTCACAGCCGCTGGGGGAGCCGAACGCGGGTTCGGTATTCCGGAATCCGCCCGGGGACCATGCGGCACGGTTGATCGAAGCCTGTGGGCTCAAGGGAAAAGCGGTCGGAGGGGCTGCGATCTCGGCAAAACACGCCAATTTCATCGTCAATACCGGCAACGCGAGCGCGGCCGACATCGAGGCGCTGATTGCGCTGGCGCAGCGGGCGGTGGAGCAACGCTTCGGCATCCGGCTAGAACCTGAGGTGCGGATGATTGGAGATCCGGCATGACCGCTCCGGACAAAGTCGCGGTGTTGTTCGGCGGCCGCAGTGCGGAGCGCGAGATCTCCCTTATGAGCGGCCGCAACGTGCTCGAGGCGCTGCGTCGCGCAGGTGTCGACGCGCATGCCTTTGATCCGGCGGAAAAGGAAATTTCGGAACTCAGACGCGAAGGCTACTCGCGTGTGTTCATCGCACTGCACGGCCGTTACGGCGAGGATGGCACCGTGCAGGGCGCTCTCGAACTGATGGACATGCCCTACACCGGCAGTGGCGTGATGGCTTCTGCCCTGGCCATGGACAAGGTGCGCACGAAAATGGTGTGGACCGCGGCCGGAATCCCGACGCCGCGTTTCGAGGTCGTCGATGCCGGCAGCGACTGGAGCGGTGTTGCCGACCGGCTTGGCCTGCCTCTGATCGTCAAGCCTGCCCGCGAGGGCTCGACCATCGGCCTGACCAAGGTCATGCGCGCCGATGAGCTGCCGGCAGCCTACGCGCTGGCTGCGCGTCACGACACTTTCGTCATGGCGGAGGAGTTCATCGCGGGCGAGGAGTACACCGCCGGTTTCCTGGGCAACCAGGCATTGCCGCTGATCCGCATCGAGGCGCCGCAGGGCAATTACGACTACCAGAACAAGTACTTCAGCGACGAGACGAAGTACCACTGCCCCTGCGGACTGGCGGAAGCCGAAGAGCTTCGCATCCGCGAGCTGGTGATGCGCAGTGCGCAGGCACTGGGTTGCAGCGGCTGGGGGCGTGCGGACCTGATTCGCCGTGCGGACGGCAGCGTGCAGTTTCTCGAGATGAACACCAGTCCGGGCATGACCGGGCACAGCCTGGTGCCGATGGCGGCGCGCCAGGCGGGGCTGTCGTTCGAGCGGCTGGTGATGCGCATACTGGAGCTTGCCCATGTGGGATAGGCCCGCGGTGCTGAACCTGATCGCCGACCTGCTGTTCATCGCGGCGCTGCTCGGCGTGCTTTATGCCTGCGTTTTCCATGCGGTGCGGCAGCCGGCTTTTGCCATCAAGCAGGTGCGCATCGCCACGCCGGTTGTCCATGTCACCCGCCAGCAGCTCGAGGATATCGTCAGGCGCGAAGTTGGCGGGACCCTGTTCACCTTGCGTATCGACGCGACGCGTGCGGCTTTCGAAAAGCTGCCCTGGGTGCGCAATGCCACAGTGCGCAGGCAGTGGCCGGGCGGGCTGGAGGTGGCGCTGACCGAACATGCACCGCTCGCCCGCTGGGGGCGCGAGGCGCTGGTTAACGTGCAGGGCGAGGTGTTTGCCGCGGCCTTTGACGGCGAACTGCCGGTATTCAATGGCCCTGCGGGAGCGGCCAAGGAAATGACCATCCAGTACCACCACTTCCGCCGCAGTCTCGAGGAAATCGGCCGGATGCCGGAGGAGATCAATGTGTCGCCGCGGCGGGCCTGGCAGCTGAGGCTGGACGACGGCGTGACGCTTGATCTCGGCAGGGAGCATGTCGAGCAGCGCCTGCGCCGCTACGTGATGGCGTATCCGCGGACGATTGCACGCATGACGCGGCCGGTGGACAGGGTCGACCTGCGATATGCCAACGGATTTGCAGCGCGGGTGCCCGGCTTGCCGCCGGCTGGAGAGGATACGCGGCGCCGGAGCGGGGCATAGGGTAGAGCACGGGAAATGACGGAAAAGATGACCAAGAACAAGGAAAACAAGAAGCTGGTGGTGGGTCTCGACATTGGAACGTCGAAGATCGTCGCCATCGTCGGTGAACTGAAACCCGAGGGCGGCTTCGAGATCATCGGCATGGGCAGCCATCCCTCGCGCGGGCTGAAGAAAGGCGTGGTGGTGAACATCGAGACTACGGTGAACGCCATTCAGCGCGCGCTTGAAGAGGCCGAGCTGATGGCCGACTGCAAGATCCGCGAGGTGTACACCGGCATCGCCGGCAACCATATCAAGAGCTTCAATTCCCAGGGCATGGTCGCGATCAAGGACAAGGAGGTGTCGCAGATGGACATCGACCGCGTGATCGAAACCGCGAAGGCGGTGCAGATTCCCAACGACCAGCAGATCCTGCACGTGCTCAACCAGGAATTCATCATTGACGGCCAGGAGGACGTGCGCGAGCCGCTCGGGATGTCCGGCGTGCGCCTGGAGGTCAAGGTCCACATCGTCACCGGCGCGGTGTCGGCGGCGCAGAACATCATCAAGTGCGTGCGCCGCTGCGGGCTCGAGGTCAATGACCTGATCCTGCAGCCGCTGGCCTCATCGGTTGCGGTGCTGTCGGATGACGAGAAGGATCTCGGCGTCTGCCTGGTCGACATCGGCGGCGGCACCACCGACATGGCGGTGTTCACCCACGGCGCGATCCGCCACACCGCGGTGATCCCGATCGCCGGCGACCAGATCACCAACGACATCGCGATGGCGCTGCGCACGCCGACCAAGGATGCGGAAGACATCAAGCAGCGCTATGGCTGCGCGCTGTCGCAGCTCGCCGACCCCCAGGAAATGGTCGACGTGCCCGGCGTCGGCGACCGCAGCACCCGCCAGCTGTCGCGCAAGACCCTAGCCGAAGTCATCGAGCCGAGGGTCGAGGAGCTGTATTCGCTGGTGCAGGCCGAACTGCGCCGCAGCGGCTACGAGGAACTGCTGTCCTCGGGGGTGGTGCTGACCGGCGGTTCGAGCGCGATGCAGGGGATGGTCGAGTTGGGGGAGGAGATTTTCCACATGCCTGTGCGCATCGGCATGCCCCATTACTCGGGCGGGCTCGCCGAGGTGGTGCGCAGCACGCGTTATGCGACCGGCGTCGGCCTGCTCATCGCGGGCGCGGACGAGCACCGCCAGCGCGATGCGGCGCGGGCCCATATCAGCAGCTTCCAGCAGGTGCTGGAGCGGATGAAAAACTGGTTTACGGGGAATTTCTAGTGCGGCAAGCGGAAGGCATTCGGTTTTCTGGGTTCGGTATCTGCGGGATTTTTCAACATTACTTTGTTTGCGGAAAAGGAGATTCACATGATTGAACTGATTGATGCACAGGCGCAGGAAGCGGTAATCAAGGTGATCGGCGTCGGTGGCTGCGGCGGCAACGCGGTGGACCACATGATCGTGCAGGGCGTGCAGGGCGTGGAGTTCATCTGCGCCAATACGGACGCCCAGGCGCTCAAGCGCAATCAGGCCAAGACCCAGCTGCAGCTCGGCGGCGAGATCACCAAGGGCCTGGGGGCCGGCGCAAATCCGGAGATTGGCCGCCAGGCGGCGATTGAGGACCGGGAGCGTGTCGCCGAGCTTATCTCGGGTGCCGACATGCTGTTCCTGACCGCAGGCATGGGCGGCGGCACCGGAACCGGTGCGGCACCCGTGGTTGCCGAAATCGCCAAGGAGATGGGCATCCTGACCGTGGCGGTGGTGACCAAGCCCTTTGCCTTCGAAGGCAAGCGGCAGCGCATTGCGCAGGAAGGCCTTGATGCACTGGCGCAGCATGTCGACTCGCTGATCGTGATCCCCAACGACAAGTTGATGCAGGTTTTGGGCAATTCGATCACCCTCGACGAAGCCTTCCGCGCCGCCAACGACGTGCTGCACGGCGCGGTGGCGGGCATTGCGGAAATCATCAGCTGCCCGGGCATGATCAACGTCGACTTTGCCGACGTGCGCACGGTGATGGGCGAGATGGGCATGGCGATGATGGGGTCGGCCAAGGCTGCCGGCATCGGCCGCGCCCGCGAGGCTGCCGAGCAGGCGGTTGCCTGTCCCTTGCTGGAAGACATCAACATCTCCGACGCGCGCGGTGTGCTGGTGAACATTTCGGCGAGCAAGGCGACATTCCAGCTGCAGGAAATGTATGACGTCATGGAGACCATCAAGGCCTTTGCTGCGGACTCCGCGACGGTCATTGTCGGCACGGTATACGACGACAGCCTCGAGGACGGCCTGCGGGTGACGATCGTTGCCACCGGGTTGGGCAAGCCGATGGCCCGGCAGCAGCCGAAGCCGATGATCGTCGTGTCGCAGAAGACCGGCACTGACAACATGGCGATGGATGTCGACTATGGCGCCCTGGAGCAGCCTGCGGTAATCCGCCGCCGCAACCGGGACGCCACTGTCGAGGCGATGCGCCAGTCCGGCGTCGAGATGCTCGATATCCCGGCTTTCCTGCGCAAGCAGGCCGACTGAGCAGGACCACGGTGTCGCCGGCTGTGCCGGCTGCCTGATCGGGCAGCCGGCACCCGCAATGCTGCGCTGCGGCAGCATGGTAGAATGTCATGCTGCTGGAATTTCGGAAAAGCAGTTAGGCAAAGGCAGAATCAGAAGAGATGATCAGGCAGCGCACATTGAAGAACGTGATCCGCGCCACCGGCGTGGGTCTGCACACGGGCGAAAAGGTCCATCTGACCCTGCGTCCGGCGCAAGCGAACACCGGCATCGTTTTTCGCAGGATCGACCTTGAACCGCCGGTCGAGATCAGCGCCGATCCGTACGCGGTGCATGATACCCGGCTGTCATCCTGCCTCGAGAAGGATGGTGCGCGGGTGCAGACCGTGGAGCATTTGATGTCGGCACTGGCCGGCCTCGGTGTCGACAATGTCTGGATCGATGTCACCGCGCCGGAAGTGCCGATCATGGACGGCAGCGCCGGGCCCTTCGTGTTCCTGCTGCAATCCGCAGGCATCGAGGAGCAGAACGCGCCGAAAAAATTCATCCGCATCCTCGAAACAGTCGAGGTGCACGAAGGCGACAAATGGGTGCGCTTCGACCCGCATGACGGTTTCCGGCTCGAACTGGCGATCGACTACGCGCACCCGGTTTTTGATACCAGTTCGCAATCGGTCGTGGTCGACTTCGCTTCGACCTCCTATGTCAACGAAGTGGCGCGGGCGCGCACTTTCGGATTCATGCAGGACGTCGAAAGCATGCGCTCGCAGGGGCTTGCGCTGGGCGGCAGCCTCGACAATGCGATCGTGATGGACGAATACCGGGTGCTCAATACCGACGGGCTTCGTTACGACAACGAATTCGTCAAGCACAAGGTGCTCGACGCCATCGGCGACCTGTACCTGCTGGGCCACCCCCTGATCGGCGCCTTCAGCGGCCACAAGTCCGGCCATGCCATGAACAACCGCCTGCTGCGCAGGTTGCTTGAGCAGCCGCAGGCCTGGGAGTACGTCAGTTTTGACCGCAGCGAGGACGCTCCTCCCTTCCTCGCCTGGCAGCCGCAGGCGGCCTGACGGCGCCTTACCAGGCGCTGGGGGCTAACGGGTTTCCATTCATGCTGCTGCTCAGGCTGGTCGGGATCCTTGCGCTGATAGCCATCGGCGTCTCCTTCGCGCTGTACGTGGTTTATCGGGATCGGCGTTACCTGCGTTTTGCGTGGAGGGTGCTTGTCGCGACCCTTGTTTTTGCCGGGCTGCTGATGCTTTTTTACGCGGCGGAGCGCTTCCTGGTAATTCTTTGACCGTGGCCGGGGCGCCACGCATCAGCGTCCATTGCGTCGCCGGGCGGCAAAGCGGGCCAATGCCGAGCTCAGTCCGGGGTCACGGACCTGCTTCGACAGTCTCTCGAAATCATCAATTAAATCAATGGGTAACGGATTTTTTTTGGAGCCCGTCGGGATTTTCGGCGGGTGACCGGAAACTTGAACTCGAATCCGTATTCCAGTAACCTGCGCGCTCTGCTTTTGCAGGTTCTTCAGCAGTCGTGGTGTCAGCTGTTTCAGTTTCGCCGCGACCGCACCGTTGTCTGCCGCTATGACCAGTGTGCCGTTGTGGTCACCGACCACCCGGCTTGCCTGGGACAGTTCAGGGGGCGCGCAGGCCGTATAAAGCCGTTGCAGTGCTGAGATGCGCTGCGTTGTCCGGTTCAGTGCCGACAAGCCCGCAGTCTCGACAAGCAGGGCGCTGAATTTGCGGGTGGGCATGGCGATAAGGGAGTTAGGCCATGAATATTATTCTGGTTTCAGAGAAACTGCCAAAGGCACGGACCATCACGCTCGGATGGCCGCAGCTCGCGGGTCTGGCAGCGCTGCTGATGGTCGCGGTGCTGGCGACGGCGGCAGCACTCAATTACGGCATCCTGCGCTTCGCCTCGGAGCTGAACGTTCCCTATGTAAGGGATGTGCTCGCATCGATGCACCAGCAGCAGCAGGACAAGCACCAGTCCTACCTGCAGGACAATCTAAACGCGATGGCGGTGCGGCTGGGGCAGATGCAGGCCCAACTGCTGCGGCTGGATACCCTCGGCGAGCGCCTTGCCAAGCTGGCGGGATTCAAGCCCCAGGACCTGATGTTCAACGAAGTGCCCGGCCGCGGCGGCGCGGTGTCCTCGATCCAGAGCCAGAATCTCTCTCTCGGTGATTTCAGCCGCCAGGTGGAGCAGCTGACGCGCCAGCTCGAGGATCGCGGCGACAAGCTTGGCCTGCTGGAATCGATGTTCACCCTCGAAAGCGCGAGGAAAAAACTGACGCCGACCAAGCTCCCGGTGGAGGGCGGCTGGTATTCATCGAACTTCGGCTGGCGCATCGATCCCTTCACCGGGCAGCGCGCATTCCACGAAGGCATAGACTTCATGGCCGAGGAAGGAACGCCGATCTATGCGGCTGCTGCAGGCGTGGTTGTCTACTCAGAGTTCCACCCTCAATATGGTAATATGATCGAGATCGATCACGGCAATGATCTGATCACGCGGTACGCCCATGCATCGAAGCGTCTGGTGAAGGTCGGAGACATCGTGCTGCGCGGTTCCCGGATTGCCGATGTCGGCAGGACCGGGCGCGCAACCGGTGCGCATCTGCACTTCGAGGTGCGTCAGCGTGGCGCCGCGCGCAACCCCGCGCAGTTTCTGCAATTGCCTGGCTGAACGGCGGTACCGATAGTGCGAATTGCAGGGGTGGGATTTTCCCACCCCTTTTTTCATTCAGGATGTTCATGATTACCGGCTTATTGAAGAAAGTGTTCGGCAGCCGCAACGAACGGTTGCTCAAGCAGTACCGCCGCACGGTCCGCGAGATCAATGCGCTGGAGCCGCAGATTGCGGCATTGTCGGACGCGCAGTTGCAGGCGAAGACGGACGAGTTCCGCGATCGTGTTGCGAAGGCGGTGGCGGGCGCTGCCGACGGCCAGGCGGCCGCGCGCCGGGCAGCGCTGGACGCCATCCTGCCCGAAGCCTTCGCGGTGGTGCGCGAGGCCGGCAAGCGAGTGCTCGGCATGCGCCATTTCGACGTGCAGCTGGTCGGCGGCATCGCGCTGCACAATGGAAAAATCGCGGAAATGCGCACCGGGGAAGGCAAGACGCTGGTCGCCACGCTGCCGGCCTATCTCAATGCCCTGGCCGGTACCGGGGTGCATGTAGTCACCGTAAACGACTACCTCGCGCAGCGCGATGCGGACTGGATGGGGCGCATCTACCGCTTCCTGGGGCTGACGGTCGGCGTCAACCTGTCGCAGATGGAACACGACCGCAAGCAGGAGGCCTATCGCGCCGACATAACCTACGGCACCAACAACGAGTTCGGCTTTGATTACCTGCGCGACAACATGGTCTACGACCTGTCGGAAAAGGTGCAGCGCGGGCTTGCATACGCGATCGTCGACGAGGTGGACTCTATCCTGATCGACGAGGCGCGTACGCCGCTGATCATTTCCGGGCAGGCCGAGGACACCACCGAGCTTTACGTGCAGATGAATGCCGTGACGCCGAATCTGGTGCGCCAGAAGGACGAGAAGGGACCCGGGGATTACTGGGTCGACGAGAAAGCCCATCAGGTGATCCTTTCCGAGGAAGGTCACGAGCATGCCGAGGCGCTGCTGGCGAAGGCGGGCCTGCTGGCCGAAGGGGGCAGCCTTTACGACGCAGCCAACATCGGGCTGATGCATCACCTGAATGCGTCGTTGCGTGCCCACAGCCTTTTCCACCGTGACCAGCAGTACGTGGTGCAGAACAACGAGATCATCATCGTCGACGAGTTCACCGGCCGGCTGATGCCGGGCCGTCGCTGGTCGGAAGGACTGCACCAGGCGATCGAGGCCAAGGAGGGCGTGGAGATCCAGAAGGAAAACCAGACGCTGGCGACGATCACCTTCCAGAATTACTTCCGGATGTACGGAAAGCTGGCGGGCATGACCGGAACGGCGGATACCGAAGCCTACGAATTCCAGCAGATCTACGGGCTCGAGACGGTGATCATCCCCACGCACCGCCCGATGGTCCGCGATGACCGCATGGACCAGGTGTTTCGCACGGCAGCCGAGAAGTACAGCGCGATCATCAGCGACATCCGCGACTGCCACTCTCGCGGCCAGCCGGTGCTGGTGGGCACGACATCCATCGAGAATTCCGAATACATCTCTGGCATCCTCGCCAAGGAGGGGCTGCAGCACAACGTGCTGAATGCCAAGCAGCATGCGCGGGAAGCGGAGATCGTCGCCCAGGCCGGCAGCCCGAAGATCATCACCCTGGCCACCAACATGGCTGGCCGCGGCACCGACATTGTCCTCGGCGGCAACCCCGAGCCCGAGATCAACCGGGTACTGGCCGACGAGAGTCTAGATGCAGCGACCCGCGAGCAGCGGGTGGCTGAACTGCGCGAGCAGTGGCAGCGGCGCCACGACGAGGTGGTGAAGGCCGGCGGACTGCATATCATCGGCACCGAACGCCATGAGTCGCGGCGCATCGACAACCAGCTGCGCGGCCGCGCCGGCCGTCAGGGCGATCCGGGATCCAGCCGTTTCTACCTGGCCCTTGATGATTCGCTGCTGCGGATTTTCGCATCCGACCGTGTCGCCGCGATCATGAACCGGCTGAAGATGCCCGAGGGCGAGGCAATCGAGCATCCCTGGGTCACGCGTTCGATCGAGAACGCCCAGCGCAAGGTCGAGGCACGCAATTTCGACATGCGCAAGCACCTGCTCGAATACGACGACGTGGCCAACGATCAGCGCAAGGTCATCTACCAGCAGCGCAACGAGCTGCTGGAGAGCACTGACGTTTCCGCAACTATCGCGGCGATGCGCGCCGATGTCATCTCCGGGCATTTTGCGCAGCACATTCCGCCGGGAAGCCTGGAAGAGCAGTGGGACATCGAGGGCCTGGAAGCCATGCTGCGCGGCGAGCTTTCGCTGGAGCTGCCGCTTCGGCAATGGCTGGAACTCAGCCCGCAGCTGGAGGAGGACTCCCTGCGCCAGCGCATCATCGAGGCGGCCCATGCGCGGTATGCCGAGAAGACGGCGACGGTGGATCCTGCGGCCATGCGGCAGTACGAACGCGCGATCATGCTGCAGAGCCTGGACAGCCACTGGCGTGAGCACCTGTCGGCGCTGGACCACCTGCGCCAGGGCATACACCTTCGGGGTTATGCTCAGAAGAACCCGACGCAGGAGTACAAACGCGAGGCCTTCGAGCTGTTTTCCCTGCTGCTCGACATGATCAAGACCGATGTCACGCGCATCCTGATGACCGTGCAGATCCGCAGCGCGGAAGAGTTGCGCGCGGCAGAGGAGCACGAAACCTTGAGCAATGTCCAGTATCAGCATGCCGAAGCGGCTGCGGATGCGGCTGCCGACGACATCGGGGAAATGGCGCTGCCGGATGCGGCGGAGGAATCCGAGAAGGCGCAGCCCTTTGTCCGCGGCGGACAGAAGATCGGCCGCAATGATCCCTGCCCCTGCGGCTCCGGAAAGAAGTACAAGCAGTGTCACGGCAAGCTTGCCTGAAGCCATGCCCGTCAACCTGAAAGCCCCCGATCCTGCCGCGCTATCGCCGGTTCCCGGCGTTCTGCTCGGCATTGCCCAGGCGGGGATCCGCAAGGCCGGTCGCAAGGACCTGCTGCTGATCCAGCTGGATCAGGGCGCTCGTGTCGCCGGCGTGTTCACGCAGAACCGTTTCTGCGCGGCACCGGTGGTAGTCTGCCGCCAGCACCTGTCGATGATCGATCCGGATAAGGGCATGCGCGCCCTGGTCGTCAACACCGGTGTTGCCAATGCCGGCACCGGCAAGGAAGGACTGGCCCGTGCCCGCCAGACCTGCGCGGCTGTCGCCGAACTGCTCGGATGCGCGCCGTCACAAGTGCTGCCATTCTCGACAGGGGTGATCATGGAGCCCCTGCCCGTGGACCGCATCGTTGCCGGACTGCCGCGGTGCAGGGCCGCGCTGACGGCGGATGCCTGGGCCGATGCGGCTGCAGCGATCATGACCACCGACACCCTGCCCAAGGCGTTGTCGCAGCAGATCAGCATCGGCGGCGCCACGGTGACGATCACGGGCATCGCCAAGGGTGCGGGCATGATTCACCCGAACATGGCAACCATGCTCGGTTTCATTGCGACCGATGCCGCAGTGAGCCAGCCGCTGGTCAAGGCCGCTGTGCTGCATGCCGCACAGCGCTCCTTCAACTGCATCACTGTCGATGGCGATACCTCGACCAACGACAGTTTCATGCTGATGGCCACAGGCAAGGCGCCGATGGCGGAAATCACCGACGTGAAAAGCGCCGAGTACCTGGCATTCCGCGATGCGGTGACCCTGGTGGCGACCGGTCTTGCCCAGGCGATCGTCCGCGATGGCGAGGGTGCGACCAAGTTCATCACCGTCAGGATCGAGGCGGGACGCAGCGAGGAGGAGTGCCGGAAGGTGGCACTGGCGATCGCGCATTCGCCGCTGATCAAGACCGCGTTCTTTGCGTCGGACCCGAATCTTGGCCGCATACTGGCGGCAATCGGCTATGCCGGCATCGCCGATCTCGATGTCGAGGGCATAGAACTCTATCTCGATGATGTGCTGGTGGCCGAGCGCGGAGGTCGCAGCCCCGCTTACCAGGAGGCCGACGGCCAGCGCGTGATGAAGCAATCCGAAATTACGGTGCGCGTGGTGCTCAATCGCGGCAAGGCCGCGGCAACGGTGTGGACCTGTGATTTGTCGCACGACTACGTCAGCATCAATGCCGACTACAGAAGTTAAAAATAATCAATAAAAACAAATAGTTATGAAGAACGCGCGGACGCCGCCCGCAAACCCCGCCGTGCCCCTCGCGGATCTGCTGTCGCGTGCCGAGGCAGTGCTGGCCGGGCTTGAGCGATTGCTGCCGCCACTGCCGCAAGCGCCGGACTGGCAGGCGTCCATTGCGTTTCGCTGGCGCAGGAAATCGGGTCGTGGAACGCTGGAGCCGATACACCAGGTGCATCGCATCGATCTGCGCGACCTGCAGGGCATCGATGACCAGAAGGACTTGGTCGAGCGCAACACGCGGCAATTCGTCGACGGACTGCCCGCCAACAACGTGCTGCTCACCGGCGCACGGGGCACCGGCAAGTCCTCGCTGGTCAAGGCGCTGCTCAACAAGTACGCGTCACGCGGCCTGCGCCTGATAGAAGTCGAGAAGCGGGATCTCACCGACCTGCCGGACATCGTCGAACTCATACACGCGCGGCCGGAACGCTACATTCTGTACTGCGACGACCTGTCGTTCGAGGCCGACGAGCCCGGCTACAAGGCACTGAAGGTGGTGCTGGACGGCTCAATTGCGGCGGCCTCCGAAAACTGCCTGATCTACGCGACCTCGAACCGTCGCCACCTGATGCCCGAGTTCATGCAGGAAAACCTGGAATACCGGCATGTCGGCGAGGAGATCCATCCCGGCGAAACCAGCGAGGAGAAAATCTCGCTGTCCGAGCGATTCGGCCTGTGGGTTTCGTTCTACCCCTTCGACCAGGACGAGTACCTGCGCATCGTCCGTGTCTGGCTCGATCACTTCAAGGTGCCTGCCGGCAAGGCTGCCGAGGTCGAGCACGCCGCGCTGCAGTGGGCACTGCTGCGCGGATCGCGCAGCGGCCGCGTCGCCTGGCAGTTTGCGCGCGACTGGGCGGGCCGTTCGCGGCTGGCACGTCGCAAGTAGGCCATGCCGGAGCTGCGGACTGAGCGCCGCCGCATCGCGGTGGTTGCCGCGGTAATACAACAGGCTGACGGCCGATTCCTGCTGGCCCAGCGTCCGCCAGGCAAGCCTTACGCCGGCTACTGGGAGTTTCCCGGCGGAAAGGTCGAGGCGGGTGAGTCCCCGGAATCGGCGCTGTCACGCGAATTGCACGAGGAGCTTGGCATCGAGATCCTCACCGCCCATCCCTGGCTGATCCGCGAATTCGACTACCCGCATGCTGATGTGCGCCTGCATTTTTTCCGGGTTCGCGCCTGGCGCGGCGAACCACAGGGCCGCGAAGCCCAGGCATTCTCCTGGCAACGGGTGGACGCGATAGACGTCGCGCCTCTGCTGCCGGCCAACGGACCGATCATGAGGGCGCTGGCCCTGCCCGGGACCTACGGCATTACGGGTTTCAAGTCTGCGGAATATCCCGCAGCACTTGACCGGATTGAACGCGCAATGGGTGAAGGGCTCCGGCTGCTGCAGGTTCGCGGCAAGGACTGGCCGCCGCGCTTGTTTGAGTCCTATGCAGCGGCCATCGTCACGCGTGCGCGGAGCGTCGGTGCCCGGGTGCTGGTCAACGCCGACATCGAACTCGCATTGCGCAGCGGAGCCGACGGAGTTCACCTGACGGCCAGCCAGCTTCTGGCAATGAAACAGCGGCCGGCACTGCCGCTGGTCGGTGCTTCATGCCACGACAGGGTGGAGCTGCAGCGCGCTGAAGCACTGGGCGTCGATTTTGCAGTCCTGGGTCCGGTACAGCCCACGCCGACCCACCCCGATGCCCTGCCGCTGGGCTGGCAAGGTTTCCGCAGCATTGCCGCTGACACCACCATTCCGGTATTTGCGCTCGGCGGGCTGCATGAAGGGGATCGTCAACAGGCGCTGGATGCCGGGGCTCATGGCCTTGCGATGCTGCGCGGTGCCTGGCCGGCTGCCTAGTTGGGTCTCGGATTCCCGCCCTCTTCGGGCAGCGCGGATTCGTCGGACTCCTCGACCGGCATGCGATAGCGCTCAGTAGCCCAGGCCCCGAGATCAATCATCTTGCAGCGTTCCGAGCAGAACGGCCGGAACCGGTTTGCCGGGTTCCATTCGATGCTGGTCCCGCACTGGGGACAGGACACGATTCTTCCCGCCATGCTTCAGAGATTGCAGAAGGTCAGCTCGAATTCGACATCCGTATCCGAAGCCCTCGGGCGCTGGATGCCTTCCTGGGTGGTGAAGCGGATGTTCAGCGCGTACTTGTTGGCACTGATTTCCGGGATGCAGGCGTACTCGGCGGCGAGCCCGATGCGCAGCATCTGCGCCATGCGCCCGGCCATTACCTGCTGGTAGACCCCCTGCTGCGCGGTCTGGGCGGTGGTCTTGCCGCTCTCGCGCAGCAGGCGCAGCACGATGTTGATGGCGTCGCGCGTGGGCAGGAACGGTGCCAGCCACTGCTGCAGGTCATGGCGCCGCACTTCGGTCGTCTGCTGCAGCCAGTAATGGTAGGACGGCAGGTCAAACTCGCAGAGTCCGCCCGGGATTGCCGTGCGCTGCTTGATGCTCATCAGCCATTCGTTTTCCCGCAGTTCCTGGCCCACCTTTCCCGAGGCCTGGAAAAGCCGTGACGACGCCTGGTCGATCTGCCAGAGCACGTTGTCGAGGGCTTCTTCCGAAATGTCGGGATTCTCGCGCAGGGACTCGAGGGTCTGTTTCTGCCGCTCGAGTTCCTGCAACAGGTCGGACTTGAGATCGGCGCGGCTTGCGACTTCGAGGATCTCGAAAATCAGCAGCAGCGCGACATGATGCTCGGGGGAGTCGTTGCGGCCCTGGAAATATTCGATGCGCTCGAACAGGTCTTCCAGGCGCAGAAGGGTGCGCACACGCTCGCTCAGCGGATGTTCATAGACAATCACGTCCTGTGCGCCCGATTGGAAAAGTTTGGAATCCGGTTGCCGGAGTATCGGACAAAACCGAGAAAAAATAAAGGCTTAATGCCGGCTTTGCGGGCTGTGTCGAGCTTCCGGCGCGGCCAGTTCCAGATACCTGGCATGGAGCATGGCGACCTGCTTGCGCAGTTCCTCAACATCGCCAACATTGTGAATGACGTCATCCGCCCCTGCCAGCCTCTCGGCGCGCGGCAGCTGGGCCGCCATGATGGCCCGCACCGCGGCTTCATCGATTCCGCTGCGCGCGATGGTGCGGCTGACCTGCAGTGCTTCATCGCAGTCGATCACCAGTATCCTGCGCACGAGGTCGCGATAGGCGCCGGTTTCCAGCAGCAGCGGTACGACCAGCAACACGTAGGGCGCGGTTGACGCGGCAACGCGGCTGCGCGCGGCTTCGCGGATTCGCGGATGGAGGATGGCCTCGAGCCTGTGCCGCGCTTGGGCATCGCCAAACACGCGCTGCCGCATCGCCGCACGGTCCAGTGCGCCGTCGGCCGCCGCCACCCCGGGGCCGAAAGCGGCGATGATGTCGGGCATGGCGCTTCCGCCACGCGCGGTCATCTGGCGGGAAATTTCATCGGTATCGACCACATCCGCACCCAGTTCCGCGAACATGTCCGCGGCGCGCGATTTGCCGGAGCCGATGCCGCCGGTGAGGCCTATGCAGTAAGGCGGCATGGTCAGAGCGGGCCGAACCAGGCGCGGGTCAGGGCGGGTCCGTGTATCAGCGCGATCAGTCCGGCAATCGCCAGGTAGGGGCCGAAGGGTATCGGCACGCTGCGGCCGCGTCCGGCAAATATGATCAGTCCGATGCCGATCACCGCGCCGACCAGCGACGAGAGCAGGATGGTGAGGGGCAGCATCTGCCAACCCAGCCATGCGCCGATCGCCGCCAGCAGCTTGAAGTCGCCGTAACCCATGCCCTCCTTGCCGGTCGCCCACTTGAATATCCAGTACACCGACCACAGGCTCAGATAGCCTGCCGCAGCCCCGATGACCGCGGACTGCAGCGGTACGAAGGTGCCGTTGACGTTGATCAGCAATCCGGCCCAGAGCAGGGGCAGGGTCAGGCTGTCGGGCAGATAACAGGTGTCGAGGTCGATGAAGGTGAGCGCGATCATCATCCACAGGAACAGCAGCGCCCCGGCTGCGGCGATGCCGAAGCCGAAGTGCCAGGCGAAGTAGGCCGAGAGTGCCGCAGTCAGCGCCTCCACTGCCGGATAGCGGGGTGATATCGCAGCCTTGCAGCCTGCGCAGCGGCCGCGCAGCATGATCCAGCTCAGCAGCGGGATGTTCTCGATCGCCCTGATCGGCCGGTTGCAGGACGGACAGGCCGAGCGCGGGACGATCAGGTCATAGCGTTCGGCGGCCGGAGCCTGATCGCCGCCGAGCTCGGCACATTCGGCACGCCATTGCCGTTCCATCATTTTCGGCAGCCGATGGATCACGACATTGAGAAAACTGCCTATGCACAGTCCGGCCAGTGCCGCGCTCACCGCAAAGACTAATGGGTCCGACATCATTATGGATGCGCCTGATTGCAGCGGCCCGCCGGCAATAGCGCGGCCCGGCCTCGGGATGGATGGGGTGGCTGCGCCGGGACTTGCAGGTTCAGATCGCGGATCCCAGCTTGAAGATCGGCAGATACATCGCAATGACCATGCCGCCGATCAGCGTGCCCAGCACCACCATGATCATGGGTTCCATCAGACTGGACAGGGCCTCGACCGCGTCATCAACCTCGGCCTCGAAAAAGTCGGCGACCTTGCTCAGCATCTGGTCAAGGGAGCCTGCCTCTTCGCCGATCATGGTCATCTGGATCACCATGTTCGGGAACACCTCGGTGCCCTGCATGGACGAGGTCAGGCTGGAGCCGGTTGCAACCTCGGACTGGATTTTCTTGGTGGCGACGTAATACTCATAGTTGCCCGCCGCGCCGGCGACCGAGCCCAGCGCCTCGACCAGGGGCACGCCGGCAGCAAACATCGTCGCAAGCGTGCGTGTCCAGCGTGCAATCGAGGACTTGCGGATCAGTTCGCCGAACACCGGGATGCGCAGCGCGATCCGGTCCATGTACATCTGCATTTTCGTCGAGCGCTTCCAGGTCCAGAAAAAGGCGTAGAGGGCCGCTCCTGCGCCACCGAACAGGATGAACCAGTTGGCAACCACGAAGTCCGATATCGCCATCACGATCAGTGTCGGTGTCGGCAGGTCTGCACCGAAGCTCTTGAACACCTCCTTGAAGGCGGGGATCACGAAGATCATGATGATCGCGGTGATCACCACGGCCACCACGATGATGGCGATCGGATAGAACAGTGCCGACTTGATCTTGCTCTTGATGGCAAGAATCTTTTCCTTGTATGTCGCCAGGCGGTCGAGCAGGCTTTCCAGGATACCGGCTGCCTCACCGGCACCGACCAGGTTGCAGAACAGCGCATCAAAGTGCAGCGGGTGTTTTTCGAAAGCCTGTTTCAGGCTCATGCCGGTCTCGACGTCGGCCTTGATGGTCATCAGCAGACGGGCGACCGCCGGGTTGCTGTGGCCCTTGCCGACGATGTCGAAAGCCTGCAGCAGCGGCACGCCGGATTTCATCATGGTTGCAAGCTGGCGGGTGAACAGCGTGATGTCCTTTTCCGACACCGAGCCGCCGCTGCCCAGGCGCTGCTTCTTGACCTCGACGATCTTGATGCCCTGGCGGCGCAGCACGGCATTGACCTGCGCTTCGCCGCTCGCCTGCATTTCGCCGCGCACGGTTTTTCCGGCACGGTCCTGACCCACCCAGCGAAAGGTGTATTCCGCGATTTCGGATTTGCGGGCGGCAGCTGCGGTTGCCATGGCGGACCTCCAAATTTCTTTGACGAACCAATAGGTTACGATCGGTTATTGACGGAATGATGCCCGTCCGGCGCGGTGTTGTAAAGGCCGCGCGCCGGTATTCGACGCCTTATTTTCCCTGCGGCGTGAACACCCGCACACTTTTGATGACCCGGTCCTGGGTCTGCACGATTTCGAGGGGGTGTCCCGCGATGCGGACGCTGGTGTTGGGTTCGGGAATGTCCTGCAAGTGTTCGAGGATCAGTCCGTTCAGGGTTTTCGGGCCGTCCAGAGGAAAATCGAAACCGAGCTTGCGGTTGAGTTCGCGCAGCAGGGTGCTGCCTTCGATGACATAGCTGCCGTCCGGCTGGGGGTGCAGGCCGCGGGCCATCAGCGGCGACTGGGTCGTGAACTCGCCGATGATTTCCTCGAGTATGTCCTCCAGGGTCACCAGCCCCATGATTTCCCCGTATTCGTCCACCACCAGGCTTACCCGGTCCTGGTGTTCCTGGAAGTTCTGGATCTGCGACAGCAGGGGTGTCGATGAAGGCACGAAGTAGGGTTCGCGGATCATGTCGCGCACGCTTTCGTGCGTCAGTTCGTCGCGCTGGATAAGGGTCAGCGCATGCCGCACCCGCAGCGTGCCGATCACGTTGTCCAGCTGGTCCTGGTAGACCACAACGCGCCGGTGATGCGCGGTTGATATCTGCTGTGCAAGCTCTTCCAGGGGCAGGTCGATGTTGATGCCTTCGATCTGGTTGCGCGGCACCATCACGTCGTCAACCGTGATTGCGCCGATCTCGAGCAGGTTGAGCAGCACCGAAGCATGCTTCTTCGGCAGCACATTGGAAGATTCGAGGACGATGGTTCGGATCTCGTCGATCGACAGGGGCTGCGGTCCGGATTCCTGCGGCTGAAGCCTCAGCACGCGCAGCGCGAAGCCGAGCACCGCGTCGGTGGATATTGTCAGCAGGTGGACAAAGGGCGCGGTGACGGCTGCCAGTCCGCGCATCGGCCAAGACACATAGCGCGAAATGTTCTCTGCGCTGTGCTGGCCAAGGCGCTTGGGCACGATTTCGCCGATAACGATGGAAACATAGGTGACGGCGACCACCACCACTGCGGTGGCGATGATGTTGCTGGTCCGGTTTTCCAGGCCCTGGCCCTGCAGCCAGGCGGCAAAGGGTTCCGCGAGTATGGCTTCGCCGACGATGCCGTTGAGCAGGCCGATCGAAGTAATGCCGATCTGCACGGTCGACAGAAAGCGCGTGGGGTCGGCGCTCAGCCTGATTGCCGCAGCGGCGAGCTTGTCGCCCCGCTGCGCGAGCGTGGCGAGCTTGGACTGGCGTGCGGTCAGCAATGCCACCTCGGACATCGCGAATGCGCCGTTGAGAAGGATCAGGCAGGCGAGGATCAGGACTTCCATGGGATTACCTCAGACAGGTGGCGTGCGGCATCGCGCGGGAGCCGCATTTTTCGCCGGACCGGCGGTCAGCCGCGTCCGAGCAGTATTTCGACAACGAACTTGCTGCCGAGATAGGCCAGCACAAGCATCAGAAAACCGGTCAGTGTCCAGCGCACGGCGACCCGGCCGCGCCAGCCGTGGAAATGACGGCCGAACAGCAGGGCCCCGAAAACGAGCCATGAAACGATGCCGAAAACCGTTTTGTGGTTGAGCTGCGCCGGCTTGCCGAAAACTTCCTCCGAAAACACGACGCCACTGGCGAGTGTCAGGGACAGCATCACGAAGCCGGCCCAGATGATCCGGAAAAGCAGGGTTTCCATGGTCAGCAGCGGCGGCAGCGTGCGCAGTCCCCCGGGCAGATCGCCGCGATGCAGGCGCCGTTCGAGCATGGCCATCAGCAACACATGCAGTGAGGCGATTGTGAACAGGCTGTAGGCAAGCATCGAGATCAGCAGATGCAGCTTGAACGCAAGCAGCTCGGCATTGGGCAGCGGACGTGCTGCGGGAAACAGCGCAGGCAGCAGGACGGCAATTGCCGCTGCCGGCATGATCAGGGCCTGCAGGCCCTCGAGCCGGTAGAACAGGCCGCCCAGCCAGTAGATGAGCACCGCGAGCCAGAGGATTGCCGACACCGCGTCGCCGACGCCGATGCGCATGGAGCCGCCGGAGAACATGGCGCCGAAAAGCACCGCGCCGTGGATGCCCAGCAGAACCAGCATGCACAGCCTCTCCGCAAAGCCGTTTGCCGGTGCCGTTTCCGGCGAGGCGGCGGCAGCCGACCAATGTCGCCGCCAGAAGTACAGGCCCATGGCGGCATAGAGAATTGCGCTGAACAGATACGGTAGAATGCCCTGCATATCCCAAGTTTACCCGAACGCCATCCGGGCGATTCCGATTCCCCATGTTTGACAACCTCACCGGCCGACTTGCGCATGTCGTCAAGACACTGCGCGGCGAGGCACGCCTTAACGAAAGCAACATCCAGAACGCCTTGCGCGAGGTGCGCATGGCGTTGCTCGAGGCCGATGTCGCGCTGCCCGTGGTCAAGGCATTCATCGATCGCGTGCGCGAAAAGGCGGTCGGCGAAGAGGTTGCCGGCAGTCTGACCCCGGGCCAGGCGCTGGTTGGTGTCGTGCACCGCGAGCTGGTTGCGCTGATGGGCGAGCGCAGCGAATCGCTGAATCTTGCAGCGCAGCCGCCGGCAGTGATTCTGATGGCGGGACTGCAGGGTGCCGGCAAAACCACGACGGCCGGCAAGCTGGCGCGCTGGCTGCGTACGGAGCAGCGCAAAAAGGTGCTTCTGGCCAGCTGCGACGTCTACCGGCCTGCCGCCATTGAGCAGCTCAGGCTGCTCGCCGGGCAGGTCGAGGCGGATTTCCACCCGGCGGGCGCCGGCGAGAAACCGGTCGATATCGCGAGGAAGGCGCTGGACTACGCACGCAGGCATTTCCACGACGTGCTGATTGTTGACACCGCAGGCCGCCTTGCCATCGATGCGGCGATGATGGAGGAGATCCGCGAATTGCACGCCGCGGTCAATCCGGTGGAGACGCTGTTCGTCGTGGACGCCATGCAGGGACAGGACGCGGTCAACGTGGCCAGGGCTTTCAGCGAGGCCCTGCCGCTGACCGGCGTCATCCTGACCAAGCTGGATGGCGATGCCCGTGGCGGTGCCGCGCTCTCGGTGCGGCATGTCACCGGCAAACCGGTAAAGTTTGCCGGCACCGGCGAAAAGCTGGACGGGCTGGAAGCCTTTCATCCTGATCGCATGGCCTCGCGCATTCTCGGCATGGGCGATGTCCTGTCGCTGATCGAGGATGTGCAGAAGACTGTCAATCGCGAGGAGGCGGAGAAACTCGCACGCAAGGTCAAGACCGGCAAGGGTTTCGACCTGGAAGACTTCAAGCAGCAGGTGGCGCAGATGCGGAAAATGGGCGGCATGAGCGCGTTGATGGACAAGCTGCCGGCGCAGCTGGCCCGTGCCGCCCAGGGCGCTCCGCAGATGGAGGACAAGGTGATCCGCCGGCTGGAGGGCATCATCAACTCGATGACGCCCCAGGAGCGTGCCCGGCCGGAACTGATCAAGGCTTCGCGCAAGCGCCGCATTGCCGCCGGCGCCGGCGTCAGCGTGCAGGAAGTCAACCGGCTGCTCAGCCAGTTCGAGCAGACCCAGAAAATGATGAAAATGGTTGCCAAGGGCGGCATGGCAAAAATGATGCGCGGCATGAAGGGCATGTTTCCCGGCATGCGCTGAACATGCCGGTCTTCCCCGCCCGGCCCTGCCTGCCTACTTCAGGCTGAAACCCTGGCGCCGGATGTAGTCGCCGAAATCCGCGCGCTCAGGTTCGGCGTATTGCCGCGCCTTGTCTTCTGACCAGCCATAGAATTCTGCGGCACCGAAGCGCGCGGTTCGGCGCTGTTTGCCGTAGGGGTGGTTGGCGTGACGCCTGCGGTCATAGGCGTCGATGTTCTCGCGCAATCCCGTCTCGTCGTAACGGTCGGTGTGCACAGTCACTTCAAGCGGCAGACGGGGGCTGATGTGGCCCGGAGATGCGGGATAACCGACGCATAGGCCGGCAACCGGAAAGACGCCTTCGGGCAAGGCAAGTTCGCTGCTGACAGTGTCTATGGCGTTGCGGATGGCGCTGATCGGACAGGTACCGAGCCCGGCGGCCTCGGCTGCGCTGATGAAATTCATCATGGCGATGCCGGCATCGACGGCGGCATTCATGAAATGGTCGAGATGTTCATTAGCGAAGGGCTTGCCGCGCCATTCGCCGATCCGGCGGATGCGGCGGTTGTTGCCGCAGAAAACCAGGAACAGGGGGGCATCGGCGATCCAGCCCATGTCCGGCAGGTGGGCGATGATGCGCTGGCGTCGCGCGGGGTCGGCGACATTGATGATGTCGGCCTGCTGCAGGTCGCTTTTCGTCGGTGCCGAGAGCGCGCAGGCGCAGAGCAGGCGGAAAAGCGCTGGATCAACCGGGTCCGGCCGGTAGCGGCGAACCGAGCGGTGGTCCGCGATCCGGGCGAGTTCGCCGAGCCCGGCCTGGTCTGGCTTGATTGGAAAATCACTGCCGAAGCGAATGCGCAGTGCGGCACTGATTTGACCGGCCGGGGAATTTTCGGGGATAGGCATGATCGGATTGGGACTCCTCTTGCAAGAAATGTTTAAAAAACAGATACTTATGAATTATTGCCTGAGCGCACGGACTGGCTGTTCCTGATTGCGGGTTGCGACGGCTCCCGACAACAGTACGTTGCCTAAGGGGCCGAAAGTAACGTAAAATCCGCCCCTTTCGACTTTTTCAGTCGCCAGGAATACCGACATGGTAGTGATTCGATTGGCTCGTGGAGGGGCAAAAAAGCGCCCGTTTTTCAATTTTGTCGTTGCCGACTCGCGTTTTGCGCGCGACGGCCGCTTCATCGAACGTCTGGGTTTTTACGATCCCAAGGCCCCGGAAGGACGCGAGCGTCTGCGCATCAACCGGGAGCGTCTTGCATTCTGGCAAGGCCAGGGAGCCCAACTGTCCGACACCGTGACCCGGCTCGTCAAGCAGGCTGGTGAACAAAAAGCCGCTGCCTGAGCGGCTGGTGGCGATGGGGCGCGTGCTCGCGCCCTACGGGGTCAAGGGCTGGGTCAAGATTCAGCCTTTCACGCAGCGGCCCGAAAGCCTGATTGACTACCCCGAGTGGCGGTTGCAGAAGGGCGATGTGTCTCAGGCGCGGACCGTGGAGGCAGCGAAGGTTCACAGCAATGCCGTGGTGGCAAAGCTGCAGGGCGTCGATGACCGGGATCAGGCCGCAATGCTTTGCGGCATGCAGGTCGCAGTATCGCGGGGCGAGTTTCCCGATCCGGGGCCCGGCGAGTATTACTGGGCCGACCTGATCGGCCTGACGGTTTTGAACGAGGCCGGTGTGACGCTGGGGCATGTGACTGAAGTGCTCGAGACCGGGGCAAATGATGTGTTGGTGGTCGGAGGCGAACGCGAGCGCCTGTTGCCGTTCATCGGGCCGGTGATCCGGCAGGTCGATGTGGCAGGTGGCAGGATTGTCGTGGATTGGGACGCTGACTACTGATGTTGCAGTTTGATGTTGTCACGCTGTTTCCGGCGATGTTCGACGCCGTAACCGAACTGGGGGTTACAGGACGTGCACGGGAGCGCGGGCTTTACCAGTTTGTGGCGTGGAACCCGAGGGATTTTGCGGCGAACGCGCACCGCACCGTGGATGACCGGCCTTATGGCGGCGGCCCCGGCATGGTGATGATGGCCGATCCGCTGGGTAAGGCGCTGCGGGCGGCACGACAGAGGCAGCAAAGTGCCGGTGTGGAACGGCCCCGGGTGCTGCACCTGACGCCGCAAGGCAGGTTGCTGGATCATGCCCTGGTTGCGGAGCTGGCGCAGGAACAGGGTCTGGTTTTGCTTGCCGGACGTTACGAGGGTGTGGACGAGCGGTTGATCGTGCAGCAGGGCGTCGAGGAAGTTTCGATCGGCGACTATGTGCTGAGCGGCGGGGAAATTGCGGCGATGGTGGTGATGGACAGCGTGGTGCGGCAGTTGCCCGGGGTTCTGGGTGATGCCGAATCGGCGACGCAGGATTCATTTGTCGACGGCTTGCTGGACTGTCCGCACTACACTCGGCCCGAGGTTTACGAAGGTGTGGCGGTGCCGGAGGTGCTGTTGTCGGGTAACCATGCGGCGATTGCCCGCTGGAGAAAGAAGCAGGCGCTGGGCAGGACCTGGCAGCGCCGGCCGGAGCTGATGGAGCGCCGGGTGCTGAGCGAGGAAGAGCGATCACTGCTGGAGGAATTCCGGCAGGAAATGCAGGACGGTGGACATTAACCGCGGACGCCATTTCGGCGGACGCAACGAGTTTTGAGGGAGCATGAGCATGAACGTCATTCAGCAGCTGGAGCAGGAAGAGATCGCCCGTCTGGGCCGCAAGGTGCCGGAGTTCACCACGGGCGACACGGTGATCGTCAGCGTCAACGTGGTCGAGGGCGAGCGCAAGCGCGTCCAGGCCTACGAGGGCGTGGTCATCGCCAAGCGCAACCGGGGCATAAATTCCTCGTTCATCGTGCGCAAGGTGTCGTCCGGCGAAGGTGTCGAGCGCACCTTCCAGACCTACTCTCCGTCGATCGCCGGCATCGAGGTCAAGCGTCGCGGCGATGTCAGCCGTGCCAAACTCTATTACCTGCGCGGCCTGTCCGGCAAGGCGGCTCGCATCAAGGAAAAGCTTGCGACCAGCGCCACTGCGGCGCCTGCAGCACAGACGGTTGCGGATGCCGCGCCTGCCGAAAAATAATTTTGGAGCCGGATCGAAGAAGGCGGCCTTGGCCGCCTTTTTTTTGCCTGTGGTTTCATCCTGTTAGGCGCTCCAAGTGATGCCCCGTCCGAGCCGTCTCGCCGTTTTCGCCTGTCTGCTTGCGGCCCTGCAGGCGCCGCTGCCGGTGCTTGCCGCCGGTGCACTCGAGGATGTCCGGGCGCTGGCGCAGGCCGGTGCCGTCGAGTTTGCGCTGCAGCGCATCGACGCGCTGCAGCCCGGGGATGCGCAGGATCCCGGCTGGAACGCATGGGAAAATCTGCGCCTCCAGTTGCTGGACCGCCTCGGCCGCCATCAGGAGTTGCTGAGGCGTGCCGGCACGCCACCTGCGCAGCTGCCTGATGCTGCGCGGTCCGGGCTGCATGCCGCCGCTGCACGCGCGGCAATCGTGCTCGGAAAACCGGCGCTGGCGCGAGAACATGCCGGCCGCGCACTGTGGTCCCCCGGCATCGATGCGGCGGCGGTCCGCGACCTGCGGCTGCTGGTCATCCGCAGCCAGATACTCGAATCCCGGCGCGACGATGCCTGGCACAGCATGCTGCGCTTCGAACAGGACTACCGGCCATTGGATCGGGCAACGGCAACCGGTTTCGTCGAGGCCTTGCTCGATGCCGGAATGGTCCGCGAAGCACTGACCTGGCTGGGACTACTCGATGAGCGTGGGGCGACCCGGCTGCGGCTGCAAATGCATTCCGGCCTTGTCACTGCCGACGAGGCAGCAACCCGCGCGCAGTCGGCGCTTGCCCGCAGCGACGATCCGGCCTGGTGGCGGCTTCTGCTGGATGCGGCCGAACGCAGCAGCAAGGGCGCGCTGCGCCTCGCTGCAATGGAGCAGCTGCTGGAGGTGGAGCGCGGCACCCAGACTGCCGCCGCCGGCGCGAACCGCTTGTGGTCAGCCTATGCCAACCATGCGCGCATGACGGCGAATGCACACCAGCTGCTGTCCGGGGATGAGGCCGGCTGGCTGGAGTTTGCAATCCGCCGCGGCGAGACCGAAGCAGCGGAAGGACGCGCCTATTTTGCGTTTCTCGCGAGGCATGCCACCGATCCGCTGCTGCGCCAGCATGCCGAAGTAAGACTGGCTGCCGGATATGCGGCAGCCAAACTCCCGCGTGTCGCCTTGCACATGTTCGGTGCCTGGCCAGGGCGGGTCGACAGCCTGCAAGCTCAGACGCGCCTTGCCCTGGGCCGGCTTGCCGAAGGTCTGGGGGACCATCGGCTCGCATTCGGATATCTGGAAGACCTGCCGGCGCCGCTGGACATGCCGGCGTCGGTCTGGCCCCTGCGCCTGTCCGCACTCGCGCTGCGTGCCGGCCGTCGCGATGCGGCAGCGCTCATCGCGCGGCAGCTCGCCGCAGAAACCGCGGCCATTCCGCCGGCACAGTTTGCGGAGTGGATACTGCTTGCACAACAGCTCGCGGATCACGGGCTGCACGAGCTTGCACTTATGCTGATCGAGCGTGCGCTGCCCCATGCTGAACTTCGACAGGTGCGCCTCATGCAGTCGGAAATTGAGCGGATTCAGCTCAGTCGCAAACAGGCGCGGCCTGCAGCAGATGTTCATTTGCGCCGGGCCTTGGCTACACCGGCCGCCGCCGCGGAGGCGCGACTCGAGGCAGGACTCAGCCTCGCGCGCGCGGGCTTGCTCGGGGATGCACGCGCCCAGTTTGAGTGGGTGCTGAAAAACGCTGGCGATCCGGCGCTGATCGCTGTCGCGCGACGCGAACTCGGTTTCTAGGCCTCAGCGGGCCGCCGTCTTCCAGAGGTCGCTGAGGTACTCGTGGTCCGAGGTATTGATCCAGCTCAGGCGGTATTCCACCGGTGAGTCGTTGTAACTGTAGGCGATGCGGCGGATGTGCAGCGCCGGCTGGTTCGAACGCATGCCGAGGATCGCGGCAATTTCCGCCGGTGGATGCGCGGCCGACAGCCGCTCGCTGATTCTGACCACGTTGACCCCGTAGCGTGCCTGGTAGAGGCCGTAGATGGTGCCCTCGCGTTTGCGGAAGGTGGCCTCGTCGATGCGCGGGAAGCGTTCGGCAGAAACCGTGATGTCGTCGAGCACCACCGGCTTGTCTCCCAGTTTCAGCAGGTTGCGCACCCTTGCGACCCGGCTTCCGCGGGGGATGCCAAGCTGCGATTCGTCATCGGGCCCCGCCCGCTCCTTGCGAAAATCCAGGAGCTCGGAAACCGGAAACTCCTGGCTGCCGTCCTTGCCGACCACATGGAAGAAGTAGAACAGTGTGCGGTCTTCGGTGTGCATCGCAACAAAAGTGCCGCGCCCCTGCTGCCGCACCAGGATGCGGCCCGCGACCAGTTCGTCGATGGCGCGCCGGATGGTCCCGATCGACACCCCGAAATCGGCGGCAAGTCTGGTTTCGCTGGGGATCGCTTCTCCCGGCTTCCACTCGCCGGCGGCAAGTGCCCGTGTAATGCGCAGCTGCACTTCGCGGTATAGCGGTGCCGCGCTGGGCTGGCCGGCCAGCGTGTCGGGTCTGGGGATCAGGTTCATGATGGTGGCCGCGAGTCTAGCATGTGCCTGATCGATTCATATAGGTCATATAGTTGACTTCGCGAAAGCCCCGCGGTTAGCATGGCGGGTCCTGCATCAGGATATTTCCGGAACTTTCACCCGCACAGCGTTCATCCAGGAGGCGCAATGATTCACTTATTGATTCACGACAAGAAAGACATGGTCGGCGTGGCCGTCATCGAAGGCATCAAGGCCGGCCAGGAGATGATCGGCTGGGTCATGGAGGATGATTCGACGATCAAGGTCAAGGCGATCAACGATATTCCCATCGGCCACAAGGCGGCGCTCTGCGATATCAAGAAGGGCGACACCATCATCAAGTACGGTTTCGACATCGGCAAGGCCGTGGCTGACATCAAGGTCGGCGAGCACGCCCACGTCCACAACATCAAGACCAAGCGCTGGTAAAGGCGTCAGGCAAGCCAACCGCGATCCCGATCCTTACGGAGAAACTGAAATGATCAACAGCAAAACCACATTCATGGGCTACCGCCGCGAAAACGGCCGTGTCGGCGTCCGCAACCACGTCCTGATCCTGCCGGTGGACGACCTGTCAAACGCCGCGGCCGAGGCCGTGGCCAACAACGTCAAGGGCACGCTGGCGATCCCGCATCCCTACGGCCGCCTGCAATTCGGCGCCGACCTCGACCTGCATTTCCGCACGCTGATCGGCGCGGGTTCCAACCCCAACGTCGCTGCGGTCGTGGTGATCTGCATCGAGGAAGGCTGGGCGAAGAAAGTCGTCGACGGCATCGCCAAGACCGGCAAGCCGGTCACCGGATTCGGAATCGAACTGCACGGCGACCACGACACCATTTTCCGCGCCTCCAAGGTCGCCAAGGAATACGTGCAGTGGGCTTCCGAGCTGCAGCGCACCGAGTGCCCGATCAGCGATCTCTGGGTATCGACCAAGTGCGGCGAGTCCGACACCACCTCCGGCTGCGGTTCCAATCCGACCGTCGGCAGCGCCTTCGACAAGCTCGAGCCGCTGGGCGTGACGATGTGCTTCGGCGAGACCACTGAAATCACCGGCGGCGAGAACATCGTAGCCGACCGCTGCGCGACGCCGCAGGTGCGCGAGGATTTCATGAAGATGTTCAACCGCTACCAGGAAGTGGTCGAGCGTCACAAGACCAGCGACCTGTCGGAGTCGCAGCCGACCAAGGGCAACATCGCCGGCGGCCTGACCACGATCGAGGAAAAAGCGCTGGGCAACATCCAGAAAATCGGCAAGAAGTGCAAGGTCGTCGGCGTGCTCGACAAGGCCGAGACCCCGACCAAGCCCGGCCTCTGGTTCATGGATTCATCCTCTGCCGCCGCCGAAATGGTCACGCTGTGCGCGGCTTCCGGCTACGTGGTGCATTTCTTCCCCACCGGCCAGGGCAATGTCATCGGCAACCCGATCATCCCGGTGATCAAGCTGTGCGCGAATCCGCGCACCGTGCGCACGATGAGCGAACACGTCGACTACGACTGCTCGGGACTGCTGCAGCGGGAGAAGAACCTCGAGCAGACCGGCGATGAACTGATCGAAATCATGTTGCGCACCTGCAACGGCAGGCTGACAGCTGCCGAGGCACTGGGCCATCGTGAGTTCGTGATGACCCGCCTGTACGAGAGCGCGTAAGCAAGCTCGTCTGCAACAGAACGCGGGGGCGGCAGAATCATCGCCGCCCTCGCGGGTTTTGCGGCAATCCCGGGCGTCCGGGGTAGATGCCGCTGATTGAAACGGAAAGACCAGGATACCGATGACCACCCTTCGCGGCGCCGACATCCTTGCGCGCTCACTGGCCCAGGCCGGCCTGAAACGGATTTTTTCGCTGTCCGGCAACCACATCATGCCGCTCTACGACGCGGCGATCGAGGCCAGGCTGGCGATCACCCATGTGCGCTACGAGGGTGCGGCCGTGCACATGGCCGATGCCTGGGGGCGGCTGACAGGGGAGCCCGGGATTGCGATGCTGACCGGAGGTCCGGGCCATGCCAACGGCATCGGCGCCCTGTACACCGCGCTTGCTTCCGAGTCGCCGATGGTTCTGCTCTCGGGCCACGCGCCTCTCGGCGAGCTTGGCCACGGTTCATTCCAGGAAATGCGCCAGGCCGACATGGCGGCGCCGGTGGTCAAGGCGTCGTGGACCGCAACCAGTGCCGAGACACTGGGTGCCGACATCGCGCGCGCCTGCCGCCTCGCCCGGTCCGGGCGTCCGGGCCCGGTACACCTGAGCCTGCCTTTCGACGTGCTGGAGGCAAAAATTGCTGACGGCGAGAAGCGGCTGGCGGCGGCCGCCGATTTCGCGGCGCTCGTCAATCCGCTGCCGCAACAGGCGATGCAGACCCTGCTGGCTCTGGTCAAGGAAGCTGCACGTCCGCTGATCCTGCTCGGGCCGTCGATGTCGCAGGCGCCGGTTGCCGGGCTCGGCCGAAAACTGGCCGAAGCGGCCGGCGTGCCGGTGCTGTGCATGGAAAGCCCGCGTGGCGTCAACGACCCCTCGCTGGGTGCATTTGCCGGTGTGCTGGCACAGGCCGATCTGGTCGTGTTGCTGGGCAAGCAGCCCGATTTCACGCTGCGTTTCGGCAAGGCACCGGCACTGGCGGCAGATTGCCGTTTTGCGGTGATCGATCCCGAAGCCGAGGTGCTGCAGCGCTCGATGAAAAACCTGGGCGCGGCCCGCGTCGCGTTTTCGGCGCAGGCCGACAGCGCGGCCACGGTGCAGGCGCTTGCCGCCGCTGCGCAGCGCCATGCGGCGCAGGCCTGGATGCGGCAGGTTGCCGAGGCCGTAGCGTTTCGCCCCGAAGCCTGGAGCGCCATCAACAGCGGTGACGGTCCGGTGCATCCGGTGGAACTGGGCCGCGCGGTGCAGGCGGTGCTCGATGCCTCGTCCGAGGCGGTTTTCGTTGCCGACGGCGGTGAAATCGGCCAGTGGGCCCAGGCCTGCATCGGTGCGCCGGCACGCCTCATCAACGGCACCGGCGGTTCGATCGGCAGCGGCGTGCCCTTTGCATTTGCCGCGAGCATGGCGCGGCCGAAGGCCCCGGTGGTCGCAGTGATGGGCGACGGCGCCTTCGGCTTCCACCTGATGGAGTTCGACACTGCGGTGCGCGACGGTGTGCCGATGATCGTCGTTGTCGGCAACGACTCCTGCTGGAATGCCGAGCATCAGATCCAGCTGCGCACTTACGGCAAGGACAGGGCGCACGGCTGCGAACTGCGCGAAGGCACGCGCTACGACCTTGCGGTGGCAGCGCTGGGCGGGCATGGCGAGCTGGTGACGCGCGCCGCAGATCTTCAACCCGCATTGCAGCGCGCGCTGGCGAGCGGTAAGCCGGCATGCATCAATGTGATGATCCAGCGCCTCGCGGCGCCGACGGTGACTGCCGGCGCCACGGCGGCGGCCCATTAGGAGCACGCTCATGGAAAACCTCAAGGTCAGGATCTGGCGCGGAGCCGAAGAAGGCGGGTTCCAGGAATTCGAGGTGCCGCGGCAGGAAAGCCAGACGGTGCTCGATGTTGTGACCTACGTGCAGCGCAAATGCGATCCGACGCTGGCCTACCGCTTTGCCTGCCGCGTCGGCGTTTGCGGCTCCTGCGCAATGACGGTCAACGGCGAATCGCGCTGGACCTGCCGCACCCATGTATCGAAGGTCGCGGGCGATAACCGGCTCGAGATTGCCCCGCTGCGCAACCTGCCGGTGGTCAAGGACCTGGTCACCGACATGCGCGAGTTCTTCGACAAATGGGCGAAGGCGCGCGGCCGTTTCACCGGCAGCAAAACGCGCAAGGATGAATTCGAGCGCGTATCGCCGGAGTCGAAGGAACGCCGTCGCGTCGATGCCGGCATCGAATGCATCGGCTGCGGCGTCTGCTACAGCGCCTGCGACGTCGTGAGCTGGAACAGGGATTATCTCGGACCTGCGGCGCTCAACCGCGCGTGGACGCTGGTCAATGACGTGCGCGACACCGCGCGCGCGGAACGACTTGCGGCAGTGGCCGGCGACGCCGGCTGCCATGCCTGCCACACCCATCTCAACTGCACCGAGCGCTGCCCGAAAGGCCTATCGCCGACGGCAGGCATTGCCGGCCTGAAGCGTGCGGTGCTCGCGGCCACGCTGTCAGGTAAAATTTAAAAAATGTTTAAAAACAATTACTTACATAATATTTCCGGAGGAGGCTTCAAGTCATGAGCCGGCGCAGCGAAGTGTTGCTGTGGGGAGCGCAGCGGATCAGCGCAATGGTGCTGGCGGTGTGCGTGCTGGTGCATCTGCTGACGATGATCTACGCGGTGCGCAGCGGACTCTCGGCCGCCGAGATCCTCGGCCGCACCCAGGGCAGCGTCGCCTGGTTCGCGTTCTACACGCTGTTCGTCGTTGCCGTGGCGGTGCATGCGCCGATAGGCCTGCGCACGATCATCGGTGAAATGTGCAACTGGCGCGGTCGCGGTCTCGACCTGTTGACCGCGCTGATCGGTCTCAGCCTCGCGATGTGGGGCATGAGGGCTGTCATCGCTGTGTTCGGAGGCGGCGCATGAAAAACGATTTCCGCGCGCGCAACCACCCCGCCTACTGGGCATTCATCGTGCACCGCCTCTCCGGCGTTCTGCTTGCGCTGTTCCTGCCGCTGCATTTCTGGGCATTGGGCCAGGCCCTGCAGGGCGCGGCGGCGCTGGACGGTTTCCTGCGCTGGACCGAGCAGCCGCTGGTCAAATTCGCCGAGACCGGCCTGGTGCTGCTGCTCGCCGCCCACATGGCCGGCGGCCTGCGCCTGCTGGCACTGGAGTTCCTGGAGTGGCGCGAGTGGCAGAAAACGCTGCTGGCCGTCGCCGCCGGGGTCTCTCTGGTGGCGGCGCTGGCTTTCCTGCTGAACCTGGTCTGAGTCGCTGCAAAGGGGGAGTGGAGATGCGCAAGAAGCAGAATCGGAAGAAACCCAACCTGCTGCTGATCCTGGTCGACGATCTGCGCTTCGACGAGTTCGGCGCCGGCGGCCATCCGTACATGAAGACGCCGCATATCGACCGCATTGCGCACGAGGGCGCGCTGTTCGAGCGCGCCTTCCACACCACGCCGATCTGCTCGCCCAACCGCGCGTCGATTCTGACCGGCCAGTACGCGAGCCGCCACGGCATCATCGACAACGTCGCACGCGACCTGGCGAGCCACCGCCTCCCCAACTATCACCTCGAGTTGCAGCGCCTCGGTTACGAGACCGCGCACATCGGCAAGTGGCACATGGGCAACGACGGCAAGCCGCGCCCCGGCTACGATTTCTGGGTGGCCTATGACGGCCACGGCAATCTCTACGATCCGAAGCTCAACGAAAACGGCAAGTACGTGCAGCACAAGGGTTACGTCACCGACATCATGAACACGATGGCGGTCGACTGGATCCGCGGCCAGGGGCGCAAAAGGAACAAGAAGCCCTGGTCGCTGTGGTTTGCGCACAAGGCCGTGCATCCGGACGCGGAACAGGCGGCCGACGGCTCCTTCAAAATGGACGGCTATCGTCCGGCGAAACGCCACGAGAACCTCTACCAGGGCTGCGTGTTTCCGAAAAAGCCGAACATGCAGAAACCCGCCGAGTTCCTGAAGCACAAGCCGGCGTGGGCCGAGGCCGTCGAACTGCGCAAGACGCCGGCGTCGAAAGTCATGCACGATGCGATCCATTCCGGCAAGCAGGAGGAAATCCGCCTGCGCGCGGCGATGATGGCTGCGGTCGACGAAGGTGTGGGCATGATCCTCAAAACGCTGGAGGAAACGGGAGAGCTCGACAACACGGTGATCCTGTTCCTCGGCGACAACGGCTATTTCTTCGGCGAACACGGTATCGGCCCGGAGCGCCGTTTTGCCTACGAGGAAGGCATCCGTTCGCCGCTGACCATCCGCTGGCCGAAACTGATCAAAGCCGGCATGAGGAACAAAAAGCTTGTGATCCTGCAGGATCTGGCGCCGACGCTGATCGAAATCGCCGGCGGCAAACCCGGCAAGCATATCCAGGGCCGCTCGCTGCTGCCATTGATCAAGGGTAAACGCGCTGGCTGGCGCAAATCGGTGTTCGTCGAGTACTGGGCGGAGAACGCCTACCCGTGGCTGGTCGGCATGACCTACAAGGCCGTGCGCACCGACCGCTACAAATACATCCACTGGGTCAACCGCGCGCGCAACGGCGAACTCGACGAGCTCTACGACCTGGACCGGGATCCTTATGAACTGGTCAATGTCGCGCAGAAACCGGCGTACCGCGCGGTGCGTGCACAAATGACCAGAGAGTTGCGCAAACTCACGGCGGACGCGCTGGGGTTGTAGCGGGTTGCCGCTCCCGGGGGCATGGGGTATCTTGAATCGGGCATCAGACGGCAGATGACAGAGAGCCACTCAATAACAACCGTACCGGAGGAGAAAACATGCATCAGGCAAAACTGGTTTTGATGGCAGGGGCATTGCTGGTATCAACCGCAGTCGCGGCACAGGATTTTCCGCACAAGCCGGTGCGCATCATCGTGCCGTTTTCGGCCGGTGGGGCGACCGACATTGTGGCCCGCATGGTGGGGCAGAAACTCACGGAAATCTGGGGCCAGACCATGGTCATCGACAATCGCGTCGGCGCCAGTGGCAACATCGGCGCGGACCTTGTGGCGAAATCGCCGGCCGACGGATATACGATACTCATGACCTCGGGCTCCATAGTCACGGCCAATCAGCACATGTTCAAAAAACTCTCGTATAACGCGGAGAAAGATTTTGTTGCTGTGACCAATGTCGCCAGTGGCCCGCAAGCCATCGTTGTCCATCCGAGTTTGGCGGCGCAGACGGTCAAGGATCTGATCAACATGGCGAAAGCAAAGCCGGACAGCGTGACTTTCGGATCGGCAGGTTTCGGCACGCAGACGCATCTTGCCGCAGAGAATTTCATCGTGTCCGCGGGGCTGAGTGTCCTGCATATCCCGTACAAGGGCGAGTCGGCGGCAATTGCCGATCTGCTGGGCGCACAGATCCAGTTCGTCACGCCGAACCTGTCCGCGGCGATTGTCCATGTCCGCGCGAAGCGGTTGCGCGCCCTGGGTGTCACCAGCCCGACACGCGCCAAGCAGTTGCCTGATGTGCCTGCCGTCGCCGAAACACTGCCGGGATTCCAGAACCTGGGCTGGTTCGGTTTCATGGTGCCCACCGGCACGCCTCCGGCGGTGGTGGCCAAGATCCATCGCGACACGGTCGCGGCGCTGAAGGATTCCGCGATAGTCGCGCGGCTTGATGATCTGGGCATGGTGCCGGTTGGCAACTCCCAGGCAGATTTTGCCAGGGCGATCAAGGAAGAAAGTGTTCTTTGGGCCAGGGTCATCAAGGAACGCAAGCTGCAGGCGAACTGAACGCAAGGTTGCCGCCGGAGCGAGATGTCCCGGCGGCGTTTCATCAATTTGTCCCGAGGTGGTGTCGTGAAGGTCGATCTGAAGCAGGTGGAAGAAGCGTGCAAGGAGCTTTATATCCGTGCACTGAAAATGTTGCCCCCGGACATCAAGCAGGGTTTTCAGCGGCTCGATCGCGCCGAAACCAATGCCACCGGCAAGGCCATCCTCGGCACCATGATCCGCAACATCACCGTCGCCGAGGACAATACCAACCTGCTGTGCCAGGACACCGGTATTCCGATTTACAACGTGGTCATCGGCGCCAATGTCGTGGTGGACGGCCACGCGCTGAAGCAGGCGATCATCAGCGGCTGTGCCCGTGCGACAAAGGAGCATCCGCTGCGCTCATCGGTGGTGCACCCGACCACGCGCAAGAACGAGCACACCTCGGGTGGCCGTCATGTGCCGGTGATCAACATCGATTTCGCGCCGGAGGCCGATACGCTGTCGATCGAGATGATTCCCAAGGGTTCGGGATCGGAAAACAATTCGTGGCTGAAAATGGCGATTCCCGCCGACGGTATCGATGCGATCAAGACCTTTGTCATTGACTGCGTGCTCGAGGCCGGCGGCAAAAGCTGTCCGCCGGTGATCGTCGGCGTCGGCGTCGGCGGTACGGCCGACCTCTGTGTGCATTTGTCGAAAGTCGCGGCGACGCGGCCGCTGGGCAGCGTCTGTGCCGATCCTGAGGGCGCCAAGCTGGAGACTGAACTCAGCGCCGTGGTCAACAAGCTCGGCGTCGGCGCGCAGGGCCTGGGCGGCGACTCGACCGCGTTTGCGGTGCATGTCGAAACCGCGGCCACCCACATCACGATGAACCCGGTCGCGGTCAACATGCAGTGCCATTCGGCGCGGCGCGCGCGGGCGACGTTCACGCCGCAAGGCTTGGCGTACGGCTATTAGGATACGGACATGGCCCATTACGAATTCAACATGCCGGTGAGCGAAGAGCAGGTGCGCAAGCTGCGCATCAACGACACCGTCACGCTGCAGCAGACGCTCTACGGCATCCGCGATGCGACGCTGATCCACATGTTCGATCACGGTCGCAAAACGCGTTTTGACCTCAACGGTCATGCCGTGATCCACACCGCACCCAATGTCAAATGGGTCGGCGAAACCGAGGCGCACCCGTCGGGTTATGCGCCGATCTGCATCGGCACCACCACCAGCGCACGCATGGAGCGCTTCACGCAGCCGCTGATGGCGCAGTACGGCGTGCGCATTGTCATTGGCAAGGGCGGGCTGTTTGCGTCCTCGGCCAAAGCCTTCAGCGAAATCGGCGGTGTTTACCTGGCGATCATCGGCGGCACTGCAGCACTGGAGACCACCTGGATCGAGCAGATCGAGGAGGTTGACCTTGATGATCTCAATCCGGAATCGCTGTGGAAGTTCCGCATCAGGAATTTCGGCCCGTTGCTGGTGGCGATGGACAGCCACGGCGGCAGCCTCTATACGGCAGTCAATGCCGCAGCCAAAGACCAGCGCGCGGGAGTGCTGGCTGCCCTCGGCATCAAAAGTTAGGTATCCATGAAAACCATCCAGACCGATATCCTGATCCTCGGGTCCGGCGGCGCCGGGCTGTTCGCCGCGCTGCATGCGCACCAGCACAATCCGCAGTTGTCCATTACCGTTGCCGTGAAGGGCCTGCTCGGCAAGACCGGCTGCACGCGCATGGTGCAGGGCGGCTACAACGTGGCATTGGCTGCGGGGGACTCCGTCGAGCGCCATTTCATGGATACCATCGAGGGCGGCAAGTGGCTGCCCGACCAGGATCTGGCCTGGACGCTGGTGGAGACCGCGGTGGAGCGCATCCACGAGCTCGAAAACGAGCTCGGCTGCTTCTTCGACCGCAATCCCGACGGCACCATTCACCAGAAGGCTTTCGCGGGACAGACCTTCGACCGCACCGTGCACAAGGGCGACCTCACCGGTATCGAGATCATCAATCGCCTGGCCGAGCAGGTCTGGGCCCGCGGCATCGACCGCCTGGAAGAGCACCGGGCGGTGGAATTCATCCGCAACAAGGCCGGCGACGCAATCTCCGGCGTGCTGATGATCGACATGCGCAGCGGCGAATTCGTGTTCGTGCAGGCGCAGGCGGTGCTGCTTGCCACCGGCGGCGGACCGACGATGTACAAATTCCATACGCCCAGCGGTGACAAGAGCTGCGACGGCATGGCGATGGCGCTGCGCGGCGGGCTGATGCTGCGCGACATGGAAATGGTGCAGTTTCACCCGACCGGCCTGATTGCCGGTTCCGACACCCGCATCACCGGCACCATCATCGAGGAGGGATTGCGCGGTGCCGGCGGCTACCTGCTCAACGGCGCCGGTGAGCGTTTCATGCACAACTACGACCCGCGCAACGAGCGGGCAACGCGCGACATCGTCAGCCGCGGCATGTACGAGGAAATGCGCGCGGGGCGGGTCAACAAGAACGGCGGCCTTTACATCACCATGAAGCACCTCGACCCGGTGATGGTGCGCAAGGAATTCAAGGGCATGGTGGAACGCTGCGCCGACTGCGGCTTTGATCTGGTCAGCGGCCTGGTTGACGTGGTGCCCACCGCCCATTACATGATGGGCGGCGTGGTGTTCAAGGCCGATTGCACCACCGATCTGCCCGGACTGTTTGTTGCCGGCGAGGATTCCGGCGGCGTGCATGGCGCCAACCGCCTCGGCGGCAATGGCGTGGCCAATTCCACGGTGTTTGGCGGCATCGCCGGCGATGTGATGCCGGGCTGGGTCAAGGCGAACGGCGAGTTCCGCGCACCGGACCAGGAGGCGATCGATGCCGCGGTGGCGCGCTGCCGGGCGCCGCTGACGCGCAAGGGCGGCGACATCAATGCCATTCGCGAAGAGCTTTACAAGGTCATGTGGGATGACGTCGGCATCATTCGCGATGCGGCGTCGTTGAACAGGGCTGAAGATCAGCTGGACGAGCTGGATGCAAGGCTGGATTCCACCGGTGTCGAAGGTTCGACGCTGGCCTACAACCTGACCTGGCATGACTGGATGAACCTGAAGAACCTGGTCCTGGTGTCGAAGTCGATCCGTTTTGCCGCGATGGCGCGCGAGGATTCGCGCGGTTCGCATTTCCGCGCTGATTTCCCCGACGTGCGCGATCTCGAGAACTCGCGTTTCACCTGTGTCGGCTGGAGTGACGGACGCTTCAACAGTGAAACCCGGCCGGTGCATTTCACCCGCGTCAAGCCCGGACAGTCCCTGATTACCGCGGCCGCCTGAGCGGTTGCCGTCCCTTCGTTTGATTTTTTTTCGGGGCCGCGAGAGACTCGCGGTCCGCGACCTTTTCGCTTGTCCGAGCACACCAGGAGGATTCATGTCCCGTCCCGCCCTTGCAATTTGCAGCGCCTGTGCGATTGTGCTGTCAATGGCCGCGGCGCTGCCCGCGACCGCGCAGGAATACCCGACCCGCGCCGTGCGCATGGTGCTGCCCTTTCCGGCGGGCGGCGGCAGCGACCTGGTAGCGCGCATCATCGCGCAGAAGTTCTCGCAGCAACTTGGCCAGCAGGTGGTGGTCGACAACCGCGCGGGTGCCAGCGGCAACATTGCCGCCGACATCGTGGCGAAGGCGCCGGCTGATGGCTATACGGTGTTTTTTGCGAATTCTTCGATCGCCATCAGCCCCGCGATCTACAAGAAGCTGAGCTACGATCCGGTCAAGGACTTCGCCGCCGTGTCGATGGCTTCCTCCTACCCCTTTGCGCTGGTGGCGCACCCCGCGCTGCCGGTGAAAAGCGTCAAGGACCTGGTGGCGCTGGCGAAGGCCAAGCCGAATTCCCTTGATTATTCCTCCGCCGGAAACGGCACCATGTCGCACATGGCGATGGAGATGCTGCGCGTGAAGACCGGCACCCGCATTACCCACCTGCCGTACAAGGGCGCGGCGCCGGCCTCGGTGGCGCTGCTGACGGGCGAATCGCAGGTCGCATTTGTCGTGATGCCGGTGGCAGCACCGCATATCCGCAACAACCGCCTGCGCGGGCTCGGTGTCGCCGACAAGGTGCGTTCCGCGGTCGTTCCGGAATTGCCGACGATGATCGAGGCGGGCGTCAAGGACCACATTGCATTGCAGTGGAACGGCCTGCTGGTCCCTGCAAAAACCCCGCAGGCGGTCCAGGACAAACTGTACCGGGAGTGGGTGGCGGCAGTGAAGTCCCCGGAAGTGTCGAAGCGCATCCGGGCCGAGGGCGCCGAGCCCAGCGGCAACACGCCAGCCGAGTTTTCCGCGTTTTTCCGGTCGGAGCTCAGCAAGTGGGCGGATGTCGCGAAGCAGTCCGGCACCACTGTGGATTGAGCATGCTGCCATGCCGACGCTGACCATTGCAGAACTGACCGACCTTGCCGCCCGGGCACTCAAGCGCGCCGGCGCATCCAGGGCGATGGCGCAATGCACCGCTGATGCGCTGGTCGCCGCCGAGGCCGAGGGCTTGTCCGGGCACGGACTGTCCCGCGTCGCGCTCTACGCGCAGCACCTGCGCGAAGGCCGCGCCGACGGCAAGGCGAAACCGAAAATCGCACGCAAGGCCGGCGCGACCTGCCTGATCGATGCCGGTGGCGGACTTGCATTTCCCGCAGCCGCACTGGCAGTGGGTGAAGTCATCAAGCGCGCGCGGCGTTACGGCATCGCCTTCGCCGGCGTCACCAACAGCCACCATTTCGGTGCGGCCGCCTATCACCTCGCGCCGATCGCCGGGGCGGGCATGGCCGGCATTGCACTGACCAACTCCCCGGCGGCGATCAATGCCTGGGGCGGCAAGCGGGCGTACTTCGGAACCAATCCGATCGCGGCAATCTTTCCGCGCCGGGACGCCGCACCGATCGTTGTCGACTTGTCGCTGACCGAAGTGACACGCGGCAAGATCATGCTGATGGCGAAAGAGAACAAGCCGATACCGCTGGGCTGGGCGGTCGACCGCGACGGCAATCCGACGACCAGCGCGCAGGCGGCGCTGACCGGTAGCCTTGCCGCGATCGGCGGCGTCAAGGGCACTGCACTGGCACTGATGGTCGAGGCGCTGTGCGTGGCACTGACCGGTGCGGCGCTAAGCCATGAGAACGATTCGTACTTCGAACCCGGCAACAAGCCGCGCATCGGCCATGCGCTGATCGCGATCGATCCGTGCGCGCTGGCCGGAGCGGACAGCTATTTCGGGCGCATCGAGGACATGGTGGCGGGCATGCTCGCTGACGAGGACGTGCGCCTGCCGGGCGCGCGGCGGCAGGCAGCCGTGGCGAAGGCGCAGTCCGAAGGCATTGCCATTGCCGATGCGCTGCACCTCGAACTGCGCAAACTCGCCGGCCGCAGTCGCTCGGCATGAATCTATAAGTATTTGATTTTAAACATTATTTTGTAATTCGTCGGGCCAGGACCTTGTCCCGGCGCGGCGCATTGCCGCGCTGATGAATGACACCGTCGAAGCCCGCGCCCTGCAGCTGCTGAATCGCGTATTCGGTCATCCCGAATTTCGCGGCGCGCAGGCCGACATCGTGCAGCATGTCGCCGGCGGCGGTGACGCGCTGGTGTTGATGCCCACCGGCGGCGGCAAGTCGCTCTGTTACCAGTTGCCGGCACTGCTGCGCGCGGGCACGGCGCTGGTGGTGTCGCCGTTGATCGCGTTGATGCAGGACCAGGTCGCGGCGCTGAAGCAGCTCGGCGTGCGCGCCGCCTTTCTCAACTCGACGCTCGACGGCCGCGAGGTCAACGCCTGCGAGAAGGCACTGCGCAACGGCGAACTGGACCTGCTCTATGTCGCGCCCGAGCGGCTGATGATGCCGCGCATGCAGGAATGCCTGGCCGATTCGGAACTTGCACTGTTCGCCATCGACGAGGCGCACTGCGTGTCGCAATGGGGACACGATTTCCGTCCGGAATACCTGCAGCTGTCGGTGCTGCATGAACGTTTTCCGAGGGTGCCGCGCATCGCGCTGACGGCGACGGCCGATCCGCAGACCCGCGAGGAAATCATCCGGCGGCTCGCGCTCGATGAAGCCCGGGTGTTCATCTCCAGCTTCGACCGGCCGAACATCCGCTACACCATTGTCGACAAGCAGGATGCACGCGCGCAGCTGCTGCGCTTCATCCGCGAGGAGCATGACGGCGAGGCCGGCATCGTCTACTGCCTGTCGCGCAGGAAGGTCGACGAAACCGCGGCCTGGCTGAAATCGCATGGCGTGCGCGCGCTGCCGTATCACGCCGGCATGGATTCCTCGGTGCGTGCGGAACACCAGAACCGCTTTCAGCGCGAGGAGGGCATTGTCGTCGTCGCCACCATCGCCTTCGGCATGGGCATCGACAAGCCCGACGTGCGTTTCGTCGCGCACCTCGACCTTCCGAAAAGCATAGAAGGCTATTACCAGGAAACCGGACGCGCCGGGCGTGACGGGGCGCCGGCCGATGCCTGGATGGCCTATGGTCTGGGTGATGTCGTGCAGCAGCGGCGCATGATCGATGAGTCCGAAGGCAGCGAGGACTACCGCCGGGTTTCGGTGGCAAAACTCGATGCGCTGCTCGGCTTGTGTGAAACCGCCGGTTGCCGCCGGGTGCGTCTGCTGGCCTATTTCGGCGAGGCCGGGCAGCCCTGCGGCAACTGCGACAACTGCCTCGAGCCGCCGCAGGTCTGGGATGCCACCGAGGCGGCGCGCAAGGCGCTGTCCTGCATCTACCGCACCGGGCAACGCTTTGGCGCGATGCACCTGATCGACGTGCTGCGCGGCCGGGAGACGGAGCGCATTGTGCAGCGTGACCATCACCGGCTCGGCGTTTTCGGTGTCGGTGCCGATCTCGACGATGCGGCCTGGCGCAACGTGTTTCGCCAGCTTGCGGCGCTCGGTCATGTGCAGGCGGACCACGAGGCTTACGGTGCATTGAAGCTGACCGAGGCCAGCCGCGCCGTGTTGAAGGGTGAGCTGCGCGTCGAGATGCGCCATGTTGTCACGCGCAAGGGGCGGACTGCGAAAATGCGCCGCGGTGCGGCATCAGCCTCGATGCCCGCGGACAGCGCGCTGCTGGAGCGGCTGAAAGCCTGGCGCATGGCGCAGGCACGCGAGCAGGGGGTGCCGGCCTATGTGATTTTCCACGACCGCACACTGGCGGAAATCGCCGCGGCGCAGCCTGTCGACATGGATGCGCTCGCTGCGCTCAGCGGCATTGGTGCAAAGAAACTCGAACGCTACGGCCCGGCCCTGCTCGAGCTGGTGCGTTCTTAGTTACGGTTGCAGCGCTCAGGCGAGGCCCTCGACGATGCGCAGGTCGCGTTCGACCGCGCCGCCCCCGAGTTCCTTCAGCGCGGTCTGGTAGGCCGGCGTGTCGTGGGCTGCCAGAGCCTGTCCCAGGCTGTCGAACTCGATGACCACCACCCTTTGCAGGAGGCCGGCCTCGTAAGCCTTCTCGGTCATGCCGCGCACCAGGAAACGCCCGCCCTGCGCCTGCACCGCCGCCGGGGCCAGCGCAGCGTAGCGCTTGAAGGCCTCCACATCGTGTATCGCCCGATAACAGACCACCCAGTATCCCTTCGCCATGTCCTCTTCCTATCCGTATGAAATCAGCGGCATGATACGCCGCCGGGCGGCGCCATAATCCGGAAATCCGCTGCCATGCTCCGGCTGATGCGTGTATGTTGGACAGTGCGGCGGGACTGTGCCGCAGCACGAAGGAGGAGCCGACATGGGCATTACCATCTATCCGGTGACACCGGATTTTGTCGCCGAAATCGGCGATGTTGATCTGTCGAAGCCGTTGTCGGCGGAAGATCTTGCGGCAATCAAGACGGCTTTCTGGAAATATGCCGTGCTGGTGTTTCCGCAGCAGCGGCTTGACCAGGAACAGCAGCTCGCGTTCGCGTCGCACTTCGGCCCGATCGAGAACGAGCGCACGCTTGACCCCAAGGCGACGCCGTCGCGTTTCGGCGGCGCGTTTTCCGATATTTCAAACCTCTCGGCCGATGGCAGGATCTGGGGGGAAACCAGCCGCCAGCGCATGTACAAGGCGGGCAACCGGCTGTGGCATACCGACAGCTCGTTCAAGCGTCTGCCGAGCGTCTGTTCGCTGCTGTATGCCGAGACCGTGGCGCCGATCGGCGGCCATACCGAGTTCGCCGACCAGCGCGCGGCCTATGACGCATTGCCGGCCGCGATGAAGAAAAAACTGCAGGGTCTGGTCGTCGAGCACTGGATTGCCACCTCGCGGCGCCGCAACGGCTTTCACGAGTTCACCGAGGAGGAGCAGAAGCGCCTGCCGCCGGTGCCCCAGGTGCTGGTGCGCACCATTCCGCAGAATGGCCGCAAGTCGCTGTTCGTGGCCTCGCATGCCGGCAGGATCTGGGGCATGCCGGACGCAGAGGGGCGGGCGCTGATCGATGAACTGATCGCGCATGTGATCCAGCGCCAGTTTGTCTATACCCACCGCTGGCGTCCGCATGAACTGGTGATGTGGGACAACCGCTGCACGATGCATCGCGGCACTGAATTCGACGATCTGCGCTGGGTGCGCGACATGCGCCGTGTCACCGTCAGCGATGTCGCCAACAGCTGCGAGCAGGAAGGCGTGCCGTTGCCGGCCTGAGCGTCTTGCTTTTCGCTGGTCAGCAGGTCGGGCCAAAAAAAACCCCGCCGCAGCGGGGTTAATGTTCTCTCAGGTTACGACTGGATCAATCGGTGCAGAACTTGGTCACGGCCATCGGCTCGCGCGCGTCCTTGCCTTCCCAGAACATCAGTTTCGCATCGAGGCCTTTGCTGGAGAGGTAGGCCTGCACCGCCTTGGCGCGGGCTTCGTCCAGGTTGGGGCTGGATTCCGCCTCCAAGCGATCGGTATGACCGGTGATGATCACCGAACCGACGTTCAGGGGCCGGGGATCCTTCTTGGTGCCCTTCATGATCAGGTTCACCAGTTTGTCGAGCTCGGCCTTGCCGCCGTCCTTGAGCACGGCGCTGCCGGTATCCCATGCGGTGTCACCCTGTGCCATGGCCTTCAGTACCATCGCCTGCCGTCCCGGTTTGGCGCCGGGCTTGGCTGGGGGCTTGATCTTGATGCCCGAGACCTCGACGGCGACGCGCCGGTTGGGCTGCAGGCAGCTGACGAGTTCCGGACTGGCGGCACAGCCTGCCAGCAATGCCGCCATACCTGCGGCTGCCAATGACATCATCTTCATCGTGTTCTCCTCCGTTGGATTTGTTTGGATGCGCCGGTCGAGCATGTGCCCCCCCGTCTGGCTCCATTCTAGGACGCGTTGCGGTTCTATTGCAATTAATTGTGACAAAGGTCTGCTGCTTATTCCAGAAAATGGAATCGAGGGTCATCCCGATTCATTCCGGGAACAAGAGCAGGGAGTGAATTCGCCGGTTTTGCGACCGGTGCCGCCGGAGGACGCCGGTTCACACTGTGTTTTGCGGTGGAGAAACTGATTGTTCAGCCCAGCCGGTAATGGTCGGGGCTGCACACAGCCATCAGCATGCTGCGCCTGATCTCGTCGATCGAATTGGCGCCGAGCATGGCCATGTCGCGATCGATCTCGTCATGCAGCAGCTTGATTGCATGACGCACGCCGGTTTCCCCGGCGACCGCGGCAGCGTAAAGCATGGGGCGGCCGACGAAAACGAATTTTGCGCCCAGCGCCAGTGCCTTCAGCGCATCGGTGCCGCGACGGATGCCGCTGTCCATCATCACCGTCATGCCGCCCGCGGCTTCAACGATGCCCGGCAACACGCGCAGCGGTGAGGTGGCCGAGTCAAGCTGGCGGCCGCCGTGGTTGGACACGATGATGCCGTCGGCCCCTTGCTCGCGCGCGATCATCGCATCCTCCCTGGTCAGGATGCCCTTGATCACCAGCTTGCCTTTCCACAGCCGGCGCATCAGCGCGAAATGCTCCCAGTTCAAATGATCGCGGTTGGCGCGCTCGCGTACTGCGGTGCGTGACACCAGCGGCGTGCGTTTGCCCATGTTTTCGAAATGCGGCATGCCGTAAGTGAAGTAAGTGCGCAGCGCCGTGCCGAAGAGCCAGCGCGGTCTCGCCAGGCATTGCAGCGCGAGGCGCAGGCTCGGCCGCAGCGGCGAGTTGTAGCCGTTGCGCACATTGTTCTCGCGGTTGGCACCGACCGGGATGTCCACGGTCAGCACCAGGGTGTCGTAGCCGGCCTTTGCCACCCGCTCGACCAGCTCGGTGATGGCTTGGGTATCACCCGGCAGGTAAGCCTGGAACCAGCTGTGCTGTGGCGAGGCCTTGCGCACTTTTTCCAGTGCCGTCAGCGATGCGCCGCTGAGTATCATCGGCACGTTGCGTGCCGCGGCGGCCCGTGCCAGGGCGAGGTCGCCGTCGAAAGCGGCAAGCGAGGTGCCGCCCATCGGGGCGATGCCGAAGGGCGAATCATAGACGCGGCCGAAGAGTTCGGTTTTCTGCGAGCGCTGCGAGACGTTGACCAGCATTCGCGGCAGCAATGCAAGATCATCAAAGGCCGAGCGGTTCCAGCCCAGGGTGATGTTGCGTTCGACGCCGCCGGACACGTAGCCGTAAATCGGACGCGGGATGTAGCGCCGCGCCGGTGCTTCGAAATCCTCCAGCGCCAGCATCAGCCGCAAGGCCGGCGGGGCGCTGGCGCTGGTCAGTTGCGGCGTCGCCCGGTCGGCAGAGGACAGGGGCTGGCGGTGCTGGGGTTCGGTGGTCGGCATGGGCTTTCTCGATGGTCACATGTTGAACCGCCGAGCGTAGTTTAAGGCGCTTTGCCGAGTCAATTTGCAATCATGAATTGTGGACTTTTGCCGGATTCCACCGGATCGCGGGACTGGTGTAGTCTGCCGCGGTCGGCGCCTGCCCGTCTGGCCTGCCGTGCCGACATTTTGCAGTGGCCATACCCCGGTGATGGAGGCGCACGATGAGCAACGAGCCGCAGCCGTTCACGTCCGCGCAACGCGCGGCGATCGTGGCCGAGTGGCATCGCATCGCCGCCGAGCCGCCTCCTTCCAGTCCGCGACCCTGGGGCTGCCTGGCAGTGATCGCCGGCCTCGTGCTGCTCCTGGTCCTGCCGCAACTCGGCATCCGCTTGCCACCGCCCTGGAATACGCTGCTGCTGGTCGTCATCGGTCTGCTGCTTGCGGGCGGGGTTTTCGTTGGTGTTTTCCTGGGCAGCGGGCGTTACGGACGGGCTGCCGTGCGCGCGGAGGCGGCGCTGCAGGCGCTTTCCGGCGGTCAGCCTGCGGATGAGGCAGCGCACATGCGCCATGCGGTGGAACTGATTGCCCACGCATGGGTCAGCGACGGACCGACCCTGTCAGCGGCGGTGGATCTCGTGCAGGCGAGGCAACGCCTGGGCACGAATCTGGACTACGTCGTCGCGGTGGAACGGGTGCTGGCGCAGGAGATCGGCGACCAGCAGGTATTCATCAGGCCCGACACCTGAGCGCCGCGCCGTTCAGCGCTTTTCTGCGGTAACGCGTCCCTGAGCGTTGACGTAAACCCGGTAGCGATTGCCATTGCTGCAGGTGGCGAGATGGTCGTTTTTGCCCTGGGTCGTCACGTTGACGACCTGGCCGCAGGGCAGACCCAGCAGGGAAATGGTCGCCGTCAGGTCTTTCGCCAGAGGACTGTTTGCATCCGCGGCGATGCCCGGCGCCGCGGCGACCAGCATTGCAGCGCCCAGCAGGGCGAGGTCAAGTTTGAATCTGTTCATGATATTCGGATTCTCCCGCAGCTCAGAGTTTTGCGAACTTTACCGGATCCATCAGCACCAGCCAGATCGATTCACGTGAAGCCATGATGGCATTGGCGAGGGCGGGATCGCCATCTTTCAGCAAGCCGTGAACCTTGGCCAGCAGCTGGTCGTAGGCCTGGCGAAGCTGGGCCGTCGAATTGCCGGCACCGTCATGATGCGCCCGAACACGACTGACAAGGTCGTCGACCTGGTTTTTCAGTGCAAGCTTGGTGAACACGCCTATGGCGCTGGTGTCTTTCAGGCGCTGCTCCAGGGTGGCCAGTGCCATCGCGGGTATGGACTGCGATGCCGGCACCGGCGGTGCGACCGTTTTCTGCGGTGTACGTGCGGGTGCCGCGGTTTTTGCCGGCGGCTTGGCCACCGGCTTTTCAGGGGTGGCAGTCACCGGCTTCTTGACAGGCACCGGTGTGGGCAGCGCCTCGGCAGGCGCAGCACCTGCTGTTGCCGGGACGGGTTCCGGTGCCGCAACAGGTTCCGGAGCAACAGCCTCGGATGCCACGGGTGCGGCTACGGTTGTCCCGGCAGGGGGCAGCGAGACGACAGCATCCACTGCCACTGCCGGCTGTTGCTCGGCGGCGACAGCGGCAGTTTCAGGCGCAGCCTCGCTGGACTGCGCGTCACGTCCCATGGCGCAGCCCGCCAGCTGCAGCAGCAGGATGCCGGAAATGAACAGGGGCAGGGACATCAGATCGTTCTCGGTTTCACGAAGGATTATATGTAATTTGAACCCGCGGCTGCGGCATGGTTCCCGGCAGCGCGCTCCAGTATCATCAACACTTTGACAACAAACCCGCGACAGAACGAAATCAGTGGAAACCCGCCAGTTCCAGCTCCGGTCCGACCACGTCCGCCTTTGCGACCTGCTCAAGCTTGCAGGGATCGTCGGCAGTGGTGGTGAGGGCAAGCATCTGGTCGCCGAAGGCGCGGTAACGGTCGATGGTCATGCCGAGAGCCGCAAAACTGCGAAGATCCGCGCCGGCCAGAGAGTCGAATGCCGCGGCGTGCGGATCGACGTGCTGGCCCCGGCATGAGTGCCGACGTGGAATTGCGCCTCTCTGAAATCGAGGTCAAGCTGAGTTTCAGTGAAGATCTGCTCGAAGAATTGAACCGCACCGTCGCCCGGCAGCAGCAGGAAATCGCCGAACTGCAGCGCCAGTTGCGCGATCTGCGCCTGCAGTTGCAGCGCAGCCTGCCCGCGGAGCCGGGCGATGCCGTCCACGAAATTCCGCCGCACTACTGACACCGGATTTGCCTTTCATGAACAAGTCCGAAGCACGTGATTTCCCGCTGCCGGCAGCTGAAGCGCGGGCGCTGGGTTTTGCGCCCGATCGCCTGCCGCGAATTGCCGCTGCGCTGCAGGCCGAGGTCGGGCGCGAAGCGCTGCCGGGAGCGGTGCTGATGATTGCGCGGAAAGGTCGGCTTGCATACTGCGAGACTTTCGGCCACCTCGACCCGCAGGCGCGCACGGCGATGCCGGTGGACGCGATGTTCAGCATTGCCTCGATGACCAAGCCGCTGGTGACGGTCGGCGCGCTGATGCTTTGCGAAGAGGGGCGCATGGCGATCAACCATCCGGTCCGTCATTACCTGCCGCAGCTCGCCGACATGCGCGTCAATCCGCCGCTGTGTGACGGGGCACCCGGCGCACCGACCGAGGCGCTTCGCCGCGAGATGACCATCGAAGACCTGATGCGCCACACCGCCGGCCTCAGTTATGGCCGGGGCGACAAGGCGCTGTACGCGCGCTATCCGTTCTCTTCGGATCTGGCTTCCACTCAGTGGACCGGCCCGGAATTCCTGGCGCGGCTTGCGGCGCTGCCGCTGCACTACCAGCCCGGGTCCATGTGGGAATACAGCCTGGGCCTTGATGTGCTGGGGCTGGCGGTCGAGGCAGTCACCGGGCAGCCGCTGTCGCGGTATCTGGAGGATAGCCTGTTCGCTCCGCTGGGCATGCGCGACACGGCATTCACGGTGCCGCCGGCCAAGGTGCCGCGCTACGCGAAGGCGCTGCCGCGGGATCCGGTGACCGGCGAACCGCAAACCCTGCGCGACGGTACCACTCCGCACAAGTTTGACTGCGGTGGCGGCTGTGCAGTGTCGACCGCGGCAGATTACCTGCGGTTTGCACAAATGCTGCTCAATGGCGGCAGCCTTGACGGCGTGCCTGTGCTGTCCCGGAAGACCGTCGAATTCATGACCAGCGACCATCTTGGGCCCGAGGTCGATCTTTCGAAGCTCAATGATTATCCGAATATCCGGGGGTATGGCTTCGGTCTCGGTGTGGCCGTGCGCCGCAGCGCCGGCCGCGGCGGCATGCCCGGCAGTGCCGGCGAATTCCACTGGGCGGGTTCCACCGGTACTTATTTCTGGGTGGATCCTGCCGAAGAGCTGGTGACCGTGTTCATGGCGCACGCTCCGGGGGCCATCCGTTATTACCACCGCCAGTTGCTGCACGCGCTGGTCCTGCAGGCCCTCGAATAGCCACGGCCTCGGCGTGCTCCGGACGGGATTGATGTCCGGCCCCTAAGCCGTTGTTTTCTTTGAAGGATGCCTCGGAAAATGCGATAATGGTACCCATGAACGACTCACAGCCACCGCAGAATCCCCCCGTCTCTCCCCGGGCACGCATGCAGGAGTTGCTGGCCATTCCGGACCGCAACCGCACCGATGCCGAGTGGGACGAACTCAATGAACTCGAAATCGCGCTCGCATCCGGCAACCGCCAGGGCGCGCCGGATCCGCAGAGCCGTCCGTTGCACCAGCGGCAGAATGCCGGTGGCGGGCGCATGCAGCCCGGCAATCGTCCCCAGGGTCCTAACAACAAGGGCCCGGGAGGCGGCGGCAAGAAATTTCACAAACGTCCCGGCAAACGCCGTGGCGGGGGCGGTGGCCAGCCGCCACCGCAGTGAGTAAACCCTAGTCCGCTGAAGGCCGCGCGTCACGCGCGGCTTTTTCATATCAGCACATCCGGAGCCTGTCATGGCAATGAAGCCCGCTGAACTGCAGAAATTCAACGCGTTGAAACTGGTCAACAAGATGAAAAAAGGTGCCTCCCCCGGACGCTTTGGCGCGACCGCCGGCACCACTCCCGACCGCCGCGAGCAGCGGCGGCTTGACCAGGCACGCGGGCTGGTGCCCTTCGCGGTGAAAATCGAAGGCGACCTGGTAAAGCGGATCCATGCGCTGGCGCAGGAGCGGGGGGTGCCGCCCGGCGATCTTGTCAGCGACCTTCTGCGCAGGGCGCTTGACGAAAAATAAGCGCCTTCAGTGCGCGCCGCCGGCGGGCAGTTCGGCGAGTTCGATCAGACAGTTTTCGGTTGCCGATGGGTCGAGAAAAGCGATACGGCATCCCGCATGGCCGATGCGCGGCTTCTCGTCGAGCAGCGGAAGGCCTTTCGCCTTCAGTTCGGCCAGCGCTTCATCGATATTCTCGACTTCGAGGCAGATGTGATTGAGGCCGCCCTTGCCCTCGGCGATGAGCCTTGACTGCTTGCTGTCCGGCGTCAGGCCCGCAAGCAGCTCCACCATCGAGTCCCCCACCGGGTAGAGGGCCAGCCGCCGCGTCGCATTGTCCTCGGTGCCGGCAAGCTTGATGCCGAAACAGTCTTCCCACAGCTTGCGGCTCGCTTCCACGTCGCGGACGACGATGCCGACATGCTCAATGCGTTTGACTTTCATGGGGCTTCTCCCGGGTCTCGTCATCGACCATCATGCCGCGCACAGGCCTTGGACTCAAGTGCTGGACGTGCCGGCTCCGGTGTAACATGCGACCACCCCAGTCCAGCCGCAGACCATGACCGCAAAAAAGCAAACCGTGCCGCAGTGGCGTTCCACTGTTCCGCTCTACATCCACCTCGGCTTCATCCTGGACGCGCTTGATGACGGCCGCTCGCAGGTGAGGCTGCTGTTTCAGCCGCACCTCGGCAACAGCCGCGGCGAGGTCCATGGCGGCACGGTCGCCGCGATAATCGACGCCGCGATGTCGCAGGCGGTGCGTTCGCTGGTGGACATGGAGATGGGCGTGGCCACGATGAACATGAACCTCAGTTACTTGGCACCGGCCAAGGGCGAGATCATCTGCCGCGGCACGGTGATCAAGCGCGGACGCAGCATCATGTTCACCGAAGCCGAGGTGATCGGCGAGGATGGCGAGACCGCCTGTCGCGCCAGCGCAAGTTATCGCATCCTGCCGAAGACCGTTTACGGCAGGAAATCCTGAAGGTACGGCTGGCTGTGTCGCCTTGGCCCGCAAAATGAGGCGATACATGATGAGGCGATACATGGGCTTGTTCGGCAGCCATGACGGAAAACAGTGGCGCCGCGCCATCGGGATACCCGGGTTGTCAGCCACATCCAGACTGAATGAGACTGGCTGATGCGCATTCACCGTTGTCCGGCGTTGATCCTGCTGTACCTGTTCTGTTCCGCAGCGAACGGGGCCGAGCGCGGCGGACCACCGCCAGTCGTGGAGGCCGACTCGCATTTCCTCAAGCTGGAACGGCCGTCCAGCCCCAATCACTGGCTTGCCGCGCCAGCCGGTTTTCCCGGCCGTCCGGACGAGATTGCGCAGGTGTTCACGGTTCCGGTTGCCGAACTGCGCGCTGCTTTCAAGGCCGTGCTGCTGCAGAATCCCCGCATGGAAGTCGCCGGGGAATCTGCCGCCGGACTGCATGCTGTTGCCCGAACGCGGGTGTTCGGATTCCGCGACGACATCCACGTGCAATTCATCGCGCTGGGTCCGCAGCAGTCGACTCTCGCCCTTTATTCCGCGTCGCGCGTCGGCTACTGGGACCTCGGCACCAACCGGCGCCGCGTCGGGGATTTGCTCGCGCGCACGGCCACTCTGCTCGAGGCAAGCCGGCCGTAGAAGCCCGTTTTATTTCCTGAGCGGTGGCAGCGGCAGCGGTGTGCCCGGCGGCACCGGAGTGCGGTCGACATTGAGGCACATCGAAACCAGAACGTAAAAGCCGTTGACCGAGATCAGGTCGACCACGCCGCGCTCGCCGAAGCGGGCCACCGCCCGCGCGTACATCCCGTCGCTGACGCCTTTCGTTTCCTGCAATTCCTGCGAAAACTCGTAGACCAGGGTTTCGTCCGGGTCCATGCCTTCCGGGCGCCGGCACTCGGCGATGGCTTCAGCGATTTTCGGATCAAGCCCGCCCTCCAGGGCCAGCTTGTGGTGTGCGACCCACTCGTATTGCGAAGTCCAGTTTCTCGCGGTGACCAGTATCGCCAGTTCATTGAGTTTGCCCGACAGGGAACTGCGGAAACGGATTTCCTCGCCGAGTTGCTGGATCAGGCTGCCGATGCCCGGGCTGCGCAGCCAGACGTTGAACGGCCCGCCCAGGGGGCCGGGCTTGGAGGCGCCGGAACTCGCAAGTTTGGCGCGGGGCCCCGATTTGATGGCGTCGCTCATTGCCTTCTGCTCCGGTGTCAGGTTTTCCAGCGGAATCAGCGGGAAACGGCGATTGTCGGTGCTGCTGTTGACGTCACTCATGATCGATCCTGAAGGGAAAACTGCAAATTAACATGAACGCCGGAATCCGATGCTAGGATGCGCTACCCGATTTCAACCCGACCATTTGAACAATCCACATCATGACAATCCTCTCCCGCGTGATTACCCTGAATTTCGTGGCGACCCTGATACCCGGCGTGGCGGCCGCGGCACTGCTCGCGCTGCCGCTTGCCGCGGCTGCGCAGACGTTTCCGTCCAAGCCGGTGCGCATTGTCGTGCCGGCCGCCCCCGGTGGCGGCACCGACATCCTGGCCCGGCTGCTGGCGCCCGAACTCAACAAGCAGTTCGGACAGCAGATCGTGATCGAAAACCGCGCCGGCGGCGCGACCATGATCGGCACCGAATTCGTCGCGCGCTCGGCGCCTGACGGCCATACCCTGGTCATCGCGACCACACCCCATGCGATCAATCCCACGCTCTACCAGAAAGTGCCCTTTGATCCGGTGAAGGATTTCACGATGATCAGCCAGTTGGGCAAAACCACGACCGTGTTGGTGGTGCACCCGTCACTGCCGGTGAAGAACGTGAAGGAGTTCATAGCGCTGGCCAAGTCGCGGCCGGGCCAGCTCACTGCCGGCACCGCCGCCGGGAATTCGGCCTATCTTGCCGTCGAAATGCTGAAGACCATGGCGAAAATCGACGCCCTGAATATTCCGTACAAGGGCGCCGGGCAGGCCTTGGCCGACCTGGTCGCGGGCCATGTCCAGTTCCAGGTCAACACGCTGCTTGCGGCCAAACCCTTCATCGAGTCGGGCCGCTTGCGTGCGATCGGCGTATGCAGCGCACAGCGTTCCGCGGCGCTGCCCGGCGTCCAGGCGATCGGCGAAACGCTTGCCGGTTTCGAGACCAGCGGCTGGTATGCCCTGCTCGGACCTGCCGGCATGCCGCGCGAGGTTACGCTGCGCGTTCACGACGGTTTTGCCAGGGCATTGCGCATCCCTGAAATCACCAAGGGCCTCTCGCAGAGAGGCGTCGAGGTCGTGGCCGGCACGCCCGACGAGCTGGCGAGGATCATGCCCCTCGAAATCAGGAAGTGGGGTGATGTGGTGAGGGCATCCGGGGCAACGCCCGGTTGATCGGCATCTGAGTACGGGCGCTAGCCGGCGGCGGGTCAGAAGTCGCGGTACTTTTCCGATTGCAGCAAGCGCCCGATCTCCTCACGCAGCTCGGCGATGTCGTCAGGACGCAGCGGCTCGAGCCTGCCCATTTCCTTCCTGAAGGCTTCACGCGTAGGCGGAAACGCCAGCGCGTGCCCCCAGGGCTGCAGCTTCGCATCCAGCGCGCGGCCGTAGAGATGCACATGGAGTTCGGCGCGCCAGTTGCCATTGTCCTGGTAGTTGATGCGGCCGATGCGGATACCCTTGCGTGTCAGTACGGTTTTCATGGCTTCGCCGCCGGCCATCGTCAGCTTGACCAGTTCGATGGCCTGTTCAGGCGTTAGCTGAGTGCGATCCTCCACCGCCACCTTGGGGTCGATGACGATGTGTCCGCCATCGCTGCGCGAGATGTGCGGCTGGTCCAGCGTCCTCAGGACGAAATGTCGGGCCTCGTAAACCAGCGCCATGCTCAGTCCTTCAGCGAGTAGCCCAGCCCGGCTGCCGCCGGCACGTGCAGCAGTCCTTTCGAGAACTCCGGTTCGCTGGCGAAGCGCTCGCGCAGCGCGCCGTGGGCGCCATGCACTTCGAGCATGCCGCCGTGTGCATGTCCCGCCATTGCCGGCAGGTTCGCAGCCTCGAAGCCGCCGGCCCCGGTGACCGGCACGCCATGCGCCTCGGCCAGAGCGAGTATGCGCAGCATCGCGCTGATGCCGCCGCAGAACGCGGCGTTGGGCTGCAGCACATCGAGCGCGTCGGCGGCCAACGCATCGCGAAACCAGGAAATCGACTGGATCATCTGGCCAGACGCCAGCGGCACCGGAGCGGCGCGACGCAGTTCCGCCAGGGCAGCGATGTCGTTGCCGCGCACAGGCTCCTCGAAAAAAGCGATGTCGCAGTCGGCGACCAGCGTCGCCAGTCGCTTGGCCTCGGCGACGGTGAACGCGCAGTTGGCGTCCAGCATCAGCGGCGCATCGCCGATGGCCCTGCGCACCGCGTGGATGCGCTGTGCGTCCTCGGCCAGGCTGCGCCCGGTGCCGACGAGGATTTTTGCGCCGTGGAAACCGGCGTCCAGTGCCGATTTGCAGGCTTCGACGAGCTCGCTCTCACTGAATGCGGGCATTCCCGCCGTCGCGTAAGCCGGCACCGCGTCGCGGGCGCCGCCGATCAGCTTTGCCACCGGCTGGCGCAGCGCCTTGCCGCGGATGTCCCACAGCGCGAGGTCCAGCGCGGACATTGCCGACACGAACACGCCGGTGGCCTGGCGCGGATTGAACTGCTTTGCCATCTTGACGGTGATTGCCTCGATGTCCAGCGGATCCATGCCGGCAGCAGCCGCAGCGATGCCGCCGTTGAGCAGGTGCGCGACCTGGTCGGCGAGGAAGCGGCCGGTGAGGCCTTCGCCGTATATGCCCTCATCGGTGCTGACCCTGCAGCGCAGGAAGGTCAGGCTCTCGCGGCCGGCATAGGCGTCGGCGGCGCGGGCGGGCTTGATGTGTTCGACGTTGGCAGTGATCTTTTCGATGCGCATGGGGTACCGGGTGAGTTGCAGGTTCAGTTTCTGTTCAGCGTCGCCGCGATCCTGCGGACTTCCTCGGGCGAGCGTTCGCCGGCGAGCGGTGTGCCGGGCATCAGGTGTTTGCCCATGGTGGCCAGGGTTCCGACCAGCACCGGCTCGAAGCCCGCATCGCGCACCAGTCGCGTGGCCACCGCAATCGCCGCCGCATCGTCGCCTGCCATCGGCATGCCGGAACGCGGTCCCTGGCGCCCGGCAGCCTCGGCCATGCGCGCGGCGCCGACGGCATTGAAGGCGCGCACGATGCGCGCCCCGGGCAGCAGTTCTGCCGAAGCCACTCCGGCGCCCTTTTCGCGTGCCCAGTTGGCGATCTCGCCGTCGCGGTGCGGGAAAGGGTTGCAGGTGTCGATCACCGCCTTGCCCTTGAGCAGCCCGCCGAGGTCTTTGCCGAGCTGCGGCAATGCGCCGTAAGGCACCGACACCAGCAGAACTTCGCCGAAGGCCGCGGCCTCGCGTGGCGTTCCGGCGCGGGCGTTGGCACCGACAGCAGCGGCGAGTTTCCGGTCGTGCTCGATGTCCAGCGAGGAAAACATCACCGTGTGGCCGGCTTTCGCCCAGGACGTCCCGAGGGCGCTGCCGACGTGGCCGGAACCGATGATGCCGATGCGCAGCGCGGGCGCGGCCTCAGCGGCGATGACGCGGGCAGGCAGGGCCTGTGCCAGCGCGAGGCCGCCGGCAAGCTGCAGGAAGCGGCGGCGGTTTGGTCGGGCGGTGTCCATGCCGGATTCTCCAGTAGGCAGCGGCTGCGGCGCGTTGATCACTTGCCGGGCCGCTGTGGTGGTCGGTTTGTGTCCTCCCGCTCCGTGCCGGAGCGGGATGGTCTTCAGCGCACGATCAGGACCGGCGCACGTGCGCCGGCCAGGGTTTTCTGGGTCACTGAGCCGAGCAGCAGGCTGGTCATGCTGCCGCGACCATGGGAACCCATCACGATCAGGCCGGCATGATTGCCGCGCGCATGGTTGGCGATGCGTTCGCCGGGGTCTCCGGTGACGTTCAGCATCTTGTACTTGAGGCCGACCTTGTCGAGCAGCCGCTGTGCCGGCCGCATTGCCTTCTCGTTGTCGGCATGACGCTGGCCTTCGAGGATCCTGTCGACCGCCGTCAGCATGCGGCCCGGCGGCGGGCTCACGTGCATCAGCGTGATGCGACCCTGTGACGCGAACTGGGCGCGGTGGCGCAGCAGATAGGCCACGGCGCGGCGTGTGTACGCACTGCCGTCAACGGCAACCAGCACTTCACCCTTCTCCGGCGGCAGCTGGCCGTCGCGGATGACCAGCAGCGGCGTCTTGCAGTTGGCAATCACTGCCTGGGTGACGGAGCCCAGCAGCAGGCCCTTGGCAGCGCCGAGACCGTGCGAACCCATCACGACCAAGTCCGCACCCATGCTCTCGGCATACTCGGGGATCACCTTGCCCGGATAGCCCGGCTGGCGCAGCGCGTTGTAGGGTATGCCGTGCTGGTCGAGCAGTTTCCTCGCACCCTTCTGCGCGGCTTCGGCCTCGCTCTGGTAATAGCCTTCGACCACCGTGCGCCCGACGGCCGACGCGGCGCGCGGCGGCACGCGGTAGTGCACGTGCAGCAGGATGATTTCGGCGTCTTCGAGGCTGGGCCACAGTCGTTCGGCCACATAGCGCACGGCATTCAGCGAATGCTTGCTGCCATCGACGGGGAGCAGGATTTTCATGTTTCTCCTTTGATTGGTCTTCGGTTCGGGACCGGTCCGCGGCATCGCAGGGTGGACTCTGAAGCTGCCTGGTCCCCGGTCTTGGAATGGGCATGGCGTACCCGAGTTCCACATCTGCAGCCGGAACGGTCAGGAATTCAGGGTACCATCAATAATTCACGGCACCATCAATAAGTATCATGCTGCCGATTCCCAATATTCATCCTTCATCACAAGGCACTGCCATGAACAGCAATTTCGCCCGCCGCATCGCCGCCATGAATGCCATGTACAAATTGCCCGCCAGCGACCGCCCGGTTCTGCCCGAGGACCTGGTCGGACGTCTCAACGGATTCAAGGCGACGCTGCTCGACGAAGTGCATGAAATTGACGACATCGTCGAACTCGCCAGAAAGGGCGCGCCGCGCACCGAAATCCTGGTGGCGATGGCCGATCTGCTCGGCGACATCATCGTCTATTGCCGCTCCGAGGCCCTGAAGTACGGCTTGCCGCTGGAGGACGTGCTCGACATCATCATGGACAGCAACGAAAGCAAGCTCGGCGCCGATGGCAAGCCGATTTACGACGCCAACGGCAAATTTCTCAAGGGCCCCAATTACTGGAAGCCGGAACCGAAGCTCAGGGAGCTGCTCGAACGCAGCTGATCGCCGGGCCGGCTTATGCCGCGCTCAGTCCAGCCTGATGTTTGCTGCCTTCACTACTTTCGCCCACTTGGCGAGTTCGCTGCGCATGTATTTGCCGAGTTCTTCAGGCGTGCCGCCGTCGGGTTCAACGGCGGACTTGGTCAGAAAATTGCGGATGTCAGGGTCACCCAACACCTTGCGGAATTCTTCGTTCAATCGGGTGATGATGTCGCGCGGTGTGCCTTTGGGCGCGAGCATGCCGTACCACACGCCGGCGTCGAAACCGGGCACGCCGGATTCCGCAATCGTCGGCACATCGGGCATGCTGTTCACGCGCTTGGTGGTGCTGACCGCAATCGCGCGCAGGCGTCCCGCCTTCAGGTGGCCGGACGATGCGATCGGTGTCGCAAACAGCAGCTGGGTTTGCCCGGAGATGGTGTCCACCAGCGCCGGGCCGCCGCCCTTGTAAGGCACGTGTTTCAGCTTGATGCCGGTCATATTGTTGAGCAGTTCGCTTGCCAGGTGCGCACCGGAGCCGTTGCCGGATGAGGCGTAGAGGATTTCGCCAGGGCGTTTTCTGGCGATCATGATCACATCCTTCATCGTTTTCACCGGCAACGACGGATGCGCCGCCAGCACATAAGCGCCGTTGGCGAGCAGCGTGATCGGCTCGAAATCCCGGATCGGGTCATACGGGATTTTTTGATATAGCGCCGGGTTGACCGCCAGCTGCGCCGTCAGTCCCATGACGATGGTGTAACCGTCAGGCGCCGCGCGCGCTGCAGTCTCCATGCCGATGTTGCCGCCGGCACCGCCGCGATTGTCGACGATGACCTGTTGGCCGACGTTTTCCGACAGCTTGCGCGCAACAGGCCGTGCAATGGTGTCGCTGCCGCCGCCCGGTGGATAGGGCAGGATCCAGCGGATCGGTTTGGCCGGAAAGCCCTGCGCAAACGAAGGCAGTGCGGTGGCGAGGCCGGATGCACAGACAAGAATGCACGATAAGTGTTTGATTTTATTCATAATTTTATCCTCCTCCAGTTGGTTCGGTCGGATCAGGCCAGTGCCTGTCAAAGGCGGCCGTCGTGGCTGCTGATCGCGATCACCGCACGCGTGCTGGACCGATTGCTCCAGGCATGGCGTACGCCCTTCAGCAGCGCCACTTCGCCGGTCCGGAACACGACTTCCTGTTCATCGAGCACCAGCACGGTTTCGCCCTCCAGGATCACACAATAATCGAAGGTCATGGTTTTCTGCACGTACGGATGCTTGGCGCCGGCATGCCAGGCACATGCAGCGGGCGAGCCCGCACTCGCAAAATAGCTGCGCACCTCGCGTTCGCCGACCCTGCCCTGCCAGGTCGCGTCAGGCGGCAGGATGTCGACGCGGAATGTGGTGCCGCCATTCTTCGGCTCCAGCGTGCGCGGCAGGTGCAGGGTCTCGCGCACGATGCGGGCCGGACAGCTGTCGGTGGTCCACATCCGCTGCGAGGCAAAGCCGGGGCGCGCCGGATCGAGCAGCACATCGGGGCAGGGACCGTCACTGACGATTTCGCTGCGGCCGTCGGAGGCACGGTCGATGGTGACGATGCGGCGGTTGAGCCGGATGCCCGGCGGCACGGGCTTCGGTGCCAGCGGCTGGTCGTTGCCGATGGCCGTGCCGACGCCGCCGGGAAAATCCGCGCCGATCATGTCGAAGGCCATCTGTGCATCCGTGGGATAGGCCCATTCATGCCAGGCGCCGACCTGGATCACGATGTCGCCGGGCTGCATCAGCACCGTGCCTTCGTCGAGGCGCAACTCGCGATTGCCGTTGAGCATCATTCCGTAGTCGACCGTCTGCGTCTTGTGCATCGACGAGGTGTAGAGGCTGTTGCCGCCGCGGTCCCAGGTGCCCGTGGTGCCGGGACGCAGCTTGGGTGGATGGTGCGGCACGACCTCCGGATCCATTGCCGGATCGTAATCGGCCGGGCGTCCCACGCTCTGCACCACGCGCAGGTGGCCGCCGCGCGGCTCTCCCGGAAACCGGTATTTCAGCATCCCGTCATCGCTGCCGCCGCCGAGTGCCATCGGCGAGTCGTTCCAGACCCAGAGATCGGTATGGCCGCGTCCCGCCGACATCGACGAGGGATGCGCGTTGGGCGCGGGGCCGTCGATCAGTACCGCGGATCTGCCGGCAGGGTTGTTGCCGGCGACGAGGCGGCGGATGGGTTTCAGCGTGGACATGAATGCGCGCTTTCGGAATGAAAATGCCCGGCGGCGCCGGGAAGGCGGGGAACATCATATGCAATTCCGCGGCGGAGGGGAGTGCAAATGCCAGAGTCTGGAACTCTACTGCCGCGGGCTCCCGGTCGGTTACGTGCCCGGAGCGGAACCCTCGAGACGCTCCGGTTCCGGCGGCGGATCGGGCCGCGGGTCGGGCGGTGAGCCCGGCGGTTCGATGATGTCGGGGCGTTCCGGCGGCGAACGCGGCGGCAGGATGATGATGTCCGGCGGTTCGCGGTCCGGTGGCAGCGGCGGAATGTCAGAGGGCGCACCGGGCGGCGTGTGCGCACGCCGTGCGCGCTGCATCAGTAACCTTTCTTGAATATCGTGCCGCCGCATTGCGGGCAGGCCTCGATAAGTGTGGTTTTTTTCAGCTGGACCTGTGCATTGCATTTGAGGCAGGTCAGCGTGCCGGCACTGGTGATTTCGCCTGCGTGGTAGACCAGGGCATCGGTCGCCCGGTCCGACAGGTTGAGCAGGCCTTCGCCCAGCAGCCGGAATGCGGCAGCGGTTGCTGCCAGTGCACCTGCACCCAGCCGCGCCGGATGGAAGCGTTCCTTCGCCTCCTCGCCCAGCTGCCCCATGTCTTTTGAAGTCTGCGCGAGGTCGCGTTTAAGGTATTCACGAAACTGCTTGCCCTGCTCGGCACTGATCTCTCCCAGTGCCACCAGGTGATCATGTGCAACCGCCATTGATGCCTCCATCGCTTCACGGCCCTTGGTCTGGCTGGCTTCCAGCGCTTCGCGGAAGCGGTTGACGTAGCGGTCGTACTGCGACTCCTCGCGTTCGTGATTCCGGTTTTCCTGCGGTTTTTCCATGATGTTCTCCTCCGTAATCGTTTGTGTATCAATTATTGTGACAGCAGATTCCGGTGGTGGTTCTTGTTTCCGGTAAGCTTGGCGGCATGAATGCGACTGCCACACCGGCCTATGCCGAACTCACCCGTGTCTACACCCGGCTCTACCGCTACCAGCATCTTGGCGCCATTGTCGGCTGGGACCGCAACGCGATGATGCCACCCAGGGGCAACGAAGCGCGGGCCGCGGCGGAAGCGGAACTCGCCGCATTGATCCACCGTACGCGCACCGATCCTCGGCTGGCGCAGTGGCTGCAAGTCGCGGAGAGCGAACCGCTGGACGCACTTGCGCGCGCCAACCTGCGTGAGATCCGCCGTGACTGGCGCGATGCCAATGCCCTGCCGGAATCGCTGGTCGAGGCAAAGTCGCTGGCCGAAGCGCGTTGCGAACATGCCTGGCGCAGCCAGCGTCCCGCGAATGACTGGCAGGGTTTCCTCGGCAATTTCCGAGAAGTGGTGAAACTCGCGCGCGAGGAGGCGAAGCTGCTTGCCGAAGACAGCGGGCTCGCGCCGTATGACGCGCTGCTGGACCGCTTTGAGCCCGGCGTGCGCGCGGCCGACATCGACCGCATTTTTGGCGAGATCAGGACCTGGCTGCCGCAACTGGTCGCTGCAGCAAGGGACGCGCAGGCGCGTGAGACAGTCATCGTTCCGCAGGGGCCGTTTGCGGTGGCGGCGCAGCGCGCGCTGAACCGCGAGGTCATGACCCTGCTCGGATTTGATTTCGAAGCGGGGCGGCTCGACGAAAGCGCGCATCCCTTCAGCGGCGGCGTGCCCGAAGACCTGCGCCTGACCACGCGCTACAGCGAAGACGATTTCGCGCGCAGCCTGCTCGGCACCATTCACGAGACCGGCCATGCGCGCTACGAACAGAACCTGCCGCGGGACTGGCTGGGCCAGCCGGTCGGCAATGCACGCTCCTTCGGTATCCACGAGAGCCAGAGCCTGTCCTTCGAAATGCAGCTGGCGCGCAGCCGGCCTTTTGTCGGCCTGCTGGCGCCGTTGTTGAAGAAACATTTCGGCGACCAGCCCGCCTTCGATCCCGACAATCTCTACCGCCTGTGGACACGCGTGAAACCCGGGTTCATCCGCGTCGATGCTGACGAGGTGACCTATCCGGCCCATGTCATCCTGCGTTATGAGATCGAGCGTCCGCTGATCGAGGGCGAAATCGAGCCCGATGACATCCCTGCGTTGTGGGACGAAAAGATGCAGGCGCTGCTCGGACTCGACACGCGCGGCAACTACAGGGACGGCTGCCTGCAGGACGTGCACTGGACCGAAGGCGCTTTCGGTTATTTTCCGAGTTACACGCTGGGGGCGATGTATGCCGCGCAGTGGTTCGCGGCCCTGCGCCGGCAACTGCCGGATCTCGACTCGGGCATCGCGGCAGGGAAGCTCGAGCCGGTGTTCGGCTGGATGCGCGAGCGCATCTGGTCGCAGGCCAGCCTGTGGGAAACCCCGGAGCTGGTGCGCCGCGCCAGCGGCGAGGTGCTCAATCCGCAATATTTCCGCGAGCACCTCGAACGGCGTTACCTGCGGCGCTGAACCGCCTGCCGCTCAGAATCCGAAGCGTCCGCCGGCGCCGAGCAGCGTGGCGATGCCAAGCAGCGCAAAGATCACTGAGGCGATGCGGTGCACTATAGCCACCGGCATTCGCTGCGCGATGCGATCACCCACAAGCACCGCAGGTACGTTGGCGATCATCATGCCGAGGGTCGTGCCGATGACGACGGCAGCGAAGGCCTGATACTGCGCGGCGAGGGCGACGGTCGCGATCTGGGTCTTGTCGCCCATTTCGGCGATGAAGAATGCAACAAGCGTGGTGCCGAACACGCCGAGTCTGACGAAGCGCGCGTCTTCCGCATCGAGCCGGTCGGGTATCAGCACCCATACCGCCATAGCCAGAAACGACAGGCCGAGAATCCAGCGCAGTGCTTCCGGGCCCACCAGCAGCGTGATCCAGGCGCCGACCGCACCGGCCAGTGCATGGTTGGCGATCGTGGCCACGAGTATGCCGGCGATGATCGGCCAGGGCTTGCGGAACTTGGCGGCGAGCAGGAAGGACAGCAGCTGCGTCTTGTCGCCGATTTCGGCAAGGGCGACGATGCCGGTGGAGATCAGAAAGGCTTCCAAACGGGTGTTCCTGGGCCGGGAGAGGACGGATGACCATGCCGCTCCGCGGCCATTGCAGAGGCAGCATGGTCAAAGGTCTTGCCAGGTTCGCGAACCGCCTGCGCCATGGCCGGATGGCCAAGCATGTTGACGCAGGCACCTCTCAGGAGGGCGGCTACTCCCCGATGACAGGCGAGATTCTACGCGCGTGACCGTGACCCGTCCACGCGCGCTGTGCCCTGCGAGACGATCAGGGATAAATGCGCCGCGCGATGCGCAGCAGCAGAGGACCACTGATGCGCGAGATCGCATGACGATGGCGCGCAAATGCGCGGTAGGCGAATGCCAGCAGCGGTTGCAGGCTGCGGCGCGAGAACAGCCAGGCTCCCAGCCTCAGGTCCGCGCGGCGGTAGGCTTCCGCGAAAACTGCCGGGCCGCGCAGCAATGTGTGGTTGCCGAGGCGGGCATGGATGCTGGCCAGCGCCGCGTCGCAGGAAACGCCGTGGGATGATTCGCGGTAATCCTGCGCGGTGACGTCGACAAACTGCAGCAGTCCGCGGCGGTTGCGCGCGCGCAGTACGTGGATTTCCGCCAGGCACAGCGGGCAGCGTCCGTCGAAATAGATGGTCAGGGTTTCCATCGGCCGTCGATGATGGCCTGCGCGATGGCACGCCCGCTGTCGAAGGCGCACTCGACCCTGGCGCCGAGTGCCCAGTCGCCGCCGAGGAACAGTGTGCCGTCGCGGCTGGCGAGGCAGGGGCGGCCCAAGGCCTTCACGGTGCGCGCATAACGCCAGCGGTGGGCGATGGCCTGTCCGACTTTTGGCATTGCGTCGCCGAGCATGCGCTGCACGGCATCAACCAGCAGCGCCGCCACCGGTTCGCGTTCGAGTTCAAGATGGCGGCTGCTCCAGTCCGCTGTTGCGTGGGCGACCCAGCACTCCTTCGCGGCGTAGCGGCCGGGTTTCGAATTGTTGCGGCTGAGCCAGGACAGCGTTTCCGAATCGGTTTGAAGGACATCAGGCACTCCGGCGGCAGGGCCTGCGAATGCCAGCATCAGCGCCCAGCAGGGTGCCATCGTCACCTCATCCAGCGCCTGCGTGATGTCGTGCACGGCGCCGAACAATCTCCGTGCCTGCGGCACCGGTACTGTGCAGGCCACGATGTCGAAACAGTCGCCCGCCGCATTGGCCGCCGTGCGCACGCGCCAGCCGGCGGTTTCGCGTTCCACTGCGGTGACTTCGCAGGTGACACGCAGATCGAGCCCAGCGGCCAGCGGTTTCGCCAGCGCGTTCATTCCCGGCGTGCCGGTGATCCAGCGCTCCGCTGCGGGATCGATCCCGCCCGTCGCCTCCGGACGCCAGTGAGCCGCCGCACCTTCCGCGATCATGCCGTCCAGTGTCGTGCTGAACGCTTCGCCGTGCGCAGTCACGTACTGCGCACCATGGTCGAAGCCGATGTCGCCGTCGAGCCGGCGCGTGGCGAGCCGGCCGCCGGGACTGCGGCCCTTGTCGAAAACAACGGGTCTGAGTCCGACATCCTGCAGCGCGCGGGCGCAGGCGAGGCCGGCCATGCCGGCGCCGATGACGGCGATGCGGGGTGATTCATTCATGCGGGTGATCCATATGGAGGTGTCAGCTTGACCGGGTTTGCACGATGTTACAGGGCATGATGACCGCCGTAATGCGCGGAGCGGACGTGGGCAACATGCGGCCTTCCCGGTCCGGAACGCGAAAACCCGCCGTGCCCGTCCGCTGTTGCGGGGAGCACGACGGGCCTGACACAAGCCGGGGAGACTTGCGGCAGGATCGTTACGGCAGGATCACGGAGTCGATGACGTGAATCACGCCGTTGCTGGCGACGATATCCGTCTTCACCACATTGGCCTGGTTGACCTTGACCTTGCCGCCGGCGGTGCTGATGTTCAGCGGTTTGCCGTTGGCGGTCGGCGCGTTGCCGGCCTTGACGTCCTTGGCCATCACGGTGCCGGGCACCACGTGATAAGTCAGCACGGCGGCAAGCTTCTGCTTGTCGGCTAGCAGTGCGTCGAGTTGCGCCTTCGGGATCTTGGCAAAGGCTTCATCGGTGGGCGCGAACACGGTGAACGGGCCCTTGCCCTTCAGGGTGTCGACGAGGCCGGCGGCTTTCACCGCGGTGACCAGGGTGTTGAAGCTGCCCGCCGAAACAGCGGTGTCGACGATGTCGGATGCGGCGGTGGCCAGCGACGAGACCGCAAATACGGCGCCCGCGCAGAGGGCACGGAGGGAACGCGAAACAGCCATTTGTATCTCCTTGATTTAATTGATTAAATAATCACACAAACTGCTTCCGGAACTGAATGCGATACAATCCGGTCAATTTGTGACTGATTGGTCATTTTAAAAACTGACGAGTTCAATCCGATTCAAGCGATAGTCGGCCATGTCCATGACACTGAAAATTCCTTTCCGCCAACAGCAGTTCGATGCCCGCGAGGAGGCCATCCTCGATGCCGTCAATCGCCTGCTATCGGACAAGGGCTACGACCTGATGACCATGGAGGACGTCGCGGCTGAAGTCGGCGTCGCCAAGGGCAGCCTTTACAAGCATTTCTCGTCCAAGGAAAAACTCGCAGCGGCGGTGCTGTCGCGGCTGCTGCGTGAAACGCTGGCGCAGCTCGATGCAATGCCCGCGGAATGGCCGGCGGTCCGTCGGCTAGAGGAAATCCTGCGCTGGTCGCTGCAACACCGGCTGCGCGGCGGCGTGCCGCATCTGCCGTCGACCAGCCGCGCGCTGCAGCGCAGCCTGATGCTCAATCTGGAATACGTCGCGCTGGCGCTGCGCGTCAACAAGCGCTTCCACGCGCTGGTCCGGGAAGCCCGCCGTGCCGGTGACCTCGCTGCCGCGGTGACCGACGACGTGGTGGTCTACACACTTTATTCGCGGGCCTGCGACCCGACTGTCGAATTTCTGGTGCGCGACGGCAAGCTCGACGCCGCGCAGATTGTCGAAACCATGGTCGCCGCGACTTTCGGCGGCCTGCGAGCCGCCGTCAAAGGGAGTCCGCAATGATCCGGATCATTACTCTGCTGCTGGCACTCGCCTTTGTGCCCGGTGCTGCTCCGGCGTGGGCTGCCGAAGCCCTTGAACTGGCCGAACTCGCGAAGCCCGGCCGCGTGCTGCTGCTGCGTCATGCCATCGCCCCCGGCGTTGGCGACCCCGAAAATTTCCGCCTGCGCGACTGCAGCACCCAGCGCAACCTCGACGCCTCGGGCCGCCAGCAGGCGGCGCGGCTGGGCAAACGCATTGCCGGCCTCGGCATCCGCGATGTAAAGGTTTACGCCGGCCAGTGGTGCCGCACGCTGGAGACCGCACGCCTGCTCGGCCTCGGTCCGGTCACCGAGTTGCCGGCGCTCAATTCCTTCTTTGCCCGGCCTGACCAGCGCGAAGGCAATCTTGACGGCGTGCGCAGATTCCTCGCCGGGCTTTCCGCTGACGGACCGCTGGTGATCCTCGTCACTCACCAGGTCACCGTGACGGGCTTGACCGGCATCTATCCCGCATCGGGCGGCGGTGCCGTGCTGCAGCTCGACGGCAGCGCGACGCCGAAAACCATCGGCGAGTTGCGCGCCGGCTACTGATCCGCACCGTCAACCAGGAGATACCGCATGAAAGCCCTGCTCATCACCCCGGAGAACAAATCCGTCGAGGCCATCGACATCGGCGGCCACGACGACATCAAGGCCCTCATCGGCTTCGACACCATCGAATCCGATGCGGTCGGCACTGCCGGCGACCGCCTGTTCTTTGACGAAGAATGTTTTCTGCGCGGCGGCGGCGCGCGTTTCCAGGTCGATACGCTGGTGCCGGTGTCGGGCAAGGCGCTGGTTGTCGGCACCGCTGCTGACGGCAAGGAGCTGCGCGACGTCTCGACCCCGATCGACAGCCTGCGCAGCCGCATCAAATACCTCTGAGCAGTCCGCCTGCGGGTGACTGCGGATCAGCCGTCGCGCGCCCGCGAGTGTGCAAGCATCACCCGGGTGTTGGGCGCGTAGAGCAGGTGCTCGATATTGCGCCCGGCCTGACGGCCCAGCACAAATCGAAGCCTGCGAGTGAAGTCCGCGCCGATTACCGGGACGCGCGACTGGACACTCGATGGTTCGCCAGTGCCGCGAACCAGCAGATCATTGCTGTCCACATCACATGGCTGGGGTAATGCGCGCCGCGCAGCACCTGAGCGACACCGCATATCAGGCCCAACAGCAGCACAACCAGAAGAATGCGGCAGCCACGCTGCCGTCCTTCCTCTGTTGCGGACAGCAGCCCCGGAACCGCCACGGCGAGGTAGGCGAAGCCGGAGGAGGCATGTCCGCTCGGGAAACACCGTCCCGGTCCGCCGTCGGGGATACTCCAGAGCCAGTGCGGCACATGGCGGGCGATGCCGCCAAACTGTTGCAGATCCCAGGGGCAGCTGGTCAGACTGATGTGTTTGATTGCGCTGACAAGTATCAGGGAGACGGTGGCGCCGGCAAGCATTTGCAGTCGCTCCCTGCGCGCATGCTGGCGCAGGAACCCGAAAGGTTTCCATACCCCGAGGGTCAGACTGATGAAAGCGAGGATGGAAAGATTGCGCAGACCGTCATGAAGCACGGTGCCCAGCCACCAGTTTTCGTGGAGCGGAAAGCCGCGCGCATCGCCCAGCAGCTGCATGACTCTCAGATCGACTCCCAGCCACTCCCACGCAAGCAGCAGCGCGATGCAGGCGCCGGTGACAGCGGCAATCGATGGTGTCTGATATGCCGGCCTCCGGGCAACGGCTTCGGACGGCACTAGCGTCTGCCCGTACCCTGCGCCATCAGGGCGGGTGCCGTGGTGCCCGTCCGGAGCAGATCCTTCTCCGGCATGTAGGCGGCAGATTCGATCTCGAACAGTCCCAGCAGCGTATGGAACACATTGTCATGGCTGAATCGCAGTGCGCTGTTCCGCCGCAGTACCTGCGGGTCTGCCTGGTGGAATCGCGGTCCGAACCAGAGGATTGCCGGTACCCGCAGCTGTGTGTCCGGTGCGATGGCCTTGGGCAGGCCGTGCAGGTAGACGCCGTTCTCACCGAGGGACTCGCCATGGTCGCTGACATAGAACAACGCGGTATCAAAGCGCGCATCGTTCCGCTGCAGCACCTTGATGGCACCGCTGAGGAAATGGTCGGTGTAAAGAATGGTGTTGTCGTAGGCGTTGCCGATCTCCTCGCGCGTGCACAGGCTCAGATCGCTCTCCTTGCAGGCGGGCCGGAATTTCTCGAAGGCCGGCGGATAACGCCGGTGGTAGGCCGGGCCGTGGCTGCCCATCTGGTGCAGCACGATCAGGATGTCGCCGCGAGGATGGCTGTCGATGTATTTCTGCAGCACAGCCAGCATGCCCTCGTCCCGGCATTCCGTATCACAGACCGGGTTGTTTGCCGGGTTCTTAAAATCGCGGTAGTCAACACGTTCGGCCACGCCCTTGGAGTCGGAATTGTTGTCCAGCCACAGCACATTGACCCCGCCGTGCCGCAACACGTCGAGAACGTTTTCCTCGCGCCGGATGGTCTGTGCGCCCTTGGCTTCACCATCGCTGAGGAACATGCAGGGCACCGACACGGCGGTGGACGTGCCGCAGGCCTGAAAATCGGTGAGACTGATGACATTGTGCTGTTTCAGTCCGGGATTGGTTTCCCGCGCGTAGCCGTTCAGTGAAAACCGGTCCGCGCGCGCGGTTTCACCGACCACCATGATTACCAGGTCGCGCGTTGTGTCGCTGGCCGGGATTGCGGCATCGGTACCCACCTGCCTTATCGGCTCCGCGCCGCCTGAGGCCAGCGACTGGCTGGCAAACTTCGCGGCGGAATAGAGGTAGTACACGGGATTTGCGAGCTGGCGCAGCTCCTTGTGGCCGCGCAGAAAGGAGGCGTAGAAGCTGCCGAAGGCCATCATGGTGGCCACGACCAGCAGCAGGGTGCCGCCGAACAGGCGCAGGCGGGCGAAGATTTCGCTGCGGACGCCCGCCGTTCGCAGGCGGATTTTCGCGACTGCAACCGACGGCAGAATGCCGAGCAGCACCACATAGGCGATCAGTTTCGCGGTGAGCAGCTCGAAGGCTTCGGCGTTGCTGGTGAGCGCAGCGTTGCGCAGCATGTCATCGCTGATGACAATGCCGTAGGTGTCCATGAAATAGGCCGCAGCCGAAGACAGCAGCAACACGGCAATCAGCAGCGGTCGCGTCAGCCGTCCGAAACACAGCGGTGCCAGCAGCAGCACCGTGATGCCCCCGAATACCAGGCCGAGTGATGCGAGGGGCAGCAGCGTGCTGCCGTTGAGCGGATAGCTGTCCAGCACCCGGCTGATGAAGGTGGCGTTTCCGGCAACGATCAGGAAAGCGCTCACCCCGAGTATCAGGGTGTTGACGGAGAGGCTGGGGCTGCCGGCTGGCAGGCGGTTGCGCATGTGTGCGGTTGAATTGCGCCGGGTCGGGCGCTGCAGATTAAGACGTGCCCGGCACGGGAAAGGTCCCGTCCCTTGAAAATTTCAACCACACAGAAAAAACACCAATAATAACAATCACTTAATAAGCCCCATCAGGAGTGAATGCCGATGGCATGCCGGCTCTGCTTCAGCCGCGTGCCCGTGAACGTGCAAGCATCACCTGGGTGTTGGGCACGTAGAGCAGGTGCGCGATCTTGCGCACGAAATGGTCCTCGTAAGGATCGAGCGGATCGTGGGCATAGGCGATGCGCCACAGCTGTTCGATCAGCGCCACGCGCTGCTCCATCGAAAAGTCGCGCTTGATCACCGCCACCTGCGCGTAATACGAGGTCAGGTGGCCGGTCTTTCCGCTGGCCTCCGTCAGCAGCGCCGAGGCGGCCGCTGCATCGAGTCCGAATAGTTCTGACAGCGCCCGTTCTGCGGCTGTCTGTTCGGCTTCATGGGTGGCCAGGTCGACGCGGGTGGATTCGTGCAGCAGCACGGCCACCGCAAGCTGCAGCTGGCGGCGCTCGAAGCCGGGCACTGCAGCGCCGCCGCCGGCCTCGTCGAACAGCCGTTTCAGGGTTCTCAGCATGATTTGCGATCTAGCGCGAGCGAGCGTTTTTCACAAAGTCGAGCGCAGCCTGGAACAGTTCCAGATCCTTTTCGTAGTCGGCCGCATCGGTGCGGTCGATCTGCACCCACTCCCGCGTGCCGGCGATGCCGCCGGGCTGGAAGGCGCTGGTATTGTCGCGGGAGAACTGCAGCTCCGTCGCTACTGCAGCGGGCAGGCGCAGGCCGACACCTCTGCCGTTGATGCAGGCGAACATTTTGTCACTGACAAAATAGGCGTCGAGGCCGTTGATCCTGCGGGCGCTGACGCCGGGGAGCTTGAGCAGCAGCGTGTCGAGCCGCGCCTTGATGGTGGGGGTGTTGCCGTTCATGGGTTTGGAAGGTCCGGGGATTGCGGAAGCAGCTTCGGATTATAAACAGCGTTCCCCGGACCGCGGCCGGTAACCGGCGGATACGCTTGTAACGTTTTCTTACACCCTGCGGGGGAACGTGCCCTTTCCCGCAGACTCTGAATCTGGGAGCCTTCCATGTCGGGAGGCCCTGAAATTCCTGAAAACCATCCGGAGGTGAATGATGAACAAGCTGATCATGAATACCCTTGTTGCTGCCGGTTTTGCTGCTGCAGTGCCGCTGGCTTTTGCGCAGGCGAATCCGCCGGCCGTCGGTCAGGGCCAGCATGCCCAGCAAGCCCAGCATGCCCAGCACGGGCAGCGCGGCCACCATGCCGACCACGGCAAGAAGGCCTTTCGCATGCCCGGTGAACGCGTCGAGGCGCGCCTGGCCTATATGAAAACCGCGCTGAAGATCACCGATGAGCAGTCGCAGCAGTGGGAAGCCTTTGCCGGCGTGATGCGCAAGCAGGCGAAGGAAGCCGACGCCCGCATCCAGGCGCATCGCGAAAAACGCGCTGCAGACACCGAGCGCAAGCGCATGACTGCCATCGAGCGTCTGGAGCTGCGCCAGCAGTTCATGGCACGGGCGTCGGAGCGGATCGGCGAGCGGCTTACCGTGCAGAAACCGCTCTACGCGGCGCTGTCGCCCGAACAGCAGCAGATCGCGGACCGCCTGTTCGCAGGACGTGGTGGCAAGCACGGCGGCCGCGGCGGTCGCCACGGGCGCGCCTGAGCAGTCGCTGAAGCGTCAGGGCAGTTGCCGGGAACGGGGGCGGCGCAAGCCGTCCCCGCTTTTCTTCTGCAGCCACGCGGATAGCGCGTGTCCTGAACGGGGGCGCCTGCCCGCGACCGGCTGTTTTGCGGCGAAGCGAAGCACCGCTTACTCGATCCTGATGCGCGCTGCCTCGACGACTTTTGCCCAGTTGCGGTAATCCTGCTGGATGCGCTCGTTGAATTTCTGCACCGTGCCGCCGGTGGGCACGATGCCCTGCTTGTCGAGGCTTTTTCTCATTTCCGGATCATCGAGTGCCTTGTTGATCGCCGCATTGAGGCGGTTGATGACGGCTTCCGGGGTTCCGCGCGGCACCATCGCGCCAAACCATAATTCGACCTCGTAGCCCGGCAGCGTTTCGGCGACAGTGGGGATATCCGGCAGCGAAGGCCAGCGTTTTGCCGTGGTCACTGCCAGCGGACGCAGGCGGCCCGATGCGAAATACGGCACCACGGGCAGGCTGGCGACAATCAGCGAAACCTGTCCTGACAGCAGATCGGTGATGGCAGCACCGTTGCTCTTGTAGGGCACGTGCACCATGTTGATCTTTGCCGTCAGGTTGATCAGCTCGGTGGTCAGGTGGGTCAGTCCGCCGACTCCGCTGGACGCATAGGTCAGGCTTCCGGGCTTGGCGCGAGCCAGGGAAAGCAGATCCTTCATGCTCCTTGCCGGCAACGAAGGATGCACGGTGACCAGAAACGGCGAGATGCCGAATTCCGCCACCGGCAGGATTGAATTCATCGGATCGAAGGCAGGCCTGTGCGTAGCGGCACTCGCCGAAAAGCTGCCCGACATCATCATCATGGTGTAGCCGTCGGGCGGAGCCTTGGCGACAGCTTCCATGCCGATGATGCCGCCGGCGCCACCGCGGTTGTCGACCACAAATTGCTGCCCGAGGAGCGCGCCGAGTTTCGAGGAAAACAGCCGTGCCGTCAGGTCACTGCCGCCGCCGGGTGCAAATGGTACGATCACTCTGACCGGTTTGGCGGGATAGGGCTGCGACCAGGCGGACGGCGCCAATGCCGCAGCCAGCGCGGCAATGAGCATGGACGCCGTGCGGCGGATGGTGGTTCTTTTCATAGTGTTCCTCCGGGGACGAATGGTTTGCATGGCCGGCGTATTCTTCTGTAATGGGCCGCTGAAAATCATAACGCAGCCGATATGCGGTGTCGCAGGCCCGGAGCGGATTGCGGCACAACATCCGGACTTTCTCGTGAATCCTTCCACAATGAGTGCAATTGGTGAAATGCGCTGGCCGGCAGGAACATCATGGCCAGCGGTGCTTTTCGGATGCGCAGTGAACGTCCCGGCCTGTCATGCGTTATTGTGCTGCGTGACAGAACTGCATTGCAGGGCATGCCATCGCCGGCGGCGACAACCGGAGTAAAGGAACACCGCATTGAAGACCATCAAGGCCTATCGCAATCCCGATTTCATGAAGAGCCGCGCAGCGCGGCCGCTGCGCATGCTGTCCGAGTACCTCGAACCGCGGTCGCGGCTCGATGCCGAAGGCGTCGAGGACACCATAGTGTTTTTCGGTTCGGCCCGGCTGAAGGAGGGCAACAAGTATTACGAAGCCGCGCGCGAGCTGGCATTCAGGCTCACGCAGTGGTCCAAGGGCCTGGACCCCGAGGGACGTCGCCGTTTCGTGGTCTGCACCGGCGGCGGGCCGGGCATCATGGAGGCCGCGAACCGCGGCGCTTCAGAGGCGCGGGGACGCAACGTGGGTCTGACCATCGCGCTGCCGCAGGAGGAACTGGTCAATCCCTACGTGACCCGCGAGCTCGAATTCCACTTCCATTACTTTTTCATGCGCAAGTTCTGGTTTGCCTATCTTGCGAAAGCGCTGGTGGTGTTTCCCGGAGGCTATGGCACGCTCGACGAGCTCTTCGAAATGCTGACTCTGGTGCAGACCAGGCGCATGCAGAAGCCGATGCCGATCGTGCTCTTCGGCAACGATTACTGGAACGAGGTAGTCAACTTCGACGCACTGGTGCGCCATGGCACCATCGCCGCGGCGGATCTCGAACTGATGTACCGCACCGACTCGGTGGATGAAGCCTTTGCCTGTCTGGTCAAACAGCTGATGGCAGGGGCCTTGGAGCAGCCCGGAGCTACTCTTTAGAAGCTCCATAAAACAAATGCTTGTAAAGCGTTTTTTGAGTGCCGGTGTGGTTGGCAGCGTGTGCAGTCGGATCGCAGCCGCTGTTCCGGGGCAAGGGACGCGCGGCGCCGCCGCGCGTCCCCGCAATTACTGGCGGATACCCAGGGCGGTTGCCAGGCCGTAATAGAGCTCGTACTGCTCCTTGACGAAAGCATAGCTTTCTTCCGGGGAGCGGATCGCAGGCACGCCGCCGATGCGTGCGTTGCCGGCCTGCCAGTCGGGATCCTTTGCCAGCTGCTGGAAGGTCTTGACCCAGGCCGCCACCACCGGCTTAGGCAATCCCGCGGGACCCATCAACGCAGTCCAGCCGACGAGATTCGCCATTTCAGGGTAGCCGGCCTCGCGCGCACCGGGGACACCGGGGGCCTCCGGGATCCGGTCGGGCGAGGCCATCAGTCCGCGCAGGCGCCCCGACTTGATGTGCGGCACCAGCGTCGTCGCGTTGTTGCAGGCGAAATCGACCTGGCCGCCCATCACCGCGGTGGTCACCTCGCCGCCGCTCTTGTAGTGAATGCCCACCGCATGGTCCTTGGTCAGCTTTGCCAGCGTCATCCAGTACTGCGGCGTCATGTTCTGCACCGTGCCCGGTCCGGCAGTCGAGAAATTGAGCTTGCCCGGCTGCTTGCGGATCGTCTCCATCAGGTCCTGTGCGTTGCGATAGGGTGACTCCGAGCGCACAAAGCAGATCGAGGGATTCAGCTCGATCAGCGACAGCATCGTGAACTCGTTCCATTTGTAGTTCAGCTTGGAATCGATCGCCGGCAGGATTGCATGCGTGGCAATCCGCGCGACCAGCAGCGTGTAGCCGTCGGGCTGTGCGGCCTTGACATAGCTGGTGCCGATCGCGCCGGAGGCGCCGACGCGGTTCACCGGGATGATGTTGGTCTTGCCGCCGAGATATTTCGGCGACACCAGCGCAACATTGCGCCCCGAGAGGTCGGAATCGCCGCCGGCCCCGAAGGGAATCACGAACTGGATCGGCCTGTTTGGATACTGCGCGGTGGACTGTGCCTGTGCGCCCTGGGACGCAAGCAGGACTGCTGCTGAACACATGACGATTGCGGCTGCTGCATTGCGATGCATGTTCCCCTCCGGATCGGTTGAACAAAACAAGTCTTGTTGTTGTGCCGGGCCTGGAGTGTTGCGTCGATGCTGCCGACCGTTCCGGGCCTGCTTTGTTGCATCTTGCCCGGATATTCTGCACCAAATCGGCGGGGATCAGGCAGCCGCGTGCGGGGAAGCCGTCACAAAGTCTTACAAAATCGTCGGGATAGTGCGGTCGGGTGCCCGGTCCAAATGGGCAAGGAGGATCCCGACATGAACAAATTCGTCCGCCCCATCCTCGCCCTGTCTGCGCTCGCCGTCCTCGGCGGCTGCGTTGCCGTGCCGGCCGGGCCCGCCTACTACCATGAGCCGGCGCCGGTGGTCCTCGTGCCTGCGCCTGTTTACTACGGCCCTGCGCTCCATTTCGATATCCGCAGCAGGCATGGCGGGCCTCGCGGCCGCCATCATCGCGGACCCGGCCCGCGCCGCGGCCATCGCTGATCACGGCGGAGGACTAGCCATGCGCCCCGTACTCATTGCACTGTCTGCGTTGTCATTCCTGCTCGGCACCGCGACCCCGGCGGGGGCCCAGGTGTCGGTCAGTGTCGTGGTTCCCGGCATCAGCATCGGCATCCACCAGCACGGTTATCCGGAGCTGGTTCCGGTGCCCGGCTACCCGGTGTATTACGCGCCGCAGTTGCCGGTGAACTATTTCTTCTATGACGGCTACTACTGGCTGTATCACGACGATCACTGGTATACGAGCGACTGGTACGACGGTCCGTGGACGCCGGTTGATCCCGACGACGTACCGCTGTTCGTGCTGCGGGTGCCCGTGCGTTATTACGTGAACCCGCCGCTGTACTTCCAGGGCTGGTATGTCGATGCCGCGCCGCGCTGGGAGATCCACTGGGGTCCGCGCTGGGTGTACTACCGACAGCGCTGGGAGCACTGGGACCATCACATCGTCCATGCCCCGGCGCCGTTGCCGCTGTACCAGCGCCACTATGTTGGCGACCGTTATCCGCGTGGTGAATACCGCCATGTGATCCATCGCGAGCATTACCGCTACCAGCCGCGTGACCGTGTGGTACTCGAGCGTCACCATCGCAGGCACAACGCAGCGCGGCCGCAATCGCAGCCTCGCGGCGATTTTCAGCGTTCACAGCAGCTGCAGCGGGAACGCGATGGGTCATGGAACCGCACGCCGGCCGTGCCGATGCAGCCCCGGGCCGTGCCGCGGCAGCCGGCGGCTGTGCCGCAACAACCGGCAGCAGTGCCGGCACAGCCGCGAATCGCTCCCGCACCACAGCCCCGGTTACACCCGCAGGCGCAGCAGGAGCGCCGGGAGTTCCGCAGACCCGAGCCGCAGCGTGCCGCGCCCCGGCGGTCAGGACCTGCACCGCAGGCCATGCAGCCGCGGCCGCAGCCGCGCGTACAGCAGGCGCCGCGTCCGCAGTTCCAACAGCGTGCGCCGCAGATGCGCGGCGAGGCGCGGCAACCCCGCGGCGGAGGCGAACGTCGCGCGGGGCCGGAACGCCAGGGCCGCGGCGGCGAACGCGGGCAGGGCCGCAGCTAGCAGCGCTACAATGAAACGGGGCCGCAAAGCCCTGTTTCATTGGATAATCCTCCGCAGCCATACGCTGCCAACCCCCGGAGGAATGCCACATGTCATCCGAACACGCCGTCGCAGGCAGCTGCCTGTGCGGAGATATCCGTTTTGAAATCGCGCCGCCGTCCACCGCCTTTCGCTATTGCCACTGCACCCGCTGTCGCAAGGTGACCGGCGCGGCGCATGCCGCCAACCTGTTCGTCCCGGCGGCGCAGTTCAGCTGGACTGCAGGCGAGACGCTGGCAAGGCGCTACGACCTGCCGGGCGCCAAGCGCTTCGCGGTGAGTTTCTGCCCGAAATGCGGCACCCGGGTGCCGCACAAGGTGACTGGCACCGAGAACATGCTGATCCCAGCCGGAGTGCTCGACGGCACGCCGGATCTGAAACCCGACGGCAGCATTTTCTGGGGCTCGCGCGCAGAATGGTTCATCGAAACACCGGCGTTGCCGAAGGCGGAGGAATACGGCAGGTAGAATTCCGCCATCCGTGTCGCGGCAGTTCGCCGCGGCTTCTCCGGCACAGCAAGGAAAAATCCGCATGGCCCTGATCGAACAGCATGTCACCGTCACCACCAAGTATGGCAAGTGCCCGGCCTTCGCCGCCTGTCCCGATGCGCCGGGGCGTTTTCCCGGCATCATTTTCTACATGGATGCGCCGGGTTTTCGCGAGGAGCTCTGCAACATGGCGCGGCGCATCGCCAAGCATGGCTATTTCTGCCTGCTGCCCGACATGTATTACCGCCTCGGCACCTGCCGCTTCGACATCCCGCGCCGCAACGACTCGATGTCGGCGGTGATCAAGGCGGCGATGAACAGCCTGAGCAATGCCGACGTCACTGACGACACCGCGGCCTTCATCAACTGGCTGGATGCCCAGGACAAGGTGGCCGAGGGTCCGGTGGGCAGCGTCGGCCACTGCATGAGCGGGCGCTACATCACCACCGCCGCGGCGCGTTTTCCGCGGATGAAGGCCGCCGCTTCGCTTTATGGCGTCGGCATCGTTACCGACAAGGACGATTCCCCGCACAAGCTGCTGGGTGACATCAAGGGCGAGCTTTATTACGCCTTTGCCGAGAAGGACGCCTCGGTGCCGGCACAGGAGGTCACCGAGCTTGCCGCGGCGCTGAAGAAGGCCGGCACGAAACACGTGCTGGAGACGCTGCCGGGAACGCAGCACGGCTTCTGCTTTGCGGAGCGTGCGGTCTACCACCCGGTGGCCTCCGAGCATACCTGGACGAAGATATTCGATCTCTGGGACCGCAATCTGAAGCAGGCCTAGGGCACCGCGCGTCGCGCAGCCCCGGCCGCAGTTTCAGCGTTTTTTCTTCGCAGCGCTGACTATCTCCTGCCGCACGTCGGTGATTTCACGTGCGCGTGAACCAATGCCGTCGCAATGCGTCGTGCGCGGGCAGTGCGTGCTGCGCGGACAGATGATGCGTGCCGGACGCAGCAGTGCGTCTTCAATCCAGGCGATGTTGAGTACCCGCGCCACGGCGCGGATCGCCTCCGCCGCGGCCTGCGGAATTCCGGCCTCGCCGCGGCCGCGCACGCAGGCCTCGGTGATGGCCTCAACGTGGGCATCGGCATCCGGCGTGTGCGAGCGCAGCGCCGGCACCAGATCGACGCCCACCGACAGCACATGCGGATTGCCGGCCATGTCGGCGGTGCGCAGCGAATGGCAGCAGTAGAGCAGCGACTGGTCGCCGTCGCGCAGCACTGATATCTGCGAGCCGCGATCCGGACCTTTCTTCTGGTCGAGCATGCGGAACACCGCCCAGTGCGGACAGGGGTCGGTGACCTGCGCCATGTTGCCCCAGGGCAGCGGGATGCCGTTGCCGCGGTAGACCGCGCGCAGATAGCCCGGCGGATAGGCGTCGAAGAAATGCCAGTAGGGGTAGGGTGAAACCTTGGTCATGCGTCGCATGACCGCCGCCGGCGTAAGCTGGATTTTCTCGCCGGCCTCGACGCGATAGGACTCGCGGGTCAGGAAGCGGCGAAAGGGCACTTTCGGGCAGAGCAGGGCGCCGGCGAAGAAGCTGCACTCGAAATCGCGCCAGGCATGCAGCACGTCCTGCGGGCTCATGCCGCCGCCGGCGCTGCCCTCGGGGCTGCCGCCGAGTTCGCCGCCGGTGGCATGCGGGGCCTTCAGCCCGTCGCCGCCGTGCAGCACCTTGTGGCCTAGGTGCGAGGCGAGATCGAATTTCAGCCGCGCCGGATCATGCTCCAGCGCGCGGTTGAGATAGATCGTGCCCGGCGCCTCGTAGAAGGAACGCACCATGCTGCGCAGCTCGCGGCCCTTGTCGCGGGTCAGCACCGGCTTGCGCTCGAACCACTGCACTTTCAGTCCGTGCTGCCTGCACAGCTTGAGCAGGTCGTCGGCGCCGAGCGGGAAGGCGCGCTGGCCGACGTTCTCCGCGGCGCGTTCGAGGTCGGGAAAATCGTTGCGCGACATTTCCTGGTGCGAGCGGATCAGCAGGTGCGCGAACTGCTTGCCGGTGGTGCCGGTCTGGGCCAGCAGTTCGGGAATCGCCGCCTGCAGCAATTCCTTCGAGAACAGGAAAGAGGGTTCCAGCGGCACTGCCGCCGCACCGCCGCTGCGCGGCGGTGCCACCGCAGTCTCGGTTTCCGGGTTGTTGTCGAGGAACCAGCGCGGCTCGCGCTGGAACAGCGCCGACAGGATGTCCAGCACCTCGGCCGAGGGCACGCGCTTGCCGCTCTCGATCATGCTCAGGTACGACACCGAAGGCGCCTTTTCCGGGTCGTGCTGGCTGCAGCGCGCGGAGAGTTCTTCCAGCGTCAGACCGTTTCTCTTGCGCAGTGCACGCAGCTTGGTGCCGAGGAAATGGCTCTGGCGGGTGTGCAGGCTCATCGCGCTTCTCCCGGGGGGAAGGCCAGTCGAATGTGAAATTAACAATGTGAAATTTTTAATGTCAAATTTCGCATTTGTCTTGCCTATGATGCACCGCAACCCGGTCAAAAGCCAGACCGGAACACCACCGACGGAGGGTCGCATGCGCAAGAACATCCTGATACTCGGAGCCTCGTATGGCTCGCTGCTGGGAACCAAGTTGCTGATGGCGGACCACAGCGTGTCGCTGGTCTGTACCGCACCCACCGCGCGCCTGATCAAGCGCGAGGGTACGCGGGTGCGCTTCCCCCTGCGCGGCCGCGACCCGGTGGAGGTCGATTCCCGCCGCTTGCCGGGCAGGCTCGATGCGGTCACGCCCGCTGACGCCGATCCCTCCGCGTACGACCTTATCGTGCTCGGCATGCAGGAATCGCAGTACGGCGGCGACGGGGTGCGCGCGCTGATGCGCCGCGTCGCGCGTTCGCACAAACCTTGCCTCGCGATCATGAACATGCCGCCACTGCCCTACCTGCGCCGTTTGCCCGGCCTCTTCGTCGACGCACTGGAAGCCTGCTATACCGATCCGGAGCTGTGGGACGGTTTCGATCCGGCGCGGGTCACCCTGGCAAGTCCCGATCCCCAGGCTTTCCGCCCGCCGGAGGCGGCGAAGAATTTGCTGCAGGTCGGGCTGCCGACCAATTTCAAGGCGGCACGCTTCGAGTCAGCAGAACACAACGCGCTGTTGCAGGAACTGGAGGCCGGTATCGACGCTGCGCGTTACGAGGCCGATGGCGAAATGCTGGAAATCCCGGTCCGGCTGAAGCTGCATGAATCGCTGTTCGTGCCTCTCGCCAAGTGGCCGATGCTGATCACCGGCAACTACCGCTGCGTGCGCCGTCACGACATGATCTCCATCCGTGAAGCCGTGCACGTCGATCTCGAGCGCTCGCGCCGCATTTACGAATGGACCGCCAGCCTGTGCAGGAGCCTTGGTGCCGCGCCTGAAGACCTGGTGTCTTTCGACAAGTACGCCAGGTCCGCCGAAAGCCTCGCCAAGCCGTCTTCGGCGGCGCGCGCGCTGTTTGGCGGTGCGCAGCATATCGAACGCGTCGACAGCCTAATTCAGCGGATCGCCTGGCAGAACGGCACCGAATGTGGTGTGCTCGAGGAGATCGTTGGCGTGGTCGATGCCCGGCTCCAGAAAAACCGGAACATACAGGTCAAGCAGGAAAGACAGGTCACCGGCTTCATGCGCGAACCGGCGCTGGCCTGATCCCTTACCGGAGGAGGAGGGGCACAAAACGGCGCGACTGCGCCGTTTTGCTTGCTGCTGCTGACGAGGGGGCGGACGGGGAAGACGGATCATGCGACAGCCAGCGCTCCCCGCCCTCCTTTAATCCCGTTTTTCGCGTTCCATGCGCTCCATGTTCGCCGCCATGCCGCCGGAGTGACCCAGAAAGCGCAGCCCGAACAGACCGAGGGCGCCGATGACCAGCGCGACCGGCCAGGCCGCCCACGCCGGCAGCAACTCCCAGTAACTATAGAGCACGAAGGCACCGAGGATGGCCACGATCAGCACCGGGATCGCGACTTCCATCGAACCGCGCAGGGTGTGCGCGGAGTCGTGGCGGCGCTTCATCGTGGCCATCACCATCACGATTACCGGGTCTTGATGCCTGCCTTGGTTACGACCTCGGTGTACTTGGTGATTTCGGTCTTCAGCAGTTTGGTCAGCTCCTCGGGGCTGCTGAGGATCGGGTCCAGCGCCTGCTGCTTGTAGAACTCGCGCACCTCGGGTTCGTTGAGCGCCTTCTTGATCTGCGCATGCAGCGTGGTAATCACGCTCTGCGGCGTTTTCGCCGGCACGAACACGGCATACCACTGGTCGGTCACGAAGCCGGGATAGAAGGAGTTCATCGTCGGCAGGTCCGGATTCCAAGACGTCGGTTTCTCGGTCGAGACGGCCAGCGCGCGGATGCGCTTCGAGTTGAGGTGGGTCATCAGCGAGGTCGGCGTGTTGAACAGCATGTCGGCTTCGCCGGTGGCAGTGCCGAGTGCCGATGGTCCGCCGCCCTTGTACTGGATGATCACGCTCTTGGCCTTGGTGAACTGCTTGAACATCTCGGCCGACAGATGGCTGGTCGTGCCCGCGCCGTTGGCGGCGATGTTGAGTCCCTCCGGCGCCTTGTTCGACAAGGCCACCAGTTCCTTGACCGAGCGCGCGGGAACGCTGGTGTGTACAGCGAGTACCAGCGCGGTATTGCTCATCCAGGTCACCGGCGCCAGATCCTTCAGCAGGTCGAAACGGATGCTGTTCTTCTGCAGCACGGTGTTCACCGAGATCGACGCCGTGGTCATCAGCACCGTGTAGCCGTCGGGTGGCGATTTGACGGCAGCCTCGGCGCCGATTAGCCCGCCGTTGCCGGTGCGGTTCTCGACCAAGATCGTCTGGCCCAGACCCTTGCGCAGCTTTTCCGCGACCAGGCGTCCCTGGAGGTCGGTGCCGCCGCCGGTGGCGAAGGGCACGATGAGGCGGATCGGTTTGTCGGGATACTGCGCCATCGCGCTGCCGGCGCTGCCGAACACGATGACCGTGGATGCCAGAAGGGCCTTGCTGAGAGTGCTTTGATGCATGATTTCTCCTCGTTGTGGATACAGCACACGGAATCGATGAACGGGGTCTTTGCCCCTTTTTGCCGTGCTGGACAAATAGTAAACCTTTTCCCGGCGGGAAGGCAGTGCGCGCATGATGCGGTGCCGCACTGCGGTAGCGTGTTGCAGAGGGTGGTGCGAGCTGCGGCTGTTTCAGCGGAAGCGGATTTTTGCGACGAGGATCGCGCCGGCGAGCAGCAATGTCACCGCATTGGCGAGGATCAGCGGCAGGTCGCCGATCAGCAGTCCGTAGATGAGCCACAGCACGATGCCGGCGACCATCATCGAAAACATTGTCAGCGACACATCGCGCGTCGAGCGCGAGCGCCAGGCCTGGATCGCCTGCGGCGCGAAGGCCGAGGTGGTGAGGATCGCGGCGGCGATGCCGATCCAGGTCGGCGAAATGGGAATTTCGATCATGGCGCGTGCAGTGTACCCGAAGCACCGTGCGCCATCCTGCGGTGCGGAACCAAATAATGCGGCGCCGGTCCATTGCCAGCGTGCTGCGATGACGTAATGCGACGAACGTTATTCGTGCATCAACTTCCGGCATGAGGTGCATGCCGTTTATCAATGGATGATGGATGACAGGGCAATGATCAAGGCATCGACCTTCAACTGGCTGGTATGGGGCGCCTTCGGCGTGCTGGCGCTGCTGTGGACCGCGGGCAGTTATGTTGCCGCGGCTGTCGCGCGCTGGGGTGCGCAGGCACTTGCCGGAGGCGGACTCGACGGCGCCGGCCGCGTGCTCGCACAGCCATGGCCGCTGCCCGAGGCCCTTGCGCCGTGGCTGGATCCGGCGACGTTGCAGTCGCTGCAGCAGATGGTGCTTGTCGCGCTCGACGGATTGCGCGATGCACTGCCTTTCATGGGCGCGGCGATGGGCTGGCTGGTGCCGCTGATCTGGACGGCATGGGGACTGGGACTGCTGCTGATGCTGGCACTGGCGGGCGGTGCCCAATGGCTGTGGACGGGTTTCGCGGCACGTTGAATTTTGCGCTGATCGCCCGTTGCCGGTTATTCGTTACAAGTATTTGTTTTTATTGATAATTTTTAGTTGCTCCGCGATCAGCGCGTGGCCAGGCACTGCAGCAGCGTTCCCGCGGCCAGTATTGCCGCGAAGCAGGATACCCAACCCAGGCTAACCACGGCCACGCGCAGGCGATGCGCACCTGGCCGCAGCAGCAGGCGTGACATCGCATAAATGAAGCCGATCGCCATCGCCGGCGCCAGCCACACGCCGAACATCATCTGCATCAGCAGTTCGCGCCGGACCTCGAGATCGATTGCGGCATCCTGCGCCACGCTGAGCAATCCGGCGAGCGCCACCAGCGGCAGGCCGGAGAGTATGCCGCTCGCACCATCCTTCCAGCGAAAGCGCGGCGGCAGCACGATCAGCAGCCACAGCGCCAAGGCGAAGAGCAGCGTTTTCTGCCAGGTCAGCACCGGCCGCAGGCCGCCGGTTTCCGCACCGTCCGTTCCGGCGAGCATCCACCACAGCAGTGTCAGCACCACGCCGCCGGCCGTGGCCGCGATGACATAAAGCGGCTGCAGGCGCGAAGCCACGCCCTTGCGCACGAAGCCGCGGGTCACCAGTGCCAGCCACAGCAATGCCACGCCGGCGGCGAGGCCCCAAGCCAGCGGCGTGGCGAACGCCGGTGTCGCGAACAGCGCAAACAGCAGCAGGTAGGCCAGGCACAGCACGCCGTTCACCAGCGGCATCCACAGCATGGTTGCAGTAATCGCGCTGACGGTGTCCCGGCGCGACAAGATGAAGGCGAGTCCGTTCAGCGCCGGAAAGGTCAGCATCAGTCCCGCCGCCGTGGGGAAACGTCCGGCCAGCGCCACGATCAGCGCGTAGATTGCCGTGCCGAAGGCGACACGCAAGGCAAGTTCGGCCGGGCGCGCCGGCGTCAGGGACATCTGCGGCGGTCAGCGACGGCCGCTACTGCAAGCCGAAGGTATAGCGGCTGCCGACGTTGGAATAGACCACGCGGTCCGGCATCTGCTGGCGCAGCATGTCGATGAAACGCTCGCCGGTGCAGTGCATCGGCACGATCACGTCGGGGTTGATGTCCTGCAGTTCCTTCAGCGTGTGCTGCAGATAATCCTGTGGCGAGGGGCCGAGGTGGAAGCCGCCCATCACCGCGTGCACCTTGTCCACGTTGGCGGCCTTCATCGCGCTTCTCACCGTGTTGACGATGCCGGTGTGGCCGCAGGAGGAGATCACCACCAGGCCCTTGCCCTTGACGATGTAGCAGGTCGCATGCTCGTCGGGGTGGGTATCCTTCACCAGATTGCCGGCGCGCTCGGCCTCGGTGAAATGGTCGTCCACCACCAGCGAGCCGCCGGTGACCGTCTCGAAGGACGTGCGCTCGATGTAGCCCGAGGTGAAGGGGCCTTCCAGCGCCTGCGGCTTCGGGCAGCACACCGGCATCACCTTCTGCGCCTCCAGCGCCGCGCGGTCGAGCGTGCACCACTCCAGCGTTTCACCGCCTTCCTTGACCCACTTGGTGCGGAACACCGTCTCGCCGCCGACATAGAGCGCGATGTCGTCGCGCATCTGCGCGCGGTGCTGCTTGACGAAACCCTGCAGCCCGCCGAAATGGTCGAGGTGGCCGTGAGAGAGGATCAGGCCGTTGATCTTGCCGGGCTCGATGCCCAGCAGCTCGAAATTGCGGTTGATGATCTCCGGCGTGTAGCCGAAGTCGAGCACGTACTGCGCCTTCGCGCCGTCCTTCTCCGAGGTCAGGTGCAGCGACAGCCCCCACTCGCAGGCGAAGGTACTTTCCGGCCGGCCGGTGATGCGGCCGACATGCTCGATCTTCACATGCGGATGTGCCATGCGCGGCAGGAAGCGCTCGTAGCGGGAGTCGACGAGCACGCGCACTGTGAGGGCGTCGACGACGGGGGCGGTGAAGGGGGTTGCTGCGGCCATGATGGTTGTTTCCTCCGGACGGGTAGGGACTCCGGGCTCGAGCCCGTTTCAGGCAAAGCCTAGCATCGCCGGACGGGCTTGTGTGCTTCCCTCCTGCGCGGCGGCGGCAGGACGATCATGGATCGGGCGTATGATGAATTCCGTTCCATCTGATGGAGTGCGCCGCCATGAAAAAACCCGTCCGTTCCGCCAAGGACAAGGCGGACAAACCCGCAGCTGCAGGAAAACCCCGCGCATCCGTGCCCAAGGGCAAGGGCACGGCGAGCCGCGACGAAGTGAGGCAGGAGCTCCGCCGCACCCAGGTGCCGCGGCAGTCGCAGCGGCCTGCCGAACGCAGCGGTCAGCGGCGCAGCGGCAAGCCGGCAAAACCCTGACCGGTGCGGCGGCCGCTCAGTCCAGCGGCCAGGGCATCTCGAAGTAGTGCTGCAGCATGCCCGTCGGGTACTGCAGCACGAAGAAATGTCCGAACAGGCTCATTACCGCGACCGCGGCCAGTGCTCCCGCGATTGCGCGGTGCCAACGCACGCCGGCTTTCAGTCGCAGGAAGGCCGCGATGTAGATGAATATTCCCAGGATGAAACCGAGCAGGCCGATGGCCGCCAGCAGTGCCAGTATCCAGCCCTGGAAATGCAGGTCGCCGTGGGCGGGCCGATTCGTTTCCTCCCAGTCGCGTTCGCTGTCGAAGAACACGTAGTCGGGTCGTTTGCGGCTGAACAGCACCACGGTCGCGATCAGCAGTGCCAGGGTGATCAGCGTCACCGCCACCGGAAACACCTTGCCCAGAAACTGGAGATGCCAGGTGTCGTAGATCGCATAGAGACAAATTGCGATCAGCAGTCCCAGAAACGCGGCCTGTGGCGTCTTGTCGACTGGCGCATGCGGGCCTTTTGGCGTGAGCGGGTCGCGCTGCACCTTCATGCGCACCGCGAGGTAAACGGAGACCGCGATCAGCGCCAGGATCAGCAGCACGCCGCCGCGTTGCAGGAAGGAGGCGCCGTAGACCTGTATCGACTGGTAGACCGAGGCATCAAGGCGCATCGACAGCACGAAGCCGATCAGGAAGGCGGGCCGTGACCAGCCGAATCGCTTCATGTACATGCCGAAAATGCCGAGCACGAACAGCGCGATCAGGTCTTCCCAGGCGCGCGTGGCCTGGAAAGCCGCGAAATAGACGATGACGATCATGAACGGCGCCACCAGCATGAAGGGCACCAGCGTGATGCGCGAGATCGGCCTGGCCAGGAACAGGCAGATGCCGGCGCCGATGACGTTGGCGATGGCCAGCGACCAGATGATGATGAAGGTCAGGTCGAGGTGGCGTTCCATCATGCCGATTCCCGGCTCGACACCGATCAGGATCAGCGCGCCGAGGAACAGCGCCATGCTGCCCGAGCCCGGAATGCCGAACATCAGCGTGGGAATCAGCGCGCCGCCGTTGTCCGCGTTGTTGGAGGCTTCCGGGCCGATCACGCCGCGGATGTCGCCCTTGCCGAACTGCGAGCGGTCTTTCGCCGACTGCATGGAATGGCCGTAGGCCACCCAGTTGGTGACCGACCCGCCGAGACCGGGCAGCGCGCCGATGAACACGCCAAGTGCCGAGCAGCGCAGCACCAGCCACTTGTGCTTCAGCGTTTCGCGGAATCCCTGCATCGTGCCGGCGCCGAGCTCGGGAATGGAGGAAATGCTCGTTCGCTTGCGCATCACTTCCACGATCTCTGGGATCGCGAACATCGCGAGGCCGACGATCACCAGCGGCAGACCGTCGCTGAGGTAGAGCGTGTCGAAGGTCATGCGCTCTTCCGCGGTGGCGGGTGCGGCGCCGATGCTGCCGAAGAGCAGGCCCATGCCGCACATGATCAGGCCCTTGATCGCGCTGGTGCCTGTCAGCATGCCGACCATGGTCAGCGCCAGCACCACCAGCATCAGCTGCTCGCCGAAGCCCACTGCCAGTATCAGCGGCCGCGCGAACTGGATCGCCAGCGTCAGCATCAGCGCGCCGAACAGGCCGCCGAGCAATGAGGCCGAGAAGGCCGCGCCCAGCGCGCGTGCCGCTTCGCCTTTGCGCGCGAGCGGGTGGCCGTCCATGATCGTTGCCTGGGCGCTCGAAGTGCCCGGAATGCCGATCAGCACGGCCGGAAAGGTATCCGAGGTGTTGGTGACCGAGAGCAGGCCGATCATCATCGGCAGCACCAGCGTCGGGTCTCCGCCGTAGACGAAAGGCAGCAGCAGGGAAAGTGCGGCGATGCCGCCGAGGCCCGGCAGTATTCCCACCGTGAGCCCGAGCAGCACGCCGCCCAGAAGAAAGAGCAGGTGCTGCACGCTGAGCAGCGTGGACAGCGCCTGCAGGAGGTCCGCTTGCATTTAGGCGATCGTGCTGCTGTTGCCCGGATTACTCGATCGTGACGTTGTGATCCGTCTTGAAGTAGTTCTTGAGCCAGGCCCAGGCTTCGGGCTTGAAGGAGGTGGCATCCTTGATGATCGGGGTCGCCGCATCACCGATGAACTGCGGGTAGCCCTCGATGATCTGGCCGGCATTTTTCTCAAAATCCGGATCCTTGAGGATGTTGGCTATCGCCGTGCGCCAGGCGTCGACGATCGGCTTCGGGGTGCCGGCGGGCAGGAAAATGCCCTTGTTGAGCATGGTCATCATCTTGTTGACCGACTGCCAGGCATCGAAGGCGGGTCCCGAGGGCTTCTTGCCGAACATCAGCTCGTAAGCCTCGCCGACATGCGGCAGCTCGGGCGTGTTCGGGTCGCGAACCAGCGTGCCCTTGGTGTCGGTGATGCCCATCGAATACAGCGGCACTGCCTTGCCGGCCTTGACCAGTTTCGATGCGGCACCCTGATAACCGGGCATCGAATCGTAGTTGATGTTCAGCTCGTTGCGCTCGAAAGCGAGGCGCACCGGCCCGCGGTTCATGCCCCAGACGTATCGCGGCTTGAGCCCGAGCAGTTCGAAGCTGATCACCGTGCGTGCCTCGCCGGAGTTCGCGTTCTGCCCGCCGAAGACCAGCGACTGGCCTTTGAGCTTGGAGATGTCCTTGGGACCTTTCAACCCGAGTCCGGGGTTGGAGTAGACCACCGCGCCCTGGGGAGAGAGCAGCACCGGCACCCACTTGTCCAGATTAAATTTGACCTTCGAGCGCTCGAACACGAAGCTGCCGACAGTCGTCGCGGAGATCACGATGGCGTGGGTGCCGTCGGCGACCGCGCGTTCCTGGAAGCGGTTGGCGCCGGGAATCGAGCGCGAGCCGGGCACGTTGAGCACGATGATGGTTGGGTTGCCCGGCAGGTGCTTCTCGAGGAAGGGCTGCAACGCGCGGATGTACACGTCCGAACCGCCACCTGGTGCAAAGGGCACGGTCACCAGGATGCGCTTGCCCGCGAAATTGACTTTCTGCGCGGCGGCTTCAGTCACCGGCAGCAGCGCTGCGCAGGCGACAGCGCCCACCGAAATGATTTTCTTCAACGAAAAATGCGGATTCATGTGTTTCTCCTCGCTTCGACAGTGATGAATGGGATCAGCCGCACGATGCACGGCCATCCTGACGATCTGCGTCGTCTGATTGGATTTGCCTGATCAATAACCGGGCCTCACTCTAGCCCGTGTTGCCCGAGTGGTCAATTGCGTACAACAACGCTGCGATGAGCAATTGAGGCTGCACGAAAACAGTGCGGAAAAAATGTTTCCATCTGCTGCGATGTTTTGCGTAATGACTGCGTGCGGAATTGGGCAAGCTCGTCCCGACCAATGACAATTCGTTTCACCCGGCGTTTGCGGGAGCGTGCTCGGACTTGATGATTGCAATTACGCTGACGGTATGGGTGAGCAACAGCGCAAACTGCACAACCCGGCGCCCAAGCTTGTTATTCTCCGAATTGCAGCGGCGCCTGACAGGATTTGACGGCGCAGCCGAAGAATAATAAAAATATCAATAAAATCAAATACTTAAAAACGACGTCGTGCCGGGCCCGCGCCGTCGTTCACCAGGCCCGGAGGAGAGCAGACCATGATGAGCACCCGCATTGCCGTCACCACGCTGGCGCTGGCCGCCACCTTTGCCAGCGCCACCGCGCCGGCACAGAATTTTCCAGTTCGTCCCATGCGCCTGATCGTACCGCTCGCAGCCGGCGGCGGCATGGACAGCGTCACGCGCAACATTGCCAACAGCTTCACCGAGGCGCTGGGCCAGAACGCGGTGGTTGACAACCGTCCCGGCGCCGGCAGCCTGCTGGCAATGGAGATCCTCGCCGACGCAGCGCCAGACGGCCACACGCTGATGATGATCAGTGCCACCACGGTGATCTATCCGTTGCTCTATAAATCGAAACTCGACGCGGTGCGCGATTTTCTGCCGGTGTCCCAAGCCACGGCTCAGGGCTATGCGTTGGTGGTGCATCCGTCGCTCCCGGTGAAAAACGTCGCCGAATTCATCAAGTACGCCAAGGCCAATCCCGAGAAGCTGACCTACGCCTCCTCCGGCATCGGCAGTCCGATCCACATGACCACCGAGCTGATGCAGATCGCCACCGGTACCAAGCTCCTGCACATCCCCTACAAGGGCATGGGTGCGGCCTATGCCGACCTCGTCGGCGGGCGCATCAGTTTTTCCTTCGCCACCATCATCTCCTCGCAAGCGCACGTGAAGGCGGGGCGGCTGCGCGTGCTGGCGGTCTCGATGGGCAAGCGTGCCCCCGCACTGCCTGATGTGCCGACCATGGCCGAAGCCGGCGTGCCCGGCGTGGTGGTGGTCAACTGGTATGGCCTGATCGCACCGAAGGCGACGCCGAAGGGCATCGTCGAGCGCATCGCCGCGGAAACCGCGCGCGCGGTGAAGGCCCCGGCCATGCAAAAACACCTGCTCGCCGACGGCTCGGAAGGCATCGGTTCGACGCCGGCGGAATTCGCCGCGCACCTTCGCGCTGAGAGCGAGCAGTGGAAAAAAGTGATCAAGCAGGGCGGCATCAAGGCGCGCTGATCCCCGGCTTGCAGCCCGTAACGTGGAAATGATTTCCGGCATTCGGGAGTGAAGGATTGTTTTCGTCGCTGCCGGTCACAGCGGCGCGCAGCTGGGCTATGATGACCCGGCAGTACATATAAAAAACCATCAATGGCAAATAGGAGGAGCAACATGTCGAGGACCATATTGCGTGCGGCAATCGTTGGTGTCGCCGCCTTGTCCGCAGTGGCCGCAGCCCCTGCCGCAGCTCAGCAGTTCCCCACCAAGATCCTGCGCGTCGTCAATCCCAACAACCCCGGCGGCAACAGCGACGTGCTATTCCGCCTGCTTGCACCCAAGATGGGCGAGGTGCTGGGCCAGCAGCTGGTGATTGATTACCGGCCCGGCGCCGGCGGCAACATCGGTGCGGAAATGGTGTCGCGCGCCGCTCCCGACGGCTATACCACGCTGATCGCGGCGGCGAGCATCCTGATCAACCCGGCGATGCTGAAAACCCTGCCCTTCGACGTCGAGAAGGATTTCACGCCGCTGGGTGTCATCGTCGACATCCCGGCGGGACTGGTCGTGCATCCCTCACTGCCGGTGAAGAGCGTGCAGCAGCTGGTCGCGCTCGCCAAGAAGCGGCCCGGCGAACTCAACTTCTCGAGCTCCGGCCGCGGCGCGCTGGGCCACCTCTCGGGTGCGCTGCTCAACGCCTCGACCGGCATCAACACCGTGCACATTCCCTACAAGGGCGCGGGCCCGTCAATCGTCGACCTCGTCGCCGGTCAGGTCGAGTTTTCCTTCGTTAGCATTCCGGCGATCACCGGTCACCTGCAGAGCGGGCGGCTGCGCATGATCGCGCAATGCGGCGAGAAGCGCTTCGTCTCCTTCCCCGACATCCCCACCATGGTCGAGTCCGGCGTGCCCGGCTTCGTCGTCACCAGCCCCTTCAGCTACCTCGGACCGGCGGGCATGCAGCCGGCGGTGGCGAAGAAGCTCAACGACGCCCTGCGCGCAGCACTCTTCGATCCCAAGATCAACAAGATCCTGATCGACCGCGGCGCGCTGCCGGTGGGCAACACGTCCTCCGAGCACGCGGCGCTGATCAAGTCCGAGATCGCCAAGTGGAAGAAGGTGGCGGCTGCTGCGGGATTGAAGCCGCAGTAACCAGGAAAGTTGTACCGCCGCAGCCAGGGCGGGAATCAAAAAGCGAGGGGGCGGGCATGAATGTGCTCGCCCCCTCGCTTTTTTCATTTCGGGTGTTTGCTTCCGCGCTGGCCCCGGCCACTGCATGCCCGTCCATGATACGGTCGGTTCATTGACCTGCGCGGGTGCGCTTCTAGAATGATTGCAGGCACGCTCGCATATCAATCCATCGATGCGGCATGACACCCGGGACAAGCAGCTCATCCCGGAGAAGTTGGTTACCTGATTCCTCCAGTCACGCCACAGGCGCCGCACCAAGGCCCGGGCGCATTGCCTCAACCGCAAGGAGTGCCGCATTGAAGACGATCACCCGCTTTCAGCACCAGTACACCGAAACCGAAGACTGCTGGATCCCGATGCCGGACGGGGTGAAACTCGCCGCCAAGCTGTGGCTGCCGGACATCGCGCAGAAACGCGGCGTGCCGACGATCATCGAAGTCATTCCCTACCGCAAGCGCGACATCTATGCGCCGCGCGATGCGATGCATCACCGCTATTTCGCGGGCCACGGTTATGCCTCGATGCGCATCGACATGCGGGGATCGGGTGATTCGGACGGCATCCAGGGCGTGTTCTCGATCGGCGGCGAGGCGGACGATACGGTGCAAGCGCTGAAGTGGATCGCGCAGCAGCCCTGGAGCGACGGCCAGGTGGGGATGTTCGGCATTTCTTGGGGCGGCTTCCAGGGCATACAGACCGCGAACCGCGCACCCGAACAGCTGAAGGCCGTGATCGCACAGTCCTTCGCGCCCGATCGCTACCGCTACAGCCAGGTTTATCGTGGCGGCTGCGTGCTGCTGCGATCCATCCGCTGGTCGAGCCAGCTGTTCGGCTACAAATCGCGCCCGCCCGATCCGCAGCTCGTGGGCAGGAAGTGGCGCGAGATGTGGATGGCGCGCCTCGAGAACGACACGCCGCAGATCGTTGCCGCACTCCAGCACCAGGCTTTTGACCGCTACTGGAGCGAGCGCGGCGTCGATTTCCGCAACATCAAGGCGCCCTTCTACGCGCTGAGCGGCTGGGCCGACGGCTCCTATGTCGGCGCGGTGGGCGAGACCCTCGAACACCTGTCGACCCCGGTGAAAGGCATCATCGGTCCCTGGGGTCACCGCTACGGCCATCTCGGCATGCCGGGGCCGGCAATCGGCCTGCTGCAGGAGGCGCTGCGCTGGTACGACCAATGGATGCGCGGCAAGGACACCGGCATCATGCGCGAACCTAAGCTGATTGCCTGGATGCCGCGTTCGGTTCCGGCCAAGCCGTTTTATGCCGAGTCCCCGGGCCGCTGGGTCGCCGAAGACCAGTGGCCCTCGCCGAACATCAAGCCACGCAAATTCTGGCTGGCTGGCGACGGCGTGCTCGCCGACAAGGGCGGGCGCGCCACGCGGCTCACCTGGAAGTCGCCCCAAACCTTGGGTCTGGCCTGTGGCGAACTGATGCCTTGGTTCCAGCACGGCCCCAGCCCCGAGCTGCCCGGCGACCAGCGCATGGACGACGGCCAGTCGCTCTGTTTCGACAGTCCGCCGCTGAAGCAGGACCTGGAGATCCTCGGCACGACCACGGCCGAGCTCACGCTGGCCGTCGACCGGCCGACCGCTTTCATTTGCGTGCGTGTCTGCGATGTCGCTCCCGACGGCGCCTCCACCCGCGTGACCTACGGCGTGTTCAACCTCACGCACCGCGATGGCGCCGACAAGCCGAAGAAGCTGAAGCCGGGCGTCGAATACAAAATAAGTTTCCCGCTGATCGACAGCGCATACTCGTTCGCAAAAGGCCATCGCATCCGGGTTGCCGTATCTACGACCTACTGGCCGCTGGTCTGGCCGTCGCCGGAACCGGTCACGCTGACGCTGGTTGCCGGCAAAAGCGCGCTGTCGCTGCCGGTGCGTCCGCGCACGAAGCGCGATGACAAGCCGCCGAAATTCAAGGCGCCGGAGTCCGCGCCGCCCTTCACCCGGACCGTGCTGGCGCCGGGCGGGCGCAACCGGACGATACGTACCGATCTGGGCAAGGGCGAGACCGTCGTCGAAGTGACCGACAGCAGCGGGCGCAACCGCTACGACGAAATCGATCTGGTCGCCGAGGCACGCTCGACCGAGCGCTACAGCGTCATCGAGGATCAACCGCTGTCCGCGACCGCCGAGGTGACCTGGACCTGGGAATTCGAGCGCGGCGGCTGGAACATCCGCACCGAAACCCGGACGCAGGTGTCCTGCACCAAGAAAGACTTTGTCATCCGTGCACGACTGGAAGCATACGAGGGAAAGAAACGCGTATTTGAGCGCGACTTCGAGGAGCGTGTGCCGCGCAACGGCAACTGAAGTAAAGAAAGGAGAAACATCATGAAATGCTTCAAACTGCTCGCCGTGTCGCTCGCCACTGCCTGCGCCTTCACCGGCGCCCATGCGCAGAAGTATCCCGAACGTCCGGTGACGCTGGTGATTCCCTTCCCGCCGGGCGCCTCGACCGACGCCTTCGGCCGCCTCATCGCGCAGCGCATGGCGCTCGATCTCAAGCAGCAGGTGGTAGTGGTCAACCGCGACGGCGCGGCCGGTGTCATCGGCACCAACTACGTCGCCCGCTCGGCGCCGGACGGCTACACGCTGCTGTGGGGCACTTCGTCCGGGCTCGCGATCATGCCGGCGCTGAAGCGGAAGCTGCCCTATGACCCGCAACGCGATTTTGCGCCGGTCAGCCTGGGCGCCAAGGTCTCCTGGGTGTTGGCCGTCCATCCGTCGGTGCCGGCCGGCAGCGTCAAGGAACTCGTCGCCCTCGCCAAGAAACACCCCGGCAAGCTCAATTTCGCGTCCGCGGGAACCGGCGGCGCGCCGCACCTCGCCGGCGAACTGTTCAAGGTCACGGCCGGTATCGATGTCATGCACATTCCGTACCGCGGTACCGCGCTGTTTGCCGTTGACCTCGTCGCAGGGCAGGTGGATTACGGCTTTGCCAGCCCGCTGACGACGCTGCCGTTTACGCGCACCGGGCGCCTGAAGGCGCTGGCCGTCACCGCCGCGAAGCGGATCGATGTTTATCCGGACATCCCGACCATGGCCGAAGCCGGCTATCCGGGCTTCGAGCTCACGCAGTGGTACGCGATGGTCGCGCCCGCGGGCACGCCGGCGAACATCATCGCGACGCTCAATGCGGCGATCCGCAACGCGCTGACCGACCCCAAGGTGATCCAGCGCCTCGCCAACGACGGCGGCATGCCGGCGCCGACCACCCCCGAAGGCCTTGCCGAATTCATCCGCAACGACACGGCATCGTACGCGAAGATCGCCGAGAAGGCGGGCATCAAGACCGAGTGAAGGGCCGTCGCTGAAAGGCGGCCTGTTTTCGGAGGGGCGGCCCTGTTTTTGTCGGCCGCCAGGCCTCTGAATGTTGCTACGTGTGATTCTATTCCGCCGAAATCCCGGCCTCGCGGATCACTTTCGCCCACTTCTTGATTTCGCTGGTGATGTAGGCGGACATCGCCTCTGGAGTGCCCGGTGTGGCTTCGGTGCCATCCTCATCGAATATCTTCAGAATATCCGGCGACTGAAGGGCCTTGTTGACCTCCTGATTCAGGCGTCGAATGATTGTGGCCTGGGTTTTTGCGGGGGCGAGAAGTCCCGACCACGCATAGACCTCTAGCCCCGGATATCCGGCTTCAGCCAGCGTGGGCACGGACGACAGTTGCTTGGAGCGGTTCTGCGCGGCCAATGCGATGGTGACAAGCCTGCCATTTTCAACGTGCGGTCTGGCCGTGGAAACAGCCAGGAAAGCCAACTCTACCTGCCCCGAAATCAATGCAGTGATCTGCGGGCCGGCGCCTTTATAGCTGATGTGGGTAGCCTCGAGTTTTGTGGCCTGTTTGAATAATTCCATGCCCAGATGTGCTGCGGTTCCGGGACTGGCCGATGCGTAGTTGAAGCCCTGCGGCCTCGCTTTGGAGAGCGCAATCAGTTCCTTGACCGATTTTGCTGGCACCTTGGGATTCACCGTCAGGACCAGTGGCGTTCTTGCAAACAGGGCAATTGAGGAAAAATCCCTGACGGTATCGTAGGGCAATGACTTGGAGAGACTGGGGTTGGTGACATGTGTCAATGCACATACCAGCAAGGTATGGCCGTCGGGATTGGCTTTTGAGGCAATCTCGGTTGCGATTCTGGAGTTTGCTCCGGGGCGGTTGTCGGCAATGATTTGCTGCCCCAGGGAGGCTGACAGTTTCGTGGCAATGGTGCGGGCGACCCTGTCGGTGGCGCCTCCCGGCGGGAACGGGATAACCATGCGGACCGGACGGTCCGGGAATTCCTGTCCGAGGGCCGGCCCGCAAATTGCCGCTATGCAGAAAATCAGCATCAATGTTACGGGTGCCGTCACGCTGGTGCGTCGTTTGCTTGTTGGCGGGATGTGTGCCTGATCAAGGGCAATGGCCGGCCCGGCTTGACGACCGACGTGAGGCGAAACAGTAGACATGCGACTCCTCCTTCCTCGAGGGCGGGTTCCATATCCGCCCATTACCGCGTTCTGTCTGACAGAACATTAGTTCTAATATTGATCAGTGTGAATAAGCCTTGTAAGATTGTCAAGACACAGAAAAGCAGGCGCAGCGAAGGCGTCGGCCTGCTACAGGATGCCGCGTTGGCCACGGGCAACGATATTCCAGTCGACAACTGAAAAAGACATGGCAATCAGGAAAAAGCCAAGCGGAGGAGAAGGCGTTGCGGCAGTCAATCGCGCGCTGACGGTGGTGGTCGCGCTGGAAACTGCAGGTGAGGCGATGTCGCTGGCGGAGTTGTCCCGGAAGACAGGACTCTACAAAAGCACGCTCCTGAGGCTCATCGCGTCTCTCGAACAGTTCGCACTGGTGGTGGCCCGGCCGGACAAGAAATACTGTCTCGGGCCTTTGGCCCTGAGGCTGGGGAGATCGTTCGAGGCTACGGATCACCTGGAGGATCAGGTGATGCCGGCACTGGAGCGCCTGGTCGAGGAAGGCACGGAGAGCGCTTCGTTTCACGTGCGTCACGATCGCAGGCAGCGGTTGTGCATGTTCCGTGTGGATTCCAGGCATTCCACCCTGGATCGGCTGAAAGCCGGCGACCTGCTTCCGATCGATCGCGGGGGCGCCGGGAAAGCCATACGAACGTTTGAGCAGCCGTTGTCCAAGGAGAACTTGCTCAAGATGGAAAGCGTTGTCGAATCCTATGGCGAACGTAATCCGGCCATTGCAGGCATCTCGGCACCGGTTTTTGGAGTGGGGAATCTTTTTTACGGCGTGATTTCACTTTCGGGACCGATAGAACGCTTTACGGACAGCAATATCCGGAAGATGAAACGCCTTTTGATCGGCGAATGCCGCGGAGTCACGACGGCCCTCGGCGGAGAGTGGCCTTGGCCCTAGTTCCGGAACCGGGGCTGCATCCGGCCATCCGGAACTTCCGGGCACATGAGACAGACAGGGGCGCGCATTGCATCGCGCGCCAACAGGCAGAAAATGGCGACAAAAGGGAGCAATATCATGGCGGATGACCGTCACAACAAAAACGGCGGTTTGCGATCGGGCGATCCCGGGGCGGCGTTCCAGGGCAGGATAGGCCGAACATTTGCCGATTCAACGCCGTGGTGGCCCGCGCCTGCCAGGCCGCGCGAAGGTTCGCCGAATGTGGTGATTTTTTTCGTCGATGATCTGGGCTTTTCAGACTTCGGTGCCTTTGGCGCGGAGATCGAAACACCCAATATCGACCGGTTGGCAGCCGGCGGAGTCCGTTTCAGCAATTACACGACGGTCCCCATGTGCACTCCGGCGCGCGCCGCGCTGTTGACGGGGAAAAACCCGCATTCGGTGGGTTGCGGCTGGATCACCCACGCAGACCCGGGGTATCCCGGTTATGGCGGCGAAATATCGCAGGATGCCCCGACGTTCGCCGAATTGCTGCGCGAGGGCGGTTACTCGACCATGGCCATAGGCAAATGGCACAACACCAAAGAGCACAATGCCGGTGCCGCCGGCGACAAGAGCTCCTGGCCAGTCCAGCGCGGATTTGACCGTTTTTATGGATTCATCGCCTCCGAGACGAGTTTCTTTCATCCGGATTGCCTGTATGAAGGCTCGCAGACGGTTGATATGGACACTTATCCCGATGACTACTTTGCAACCGATGACTGGACCGATCGCGCGATCCGGTGGACCAAGGAACACCTGGGCGCAGGACCGTTAAAGCCCTTCCTGCTCTACCTCGCCTTCAATGCGCCGCACGCGCCGATCCAAGCCAAGCCCGCAGACATCCTGAAATACAGGGGCCGTTACGATGCCGGCTGGGATGTGCTCCGCGAACAGCGGTGGAAAAAACAGATCAGGCTGGGCGTCCTTCCCGAAAATACCAAACTCCCACCGCGCAACCCCGGGATACCGGCTTGGGCGGATCTGCCGGCGGACAAGCAGGCGCTGTTCGCGCGGCACATGGAGGTCTATGCGGCGCTGATCGACAATCTCGATCAGAACATAGGCCGCTATGTTGATTTTCTAGAAAAGTCCGGCACGCTCGAGAATACGCTGATCATCCTGACCTCAGATAACGGTGCCACCGCGGCCGGCGGCGACAACGGAACCGTCAATGGCTGGAACGCAAGGCTCGGGGGCGACGACAGCGAATCCAAGTTGCGGGAACTGCTGGAGACGGGGGGCTTTGGCGGGCCGGAAACCTATGCCACCTACCCGCGGGGCTGGGGACAGGTGTCAAACACCCCGTTCCGCTATTTCAAGCGCACGCCGGTGAACGGCGGCATCCGGGTTCCCTTCATTGCGCACTGGCCGCAAGCCATAAAATCGCAGGGTCGCGTCCAGCGTCAGTGGATACACGTCACGGACGTGATGCCGACGCTCCTGGAACTGGCAGGCATCGGATACCCAGAGCAATTCCGCGGTTACAGCACCAGACCGCTCGACGGCATCAGCTTCGCCGAAACGTTAATGGATCCGGCGGCCCCCGGGAAACGCACCCGGCAGCATTACGAGCTGGACGGCAACCGCGGTTACATCAAGGATGGCTGGAAAATTGTGTCCCTGCAGCCGCCAGGGAAAAAGATCGCGCTTGAAAACTGGATGCTTTTCAATCTTCAGGACGATCCGACCGAGATCGAAAATCTCGCTGAAAAATTCCCGGAAAAACTGAAGGACATGGTGTCGTCTTTTGACGAGAAGGCGTTCCGTAACCACGTGTATCCCATCGACAACAGGGGGTACGAAAAATCCCTGACGGTTCCGCCCCACCGGCAGGCTGTCATCAATGCGCCGCATGTTTTTTATCAGGGTGGCCAGACCGCGGAACGGGCCAGCGTGTTCCAGTTGTTCAATGATCGCAGTTTCAGGATTACCGCGCGATTTTCCTTCCGCAACGGAGACCGGGGCGTGATTTACAGCATCGGGAGCATATTCGGCGGATTGCTGATGTACGTCATGAATGATGCTATGTCGTTTGTGTATCAGCGGTGGCCTGTTCCCTTGGAATTGCCGCCCATCAGCCTGTCCGAAGGCACGCAGGAGATACTGCTCGAGTATCGAGCGTTGGGAAAACGCCAGGGCTCCGGTCGGCTGCTCCTGAATGGCCGGGAAATCATTCCCGAAACGCCCATGTCCCCCACGATGGTCCGCCTGCCCTCTGAGGGCATAGATATCGGTATAGACCGGCGGCAGCCTGCATCAAAACGCTATGCCGAGTTCGGTGCCTTCCGTTACACGAATGACATAGCCTGGGTGCGACTGGAGCCGGGACCCCAGGCGCCCGGGACGATCAGCAATATGCCGGAGATGCAGGCGCAAAAGCTGGCCGTGGAGCAGGCGACCTGATTGTGTCCGAGTGCGCCCAACTGGGCCGGACGCACTGGAATATCGGCCCCGACCCCTTCAATGCGTATGACCGGCCTGGCGGGTTACTTCTTCCTGCGGCGCGGTGCCGCCCGGGTTTTCGAGCGGATCAGCAGCACGGGCACGTTGGATTGCCGCACCACGTTCTCGGCATCGCTGCCCATGATCAGGCGGGCGCCGCCGCGGCGGCCGTGGGTGCCGATCACGATCAGGTCGGCGCGGAGTTTTTTCGCGCTCTTGAGGATTGCATCAGCTACGGGTCCCAGCCAGTTTTCGACCAGCGTGGTCTGGGTCCTGACCCGCTTCTGGCGTGCCAGTTCTTCCGCCTTCAACAGAATTTTCTTGCCGTTTTGGGTAAGGCTGTCCAGCAGGTCAGTGAACAGCCCGCCACTGGCCACCGCGCTCTGCACCAGCGGACTTTCATCGACCACGTGCAGCAGCAGCAGGGTTGCCTTCTGGTCCTTGGCAAGTTGTATCGCCTGCTGCAAACCCTGGTTGGATGTGGCACTGCCGTCGACAGGCACCAATATGCGCTTGAACATTTTCAGCCCTCCTTGTCTGCGGTCATCATGACCCGCATGAAAAAATGACTGTTCAAGTCTAGCATGGCATCACGCATCGATATCCTGCGCACCGTCGCATCAGGCGGGCACGCCGAATGCCTTGCGGCAAACCTCCGCCAACGCCGCAACACCCTGATTGATTTCCTCATGGCTCAAGCTGGCAAAACACAAGCGCAGGCGGCTTCGGGCATGCGCCTTGTTCACTGACCATTCCGGTCCCGGGTTGATCGCCACGCCTGCGGCCTGCGCCAGCGGGAAAAGTTTCAGTGCATCGACGCCGTCGGGCAGCTTTACCCACAGAAAAATGCCGCCCTGCGGATCGTCGAACTCCGCCGCCGCGCCGAAGTGTTCGCGCAGCGACTCCATCAGCGTCTCCAGTTTCGCGCGCAGTGCCCTGCGCAGCAGCGGCAGGTGCCGGGTGAAATGCGCCGTGCAGAATTCGGCGAGCACCATCTGCTCCAGCGCGCCTGAGCCGGCATCGGTTTTCAATGACAGCATCCGCGACATCACCGACCACGGCGCGACGATGTAACCCACGCGCAGGGCCGGAGCGATGGTCTTGGAGAAGGAGCCGATGTAAATGACGTTGCCGCGGTCGCTCAGTGCGTGCAGTGCCGGCGGACGTTCGCCCGACCAGCTCAGGTCGGCATAGCAGTCGTCCTCGAACACCGGCACGCCGTAGTCCGCCGCCAGTTTTAGCAGCGCCTTGCGCCGCGGCAGCGGCAGGATGGTGGCGGTAGGGTTCTGCACCGTGGGGATGGTGTAGATGTACTTGGGGCGCACGCCCTTCGCCTTCAGTCCGGCAAGCGCGGCTTCCAGCGCGTCGATGCGCATGCCCTCGCGATCGAGCGGAATGCCCACCGGCGTGACGCCCAGCTTGAGCAGGCGGTTGATCGAGCCCTGGTAACAGTCCTCCTCGATCAGCACCGTGTCGCCGCGCTCGAGCAGCGTGTTGTTGACCAGGTCCAGTCCCTGCAGTGAACCCGAGGTGATCAGTATGTCGTCAGCCGTGCAGCTCATGCCGGCATCTCGCTTGAGTTTCCCCGCCACAAAATCGCGCAGCGCGCGGTAACCCTGAGGCCCGCTGTTGAGGCCATAGGTCGCCAGCGTGCGCCCCTCGCGCCGCAGCACTGCATCGGCCGCCGCGACCAGGCCGTCAAGCGGCAGCGCATCCGGATCATTGTTGCCGCCGGTGAAGTCGTATTTGACGCGGCCGGTCCAGCGCGCGGCTGCCGGCGGCAGGTCTGCGGGGAGGAGCGGGGTGAAATCGAAGGGGACCTTAGCCATGGCCATCATGTTTCTTTAGGAATGAAAACGCCAGGGAATTGTTTCGGGAAAAGTGCTCCCGGTTTTCTTTATCTTCTGACAAAAGCGAATACTAATCACATATCATTGTTGCGGCGAGTCTTGCCCGCGCCCGATCCATATCAAATCCGCCGTGGCGGACCTGCAGGAGAGTTTTTTGCATGAACAATCCCCCGGCCGGCAACAACGACAACGCCCTGCGCAAGCGCGTGCACGCGCTGCTTGACGCCATTGATCAGGAGACGACCGCGCGGGCCGCCAGCGTGGCCTCGGTGCTGCCCCAGCATCGCATCAGCGCGGCCAATTTCGCCTGCTATCTGGGACTGCGCAGCCGCGACATCCACCGTCTGCAACTCGAACTCGCCGCGGCCGGGCTGTCATCGCTGGGGCGCTGCGAGGGCCACGTGCGCGACACCCTGATGCGACTCATCGCATGGCTCGCGGGCGAACGCGGCGATGCCCCGGCGGCCGGCAACAGCGATGGCCTCGACTGGGCCAAAGCCGAATCCCTGCTGCATGCCAATACCCGCGCGCTGCTCGGGCCGCGGCCGCCGGATCGGCATGTCTACATCATGATCACTGCGCCCGACGCTGCGGAGGCTGATGCCGCCTGGGCCGACGCGCTGCTTGCCGCAGGGGCGGACGTGCTGCGTATCAACGGCGCGCACGAGTCGCCTGCAGAGTGGACGCGAATTGTCGCGACATTCAAGGCCCGCGCCGCCGTCGCCGGCAAGCCGGGGCGGGTGTTTGTCGACCTGCCGGGCCCGAAGCTGCGTGTGGACATCCGCCAGATGGAACGGGGCGTGCTGCATTTGCCGCGCCACAAGGACCGGCTCGGCCGCACCACCGCTCCCACGCGTCTGCAACTTGTCGCGCAGTATGGAACGGGGGCGCAGCTTCCGGTGCCTCCCGAATGGCTGCCGCAACTGCGAATCGGTGACGTGCTGGCGCTGGTCGATGCCGCGGGACGGGACCGCGTGCTTACCGTGCGCACTGCCGGTCCCGGACCCGTGATCGCAGATTGCGACCGCTCGCTCTACTTTACCTCCGGACTGGCGCTGAGCTGGCGACGCGGCGACGAAGAAATCGCCTGCGGCATGTCCGGTGAACTTCCTCCCCAGCCGCGCAAGCTGAGCCTTGCCGTCGGCGACGTCCTGGTGCTGAACGAGAGCGGCCAAACCACCGGGGCAGACGCCTGCGCCCTGGCATTTCCCGAGCCGGACATGCTGCGCCAGGTGCGCCCCGGCGAGCGCGTTGTGTTCGACGACGGCAGGATCGTCGCCGTCGCCGAAACCGCGGGGCCGGACGGCCTGCGTTGCCGCGTGCAGCAGACCATCCGCTCACCCGCGAGCCTGCACTCCGGCAAGGGCGTCGCATTCCCGGACAGCGCGCTCTCCCCCGGACGGCTTGCTCCCGGCGACGAGGCCGCGCTGCAGTTCGCGCTTGAGCAAGCCGACGGAGTGGGCGTGTCGTTCATCGCTGCCGCAAACGACGTGGCCCTGATCGGCGAGCGCATCCGCAGCAGCGGCAGGCCGGGCTTCGGCATGATCCTGAAGCTCGAGACCCGGGCAGCGCTCGACAACCTGCCCGAAATCCTGTTCGAAGCCATGAAGTACGATCCGGTCGGGCTGATGATCGCGCGTGGCGATCTGGCGGTGGAACTGTCGTTCGAACGGCTGGCCGAAATGCAGGAGGAACTGCTGTGGTTTGGCGAGGCCTGCCATCTTCCGGTAGTGTGGGCGACACAGGTACTCGACTCGGTGACGCACTCCGGACTGCCTACCCGCGCCGAGGTTACCGACGCCGCGATGGCGATGCGTGCCGAATGCGTCATGCTCAACAAGGGTGAGCATGTCACAACGGCGGTAAAGATGCTCGCCGACATCATTCGCAAGATGGAGGCGCACCAGTACAAAAAGCGCTCGCTCTACCGCCGGCTTGCGCTGGCGCGCAACGGAGCAGTGGAGACAGCGGATTGAACGGCGGCGCGGCCGTACCGATTCAGGCATCATGGGGTTCTTTATGAAGCTGCCCGAAAACTCATTGTTCGCGATCCTGCAGCGCCAGAGCTGGTGGGTGAGTGCGCTGGTTGCGCTCGCCACCTTCGCGGTGGTGCAGAATTTCATGGCCTGGGGCTACGCGCTGTTTGCCACCCTGCCCTTCATCGTGATCACGCTGATGGTTGCCTGGAAACAGGCCTTCGGGCCCAAGGGTGCGCGGGTGGAGAAAGCGCTGGAGAAGATCCGCAACATGGCCTGGGAGGATTTTGCACAGGCGCTGGAGCGGGGATACAAGGCGGAGGGCTACACCGTGAAGCGGGTCGAAGGTGTGGCGGATTTCGAGCTGGAGAAGCTGGGTTACCTGACGCTGGTGAGCGCGCGGCGCTGGAAGGCTGGGCGTACGGGCATCGAGCCGCTGAGGGAGCTCGCGGTGGCCGGCGAGCAGCGTGAAGCGAGGGAATGCCAGTATGCGGTGGCGGGGGAGCTGACGGAACAGGCGCGGGCCTTCGCGAAGCAGAAGGGCGTGAAACTGGTGGAGGGCGCGGAGCTGTCAAGCCTGGTTCGCGGATAGACCCGGGGGCGAACAGGGTCGGTTCACACTGCCAGCCCGGACTGAATCCGGATCCGTTTTGACCGCGCTGGAAAACTTTTCGGAAATCCGATGGTCGCATCACAATAAAACCTGCCCTTCGCCGGCGGGCAGATTGACACCACAGGAGGGGAAGACATGCCAATCGGCAATTCCGGAATTGCAGGTGCTCCGCTGCATGAGGATGAGGAGCCCGAACTCAAGGAAGTTGTCATGGGCCTGCACTGGGACCCGTCTGAAGGCGCCGTGAATGTGCATCCGGAGAATCTGGATGCCCTGTGCGTCCTGTTCGATCAGGAGCAGCAGATCGTCGAAACAATCCATCCGGGCAACCCGCGCAGCAGCAACGGCAGCGTCGTCCATACCGGCGACTCGCGAACCGGTGCGAGCCAATGGGACGATGAAAGGATTTTCGTTTTTCTCGAGGCCTTGCCGGCGAATGTCACGACTCTCGTGTTCATCGTGGCCAGTGCGACCGGCAAGCCCATCCGGGAGGCCCGTGGCGCCTCCTGTCACATCAGTGATCACGCCACCGAGTACCAGTGGGTCAACATGGAGCTGACGACACTCGACACGCAAACGACTTACTGCGTCGCCACGCTCTCCCGCAGCCTGACAGGCTGGGAAATATCTTCGACCGCGCAGGGCATCAGCGGCGAACTCGAGGCACAATCACCCGCCCTGGCCGCGTTGCGGCAGCTCGACTCCGCGCGCAGGCAGGAATTGATCCGGGCATCGGGCATCAAGCCGGAGTAAGCTGCTCAGCTCGGCAGCGGGGTGAGCGGCGACGTCCAGGCCAGGACGAAGTGCCCGGAGAAACGGGCAAGGCCCGGGCTGTCATCGCGCGGCGAATTCCTTCAGCACTCTCATGTCGGGCGCAAAGCCGATGCCCGGCGCATCGCTCAGCGTGACGACACCTTCGGTCACCGTGATGTCCGCGCGCATCAGTCGTTCGCGCAGGGGATTCGGATTGGCATCCCACTCGCCCCAGCCCTTGCCACCGGCTGCGCCGAGCAGATTCAGCGAGGCCATCAGCCCGACCGAGCTGCCCAGCCAGTGCGGACAGAACTGCAGGCCCGCCGCGATGGCGCGCCGCCCCAGCGGCAGGCATTCGGTGATGCCGCCCCACTTGCCCATGTCGGGCTGCAGGAAACGCAGCGCGCCGCTGTCGACCAAGGTGTCAAACGCTGCGCGTTCGCGGACATTCTCGCCGGCCGCCAGAGGCAGGGCGCTGCGGCCGGCCAGCGCCTGCCATGCGGCGACCGGCTCATCGGCGGCGAGCGGCTCCTCCATCCACAGCGGTTCGAATTCCGCGAATGTCGCGATGGCCTGCTGCGCCTGTTCGAGCGTCCAGCGCTGGTTGGCGTCGTACATCAGCCGGCCGGATGCGCCGAGCAGGGTCCTGAGTTCCGCGGAATTCTTCAGGTCCGTTGCCGGGTCCGCGCCGACCTTGAGCTTTACGGCGCGGAATCCGTTTTGCAGTGCCCGCGCGGCCAGCGGGCCGGGCTCGTCGGGACTAAGGCCGCTGGCATAGACCTTGACCCGCGAGACCCCGCCGAAGTACTGCCACAGCGGTTTGCCCATGCGCTTCGCCACCAAATCCCACAGCGCGTTGTCGATGCCGGCGGTGATCTGCGCAAAGGGGCCATGCTCGCCGCTGGTGATCGAGGGAATGCGCAGCGCCTGTTCCAGCGCGCGGAACACCGCCTCCGGGCCCGCAAACTCGCGGCCGGCGATGATCGGCGCCGCAACCAGGTTGACGAGATCGGCGCGATGCTGCGCGCCGCGGGGCGGGTAGTTGCACCACACCTCGCCCCAGCCCTCGGCGCCCTCATCATCGGTGACCCGGATCAGCAGGGCACTGCGCGAAGTCAGCGTGCGCCAGGAATTCCTGACTGGCTTGGCGATCGGTGCTTCCAGCACAAAGGTGCTGATCTCGCCGATGCGGATCGGCGCGGCAAGGCCGGAGGCCGTGAGATCAACGGTGCTCATGATTTTCCCGGATACGTTTTTCAGGCATGGTTTGATCTTACTTTACATTTACACGGCCGCTGTTCACTCGCAGGCCCGGGAATCCGGGCTGTGTAACAATGGTCAGCGCAGGCACTCGCAGGTGGCACACAGACGCGGGTCCGCCGGCAGCCCGGCCTTGCTATTTCGTTACTGGAGAAACCATGGATTCCATCGCGTCACGCATCACCGTCAAGCGCCTGCACCCGCTGTTCGTGGCCGAGGTGACCGGCATCGATCTGAAGGGGCCCCTGTCGCGCGAGGATTTCCGGGTGATCTGGGACGCATTCAACGAGCACCAGATCCTCGTCTTCCGCGACCAGCATTTCGACGACGAATCGCAGATCGCTTTCTGCCGCCACTTCGGCGAACTCGAAACCATGATCGCGCACCCCGGCAACGACTGGAATCCCGGGCACATCTCGGTCATGACCAATCTCGGCAAGGACGGCAATTTCCTGCCGCCGGAGCATCCGGCGATGCAGCACCGCGCGCGCAACGAGGACTGGCACAGCGACAGCTCCTTCAAGCCGGTGGCGGCGCTGGCCTCGATGCTCGCGGCGCGCATCGTGCCGCCGGTCGGCGGCAATACCGATTTCGCCAGCGCCAGGGCGGCATATGCGGACCTGCCCGCGGAACGCAAGGCTGCGCTGGAGGGCATGACGGCACTGCACCGCATGACGCTGCGGGATGCCGACAACGACAAGGGTTACAAGGAAGAAGACAAAAAGCGCCATGTCGTCACCCATCCGCTGGTCCGCGCCAATCCGGTCAACGGCCGCAAGGCGCTCTACGTCGGCGCCCACGCGCAGGAGATTGTCGGCATGCCGCCGGAGGAAGGCGCCAGGCTGATCGAAGAGTTGACCGCGTACTGCACTCAAGCGCAGTACGTCTACAGCCACCACTGGCGGGACGGCGATGCCGTGCTCTGGGACAACCGCTGCACGCTGCACCGCGCGACGCCGTTCGACAACAAGAAATACAAACGCAAGCTGCACCGCACGACCATTGCCGGCAAGTCACCCGACAGCGCGTTTGCGACGATGCCGGGGCAGTAAAAACCCGGCCCCCCGGGCGAAGGTGCGCGGTACGCGGTGCCACATGCTCCGTGATGCGCTGGTTAACGGCGCGTGACCTCAATCGTTGATGGTTGATGAGACGACCCGCCTGGCGGGCGGCCACAGCGAACGATTGGGTGTATTAAGGATGCATTTAAAAACAATGACTTATAAATAACCCCCGGGTGCGACTGCCGAGCGAATATACCTGTTCATGTATAATCCACGAAAACCGGGCACCGAGAAACCACTGCACTGGATAGGCAGCAGCCATAAAGATCTCATGGCGTTACCGACCGGGATCCGGCGTTTCTTCGGATTTGCCTTGTCCCTGGCGCAGGCCGGCGACCGGCACGATGCGGCCAAGGTGCTGAAAGTTTTCGGTGGTGCAGGTGTGCTGGAGGTAGTCGAAGACGACAGTGCGGGCACGTATCGCGCGGTCTACACCGTGAAGTTCGAGGAAGCCGTGTTCGTGCTTCACTGCTTCCAGAAAAAGAGCAAGCGCGGCATCGCTACACCGAAGGAAGACATGGATATCATCAGCGCAAGGCTTAAAGTGGCGGAAGCACTGGCGCGGGAGTTGCGAAATGAAAAAACGGCAAATTGAAGGCGTCGAAGTCCGGCGCGGTTCCGGTAACGTGTATGCCGATCTCGGGCTGCCCGATGCCGGGGAACTCAAGATCAAGACCGGGCTCGTCATCGAGATCCGCAAGGCCATACGCGAACTCGGGCTTACGCAACAGCAAGCCGCCAGGCGCATGGGACTCACACAGCCCAAAGTGTCGGGCATCCTGCGCGGCGATCTCAGCAACGTGTCGGAGCGCAAGCTGATGGATTGCCTGACGCGGCTGGGTTACGACATCGAAATCAGCGTTCGGCCGGCCAAGGCCAAGGTGGGGCATCTGGTGCTGGCGGCGTAAGTGGGGGTGGTGCACCCCCCGCCTCTTTGATTTTCGGGCTGTACGCGCCCCGCATGGTTGGAGGATCAGGGCAAACTTGGGGCCAATCCCGGGCGAAGTAAGTGCGTAATCCCGCTGCGCGCCCTTACCGCAGCGTCGCGAGGAACTGCCCGAAGTACACCAGCCCCTGCGGCCACACGCCGAGCATCGACGCAGAACCGAGATGGCCGTTCATGCCGGCGTCGAAAAACATCGAGCCCCAGGCCTGCGCGAACTGCTGCGCGCGCTCGAAGCTGACACGGTCGTCATCGCGGCTGGCAACCACCGCCGAGGGGTAGGGCAGGCGCTTGAGGATCATGCCGCCGAAGCCCTGCAGCGGACTGACCGTGCCCGGCGGCAGCGGCCGGTCGCGATCGCTCGGCGCCACAAAAAACACCCCCGCGATTTTTTTAGCGAGTTCGGGCTGCTCGAAGCTCCACTTCACCACCAGCGTCGTGCCGGCGCTGTGCGGCACCAGCACCACCGGTTTCGGCGCACGCATCACATAATCGCTGAGCGTTGCGGCCCATACGTCATAGACCGGATGATCCCAGTCCGCCTGCTGCACGCGCACGAAATCCGGAAAGGCGCGCTCCCAGTGGGTATGCCAGTGATCCGGCCCCGAGCCGTTGAGGCCGGGATGGATCAGCACGGAGTAATCATTGACGGTCGGCATGCGGTTACGCTGCGGCCGCTATATGAATGTTTGTAAGTATTTGTTTTTAAACAACTTTTTTATGCTCACCAATCTCACGCGAATTCTTCCTCTGCCTGCGGCCTCGACACCAGGATGCTCGCCCTTGCAGCAATGCATCTTGCCGCTCAGTAATACCCCAGCAATCCCCACCACAGGCTGCCCACCACCACCAGCAGCGCGAGGTTGACCAGGCTCAGCACGAAGCCGGCGATCCACCATTCGTTCAAAGTGGTGTAACCCGAACCGAAAATGATCGGCGAGGTGCCGGTCGCGTAGTGCGTCAGCGACATCATCAGCGACGACGAGAAGGCGAGGATCAGCGCAAACAGCATCGGCGGCGCGCCCAGCGCCACGCCGGCGGTGAAGAAGGCCGCGAACATCGCGGTGATGTGCGCCGTGGTGCTCGCAAAAAAGTAATGCGCGTAGAAATACACCGCGACCAGGATGGTGCAGGCGCCGATCCAGCCCAGACCGAGGCCGCCGATCGCCTCCTTGATCGTCAGCGAGAACCAGGCGATCAGCCCGAGCTTGCCGAGAAAGGTCGCCATCATCACCAGCGCGGCGAACCAGATCAGCGTATCCCAGGCGCTCTTCGCCTTCAGCACATCCTCCCACTCCAGCACGCCGCTGAGCAGCAGCAGCGACAGCCCTATCCAGGCCGTGGTCGTGGCGTCGAGGTTGAAGGCGGGCCCGAAGAGCATCGCCGGCACGCCCGCCCACATCAGCAGCATCAGGCCGAGCACTCCCAGCGTCAGCTTCTCCGCGGGCCTCATCGGGCCCATCTTCGCCAGCTCCGACTGCGCCAGGTCGCGGGCGTTGGGCGTCTTGCGGATTTCCGGCGGGTAGATCAGGAAGACCACCAGCGGCATCACCAGCAGCATCGCAAGCCCGGGCAGCAGCGCCGCCATCGCCCATTGCGCCCAGGTGATTTTGATCTCGAGGTTAGTGGCCTTGGCGACCAGGTCGACGATCAGCGGGTTGGGCGCGGTCGCGGTGATGAACATCGCCGAGGTGATCGGGTTGGTGTTGTAGTTGACCAGCGCGAGGTAGCGGCCGATTTTTTTGGAGGTGCCCAGGTCCGGACTGGAGCCGAAGGCATCCGCGATCGAGCGCATGATCGGGTGGATGATGGCGCCGCCGCGCGCGGTGTTGCTCGGCGTGACCGGCGCGATCACCAGCTCGGAGAACACCAGGCTGTAGCCCACGCCCAGCGAACTCTTGCCGAACAGCGAAATGAAATAAAAGCCGATGCGGGTGCCCAGCCCGGTCTTGGTCAGCGCCACCGAGATCATGATCGCCACGGCGATCAGCCAGATCAGCGGGTTGGCAAAGCCGCTCAGCGCGTCGGCGATGGCCGCGGCCGGCCTGCCCGGGTTGGTGACCTGGGTGATCGCCACCAGCGCTATGGCGATCATCGACAGCGCCCCGATCGGCATCGCCTTGCCGATGATGGCGGCGATGGTCGCGACAAACAGCGCCAGCAGATGCCAGGCCTCCGGCTTGACCTGGGCCGGGGCCGGAATGACGAACCAGATCAGCAGGCCGATGCCGATGGCAACCGCGGACGGGATCAGCCTGGGGCGGGAGGATTCGGTCATGGCCAGTCCTTTACTGTTCTGTGCCGCTGCGGGATCTTAGCCCGGCAGCGGAATGTACGGCGCATCGATGGCGCCGACCTTGACATAGATCAGCGCGCCTTCGGGCCCGGTGTACGGCGTGTGGCGGCTCCAGCGCGGATTGCGCAGCCAGCTGCCGGCGGGATATTCGCCGTCTTCATCGCGGAACACGCCTTCGAGCACGAGGATCTCCTCACCGCCGGGATGGGTGTGCATGCTGAATTGCGTCTGCGGCGCCCAGCGCACCAGCGCCGTGCTGACGCCGTTGTGTTCATGCAGCGGCAGCACGGTGAGACCCGGGACCAGCCCGGGCCGCCACGCGGCCGTTGAAGTCGCGATGCGCACCGGCGTCAGATCACTGGCCGCGAACTGCCAGAGTTTGACGAACAGCGTGCAGCCTTCGCGCGAGAACGGCGCGTGGCGCGTGCCCGGCGGGTTGCGCAGATAAGTGCCCGCCGGATAATCGCCGTGTTCATCCGAGAACACGCCGTCGAGTACGAGGATCTCCTCGCCGCCGTGATGCACATGTTCATCAAAGCGTGAACCTGCGGCGTAACGCACGATGCTGGTGGCGCGTGCGATCTCATCACCGACCCGGTCGAGCATGCGCCGGTCCACGCCGGGCAAGGGGGAGGGCGTCCATGCGGCATCGGCGGCGTGCTGCACGACGCGGAGGCGGAAGTCGTGGTTGAGGTTCATGTGGCCATTCGACGGGAAACAGCATTAGCCAGCGGGATGGAGGGGCGAGTAATCAATGGTGTCTGACCCCACTTATTTATTTAAGCTGGTGGAGGGGGTGAACTGGCGAGGCTGGTTCGCGGGTAGATCCGGAAGAACAACCGGGCAACTGACCCGGGGCAAGCAGTGTCAGTTCACCCCGTTCCCATATAACGCAAGCAGATCATTTCCAAGTGCCGGATTGCAAGAGCCAACCCCGTTGACGTTATCAGTCAGCAAGAGCTGATCAGAATAGTTTTTTGTTCACAGGCACGCGCTTGCAGTGAGCATTATCGCCGGTGACGGTTCCATCCATTCGATATATGCGCCAGCCGGTGACCACTTCCATGCTGTTTGGCTTGTATATCGTCCATCCAATGGCATCAGAACCCCAATAAGCAATTTTCCGGATATACCCGTCGTAAAAGGTGCCATCAAGGGTGTACAGCGCGCCTTTGAGACGAACTGTTCTTTTCTCCCTGTCAACGATAATCGTTTCCCGCTGAAGCTTGTGCCTGTCAGTACTTGGCATTCTTAACATGCAATCGAGCACTACTTCGTCCTGCGCGAAAGCAGCTTTGGAAAAAAACACGGTGACCAGAATCAGTATGACCAGTTTCATGGCGATCTTTTATGAATTTTCGGCTTGAATCAACGGGTAAACGTTTTCAGAAAAGCATCTCGCCCTCTTCCAGGCGAGAGCACTGACCGTCATAAGTTTCCCTCCGCTTTCCTTCGACCATGTTGTCCCAGGCAGTGAATTTTCCGGTTTTGCGGTCAATCCGTGTTTCCTCGATCCATCCGGAACTCAGTTTTGGCGTGGCTTGCTTCTGAAAAATCACCTCTGATTCGTTCCATTCTTTGACGTAAGTGATCAATGCGTTATTTTGGGAAGATCGGCCTTTGTGAGTGTGATATCCAGTGCCATGCCAATACACGGATCGACTTTTCGTATTTAAAAGTATGGTTGTTGTTCGTTCACGTGTAGAAGGATTGGGTAACCATCTGTATGTGCACTTCAACAGAATTTCGCCGGGGCCAAAAGTCGGCTTGGCCAAGGCGCTGGTCGCCAGTGCCATCAGGCCAACGACAAGAAATTGACTTGGATATTTTATGCTTGATATTTTCATGCGCACAGTCATACCAATGCGCTTGCCGGTATGTCAATACGGTTTACAGTTGGTTACCACACATCCATGGACGGCGGGGTCCTTGCGACGTATATGATTTCGCATGACGCCGACAGTCTGCGGTGCCATGGAGTGGAAGGCGGTTGAGTGTCTTGGGGCGCATTTCTTCCGCGCCATGGCGTCAGTGACATTGACGCGCATTTCCTGTGTTCAATGACTGTTTCGATTTCAATCCGGGCCAGGTCCGGCGCTGCATTGCTGACTTCACCAATGAGGATGTGCCATGAAGCGGTACCTTAGCCTGCTTGCGCTTGCCGGAATTGCGCTGGCGTCTTCCCTGTGGGCGGCCGACTTTGCCCCTCATCCGGTCTGTCTCGATATCGACAGGCGCCAGTCCGTTCGGGATGGTTTTCTGGCGGCCCCCTTGCCCTTGAGCGATTGCGGTTCACGCAGCACAGCAGCCGCGCCTTACGACAACCTCGGTTTCAACAGCTACGACCGGCCGCGCGATGCCGCAGGTACGCCGACAGGGTCGGTTGGTTATCAGCGCATCTCAGGAGATGACGGCGAGGTCCTGTATGTGTTGAGGGTGCATGGTGGTGGCAGCGGTGTGTTCACCGAGCTGCTGGTTGGTCGCGAGCGTCATGAGTCAAGCCGTGTGGCCCTGATCGATGGGCGCGTGCATGGCCTGAGTTCGGAGTGCGATGGTCTTGTCGATGCGTGGACCGAACCCAACGGTCGCATACGCATGGTGCTGAACCTGTCCACTGCGGCAGTGTTGCAAGCCCTCGTCGCCCCGCGTGCGCAGCCCCCGAACGCCACGCGCGACGGGCCGACGCTGCGGGCACTGTTCGGGGAACGCGTGTTGTCAGTGGACGGCTCGGCAGGACGTTCCTGCCCGGTTTTTGCCGAGTACGAGCTCGATCCGAGCCTGCTTGAATGGCGTCTCGACAGCCTGCGGCTCGACATCAAGAACGATGCCGATAAAGAGGCACTCCTGGCCCTCGTCAAACGGGTGCCGGGTCTCGACGCAGACGGTGTGGCGATGCTGCTCGTGGATGAACTGGCGGCAGTGCGCGCTTCCTTGCTTGCCAGGTTGCCGCGCCCGAAAATCCTCCCGCGCGACGATACTGCGAGCGATGCGGACTTCGCTTCCTTCAGCGCCGCTCTGCGCCGAATTGTGCGTGAGCGCGACGTGGAAGCGCTGATCGGTATGACGCTGCCTGATGTCATGCTCAGCTTCGGCGGCAGTGGCGGGCACGCTGACCTGCGCGAGCGGCTGCGCAATCCGGTCACCGCCGCCGGATACTGGCGCGACCTTGGACGCATGCTGCAACTGGGCAGTGTGCGCATGGGCGCGGACACGTTCTGCGTGCCTTATCCCGGTTGCATCGACCTCAGTGCCCGCGACCCCTACAGCGTCCTGGTGGTGATACGCCCCCGTACACCCTTGCTCGAGCAGCCGGATCCCCGGGCGCGCCGCTTGCGCATGCTCGATCTGGATATAGTGCGGCTATTCGATCAATTCGGCGAAGGCAACGACCGCTTCCGTCGTGTGCGCCTGTTTGACGGTGAAGTGGGCTACATCGACAGTGCCGCGCTGCGTTCTCCGCTGGATCTGCGCATGGAGGTGATGCGAGGCTCCGGTGGCTGGCGAATCCGCTCGATTGTCGAGGGTGATTGAAGTTACTTGATACGGGGCATTTAATTCATGAAACCACTGCTATTTCTTTTACTGCTGGCCGCCGCCGAAGCCGCCGCCGGGCAGCCCTGCGACGATGTGCTACGCCGTGCGGCCAATCTGCCCGAGCCCCCGCGCGCGCTTGAATTGCTCGGCGGATGTCTGGCTGCGCGCGCCGAGCCCGCCGTGCATCAGCGCGTGGCGCTGGAGATGGCGCGTATCTCCCTGCGCACAGGCGCCCACGATGATGCGGCGCGCTACCTCGACCTGCTCCGTGACATGTTGGAGGCGAATGACCTTCCGGTCAGCAAGCGCAAGGGTCAATAGGGCTTTTTGGGGCTTGCGGGAGAGGCCGTTTTAATTGGGTTTACACATGGCGTGTGCGTAACCCTGACATTGCCACTTTGTGGAGCTGCCGCATCGCCTGCAGTTATCTGCGCCCGTCCGCAGGATGGTTACGCCTCCCTTGCAGTTGAGGGACCTCTTGAGGAAGTCATGGCCGGGCTTGGGCGCGTATCGGACTGCATCGTCCCGGTCTGCATAACATGTGCTGTGCCCCCGCATGTGCACAATGGAATTTGCCTGAGCATGCGTCGCGGCAATCGAGAGTGCCAAGACGCAGCCAATCATGATTTTTTTTGTCAAGCTCATGTGCAGCATTGTATGTTCCCAGTGTTCGATTTGTTGTGTGAAAAGAAAAGGGGCGCGACTTGCGCCCCTCCGGATTGAAGAAATACAACACCTCATGTTGTCGTGTCAACGCCGAATTTTTCCTTCGGAGGGAATTGCGACGTGATCTTCCAGAATCAAATGTATGCGCTACAAAAAATCGGAAAATTTTCCGGAGAGCTCGGCCGTTGTTTTTTTGATGGCATCATTACGATTTGTTAACGAAATGGAATTGGAGCCCACATATTTCCTTGCGACAATCAACGATCTCTTCGTCTCTGGTATCTGTGGTCCGCCAATGCCTTTTCTTCCAAACACCATATCTTCCGCACTGATCACCTCGCGGAATTCCTGCTCCGTCAGCGGCAACTTGGCCTTGGCCTGTTCTTCGTAAATCCGCTGCACCTCGGTAAATGGTATCTCCTGCAGCTTCAAGCCCTTCCCGCGCCCGTAATCCGTCAGCTTTGACGCGAAGTGATGCCCGATGCGGAAGGGCACTTCCGCTTTCTGCAGCAGGGCATCGGCGATCTCGGTGGTGGTGGAGTAGTCGGCGTGGACTTCCTCCAGCGCGCGAGCCTTGTTGACCACCACCGCATCGACCACGCTGCCGAAGAGCCTGAAGACCGTCAGCGCGCGGGCATAGGGCACCGGATCGTACATGCGGTAGTCGAACATGCCGGTGCGGTTGTTGTGCGACACCCAGGTCATGGTCTGCATTTCGGAGAGCAGGATGCTTGACTGCGCGCGCAGTTGTTCGAGGGCGGCGGGGTTGCGCTTCTGCGGCATGATGCTGCTGGTGCCGGTGAGTTCGCCGGCGCCCAGCATGAACCAGGGCACCGGTTCGGCGTACTGGGCGTGCAGATCTTGCGCGAACATGCCCATTTCGACGGCGGCAATCGCCCAGGCGCTGGCGACGTCGAGCGCGCTGTCGATGGGCGCGAGGTGGTTGGCGTCGTAGGCGTTTTCGACCAGGCCGTCGAAACCCAACAGTTCAGCCAGGCGATTGCGGTCGAGCGGGAAGCTGGAGGTGGCCAGTGCCGCGGCACCCAGCGGACATTTGTTGACCCGCACATAGGCCTGCTGCAGGCGTTCGGTCGCGCGCGCGAGTGCGGATTCGAAGGCGAGCAGGTAATGCGCGAAGGTGGTGGGCTGCGCCTGCACGCCGTGGGTGTAGGCGGGGATGATGGTTTCGATGTGTTCTTCGGCGCGTTTGAGCAGTTTTTCGCGCGCGGCGATCAGCGCTTCCGTGGTCTTGAGGATGCCGTCGCGCAGGTTCATGCGCGCGATGGTCGAGGCCAGGTCCTGCCGGCTGCGGCCGGTGTGCAGCCGCGAAGCCTCGGGCCCCGCCAGCGCGATCAGCCGCGGTTCGTAGTCGAGGTAGTCCGCGGACACGCGGGGCATGGTGTTGTTGGCGCCGGTTTTCTCGTTCTCGATCAGCTGGGCGATACCTTTGGCGATGCGCGCGGCGACGTCCTTGGGCACGATGCCGATCTCGGCCAGCATGACGATCGAAGCCTTGTTGATTTCGTCGAGCCATTCGATTGAACGGCCGCCACCGCGGAAGGTGGCGTTGATGTCGAGGGTGTTGTGGGTGTCGGTCATGGGTCTACTTTAAGCGAGATCGGTCAGTCGTCATTCCGGACGCGCATAGCGCGCCCCGAATGACGGTGTGTGTGGTGATCATCAACATAATTGAAAATCCGGGCTGGTCAACAAGACGAGTTGTTCGTATCCCCCTCACCCTACCCTCTCCCCGCAAGCGGGGAGAGGGTAAGGTGCAGTTTGTTAAGTGTTTTATGTTCCTGCACCGTCCTTGTCCTTCGCTTCGCCGGCCCGCAGCCGTTTGTGCCACATCAGCAGCAGCGGCACGACGGCGCAGGAGCCGAGGAGGTAGCCGAGCAGTCCCAGCCAGTTGTTCATCTGCTGGCCGGTTTCGAGGTCGAAGGTTTCTCGGTAATCGATCAGGCGGCGGCCCTGCTGCTCGATCTGCCACAGACGGTTGCCGAAGTCGGGATGCGTTTCGTACCACAGCGTGACGGAACTGCCGCGGCGCAATGCGCGGCTCGCGCGATAGTATGGGCCGGGACCGTTCATGCGGCTGCTGTCGATCACATACTCGGTGTTGGCCCCGCGCAGCCGGATATACAGGGTGTAGATGCTGGGGCCGCGGCCCACGTAGCGTGAGTCGATGCGCAGGCTGTCGATGATGCCCGAGACCTGGTGCAGATCGTCGCGGCCGGGGATGCTGTGGCTCTGCAGCGTCGACATCAGCAGCGCGATGCCGAGCACGCCCCACAGCAGGCCGAAGAGCGCCGGACGGTGGCGCATCAGGAACTCGTTGTCGCGGAGGCGGTACATCGGCAGTGGTAGCTGGTGTGTGCTGGCGACGGAATATTAAAAATATCAATAAAATCAAATACTTATGAATAATCGCCGCAGCGATGCCGCACAAGCGGTGCGAAGCGTGCAGGCGTTTGTCCTCCGGGGGCGGGTCGCGCACGGGGCGCCGCGCCTCTTGTTGCGGGATGTCCCGAGAATAAACGCGGGCGCATCTGAATTCCAGCGCGGGCTTGTGACTGCACGGTGCTTAAAGGTCCTGACGCTTTGTGATGCCCCGGCAATCTGTTTGTCACTTTTCGCGCCCACGATTGGCGCTGCCAGGGATCACATGGCGGCGCGATGCGGCCCGGCGTTTGTGCCTGATTCACCTCTCTCGATGATGCGACCACTTGGTGGGCACTGCGCCTTGCCGCAGCGGCGCGTATGCCGCTAGACTGGCCTTGCTACCCGAAAACAAAATCACAGCGGGAAAGTCAGCGGAGGAGGCGCCGCCTTGCCAGGGCAGCGCAAGCGCCAAGCATTTGTTCTGAAGCCTATCGCAGGCTGTTCAGCGTTCAACCGGCTCCAGTTTAAAAAGGACACGAGAGGACTTTCATGAGCACTCGCAAGCCCAACATCATCCTGATCACTTCCGACCAGCAGCGCGCCGACTGCAACGGCTTCGAGAATCCCGACCTGAAAACGCCGCACCTCGACTGGCTGGCACGCGACGGCACGCGCTTCAATGCCTGCATGACGCCCAATCTGGTGTGCCAGCCTTCGCGCGCGTCGATGCTGACGGGCCTGCTGCCGCTGACCCACGGCGTGTGGGACAACGGCGTCGATCTCGATCCCAAGGTGGGTGAAAAGGGTTTCGCCGGCACGCTGGCGAAGAACGGTTACAGGACGGCGTTCATCGGCAAGGCGCATTTCGCGACCAAGGCGACCTTCGCGCCGACCGGCACGCCGGAGTGCAACAAGAGCCAGGCGAAATACGGGCCCGACTGGGTCGGCCCCTACATGGGTTTCCAGCATGTCGAGCTGTGCGTGCTCGGGCACACCCACCGCACGCGGCCGATGGACCGCCCGCCGATGGGCCATTACGAGCGCTGGTTCATCGCGCGCGGCAAGGATGAAGAAGGCTACAAGCTGTGGGCGCAGTCGACGCGCCCCGAAACCGGTGCCGCGCAGACCTGGAGCTCGGCGCTGCCGGTGGCCTGGCACAGCAGCACCTGGACGGCTGATCGCACCATCGACCTGCTGACTCACCACGATCAGAGCCAGCCGCTGGCGATGTGGGTGTCTTTCCCCGATCCTCACCATCCTTTCGACTGTCCGGAACCGTGGAGCGGGCTATACGACCCGAAGAGCGTCAAGCTGCCCGAGCACCGCACCATGGATTTCGAGCGCCGGCCGTGGTGGCACAAGGCGCAGCTCGAGGGCACGCCGCAGCTCGCCGATCCGGAGATGCGCAAGTTCCGCGCCGAGGGCTCGCGCACGCCGGTGCAGACCGATGCGCAGCTCGCGGAAATGACCTCCAACTACTACGGCATGATTTCGCTGATCGACCACAACGTCGGCCGCATCCTCGACAAGGTGCAGGACCTCGGCATGGCCGACAACACGCTGATCATCTACACCACCGACCACGGCGACATGCTCGGAAACCACGGACTCTATTTGAAGGGGCCGACGCCGTACGAGGACCTGATGCGGGTGACCATGGTCGCGCGCGGCCCCGGTGTCGCCGCCGGCCGCGTGGTCAAGGAACCGGTGTCGACGCTGGACCTCGCGGCGACTTTCTACGACGCGGCGGGCGTGCAGGCGCCGCATGAACTGCAGGGACGCAGCCTGAAGCCGCTGCTCGAGGGCAAGGATGCGCCGCGCGAGGCGGCCTGGAGCGAGTGGCATGTGCATCCCTCGCGCTGCGGCGTCGGCCTGCAGCTGCGCACGGTGCGCACCAGGCGCTGGAAGTGCACCTTCGAGCTGGCTTCTGGTGCGGGCGAGATGTACGACCTCGAAAACGATCCGAAGGAAATGAACAACCTGTTTGACGATCCGGGCTACGCGAAAGTCAGGAAGGAAATGGAAGACCTGATGCGCGCGCGGCCGGGGAAGATTCTCGATCCGCTGCCGGAGCCGATCGGGATGGCTTGAGTTTGGGGCCGGCATCGGGCGGGCTGGCTGGAAAAGAGGCAAAGGGGCGGCAGCAGCCGGAAGCGCAGCTGGAAAAATATGCGCGGCAGCAGCCTTCAAAACGTGGCTTTCATCCGAGGAGAAGGATCATGCAGAAACTGATGGGCGGCATCCTGATGCTGGTGATTTGCGCGTCGGCCTGGGCGCAGCAGTGGCCGACGCGGCCGATACGGGTGATGGTGGGCTTTGCGCCGGGAGGCACTTCCGATGTCTCGGCGCGGGTGACCGCCGAGGTGCTGGCGCGGGAGCTCGGCCAGCAGGTGATCGTCGAGAACCGGCCCGGCGGTGCCGGCAGCATCGCCATCGAGGCGCTGATCCGCGCGCCCAAGGACGGCTACACCATCGTCGTCAACTCCGACTCGTCCTATTACCAGCCGGTGCTGAATCCCTCGCTGTCATACCGCTCCGAAAAGGACCTGCAGCCGGTGACGATACTGACCAACCAGCCGATCGTTATCGCGGTGCACCCGGCCCCTGGCTGGAAGTCGGTGGCCGATCTGCTGAAGGCGGCGAAGGCGCGCCCCGGCGAGATTTCGTACGGGCTGTCCTCGGCCACGGGAACACAGGCGGTGGCGGCGGGGGTGTTCTTCCGGGGCGTCGGCGTCAAGATGATCGGCGTGCCGTACAAGGGCGGCGGGCAGGCGGTGGTCGACCTGGTCAGCGGTCATGTGCCGGTGGCGGTGCTCGGATCGGCGCCGCTGATGCCGCATGTGAAGACCGGTCGCATCAAGCTGATCGCGGTGACCTCGGGCACGCGCTCGAAAGCGCTGCCCGACGTGCCGACGCTCGCGGAGCTGGGTTTCGGTTTCATGAACATGTCGCAGTGGTTCGGCGCCGTGTTGCCCATGGGCACGCCGGCGGACGTTGTGGAACGGCTGTCGGCGGCCTACAACAAGGCATTGGCTGATCCGCAGGCCCAGCAGCGCCTGTTCAACGCCGCGCTGGAGACTGTCGGCGGCACGCCGGACGAGATGGCGAAACGGATGCGTGCCGAGATGGTGGTGTGGTCGAAGGCGGCGAAGGAAGCGGGGCTGGGCAAGGCGCGCTGAAAGCGGTGTATTCTCTGCGGCTTGATATCCGCCGCTGACCCTTCCACCGATACCGTGAATCCGGCATCGCATGCCCGGGGCGGGTCCGGCGGAGCCACCCCGGGGAGCCTTGCATGGACCTGCTGAACCTGTTCGACGCGCAGTCGATCCGCATGTGGATCGCGCAATCTGCCGTGGTGTTTTTCCTGATCAGCGGTTTCGTGCTGCTCGCGGTGGGCCTGCTGCTGATCGCCAACAGCGCGGCGGCACTGCGCCTGTTCGGCAGCATGAACCAGTGGGTGTCGATGCGCCGCGCGACGCGGCCGCTGGAAATCGCCCGCGATACCCGGCCGCTGGTGCAGCGTTACCGTTACCTGATCGCGGCCTTTGTCATTGCCGCCGGTGTCATCGCGGTGTCGGGCCTGCTCACGCAGTACGACGCCCGCGCGGCGGTGCGACTGCTGGGCCTCGAATCGCAGCGGCCGGTACTCGGGCTTTGGCTCGCCGACAGCGCGCGCTGGCTGCTGATCGCCGGCAATGTCGTGGGCATCGTCGTCGGCATCCTGCTCGCGTTTTTCCCCGGCGTGCTGGCGGGCATCGAGTCGCGCGGCAGCACCTGGTATTCGGAGCGGCGCATGGTCAAGGGCGCAGATGCGATGAACACCGGGCTCGATGCCCAGGTCGCCGCCCATCCCCGCGCCGCCGGTGCGGTGATCGTCGTGCTTGCGCTGCTGCTGATCGGCGCTTTCGGGCTGCTGTTGCCGCTGGTGTGGTAGCGGCCGGACCGCTGCGGAACTGATGACAGCCCGCAGCAGTCTGCTGGCGGCGCTTTCCGTGCTCCCTCGTTGACCTGGATCAAAATCCCGCGCGTGCAGCGGCATACGCTGGCATACAGGCCTGCGTGATGCCGGCACTTCCGGCCGGCCTCTTCGGCAGCGCCGCAGCCGGGAGATACGGACATGAACAGACTGATGACGATGGGATTGACGGCGCTGCTGCTGTTGGGCGGCGCGCCGGCGGCGTTTGCCGCGATGACGCTTGAGCAGATCGGGGAGTTTGCTGTTCCCGAGGCGAACCAGGGCGTGGGTGTCGACGACCGCTATTTCTACGCGGTCGACAACCGGGTGATCGCCAAGTACGACAAGAAGACCGGCAAGCTCGCCGGCAAGTGGCAGGGGCCGAAAGACGGGCCGATCATCCACCTCGACAGTGCCTTCGTGATGGACGGCAAGATCTATGCCGCGCACTCGAACTGGCCGCAGTGGCCGATGACCAGCTCGCTGGAGATTTTCGATGCCGAAACCATGCAGCATGTCGGCAGCCACAGCTTCGGCATCAACTACGGCTCTTTGACCTGGGCCGACTTCTACAACGGCCACTGGTGGATGACTTTCGCCAACTACGATCGTCCGTACGGTCCGAACAAGTCGCCGTACGGTTACAAGGTGGCGACGCAGATGGTGAAGTTCACCGCGGATTTCCGCTACGTGTCGTCGTGGGTGCTGCCCAAGGTGCTGCTCGACAAGTTCGAGGACATGAGCAATTCGGGCGGTTCCTGGGGACCGGACGGCGACCTCTACCTGTCTGGTCATGATCCGGCAGAGATTTACCGGATGCGGCTTCCGAAGGCGGGCTCGGTGCTGGAGCACGTCGAAACCATACCGATGAACATCCGCGGCCAGGGCATTGCCTGGGATCACAGCCAGCGCGGCGTGATCTACGGCATCGTCCGTGCCACTGCCGAAGAGCGCAAGGCGGGCGGCAGCCACAAGGTGACGGTGTTCCGGGTGGTCGGGCAGTAGGCGCGCGGGATCGCCGGTGCGGCTGGCCGTAAGCCAAAGGTACGGCTAAGATGGCCGCCCGGGTGCGATCCGCCCGGCCTGACAGGGGAATCGACATGGAAACCCTCTACAAGTGGCGCGTGCTGGAGAAGGACCGTTCGGGCAAGACGCGCTGGCGCCTGGTGCGCACGCCGATGACCGAGGACACCGCGCGGTTCTGGGCGGCCAACAACAATCGCGTGATCGAGCGCATCGACTGGCCCGGCGCGGTGAAATTCTCGCTGCAGCCGGAGGCCCAGGTCATTCCGCTGCGCAGGACTTCGCGCTAGATCTCCGCCAAAAACTTCCTGCCGGTCTGCCATCTCCTCCGGCGCGGCAACCCGGGGTTCAGTGGATCAGGTAGCCGCGCTCGCGGAACAGCCGGGCGCAGGCTTTCGCGGTGTCGGGGTCGTAGAGCCGGCCCGCGTTATCGCCGATTTCCTTCAGTGCCACTTCAATGCCGAGCCCGGCGCGGTACGGGCGGTCAGAACTCATCGATTCGACGACGTCGGCCACGCTGACGATGCGTGACAGCGGCAGTATCTCGCCGTTCTTCAGGCCGCGCGGATAGCCGCTGCCGTCGAGGCGCTCGTGGTGCTGGCGCACAATTTCGGCGACGGGTGCCTGGAAGTCGATGTGTTCGAGGATTTCGTAGCCGAGCTGGACGTGGGTCTTGATCAGGTCGAACTCGACGCGCGTCAGCCGCGCCGCCTTGGTGAGGATTTCCACGGGCACGCCGATCTTGCCGGTGTCGTGCACGACGCCGGTCTTGCGCAGTGTGTCGAGGTCGGCGCTGCTCACGCCAAGTTCGGCGCCGATGGCCGCGGCGAGTTCGCCGACGCGGTTGGCATGGCCCGCGGTGTAGGGGTCGCGTATTTCCCCCAGCCGCGATATCGCGTTCAGCGTTTCCTGCACCATGCGCTGCAGGTGCGCGAGGTGGATGGCGGCCTGTGCCTCGGCGCGCCAGGCTTCGGTGATGTCGAGCACTACACCCATCATCACCGGCGCCTTGCTGTCTCCGGTGCGGGTGTTGTGGATGTCGACGACGATTTCGCGGCCGTCCTTGCGTACACCGGTGAATACGCGGCGCCCGACTGGCAGGGCACTCGACATGCGCTCGCGCACGGCTTGAATGGCGAGCTCTCGCTCGCGCGGTGCGGTGAGTTCGAGGATGTCCATGCCGGTCAGCTCATCCGTGTCGTAACCGAAGATTTCGGCGAGCCGCGGATTGGCATAGACGATGCGCATGTCCTTGACGATGTAGATCCCGACCATCGAATGCTCGACCACGCCGCGGTACATCGACTCGGCCTGGCGCAGGCTGGCGAGGGTATCGACCTGCTCGGTGACGTCGATCGCGAGCACGATCTCCGCGCGCCGGCCTTCGAAGCTGATCTTGCGCGCGGTGATGTCCATGTGCAGGATGCGTCCGTCCTTGCAGCGGTGGCGCCAGCGTCCGGCGCGGTCGACGCCTTCGCCCTGGCGGCCGAGGTGTGATTTCAGGCGCTCGATTTCCTCCTCGGGGCGGATCGCGAACACGGTCAGTGCCAGCAGTTCCTCGCGGCTGTAGCCGTACTTCAGTTCCATCGCCTCGTTCACCGCGAGGAAGCGCAGCGTCTCGAGGTCGAAGATCCACATCGGATGTGCGTTGCCCTCGAACAGCTCGAGAAATACCTGGTCGCCAGCCTGTATGTCGATCCTTGCCATGGTTCGCTCCGCTGCGACCGGGCATCCGCCGCGTTGCACGACGGATGAATCCGGATGAAAAGCATACGACGCATGCATCGGCGCGGACAATGCATTTGTCCGCAACGCGGCCTGTAGATGCGAATAAAACTCCGGGCCGTTCATCATCATTCGATGATGTGCTGATGGAGGGTGCCGCGCATGCCTTATTGGAGGCGTCTGCGGCGGCATAAACCGCGATGCCGATGCGGATATCGGTTGGGGCGGTTTTGCGGTTGTCAGCGCTTTGGTAGCGGATTCACTTCGTCCAGCCCCACGCCCTCGAGTGCCCCGAAGAGTTCGGCGAGCTTTGCCCGGTCGGCCTCACGCAGCGGCGGCTTGAGGATGGCGCGTATGTTGGGTTCGACGTGGTCGGGATTGCCGGTGCCGAAGAGCACGACGTCGGTGCCGGGTTCGTGGCGCGCATAGCGATAGGCGGCCTCGATCAGGTTTTCCGCACCGCCTGCGCCGAGCAGGAAATCCAGCGGATTGTCCTTCTGCGCGAGCGCCGCCGGCAGGCGGCCCTCGGCGACGAGCTGCGCGATGTCCTGCTGCAGCCGGCCCGGTGTGCTGAAGATCGCGCGCACCGCGAACATCACCAGGGTGCCGATGCCGCGCGCCCGCGTGCCCGGAAACACCAGCTGTCGCGCGTTCTGGTTGAGCATGTGGAAGGCGATCATCATCACGTCCCAGCAGTCATCGCCGAGTCCGCGCACCAGCGATCCGTGGCGCGGGTCGCGGCCGGCGAACTCGGTGATGCCGAGGAAGCGGAACTTGCCCTTTTCCTTTTCGCGCAGCAGCGGCGGGACGATTTCCGCCATCACGCGGTCGTATTCGTGGGGCAGCACGGTGTGCATGCAGAAGACGTCGACATGATCGGTGCCCAGCGTGCGTAGCGAGCGGTCGAGCCCGGCAAGAATTTCGGTGACGGGAATGATCGCGCCGTCGCGCGTGGAGGCCTTGTGCTTGGTCGAGATCACCAGCGAATCGCGCGGCCGGCCGCGGATCGCGGCGCCGACGGCGGGCTCGGTGCCGTAGTAGGAGGCGGTGTCGATCAGGTTGACGCCGAGGTCCAGCGCGCGGCGCACGACGTTCGCGGCATGGGCTTCGTCATGGCCCGCGGCCAGTCCGAGTTTGCTGCTGCCGCCGCAGCCGATGCCGGCGACGCTGACTTTGAGGCCGGTGCGGCCGAGGGTGGTGTAGTCCATTGGATTCTTAAAATATCAATATAATCAGGTACTTAGTATTACGTTAGGAGTGAGGGGTGACGAGTGAGGAGTCAGGGTGAAATGCCGGGCGCTGTCAGGCGCTCTTACATAGCGGGCCACAGCCTTGTGCCTATGCCCGGTGAATAGGGCGCGTGCTGCAACTGGGGGACAACGCGGCCCATCCAGGTCTGCGGGTCGTTGCGCTGGGCTTCGTGGGGGCCGAAGTGCTGTTCACGCGCGTCGAGTGAACTGAATTCGTGGAGTATCGCGTGCTTGTAAGCGCCGACGGTGGCGAGCAGCTTGCGTGCGCCGACGCAGCCGGGCAGTGTCTTCAGCAAGGGAAACCGTTCCTGCGCGTACCAGCCGCCGAGATCATCCTCGACCGCGGGCGAGGGCGCGTTGTAGTGGCCGATCTGGATCACCGGCGCGGTGGTTTCGCCATGACTGCGGCCCGCGGCTTCGGGGCCGTCGACGCGGGCCTCTTCCGCAAGTATGGCTGCTGCAGGATTGATACGCATGCCGATGAAACGTTTTGTCTCGGCGCCCTGTTTTTTGGCGAGCTGGCCGGGGCTGGGGTTGAGGAAGGTCTGGGTGTTGTCGCCGCCGAACAGCGCGAGATAACCGACGGTGCGGCCGCCGTGGCCGCAGCGGTAATGCGCGGCCCAGCGGTAACCGGGGCGTGACAGTTTTTCCGGAATGTGCACCCGGTGAAACCAGTCCAGGTAATCGTTGATGTCTGCGGGCGCGATGTCGTACCAGATCGCCCAGATGCCGCGGTCCATGGCTGTTCCTCCTCTTGAGACCGATTGTAAGTCAGTGCAGCGCGGATTCGGTCCGGCGGTCATGGTATGGACGCGGGGGCGCTGGTATTCTGCGGAACGGAACCGCGGCCGTGCCGCCCGGCATTCCGCACTGATGGCTGCCAGACAGGAGGCTTGACGATGGAACGCAAGAAAGCGAGTGATTTTCCGCCGGAAGTGATGAAGCTTTTCGACGGTTACGTGCACGGCGCGCTGAGCCGCCGCGATTTTCTCGACCGTGCTGCGAAGTACGCGGTGGGCGCCTTCACTGCGACGGCGATGCTGGAAAGTCTGAAGCCGAACTTTGCCTGGGCGCAGCAGGTGGCGAAGGACGACCCGCGCATCCGCACCCAGTACCTCGAATACGATTCGCCGCAGGGCCATGGCCGTATCCGCGGTTATTACGCCGCGCCGGCGAACATCAAGGGCAAGCTGCCGGCGGTGCTGGTGATCCACGAGAACCGTGGCCTCAATCCCTATGTCGAGGATGTGGTGCGGCGGCTGGCGACGGCGAACTTCGTCGCCTTCGGGCCCGACGCGCTGAGCCCGGTCGGCGGTTATCCCGGCGACGAGGACAAGGGGCGCGCGCTGTTCGCGGCCCAGGATGCGAAGAAGCGCGAGGAGGATCTCTACCAGGGCGCGCAGTTTCTCAAGCAGCGGCCGGAGGCCGGAAAAATCGGTGTCGTCGGTTTCTGTTTCGGCGGTTACATCAGCAATCTGCTCGCCACGCGCATGCCCGACCTCGCGGCAGCAGTGCCGTACTACGGCCGCCAGGTGCCGGCTGCAGAGGTGCCGAAGACCAGGGCGCCGCTGCTGCTGCATTTCGCCAGCGACGACGAGAACGTCAACAAGGGTTGGCCCGCCTACGAGGAAGCGCTGAAGGCGAACAAGGTGCGTTACACCGCGCATGTCTATCCCAACACGCTGCACGGTTTCCACAACGACACCACGCCGCGCTACGACGAGGCGGCGGCGAAGCTGTCATGGCAGCGCACGCTGGAGTTTTTCAACAAGGAACTGCGCGGCTAGTGCGTGACGCTCTGCGTGCCTTGCTGGGCGCGGCGTTTCTCGGCGCCGCCGCAGGCGCTCCCGCGCAGCCGTTACCGGAAACGGAGTATCCGCAGAGGGCAATCCGCCTGATCGTCGCCGATTCGCCGGGTTCGGCGGACGAGTTTTTCGCGCGCCTGCTGGGCGAGCAACTGGAGCGGCGCTACCGCCTGCGCGTGATGATCGACACCCGCGCCGGCGCCGGAGGGCTGATCGGCAACACGCTGGTGTCGCGCGCCAATGCCGACGGCTACACGCTGGGCATGGTCGGCGTCACCCGCCTGATCACCGCGCTGCTGCGCGATGAGCCGCCGTACCGGGCACTGGCCGATGTCGCCGGGGTTGCACATGTCGCCTCGATCACCAACGTGCTGGTGATCGCGCCGGGGATGCACGCGCGCACCGCGCAGGATTTCGTGCGCCATGCCCGAGCTCATCCCGGCGACCTCAACTACGCCTCGCAGGGCATCGGTTCGGCTTCGCATCTCGCCGGCGAGATTTTCTCGCGGGCGCTGGGCATAGACGCGGTGCACGTGCCCTACCGCAAGGTGATCAACACCTTTGCCGAAATGTGGCTGGGGCGGGTGCATTACGCGGTGCTGACGCTGCCGACGGTGTTGCCCGTAGTGCGCAAGGACCGCTTGCGGCCGCTGGCAGTGATGACGCCCCGGCGCAGCGCCGTGTTGCCGGAAGTGCCCTCGATCCACGAGCTCGGCCTGCCGGATGCGCAGTTCGACAGCTGGTCGGGCGTCGTGGCGCCGGTCGGCACGCCGCGGCGCATCGTCGAGCAGCTGCATGGCGACATCGTGGTGGCGCTGCGCGATGCAGAGCTGCGCAAGCGCTTCCTGCATCAGGGCGCGGAGTCGACGCCGGAAGGCACGCCGGACGGCTTCATGCGGCTGATGCAGGAGGAATACCTGCGTTTCGAGGAAATGATCCGCGGCAGCGACATCCGGCCGGAGTAGCCGGAGGCACTTGTTCAGCCCTTGCTGGCGATTGTTGTCGTGCGCACGCGCGTGCGCGCCATGATCCAGGCGGGGATGATCGCCAGCACGTAGACGATGGCGACGATCAGGAAGCTGTCGCGGAAACCCATGGTGTAGGCCTGGGCGTGGATCACCCTGCCGAGGTAGTGCAGCGCGCCCGCGCCCTGCAGTTCCTCGGGAATGCCGGCACGCGCCAGCAGCGATTCCACGTGGCGTAGCAGTTCGAGGGTGGCGGTGTTGGCCGCCGTCTGGGTTGCGGTCAGGGTATCGCTGTGGAACATGGTGCGGCGGTCGAGCAGCACCGACAGCAGGTTGACGCCGAAGGCGCCGCCGAGCTGGCGCACGAAATTGATCATGCCCGCGCCCTGGCCGAGCATCCCCGGATCCAGCGCGCGCAGCGCGGTGACGTTCAGTGCCGGCTTGATCAGCGAGATGCCGATGCGCGACAGCACGACGGCGAAGGCAATGGTCCAGAACGGCATGTTGGTGTCGACGCCGGCGAGCCAGAATGCCGAAACCGCAAAAAACAGCAGTCCGGAGACGATCAGCGCCGTCGGCGAGATGCGGTCGCTGAGGTAGCCGCAGACCGGCATCAGCAGGCCCATCACCAGTCCGGCCGGCATCAGCAGCAGGCCGGCGGCCAGCGGTGTCGCGTGCTGCACGGTCTGCACGAACAGCGGCACCAGGTAGGTCGAGCCGAATATGCCGGCGCCGTAGATCACCGCGACCGCGGAGGCCGCGGCGAAGCGGGTGTTGCTGAACACCCGCAGGTCGACCAGCGGCGAGTCCGCATGCAGCGACCAGGCAAGGAAGGCGCCGCCGCAGACCGCGGTCAGCGTGAACAGCGCGAGCACGAAATCCGAATTCCAGCCTTCGCGCTGGCCGTTCGACAGCCCGGTGAGCAGGGCCGCGACGGTGACCGAGAGCAGCACGAAGCCGGTGGCGTCGAAGCGCGCGCGCTTGCCGTCACCCTCGGGGCCCGGCAGGAACAGGCTGCCGAGCAGGATTGCGATCATGCTGACGCCCATCGGCACGAAGAAGATGAAGCGCCAGTTGAACAGGTCGATCAGAACGCCGCCCAGCGTGGGCCCGATCGCCGGCCCGAGGATCACGCTCATGCCGAAGAAACCCATCGCGGCGCCGCGCCGCTCCGGCGGGAACACCCGGAACAGCGTGTACATGGCCAGCGGCTGCAGGATGCCGGCGACCGCGCCCTGCACGATGCGCGAGAAAATCAGCACGTCTTCATTGGGGGCCGCGCCGGCCAACAGCAGTGCGACCACGAATACAAGCAGCGAGCCGACGAATACCTTGCGCTGGCCGAAGTTGCCCATCAGCCAGGCGTTGAGCAGCATGCCGACGGTCATTGCGGCCAGCGTTCCGGTCGACAGCCATTGCGCGCGGTCCTGGCCGATGCCGAATGCGCCCATGATGTCGGGGATGGCGACGTTGACGCTGGTGGTGGTGAGCACCGCCGAGATCGTGCCCAGCATCACCGTTGCCGTCGCGAGCCAGCGGTACGCCGGCCCGTAGCGGGCGAACAGCTCCTCAGTGGTTGCGGCTCGCTGCAATGTTCACCTCCACCATCATGCCCGGGCGCAGCAGCGGGTCCTTGTCGAGGATCCGGATGCGCACCGGCAGGCGCTGCGTGATCTTGGTGAAGTTGCCGCTGGGGTTGGGATCGGGGAGCAGCGCGAACTTGCTGGTTGCAGCCTGGCCGATGCGGAAAATTTCGCCCTTGAAGCTGCGGCCGGGGTAGGCGTCCACCCGGATGCTGGCCTCCATGCCCGGTTTCAGCCGCGCGATGTCGGTTTCCTTGACGTTGGCCTCGACCCAGATCGCCTGCGGGTCGTGGAACATCAGGATGCGCTGTCCGGCCGATACATGCTCGCCCCTGCGCACGAAGGTCCTGACCACGCGGCCGTCGCCGGGGCTGCTGATGACGCGGTCGGCGATGTCGATGTCGCGGCGACGGATCTCGGCGCGGATTTCGTCGGCCTGGTGCGCCAGCGCGCTGTACTGGTGCTGCATGACCTGCACCTCGCGCCGGCTGCCCTGGGCTGCGGCGACGCTGCCGCGTGCCGCCGCGATGGCTGCGAGTGCACGGCGGTGGTTTTCCTGCGCCTGCTGGTAGGCGGTATGCGCCCGTTCCATGGCCTGCGGGGAGAGCCATTTCGCGGCGGCGAGCTCGCGCGCGCGCTCGTAGTCGTCGCGGGCCTGTTTCATCTGCGCGGCGAGCGCGGCGGCCTCGGCTTCGCTGGCCTTGAGGCGATGGCTTTCGCTGTCGAACCTGCCCTGTGTTTCGATATTCACCTGGCCGCCGCGCGCCCGCACGGCCGCCATCTCGCCTTCGACCGCCTCAAGGCGCGCCACCAGCACCTCGCGCTGCAGTCGCGAGTCGCGGTCGTCAATGCGGAACAGCAGGTCGCCTTTCTTGATGACTTCACCTTCGATGACCGGCAGTTCGGTGACCCAGCCCGAGACGCGGCTCGACAGCGTGATGATCTCGCCGTCGATCCGCGCGTCATCGACATAGACATGTGTCCAGCGGAAGTAGGCCCAGTGCACGATCCAGGCCAGCAGCAGGAGTCCGGCGATGGCCAGTGCCCAGTACTTGCGGCGCAAGCGCGCGGGCATGCGGGCGGCAGGGCTGCGTTCGGGCTGCGCCCCCGGGCTGCTGTGTTCTTCCTTGGCCATGGTGTCCTGTGCGTCCGGCGGGCCGTCTCGTTGTGATGCCGCGGCGCAGTTTGAATATGCTGCGATTTGCGGCCGGGTCCGCTTTGTGTCTGAACTATTACTCTGAAGTTTTTGCTTGCGCAAGCAAATGGCGCATGTCAGTCCGGAATGTGAAATGGCTGGGATTTGCCTCGCCTTGCCCTGGCGACGGTGGCCATCATTCGCGGGTTGCAACGAGCAACAAAAACAAAAAGGCCGGCGGAAATCCGCCGGCCTGTTGCAGCAGGGACTGCCTGCCGCGCTAGCGGTGGATCACCGGCGCGAGGCTGTTCTGGTCGATCATGACGTCGATCACCGCCGGCTTGCCGCTGGCAAAGGCGCGCTTGATCGCGCCCTCAAGTTCCTGCGGTTTGGTGACCCGTTCGCCATGCGCGCCGAAAACCTTCGCCAGTGCGCCGAAATCCGGGTTCTTGTAGTCGACCGCGAAGTAACGACCGCCGAAGTGCTCGTTCTGGAAGGCGCGTTCGTTGCCCAGGCCTTCGTCGTTGAACACGACATAGACCACGGGGATGTTTTCGCGCACCGCGGTTTCGAGCTCGCCGATGTTGCACATCGCACCCATGTCGCCGCCGGTGCACAGCACCGGGCGGTCGGGCCGTGCGAGCTTGACGCCCATCGCGATCGGCAGCGCGCCGCCGACGGAGGCCCAGTCATCCATGCACAGGAAGGTGTCGGGCTCGTAGCTCTTGAAGTAGCTGCGCACGTGTTTGCCGCCGTTGCCGGCGTCGACGACGAGGATGCCGTTCTCCGGCAGCGCTTTGCGGATGATGTGGGCAACGAACTGCGGCTGGATCGGCTCGGCCTCGGGTTTGAGCACGGCCTGCAGCTCGGCTTCGCCTTCGGCGCGCAGCTTGGCGACATCAAGCCAGGGTTTGCGCGCGCCGGCTTTCGCGGCGCGGGCGGCGAGGCCGTCGATGAAGCTGGTGGCCGAACCGGCGATGCCCAGCGCCACCGGGAACACGATGCCGATCTGGCCGGCGGCGGAGGTCTGGTGGATGATTTTCGCGTTCTCGCTGAAGATCCCGTACTTGTAGAGCGTCGAGAACACGTCGAAGTGGGCGCCGACGGCGATGATCACGTCGGCCTGGGGCGCTGCGCGGTTGGCGCTGGCGAAGCCGTTGCGGCCCAGCGGGCCCAGCGCCATCGGGTGCGAGGCGGGGAAGGCGTCGGGCGAGTACTGCAGCGCGGCGGCCGGGATGCCGGTGGCTTCCGTCAGCTTCTGCATCGCGGCGACGGCGGATTCCTTCATCACGCCGCGGCCGATCACGAACAGCGGGCGCTGCGCCTTGCTGATCATGTTCCAGGCGGCGTCGATCTGCGCCGGGTCGCAGACCGCGGGCACGGTGTGGCGATAGGCGGCGGGGGCGGTCGTTTCCGGCGCGATCTGCTGCAGCAGCACTTCACTCGCGGCCTCGATATGGGCGGGGCCCTGCGGTTCGGTCAGCGCGACGCGGAAGGCCTTGCGTACGGCTTCCTGCACCTTGTCGACATAGGGGATGCTGTAGGCCCACTTGGTGATCGGGCGCATGAACGGGATCTGGTCCATGTCCTGGGTCGCATCGCGCTCGCGCATGATGCTTTCCTGCACGCCGGTGATGCTGATCACCGGGACATTGCCCTTGAAGGCGGCGCCGATGCCGGTGACCATGTTGGTGACGCCGGGGCCTTCGGTGACGGTGACCACCGAGGGCTTGTTTGCGGCGCGCGCGAAGCCGTAGGACATGAAGGCGGCGCCCTGTTCGTGGCGGGTGAGGATGAAGCGGATCTGCGGCGTTGCGCGCAGTTCGTCGAGGATGGCGAGGTTCTGCGTGCCGGGGATGCCGAAAACGTGGTCGATGCCTTCGCGCAGCAGGCCGTCGACGAGGGCGCGGGCGCCGGTGACGGTCTTGACCGCCTTGCGTTCGGTGCTGTCCATGGGAGTTCCTTTGCTTGCGGGTTGATGCGAAGGCGGGATGTTAGCCCAAAACCGTAAAACCACGGCAGGCCGCAGGCAGCCAGCCGTGCAACTCTTGCAGTGGTCCACATTGGGCAACTTTGAGGCAGGGCGTTCCACAATGGGCAACGCGGGCGCGCATTTCTGTCCGGGACGCATTGTGTTCGGGCGCGCGCAATGCTCAAATCAGGGTCGCGGCAACGATGATTGATGAACAAGCCGCAGTCGAGAGGAGAATCATGAAACGCACTATGCAAGTCCTGGCGGGCGCGGTGCTTGCCGCAGCGGTCTCGGCGACCGCGATTCCCGCCGCAGCCCAGAATTTCCCGACGCGCCCCGTGCGCCTGGTAGTGCCTTATCCGCCGGGTGGCGCCAACGACATCATCGGCCGCCTGCTGGCACCGGTGATGACCCAGGAACTGGGACAGAACGTCATTGTCGACAACCGCGGCGGCGGCAACACGCTGATCGGTTCGCAGATTGTCGCCACTGCCGCTCCCGATGGTTACACGCTGCTGGTTGTCGCCGCGGGCCACGCGGTCAATCCGGCGCTGTACAAGAAGCTGCCCTACGACACCGCGCGCGATTTCGTGCCGGTTTCGCTGTTCGGTGACGGCGCCTACGTGCTGGTTGCACATCCCTCGGCCGGTGTGTCGAGCACCGCGGAGCTGATTGCCAAGGCGAAGGCGAATCCGGGCAAGGTGGCCTATGCCTCGTCGAGCACCGGCAACCTGACCCATCTCGCGGCGGAGCTGTTCAATTCGCTGGCCGGTGTGAAGATGCTGCATGTGCCGTACAAGGGCGGTGGTCCGGCGATGACCGATCTGCTCGGCGGCCGGGTGCAGGTGTTTTTCTCGACGGTGGCGGTGGCGCGGCCGCATCTGCAGTCGGGCAAGATTCGCGGCCTGGGCGTGACCACGCCGAAACGCACGCCGGCATTGCCCAATGTGCCGACCATTGCCGAATCGGGGCTGCCCGGCTACGCGGTCAGCGGCTGGTACGGCGCGGTGGCGCCGAAAGGCACGCCGAAGGCGGTGATCGACAAGCTGCACGGTGCGGTGCAGGTGGCCTTGCGTCTGCCCGAGGTCAAGGAGCGCCTGCTGGGCGTCGGCGTCGAGGCGATCGAGACCTCGCCGGCGGCCTTCGGCAAGCTGATCGACGACGACATTGCGAAGTGGATCAAGGTCGCGCGGCCGCTCAACATCAGCATGGATTGATCCGGACCGGCTGCAAACAAAAAACCCCGCCATGGCGGGGTTTTTTGTCGGACGCCGCCGGCTTCAGGCGGCTTTTTTCTGCAGGGCCTGCAGCTGCTTGGCTATGAAATCCATCACCATCCGGTGCGAGCGGTCGGCCGCGGGGCTGGGCACCGCGGTCCATTCGTGTTCGCAGCCCTCGAAGATCTCGAGCTGGCATTCACCGCCGGCGGCGCGGTAAGTCGCAGCGAACTTCTCCTGGATCGGCGGGATCACGTTGTCGTCGAGGCCGCCCTGCATGATCAGCATCGGCAGCAGCCGCACCTGCTCCTTGCGCTCGAGGATGCCCTGCGGATTGCCTTCGTTGATGCTGTCGGGAGTGCTGAAGAAGGTGTCGGATTTCTTCATCATTTCCTTGTTGCCCTTCTTCTCGGCCTGCGCCCGGCGCGCGACCGGATCGCTGATCGGCGAGCGGGTGGCGACATAAGAGAAGCTGGCATCGAGCTGCGGCGCTTCCGGCAGCGGGATCGCGCCGTACTTCGGATCGTGCGGCTTCATCGCCAGCAGCTGCGCGATGTGGCCGCCGCTGGAGCTGCCGAGCACGCCGAGGTGGGTCGGGTCGCCGTTGAGTTCCTTCGCCTTGTGCTTCAGCCAGCGGATCGCGTAATGCGCATCCTGCACCGCAGCCGGGTATGGTGCTTCGCTGGAGATGCGCAGGTCGGGTGACACCACCAGCATGCCGGCCGCGGCGATGGCGCGCGCCATCGGCTCGTTGGCATAGCGGTCCTTGCGGCTCCAGGCGCCGCCGTGGAGGTCGAGCAGTACCGGGAAGGGGCCGGCGCCCTGCGGCTGGTAGATGCGCGCGATCAGCGTGCGCTTGTCGGTCTTGCGGTAGTCGACTTCCCAGCACTTGACGGCATAAAGGCTGTCGGGATTGTAGGGGACGGTCATCGTGATTCTCCAGACGGTACGGTTCGCAGAAAGGCGCTTATGATAAGGCCACTTCGGTGCCGCTGCCTGCCGGCCGTGCATCATCCCCCTTGCCAGTCCACATAGAGAGAGGAGCTTCAGCATGCTTTGGGCTATTTCCTGCGTCGACAATCCGGACACCGCAGCCATCCGCGAATCGGTGCTGATTCCCCACCGCGAGTATCTCGGCAGCCAGAAACACATCCTGGTGCTGGCCGGCGCGACGCAGAACGACGAGGGCACGGAAGCCATCGGCAGCCTGTTCATAGTCAACGTCAACAGCCGTGCCGAAGCAAAGGAGTTCTCCGACGGCGATCCCTTCACGCAGAAGGGCGTGTTCAGGAGCATCACCATCACCCGCATGCGCAAGGGGCAATGGAACCCGGGCGCGGCCGAAGGGGCCTGAGTCGCGCATGAGCGCTGATGCCGGTAGCGAGGGCTTCTACGCCGGCCTGCCGCCGATCACCGACTTCGCGGCGATCACCCGCGCCGAAAGCTACCGCGAGCTGCCCGCGGACTGGCATGTCGCGTTCTGCGACGTGCGCAACTCGACCGCGGCGGTGGCGGCCGGCAAGTACCGCAACGTGAACTCCATCGGCGCCGCGGCGATCACCGCGGTGATCAATGCTGTGGACGGCGTCGACATCCCGTTCAGCTTCGAAGGCGATGGCGCGGTGCTGTGCGTGCCGCCGCGCCGGCTTGATGCGGCGCGCGCCGCGCTGGCGCAGACCCGCGAGGTGGCGCGCGAGGCCTTCGGTCTCGACCTGCGCATCGCCACGGTGCCTGCCGCCGAGATTCCGGCGGGTTTCAGCGTGCGCGTGGCGCGCTACCGGGTGTCCGAGAACTATCAGCAGGCGGTGTTCTCGGGCGGCGGCATCGCCTGCATCGACGCCCTGGTCAAGGATCCGGCGACCGCAGCGCGCTATCTGATCGAGCCCGGCAGCATCGAACCCAGGGGCAGCTTCGACGGTTTCGAGTGCCGCTGGCAGGACATTCCCAGCCGCCATGGCGAGACCGTGAGCCTGATGGTGCTGGCACTGCACCACGAGCCGGAACGCGCGGCGGCGGTGTACCGCGAGGCGATAGGCAGGGTCAGGGATATTTACGGCGACGAGGAGGCCTGCCATCCGCTGGCAGTGCCGCAGCTGGCAATGACGCTGGACGGCAGCCTGCTCGAGGACGAAGCTGCCATCCGCACCGCGGCGGCGGGAGGCTCGCGGCACTGGCGCTGGAAAATGCATATCCGGCTGATGGTGCTGGTCGGCGCGGTGCTGATGCGCTTTGGCATCCGCACCGAGGCCACCGACTGGGGTCGCTACAAGCCGGACCTGGTGCGCAATGCCGACGTGCGCAAGTTCTCGGACATCTATCGCCAGATCCTCTCCGGCACCGCGGCACAGCGGCTGTCTCTGGAGGACTGGCTGCAGCAGAAGTTCCGCCAGCGCCAGTTGCTCTACGGGCTGCATGTCACCGATCGCGCGCACATGACCTGCCTGGTGTTCGATTACGCGGGCCGTCATCTGCATTTCATCGATGGCGCCGACGGCGGACTGTTTCTCGCGGCCAAGGCCTTCAAGGAACGCGCGAACCAGTATGTCAGCCGCACCGGGGTGTAGCCCCGGAATTCTCAAGTGCACGGGTGGTGCGGCGCAGCAGACACCGTCCGGTTTGATCTTCATCAAGAGATTGCCGAACAGGTCGCGCTAATCTAGAGTCGTAAGCAAGCCGCTCTTGTGTCCTCGCTCTTGTGTCCTCATTGCGCAGACGCGGTTCCGTTCCAGGTGGCACCCCGGTGGTGGATCAATCCGTCCGGCGGGTTTCCGGCCAATAACCAAGGAGAACAACCATGAAGCTGAAGAAACTGTTGCCGGCGGTGCTGGCCCTGGGTATCGCATTCCCGGTGATGGCGCAGGACAAGTCTCTGCTCGATGCCGCGCGCAAGGAAGGCAAGGCCTCGTTCTATGCCAACATCACTGCGATCGAGCCGATCCTGAAGGCTTTCATTGCCGATACCGGCGTGAAGGCGGAATACACCCGGATCTCGACCTCGAAATTCGTCGCCACGGCGATCACCGAGTTCGAGGCCGGCCGGCTGATGGCCGACGTGGTGCAGGCGCCGGTGCCGGTGCTGGAGCTGTTGAAAGAGAAGGGTGTGCTGGCCTCGTACCGCTCGCCGGCTGCCGCGGGTTATCCGGAATGGACCAGGAAGGATGACCGCATCCAGATGTTCGGCATCGAGTACGTCGGACTGATTTACAACAAGGAAAAGGTCAAGGCCGCCGATGTGCCCAAGCGCTACGAAGACCTGACGCATCCGAAATGGAAAGACAAGATCGTGATGGCCAATCCCGGCAATCACGCGACCACCATTGCATGGCTGATCGGGCTGAAGGAGAACGTGTTCAAGTCCGAGGCCGAGTGGCGGAAGTTCCTGCGCGGGCTCGCGGCCAACAGGCCGATGTTCGTGGCCTCCTTCGGACCGACACCGGCGCCGATTGAGAGCGGCGAGAAGCTGATCGGCATCTCGATGCCCAAGTACATCGTCACCAAGGCACCGGCGCCCCTCGACTGGGCGCGCGTGTCGCAGCCGATGATGGGTACGCCGCGGGCGATTGCGGTGACCTCGAAGGCGCCGCACCCGGCCGCCGCACGTGCCTTTGTCGATTACTGGCTGTCGAAGAAATCGATGGAAATCCTGGCGAAGGATGTCGGCGAGTACGTGCTGGCCCCCGGTGTCTATCCGCCGATCGACGGCATCAACAAGGCGAAGGTGATCCCCATCCGCGAGCTGTCGGATGAGGAGATCCAGAAGTGGGGCGCCGAGTTCAAGAAGATCTTCGAACTGAAGTAGCGGCTGCGCGCCGCATCGCATCAGCCGCCCGGCCTGTTGCCCGGGCGGTTCTCTTGTTTGACTGCCGGGCGGTAACATCGCTCATGCCCATGGCATGGGTCCGGCTGCCGGCAGGGCCGGCATCAATGCTTTTGGTCTACAGGGAAGACAACAATGGAAATCCGCATCCGGGGCGTCAGCAAGTATTACTACTCCGAGGGCAAAACCATCAAGGCCCTCGATGATGTCAATCTGACCATACCCGCGAACGAGATTTTCACGCTGCTCGGGCCCAGCGGCTGCGGCAAGACCACGCTGCTGCGCTGCATTGTCGGCCTCGAGATGCCGGACACCGGCGAGATCAGCATCGGCGGTGACGTGGTGTGGTCGAAGGACAAAAACATCTCGGTGCCGCCAGAGAAGCGCGGCCTGGGCATGGTGTTCCAAACCTACGCCATCTGGCCGCACATGACGGTGTTCGACAATGTCGGTTATCCGCTGCAGGTGCGCGGCGTTGCCAAGGATGTGATCCGCGAACGGGTGGCGAAGACGCTGCATTTCGTGCAGCTCGACGGTTTTGAGGGACGGCCGGCGACCAAGCTGTCGGGCGGCCAGCAGCAGCGCGTCGCGCTGGCGCGGGCGCTGGTGGCCGAGCCGCGGGTGATCCTGTTCGACGAGCCGTTGAGCAACCTCGATGCCAAGCTGCGCGAGGAAACGCGCAAGGAGCTGCGCGCCTTCCTCGGCAAGCTGCAGATCACCGCGGTGTATGTGACCCATGATCGCGTCGAGGCGCTTGCGCTGTCCGACTCGATCGCGGTGATGCGCGCCGGAAAGATCGTCGAGATCGGCTCGCCGAAGAAGATCTATTTCGACGCCGACCACCAGTTCGTTGCCGATTTCATCGGCCGCGCCAACCTGGTCAAGGTCCGCGTGCGTGGCGATGAGGGCGGCTACACGATGGTTGAAGGCGGACTGGGCATCATTGCCTGCGCGCAGCGCGACGTCGCCGCCGGCAGCGAGGCCACGCTGTGCATACGGCCGGAGTTCATCAAGATCATCGGCGGTGCCGCACCGGCGGCGAAGAACCTGGTTAACGGCCGCATCGAGTCCCTGGTGTTTGTCGGCGAGGCCTATGAGGCGGAGATCCGCGTCGGCGATGAACAGTTGCTGGCCAAGATCGATCCGGACGCGATGCTCAACGAAGGCGATGCCGTCAGCTTCACGCTGGATCCGGCGCACTGCCTGCTCGTGGCAATCTGAGCGCGGCCGACCATGGACCAAAAACGTTCCTCCAAGCTGACCTGGCTGCTGATCACCATCGTCGGCGCACTGACGGTGTGCCCGGTGCTGATGCTGGTGCTCGGCAGTTTCTCCGAGGGCCTGACCGCGTTCGGCGATTTCACGACCGACAAGTACGTCGAGGCCTACACCGATCCCGAGTTTTTCGAGGTCATGGTCAACACGATCATATTCGTGCTCGGATCGTCAACGCTGTCCACGGTGCTGGCGGTATTTCTCGCCTATCTCAACACCCGCACCGACATTCCCTTCAAGTTCCTGTTCAAGATCATCTCGATCATTCCGATGATGATCCCGCACCTGCTGTTCTCGGTGAGCTGGGCGCTGCTGCTCAACCCCTCCAACGGGCTGATCAACATAGGCCTCAAGGAGACCTTCGGCCTCGACGAGGCGCCGCTCAACATCTATTCGCTATGGGGCATGATCCTGGTCGAAGGCCTGCTCGACCTGCCGATCGCCTACCTGATCATCGCGCCGGCGATGGCGTCCTTCGATGTGGCGCTGGAGGAGTCCTCGCGGGTGAGCGGCGCGAGCAGCTGGCGCACCTTGCTGCGCATCACCCTGCCGGTGCTGCGGCCGGCGATACTTGCCGCGTTCATTCTCGGCATCGTGCGCAGCCTGGCCTCGTTCGCTGTGCCCTCGGTGATCGGCATGCCGGGACGGGTGCATGTGCTGGCGACGCACCTCTATGAAATGATCGCCACCGGTTTTGCCACCGACTACGGCAAGGCCGCAGCGGTGGGCATGAGCGTGCTGGTGGCCTCGGTGACGCTGATCGTGGTCTACCGCGCGCTGACCGCGGAGAGCGAGAAGTACGTGACCATTGCCGGGCGCGGTTTCCGGCCGACCGTGATCGAACTCGGCCGTGCGCGCATGCCGCTGTTCGGGGTGGTCGGGGTGCTTTCCTTCGTGCTGATCGTGCTGCCGGTGGCGGTGCTGCTCTACACCTCGTTCGTGCCGTACTCGATGGTGCCGAGCGCGCGCGCCTTTTCGATGATGACCCTCAAGCACTGGCACGACGTGTTCAGCGATCCGATTTCCCTGCTGTCGCTGAAGAACAGCCTGTTCCTGGCGGTGGTCGGCGCGACGCTGGGCGTGATCCTGTCGGTGTTTGTCGCCTATGTCATCGTCAAGGTGAAGACGCGGGCTTCCGGGATACTGGAGTCGCTGAGCTACCTGTCGTTCTCCTTCCCCGGAATCGTCATCGGCGTCGGCTTCATGTGGTTTTTCGTGCAGACGCCGCTTTACGCGACGATCTGGGCGTTGCTGCTGGGCTACATCGCCACCTACCTGCCTTACGGCATCCGCCCGATGTCCAGCGCCTTCATCCAGATCCACAGCCACCTCGAGGAATCCTCGCTGGTCTGCGGTGCGAGCCCGATGATGACGATGCGCCGCATCATCGTGCCGTTGCTGGTCCCGGGCATCGTCTCGGGCTGGATCCTGATGGCCTCGATGTTCGTGCGCGAACTGACGCTGTCGGTGGTCCTGTCGCGGCCGGGCACCGAGGTGCTGGCGGTGCAGATCCTGCGTTTTTCCGAGGACGGATTGTGGGGGCGGCTGTCGGCGCTGGGTATCGTGATGATCCTGATCTCGACCGCCCTGGTCGTTGCTGCGACGCTGGTCGGTAACCGCTTCCGCACAGCCTAGTTACCTGATTTTTTTATAAGTATTTGTTTTTAAACAACTTTTTGTATTTTCGGCGTGCAGTGATCAGCGCAGTTTCTGCAACACCTCGAGCAACTCGTCGTTGGGCAGGATCCCGCGCGGATCGTTGACGACGGCGTGGCGGACGATGCCTTCGCGGTCGATCACGAACCAGGCGCGTTTCGCGCGCAGGTAGGCGGCGATGCGTTTGCCGTCCTTCGCCAGCGCGGGATCGTCGTTGAGCACGCCGTAGGCGCGCGTCATCTCGCGGCGGGTGTCGCTCAGCAGCGGGAAGGTCAGCCCGAGCTTGGTGGCGAACTCGGTGTTGGCGGCGTTGAAATCGACACTGATGCCCAGGACCTGGGCATTGGCGGCCTCGAACTTGGGGAGATCAAGCTGGAAGGCCACGACTTCGGTCGTTCAGGTGTCGGTGAAGGCGGCGATGTAGAAGAACAGGACAACGTTCTTTTTGCCCAGGTAATCCGCGAGTGCCACCGGCTTGCCGGTGGTCGACATCACGGAAAACGCGGGCGCCCTGTCGCCGGGTTTCGGCACCTGCGCCTGCACCGGCGCGGACAGCATCGTCGCGGCCCCCAGCAGTGCGGCGGCAGTCCAGCGCTGCAGCAGTGACATTTTCGGCATCGCGGTTCTCCGGTTGACGTTTATTTGACGCGGGCGAGGTCGCGCACGTAGTTGCGCAGCACCCTGCCGCCGAAATCGACATGGCCGAGGCCGCGGGCGTTGATCAGCCCCTTTCTGTCGACGATGACCGTGGACGGCACGCCGCGTACACCGAAACCGCGGGCGACGTTCATGTCCCGGTCGAGCAGCGCGGGCATGGTGTAGCCGCCCTTGGCGAAAATCGGCTTGACCGCGGCTTCGCCGGTGCCGTCGATCGAGATGGTGATGACCTGGATACCGTTCTTCTTCAACTCGTCATGCGCCCTCTGCACGGAGGGCAGCTCGCGTACGCAGGAGCTTCACCACGAAGCCCAGAAGCGGATGATGGTCACTTTGTTGCGCAGGTCGGCGTCGCTGGCGCTGCTGCCGTTGATACCCGTGATCTTGAACGACGGCATCGGTGTCGGCTGCGGCACGGGTACCAGAGTGTCGGCCGTGGCAGGCTGGGTCAGCATCAGGGCGCTGCCCAGCAGGGCAGCCAGAAATGTGTTCAGTCGCATGAAACCTCCGTGGCGGTTCTGTCGGGGATGACTGCGCTTTGATTCTAGCCGGACTGGAGGTTTGGGCAACCGCGGACGGCGCCATGTCGCGCCTTGTCATGGACGCACAACGGCGGCCGTGATCGGCCGCCGTTGTCCGGCTTTATTGCGGCTCGATGCCGGCGGCCTTCGCGATGTCGGCGAAGCGCTTGACGTCGCTGCGGAACAGCTTTGCCCAGACTTCGGGCGGATCGCCGTTGGGCTCGTAACCGTTGTCGACGAAATGGGCGCGGATTTTCGGCTCCTGCAGCGCCTTGCGCACGGCCTCCTGCACTTTTCTGGCGATCGGCATCGGCAGCTTGGCCGGCCCGAACATGCCATGCCAGCCGGCGTCGGAGACGTAGCCATTGACCGTTTCGCCAACGGTGGGCACATCGGGGAGCGATGACAGCCGTTTTGCCCCGGTGAAGGCTATCGCCCGCAGGCGACCGGCCTTGTGATGGGGCACGCCGACCGATCCTGCCGGGAAGTGCGCCTGCACTTCCCCGCTGATCGCGGCGGCGGCGGCGGGGCCGCCGCCCTTGTAGGGCACGTGCAGCATGTTGACCTTGGCCATGCTCGCAAGCAGGGCACCGGCGAGATGCTGGCCGTTGCCGATGCCGGCAGTGCTGTAGCGCACCTGCTCCTTTTTTGCGAGATCAATCAACTCGCGCACGTTCTTGACCGGCACCTTGGGATTGACCACGACCAGGTAGCCAAGCCCGGTGGCGACATTGGTCACCGGGGTGAAGTCGCGCATGATGTCGAAGGGCATCTTTTTCAGGATCGCCGGGTTGACCGCGAAGCCGAACGAGGTATTGAGCAGCGTGTAGCCATCGGGCGTGGCGTTTTTCACCACATCCGCGCCGATCATGCCGTTTGCTCCGCCACGGTTGTCGATGACGAAGTGAGTGCCGATTTCCTGCTCGACCTGTCGGAACAGCACGCGCGAGAACACGTCGACATTGCCTCCGGCGGGGAAGGGCACGACCAGCCGGATCGGCCGGCTGGGATATTGCTGGGCGACGGCCTGGCCGGCGAATGCGAGGGCCAGCGTGCCGAGCACCATTGAAATGCAAGCTCGCTTCATTCTTTCCTCCTCCGATGTGTGATGACATGGATGACGGGCGCGTGGTTGTTGTCGTGTCTGTGCTACGCGTCTCCGGCGTCCACATTCTAGTGGCAACCGAGGCTTTGCTGTAAACAAGTTTCTGCAGGAACCCGGTGATCGGGTAATCTGCGCGCTTTGCTGCTGAAATCACCGTTTTTGAAAGGAAACAGAATTGGGCAAGCCGGTCATCCTCGTCACCGCCGCCACCGTATCCGATCTCGCGCAGAATCTGCTGCGCGAAGGGGGCGCCGAGATCGAATTCATGCCGGGCGTCATCGATGAGTCGCGGCTGATCGGAGCGCTGTCGACCGGACGTGTGGCTGCGGTGCTGCTGCGCGGCTCGCCGCCGTTGACGGCGCGGGTGTTCGACGCGGCGCGCGGCCTGAGGATAGTCGCCAAGCATGGCGCCGGTGTCGACTCGGTGGACATCGCGGCGGCGACCCGCAACGGCGTCGCGGTGATGGTTGCCGGGGGCGCCAATGCCGATGCGGTGGCGGAGCATGCGCTGGCAATGATGCTGACGCTGGTGCGGGAGTTGCCGCGTTTCGACCGCGAGACGCGGCAAGGTACCTGGCGCGACCTCGGTCATTTCACCCGGGATTTCCGCGAACGCACGGTAGGCATCATCGGTTTCGGCCAGATCGGCGAGCGCACGGCGCGGCTGGCGCAGGCCTGCGGTGCGCAGGTGCTGGTGCATACGCGCACGGCAGTCGCACTGCCGGAGGGCATGGCGCGGGAGGCGGAACTTGATGGCCTGCTGGAACATGCTGACATCATCAGCCTGCATTGCCCGCTGAACGAGAAGACGCGGGGCCTGATCGGCGCGGCGCAGTTCGCGCGGATGAAGCCCGGCGCGATCCTGATCAACACTGCGCGCGGTCCGGTGGTCGACGAACCGGCGCTGGTGGCGGCGCTGTCCAGCGGCCGGCTGGCCGCTGCCGGCCTCGATACTTTCGCGGTGGAACCGCCGGATCCGGCGAACCCGTTGTTTGCCCTGCCCAATGTCATCGTCACGCCGCATGTCGCCGCTGCAACCACGCATGCGATGGTGCGCATGGGCACCATCGCGGCCAACAACATCATCAGCTGGCTGCGCGGCGGGATTCATGATCCGGCGAATCTGCTGAATCCGGAAGTCACTGCAGAACACCTTCACTCCAGGAAAAATCCATGACCGCAGAAAAGATACTGTCCCGCCGCGAGGGGCCCGTCGGCTACCTCGTGTTCAACAATCCCGAGCGCCGCAATGCGGTGTCGCTGGACATGTGGCAGCGCGCCGGCGAGGTCATTGCCGAATTTGCGCAGGACGACGGCGTGCGCGTGATCGTGCTCACCGGCGCCGGCGACAGATCCTTTGTCTCCGGTGCGGATATCTCGAAATTCGAGGACGAGCGGGCCAATGCGGAGGCCCAGGAGAAATATGCAAAAACCTCCTCGGGCATGCGCGCGCGGCTGCGCGAGGTCGGCAAGCCGACGATCGCGATGATTCGCGGCTACTGCATCGGCGGCGGCATGTCGCTCGCCCTGAGCTGCGACCTGCGCATCTGTTCCGACGATGCACAGTTCGGCATCCCGGCGGCGCGCCTCGGCATCGGTTACGGCATCGAGGGCCTGCGCCGGCTGGTGGAACTGGTGGGCCCGTCGAAGGCCAAGGAATTCATTTTCACCGCCCGGCGCTACCGGGCCGGCGAGGCGCTGCAGATGGGCCTCGTCAACGCGGTCGTGCCGGCTGCCGAGCTCGATGCGACCGTCGGATCCTGGGCGGGCACGATGGCGGAGAATGCTCCGCTGTCGATACTCACCGCCAAGCGCGTGGTCGACGAGTTGATGAAGGATCCGGCCGACCGCGACGTTGCCATGTGCGAGCAGCTGGTCAGGGATTGCGGTGCCAGCCAGGACTTCATCGAAGGCCGGCGTGCCTTCATGGAGAAGCGCAAACCGTTGTTTACCGGACGCTGATCGCAGTGTGGGCCGGGCCTGTCAGTGCTAGTGCCGGTGGCCACGGCTTAATCTGGCAAGAGGGGCGGCATGGCGTATGATCGGAGCCAACCCCGCGAAACTGCCGGTATATAGTCTGTAACCATGAATACGACAGGATGGAAGCGCGGCTTGCTGGTTGCCGTGATCGTGCTGGCGGCCGGGGTGGCCGGCTATTTCGCGTGGCGCGGGTTTGCCCCGTCGGAGCAGCCCGCCGGATTTGTCAGCGGCAACGGCCGCATCGAGGCGACCGAGGTCGATATCGCCGCCAAACAGGCTGGCCGCATCCGCGAAATCCTGGTCAACGAGTCCGATTTCGTCGAGGCCGGGCAGGTACTGGCACGCATGGATGTGCAAAGCCTGGAGGCGGAACTTGCCCAGGCTCATGCCCAGGTGCGGCGCGCCCAAAGCGCGAAAACGACCGCGGCCTCGGTGGTGGCGCAGCGGCGTAGCGCACGAACGACGGCACTCGCCGTGGTTGCACAGCGCGAGAGCGAGCTTGCCTTCGCCGAAAAGGAATATCAGCGTGCCGAGGCACTGGTAGCCCGGGGTTTCGTGTCGGCGCAGCGGCTCGACGACAACCGCGCGAAACTGCATGGCGCACGCGCCGCGCTCGGCGCTGCGCGTTCCCAGGTGCTTGAAGCGGAATCCGCGATCACCGCGGCCGAATCCCAGGTTGTCGAAGCGCAATCGGCGATCGAGTCGGCGCAGGCCACCGTCGACCGCCTGCTGTCGGAGATCGCCGACGCCACGCTGAAGGCGCCGCGCGGCGGACGCGTCGAGTACCGCATCGCGCAACCCGGCGAGATTGTTGCCGCGGGCGGCAAGATACTGACCGTGCTCGATCTGTCAGAGGTCTACATGACATTTTTCCTGCCCGAGACGGTTGCCGGCCGGGTGGCCATGGGCAGCGAGGTGCGCATCGTGCTCGACGCGGCACCGGACAAGCCGGTGCCGGCAAAAATTTCGTTTGTCGCAAGCACTGCGCAGTTCACGCCCAAGACCGTTGAAACCGCGGAAGAGCGGCAGAAGCTGATGTTCCGGGTCAAGGCGCAGATCGACCGTGAACTGCTGGTGCGTTACCGCACCCAGGTCAAAACCGGACTGCCCGGCGTCGCCTGGGTGCAGCTCGATTCCGCGGCCGCCTGGCCTGCCCACCTGCAGGCGGACTGGGCGCGAAAATGAGCGGGCCGCCGCCGGTTGCGCGGCTCGTTTCGGTCAGTCACCGCTATGGCGACACCCTGGCGTTGGACGGGGTGAGCCTCGACATACCCGCAGGCTGCATGGCGGGCTGCATTGGTCCCGATGGCGTCGGCAAGTCGACGCTGCTGGGGCTGATCGCCGGTGCGCGGGCGAAGCAGTCCGGCGTCATCGAGGTGCTGGAAGGCGACATGGCGGATGGCCGCCATCGTGACGCGGTATGCCCGCGTATTGCCTACATGCCGCAAGGCCTGGGCCGCAATCTGTACGCGACGCTGTCGGTACGCGAGAACGTGGATTTTTTCGGGCGCCTGTTCGGCCATGGCCGAGCGGAGCGCGAGTGGCGCATCCGCGAGCTGCTCGCAAGCACCGGTCTCGCAGCTTTTGCCGACCGTGCGGCCGGCAAGCTGTCCGGCGGCATGAAACAGAAGCTCGGCTTGTGCTGCGCGCTGATCCACGATCCCGATCTACTGATCCTCGACGAACCGACGACCGGAGTCGATCCGCTGTCGCGGCGCCAGTTCTGGCAGCTGATCGCGCGCATCCGCGCGCGGCGCCCCGGTATGAGCGTGATGGTGGCCACCGCGTACATGGAGGAAGCAGAGCAGTTCGACTGGCTGGTGGCGATGAACGCGGGCAGGGTGCTGGCCACCGGCAACGCGCAGGCGCTGAAAGCGCAGGCGTGGTCGGAAACGCTGGAACAGGCCTTCGTCGCGCTGTTGCCGGATGAGCGGCGCGCCGGACATCGCGCGCTGGTGATCCCGCCGCACCAGGCGCGCGACGGCGGGTCGGCCATCGAGGCTGAGCGCCTGACGCGGCGTTTCGGCGACTTCACTGCGGTCGATGACGTGAGCTTCCGCATTGCGCGCGGCGAGATTTTCGGTTTTCTCGGTTCCAACGGCTGCGGCAAAACCACCACCATGAAAATGCTCACCGGACTGCTGCCGCCATCGGAAGGCACGGCGCGGCTGTTCGGCCACGCCGTGGCGGCGAAGGACATCGACACGCGCCGCCGCGTCGGCTACATGTCGCAGGGGTTTTCGCTGTACAGCGAACTGACGGTAAGGCAGAACCTGGAGCTGCATGCACGGCTGTTTCACGTGCCGGAGCCGGAGGTGCCGCTGCGCGTCGATGAAATGCTTGACCGCTTCGGCATCGCGCACGCCGCCGGTCTGCTGCCCGATGCTCTGCCGCTGGGCATGCGTCAGCGCCTGTCGCTCGCGGTGGCGGTGATCCACCGTCCGGAGATGCTGATCCTCGACGAACCGACCTCGGGCGTCGATCCGGTGGCGCGCGACGCGTTCTGGCAACTGATGATCGATCTGTCACGCCGCGACGGCGTGACCATTTTTATTTCGACGCACTTCATGAACGAGGCGCAGCGCTGCGACCGCATTTCGTTGATGCATGCCGGACGCGTGCTGGCGACCGGCGAACCGGCCGCCATTGCCGGCGCGCGCGGCAAGGGCACGCTCGAGGAAGCCTTCATCTCTTATCTGGAGGAGGCCGAAGCCGGCGTGGCTGTCGCTGCGAACGATCTGCCGCCGGTCGCGCACGCCGCAGCGCAGCCCGGGCGGCGGACGAATCGCGCATTCAGTCTGCAGCGTCTCGCCAGTTATGCGCATCGCGAAACGCTGGAACTGCTGCGCGATCCGATCAGGCTCGCCTTCGCGCTGCTCGGCACTGCGCTGCTGATGGTCATTCTCGGCTACGGCATCAGTATGGACGTCGAGAATCTGCCGTATGCGGTGCTCGATCGCGACGGTACGCCGGCGAGCCGCGACTACGCGCTCAATCTGTCCGGCTCGCGCTATTTCGTCGAGCGCGCGCCGCTGCAGGATCATGCCGAGCTCGATCGGCGCATGCGCACCGGAGAATTGAGTCTCGCCGTCGAGTTTCCGCCGGGCTTCGGCCGGGACCTGAAGCGCGGCCGCAGCACCGAAATCGGCATCTGGGTGGACGGCGCGATGCCGTTCCGCGGCGAAACTGTCGCCGGCTATGTCCAGGGCATGCACTACGGCTACATGGCAGATCTCGCGCGCCGCGAAACCGGTGTGGCGCCGGCAGCAGGAGCGGCGAAGGTCGAAGTGCGCTACCGCTACAACCCGGATGTGCGCAGTATCAACGCGATGGTGCCGGCGGTGATTCCCATCCTGCTGATGCTGATCCCGGCGATGCTGACCGCACTGGGCGTGGTGCGCGAGAAGGAGTTGGGGTCGATCGTCAACTTTTACGTGACCCCGGTGACGCGGCTCGAATTCCTGCTCGGCAAGCAGTTGCCGTACATCGTTCTCGGCATGATCAACTTTTTCATGCTGGCCGCGCTCGCAGTGACGGCGTTCGGCGTGCCGCACAAGGGGAGCTTCGCCGCGCTGACCCTGGCTGCGCTGCTCTACGTGACAGTGTCGACGGGGTTCGGGCTGCTGATGTCTTCGTTCGCGCAGACGCAGATCGCGGCGATTTTCGGTACTGCGATCGCCACCATGCTGCCGGCGATCCAGTTCTCGGGCCTGATCAATCCGGTGTCATCGCTGGAAGGCATCGCCGCCGTGTTCGGAAAATTCTTCCCGACCGGTTATTTCCTGATCGCCAGCCGCGGCACCTTTTCCAAGGCACTCGGTTTCGGCGACCTCGGCTACTATTTTTGGGCACTGGCGGCGTTTGTGCCGGTGCTGACGGTATTGAGCCTGGTGTTGCTGAGGAAGCAGGGCCGATGAACTTGCGTCGCCTCGCCAACGTGCTGCACCTCGGCGTCAAGGAACTGCGCAGCCTGCGCCGTGACCCGATAATGCTGTTCTTCATCGTGTCCGCGTTCTCGATCCAGATATACAGTGCCGCCAGCGTGTCGATGGAGCTCAACAAGGCGCCGGTGGCGGTCGTCGACGAGGACCGATCGCAGCTCTCCACGGCCATTACCGGTGCGCTGCTGCCGCCACACTTCAAGACGTCGACGCTCGGGAACATGGCAGCGGCCGATGTCGACATGGATCGCGGCCGGCTCACATTCATGCTCAACATCCCATCCGGGTTCCAGCGCGACGTGCTCGCCGGGCGGCGGCCCGCGATACAGGTCAATGTCGATGCCACGCAGACCAGCCAGGCGTTTCTGGGCGCGAGCTACATCCAGAACATCGTTGCCGCCGAAGTGGCGCATTTCCTCGGTGCCCAGGGCGCGACGGCAGCGCCGGAAGTGAAACTCGTGCTGCGCTCGCGCTTCAATCCCAATCTCAACAGCACGTGGTTTTCCGCGGTAATGGAACTCATCAACAACGTCACCATGCTGGCGATCATCCTCACCGGTGCCGCAGTCATCCGCGAGCGCGAGCACGGCACCATCGAGCATCTGCTGTCGATGCCGCTGTCGTCCGCCGAAATCATGGCGGCCAAGGTATGGGCGAACGGCTTCATGGTGCTGGTGGCGGCCGCGCTGTCGCTGAACCTCGTGGTGCGCGGGCTGCTCGAGGTGCCGGTCGCGGGCTCGGTGCCGCTGTTCCTGTTCGGGGCGACGCTCTACATGTTCGCGGTGACGTCGATGGGGATATTCCTCGGTACCGTCGCGCGCTCGATGCCGCAGCTGGCCCTGCTGGTGATGCTGGTGGTACTGCCGCTGCAGATACTCTCCGGCGGCATGACGCCACGCGAGAGCATGCCGGAGATCGTGCGGCACATCATGGTGCTCGCGCCGACCACCCACTTTGTCAGTTTTGCCCAGGCCATTCTTTATCGCGGTGCCGGACTCGATGTGGTGTGGCCGCAGTTCCTCGCCATCGTGGCCATTGGCGGGGCTCTGTTTGCCGGGGCATTGGCGCGATTTCGCAGGACGGTTGCCGACATGCAGGTCTGACCCGATATAACATAAGCAATTGATTTTATTGTTTTATTTTGTCTTTCGATCATTGCGGCAAAGTGTGCAATTTTCCATTTGCGGAACGAGGGGCCGTCGCTAAGCTCCAAAGCGAAGTCAGGTCGTATCAACAACAGACGAGGACAACGATGACAATTATTTTTAAAGTCTTGGGTCAGGCTGCGGCGCTGGCCGTGGCGCTGTCATTGGCTGCGGCGCCGGCGCTTGCCGACAAGCCGTCATGGGCGGGCGGCGGCAAACCGGAATCGCGCGGCAATCAAGGCGGCAAATCCGGCGGTCAAGGTGAACGTTCGCAGTCCGCCGGCGGTTATTTCGGTGACCGCCAGCAGGTCGTGGTGCGCGATTATTACGCCGAGGAGTTTCGCGGCGGGAAATGTCCTCCGGGCCTCGCCAAGAAAAACAACGGCTGCATGCCGCCGGGGCAGGTGAAGAAATGGCACAAGGGCCGGCCCCTGCCGCGTGACCTTGTCTACTACGACCTGCCGCCGCGGCTGGTGGTACAACTCGGCGCGCCGCCGGCGGGGCACAAATATGTGCGAGTGGCCACGGACATCCTGCTGATCGCGGTCGGCACCTCGATGGTCGTTGATGCGATCACCGACCTCGGCCGGATGTAGTCCGGGACATTCGCAGATCCGGTTTGCGGGCCGCATGACGCGGCCCGCATTTTTTTGGCGGCTCCGGTAAGCTTGTACATTCCCGGAGAACGACGACATGATCTTTCGCACGCTGCAGCAGGTAATTCCTTCGATGGAAACATCCGACGGCGCAGGCGTGAAGCTGCGCCGGAGCATCGGCCAGTCGCCGCAGGCTCGGCTCGACCCCTTCCTGATGCTCGACGAGTTCGGCACCGACAACCCGCAGGACTACATCGCCGGTTTTCCCGCGCATCCGCACCGCGGCTTCGAGACCGTGACCTACATGCTCGACGGCCACATGCTGCATGAGGACCACATGGGCAACCGCGGTGACCTCCGCAGCGGCGATGTGCAGTGGATGACCGCGGGCCGCGGCATCATCCACTCCGAGATGCCGCAGCAGCTGGAAGGGCGGATGCGCGGTTTCCAGCTGTGGCTCAACCTGCCGGCGCGGGAAAAGATGAAGCCCGCGGCTTATCGCGACATTCCGGCGGCCGCGATTCCGGCCGTGGCATTGCCTGGCGGCGGCACGGTCAAGGTGATCGCGGGCACGCTGCGCCTCGGTGACCGCGAAGTTCCGGGGCCGATGCAGGGCCTGGACACCGAGCCGCTCTATTTCGATATCGGCCTGCTGCCGGGCGAATCCTTCGAACATGAGCTGCCGCCCGGACACCAGGCCTTTCTTTACGTCTACGAGGGCGAAGCCGGCATCGGTCCCGAAGACGGCGTCAGGATGTTGCCGAGGCGCAATGCGGGCGTGCTCTCTGCCGGCGATGTGCTGCGCGTTGTCGCGGCGGATTCCGGCGCGCGCCTCATCCTGCTCGCAGCGAAACCCCTGCGCGAACCCGTGGTGCAGTATGGTCCCTTCGTGATGAACACCCGCGAGGAAATCGAGCAGGCTATCCGCGATTACCAGGCGGGACGCCTGACGGCGTGACAAAAAAAGCGCCGGCAATCGCCGGCGCTGGATGATGCTGCGGAATTGACGTTGGCTTACTGCGGCTTGATGCCGGCGATCTGCGCGGCCTTCTTGTAACGCGCGATTTCCTTCGGCAGCAGGTCGGCCAGATCCGCCAAGGGCAGCTGCCAAGCCTGGGCGCCCTGATTGTCGAGGAATTTCTTCATGTCTGCACTGGCGACGATTTTCTGGATTTCGGAGTGCAGGAACTTGATCCGGTCGGGTGCCATGCCGGCCGGCGCGAAGGTGCCCCACCACAGTTCGTACTCGTAGCCCGGCGCGCCTTGCGAGGCAATCGTCGGCAGGTCCGGGAACAGCGGCGATTTCTGCGCACTGGTCACGCCGAGGATGCGGATGCGGCCGGAGTCGCGTTGCGGCAGCAGCGCCGAGGAACTGGCGATGACGACTTCGACTTCGCCGGAGGCGATGGCGGTCACGGCCAGCGAAATGCCCTTGTACGGCACGTGCTGCATCTTGATCCCCGCCGCGGAGGCGAACAGCGCGCCTGAGAAGTGATTGTTGCCGCCGGTGCCCGAGGAACCGTAGTTGAGGAAATATTTGTCCGGGTTTTTCTTGACCAGCGCGATCAGTTCCTTTGCGCTCTTGGCGGGAATAGACGGATGCACCGCGAACAGCATCGGCGCGCGTGCGGTCATGCCGACCGGAATGATGGCCTTGGCCGGATCGAAGGGCAGCTTGGCGCGTACCGCGGCGGTGGCCGGGTACGAAGAAGTGTGGCCGAGCAGGGTGTGGCCATCGGGTTCGGCCTTGGTCACCATCTCGGTGCCGATCATGCCGCTGGCGCCGGGGCGGTTGTCGACCACGATGTTGCGGCCCAGTGCCGTGCCGAGGCGGGTGGCGATGGCCCGGCTCATGGCATCGGCTGAACCGCCCGGGGTGTAGGGCACGACCATGACCATGGTTTTCGACGGGAATGCGCCCTGTGCGAAGGCGCTTTGGGCGGCGATCAGCGACAGGGCGGCAATCGCGGCTGAGCTGGCTAATGTTCTGACTTTCATGAATTTCCTCCGTATTTGATGCTTGAGTGTACTGCGGTGCTGCCGGTTTTGATCCCGCATCGGCGAGCGGCGAGCCGGATCGGCAATGCGGCCATCAGGCCTTGCCGTTGCATATGTGCGTTTTATCTCATCGGCGGTCAGCGGGAAGTTGAACACGTCGAGGTTCTGCGCAGTGCGTTCCGGAATTACAGGGCGCGGGATGGGCGCAATGTTGCCCTTTTGGGCGGGTCAGCGCAACACGGCCGGCGCGCCGGCCCCGTTTCATGCAGGCAGGCCCTGCCGGTGCCGTGCTCCTGGCTGCGATGCTGCAGCCAGGCGGCCGTGTGGTGCGGGACAACGTAAAATATGCGTTTTGACGACCAACGGACAGTCCCGATCATGAGCCAGCCGCCTTTTCACCTTGCATTTCCCGTCGATGATCTTGCCAAGGCACGCGCCTTTTATGGCGGCCTGCTGGGTTGCCCGGAGGGACGCTCGTCGGAGGACTGGGTCGACTTCGATTTTTATGGTCACCAGATCGTGGCCCATCTGGCGCCGGATGAGGTCGGACATCGCAGCACCAGTGCCGTCGATGGCGACAATGTGCCGGTGCGCCATTTCGGTGCGGTGCTGTCCATGACGGAATGGCAGGCCCTCGCCGACCGATTGACCCGGGCCGGCACGAAATTCATCATCGAACCGCATATCCGTTTCAAGGGCCAGGTTGGCGAGCAGGCGACGATGTTCTTTCTGGACCCCTGCGGCAATGCGCTGGAGTTCAAGGCTTTCCAGGACATGTCGCAGCTCTTTGCCAAATAGGGGGAGTTGTGCCGCATGGTTGACCGTGCCGGAGAATGTTCATAAACTCAATGGCCACAATCTGAAACAATCATTCCGTAGGAGGAGAAAGTCATGAACAAGTTTTTCAGGGCAGTGACCCTTGCCGCATGCGCGATGGTGGCGCTGCCGGCAGCGGCGCAGGAAAAGATCAACCTGTCGATCGCGACCGGCGGCACCGGTGGCGTGTACTACCCGCTCGGCGGCGGCATGGCCAACGTGTTCTCGAAGAACATCCCCGGCATGACGGCGACGGCCGAAGTGACCGGTGGTTCGGTCGACAACATGCGGCTGATCGGCACCGGCAAATCGTATATTGCCCTGACCCAGGCCGACGCCGCGAAAGACGCCTATAACGGCGAAGGCAAGTTCAAGGGCACCAAGATCCCGGTGCGCGCGATGATGATGTTGTACACCAACCTGATGCAGGCAGTGACGGTTGAAGGTACGGGCATCAACACCGTCGCCGATCTCAAGGGCAAGCGCGTGTCCACCGGTTCGCCGGGCAGCGCGACCGAGGTGTTCGCATTCCGCCTGCTGCAGGCTGCCGGCATTGACCCGGACAAGGATATCCGCAAGGAACGCCTGGGTGCCGCCGAATCCGCCAACGCCCTGAAAGACAAGAAGATCGATGCCTTCTTCTTCGTCGCCGGCCTGCCGACTTCGGCGGTGACCGACGTCGCCGCCACCCCCGGCCTGAAGATCAAGTTCCTCGACTCGGCGCACCTGCTGCCGGCGATGAACAAGGCCGCCGGCAACATCTACATTGCCGATGACATTCCGAAGACCACCTATCCGGGCATGACGGTCGACAACAAGGCAACCGCTGTGGCCAATCTGCTGGTGACGAATGCCAACATGAGCGAACAGACGGTATACAACATCGTCAAGACGATCTTCGAAAAGCACGCAGATCTCGTCGCCGTGCACAAGGCTGCAAACGACATCAAACTGGAGCGGCAAAAGCCGGAGGCCTCGCCGGTGCCCTGGCATCCCGGCGCGCTGAAGTACTTCAAGGAAAAAGGGCTGAAGTTCTGATTTGAACGGCCCGTATCGACCCCGTCCAGGACTGGACGGGGTTTTTCTTTTCGGGATTGCCCTTTCGCGTTACCGTGCCCTGTGTGCCGGCACGAGAAATATAAAATCAATGGTCGGGGGAGTACATGACTGAAGCGTCAGCCACGAATTCGACGCAGGATAAAGCCGCGTTCGACGACGACGCGCGCAGGCGCGTTGAGGAACTGATCGAAGAGGAAGAAGGCATACACAACCGTTATGTCGGTGTGCTTGCGGCCTTTGTGACCGCTGCCGCGGTGATCATGTCCTTGTTCCATCTTTATGCCGCCGTGGAGATTGTCCCGGCGTTCAGGTTGCGCCCCATACACGTTGCATTTACGCTGGCACTGGTCTTTCTGGTATTCCCGGCGGCGAAGCGCTTCCGTCACCGGCTGATGTGGTGGGATGTCATTCTCGCCCTGATCACGATTGCAATTGCCGGCTACATCCTCTACTGGGGTGACCTGCTCGGCGACCGGGCGACGATACCCACCACGCTGGACCAGGTTGTCGGCGTTGCGCTGATCCTGCTGATCCTTGAGGCCAACCGCCGCAGTTCGACCTGGATACTGCCTTTCATTGTCTGCCTGTTCCTCGCCTATGCCTTGTTCGGGCAGCATCTGCCGGCGCCGTGGACGCACAGGAGCTACGACCTGTCCCGTCTGACAGGGTCCTTGTACATGACGCTGGAAGGCATTTTCGGCGTGGCGGTCGACGTGTCGTCGACGCTGATCATCCTGTTCACGATATTCGGCGCCTTCCTGCAGCACTCGGGGGCGGGACGTTTTTTCCTTGATTTTTCCTTTGCCGCGATGGGCGGAAAGCCGTCGAGTTCGGGCCGCGCGGTGGTGATGTCGTCGTTCCTGCTGGGCGGGCCTTCGGGTTCCGGCGTTGCCACCACGGTGACGATTGGCGCCGTGGCTTATCCACTGCTTGCCAAGGCCGGTTACGGCAAGGAGGCTGCCGGCGGGTTGCTCGCTGCAGGCGGTCTCGGTGCGATCATTTCGCCGCCGGTGCTGGGTGCCGCCGCGTTCCTGATTGCCGAGTTTCTGAGGATCTCGTACCTGGACGTGATACTGATGGCGGCGATTCCGACGCTGCTGTTTTATCTCGGGATTTTTTTCATGGTCGAGATTGATGCGCGCAAATTCGGCATGCATGCCGTCAAGCTCGAGAAGCACCAGCGTGCCCTCGATCTGGCCAAAAGGTATTGGTACCATTTCATATCGCTGGTTTCGATCGTCTTTTTCATGCTGCTGGGCTATTCGCCGATCCTGTCGGTGTTCTATGCCACGCTCGTGACCGCGCTGGTTTCCTTCCTGCAGAGGGATTCGGCGCTGATTCCCTATGACTGGTTCCGTGGCCGCATGCCCTGGCTCAAGGGGTTCTGGGAATCGGGTTTCGTCAAGGCGCTGGAGGGTGGTTCGATCGGCGTGCTCAATGTTGCCGCAACCTGCGCCTCGGCGGGCATCATTGTCGGCGTGGTCACGCTGACCGGGCTCGGGCTGAAGTTCAGTTCCATCGTTCTTGATTACGCCAATTCCGGTGCGCAGTCCCTCGTCAGCCTCTGGGTTATGTTCGGCGCGGACAAGACGCCGGAGCTGCTGCACGCGATGAAGCTGCTGTTGACTGCGTTCTACACCTCGCTGATCGTCTGGATCGTCGGACTGGCAGTGCCGGTGACCGCCTCGTACATCATCTGTGCAGTGATCGCGGCACCGGCGCTGATCAAGCTCGGGGTACCGGATTTTGCCGCGCACATGTTCATTTTCTATTACGCCGTGCTGTCCGAGGTGTCGCCACCCACGGCGCTGTCGCCGTTCGCCGCGGCGGCGATTACTGGCGGCGGTCCGTACCGCACGACACTGCAATGCTGGAAGTACTGTGCGCCCGCCTTCCTGGTGCCGTTCATGTTCGTGCTTGATCCCTCGGGCACCGGGCTGCTGCTCGGCGGCTCCTTCAAGAACCTGGCGCAGGCCGACTGGGGAGCGATTGCGCTCATCTCGGTGACCGCGGTTGTCGGTATTCTGGCGCTGGCGGGCGGTTTGCAGGGCTGGCTGCTCCGCAGAACCAATCTTGCCGAGCGCTGGATGCTGATCGTTGCCGGCCTCGCGCTGGTATATCCGACCACGACCTCTGACGTGATCGGCGTTTTGCTGGTGGTGCTGGTGCTGGTGTTGCAGAAAATGCTGCCTGACAAGGTGGCCGCGACAGCATGAGCGGCCGCGGTCCTGGGGCAGGGCTGCGGGAAACACGGCATGCCACGCCGTTTGCCGTGCTCGGGATCGTTGCCGATGGCGATGCGCTGGTCAGCGTACGTTATTTGCCGCCTGGCACTGCGCCGGTGGCGCCCGTGGATCGCGTGGCCGAGCGCGCCTGCCGCGAGATCGAGCGTTATCTCGCCGACCCGGAGTATTGTTTCGCGGTACCCTACCGCCTCCACGGCACTCCGTTCCAGCAACGCGTATGGCGCGAAATAGAAAAACTTTTTCCAATAAAAATAAATACTTATGGAGACATCGCGGCGCGCCTGGGCAGCAGTGCACGGGCTGTCGGCGGTGCCTGTGGCGCGAATCCGGTGCCGCTGATAGTGCCCTGCCACAGGGTGCTTGCCGCGGGTGGGCGGCTGGGTGGTTTCATGGGCGGACGCCGGGATTTTCCGTTGGCCGTAAAGCGCTGGCTGCTGCGACATGAAGGCATCCTCGCTGCAGCTGATTGACGAATTCTGTGATGCCTTGTGGCTGGAGGACGGCCTCGCCCGCAACACGCTGGACAGCTATCGCCGCGATCTGAAGCAGTTCGCTGCCTGGCTGGAGCCGCAGGGTGTGGACCTGCTGGCCGCCGACCAGTCGTCCATACAGGGTTATCTTGCGCACCGCTTCCGCACCCGGGCCCGCGCTTCCACTGCTGCCCGCCTGCTCTCCGCGCTGAAACGTTTTTACCGCAGCGCGATTCGCCAGAACCGGATCCACGCCGACCCGACGCTGCGCATCGACACCCCGAAGCTGCCGCGTCCGCTGCCGAAAACGCTGACCGAGGCCGATGTCGAGAGCCTGCTTGCCGCACCGGCGCTGGACCAGCCCCTGGGGCTGCGTGACCGGGCGATGCTCGAAGTGCTCTACGCGAGCGGCCTGCGCGTCTCCGAGCTGGTGACGCTGAAGGTGCCGCAGGTCAGTCGCGACATGGGCGTGGTGCGGGTGCTCGGCAAGGGCTCGAAGGAACGGCTGGTACCGCTGGGCGAGGAGGCGCTGTCGTGGCTGGAACGGTATCTGCGCGAGGCGCGGCCGCTGCTGCTCGGCGCAAAGACCAGCGATGCGCTGTTCGTCACCGCGCGCGCCGATGCGATGACGCGGCAGGCGTTCTGGCACCTGCTGCGGCGTTACGCAGCGCAGGCCGGTCTCAACAAGGCGGTTTCACCGCACACGCTGCGCCACGCCTTCGCCACTCACCTGCTCAACCACGGCGCCGACCTGCGCGTGGTGCAGCTGCTGCTCGGGCATTCCGACATTTCGACGACGCAGATCTACACCCATGTCGCGCGCGAGCGGATGAAGCAGCTGCACGCGAAGCATCATCCGCGGGGTTAGGCGACGCCGGGATCAGCCCCTGCTGCCGCGCTCGATGGTGACGCCCAGCCTTTTAACGCCGGCCAGCGGCGACAGCTTGGCGATGGTGACGCGCAGCCACGGTGCCTTGAAATCCCCGATTACCAGTTGCGCGATCGATTCAGCGGCATGCTCGAGCAGATCGAAGTGTTTCTGCGTGAACAGCCGGCGGATGTCGGCAACGACCTCGGCGTAGTCGATGGTGTCTTCGATGCGATCGCTGTGCGAGGCATGCTCGCCGCGCAGTCCGATCTCGAGGTCGAGCTGGATGGTCTGCGGCACCTGTTTTTCCTGCGCGTAGATGCCGATGCGGGTCTCGATGCGCAGTTCGCTGATGAATATGGTGTCCATGTGCCGGCTGGCGGCCTGCCTTGGGCTAAAATGTCCGGCGCCATTCTAGGGGAAATCACTTGGCGCTACTAATCGTTGTCATCCTCGCTTATCTGGTCGGTTCGATATCCTTCGCAGTGATCGTCAGCAGGGCCTTCGGCCTGCCTGATCCGCGCGAATACGGCTCGGGCAATCCCGGCGCCACCAACGTGCTGCGCAGCGGCCGCAAGTCGGCTGCCGTGCTGACGCTGCTCGGTGACTGCGCCAAAGGCTGGGTCGCGGTGTACGCCGCCGGTCAGGTGCTGCCGGAAGCCGCGGCCATGGCCGCAGCCGTCGCCGCTGTGGCAGTGATCCTCGGCCACATGTATCCGCTGTTTCATGCTTTTCGCGGCGGCAAGGGCGTGGCGACTGCACTGGGCGTGCTGCTTGCGCTGAACTGGATACTGGCGCTGGGTACGCTGGCGACCTGGATCACGATGGCGGTGTTTTTCCGCTATTCCTCGCTGGCAGCACTGGTGTCGGCACTGTTCGCCGTTTTTTTCGCGCTGATCCTGTTCAACGCAGCACATCCGTATTTCGCTGCGGTCGCGGTGGTTTCAGTGCTGCTGGTCTGGCGCCATCGCGGCAACATCCGCAACCTGATCGCAGGCAAGGAAAGCCGGATTGGCGAGAAATCCGGGGGCGGCCAGGCTTAGGCGTGCCGTTTCAGGCCGTTGCTTCAGGCCTTTGCCAGGCTGGCGAGCTCCCAGCGCGGCCGTACGGTGAATCCCCGGGGAATATCGCGTTTGCCGGCGTGCTGCAGCCGCAATGCGCCGGCAAAGGCGATCATCGCGCCGTTGTCGGTGCAGAATTCGAAGGGCGGATAGAACACCGTGCAGCCGAGGCGCTGCGCGGCGGCCGTCAGCTGTGCACGCAGTGCCCGGTTGGCGCCGACGCCGCCGGCCACTACCAGCCGCGGGGTGCCGGTTTGTTCCAGCGCGGCCACGGACTTGCCGACCAGCACGTCGACGATCGCGGCCTGCAGTTCCGCGGCGAGGTCGGCCTTGGCCTGTGGGTCCGGCGGCAGGTTGCGCACGGCGGTCAGCACCGCGGTTTTGAGGCCGCTGAAACTGAAATCAAGGTTGTCACTGCGCAGCATTGGCCGCGGCAGGCTGAATCGCCCGGGTCGGCCGGATGCGGCCAGTTCGGCAATGGCCGGCCCGCCGGGATAGCCGAGGCCAAGCAGCTTGGCCGATTTGTCGAAGGCTTCGCCGGCTGCATCATCCAGCGTTTCTCCCATGAGTGAGTAGTCACCAACACCGCCGACCCGCATCAATTGGGTGTGTCCGCCCGAAACCAGCAGCGCAATGAAAGGGAAGGATGGCGCCGGGTCTGCCAGCAGCGGCGACAGCAGGTGGCCTTCGAGGTGGTGGATGCCGATCGCCGGAACACCCAGCGCATGGGCCAGGCTGGCGCCGATGCCTGCGCCGACCAGCAGGGCTCCGGCCAGCCCGGGACCGGCGGTGTAGGCGACGGCATCCAGTGCTGCCGGCGTTATGCCGGCCCTGACGAGGACTTCCCGGGTCAGCGGCAGTACCCGGCGGATGTGGTCGCGGGAGGCGAGTTCGGGGACTACCCCGCCGTAGTCGGCATGCAGGGCGACCTGGGAGTGCAGGGCATGGGCGAGCAGTCCCCGGTCGCTGTCATAGAGGGCGATGCCGGTTTCGTCGCAGGAGGTTTCGATGCCGAGTACGAGCACGGGATGTGGCTGGCGAGGTGGGCAGGAATACGGGGATACAGGGATTGATATGGGGACTGGGACGGGGGCTGCACAACAACAAGTGCACCAGGGATATTGCCGGGGGATGGCCCGCCCCCTGTCCATATTCAGGGAACGTGGTTATAATACGCGTTTTTCCGAATTCAGCCCTGAGGTTTCATGACCACCGTCCGCGTCAAGGAAAACGAACCGTTTGAAGTTGCCCTGCGCCGCTTCAAGCGCACTGTCGAAAAGACTGGCCTGCTCACCGAACTGCGCGCCCGCGAGTTCTACGAGAAGCCCACCGCCGAGCGCAAGCGCAAGCTGGCCGCCGCGGTCAAGCGCACGCACAAGCGCCTGCGCTCGCAGTTGCTGCCGCCGAAACTGTACTGATCCTCGGGCCGGTTTCGCCGAAGGGTGCGGAGGCCAGTCCCCCGCACCCTTTTGTCGTTTCTGGAGAGCACACCATGGGATTGCGTGATCAGATCAACGAAGACCTGAAGGCTGCGATGCGCGGCGGCGATGCCGCGCGCCGCGACACCATCCGCCTGCTGACCGCTGCGCTGAAACAGCGCGAGGTCGACGAACGCAAGACGCTGGCTGACACCGATGTGCTGGGCGTGATCGAGAAAATGATCAAGCAGCGCCGGGATTCGATCGCGCAGTTCGAGCAGGGCGGGCGCGAAGACCTGGCCGCGAAGGAGCGTCAGGAACTCGCCCTGTTGCAGGCCTACATGCCGCAGGCCATGGGCGAAGACGAGGTGGCTGCAGCCGTTGCGGCCGCGGTGATGGAGTCCGGCGCGGCAGGACCGGCGGACATGGGCAAGGTGATGGCGCTGCTTAAGCCGAAGCTTGCCGGTCGTGCCGACATGGGCAAGGTTTCCGCCGCGGTCAAGGCGCAACTCTCCCAGTTCCGGTAATCTGTTTTTTTCAGCTTTCTTCCGGGCGCAGCGGGCTTCGTCCGCTACCTTATAATTCGGTGATTGCCGCGGCCCGTTGCGGGCCGCGGGATCCGGAATGGAGCCACCTGCAGCGCGCATGATTCCGCAGTCGTTCATCCAGGATCTGCTCGGCCGCGTCGACATCGTCGAGGTCATCGACCGGTACGTGAAACTCAAGCGCACCGGCTCGAACTACGCGGCCTGCTGCCCCTTCCACACCGAAAAATCCCCGTCGTTCACGGTCAGCCCGACCAAGCAGTTCTACCACTGTTTCGGCTGCGGCGCCCATGGCACGGCCATCGGCTTCATGATGGAGTACGGCGGCATGGGTTTCGTCGACGCGGTCAAGGATCTGGCGCAGGGCGTCGGCATGCAGGTGCCGGAAGATGCGCGTTCCGGCGAATATCAGCGCAAGGCCGGTGAGGGGGCCGACCTCTACGGCGTGCTGTTGCAGGCGGCGCAGTTCTACCGCAACCAGCTGAAGGATGCGCCGCGCGCGATCGAATACCTGAAGAAGCGCGGCCTCTCGGGGGAGATCGCGAAACGTTTCGGGATCGGTTACGCCCCGGACGGCTGGCAGAACCTCGAGGCGGTGTTTCCCGACTACGCGAATCCGGCGCTGAATGCCGCGGGGCTGGTGAAGCATAACGAGGAGGGGCGCCGTTACGACGTGTTTCGCGACCGCATCATGTTTCCCATCGTTGATGTGAAGGGCAACATCATTGGCTTCGGCGGACGCGTGCTCGGCGATGGTGAGCCCAAATACCTGAATTCCCCGGAAACCCCGGTGTTCGAGAAAGGCCGCGAGCTCTACGGACTGTTTCAGGCGCGGCGCGCGATCCGTGACGCAGGCTGCGTGATCGTGGTCGAGGGTTACATGGATGTCGTGGCACTGGCCCAGGCCGGAGTTGAATATGCGGTGGCGACGCTGGGCACCGCAACAACGCCGGTGCATGTGCAGAAGCTTATGCGCCAGTCGGACGAAGTGGTGTTCTGTTTCGATGGCGATGCCGCCGGACGCCGTGCGGCGTGGCGTGCGCTGGAAAACAGCCTGGCCCATCTCGCCGACGGCAAGCAGCTGCGCTTCCTGTTCCTGCCCGAAGGCGAGGATCCCGATACCTATGTGCGCAAGCACGGCAAGGCGGCATTCGAAGCGCTGCTGGCGAAGGCGGATCCCCTGTCGAGATTCCTGATCGACGAGTTGCGGTCGCATGTCGATATCCGGACTTCCGAGGGCCGGGCGAAACTGATGCAGCAGGCGAAGCCGCTGGTAAAGCAGATCGCGGCGCCGATGCTGTCGCTGCTGATCCGCAAGGAGCTCGCGCAACTGGCGGGCGTGATGCCGCAGGAACTCGACGCCCAATTCGACATCCGGCGGCAGGCGGCACCTGCTCCGGCCGGACGTCCGGCTGCCGCCAGGCCCTCAATTCTCCGCACCATGCTCGACCTGATCGTTTGCGATCCGGACCTGCGAACCCTGATCGACCGCGGGGAGCTCGCCGGCGCGATAGAGCTGTCGATCCCCGGACTGGACCGTGATGACTGGAAAACCCTCGACTCACTGCTGCGGGCCCTCGATGACCATGCCGGTGGGTTCAATTTCGGAGAGGCATTCCGCGGCACCGAGCTGGAGCTGCCGATGCAGCTGGCGGAGGCGCGGGCGCTGAAACTGATGGATCAGCTGCCTTCCGCGGTTGAGCGCGAGGCCGAATTCAAGGATGCCTGGCAGCAGGTCCTCTCCCGGATTCGCCGGTTCCGCGCGGCACATGCCATCGCCCCGACGGTCAAGGCCTGAGTGGCGCAGCCCGGTTTGCAGAAAAAACGCTTGCGGAACAGTGGCTTGAGTTGTGTTTTTGCAGGTGTCAGGGAAGCCTGTTTAAGGTATAATTTGCGGTTTTTCACCGATACGTTGTCCGGCGGAGCCTAATCCATGGCCAAGCAATCCAAAGCCCCCAAATCCAAGGCAAAAAACGCCAAGGCGAAACCCGCCAAGGCGAAGAGCGCCGCGCGCGTGAAAAACGCGCCGGCAAAGGCCGCGGCGAAGGCAAAATCGCGTCCCGCGACAAAATCCAAGTCGGTGAAGGCAAAGGCGCCAAAGCGCCCGGCCAAGCCGCGCCCCGTAGCCAAGACCAAGGCCAAGGGCAAGGCGGCGCCGAAGACGGCTGCGAAGTCGAAGGCGGTATTGCGCAAGGAACAGCGTCTGGCGAATTTCAAGGCAGTGGCCAAGCAGGCGCTGGCCAAGGTCAAGGCTGCGGCACAGAAGCTCGATAAGGTCGCGCCCCTGCCGGCGACGCCTGTCGCGCCCAAGGCCGGTGGCAAGCAGCGCCCGGCCCGCGGCCTGACGGCGCGTGAGCGTGCGCTGGTCAAGGAGTTCGAGCGGCGGGAGCTTTCTCCGGCGGATGCAGAGGCGCGGCGCTTGCGACTGAAAAATCTGGTCGTGCTCGGCAAGGAGCGCGGATACCTGACCTACGCCGAAATCAACGACCACCTGCCCGATGACATGCTCGATGCCGAGGCGATCGAAAACATCATCGGCATGATCAACGACATGGGCATCCAGGTCTACGACGAGGCGCCGGACGCCGAGACCCTGCTGATGTCCGAGTCGACACCGGCGGTCGCTGACGAGGATGCCGTAGAGGAAGCCGAAGCCGCGCTGTCGACCGTTGATTCCGAATTCGGCCGCACCACCGACCCGGTGCGCATGTACATGCGCGAGATGGGCTCGGTCGAACTGCTGACCCGCGAAGGCGAGATCGAGATCGCCAAGCGTATCGAGGACGGCCTGCGCCACATGATCCTGGCCATCTCGGCCTGCCCGACGACCATTGCCGAAATCCTGGTGCTTGCCGAGAAGATCGAGAAGGATGAAATCCGCGTCGACGATGTAGTCGACGGCCTTGCTGATCTCGAGATGAAGGAGGCGATCGTCGAGGACGTCGCGGAGGTGGAGTCTTCCGACGAGGAAGAGGCCGACGGCGAGAACGACGACGAGGACGATGGCGCCGCCACCGCTGCAGCCGCTGCCGCTGACCTTGCCCGGCTGAGGGAGGCATCGCTCAAGCACTTCGCGGACATTCGCAGCAACTACCAGAAAATGATGCGCGCCCTGCAGAAGCACGGTTCGCGCGGACGCCCGTACATCCAGGCGCGCGAGGCCATTTCTGAGGAGCTGATGAAAATCCGCTTCTCGGCCAAGCAGATCGAATTGCTTTGCGACGGCGTGCGCAAGCTGGTCGAGGAGGTCCGCACCTATGAGCGCACGATCATGGCGCTCTGTGTCGACAAGGCCCGCATGCCGCGCCAGCATTTCATCAAGGAGTTCCCGGGCAAGGAAACCAGCGCGCGCTGGATCCGCAGCGAAGTGGAGTCCGGCAAGGCCTGGAGCGAGGCACTGTCCCGTTTCGAGCCCGCCGTGCTCGAACAGCAGCAGAAGCTGGTTGACCTGCAGGCCCGCATCGGCATTCCGATCAAGGAGCTGAAGGAAATCAACCGCCAGATGACTTCCGGCGAGGCACGCGCCCGCCGCGCCAAGCGCGAGATGACTGAGGCCAACCTGCGGCTGGTGATTTCGATCGCCAAGAAGTACACCAACCGCGGCCTGCAGTTCCTCGACCTGATCCAGGAAGGCAACATCGGCCTGATGAAGGCGGTCGACAAATTCGAGTACCGCCGCGGCTACAAGTTCTCGACCTATGCGACCTGGTGGATCCGTCAGGCGATCACCCGATCGATTGCCGACCAGGCGCGCACGATCCGCATTCCCGTGCACATGATCGAGACCATCAACAAGATGAACCGCATTTCGCGGCAGATCCTGCAGGAAACCGGCTCCGAGCCGGATCCGGCGACTCTGGCCGAGAAGATGGAAATGCCCGAGGAGAAGATCCGCAAGATCCTGAAGATCTCCAAGGAACCGATATCGATGGAGACCCCGATCGGCGACGACGACGATTCGCATCTGGGCGATTTCATCGAGGACCAGTCGACAATGGCGCCCAGCGATGCCGCGGTTTACGGCAGTCTGCGCGACGTCACCGGTGACGTGCTGGATACGCTGACGCCGCGCGAGGCCAAGGTCCTGCGCATGCGTTTCGGCATCGAAATGAACACCGACCATACGCTCGAGGAAGTCGGCAAGCAGTTCGACGTCACGCGCGAGCGCATCCGCCAGATCGAGGCCAAGGCGCTGCGCAAGCTGCGCCATCCCTCGCGTTCCGAGCGGCTGCGCAGTTTTCTCGACAACGAGAGCTGAGATTGCGCCCGGTATAGCGGGTGAAGGCCGGAACGCGGGTCGTTAGCTCAGTCGGTTAGAGCAGGGGACTCATAATCCCTTGGTCGTTGGTTCGAGTCCAACACGACCCACCAGCAGTGCCGCGGCCGGAACGACCCCCATGACAACCGGGGCGTCCGGCCCCGGGGTTTGAGGTTCGCAAGGAGGAGTGGAGCATGGCCGGATCTGTTACGGCTGAAAATCCCGTGAAGAAGATGATGCTTGCCGGCAGGGTGGCGCTGGGCATGAATGTGCGTCTGGCGCGCTCCGGCGACATTGCGCGGATCGCCAAGTCGAGCGGACACGACTTCATATTCATCGACACCCAGCACTCGCTGTTTAATCTCGAGACCATCGGCCATATCGCCCAGGCCGCGCTCGGCTGCGGCATCGCGCCGCTGGTCAGGGTGCGCAGCTGCGACGATCCTGACACCTCCCTGTTGCTCGACAACGGCGTCACCGGCATCGTGTTTCCGGACATCAGCACCGCCGACGAGGCCAGGCGCGCGGTCAACCGCGCGAAATTTCCACCGGTCGGCCGCCGTTCGGTGGTCGGCGGTTATGCCCTGTTTGACTATCGCGCGATGCCGGTGTCTGAGGCGGTGTCCCTGCTGCAGGACAGCACGCTGGTGGCCTGCATGATCGAGACCCCGGCCGGGGTCGACAACATCGATGCCATCGCCGCGGTTGAAGGGGTCGATGTGATCCACATCGGCATCAATGATCTTCTCACCGCGATGGGCAAGCCCGGGCAATTCGGCGATGCCGAAGCCGCCGCGGCCATCGAGAAAGTGATCGCTACTACCCTGCGCCATGGAAAAATCGCCGGAGTTGGCGGCGACCGTCATCTGCCGCGACAAATGGACTACATCCGCCGCGGCGCGCGCTTCATCACCACCAACAGTGAAATCGCATTCATCATGGCTGAGGCCTCGCGGGTTACCGGTGAGCTTCGGCAGGCGTTGCAGTCCGGCGTGCCGGCCTGATTCAAGTGGTTGTTTATTTTGATAAAAGAGGAAAAATCATGGCAAAAATCCTGAAGCCGGCGACAGCCGGCATGATCGCGGCAGTGATGGCACTGCCGGTTGTCGCGCAGGCGCAGGCCAACTGGTCGCCGACCAAGCCGATACGGATGATCGTGCCGTTTCCGCCGGGCGGCAGCAACGACATCGTCGGCCGCCTTGTTTCCAATGATCTGAGCCCGCTGCTCGGCCAGCAAGTAGTGGTCGACAACCGTGGCGGCGCCGGCGGCATCATCGGCTCCGAAATCGCGGCCAATTCCCAGGCCGATGGCCATACGCTGCTGATCGCTTCGGTGGCTTTTGCCTACAATCCGTCAATCTACAAATCGAAGGTGCGCTTCGACCCGGAGAAATCGTTCACGCCCATCGCGCTGATCGGCACCGGCCCCAGCGCACTGACCGTGAATCCGAAAATGCCGGCAAAGAGCACCAAGGAACTGCTCGACATGGCCAAGGCCAAGCCGGGCGTGCTGAATTACGCCACCGCGGGCATCGGCAGCTTCCAGCACCTGAGCACGGAAATGCTGAAATTGAAGGCGAAAATCGACATCACCCACATCCCGTTCAAGGGCGGCGGCCCGGCGATGGCCGACGTGATTGCCGGCAACACCCAGATCACGATGGGTTCGCTGCTGCAGCTGGTTCCGCATATCCAGGGCAACCGGCTCCGCCTGCTGGCCGTGGGCAGCGCCAAGCGCAACGGCGCCTTCCCCAATACGCCGACGGTTGCCGAAACGGTTCCGGGCTATGAAGCGAACAACTGGTGGGGCATCCTCGCGCCTGCCGGCATTCCTGCGGCTGCGGTGCGCACGCTTGAGGCGGCGGTGAAGAAGGTTGTCGAGAACCCGGAGATGCAGAAGAAATTTGATTCCCAGGGTGCCGAGGTGGCGTACATGAATTCCGCTGCCTATACCAAGTTCATACGCGCCGAGACGGCCAAGTGGTCGGCGGTCGTGCGCGACGCCGGTATCAAGGCGGAGTAAGCCAACAGTCTGACAGGGCGGCCTTGCCGCCCTTTTTTTCGGGAGAGAGAACATGCCGCATGTCATACGCATTCACCAGAACGGCGGTCCGGAACAGATGAAATGGGAGGAAGTTGCCGTTGCTGATCCCGGACCGGGGGAGGTCCGCGTCCGCAATACCGCGGTCGGGCTGAACTACATCGATACCTATCATCGCTCCGGGCTGTATCCGTTGCCGCTGCCGCTGGTGCTCGGCTCAGAGGGTGCGGGGGTCGTCGAGGCCGTCGGGCCTCGGGTCAGGGAATTCAAGGTCGGCGATCGTGTTGCTTATGCGCAGCCCATCGGCGCCTATGCCGAAGTGCTGATCCGTCCGGTTGCGCGGCTGGTGAAAATTCCCGCGGGCATCAAGGACGAAACCGCCGCGGCGATGATGCTCAAGGGCATGACGGCCTGGTATCTGTGCCGCCGCACCTATCGGGTCAAGAAGGGCGACACCATTGTCGTTCATGCCGCCGCCGGCGGCGTCGGCCAGATCCTCTGCCAGTGGGCCAGACACCTCGGCGCCACGGTGATCGGCACGGTCGGCAGCGACGAGAAGGTTCCGCTGGCGAAGAAGGTGGGCTGCAAGCACGTGGTGGTGATGTCGCGTGAAAACCTGCCGGAACGCGTGAAAGCCCTCACCAAGGGCAAGGGCGTGCCGGTGGTCTACGACGGCGTGGGCAAGGACACCTTCATGGCCTCGCTGGACTGCCTGTCGCCGCTGGGCCTGATGGTGAGTTTCGGCAATGCCTCCGGCGCCGTGGCCCCGGTCAACATCGGCATCCTCGCGCAGAAGGGTTCGCTGTTCCTGACCCGGCCGACGCTGGTGAACTACACCTCGGCGCGTGAGGACCTGCTGACTGCCGCGCGGGAGTTGTTTGCGGTGGTAAAAAAAGGTGCCGTGAAAATCACCATCAACCAGCGCTATCCCTTGCGTGAAGCGGCGCAGGCGCACCGCGACCTGGAGTCGCGGAAAACCACCGGCTCCACGGTGTTGCTGCCCTGATCCTGGCCGGGCGTGGCATCGACGATGCCGCGCCCTGTCCGCAATTCCGGAATGAATGACTGCCGGATCCGGGCTCCGGCATGCCGCATCCCCGTCGCGGTCCTGCCGGGCGCCCTGAACGACCGGAAAGCATCGGGGTCATACTCCAGAACCGCGGAAACCGCGATGACGGGCATGCCTGTTCCGTCACTGATCCGCAATTGCCACCTGTCAGGATGACTGCATGAATACACGAGCATGGATTTTTGCCGGTCTCGCGCTGGCAGCAGGATGGGCGCAGGCACAAGCGCAGGTGCCGGTTGAAGAGCCGAACCGTGCCGTGCAGCAGGGGCAGCACCGCGCCGGCATGGCCCATCGCGAGTTGCAGCAGGCGCGTTACGAAGCGAAGCTTGCCGAGCAGGATGTGCTGAATCTGCGCGACGCCCACGCGACGGCGCAACGGCAGGCCGACCACTACAAGCGCGAACTGGAAGCTGCCGAAAAGGCGCAGGCCACTGCCCGTGCCCGACTATCCGCTGCGCAGCAGGCCTATGACCAGGCGGTCAGCGCAGTCGATGCGGCGCACCGCAGCAAGCCGGGCGCCGGGAAATGACCGGGTTGCCGTTCAGGCGCGGCGGCTGCTCGCGCCGCCGTCAACGGTGATGATCGTGCCCGTCGTGTAGCCCGACAGCGGCGAGCACAGGAACGCCACCAGGGCTCCAATTTCCTCGACCGTGGCCATGCGGCCAAACGGTGACTTGCTGACCAGTTCCTGCCAGCGCTCGGCGTTGCCGAGTTCCCGGGCGGCGCGTTCCCGCAGCCGTTTCACCGCCCGGTCGGTGGCGGTGCCCCCGGGATTGATGCCGACCACCCGCACGCCGAATTCCGGGCTTTCCGCGCCCAGTGCACGGGTGAAAGCCATCAGCGCGGCGTTGCCCATGCTGCCCGCGATGTAGCTCGCCACCGGGCGCTCGCCCGCGGCGCCGATCACATTGACGACGACGCCGCTGCCGCGCTCGCGCATCCGCGCGTAGATCTCGCGCGTGATGTCGATGAATCCGAATACCTTGAGATCCCAGGATTTTTTCCAGGTCTCATCGTCGAGGGTGTCCAATGTGCCCTGGGGAATCGAACCGGCGTTGTTGACCAGGAAATCGACGTCGCGGTATTCCCGCGCCAGCGCGACCGCGTTGCTGGCGACGGACAGGTCCAGCGCATGACAATGCACGGCTACCGTATGCTCCGCGGTGATTTGCGCTTTCGCGGCATCAAGGTCCGCCGCGCTGCGTGCGGCGAGGTGGAGGTTGCAGCCTTCCTGCGCGAGGAGGCGGGCGGCGCCGAGGCCGATGCCGCGGGATCCGCCGGTGATCAATGCGCACTTGCCTTTCAGTTGCAGATCCATTTTTTCACTCCACTGTCGTGAATTGGCGACGGCTGCGGCATGTTAACACCGCGAACATGTTGCGCGGTCAACCACTGCCTGCGCGCCGCGTTACAGCATCACGACCCGAAACCTTCGGGTTGCATCGCGATCATGCGAGCCGATGTCGGAAATAACCGATGTCCAAAATACATGGAGAAATCATGACCAGACTGCTGACCACACTGCTTGCCGCCGGATTTACCGCAATCACTTTCAACGCTGTTGCGCAGACCGCGCCCGCACCGGCCAAAGCCGATCCGGCGAAGGCCACACCGGCCACACCGGCGAAGGCCGATGCCGCAAAGGCGACGCCTGCGACACCGGCAACGCCGCCTTCCGCTGAAGCCAAGGCCGACAAGCCGAAAAAGGCGAAGGCGTCGACCAAGAAAAAGGCCAAGGCCAAGAGCACCAAGAAGAAAGCTGGCTGAGAACCGGCCATAGCGGGCGCCGTCGCGGCTGGCGGCGCGCTACAATCGGAGAGGCAGGCGCATGCGCCTGCCTTCTTTTTTCGACGATTTCTTAAAAATATCAATATAATCAATGATTTATATAGACTCCGCAAATGGTGCGCAATATTCCACGGACAGCGCGCGCTGGTGCGGTGACTCCGGTGCCTATCTGAATCTGGCACCCGGATCAGGCATGACCCGCGATGCCATCCGGCGCGACCTGCGTTCGGTCTGGCGCTACGCTGCCGCGATCGGTGTCGATCTGCGCAGCGCCATCTCGCTGGGAGAGGGCGGCACGCCGCTGCTTGAGCGTGCATGGAAGGACGTACCCGTGCAGTTCAAGCTGGAGTTCATGATGCCGACGGGTTCGTTCAAGGATCGCGGCATGACGGTGATGGTCAGCTACCTGAAAAGCCGCGGCATCGATCACGTGCTCGAGGATTCCTCGGGCAATGCTGGGGCCTCGCTGTCGGCGTACGCTGCCGCGGCGGGCATGCGTTGCCGCATCCTGGTTCCTGAGAGTGCGTCTTATCCCAAGATTGCGCAGATTGCCGCCTGTGGCGCCGATGTCGTGACCGTGCGCGGTTCGCGCCAGGATGTCGCTGATGCGGCGCTGCGGATGAGTGGCGAGATTTTCTACGCCAGCCACAACTGGCAGCCGTTCTTCATCGAGGGCACCAAGACCCTGGCCTACGAACTCTGGGAATCACTGGGTTTTCGCGCGCCCGACAACGTGGTGACGCCGCTGGGTTACGGCAGCAACGTGCTGGGCCTGGATCGCGGTTTTGACGAACTGCTGCGCAACGGCGAAATCGCCAAACGGCCGCGCATCTTCGGCGTGCAGGCCGCGAACTGCGCACCCTGCCATGCGGCCTGGCTGTCCGGAGGCGAGGAGCCGGTGCGGGTGACGGTGACACCGACCGTGGCAGAAGGCATTGCCTCGGCGCAGCCGACGCGGCTGCGCGAAGTACTGCAGGCGGTGCGCCGCTCCGATGGCGCGATTGCCGCGGTCAGCGAGGATGAGATCGTTGCCGCGTTGCGCGGGTTGGCGCACATGGGGCTTTATGTCGAGCCGACCTGCGCCGCCGCCGCGGCGGGCCTGACGCAGTGGCTTGCGTCCGGCACGATTCGCCGAGACGAAACCACGGTCGTCGTGCTCACCGGCAGCGGACTGAAGAGTTCGGAGCGCATCGGCCAGCTGCTCGGTCTGCAGCCGCGCATGATGTGAGGAGGATCACCTGCGCTCGCATGATGGACCGCGGCGCGACTTTCTTGACAGTTCTCGGGAGCGGCGCCTAGATTCTTGCCCTTCCGCAGTTATTTCCATCAGGACACAGGAACGCATTCATGAAAATCACCGCCGTCAAAAGCTATGCCGTGCATCCGGGCTGGCGCAAGAACCTCATTTTCGTCAAGGTCGAGACTGACGCCGGCATCCACGGCTGGGGCGAGGCCTACTCGCAGTACGATCGCGACACCGCGGTGATGGCGCAGCTCAATGCGCTGGGTCCCTACATGGTTGGCCGCAGTCCCTTCGACATCAAGCACTTCACCCAGTTTGCCTTTGACGACTACGCGGCGCGCCGCGGATCGGTGGAGCTGTTCTGCGCGATCAGCGGCATCGAGCAGGCGATGTGGGACATTGTCGGCAAGGCGGCGCAGCAACCGGTCTACAACCTGCTCGGCGGCAAGTACCGGGAGAAGATCCGCGTTTATGCCAACGGCTGGAGCTATGGCATGAAGGAGCCGGATGACTACGCCCGTGCCGCGGAGAAAGTGGTCAAGATGGGTTTTACGGCGATGAAGTTCGATCCGTTGCCGGCGCCGTGGCGCACCTATATCCCGAAGGAGCACGAGAAGCGCGCGGTCCGCGTCGTCAAGGCAATCCGCGATGCTGTCGGCCCCGATGTCGACCTGCTGATCGAGCAGCACCGCCGGCTGGCGCCGATGCATGCCATCCGCCTCGACAGGCAGCTTGCCGAATTCGACCTCTACTGGATGGAGGAATCCTGCCAGGCCGAGTATCCGGACGAACTGGCGCTGATCCGCCGCGAGACCGGCATTCCGATGGTGATCGGCGAGGCTACTTACACCAAGACCGGCTTCCGTCCCTTGCTGGAGAAGCGTTCCGCCGACATCCTCAATCCGGACGTGGCCTGCGTCGGCGGCATTCTGGAGCTGAAGGAGATTGCGGCGATGGCGGAATCTTTCCTGGTGGCCATGTCTCCGCACAATTACAACTCGACCCTGGTCGCACTGGCATCCACGGTGCACGCTTCGGCGACGATGCCGAACTTCATCATCACCGAATATTTCCTGCCCTTCGTCGAGTTCTGCGACAGGATTTCCCCCAACCAGCTCAAGCCGAAAAACGGTTACATCGAGCTGCCCACCGCGCCGGGACTCGGCGTGGACGTGCTGGAGGAGGAACTGAAAAAACACCCGGCCAAGGTTTATCCCGCGCGCAAGCTGCGTCAGCCCGCCGACGAGCCCGGCGGCATCTGATCCGCTTCAGTCGGCGGCGGTGCGGAACAGCACCGCGTTGCCGCGGACTTCGAGACGGGTATTGAAAGGGGCGCTGCGCTTGCGCAGCGCCTCCAGTCCCGCCTGTTCGTCCCGGATGTCGCAGATCACCGTCTCGTTGCGGTCGTTGTGGCGGACGAACTCGAATCCGGCCTCGATGCTGCGGTCATTGCCGATCGTGACCCGCCCGATCATGCCCAGCCAGTCGCCGTGCTGGCGTCCGCCATGCCCCGTGTGGAAGGAGAAGCTGCCAAGGCCGTAGTACACCGGCTTGCCCTTGTAGATTTCGACCGGCAACGCGTAATGCGGGCCGTGGCCGATGACGATGTCGGCGCCGGCATCGACTGCTGCGTGGGCGATTTCCGTCATGTACTCCAGCACGTCCTCCTTGAAACCCCAGTGATGTGACGCGACCAGCACGTCAACCTGCTTGCGCAGCGCACTGATTTCGGCGACATATTCAGCCAGGTATTTCGGATCGGCCCAGGTGACGATCACCGGCGGCACACCGGGCCGGTTGGCGGGCGGGATGTCCGGGTTAAGTTTGTACAGGGGCAACTGGTAGGCCGTGTGGCCGCGCAGTGCCGCGACGCCGGGACTCGTTTCGCCGGCCTCGTGGTTGGTCGGCCAGTAAACCGAGGTGCGCTGCAGGAAACCGTAACGCAGACCGTCGCGCTCGATGATGGCGGGAAGGCGGGCCCGCCTGCGGTCGAGACCGGCGCCGGTCGACGGAATGCCGAGTTTTCCGAGTTCCGAGATCGAGGCGCGGATCGCGTCGCTGCCGTAGTTGACGTTATTGGCGTTGCCGACGACATCGAAGCCCGCAATCTGCAGGGCGCGGCCTGCCGCCGGCGAAGCGTAAAAACCCTCGTTGCCGACGGAGTGATCGCCCGGCGGCTCGTAAAGGCAGCACTCCAGATTGGCGAAACGCAGATCGGCCTTGCGCAATATGTCGGCCACCCGGTTGAAGGGCAGTTGCGGGTCAGCGACATGCATCAGGTTGATGTCACCGGCTAACAGCAGTGTTCGGGTCACGACGGGCGCTCCTGAATGTTGGCGTCCTCTGCGGACGGGCTCTCATTCTTGACGAATACGGGGGCTTCGGGGCTGAAGAATCCGCCTTGTGGATAGCCTTGTGTGACATCGGTCACGGACGATCGATTGGGTATTGAATCAATTTAGTTTTTCTCATGATTCTGGCAATAAAATGTATATTGCGGAGCAGCAAAATTGCTTGACAGTGCTGCCGGTACTGGCAGAATCGGATCTGTGTTGGGTGTCTTCTACAGGCATCGGCACATATCCTCCAAAACCTCCTCCTTTGGTGGAACTTCAGCGCAACCCCCCGGGGTTGCGCTTTTTTTTGCCCCAATGTTGCTGCAAAGCAGCATGATAGCGGTCGAGATAATCGATTGCTTGTTTTTTGATCAATCGAAATAACCGCGATCTGCCCCGAAGGAGCCCCTTCAGGGACCCGATTCGCACTCGGCCGGCACCGTCCCCGAAAGGCTGGCACAGGAGGCTGCTCGTGAACGGGGCCCGAAAGTGCGGTTTGTTATACTCAAGCGCGCAGACATATATCGCGCGGCGAAACATCATCGGCCGTGCCCGTCACCCGGCGGGTTCACAGCAGCACTTCAGCCGGGATTGTCTCGGGAATGTCTGCAGTAACCAGCATGCCGGAATCGCCCTTTACCCAATCGTGAGTTTATTGACTGCGGTCAAGGCCGCTGCAGAGTGCGCTGTAATAGATTGGCGTCCCTGCGGGAGCCGGCGACACCGTATACCCATCACGCGGAAAGAAACATGAAAATCCACGAGTACCAGGCAAAAGAAATCCTGCGCAAGTACGGCGTCTCCACGCCGAGCGGCGTCCCCTGTTTTACAGTCGACGAAGCCGTCGCCGCCGCTGAAAAGCTGGGCGGCAAGGTGTGGGTGGTCAAGGCGCAGATTCACGCCGGCGGTCGCGGCAAGGGCGGCGGCGTCAAGGTCGCCAAGTCACCGGCCGAAGTCAAAACCCATGCGTCGTCGATTCTCGGCATGCAGCTGAAGACCCACCAGACCGGTCCCGAAGGACAGAAGGTGCGCCGGCTGCTGATCGAGGAAGGCGCAGACATCAAGAAGGAACTGTATGTCGGCCTGGTGATCGACCGCGGCAGCCAGCGCGCCGTGCTGATGGCCTCCAGCGAAGGCGGCATGGACATCGAAGAAGTTGCCGCGCACACCCCGGAGAAGATCCACAAGGTCGTCATTGACCCGGTGCAGGGTCTTGCCGACGCGGATGCCGACGACGTTGCGCGCAAGATCGGTGTGCCGGACGCCTCGGTGCCGCAGGCGCGCAAGATACTGCAGGCGCTCTACAAGGCTTTCGATGACACCGATGCCTCCCTTGCCGAAATCAACCCGCTGATCCTCACCGGTGACGGCAAGGTGATGGCACTGGACGCAAAAATCGATTTCGACAACAACGCCCTGTTCCGCCACCCGGACATCGTCGCGCTGCGCGACCTGGACGAGGAGGATCCGGCCGAAGTCGAGGCCTCCAAGCACGACCTCAACTACATCCAGCTCGACGGCAACATCGGCTGCCTGGTCAATGGCGCGGGCCTCGCGATGGCCTCGATGGACATCATCAAGCTCTATGGCGGCAATCCCGCCAACTTCCTCGACGTCGGCGGCAGTGCGACGGCGGAGAAAGTGACCGAGGCGTTCAAGATCATGCTGCGCAACCCGCAACTGAAGGCGATCCTGGTCAACATTTTCGGCGGCATCATGAAATGCGACGTGATTGCGCAGGGCGTGGTTGCCGCGGCGCGCCAGGTCAGCCTCAGCGTGCCGCTGGTGGTGCGCCTCGAAGGCACCAACGTCGAGCTCGGCAAGAAGATACTTGCCGACTCCGGCCTGCCGATCATTTCAGCGAACAACATGGCCGACGCGGCACAGAAGGTCGTCGCGGCCGCGAAGGGGAAGAACTGATGTCCATCCTGATCAACAAAGACACCCGGGTGATGACACAGGGCATCACCGGCAAGACCGGCATGTTCCACACCAAGACCGGCAAGGAATACGCCAACGGCAAGAACTGCTATGTCGCCGGCGTGACGCCGAAAAAAGGCGGCCAGAGCTACGAAGGCATTCCGATTTTCAACAGCGTGCGCGAGGCAAAAGACGCCACCGGCGCCAATGTGTCCGTGATCTACGTGCCGCCGCCCTTTGCCGCGGCGGCGATCGAGGAGGCGGTGGACGCCGATCTCGATCTGGTGATCTGCATCACCGAGGGCATACCGGTGCGCGACATGGTGCGCCTCAAGTACAGGATGGAGCAGAACAAAAGCAGGACCATCCTGGTCGGCCCGAACTGTCCCGGCGTGATCACGCCCGACGAGATCAAGATCGGCATCATGCCCGGCCACATCCATAAAAAGGGCCCGATCGGCGTGGTGTCGCGCTCGGGTACGCTGACCTACGAGGCGGTGGGTCAATTGATGGAGCTGGGCCTCGGCCAGTCGTCCTGCGTCGGCATCGGCGGTGATCCGGTCAACGGTCTCAAACACATCAATGTCATGAAGATGTTCAATGATGATCCGCAGACCGAGGCGGTGATCATGGTCGGCGAGATCGGCGGTTCCAACGAAGAGGAATGCGCGCGCTGGGTCAAGGCCAACATGAAAAAGCCGGTGGTGGGCTTCATTGCCGGTGTGACTGCGCCGACCGGAAAGCGCATGGGCCATGCCGGCGCGATCATCTCTGGCGGCAAGGGCACTGCCGAAGAGAAGCTCGCGGTGATGGAGGAGTGCGGTATCCGCACGACCAAGAATCCGGCCGAAATGGGCAAGCTGCTCAAGTCGGTGCTGAAGTAGGCGGGGCCGCCGCCCGCCCCGCTACGGGGCGGACGCGCGACCTGCCCAAGGAGAAGTGACTTTGGAAGGTGGCATCGCAAAACGTGGCAAGCGGGCGCGCGGCGCCCTCAAGGGCCGCACGGTAGAGCCCGGTGCGCTGGGCGAGGTGCAGGCTCTCCTCGATGACGCGCAGCGCAGGACGGGTATCGATCCCCGCCGCCGCGACCTGCTGATCGAGAACCTGCACCTGATCCAGGACCGTTATGGCCACATCTCCGCCGCCCACGTGGTTGCCCTGGCGCGCGAGATGAAGCTGGCGATGACCGAGGTCTATGAGGTCGCAACCTTCTATCATCATTTCGACTTGGTCAAGGAAGGCGACAAGGCGCCGCCGGCGCTGACCGTGCGCGTCTGCGACTCGCTGTCCTGCGAGATGTCCGGCGCCAATGAACTGATCCAGGGCCTCAAGCAGGCGCTGGGAGCGGGCGTGCGCGTGATCCCGGCGCCCTGTGTCGGCCGCTGCGACCAGGCCCCGGTGGCCGTGGTCGGGCAGAACCCGGTGGCGCAGGCCACTGTCGCCAAGGTCAAGCCGCTGGCTGCCGCCGGCAAAACCGCATGTGCCGTCGGCAAGTATGTTTCCTATGCCGAATATCGCAGGCAGGGCGGCTATTCCCTGGCTGCCGAGTGCCTTGCCGGCAAGCGCGATGCTGAAACGCTGATCAAGACCATGGAAAATTCCGGCTTGCGCGGGCTCGGCGGCGCGGGTTTCCCTGCCGGCCGCAAATGGCGCATCGTGCGCGGCGAAAAAGGCCCGCGGGTGATGGCGGTCAACATCGACGAAGGCGAGCCCGGCACCTTCAAGGATCGGCATTACCTCGAGCGCGACCCGCACCGCTTCCTCGAAGGCGTGATCATCGCCGCGTGGACCGTGCAGATCTCCGAGGTCTACATCTACCTGCGCGACGAATACGCGGGCATTCGCGCGATTCTCGAGAAGGAAATCAAGTTGCTGCAGGCCGACCCGCCCTGCCCGCTGCCGCCGATATTTCTGCGCCGCGGTGCCGGCGCCTATATCTGCGGCGAGGAGTCGGCGATGATCGAGTCGATCGAGGGCAAGCGCGGCATGCCGCGCCTGCGACCGCCGTACGTGGCCCAGGTCGGCTTGTTCGGCCACCCGACGCTGGAACACAACATGGAAACCCTGTACTGGGTGCGCGACATCCTGGAAAAGGGAGCCGACTGGTTTGCCGGCCATGGACGCAACGGACGCAAGGGGCTGCGTTCATTCTCTGTCTCGGGACGGGTGAACAAGCCCGGCGTGCATCTGGCGCCGGCCGGCATCACCGTCCGCGAGCTGATCGAAGAATACTGTGGCGGCATGCAGGCGGGCCACAGCTTCTATGCATACCTGCCGGGGGGTGCCTCCGGCGGTATTTTGCCGGCATCGATGGGCGACATCCCGCTGGATTTCGACACGCTGAATCCCTACGGCTGTTTCATCGGCTCGGCCGCGGTGATCATCCTGTCGGACCGGGACCAGGCCCGCGGAGCCGCGCGCAACGTGATGAAGTTTTTCGCCGAGGAATCCTGCGGGCAGTGCACACCCTGCCGCGTCGGCACGGCCAAGGCCCTGCAGCTGATGGAATCGCCGCGCTGGGACCAGGGCCTGCTGGAGGAATTGTCGGGTGCGATGGCTGATGCCTCGATCTGCGGGCTGGGACAGGCGGCACCGAATCCGATTCGCACGGTGATCAAGTATTTCCCTAAAGAAGTCGAGTAGGGACGCGGGTGCCCGAGCGCCGCGTCGTACCGGAGTTGAAGCCATGACTGCAATGAGCAAGGACGAACTCGCGGCGATGCCGGTGGAGTTCAAACTGAACGGCAAGGACGTCGTCGGTTACGCGTCGGAAACCATCATCCAGACCGCCAGGCGCCACGGCGTCGAGATTCCCCATCTCTGCTACAAGGAGGGCCTCAGGCCCGACGGCAATTGCCGTGCCTGCGTGGTCGAGGTCAAGGGTGAACGCGTGCTGGCTGCCTCCTGCTGCCGCAACCCCTCGCCCGGCATGGAAGTCACCACCAACAGTGCTCGCGCGGTTGCCTCGCAGAAAATGGTGATGGAGCTGCTGCTCTCCGACATGCCCGAGCAGCGCCATACCCCGAACTCCGAGCTGGACCACTGGGCGGGCAAGCTCAAGGTCGGCAAGCCGCGTTTTGCGAAACGCCACCAGCCGCAGCCCGACCTTTCGCATTACGGCATCGCCGTCAATCTCGATTCCTGCATCCAGTGCACGCGTTGCGTGCGTGCCTGCCGCGAGGAACAGGTCAACGACGTCATCGGTTACGCCTTCCGCGGCGAACATTCCAAGATCGTATTCGACCTCGACGATCCGATGGGTGAGTCGACCTGCGTCGCCTGCGGCGAATGCGTGCAGGCCTGTCCCACCGGCGCGCTGATGCCGGCACGCGAGGTTGGCCTGGTCAAGCCCGACCGGCAGGTGCATTCGGTATGCCCGTACTGCGGTGTGGGCTGCCAGATGACCTACAACATCAAGGACAACAGGATTCTTTACGTCGAGGGCCGCGATGGCCCGTCGAACCGCGGCCGGCTGTGCGTCAAGGGACGCTACGGCTTCGACTACGCCCACCATCCGCAGCGCCTGACCAAGCCGCTGATCCGCAAGCCGGGTGTTCCCAAGCATGCCGATTTCGCGATGGATCCGGCCAACCCGCTGGAGTATTTCCGCGAAGCCTCCTGGGAAGAAGCGCTGGATCTCGCGGCGGGCAAGCTGAAGGCGATTCGGGACCAGCACGGCAACAAGGCGCTGGCCGGTTTCGGTTCCGCCAAGGGCAGCAACGAGGAAGCCTACCTGTTCCAGAAGCTGGTGCGCACCGGCTTTGGTTCCAACAACGTCGACCACTGCACGCGCCTGTGCCACGCCTCGAGCGTAGCCGCGCTGATGGAGGCGGTGAGTTCCGGCGCGGTGTCCAACCAGGTCAATGACGTTGCCCGCGCCGAGGTGATTTTCCTGATCGGCGCCAACCCACTGTCGAACCACCCGGTGGCCGCGACCTGGATCAAGAACGCCGTGAAGAACGGCGCCAAGCTGATCTATGCCGATCCGCGCCGCAACGAACTGTCGCGGCATGCCACGTATTCCCTGCAGTTCAAGCCCGACACCGACGTCGCACTGCTCAACGCGATGATGCACGTCATCGTGCACGAGGGGCTGGTCGACGAAGCCTTCATCAAGTCGCGCACCATCGGCTACGAGGACCTGAAGAAGAACGTCGAGGGCTACAGCCCGGAGGCGATGGCGCCGGTGTGCGGCATTCCCGCGCGAACCATCAGGGAAGTCGCGCGCCTGTATGCGACCTCGAAGGGCTCGATGATCCTCTGGGGCATGGGCATTTCGCAGCATATCCACGGCACCGACAATGCACGCTGTCTGATCGCGCTGTGCCTGATGACCGGCCAGATCGGCAAGCCGGGCTCCGGCCTGCATCCGCTGCGCGGCCAGAACAACGTGCAGGGCGCCTCCGACTCCGGCCTGATCCCGATGGTGTTTCCGGACTACCAGCGTGTCGACAATCCCCAGGCGCTGGCACGTTTCGAAAAGCTGTGGGGAGCCAAGCTCGACCCCAAGCCCGGCCTGACGGTGGTCGAGATCGTGCACGCGATACTCGACGGCGACATCCGCGGCATGTACGTGATGGGCGAAAACCCGGCGATGTCGGATCCGGACGCCAACCATGCGCGCGAGGCGCTGGCGAAACTCGACTGGCTGGTGGTGCAGGAAATCTTCCTGACCGAAACCTGTTACTACGCCGACGTGATCCTGCCGGCGACCGCCTGGCCCGAGAAGGACGGCACGGTGACCAACACCGATCGCATGGTTCAGCTGGGCCGCAAGGCGCTGGAGGCGCCGGGAGAAGCAAAACCGGACCTGTGGATCATCCAGGAGCTGGCGCGCCGCCTCGGCCTCGACTGGAACTACAACGGACCGAAGGACGTATTCAACGAGATGCGCAAGGCAATGAACTCCATTGCCGGCATCACCTGGGAGCGGCTGGAGGCCGAAAGTTCAGTCACCTATCCCTGCGAGAAAGAAGGGGATCCAGGGCAACCCGTTGTTTTTGTTGATAAATTTCCCACGCCGACGGGTCGCGCGAAATTCGTGCCGGCTGACATCATTCCGGCCAACGAGCGGCCGGACAGCGACTTCCCCTTCGTGCTGATCACCGGCCGCCAGCTCGAACACTGGCATACCGGGGCGATGACGCGCCGTGCCGGAGTGCTCGACGCGATAGAACCGGAGCCGACGGTGTCGATGCATCCGCTGGACCTCGACGCGATCGGTGCCAGGGTCGGCGACGTGGTCACCGTCGAATCGCGGCGCGGGATCATCTCCCTGTATGCGCGTCCCGACGACGGCACGCCGCGTGGATCAGTGTTCATTCCGTTCTGCTTCTACGAGGCGGCGGCGAACCTGCTGACCAACGCGGCGCTGGACCCTTATGGCAAGATTCCCGAATTCAAGTATTGCGCGGTAAAGGTCACCTTGGGCGGCGAACTCACGCCGCGCTCGAGTTACGGCGGCGGACAGATGCTGGCGAAAGTCGAGAAAGTCTAGGGCCCGTAAGCAAAACAGGAGTGCCCGCGTGGCGGGTGCCGGATCATTCACGTTCAGGAGAGGAGCAACATGGCACTGTCGGACATCGAAATCGCCCAGGCGGCAAAAATGGAGCGCGTCGTCAAGATTGCGCAGAAACTGGGCATCCCCGAGGAACACCTGGTGCCATACGGCCACTACAAGGCCAAGGTGTCACTGGAGTATGTCGACAGCCTGAAGTCCAAGAAGGACGGCAAACTGATCCTGGTCACCGCGATCAACCCGACTCCCGCGGGCGAGGGCAAGACCACCACCACGGTTGGTCTCGGCGATGCGCTGAACCACATCGGCAAGAAGGCGATGATCTGCCTGCGCGAGCCTTCGCTGGGTCCGGTATTCGGCGTCAAGGGCGGCGCGGCCGGCGGCGGCTACGCCCAGGTGGTGCCGATGGAAGACATCAACCTGCACTTCACCGGCGACTTCGGTGCGATCGCGCTGGCGAACAACCTGCTGTCGGCGATGATCGACAACCACATCTCGCACGGCAACGAGCTCGGCATCGACCCGCGCCGCATCACCTGGAAGCGGGTGATGGACATGAACGACCGCGCGCTGCGCGACATCGTTGTTTCGCTGGGTGGCACCGCCAACGGCTATCCCCGCGAGGACGGCTTCGACATCGTCGTCGCCTCCGAAGTGATGGCGATTTTCTGCCTGGCCACTTCGCTGAAGGACCTCAAGGAGCGCCTCGGCAACATCGTGTTCGGCTACACCCGCGACAACAAACCGTTGCGCGCGCGCGACCTCAAGGCTCACGGCGCGATGACCGTGCTGCTGAAGGATCAGCTGGCGCCGAACCTGGTGCAGACGCTGGAGAACAATGCCGCCTTCATCCATGGCGGGCCCTTCGCCAACATCGCCCACGGCTGCAACTCGGTGATTGCGACCAAGACCGCGATGAAGCTCGTTGATTACGTGGTGACCGAAGCAGGATTCGGCGCCGATCTCGGCGCCGAGAAATTCCTCGACATCAAGTGCCGCAAGGCGGGCCTCAAGCCCAATGCCGCGGTGATCGTCGCCACCGTACGCGCATTGAAGCACCATGGCGGCGTCGGCAAGGACGACCTGAACAAGGAAAACCTCGCCGCGCTGGAGAAAGGCCTGGTCAACCTCGAGCGCCATGTCAACAATGTCAAGAACGTCTATGGCATTCCCTGCGTGGTTTCGGTGAACCGCTTCACCGCCGACACCAAGGCCGAAATGGACCTGCTCACCGACCGCATCTCCAAGCTGGGGGCCCGGGTCGTGGTGGCGAACCACTGGGCCGAGGGCGGCAAGGGCGCGGCGGATCTCGCGAATATCGTCGTCGAGATGTGCGAGCAGAAATCGAACCCCACCTTTGTCTACGACGACAGCGACCCGCTATGGGAAAAGATGAAGAAGATTGCGACCAAGGTCTACGGCGCCTCCGACATCACTGCCGACTCCAAGGTGCGCAACCGGATCAAGGAACTGCAGGAAGGCGGTTATGGCCATTACCCGGTGTGTGTGGCCAAGACCCAGTCCTCGTTCTCGACCGATGCCAGCGTCCGCGGCGCTCCGAGTGGGCACGTCGTCAACGTCCGCGAAGTCCGCCTTGCCGCAGGAGCGGAGTTCGTCGTGATGATCTGCGGTGACATCATGACCATGCCGGGGCTGCCGAAGGTGCCGTCCTCGGAGCGCATCGACCTGACAGAAGACGGGAAAGTGGTCGGGCTGTTCTGATTGTTTGTATAATTCCGGGGCGGATCCGGCGGCCCTTCCAACATGTCGCCAGCATCCGTTCCGGTCACCGCTCGGAACATCGTTTCCGGCGGGCCTGAACTGAAGGGCGGGATACACGCCCCGGGTCAATCCTTTCAACTGCGCGGATAATTCAATATGGAATTCGGCTCACCGGCATTCTGGGTTGCAGTGCTCCAGATCATTGCCATCGACATCGTTCTCGGCGGGGACAACGCGGTGGTTATCGCCCTCGCTTCACGGCGCTTGCCAGTGAATCAACGCAAGCAGGCGATTTTCTGGGGCGTGTTCGGCGCGATCGCACTGCGCGTCGTGCTCATATTCTTTGCCCTGCAGCTGCTGCAGATCCCGTACCTCAAGATCGTCGGCGGCATTCTGCTGTTCTGGATCGGCCTCAAGCTGATGATGCCGCAGGACGAGGGCGGGCACGAGATCGATGCCAGCAGCAACCTGATTGGCGCGATCAAGACCATCATCGTCGCGGACGCGGTGATGAGCCTGGACAACGTGATCGCGATTGCCGGTGCGGCCAAGGACAGCATCGGGCTCGTCGTATTCGGCCTGGTGGTGAGCGTGCCGATCATTGTCTGGGGCAGCAAGCTGGTGCTGATGCTGATGGACCGTTTTCCCATCGTGATTGTCGGCGGTGCAGCGCTTCTCGGCTGGATCGGCGGCGACATGCTGGTGCATGACATCGTCGTCAAGGACTGGATGATGGCCAATGCGGCCTGGCTCAAATATGGCGGGCCGATACTGGGCGCGGCATTCGTGGTCGTCGTCGGCAAGATGCTGGCTGCGCGCCGCAAGCCGGCGGCGGCTGCAGCGGAGCCGGTTGACCTGGCGGAATCCAAGTCGAAACAGGATTGAGAGGAAAGAAATGCCGAAGATTCTGGTGGCGGTGGACGGGTCGGAGAACTCCGGCCGAGTGGTCGATTTCCTGATCAAGAAAAGCGGCTGGTACGGCGATTCGCTCGAGGTGCAGTTGCTCAACGTGCAGATGCCGATCGCCGGCGTCAACGTGAAGATGTTCATCAGCAATGAGTCGCTGAAGGAGTATTACCGCGATGAGGGCGCCGCGGCGCTGAAGCAGGCCCGCGAGAAACTCGATGCCGCGCGCGTGCCCTATGCCCACCACATCGGGGTGGGCGACCCGGCCGAGGTGATCGTTGATTACGCCAAGTCCAAGGGCTGCGAGCAGATCCTGATGGGCAGCCGGGGATTGGGATCGGTTTCCAGCCTGGTGCTCGGTTCGGTGGCGACCAAGGTGCTGCATCTGACTGATGTGCCTGTGACCCTGGTCCGCTGAGGCGCGGCTCTGCGGCGCTGTCTGCTGTCCGGCAGCTTGTGTCTTAATGTGCTGTTTTTAATGAGGTTTGTGGTTTTGACGGCGCGCCGCCTTGTGGTTTGAAAGGCCGGTCCTTCGTTCACGACGAGGATCAGACAGGCGTGCCTGTTGCGCTGCGGCCGCCGGATTCCCGGCGCCGGGCGTGGCACCGGCGACAGGCGGCAGATATACTCGATTCTTGATTGCGGTCAATTCTTTTCCCGCGGCAAATGCGGAAGAATGGCCTGACACGGCGTTACCAATAAATAAATAAAGTTGGGCTGCGGCAATTGCCGCAGGATATAACTCAGCACCCGTCGGTCAACTGATAAGGAGGAGTCAAATGGGTATCCAACGCGTATTTTCACGCAGCCTGCTGCCGCTCGTAGCGGCTTTCGGACTGGCTGCCGTATCCGCCCCCGTGGCGGCCTGGGAACCGTCGAAGCCGGTCGAGTTCGTCATTCCCGCCGGCACCGGCGGTGGTGCGGACCAGATGGCAAGACTGATCCAGGGCATCGTAGCCAAGCACAACCTGATGAAGCAGCCGCTGATACCGGTGAACAAATCGGGCGGCGCCGGCGCCGAAGGCTTCCTCGAGGTAAAGGCTGCCAAGGGCGACACTCACAAGATCATCATCACGCTGTCGAACCTGTTCACGACGCCGATGGCGACGGGCGTGCCGTTCAACTGGAAGGACCTGACCCCTGTTGCGATGCTCTCGCTCGACAACTTCGTGCTCTGGGTGAATTCCGAGGATCCCTACAAGACGCCCAAGGAATATCTGGATGCGGTGAAGAAGGCCGGGCCCGGCGTCTTCAAGATGGGTGGTACCGGTTCCAAGCAGGAAGACCAGATCATCACCGTGGCAATCGAGAAGGCCGCCGGAGTGAAATTCACCTACATCCCGTTCAAGGGCGGCGGTGCGGTGGCTACCCAGCTGGTCGGCAAGCACATCAATTCCAGCGTCAACAACCCGATCGAGGCGGTGGCTCAGTGGCGTGCCGGCAAGCTGCGCGCACTGTGCGTGTTTGACGGCGAGCGCATGCCGTACAAGAACAAGGTCACTGACACCCAGTCCTGGAGTGATATTCCGACCTGCAAGGAAGCCGGCATCCCGATGGATTATGTGATGCTGCGCGGCATTTTCATGCCGGCGGGTGTCTCGGCTGACGTCGTGAAGTTTTACGTCGACCTCTTCAACAAGGTTCGCGCGACGCCGGAGTGGAAGAAATTCATGGAAGATGGCGCATTCAACCAGACCTCCATGAACGGCAAAGCTTATGCCGACTGGGTGGCGAAAGCAGAATCACTGCATCGCGATCTGATGAAGGAAGCGGGCTTCCTCGCCAAGCCCTGATCGGCATCATCCCCGGTTCCGTGTACGCGGGACCGGGGAGCAGTGCGGGTTCGCGCCCGCCTTTCCGTTCCACCACATCCAGGCGAAGTTCATGGAAGAAAAACACAGTTCCGCTGCCGCTGAACGCCCGTCAGGCATATCAACAAGGGCTGCGGAAATCGCGATTGCCCTGTTCATGATGCTGCTCGGGGGGCTGGTCGTCTACGACAGCCTGCGTCTGGGCGTGCGCTGGCTTTCAGATGGGCCGCAGGCGGGTTACTTCCCGTTTTATATCGGGCTGTTCATCTGCATTTCCAGCGTGGTGACGCTGGTGCAGGCAATGCTCAACAAGGCCGCCGCAGAAAAGATTTTTGTCGAGTGGGGGCAGCTGAAGCTGGTGTTGATGGTCCTGATACCCGCTGCGCTGTTCGTGCTCGGCATCCAGTTGATCGGCATATACGTCGCATCGGCGGTCTACATAGCAGTGTTCATGATCTGGCTCGGCAAGTACGGCTGGCTCAAAAGCGTGGTCGTCGGTGTCTCGGTAAGCGTGACGGTGTTCGTTGCATTCGAAATCTGGTTCAAGGTTCTGTTGTACAAGGGCTTGTACAACCCGCTGGCCCTGATCGGTTACTGAGTACACACGAGCTTAAGGGGACCTCAATTGGAAGAAATCAATGCTTTGATGCACGGATTTTCCGTGGCATTGACGCCGTTCAACCTGATGCTGATGGCCATCGGCATCATACTTGGCGTGCTGATTGGCGTGCTGCCGGGACTTGGCGGTGCCAACGGCATCGCAATCCTGCTGCCGCTCACGTTCACGATGCCGCCGACCTCGGCGGTGATCATGCTGTCCTGCATCTACTGGGGCGCGCTGTTCGGCGGCGCCATCACGTCGATCCTGTTCAATATTCCCGGCGAGCCCTGGTCGGTTGCGACCACCTTTGATGGTTACCCGATGGCGCAGCAGGGCAAGGCGGGTGAGGCGCTGACCACGGCTTTCACGTCTTCCTTCATCGGTGCCCTGTTTGCGGTGATCATGATCACCTTTCTGGCACCGCTGGTCGCCAAATTCGCGCTGCAGTTCGGCCCGCCAGAATTTTTCTCGGTATTTTTCCTGACCTTCTGCAGTTTCATCGGGATGGGCAAGGAGCCGCCGTTCAAGATCATCGCCGCGATGATGCTCGGTTTCGGCCTAGCCGCGGTCGGCATCGACACGGTGACCGGCCAGTTGCGACTGATATTCGGCTGGCACGAGCTGATGCGCGGCTTCGATTTCCTGATCGCGGTGATCGGCCTGTTCGGCATAGGCGAGATCCTGCTGTCGATGGAGGAAGGGCTGTCGTTCCAGGGACGCAGTGCGAAAATCAACACGCGCATCGTATTCGAGACCTGGAAAAAGCTGCCGAAGTTCTGGGTGACCTCGCTGCGCAGCTGTGTGATCGGCTGCTGGATGGGCATCACCCCCGGGGGCGCGACGCCGGCATCGTTCATGAGTTACGGCATTGCCAAACGCATGTCGCCGGACGGGCCGAAATTCGGCAGCGGCGTGCAGGAAGGCATCGTCGCCCCGGAAACCGCTGCGCATGCCGCCGGCACTGCGGCGCTGCTGCCGATGCTCTCCCTCGGCATCCCGGGATCGCCGACCGCGGCGGTGCTGCTTGGCGGCCTGCTGATCTGGGGGTTGCAGCCAGGGCCGCTGCTGTTCGTCGAGCAGAAGGATTTCGTCTGGGGGCTGATTGCCAGCATGTATCTCGGCAACGTCGTCGGCCTGATCATCGTGCTGACCTGCGTGCCTCTTTTCGCGGCGATCCTGCGTATTCCCTTCTCGATCGTCGCGCCGGTGATCATCGTCATCTGCGCGATTGGTGCCTACACCGTCAACAACGCGATGCTCGACATCTGGTTCATGCTCCTGTTCGGTGTTCTCGGTTACGCCTTCAAGAAGCTGTCCTATCCGCTGGCGCCGCTGGTGCTGGCGCTGGTGCTGGGTGATCAGGCCGAAGACGCCTTCCGCCAGGCGATGCTGATATCGCAGGGTGACGTGCGGATATTCTTCTCGAACTGGCTGGTTGGCAGCATCATGGGACTCGGTGTGCTGATGCTGGTATGGCCTTTCATCGGCAGGGGGGTCGCGGCACTGCGCAGGAGCGTGGCCTGACAAAGGGCGCTTCCGGCGCTTTGCAGCAAAAAACCGCGGCTGTCCAGCCGCGGTTTTTTTGTGCCGCTTTTTTTTGTAACACCGGTCCCGTGGCGTTGCCGGAAACCCGTGACCGCCAATGAAAACGGCCGCCCGCAGGATGCGCGGACGGCCGTGGTTTTGCCGAGGGTGCCCGGCGGAGCCTGCCGGACTATTTCTTCGCGCTCTTCGGATTCAGGCTGGTGATACGGCCGCTCTCGGTGCCTGCGGTCTCGTCGATCACGGCATTGATCAAGGTCGGCTTGCGTGAACGGACGGCTTCCTCCACCGCCTTGCGCAGCTCGGCCGGGGTCGTCGCATGCACGCCCACGCCGCCGAAGGCCTCCATCAGCTTGTCGTAGCGCGCACCCTTGACGAACACGGTGGGTGCGACGTCCGGCCCGCCCGACGGGTTGACGTCGGTGCCCTTGTAGACGCCGTTGTTGTTGAACACCACAACGCACACCGGCAGCTTGTAGCGGCAGATGGTTTCGACTTCCATGCCCGAGAAGCCGAAAGCGCTGTCGCCCTCGACCGCGATCACCGGCTGTCCGGTTTCCACGGCGGCGGCGACCGCAAAGCCCATGCCGATGCCCATGACGCCCCAGGTGCCGACGTCGATGCGCTTGCGCGGCTTGTACATGTCGACGATGCTGCGCGTGAAGTCGAGCGCGTTGGCACCCTCGTTGACCAGCATCGCGTCGGGATTGGCCTTGATGATGTCGCGCATCACGTTCAGCGCGCTGTGAAAGTTCATCGGCGTGGGGTTCTTGGCCAGCGTTTCGGCCATCTTGGCGATGTTCTTGCTCTTGCGTTCGGAAATGGCGCCCAGCCAGTCGGCCGAAGGCTGCGGCCAGCCCGATCCTGCCTTGCCTATGCCGTCGAGCATTGCCGACACGCAGGAGCCGATGTCACCGACCACCGGCGCATCGATCGGCACATTGCTGTCCGCCTCCTGGGGTGAAATGTCGATCTGGATGAATTTCTGGCCGCCCCAGGCCTTGGCATCCCTGCCACCCCAGGTCTTGCCCTTGCCATGCGACAGCAGCCAGTTCAGGCGTGCGCCGATCAGCATCACCACATCGGCTTCCGGAAGCACGAAGGAGCGCGCTGCTGCGGCCGACTGCTCGTGGGTGTCGGGCAGCAGGCCTTTCGCCATCGACATCGGCAGGTAGGGAATCCGGGTCTTCTCGACCAGTGCGCGGATCTCGGTGTCGGCCTGGGCATAGGCGGCGCCCTTGCCGAGCACGATCAGCGGACGCTTGGCGCCGGCGAGCAGTTTCAGGGCGCGCTCAACCGCTTCGGGCGCCGGAATCTGGCGCGGTGCGGGGTCGACGACCTTGATCAGCGAATTGCGGCCCGCTTCGGCGTCCATGGACTGCGCGAAAACCTTGGCCGGCAGGTCGAGGTACACGCCGCCCGGGCGGCCCGAGACGGCAGCGCGGATGGCGCGGGCGACGCCGACGCCGATGTCTTCCGCATGCAGCACGCGGAAGGCAGCCTTGCACAGCGGCCGGGCAATCGCCAGCTGGTCCATTTCCTCGTAGTCGCCCTGTTGCAGGTCGACGATCTCGCGCTCGCTCGAACCGCTGATCAGGATCATCGGGAAACAGTTGGTCGTGGCATTCGCCAGCGCGGTGAGGCCGTTGAGGAAGCCGGGAGCGGAAACCGTGAGGCAGACGCCCGGTTTCTGGGTCAGGAAGCCGGCAATCGCCGCGGCATTGCCGGCGTTTTGCTCGTGGCGGAAGGAAATCATGCGCATGCCGGCCGCCTGCGCACGGCGCGTGAGGTCGGTGATCGGTATGCCCGGCAGGCCATAGAGGTTGGTAATGCCGTTGAGCTTCAGCGCGTCGATGAGCAGGTCGACGCCGTCGCTCAGGGCCTGCGCTTGTGTTTCAGTCGTCATGTCTGGATGCCTCGCGTCTTGCCGTCGGTCAGTTGATATCGCCCGAATCGCAGTGAAAGACAGGGGACCGCGGTCCCTTGTCTGCCGCGGATTCAGGCGCAGGGGAAAAGGCTTTTTTCAGGTGGAAGGCATCATAGGGGGCGCCGCCCTTTTCCGCTCTTGACCCCGGTCAATTTTGCGGCAGTACGATCGGTGCACGGGTATTTGCGCGAGCGCATATGACTGGTGCTGGGGTGGGGGGGTGTTGCAATGCATCAAAGGGAGGCGCTGTTGCCGACACGCGTTTGGAGGACTGACGTTCAGATCTTGCCGCGCCGCTTCAGCCGGCTGAGGGTTTCCGGAGACAGGTTGAGGTATGACGCCAGCTCCTTCTTGGGCAGGCGGTTGGCAATCTCGGTGTGCTTGCGCATGAAGCGCTGTACCCGTCCTGGCGCGTCGAGCAGATGCAGGGTGATGGTATGCGCCATGACTTCGCTCATCAGCCGCGTGACCTCGAGTTCGAACTCGGCCTTGACCTTCGGGTGGCGCTCGAGGAAGGCTGCCCATTGCAGCATCGACAGCTTGGCGGCCCGGACCTTGGTCACCGCGCGTATCGAGTAGGGCATCGGTGTTTTCAGACGCCACGCCGCATAACTGGTGTCGATGTCGCTCTCGGCGGCGAAGCGCAGGATCATCTCCTTGCCGTGGGCGTTTGAAACCGTGCGCTTCAGAATGCCGTCGATGATGAAATACTGCTCCATCGCGTGCGTGCCCTGATGCTCAAGGGTTTCGCCCTTGGCGTAATCCGATATTTCGAGCAGGGGCTCGAACTCGGTCCATTGCGCGGCGCTGAGGTTTTTCAGCACCAGATTCTGCCGCAGCTGCACGCGTATGATCCGGGACTGCGGGTGGAGTGAGAGCTGGGTCATGGCCGGGAATTGTATTACTTTTATAACTACCTGTTTATTATCGGTATTTTCAGAGGCATGGAATCTTGACTGCGGTCAAGGCCATGCCACCGCGCATTTCCTATAGTGGCGCCCTCATGCCCGGGGGAGCGCATCGCGGAGCGGCAGCCGCGGCGCAGCGGCGATTTCAACGTGCGGACAATCGCTCGTCCGCCACGGAATAATATTTGGAGATCAGAATGGAAGCATTGAAGGGTGTCCGGATTCTCGACATGACCCATGTGCAGGCAGGTCCGACCTGCTCGCAGTTGCTGGCCTGGATGGGCGCCGACGTCATCAAGTTCGAACCCCCCCAGGGTGATGCCACCCGCGGCCAGCTGCGTGACGTGCCCAACGCCGACAGCCTCTATTTCACGATGCTCAACTGCAACAAGCGCTCGATCACCGTCAACATGAAGAGCGCCGAAGGCAAGACGGTGTTCGTTGATTTACTGAAGCAGTGCGACATCATGATGGAGAATTTCGGCCCCGGCGTACTTGAGCGCCTGGGCTTCACCTGGGAAAAAATCCACGAGATCAATCCGAAAATCGTCGTCGGGTCGATCAAGGGCTTCGGCTCCTCGGGGCCGTACGCGGATTTCAAGGCGTACGAAAACGTCGCGCAGGCGATGGGTGGTGCGATGAGCACGACCGGTGTTCCGGAGGGCCCGCCTTTCGTCACCGGCGCACAGATCGGCGACTCGGGCACCGGCCTGCATCTTGCGATCGGCCTGCTGGCCGCGCTGCACCAGGCCAACCGCACGGGCCAGGGCCAGTATGTCGAGGTGGCGATGATGGACGGCGTGATGAACCTTTGCCGCGTCAAGTTCCGCGACCACCAGCGCCTGACACGCGGCGGCCTTTCGGAATACTCGGTGCCGACCCACCAGGGCATGGGCGCAACGCCGCGCGCCGGCAATGACTCCGGCGGCGGCCAGCTCGGCAATGCGATCCGCTGCAAGCCGGGCGGCCCCAACGACTTCATCTATGTCGTCGTGCAGGAGGCGGTGTGGGACGCGCTGGCCAGGCGCATCGGGCCGGATCTCGGCATGCCGGACCTCGCCACCGATCCCAAGTTCGCGACCATAGGCGAGCGCCGCAAGAACCAGGCGCAGATGTGGGAGCTGATCGGCGAATTCGCGCTGAAACACACCAAGCGCGAATTCATGGAAATTCTCAATCCGCTGGACGTGCCCTGCGGCCCGATCATGTCCACCGAAGACCTCGCCAACGACGATCACGTCCGTGGTCGTGAAATGTACGTCGAACTCGACCATCCGCAACGCGGCAAGTGGTACAACGTCGGCATGCCGATCAAGCTGTCGGCTTCGCCTGCGGTGATCAAGCGCTCGCCGCTGCTCGGCGAACATACCGATGAGGTGCTGAAGGAAGTGCTCGGCTACGACGCCGGGCAGATCGAAAAACTCAAGACCGCCGGCGCGTTCAGCGCGCCCCCGAAAAAGAAATAGCCAGCAGAGGATGCAGATGAAAATCGCAATCATTGGCCAGCAGGATTTTTGTTCCGGCATCATATCCGCCTGCGGCGGATATGAGCCTTCACTGAAATCCCGCTGAGGAGACGACACATGAAAATCGCAATTATCGGGCAGCAGGATTTTGGCAAAACAGTGCTCGAGGCCTTCCTCGAGCGCAAGGACGAGGTGGCCGGCGTGTTCTGCGCCCCCGAGAAGCCGGGAGCGAAGCCCGACCCGCTGCGCATTGCAGCGGAAGAGCGCGGACTGAAGGTGTTCCAGTTTGCCTCGCTGCGGGTGCCCGAGGCGCATGAGGCGCTGAAATCCCTCAACGTCGACATCGGCGTGATGGCCTATGTGCTGCAGTTCGCCCCCGATACCTTCGTGCACATTCCGCGGCTGGGCATGATCCAGTACCATCCCTCGCTGCTGCCGAAATACCGCGGGCCGTCGTCGATCAACTGGCCGATCATCCGCGGCGACACCAAAACCGGCCTGACCATCTTCCGTCCGAACGAAGGGCTCGACGAAGGTCCGGTGATCCTGCAGAAAACCTGCGACATCGGCCCCGATGAAACCATCGGAGAGGTCTATTTCAACAAGCTGTTCCCGATGGGCGTGAAGGCAATGCTCGAGGCGGCCGACCTGGTGTACGCCGGCAAGCACTCGGAAACCGTGCAGGACGAGTCGCAGGCGAGCTACGAAGGCTGGTGCCGTGCCAATGAGGCGCGCATCAACTGGGCCAACCACGTTGATTTCGTCTACAACCTGATCCGAGGCACCAATCCTGCGCCGGGGGCGTGGACCACGCTCAACGGTAAAAAAGTGCAGATTTTTGACGCGCGCAAGCAGTTGTTCCGCAAATTCGGCGATGTGGTCGGCAAGATCGGGGAGGTTGCCGAAGTGGGCGAGGGCAGCTTCAAGGTCACCGCACAGGGCGGTTTCATCGAAGTGCTGCGCGCGCGCGGCGAAGACGGCAAGAAACTTTCCGGCGGCGATTTCGCGCGCGCCAACGGTCTGGCGAAAGGCGCCTTGCTCGGCAACTGACGCTTCTTCGCCTGATCCTCGAAAGCCACGCTTGGGCGTGGCTTTTTCTTTTTAAATATTTGTTTTTATTGATATTTTTTGAATTTAACCGGCCTGGGCCGAAGTGTTGCCCGGCGACCAGCCATGAGCAGACCAACCGGTATCAGGCGAGTGACAACCGGAAGCCCCGTTCCCTGCTGTGACGTTTCACACTAAGTCCTTAAAAAAAATCAATTTTCCGGGTCGGATATCGTAAAATCTGTCAACTACCGTCGTTAAGCCATTCTCTACAAACATAAAAACGGCACGGAACGGGCGCAAGGGATGAACAAGCTGGGTTTCTGGAAGGCGGACTGGTTTCTGGGGCTTCTGGTCGCCATCGTGATGCTGCTCGCGGCGCGCGGTGACCTGATCCAGAGCCTGGAACGGAAGGTCTACGACCTCGGCGTGCAGGCCGCCACCCGCACGCCTTCCGACCGCATCGCGGTGATCGCCATCGACGACGCCAGCATCGCCAACATCGGGCGCTGGCCGTGGTCGCGGGACGTGCATGCCCGCATGATTGACTTGCTGGCCGGGGCACAGGCCAAGGTGATCGCCAATACCACCTTCTTTTTCGAGCCGCAGCGCGACGCCGGCCTTGCCTACGTCGAGAAGCTGCTGAACCTGCACAATGAGCTGAAGGCGCAGGCTGCCGCCGATCCCAAGGCGGCTGCCGCCGGCGACGGACTGCAGCGCATCGGCGAAGTCCTCATCGAGGCCGAGCAGGCACTCAACACCGACCGCAGGCTGGCCGAGAGCATGAAGGCTGCCGGCAACGTGGTGCTGCCGATGGTGTTCCAGCAGCTGGCCGAGCCCCGCGGCAATCCGGACAAGCCGCTGCCGACCTACGTGCTGGCCAGCGGCATGGCCGGCCCGCGCGGCGTCGACGCGCTGCCGCCTCCCGGCGTGTTTCCGCTGTATCCGGTGGCGGAACTCGGACCGGCGGCCGCCAGCGTTGGCCACCTCAATGCCGACATCGACGTCGATGGCGCGGTACGGGCGGAACCGCTGTTGGTGCGCTATTACGACCAGGTGTTCCCCGCACTTTCGGTGATGGTGGCGGCGCGCAGCCTCAACCTCGGCCTCGCCGACATCAAGCCGGTGTGGGGCGAGGCGCTGCAACTCGGCCGGCTGCGCGTGGCGACCGATCCCGAACTGCGCATGCACACCTTTTTCTACGCCGACCATGACGGCCGTCCGGCGTTTCCCGTCGACTCGTTTTTCGACGTGATCAGCGGCAAGGTGCCGGTCGCCAAGTACCGCGACAAGATCGTACTGATCGGCCCCACCGCCGCAGGCCTCGGCTCGGCGCAGGTGACCCCGGTTTCTCCGGCCACCGCGCCGGTGCTGACCCTCGCGCACACCGTATCGAGCATCCTCGGCGAGCATTTCTTCGTGACCCCGTCCTGGGGCATCTGGGTGCAGCTCGGTGTGTTCCTTGCCGTTGCGCTGTACCTGATCCTGCTGCTGCCGCGGCTGAAGGCCGGCATTGCCGCGGTGCTCAGCCTCGCCATCGGCATCGCACTGATCGCCACTCATTTCGGGTTGATGGTGAGCCAGCTGATGTGGATACAGTTCATGGGGTCGGTGGCGCTGCTCGCCGTCGGTTACGCGGCACTGACCACCAAGCGCTTCCTGGTGACGGAGCGCGGCAAGGAGAAATCCGATGCCGAGTCCGCCGAATCGAACCGCATGCTGGGCATCGCCTACCAGGCCCAGGGCCAGTTCGACCTCGCCTGGGACAAGTTCCGCCAGTGTCCGCTCAACGACCCGGTGATGGAGAACCTCTACAGCCTGGCGCTGGATTTCGAGCGCAAGCGCCAGTTCAACAAGGCTGAGTCGGTGTTCCGTTACATGGCCGGATTCAATCCCAAGTTCCGCGACCTGGAGCAGCGGCTGACGCGCGCCAAGGCGCTGTCGGAAACAGTGATTCTCGGCGGCGCCCAAGGGCATCCCGGCGGCACCGTGATGCTCGAGGGCGGCGGCATGGAAAAGCCGATGCTCGGCCGTTACCAGGTGGAAAAGGAGCTCGGCAAGGGTGCGATGGGTGTCGTCTACCTCGGCAAGGATCCGAAAATCGGCCGCGTGGTGGCGATCAAGACCATGGCTTTGTCGCAGGAGTTCGAGGGTGACGAGCTGGTCGAGGTCAAGGAGCGCTTTTTCCGCGAGGCGGAAACCGCGGGCCGCCTGACCCATCCGAACATCGTCACCATCTACGATGCCGGCGAGGAGCACGACCTTGCCTACATCGCGATGGAATTCCTGAAAGGCCAGGACCTGGTGCCTTACACCAAGCCCGGCGCGCTGCTGCCGGTGCCGCAGGTGCTGTCGATCATCGCCCGCGTCGCCGAGGCTCTGGGTTATGCCCACCAGCAGAACGTCGTGCACCGCGACATCAAGCCCGCCAACATCATGTATGAACCTGAAAGCGACACCCCGAAAGTGACCGACTTCGGCATTGCGCGGGTAACCGATTCGTCCAAGACCAAGACCGGGATGGTGCTGGGCACGCCGTCCTACATGTCGCCGGAGCAGCTGGCGGGCAAGAAGGTGGAGGGTCGCTCCGACCTGTTTTCTCTGGGCGTCACGCTCTACCAGATGCTCAGCGGCAAACTGCCCTTCCAGGGAGAGTCGATGGCGCAGCTGATGTTCAAGATCGCGAACGAGGCGCATGCGGACATCCGCACGCTGAACCCGGCGTTGCCCGCCTGCGTTGCGGCCGTCACCAACAAGGCGCTGGCCAAGGATCCCGACCAGCGTTACCAGAGCGGCGAACAGATGGCGAAGGCGATTCGCCTTTGCCTCGGCACGCTGACCGGGAAGCCCGCCGCCACCGCGGCAGCGGCAGGCTGAGGACCGGCGATGAGCGATTTTTCCGGAGTCATTGAAATTGCGACGGCGACCCACCCGGGAATGGTGCGGTCGCACAACGAAGACAGCATCGCCGCCGATGCCGCAGCGGGCATCGCGGTGCTCGCCGACGGCATGGGTGGATACAACGCCGGCGAGGTGGCGAGCGGCATTGCGGTGGCGATGATCAGCGCGGAACTGAAAAAGGCCCTCGCCGGCCGCGGCGAGGAGTTCGACATCGCCGCCGCGGAAAAGCTGGTCGGAGAACATGCGGTGCGCGCCAACAACGCGATCTTCCAGGCCGCGCAGAACCAGGCACAGTATGCCGGCATGGGCACCACGCTGGTGGTCATGCTGCTGCACGACAACGGCCTGGTGGTGGGACATATCGGTGATTCCCGGCTCTACCGCTTCCGCGAGGGCCGGCTTGAGCAGGTGACCCGCGACCACTCGCTGCTGCAGGAGCAGATCGACAGCGGCCTCATCACCAAGGAGCAGGCGCGCCATTCCCAGAACAAGAACCTGGTGACCCGGGCAGTCGGCATCGACCCCGAGGTCGAGCCCGAGGTCCGCAGCTATCCGGTGCAGCCGGGCGACATCTACCTGCTGTGCTCGGACGGACTCAATGACATGGTGACCGACGAGGACATGGAGCTCACTCTGGGGTCGCTGCAGGCCAACCTGCCGCTGGCGGCCGAGCAACTGGTGCAGCAGGCGAATGACAATGGCGGTCGTGACAATGTTTCGGTTATTCTGGTGCGCGTGCTGAAGGATTTTCCGGCCCGCGCGGGGTTGGTTGACCGGCTGAAGTCCTGGTTCAGATAAGCAACGGGGATACTACTATGGCGAAGTTGATACTTTCTCTCGAGGGTTCGATGATCCGCGAGGTTCCGCTCGACAAGGAGCGGATCATGATCGGCCGCAAGCCGTCCAACGAGATCCAGATCGAGAACCTGGCCGTCAGCGGCGAACACGCCTGCATCGTGACCATCCTCAATGATTCCTTCCTCGAGGATCTCGGCTCCACCAACGGCACCCTGGTCAACGGCAATCCGATCAAGAAGCACATCCTGCAGAACAACGATGTGATCGAGATCGGCAAGTACAAGCTCAAGTACGTGGCGGATGCCCCGGCAGCCGGCCAGGCGGCGGGCGAGGACTTCGAGAAAACGATGATCCTGCGTGCCCCGCCCAAGCCGGCCGCCGCCGCTCCCGCCAAACCGGCCAACGAACCGGCGCCGCCCGCCAAGCCCTCGACCCCGCCGCCGACACCCCGTCCGGTGCCGCCGCTGGCCAAACCGGCGGCACCTGCAGCAGCTCCGGCCGCTGCGGCGCCCGCACCCGGGGCTTCCCCGCAGCCGCTCGCCGCGGTGCAGATACTGACCGGACCGAGCGCCGGCAAGGAGCTCGACCTGGTGAAAAACCTCACCACGCTGGGCAAGCCCGGGCTTCAGGTCGCGGTGATCACCCGCCGTCCGCAGGGCTACTTCATCACCCATGTGGAGGGCGCCAAGTTTCCGGTCGTCAACGGCAAGATGATCGACGCCCAGGCCCAGCCCCTGCACGATCACGACGTCATCGAGCTGGCCGGCGTCAAGATGGAATTTTTCGTAAAAAAATAAGTGTCCGCGCGACCGCCTAGCCCCGTGAACCCGAGGGCCGCAGGCGGTCGGGAGGCTCGCGGATTTCTGCGCGCGGCGCGGTCCCTGCGACGACAGGGCGGCATTAGGACGACAGGGTGAGAAAAAATCTGACGCGCATAGTCACAGGCATGGCGATTGTCGCCGTGTTTCTGGCGCATGCCGTGCACATGCTGCGCATTCCCTTCCTCGAGAACCTCGAATCGATCGTCTACGACACGCGCCTGCGGCTGACCATGCCGAACACCGTGGACCCGCGGGTGGTGATTCTCGACATCGACGAGAAAAGCCTGCAGGAAAAGGAAAAGGGCGGCGAAGGCCGCTGGCCCTGGCCCCGTGACCGTCTCGCGCTGCTGCTGGACAAGCTGTTCGACAAGTACGGCATCGCGGTGGTCGGCTTCGACGTGGTGTTCGCCGAGCGCGACGAATCCTCGGGCATCCGCGTTCTCGAGCGGCTCGGGCAGCGCGAGCTGAGGGGGGTGCCGCAGTTCCAGTCCGTGCTCGAGCAGGTGCGGCCGCAGCTCGAGTACGACGACATATTCGCGCGCAAGATGAAAGGCAGGCCGGTCGTGCTCGGCAATGTGTTCCTCAGCGAGGATCCGGCGACTGCCAGCAGGAAGGGCATGCTGCCGCCGCCGGTGCTGCCGGCGGGCACCTTCGGTGAACGCCGGGTCGGCGTCACGTCCTGGACCGGCTACACCGCGAACCTTGAGCGCCTGCAGCGCGCGGCCACCAGTGCCGGCCACATCAACCCGCTGCCGGATCCGGACGGCATCACGCGGCGCGTGCCTATGCTGGTAGAGCATGCCGGCGCCTACTACGAGCCGCTGTCGCTGGCGATGGTGCGCGCCGTCACCGGCCAGCCGCCGGTGGTGCCGGTGGTCAGCGAGGAGGCCTCTGCCGACTACAGCGGACTCGAATGGGTCAAGGCCGGTCCATTCGAGGTTCCCGTCGACATGCAGGCCGCGGCGCTGGTGCCGTACCGCGGCGGCAAGGGCAGCTACCGCTATTACTCGCTGGTCGACGTGCTCAACGAACGCGTGCCGGTCGATGAACTGAGGGGCAAGATCGCGCTGGTTGGCACCACCGCGCCGGGACTGCTCGACCTGCGGGCGACGCCGGTGGATCCGGTGTTTCCCGGGGTCGAAATCCACGCCAACCTGATCGGCGGCATCCTCGACGGCAACATCAAGCAACGCCCGCCGTACGTGGTCGGCGCCGAGTTCGTGCTGCTGCTGTCGGGCGCGGCGCTGGCGCTGCTGTTGCCGCTGCTGACGCCGTTCCGCTCGATGCTGGTGACGGCGCTGGTGCTGCTGTCGGTGATCGGCACCAATCTGGTCGTGTTCCATTCAGGCAACCTGGTGCTGCCGCTGGCATCCGGCATCCTGCTGATCCTGGTGCTGTTCACCTTCAACATGGCCTACGGCTTCCTGGTCGAGGCGCGCGGCACGCGGCTGATCACCGGGCTGTTCGGGCAGTACGTGCCGCCGGAACTGGTCGAGGAAATGGCGCGCAATCCGGAACAGTTCAACATGGCTCCGCGGGCCGAGGAGCTCTCGGTGCTGTTCTCCGACGTGCGCGGATTCACGACGATCTCGGAGAGTCTGTCGCCCGAGGACCTGTCGGTCTACATCAACGATTACCTGACCACGATGAGCCTGGTGATCCGCGAAGGCCACCGCGGCACGCTCGACAAGTACATCGGCGACGCGGTGATGGCCTTCTGGGGCGCGCCGATGCCCGACCCCAACCATGCGCAGAACGCGGTGCTGGCGGCGCTGGACATGATGAAGCAGGCGAAGGTGCTCAACGAGAAATTCCACGCCAGGGGCTGGCCGCCCTTCGCGATCGGCATCGGCGTCAATTCGGGGATCATGCGGGTCGGCGACATGGGCTCGCAGATCCGCAAGGCGTACACCGTGATGGGCGACGCGGTGAATCTCGGTTCGCGGCTGGAGGGCATCACCAAGCAGTACGGCTCGGACATCCTGATTGGGCAGGAGACCAAGGAGCGGATTTCGGGCGTCGTCCTGCGCGAGATTGACATGGTGCAGGTCAAGGGCAAGGACGAGCCGATCACCATTTACGAGCCGCTGGGTCTCGAGGGCGAGGTTGAACAAAAGATGCTCGACGAGATCAAACTCTGGCAGCAGGCCCTGCGCTACTACCGCGCCCAGGACTGGGACAAGGCCGAGCTGCAGTTGCTCAACCTCAAGAAGGCCGCGGTGAAACCCCATCTCTACGACGTGTTCCTCGAGCGCATAGCCGCCTACCGTGCCCATCCGCCGGGGGCGGAATGGAAGGGCGTGCACAAGTTCGACACCAAATGATGAGGTTGCGCATCCTCGGTTGCAGCGGCGGCATCGGCGGGGAGCTGCGCACGACCTCCATGCTGCTCGACGACGACGTGCTGATCGATGCCGGCACCGGGGTCGGCGACCTGTCGCTGCAGCAGCTGGCGCGAATCGACCACATTTTCGTGACCCATTCGCACCTCGACCACGTCGCCTTCATACCCTTCCTGCTCGACACCGTGGGTTTCCAGCGCGCGGGGCCGGTGACGCTGCATGCGATTCCCGAGACCCTCGACATCCTCGGCGAACACCTGTTCAACTGGAAAATCTGGCCCGATTTCCGGAAAATCCCCGATGAGCGCAACCCGGTGCTGCGCTGCGCCCCGCTGCGGATCGCGGAGACGGTCGTGCTCGGGGGCGGCCGCCGGATCACGCCATTTCCGGCCAACCACGTGGTGCCGGCGGTCGGTTATCACCTCGATTCCGGCAGCGGCAGCCTCGCCTTCACCGGCGACACCACCAGTCATCCGCCGATGATTAAATATATCAATGAAATCAATAACTTGAAGTACCTGATCATCGAGTCAGCGATGTCTGACACCGAGTACGATCTTGCGGTAGTCTCCAAGCATCTGTGTCCGCGACTGCTTGCCGGCGAACTCTCCGGACTGCAGCGGGACCCGGCCATTTATGTGACACACTTCAAGCCGCGGGAAGCGGAAACCATCATGGGCGAGATTGCAGCACGGATACCGCAGCGGCACGTGAAAATGTTGGAACAGGATCAGGTTTTCGAATTCTGAGTCATCCGGCGCGGCATTCCCGGAATTCGCGCCGGCACAGGAAGCAGCGGAAAGAAAAGGGGTGAACATGAGCACAGTACTCCAACCCAAGCCGGCCTCATCAGCGGCGGACAACCTAGCCGAGAAACTCGGTTTCCAGCAGAAACTGCAGGCCGTCACCAACAAGATTCATGCGACCAAGAACATCGACGAGATCATCCTCGAGCTGTCGCAGGAGCTGTGCAACCTGTTCAACGCCGACCGCCTGACGATCTATCTGCTCAGCGAGGACAAGGGCTCGATCATCTCGAAGGTCAAGACCGGCCTGAACTCCTTCAAGGACATCAAGCTGCCGATCAACGAGCAGTCCGTCGCCGGCTATGTCGCCGCGAGCAAGCGCATCGTCAACATCCGCGACGTCTACGATGACGCCGAGCTGAAATCGCACAGCGGCCAGCTCAACTTTCTGAAGGCGGTCGACGCCAAGACCGGCTACCGCACCAAGCAGATGCTGGTGGCGCCGGTGATGGAGGCCAAGACCAAGGACCTGATCGGCGTCGTGCAGATCATCAACAACAAGTCCGGCACGCCTTTCCCGCCGATGATGGAAGAGGGCGTGCAGTCCCTGACCGAGACGCTGGCCATCGCATTCCGCCAGCGCCAGGGACCGATGATGCAGGTGCGCAGCAAGTACGACGGGCTGGTGACCAACGCGGTCATCTCCGGCGAAGAGCTGGAGCTCGCGCAGCGCTCGGCGCGGCGCAAGAACCTCGACGTCGAGACCGTGCTGACGGGCGAGTTCCAGGTCAAGCTGCAGGCGCTGGGCGACGCCCTCGGCAGCTACTTCGGCGTGCCCTACGAGCCGTTCAAGCAGGACCGCATCAAGCCGCCGGACCTGATGCGCAACATGAACCGCGAGTTCTGCCAGACCAATCAGTGGATCCCGCTCGACGATACCAAGGAAGGCATCGTCGTGATGACCACCGACCCCGAGCGGGTCAAGGCCTCGCGGATGGTCAGCAACGTCTATCCGAAGAGCAAGATCGTCTACCGCGTCACCACCAACAGCGAGTTCGTCAACACCCTGGACCAGATGTTCGGCGCCAGCACCGGTCTCGAGGATTCCGGAAACATCGAGGACATGCTCGGCACGCTGGATGACGAGGCCGAAAGCGAGAGCGCGGGCGGAGAGGACGTGGCATCGGCCGCGTCCGACAACGAACTGGTCAAGCTGGTCAACAAGATCATCATCGATGCCTACCAGATGGGGGCATCGGACATTCACATCGAGCCCTATCCCGGCAAGGCGAAAACCGAAATCCGTTTCCGTCGTGACGGCTCCCTGCAGCCCTACATCCAGGTGCCGGCGAGTTATCGCAGTGCGCTCGCCGCGCGTCTGAAGATCATGTGCGACCTCGACATCTCCGAGCGCCGGCGGCCGCAGGACGGCAAGATCAAGTTCAAGAAGTTCGGACCGCTTGACATCGAGCTGCGGGTGGCGACGATCCCCTCCGCCGGCGGCGTCGAAGACATCGTGATGCGTATCCTCGCCGCCGGCGAGCCGATACCGCTCGACAAGCTGGGGCTGACCAAGCGCAACCTCGAGACGCTGAAGGAGGTCGTGTCCAAGCCCTACGGCCTGTTTTTCGTCTGCGGACCGACCGGTTCGGGCAAGACGACGACACTGCACTCGGTACTCGGCTACCTCAATACCCCGGACACCAAGATCTGGACCGCCGAGGACCCGGTCGAGATCACGCAGAAGGGCCTGCGCCAGGTGCAGATGAATCCCAAGGCGGGCATGACCTTCGCGGTGGCGATGAAGGCTTTCCTCCGCGCCGACCCGGACATCATCATGGTCGGCGAGATGCGCGACAAGGAAACCACCGGCACCGGCATCGAGGCCTCGCTGACCGGCCACCTGGTGTTCGCCACGTTGCACACCAACAGCGCGCCGGAGTCGATCATCCGCCTGCTCGACATGGGCATGGATCCCTTCAACTTCGCCGACGCGCTGCTCGGCATTCTCGCCCAGCGTCTTGCCAAGCGGCTGTGCGGCAAATGCAAGAAGCCGCACGAGGCGACGCCGGAGGAAGTCCAGGCCCTGCTTACCGAGTTCTCGCTGGAACTGAAGAACACCGCAAGCTGGAAGAAGGATCCCAAGGCCGCCGAGGAGAAGGTGCTCGAGGACTGGGTCAAGGAGTATGGAAACGAGAACGGCAAGCTGGTGATCCACGACCCGGTGGGCTGCGAGGTCTGCGGCGGCAGCGGCTACAAGGGCCGCGTCGGCCTGCACGAGCTGCTGGTCGGCACTGATCCGCTGAAGAAGAATATCCAGGAGCACGCGCGGGTCGCCGAGATGGTGGCCACCGCGCTTGATGACGGCATGCGCACGCTGAAGCAGGACGGCATCGAGAAAGTGCTGATGGGCATCACCGACATGAAGCAGGTACGCGCGGTCTGCATCAAGTAATTCCGCCTTGGCCGCAGTCATGACTTCACTCGAAGCCCCGCCGGCGCAGGGCGAACTCTCGCACCGGCTGTCGGAGCTGCTGCGCATCGGCGCGGCGCTGTCCAAGGAGCGCGACATCAACCGCCTGCTCGAGGCGATCCTGGTCGCGGCCAAGGAAATCACCAACGCCGACGGCGGCACGCTGTACCGGATGACCGAGGACCGGCAGGCCCTGCGTTTCGAAATCATGCGCAACGACACGCTGGGCATCACGCTGGGCGGCACCAGCGGCGAGGACATTCCGTTCTACCCGGTCAATCTCTATGACAAGCAGGGTGGTCCCATCCTCAGCATGGTGGCGGCTTACACGGTTCACCATGACTGCTCGGTGAACATCGCCGATGCCTACACCGAGGCCGGCTTCGATTTCTCGGGCACCAAGAATTTCGACAAGAAGACGGGTTACCGCTCGATCTCCTTCCTGACGGTGCCGATGAAGAACCACGAGGACGAGATCATCGGCGTCCTCCAGCTGATCAACGCCAAGCACCGCGCCAGCGGCGAAGTCGTACCGTTTTCGCACGATGACCAGAAACTTGCCGAATCGCTGGCATCACAGGCGGCGATCGCGCTGACCAACCGGCTGCTGATCAACCACCTCGAGGCGCTGTTCGAATCCTTCATCCAGATGATCAACGCAGCGATCGACGACAAGTCGCCGTACACCGGCGGGCACTGCGAGCGCGTGCCGATGCTGACCATGCTGCTGGCGGAGGCGGTCAACAACTGCAGGGTCGGCCCGCTGCGCGATTTCTCGATGAGCGACGGCGACCGCTACGAACTGAAAATCGCCGGCCTGCTGCACGACTGCGGCAAGGTGACCACGCCGGTGCACGTGGTCGACAAGGCCACCAAGCTGCAGACCATCTACGACCGCATCGACCTGATCGACACCCGCTTCGAGGTCGCGCGCCGCGATGCCGAAATCGCGCAGCTGCGGGGGCAGGCCTCGGCGGAGCAGACGGCGGCCCTGCTGCGGGCCATCGACGAGGACCGCGAGTTCCTGCGCCGCGCCAATGTCGGCGGTGAATCGATGACCGATGCAGATGTCGAGCGGGTCCGGGCGATCGCCGCGCGCTACCCCTGGCGGCGTGCCGACGGCAGTCCCGCGCCCTTCCTCAGCGCGGACGAAGTCGAGAACCTGACCATCCGCGCAGGAACGCTGACCGCGGCCGAGCGCCGGATCATCAACCACCACATCGAAGTCACGATCCAGATGCTCGAGTCACTGCCCTGGCCGCGGCACCTGAAGAACGTTCCCGAGTACGCCGGCGGCCACCACGAGCGCATGGACGGCAAGGGTTACCCGCGCGGACTGACCCGCGAACAGATGTCGGTGCAGGCGCGCTGCATGGGCATCGCCGACATCTTCGAGGCGCTTACGGCGAAGGACCGGCCCTACAAGAAGGGCAAGACATTGACCGAGTCGCTGACCATACTCGGCAAGTTCAAGCTCAACGGCCATGTCGATCCCGACCTCTTCGACATTTTCATGTGGGAGAAGGTCTACGAGAAATACGCCCGCGAGTACCTGGACCCGGAGCAGATCGATGTCGTTGATGTCGCGCGGATTCCGGGTTACCGGCCGCCCCCGGGGGGCTGAAGACGGCGTCAGTCCTTGCGCGAGATGGCGACCACCAGTTTTTCGGTGGCGGCCTCGACGAAGTCGGGATCGTAACCCAGCTCCTTCATTTCCCAGCGGAAGCTGTTGGCGAGCCGCGCCTTCTTGTAGACACCCAGCTTGTGTTCCTTGCGGAAAGCCACTGCCTTCTCGAACAGTTCGTCGACCTTGCGCTCGAGGTTTTTCAGCGAGACCCCCGGCCCCGCTGCGCCCTTGCCCTGAAGCGGCCGCAGTTTGGTCATTTCCTGCGCGAGCTGGGAAGCCATTTCATCCACCTGCTTGCCGGAAGCTGATCCGAAGGGCCACATTGCTGCTGTTCTCCCGTCTGCGTTTGCCTGGGTGGCGGTTCCCGGTGACCGGATCACGCAATGATCCGGATTGACCGCCGGCCACTAGTGTATCCATTATCCGGTTTTGCGGTCCAGCGCATCTCCGTCCTCCGGTGCGCGTGCGTGTGACGCGATCAATGCGGTTCAACGGGAATCATGCTCAAAAATCTGCTAACGCAATTGTTCAAATCCTTCTCCGGCAGGAGCAGCAGGGTCGCGGTGACGGCGGACGGCGGGCAGCCGGCCGCCGAACTCGCTGCGGGCCAGCTCGCCGAGGGCGATCTCGCGGCCGCGGAGTCGAACGCGCGCAAGGCGGTGGCGGCGCAGCCGATGAATCCGCATCACCGCCTGCTGCTCGCCGGTGTGCTGGAGGCGGCCGGCCGGGACGCGGATGCGCTGGCGGAACTGCTGATGGCGCATGAATGCGGGCCCGAGGACCGCAGCGTGCTGGGCCGGGTGTGCAGCGGGTTGCGCCGCCGGGGACAGGCGGCGCAGATGCTGCAACTCTGCGAACGCAGCATCGCCGAAACCGGAGAGTCGGCCGATGTGCTGCACTGGCTGGCGGTTGCGCGTTATGACCTGGATGACATGGAGGGCGCGGTGGAAGCAGGCCGTCGCGCCCTCGCGATCAACCCGAACAACGCGGCGCTGCAGGTCACGCTCGGCTCGGCGCTGCTGCAGCTGGGCAGCATCGACGAGGCGCTGGCGGCGCACCGCCGCGCGCTGAAACTGCGGCCCGGTTATGCCGAGGCGGAATACGAAATCGGCCTCATCCAGCTGCTGCAGGGCCGCTACCGCCAGGGCTGGGAAGGTTTCGAACACCGGCAGCAGCTCGAACGCAACAAGGCCATGCGCCAGCCGCAACCGGTCTGGCGCGGCACTTCGCTGAAGGGCCGGAAAATCCATCTGCTGCGCGAGCAGGGACTGGGCGACGAAATCATGTTCGCCTCCTGCCTCGCTCCGGTCGTCGAGACCGCCGCGGAATGCCATCTCGAATGCGATCCGCGGCTGGCGACGCTGTTCGCGCGCTCCTTTCCGCGCCTGCGGGTACATGCCGTCGACGAGGGCGGCGAGGTGCAGCGGCGGCTGATGGCGGATGACAGCTTCGACCAGCGCAGCTACATCGGCAGCCTGCCGCGCTACCTGCGCGCGTCCGTCGCGCAGTTTCCGCAACACGACGGCTATCTCCGGGCGGACCCGGAGCGCATCGCGTACTGGCGCGAGCGCCTGGCGGCACTGGGGCCGGGGCTCAGGATCGGCCTGTCCTGGCGCGGCGGCACGGCTTACACCCAGCAGCAGCGTCGCAGCCTCGAACTCGATGACCTGCTGCCGCTGCTGTCAAAGGCGGGCGTGCACTGGGTGAACCTGCAGTACGGGGAGCGCCGGGCCGCGCTGGATGAACTGCAAGGGCGTCATGGCATCGCGGTCAGTGACTGGCCCGAGGCCGTGGATGGCGACTACGACGAAACCGCGGCGCTGGTCAGCAGCCTGGACCTGGTGATCAGCGTCTGCACTGCGGTGGTCCACCTGAGCGGCGCCCTCGGCCGGCCGGCCTGGGTCATCGCACCCCAGGTACCGGGCTGGCGTTATGGTCTGCAGGGTGAGCGCATGCCCTGGTATCCCTCGGTCCGGCTGTTTCGCCAGGCGCAGGCGGGTGATTGGGCGCCGGTGGTCGGGGCGGTGGGCGATGCGCTGGAGGCCCGCCTGCGGCTTGGGAGGTGACAAATTTCGGCACATCCTGACGCGACGCGCAGAGGCGCGAAGCGGGAGCCTACATTATGGATTTACTGCGCTCAGGCTAATCGCCACAAAAGCGGAAATCGGTCACGCTTTGCATCAATCAGCGGAATAAAAATATACAAAAACATCAATAAAATCAAGTATTTACAATAAAATCCCGCTGCTGCTGCCAATTGCTGGCCTGGTTATTGCTGTAAGTGGGTGCGGGTTATCCCGTTCCAAGTGTCATAACCGTTCACAGGAGTTACATATGAAGAATCTGCAAAAAGGCTTTACGCTGATCGAACTGATGATCGTCGTAGCGATCATCGGCATTCTCGCGGCGATTGCGATCCCGCAGTATCAGGATTACATCACCCGCGCCAAGTGGCAGGACAACATCTCCCGCGTCCAGTCCTACAAGACTGCGATCGCGGAATGCCTGCAGAACAACAACGGCGACATCACGCTCTGCGACACCACCGACGAAATCAGCGCGACCACCGGCACCGTGGCTCCTGCCGCGGGCGGCAACCTGTCGAGCTTCACCCAGACCGCGACTACCGGTGCGATGGTGCTGCTGGGCACCGCTGCGGTGGGCAGCTGCACGGTGACCATCACCCCGCAAGTGTCGTCGAGCTCGGTGACCTGGGGCTACACCAACAGCGGCACCAACTGCGGCAAATCCAAAACCGGCGTGGGCACCTGATCCACATCGGACTGCAGTCTGTCTGAAAAAGCCCCGGACCTCCGGGGCTTTTTTTATTGCGGAGATGCGCTTGCGGAATGGAGTCCTTCGCGGCGCTGTGTTTCCTCGGCGTCATGTTCAAGCGCAGCTGTGATGACGCGTTGCCCGTCCGCAAGCGCCCGTACAATGCCGGCATGAACGAACTCTCGCTGAAGTTTGCCCTGCTGCGGCAGCACCTGATGCCCGGCCTGCTCGTGCTTTGGGTGGGTGTGGCGATCAACATCGACCTTGCGCCGGCCTTGGCCTGGCACGACGGGCAGCGCCTTGCGCAACTGGCATTTTCCCTCCTGGTGGTCGCGCTGCTCGTCCTGCTGCCGGGGCTGCGCCGGCAGTCATTGCTGGCCTGGGTTGCCTTGCCGGCTGCAGTACGTATCGCCCTCGGCCTTGCCTTCGGTCTCGGCTTGTGCTCGGCGCTGCTGGCGCCACTGCCGCGCTGGGCGCTGCTCGACTGGGGTATGCACGGACTCTTGCTGGCAACAATGATGGCGGTCGGTGGCCAGAGCCGCGATCCGGTGTCCGGCCTGAACTCCTTGCTGGTGACCGCCTTTCTGGCGCTGGCCACGGCCTATGCGACATCGTCCTTCGCGGTGTACCTGGCCTCGCTGCTGGTGGGGCCGGACTATGGCGTCGGCTTCAATGTGCGCGAACTCTACACCGGATTTTCCAATCTGCGCTTTTTCGGGCAGGTCGAAACCATGCTGCTGCCCTTTCTGCTGCTGCCCGCGATGTGGTGGGGACGCAGCCGCGGGCGGCTGATCCTGCTCTGGCTGGTGCCCGCCTACTGGTGGATGCTGGCCGTGGGTTCGGGGACACGCGGCACCTGGGTCGCGCTGCTGGTCGGCGTGCTGGCAGCTGCCCTGTTCGGCGGTGCCGCCGGCAGGACCTGGCTGCGCTGGCAGGCGGCCGGCCTGCTCGTCGGGCTGGCCTGTTACGCAGTCCTGGTTCTGGGCATTCCGCTGCTGGTGGATGTGCCCACGACGTTCATGCATCGCGCCGACGACATCCTGTCGCTGTCGCGTCGCGAGGAGCTGTGGTCGGCCTCGGTGATGATGGCTCTGCAGCATCCCCTGCTCGGCGCGGGGCCGATGCAGTTCGCCCTTCACGCCACCGAGGTCGGCGCCCATCCGCACAACGCCGTACTGCAATGGGCGGCGGAGTGGGGGATACCCGCAGCGCTGGCCTTCACGCTGGTGTTTGCCTATGCCGGGCTCAGTTTCGCGGCAGGCGTGCGGCGCAGCGCCGGGCAGGCGGTCACGCGCGATGCGCTGGTCCGCGCCGCGCTGCTCGCGGCGCTGGCCGGTGCCGCGGCACAGGCGATGGTCGACGGCGTGCTGGTGATGCCGGTCAGCCAGATGCTGCTGGTGCTGCTCTGCGGCTGGGCCCTGGGCATGCAGCAGTCGATGCCGGTGCTGCCGCGAACCATTGGCCTGCGGCTCATCGTCGCCGCGCTGTTCCTGTCGGCGGCGGTGTGGACGACGGCTTCAGGCGTGGCGCCGGAACTCGGCCGCATCGAGGCACGGCAGAAAGCCTATCTCGAGCGATTTCCCGAAGGCCATGTGCTGCTGCCGCGATTCTGGGCGCACGGCCTGCTCGGACAGTGATGCGCCGGATGATCGTGCTCAGGCCGCGATGCCCGGATTGCCCTCGACGCCGATGATCCGCGGCCGGTTGAGCACCGGCGGCTTGATCACCTTGCGTGCGCGCAGGTAACGGGTCACCACATCCCACACCGGTTCGCCGGAGGCGCCTTCGGCGACCGGCGCCCAGCTCGCAAGCTTGTAGCTCTTGCCGGCATCGATCGCCTTGCCTTTCAGCCGCAGGTCGCTGATGCGGCTGCCGATCTTCCGGGTCGGATCGCAGGCGTACTGCAAGCCGCCGATGCGCACCATGTCGCCGCCCTGCTGGTAGTACGGATCGGGGTTGAACAGGTTGTCGCAGATGTCTTCGAGCAGATTTTTCAGGTTTTCGCCGGTGATGTTGCTGGTGGTCACGAAGGGATAGGTGATCGCCGTCATGCTCATCACGTCCTCGGTGGTGATCGGCTCACCCGGCAGGATGGAGGTGCCCCAGCGGAATCCCGGCGAGAACGCGATCTCGGCATCCTTCTCGGCCAGCAGCGCGTCGAGTATCAGCTGGTCGAAGCTGCCGTTGAAATTGCCGCGGCGGAACAGCAGCCCCTCACTGACCGCGAGCTTCTCGCCGAGCCGGGCCTCGTAGGGCGCGCGGTGCCTGCGGATGAGCTGGGCCATGCCGGCGTCCGCGGGCAGCAGGTTCGCAAACACCGGCAGCAGGCGGTAACGCGAGGACTTGACGCCGCCGCCGCGCACGTCGAGTTCGAGCACACCGAGGAACTTGCCGTTGGAGCCGGCGTTGGTGACCAGCGTGGTGCCGCCGCGGTTTTTGACGGGCACCGGCTGCGGCACCGCGTCGTGGGTGTGCCCGCCGAGGATGGCGTCGATGCCGGAGACCCGCGAGGCGAGCTTGAGGTCGGTGTCCATGCCGTTGTGTGACAGCAGCACCACCGCCTGCGCCCCTTTCTTGCGCGCCTCGTCGACGACGCGTTGCAGCCTCTCCTCCTGGATGCCGAAGGTCCAGTCGGCAACCAGGTGCCGCGGGTTGGCGATCGGAGTGTAGGGAAAGGCCTGGCCGATGATGGCCACCGGTGCGCCGTTGATTTCGCGCATCGTCCACGCGCGGAACACCGGATCGTCGAAATCGGCGGTGCGGATGTTCTGGGCGAGGAAATCGATGCGGCCCTTGAAGTCCTTGTTGACGACTTCCTCGACGCGCTTTGCACCGTAAGTGAATTCCCAGTGCCCGGTCATGATGTCCACGCCGAGCAGCTTCGCGGCGTCGACCATGTCCTGGCCCTTGCTCCACAGCGCGGTGGCCGAACCCTGCCAGGTGTCGCCGCCGTCGAGCAGCAGCGCCCCGGGGCGCTGCGCGCGGACCTGCTTCACCAGCGACGCGAGATGGGCGAAGCCGCCGACCTTGCCGTGGCTGCGCGCGGCCTCGACATAATCGAGGTGGGTGAAGGCATGCGCCTCGCGGGTGCCGGGCCTGAGGCCGAAGTGCTTCAGCAGCGCCTCGCCGACGAGGTGAGGGGGGCGGCCGCGGGCATCACCGATGCCGATGTTGACGTCGGGCTCGCGGAAATACACCGGCAGCAGCTGCGCATGGCAGTCGGTAATGTGCATCAGGGTGACGTTGGCCTGCGCCTTGCCGAGGTCATAGAGCGTGCCGCTGCCTGCGGCGGCGAAGGCCGGGCCGGCGCCAAGCGGCAAGCCCTGGGCGGCGGCGACCGCCATGATTTGCATGAATTCGCGGCGTGAAAGATGCATGGTCTTGCTCCGAAAAAAAGAGGCTTGGTCGCCCAAGCCTCTGTCGTGTCGCGGTAACGGTGCTTACTTGTTGATCGGGGACTGCGGATCGAGCAGGTAGGCGACCATGTGCGTGATCTGTTCCGGCGTCAGGTGTTTCGTTGCACCCAGCCGCGGCATGTTGGAGCAGGGGAAATAGGCCCAGGCGTTGTAGATCTTCTCGTAGGTGTATTTCACCACGGCCTCGGAGTTGCCGCGCTGCTTGCCGTAACCGGTCAGCGCCGGTCCGACATTGCCGACATTGATTTCCCCCGGCGCCAGCGCATGGCAGTTCTGGCACAGCGCGCCGTTTTCCTTGCGCTTCTCGACCTTGCCGTTGCGGATGCGGTCGCCCGCGCCGTTATGCGCCAGCTGATCGCCGACCTTCCAGTCGCCGTAAAGCTTGCCCGAAGCAGGATACTGGATCGATGCGCGCGCGAGCTTGACGATCTCCGCCGCCTCGGCCTGGGTCAGCTTGGCGTCGCCGATCTTGCTGCAGATCTGCTGCGAGCGGTCCTGGTCGAGCCGGCCCTTGTGCGCCGGCGAGTAGGCAAAGGCGTCGTACACCATTTTTTCAGCCATCTGCCGGGTCGTGGCTTCATCGGGATAACTGGCGCAGCCTGCAGTGACGGCGCCGGCAATGGCCACGGCAACCCATTTGAGCATATTGGTTTTTTTCATTGTTCCTCCCCCTCGTCAGCGTTTGAAGCCGGGCACCTGGATCACGGCGTCGTTGCCCTGGCGATTGAGGTACATGGTCAGCGCGATCGAGTAATCCGTCGCGTACTTGAGGTCCGGGAGGCGCATCTGCCAGACGCAGTCATTCAGGCGCCACTGCATGGTGCGCACGACGAAGTGCGAGCCGCGGTACGCCGGCCAGGTCGAGGCCACTTCCTGGGCGCCGGCCTTGCTGGTCATGTGTACCAGGTCCTGCAGGCGGATGCGCTTGTCCGGCTCGCCGTGGCATTGCACGCAGCCGAAGTCGGTCTGCCCGCTGCGCCGGAAGAACAGGTATTCGCCGGCCTTGTAGCTGTCGTACTCCTTCTGGTGGTTGAGCGAGACATTGACCTTCATGCCGTTGGAGCGCGAAGTGATGTACAGCGCCAGAGCTTCGATGTCCGATCCTTTGCTGCGGGGACGGCTGATCGCCTGCTTGATCAGCTGGTCGCGATCAAAGCCCTGCAGCCGTGTCATGCAGGTCAGCAGCCGGGTTTCGAGATCCTCGACGCGGTCGGTGTCGGCGAAGTAGCGGGGCAGACGGGCGGCAGCGCCTTCCAGCTTGCCGGGCCCCATGCCGAAGTCGCACTGCTCCAGCGAGACGTTCTTGGGGCCGCGCTTCTGATAGAACAGGGCCTTGCCCTGGTCTATCCACAATTCTCCCGGGTTGTCCTCGACCAGCATCTTGCGGCCGACCGAGAGGTCGCCCTGCGCCAGGGCCGACGCCGGCAGCGTCAGCGCGAGGCACAGTGCGGCGCCTGCGGTAAAGCGGATTCCGCGCACATTTACCATGATCTCCTCCTTCTTATTTGTATTTGTTCCAGGTACTACGGCGGTTTCAGGTGCTGCGTGAAACCCGGCTCCTCAGGAGCCGGCCGAAACCGTTGCTTCGTCGGTGCGTTTGTCGCCCTTGTTGTCGGTCCAGGTGACGGTGATCTTGTCGCCGGCCTTGGCGCCCTTGACGCGCAGTCCGAGGAAGGGGTCGCGGGAAATCGCCTGGCTCCATTGCGCATCCAGCACGGTCTTGCCGTTGTGCTGCACGATGACGCTCTGGATGAAATGCAGTGGAACCACGCCGGACGCCGTCTTGCGGGTGCCGGTTTCCATCGGGTGTCGCATCAGGATGCGCACGTCCGCAGTATCGCCCTGCAGCGTGGCACGGATTCTCATCGGGTCAGCCATTGCCGTCTCCTCTGTTTTTTTTCGGTTTGTCGGGGGTGGTCAGCCGCAGCCGCCGACGGTGACTTTGACTTCCTTGACGGCGGTGTAGAACTTTCCGTCGGCCTTGACGATCGCGCGCACGTCCGAGGTCTGTCCCATTTTCAGGCGGGTTGACACATAGCCCTCGCCGCCGCCCGAGAAGTCCACGCTGGCCGCCAGCGGGAAGGGATTTTTCTCCGCGATGATGGCGATGCTCTGGGTATTGGGGATCTTGCTGGTCACGGCAACGGGCACGATGGCACCGTTTTCGGCGATGTCCGGCGCCGTGATCGTGATGTCCTTGCTTTCGATCAGGTTGCTCGCGCCGAGATTCTTGATGACATCGGCGGCCGCCTTGGATTCAAAGGCGTTCTTGTTCCAGGGGGCGGCCCAGGCGGCAACCGGCTTGAGCAGGCCGGTAGCGGCGAGCGTGACCAGCGCGCCACTGCCACCCGCCAGTTTCAGAAATCCACGGCGTAGATGTTTCATGACTCCTCCTCCTGTTGCTGACTGAATGTGATTTTCTCGAAAACCATGCCGCAGACATCATTTTTGAAGAAGCCGGCGGTTTGAGTCGGCCAGAACTCATGTGTCAAGGAATATAAGCCGACGCTTAAGTAATCCTAGCCAAGGCAATGCAAATTGTCTATCGACAATTCATGCATTTACAACATCAATCGGGTCATCGACCCGGCTTATGGAATTGCGGCGCTGCACGCCATGCGCGGCGGCATCCGGATTACTTCGGGGGGGAAGCAGCCTTCCAGTCGCCGGACTTGCCGCCGCGCTTTTCTTCAAGTCCCAGCGATTCGATGCGCATGCCGCGATCAACGGCCTTGCACATGTCGTAGATGGTCAGCAGCGCGATGCTGGCGGCGGTCAGCGCTTCCATTTCAACCCCGGTGCGCCCGACGGTTTCCGCGGTGGCGACGCAGCTCACCGCATGCTTCCGGCGATCGATCTCGAAGTCCACTGCAACCCGTGTCAGCGCGAGCGGATGGCACAGCGGGATCAGCGTGGAGGTCTGCTTCGCGGCCTGGATGCCGGCGATCCGGGCAATGCCCAGCACGTCGCCTTTCCTGGCGTCTCCGGAGAGGATCAGCCGCAGAGTTGCCGGCTGCATCACGATCCGCCCCCGTGCTTTCGCCACCCGACGTGTTTCGGCCTTTTCCGCGACATCAACCATCCACGCCTGTCCGCGCCCGTCGAAGTGCGTGAGGCCGCCTGTAAGAGATTGTTTTTTCATTGGAACTCCGGCTGCGGCAAATTATCATAACACCATGCTTCCTCGACTGTTGCTGCTGATGCTGCTCGGATTCATGCCGGGCGTTCTGGCGCAGGCCCTGCCTGAGCTTGGCGATGTATCCGCGACCGCGATTTCCCCCGCCGACGAATACCGGCTGGGTGAGAACATCATGCGCGAGATTCGCAATGATCCGGCTTATTACGATGATCCCGAGGTTGCTGACTACGTCAACAGCCTCGGCAGCCGGTTGTTGGCGCGCAGCGATGCCTCCCGCCAGGATTTCGAGTTTTTCGTGGTACGCGACCCGCAGATCAATGCCTTCGCCCTGCCCGGGGGATTCATCGGCCTCCACACCGGGCTGATACTCGCCGCGCAAAGCGAATCCGAGGTGGCCGGGGTGGTGGCGCACGAAATCGCCCACGTCACCCAGCGTCACATCGCGCGCATGATCAACCAGCAGAACCAGAACCAGCTGATGTCGATCGCGGCGCTGGCCGTGGCGATCCTCGCCGCACGGTCGAATTCGCAGATCGGCGAAGCGGCGATGGCCTTCGGCCAGGCCGGCGTGATGCAGAGCCAGCTCAATTTTTCGCGCGACAACGAACGTGAGGCGGACCGTGTTGGCCTGCAGTTGCTGGAGGGCGCCGGCTTCGACCCGCGCGGCATGGCGATATTCTTCGAGCGGCTGCAGAGGGCGACCCGGATCTACGAAGGCGGTGCCCCTTCCTATCTGCGCACCCACCCGCTGACTTTCGAGCGGATCGCGGACATCCAGAACCGCATCGACAACCTGCCTTACCGCCAGGTACCTGACGGCCTCGACTTCCAGCTGATCCGCGCCAAACTGCGCGCCGAATCCGATACGCCCCGGGAAGCCGTCGCGTTCTTCGAAGCGAGTCTCGCCGAACGCAAATTCCTGTCCGAAACGGCGAGCCGTTACGGCCTTGTGGCGAGCCTGATGCGCACCCGTGATTTCGTGCGGGCGCAAAAGGAAATCGCACCCCTGCGCAAGACACCGAGCCCTGTCATCGAGAATCTGGCCTGCCGGCTGGCTGATGCCGCGGGCCGGACGGCCGACGCCCTGCGCTGCTACCAGGATGCGCTGCGCAGCCACCCCGGCAGCCGGGCGCTGTTCTACGGCAATGCCGAACAGCTGTTGCGTGCCGGGCAGGCGGATGCGGCGCTCAGGCAGGTGAGCGCGCGCATCCAGTCCCGGCCGGATGATGCAAGGCTCTACAGCATCCAGGCCCAGGCCTATGCCGCGCTGGGCAACCGCCTGATGCAGCACCGCTCGCAGGGCGAAGCCTATGCCCGCAGCGGCCGCATCGGCGCTGCGATCGAACAGCTGCAGATCGCACTGAAGTCGGGGCAGGGTGATTTCTATCAGCTGTCAGCGACCGAGGCGCGACTGCGCGAGCTGCGCAAGATCCGGCTCGAGCAGGAACGCAAGCGCTGATGTCCGCCGTGCGCGCCAATCCGGGCGGCGCGGCGCAGTCCCCGGTTTAGTGATATTTTGTCCTGATGGGCACCGAAGCGGGCACGGGAACCGTTCCACTTCCGCCGGAGACGCGGCGGATCGGCAAGTATGAAATCATCCGCGAGATCGGCCGCGGTGCCACCAGTGTTGTCTACAAGGCCTACGATCCCTTCCAGGACCGCGAAGTCGCGCTGAAAGCCGTTTTTCCGGAAGCCCTCGGCGACCAGGAGCACGGCAGGCGCTACCGCAAACTGTTCGTCACCGAGGCTTCCCTGGCGGGCCGGCTGTCACATCCCCACATCGTGGCCATTTACGACGCGGTCGCCGACGAGGATGCCAGTTTCATCGTCATGGAGTACGTCGACGGCTCGACGCTGGAACCCTATTCGCGGGTCGATCACCTGCTGCCCCTGCCGCGGGTGCTGGAGATCATCTACAAGTGCGCGCGGGCACTGGACTATGCCGCCCGCGAAGGGGTGATCCACCGCGACATCAAGCCGGCCAACATCCTGCTGTCCGGAGAGTCGGACATCAAGATTTCGGATTTCGGCGCAGCCCTCAATGCGGCCAGTGATTCGACGCAGATCACCGGTGTGGGCTCGCCGGCCTACATGTCGCCGGAACAGGTGCGCGAACAGACGCTGACCTACCAGACCGACATCTTTTCCCTCGGCGTGGTGTTCTACCAGCTGCTGACCGGCCGCCTGCCCTTTCTCGGCACCAACAACTACAGCATCATTTACCAGATCATCAATGTGGATCCGGCTCCGCCCAGCCGCTTCCGCAGCGAAGTGCCGGCGAAGATCGACGCCATTGTCCTGCGCATGCTGCAGAAGAACACTGCCGACCGTTACCAGACCTGGGGTGATCTTGCCGGCGACCTGGTCGATGTGCTCGGCGGCAGCCGGGTCCGCGCGCGCGAGGGCATGCCCGAGGCGGAAAAGTTCGACACCCTGCGCAAGCTCGATTTTTTCCGCTCCTTCAGCGACGTCGAACTGTGGGAGGTGCTGCGGCTGGCGTCCTGGCGCAACCTGGCTGCCGAGGCCGTGCTGATCCAGGAAGGTGATATCGGCTCCTCCTTTTTCATCCTTGCCAGCGGGGAAGTCGAGGTCCGCAAGCAGGGCAGGCTGCTGAACACGCTGCGCAGCGGCGAATGTTTCGGGGAGATGGCCTATCTCGGCAAGCAGAAATTCCAGCGTTCGGCGAGCGTGGTGGCGACCACCGCTGTCGTGGCCATAGAAATCCGCGCTGAAACGCTGCCGCAGGCCTCCGAATTGTGCCGCCATCATTTCAACGGCGCCTTCCTCGAGTTGCTGGTCGACCGGCTTGCCACCGCGAACCTGCGCCTTTCCCAGTTGCTCACAGAAAGGAATATCAGCGTTTTTTGATGTATCGGCTCAAGGCATTGCGTTGCGCGGCCCAGCGTGGCTTTTCCCGGAATTTCGCATTTGCAAGGGCATATTTTGCGGAAGGTTGTGCTAGGATTCTGCGCACTGTTCCGGATACGGAATGGACAGGGAAAATCGCGGAATCCGCTGTTGCATAAAATCTACAAGGAGTCAGCCATGAACTTCACTTCCAGGACGTCGGCCCCCGTCAAGCAACGCGGTCAGGGCATGACCGAATACATCATCATCGTGGCGCTGATCGCCATTGCCGCCATCGGCGTCTACAGCTTCTTCGGCCAGACCGTCCGCCAGCAGACGGCCGGCATGGCGCAGGAGCTGTCGGGCAAGAAGGCGACCAACGAGATCAAGGGCGCCCAGGACGCCGCCAAGGAAGCTTCCACCGATGCCACCAAGAAAAAGGGCATGGGTGATTACGAGAACACCGTAAGCAAGTAAGCGCCTCCGGCGCTTCGGTCGGGACAGGGGATGCGTGGACTTCGCCCCGGGAGGGGGCGACGTTTTCCATTTCTGAAACGCCAGCGAGGCCAAGCGCTGGCGTTCATTGGCGTCACCACGGTGGTCGTTTTGCTGGGCCTGTTGTTGCTGTACAACGTGGCCCAGCTGACGACCCAGAAAATGAAGTTGCAGAACACGGCAGACGCCGCGGCGTACAGCGGCGCGCTGACCGAGGCGCGGGATTACAACTTCACTGCCTACGCGAACCGGGCGATGATCGCCAACCAGGTCGCGGTTGCCCAGATCGTCGGCCTGCGCTCCTGGGCGCGCAATCTCGACAGCGTCTACAAGTCAGGCCCCTTCACCTGGGTGCCCGACACCTTTGCCAGCCTGTCCGCGCTCAGTGCGATGTGGACTACGGTATGGAACGTGGTGCGCACTGCGGCAGGCGGCATCGAGTCGGTGATGAATGCCATCGCCGGACCCCTGGTGACGGTGCTCGACCTGCTGATCGACGCGCTGTACTACGGTTCCACGGCTTACCATGCCGCGATGATCCTGACGGTGCCCGAAACCGTTGTCGAAGTCATCGAAAAGAACGACCCGGATGCCTCCCTCAGCACCTCGCTGACCCAGATTGGTTTCGCCGCCAAGCATGCGCTGGATGTCTACGGTTTCACCAGCGATTACGATCCGACCAAGAGCGGCAACGATGACAACAAGTCCGGATCCAGCAAGGACCGCCAGGCCAACGTCATCTTCAATTCCCAGGACGGCTTCTACAATTTCCGCAGCTATCCCTGGCCGTTGCCGATCCTGATCGATCCGACCAAGGCCATCCCCGGCAACTTCGGCACGATGTTCATGATCATGTACCACAGCGGCGGCACCGAGCTGAAGAACAAGAGCGGCACCTACATGAAAAGCTGGACCGGTGCCGACGCGACCGGGCTGTTCACCATCCTGATGGTGTGGATCTTCGTGCCCTTTCCGGTGCCGATTCCGATTCCGATTCCGACCCCGCAGGGTTACGGCGCGGCGCTCGCTGGTTCCAACAACGACCTCCAGCCCGCCAGCGGCAACTTCAATCACAATTTTGCCCAGGCCTACGGCTCGACCTTCGTCAATCCGCTGACCATGATCCCCGGCTGGATCAACGTCGGCAACGGCACCGGCGCGACGCTGGACAGCAATGGCGGACTGAAGAAGTACTGGGACGTCAGCAACCGCGACCAGGCTTCGGCGACCGCTAACCAGAACACCAGCGGCCCCGAACTGCTGATCGAGGTCGAAAAGCCGATGAGCAACATCGCGATCAGCAGCTCGCCGGGCATGAACATCGGTGGCGGCGACACCGGCCAGCTGTGGCTGGCGGACGGCACGCAGGACAACAAGATCAAGTCGCTGTCGAAGGCGCAGTCGTATTTTGCGCGCCCGCCCAAGCTGTTTCCGCGGGGCGACGGAAAGACCGAATACGGCAGCCTCTACAACCCCTACTGGCAGGCGCGGCTGCTGCCCAACAACCTGCTCGAGCAGGGCGCCTCCATCCTGTCGCAGAGCTTCCCGTGATGGCGGCCCGCGCAAATCATCAACGCTACGGGCCGCGCGGCAGGGCGGCCGGGCAGGCGCTCACCGAGTTCGTCATCGGCGCAGTGCTGTTCCTGATTCCGCTGTTCCTGATCATCCCGCTGCTCGGCAAGTATGCCGACATGAAGGCCTCGACCATCCAGGCCGCCCGCTACAACGCCTGGGAGCGCACGGTCTGGTACGGCCAGACGGCCTCCAGCACCGGCGACTGGGAAGGCAATGACAAGAATGAAAGCACCATCAAGTCGGAGATGGATGCGAAGTTCCTCAACAGCAACCTGTGGCACGACCGCGCCGGCACCGCGATGCTGGGCGGGTCCGCGAACTCGATAACCAACAACGACACTCCCGGCACCGCCAACACCATCCTCGGCTTCGCGGTCTCGGTGGCCAATGCCATCGGGCCTTTCAACCTCGAAATGAAGGGCCTCTACGAGGGCACCGCGACGGTAAACGTCGCCAACACCACCTCGGTCATCAGCGAAGTGCTGGGCAGCGGCGCGGGCGCCGACCCCGCGCGGATGAACCTGTCGATTTCCGACAAGAACGTCATTCTCGCCAACGGCTGGGGCGCCAACGGCGCGGCGCATGTCAAGAAGCAGGTCCAGGGCCTGACGCCGACTTCGATCCTCAGCAATCCGGTGCTCGACGCGGTGCGCTGGATCCTGGTGCCCTTCACTCCGGAACTGGTGCCGACCGTGCTCGAGCTGGGCAAGATCGAGGTCGACCAGGTGCCGCCTGACCGCTTGGGCAACTGATGGTTACAGCGATGCAGGTTGCAGGCAGGATTCCCGCGCGCGCCATGCTGGCCGTCGTGCTTGCCGCGGCTTCGGCACAGCTCGCAGCGCAGGACCGCTCGCCGCCGCCCTGCCCGGAGTTTCCGGTGCCGCATGTGGGCCAGTTGCAGTGGGTAGCCGAGAACATCCGCATGAACGGCGTGCCGATGCAGATCAAGGAACTTACTACCGAGCAGACGCCGCAACAGGTCATCGCCTTCTACAAGCGGCGCTGGAGTGATGCGCCGCCGTATTTCCATGAATACGAAGTCGCCGGGATGCCCGTGATCGCGACGCTGCGCAGGGGCTGTTTCTACACGGTGCAGGTGCAGTCGCATGGCCGCGGTGCGAAGGCGCTGCTGGGCGTGACCACGAAGCCGGAACCTGGCCAGGCAAAAACCGCCGGTGCCGGATTTCCCAACATGAACGGCAGCAAGGTGCTCAACGACATCGACCATTTCGATACCGGCAAGACAGGGCGCACGATATTGCTGACCAACAGCTACTCGCCGGATGCCAACCTGAATTTCTACCGCCGCGTGATGGCCGACGACGGCTGGACCGCGGTAATCGATCGCCCGGTGGAAGGCAACAAGGGCATTTCGCACGTTCTCGTGATGAAACGGGGTTATCATGAAGCCAACCTCACGATCACCCCGGGCAAGGCCGGCACCAACGTGCTGGCCACATTTGTGGACAAGCCATGAACAAGAACGATACGGGAGGCCGTAACGTCCGCCGCAGCCTGCGCGGGCGTCTCAGGTCAGGCGGTCAGGCCAGCGTCGAATACACGATGGTGGTCATGCTGGTCGTCATTGTGCTGATCAGTTACGAAGATGAGTCGGGCGTGGTGCGTTCCGCGATCGGCGACGTGGTCCAGGCGCTGAAGGATTTTTTCGGCGCCTACTCATGGGCAATTTCATTCTCCAACAACATAACTCCCCTGTAACAGGTCCCCAATGGCACTCCGACTCGATCGCATCAACCGTACCTGGCTCATGCTGTTCATCGCGATAATCATGGCGCTGGCGGCGGCCTGGCTGACCAAGCAGTATCTGGATGTCAGGGAAAGGCGCATCCAGGAAGAACTTGCAGAGAAGGCCAAGGGCGGGCCAACCGCGCGGGTGGTGGTGCCTGTGCGCAACCTGCCCGCCGGCAGCTCGATCAGCGGCGACGTGGTGGCCGGGCGCAGCATACCGGCGGACCTCGTCAGCTCGGACATGCTTACGCCCGACATGTTCGAGAAGTTCGACGGCGCGAAGCTGCTGCGCAACGTCGAGCGCGGGCATCCGCTGCGCGCATCGGACATCGAGGAAAAGGGCAAGGATTTCTCCTCGCTGATCGCCGAAGGCAGCCGCGCCATCACGATCGACATCGACGAGCTAAACTCGATCGCGCAGATGGTGCGGCCGGGCAACCTGGTCGACCTGTTCCTGATCATGCCCGACCTGTCCGACCTCTCCAGCGGCAACAACCAGCAGATCTCGCTGCTGATGCAGCGGGTCAAGGTGATCGCGACCGGCCAGACCGTGCGCAAGGCCGATGCCTTCACCGCGCCTCAGCCCGGCGTTCCGCAGGGCGTCGTGCGCTACTCCAACCTGACCTTCGAGGTAAGCCCCGACCAGGCCGCACGCATTGCGCTGGCCCAGCAGCTGGGCCGGATACGGGCGGTGCTGCGTCAGGAGCCCGACGAGGAGATCGTGCGTCTCGGCAGGATCAATACCAAGAACCTGCTGAAAAAGGGCTACCTCCTCGACGAAGCGGAAGAGGCTGACGGTTCCGCTGTCGAGTACATCATCGGCGGCAAGGGCGGTGGCGGTGTCGGCAACACCATCACCGTCAATGTGCCCGGGCTGACGCCGCCGGCGCCGGGAACCCCGGGTGTGCCGGCCACTGCCGCGCCGGCCGCGGCCGGCGCCCCGGCGCTGCCGCCGGGCGTGCCCGCCGCCGCACAGCCGTACCTCCAGCCGCCGTCTGCAGCGAAGTAATCACGAGTCCCGGGACAATGACCATGTTCAAAAACGCATTCATCAGCCTCCTCGCCCTGCTGTCCTTCGGCCTTGCCGCGCCGCTTGCCGCGCAGAACAAGCCTGCCACCGATGCCGGCCTGATTTCCATGTTTCATGGCGAAGTGCGCACCCTGCCAACCGGCAAGGTGGCTCGCGTCGCCGTCGGCAACGGCCGACTGCTCACGACCAATGTGCTCGAGAACGAGATCGTGCTGCTGGCCGAGGCTGCCGGAGACACCAGCCTGTTCATCTGGCTCAAGGACGGCAGCCTGCGCAAATACGCGGTGCGCATATCCCCGGCGGACGTCGCTGAAACCGTGGCCCAGGTCCGGAAAATCCTCAGCGCCATACCCGGCATGCGCGTCGAACAGGTGGGCAGCCATGCCGTGGTCACCGGCGCGACATCCAAGGCCAACCTGCAGCTGATCAGCAACGCCGTCGGCAAGTTTCCCCAGGTGCTGAACATGGCACGCGAGGAAGACATCACGATGCGCAAGATGGTCTACCTCAAGGTGCAGCTGATCGAATTCCGCCGTTCCGCCTTCGAGAACCTCGGCATCCAGTGGCAGCAGTCGATGACCGGTCCCGCGGCCGGCTTTGCCTGGGACCTGGTGACCTCCAGCGGTTTCACCGCCCGCCAGTCCGATCCGGGGCTCGCCGCGGCAGTGCCCGGCCGCATCACGCCCAATGGCCTGCCGGGAACCGCGGCGCCGATTCTGCCGGGCCTGCCGCCGCGGGTGAGCCCGCCGGTCGGCTACCTCGGTATTGCCACCAGCATCACTTCGCGCATCAACCTCGCGGTGACCAATGGTGACGCCTACATCCTCGCCACCCCTGAACTGTCGACCCGCAGCGGCGGCGAGGCGAAGTTTCTCGCCGGCGGCCAGATTCCCATCGTGACTCCGGCTTCGGGGCTCAATCCCGCGTCCGTGACCTACAAGGACTACGGCATCAAGCTCACGATCAAGCCGGTGGCCGATGCCGACAGCAACATCGTCGCGACCATTCAGACCGAGGTGAGCTCGATCGATCCGGCGACCACGGTGCAGGGCAACCCCGGCTTCCTGACGCGGCAGACCGATTCCGAAATCAACGTCAAGACCGGCCAGACCATCGTCATGTCCGGCCTGGTCAACGCCGACCTCTCCAACCAGGTCGACAAGCTGCCGTGGCTCGGCGACCTGCCGATTCTCGGCAACCTGTTCCGCTCCACCAATTTCCGCAACAACCGCAGCGACCTGGTGGTGTTCGTGACCCCGCAGGTTTTCGATCCCAACACGACACTCAACCGCGAGCGCATCGAGAAGGGCAAGGACCTGCGCGAGCGCTATGAGGGTTTCATCGGCAAAAAAGGCATCGTTGACTGAAGGGGTGCAAGCAGGATGTTTTCGATCGAAGTGACGAGTCCCAAGGGACAAAAAGAGAAAGTCGACTGCGCAATTGACGCCTGTTCCATCGGCAAGGGAGACGAAAACCTGATCGTCGTGCGCGGCTGGTCGGTCGGCAAGAAACACGCGACCATCCGCCAGCAGCCCGACGGGTTCTACCTCGATGACCATGGCGCCATCGGCGGCACCGAGGTCAACGGCAAGAACATCGACGGCACCTACGGGCCGCTGAAACCCGACGACACGATCCTCATCGGCGGCTATCGCATCAAGGTGCTGAACGGCGCCGCGCCGGCCCAGGCCGCTCCGGCGGCTGCCGCCGCGGCCCCGGCTGCTGCACCCGCCGCCGCTCCGGCGGCGCCGGCCCAGGCTCCCGCTGCGGCGCCGGCAGCACCCGCCGCACCTGCCGCACCTGCCGTCGAATCCCCGTCCGCCAAGGCGATCCAGGAAATCAATGCCGCGCGCAACATGGTGCACATGAAGCTGATCCAGGCCATGGACCTGCGCCGGCTCGACGTGTCGCGCATGGCCGAGCAGGAACTGCGCGAGACCACCAAGACGATGATCGACGAGATCATCGCCAACGACAAATCCTTTCCCTCCCATCTCGACAAGGCGCGCATCGGCAAGGCGGTGCTTGACGAGGTCGTCGGCCTCGGCCCGCTGGAAGACCTGCTGGCCGATCCGGCGGTCACCGAGATCATGGTCAACCGCTACGACCAGATCTACATCGAGCGCGCCGGCAAGCTGACGCTCTCCGAGATCACCTTCTCCAGCGAAAAGGCCGTCGTCGGCGCCATCGAGCGCATCGTCGCGCCGCTGGGCCGCCGCATCGACGAGTCCTCGCCGATGGTCGACGCGCGGCTGAAGGACGGCTCCCGCGTCAACGCGGTGATCCCGCCGCTGGCGCTGAAGGGCGCCAACATCACCATCCGCAAGTTCTCCAAGGAGAAGCTCAAGGACAAGGACCTGATCAACTTCGGGTCGATCACCGCCGACATGATGAAGTTCATGGAGCAGGCGGTTCTGCATGCCTGCAACATCGTCATTTCCGGGGGCACCGGATCGGGCAAGACGACGCTGCTCAACGTGCTGTCGAACTACATACCCGAGGACGAGCGCATCATCACCGTGGAAGACGCGGCGGAACTGCAGCTGTCGCAGCCGCACGTGATTTCGCTGGAGTCGCGCCCGCCCAACTCCGAGGGCAAGGGCGCGGTGCATATCCGCGACCTGGTCAAGAACTGTCTGCGCATGCGTCCCGACCGCATCGTCGTCGGCGAGTGCCGCGGCGGCGAGGCACTGGACATGCTGCAGGCGATGAACACCGGCCATGACGGCTCGCTGACCACGGCGCACGCCAACACGCCGCGCGACTGTCTGGCCCGCCTCGAGGTGATGACCCTGATGTCGGGGCTGGACCTGCCGATCCGCGCCATCCGCGAGCAGATCGCATCCGCGGTGCACGTCATCATCCAGCAGAGCCGCTTTCCCGACGGCTCGCGCAAGGTGACGCACATTACCGAGATCACCGGCATGGAAGGTGAGGTCATCCAGATGCAGGACATTTTCCTGTTCAAGCAGGACGGCTACGACGAGAAGGGCAAGATCAAGGGCCGCTTCATCGCCACCGGCAACATTCCGGAGCTCTACCAGAGGCTCCAGCAGCGCGGCATCCCGGTCGACCTCAGCATCTTCAAGCCCGAGGGCCGCGCCTGATGTTCGACAACCTCGACGTGCTGCTGGCGGTGCTCGCCTTCATCGGCATCGTCGTCTTCTGGTCGATCATCCAGGTCGTCCGCGACCTGCTGGCCAAGCAGAAGCAGACCATAGCGCGCCAGGCGGAGGAGGAGGGCGGCCTGCGCGACATGTTCATCGCGGTCGATCCGCAGAAGCTGTTCTACTACAACATCGCAGCGATGTTCATCGTGCCGGCGCTGCTGTGGGGGTTCACCGGCAACGCGGTGCTGGTGGTCGGCGCCGCGATCGTCATCGTCATCATGCCCAAGCTGTCGGTGAACTGGCTGAAGAAACGCCGCTTCACGCAGTTCGAGCGCCAGCTGCCCGATGCGCTGCTGATGGTGTCCGGCGCGATGCGCGCGGGCGCGAGCCTGACCGTGGCGATGGAGAGCATGGTCAAGGAGCAGCGGCCGCCGCTGTCCCAGGAATTCGACCTGCTGCTGCGCGAGCAGCGCGTCGGCGTCGATTTCGACACCGCGCTTAAGAACATGGAGAAGCGGCTGCCGATACAGGACTTCATCATGGTGGTCTCCGGCATGCGCATCTCGCGCGAGGTCGGCGGCAACCTTGCCGATATCCTCGAGACGCTGGCCGACACGCTGCGCATGAAGCACCAGATGGAAGGCAAGATCAAGGCGCTGACCGCGCAGGGCAAGATGCAGGGCCTGGTGATGACCAGCCTGCCGCTGTTCCTGATGTTCATCCTGACGCACATGGAACCCGAGGCGATGGCGCCGCTCTACAACACCTACGTCGGCTGGGCGACGCTCGCCGTCATCGCGGTGATGGAGGTGGTCGGCTACATGGCCATCCAGAAAATCGTGAGCATTGACGTATGAGCATCGAAACCCTGCTGCCGATGGTCATTGCGCTGCTGATCGGCGGCGCGGTGCTGATATTCGCGATCGGCCTGCCCAAGCTGAAAAGCGAGGTTCCCGACGAGGACCGCGCCTACATGGATCCGCTGCCGCCGCTGCTGCGCCTGTCTTGGCCGGTGGTGCGTTTCGTCGAGTACCACCTGTGCCAGTTCATTCCGCCGGATGCGCTCGAACGCACGCACAAGCGGCTGGCGATGACCGGCGTCAGCTACCTGGTCAACGCCGAGCAGTTCTACGCGATCCGCCTGCTGTCGACGCTCGGCGGTTTCGGCATGGTGTGGATCTCGCTGCGGCTGCTGGAGACCACGTCGACCAACATGCTGCTGATGGGCCTGGTGCTCGGCTATTTTTATCCCGACATCTGGCTCTCCGACGTGCGCGGCCGCCGCGCCAAGGCGGTGCAGCGCACGCTGCCCTCGTACCTCGACTTCATCACCATGGCGGTCGAGGCCGGCCTCAACATGACCGGCGCGATCAGCCAGGCGATGGACAAGGGGCCGCCCGGCCCGCTGAAGCACGAGTTCTACATGGTCGTGCGCGACCTGCGCTCGGGCCTGCCGCGTGCCGATGCGCTGCGGCGGATGGAGGCGCGGCTGCAGATGGTCGAGATTTCGAGTTTTGTCGGCACCGTGATCCAGGCCGAAAAGATGGGCGCCAGCCTCGGCGCCGCTTTGCGCGGCCAGGCCGAGCAACGCCGCGTCGAGCGTTTCCAGCGCGCGGAGAAGCTGGCGATGGAAGCGCCGGTAAAGCTGATCGGCCCGCTGATGATGTTCATATTCCCGGTGACATTCATCGTGCTCGGTTTTCCGATCGTGATGAAATTCCTCAATTCCGGGGTGGTGTAGGCGGCGACGGTGCTGCTGGGTTCCCTGTTCAATGAAAGCGGCAAGCGTTGCGTGGTCAGCCGGGTATGGAAGGCGGAGAATGCCTGGGAGCGCGCCCGCGGCCTGCTGGGCCGCCCGCGGCTCGGCGAAGGCGAGGGGCTGCTGCTTGAACCCTGCCGCTCGGTGCACTGCATCGGCATGAGCTACGCGCTCGATCTGGTCTATGTCGACCGCCGCGGCCGGGTCTGCAAGCTGGTGCAGGGCCTGAGGCCCTGGCGGTTTTCCGCCAGCCTGCAGGGCCACGCGACGCTGGAATTGGCGGCCGGCGCGCTGCGGAAAACGGGCATCCGGCTCGACGACGTGCTGGTTTGGCGGAAGGAGGAACAATGAGCGGCTTGAGCGGAATGCGGGCAATCAGATTCGGATGCGCAATGCTGCTGGGATTCATGCTCACCGGCTGCGCGGGCATGTCCGGGAATTCCGAACTGCCGCAGCGCAGCGACCTGTTCCAGTTGAGCAACGACGCGCAGCTCGCCTACGAGGCGGGCGAGGATGCGAAGGCCGAGCAGCTCTACATGGCGCTGCTGCGCAAGACACCGAACGACCCCGAGATCTGGTTCCGCCTCGGCAACCTCTATGCCCGCGCGCACCGGCCTGATGCCGCAGCCGACGCCTACCAGCGCGTGCTGTCGATCAACAGCACCGAGCACCGCGCCTGGTACAACCTCGGCATCGTGCGTTTGCGCCAGGGCTGGGCCGCGCTGCTGCAGGCCTATGGCCATTCGGCGACCGGCGACGTGGTCAATGCCGAGAGCGAACGCATGATCGGCCACCTCGAGCGCATGCCGGGCCTGCCCCCGGTCAGGAAGAATGAAACCGGCACAAAAAAATAACGCCGCCGCGCTGAGCCGCCGGCACCGCCGCGGGCAGGCGCTGGTCGAGTTCCTGATCATTTACCCGACGCTGCTGCTGCTGGTGCTCGGCGCCTTCCAGTTCGCGCTGATCTACCAGGCCAAGTCGACGCTCAACTACGCGACCTTCATGGCGGCGCGGCAGGGTGCGCTGAAAAACGCCAAGACCAACCCGATGAAGGACGCGCTGGCCGCCGGCATGACGCCGCTGTTCATGAGCCAGAAGGACGACTACGCCGACCTGATCAAGGCGCGCGCGATTGCCGCGATCGAAACCTTCAATCCGCTGAACACCCAGATCCGCGTGCTCAATCCCACCGCGGGCGCCTACAACGCGCACAAGGCGGATTCGGAGTCGGGCACCGAGATTCCCAACGACAACCTGATGTACCGCCCGACCACCGTGAAGGGCGGCATGAGCGTGCAGGACGCCAATCTGCTGACCATCGAGGTCACTTACTGCACGCGGCTGATCGTGCCCATCGTCAACCGCGTGATCTATTCGCTGTACTTCGGTTTCGTCGGCGAGAAGGTGCTCGCCGCCGAATATTATTCGGAAGCGGCAACACCGACCGGGCTTGCCGGACAGCGCTGTGCCGACATCAATGACCAGGTCGAAAGCCTGGCCAGCCAGCTTGCGAGTTATGTGCCGGGCGGAGCGGGATTCCTGTCCTCGTTGCCGTCGATCCCCACCACGATTCCCGGGATTGACTGGAATGTCGGCGGTTATCGCATCCCGATCACCTCGAAGGCCACGGTGCGCATGCAGAGCCCGGTCACGCAGGCTCCATAACTACTTGTTTTTAATGAATATTTTTAACATTCCCCGGCGGACCGCGCTATTGCTGTGCGCAATGCTGCCGACTGCGCCGGCCGCCGCGATGAACTTCAACGACGGCAACTGGCATGTCACGGTGACCACCGAAATCAGCGGCATGAAGGTCAGGCCGCCGCCGCCGTACTACTACACGCGCTGTTTCACCAAGCGCAGTTTCCAGCCCCACCTCGCGCCGCCGGGCGCGCCCTGCCGCGCCACCAATTTGCGTACCCACAAGGACGTGATGACCTGGACCCTGAGCTGTTCGGAAAGCGTGGCACAGATGAGCGGTCACGGCCGCATGGTGTTCGGCGGCAACCGGGTGAGCGGCACCGTGACCACGGTGTCGCAGTATCCGGCCGAGATGCAGGTCGTTCAGAAAATCAGCGGCAAGCGTGTCGGTCCCTGTGATGTGCAGGGCGACCCCATCCAGGGCAAGCCGCTGCGCGCACCGCTGCGCGAATACCAGGAAAAGCCGGCGCAGCCCTGATCGTGCTCAGCGCACGGGCTGCGCTGCCGGCGCGCGATTGCCGGTGCGCAGGTTGACGCCTTCGCCCTGCACCGAGATCAGGCGATTGCCGCCGACCAGGCGGATGCGCTGGGCCTCGCGCTCATCCTCGAAATAGCGCTCGCGCTCGCCATCCTTCGCTTCGCCGCGTCCGCTGTCCTCGCCGGCATCCGCCGCCGCGCGGCCGCCGGAACCGCCGCCGCGGAATTCGCCCGTGGTGTCGGTGCCGCTGCGCGCCACGGTGCTGCGCTCGCGTCCCGCATCGCCGCGTTCGCCTTCGCCTGCTTCTCCGGGGCCGACGGCCGAACCGCCGCCGGAAGCGCCGCCGCGGAAATCTCCTGAAAGACCGGTGCCGTCGCGCGCGCTGCCGTCGCCGGATGCAGCAACCGTGCCTGCGGAGCCATCGCCGGCATCGCTGCCCGGGAAGCCGCTGCCTCCGCTGCCGCCATCACCGCTACCCGCACCCGTACCTGTGCCACCACCGGCGATACCGCTGCCGCCGGCACTGCCCGAGCCGTCACCGAAGGCCGCCGATCCGTCGTCGCCGGCGAGGAAACCGCCACTGCCGCCTGCCAGCCCGCTGTCGCCACCGGCAAGGCCGCTGCCCGAACTGCCACTGCCGCCGGCACCGCCACCGAAGCCGCCGTCTGAAAGTCCGCTGCCATCGCCGGTGATGAGGCCGCCGCTGCCGCCCGCCGTGCCGTCCGCGCCACCGCCGATGCCGTCTCCGGCACCGCCGCCTGCGATCCCGGTGCCGCCACCGGACGTGCCCGAACCGTCGGCGAGGCTGCCGCCGCCGGTTGCACCGCCGGCAAAGCCGTCGCCGCCGAGACCCGAGCCGTCACCGCCGAAGCCGCTGCCATCACCACCGCCGGCGCCGGCAAAGCCGCCGTCTCCGCCACTGCCGCCGGTATCGCCGGCCAAGGCGCCGCCCCCGGAGGCGCCGCCGCTGAATCCGCCATCCCCGCTGCCGCCGGCCAATCCGTCGCCGATACCGCCATCACCGCCGGGACCCCCGGTGCCGCCCGAGCCGTCACCGCCGGCCAGGGCGCCGCCACCGGTGGCGCCATCACCACCGAAGCCGCCGCCGCCGGAACCGTCGGCGATGCCGTCCGTTCCGCTGCCGGAGCCCGAGTCCCCGGCAAGGCCACCGCCGCCCGAACCGCCACCGCCAAAGGTATCCGTGCCGTCGCCGCCGGGGCCGGTGCCGCCGTCGATGCCTGTGCCGTCGCCGCCGGGACCACCCGTGCCATCACCACCGCCCGCGAGCCCGGTGCCGTCGCCGCCGGGCGTGCTGCCGTCGGCGATCGTGCCGCCGCCATCGGGTCTGCCGCCTGTCGTGGGATCAGTCGTGCTGCCGCCGGGGTCACCGCTGGGGGTGCCGCCGCCACCGCCGCCACCGCTGAAGGGGTCGCTCGGATCACCGCTGAGCGTGGTGCCGTCGCCGGGTGTGCTGCCATCGCCGGGGCCGGTTGTGCCGTCGCCCGTGAGTATGCCGCCACCGTCTTCGACCGGCGTGGTATCGGTGGAGGTCGTGGTTGTGCCGCCGCCATCGGCCGGACCCGACAGCGTGCCGCCGCCGTCGGCCACCGCGCCGCCGCCGGTGCCATCAGTCGGAGTGCCGCCAGTGCCGCCGCCGCTCCCGGTGGTGTCCGCCGGCGTGGTCGAGCCGCCGCCACCGGTACCGCCCGTGCCGGCTGCCGTGCCGGTGCCGGTCGCGCCTGGGCCGCCGAGGTCGGTGCCGCCGGAGCTGGTGCCGCCGCCACCCCCGCCGCCGCCGCCACCCCCGCCGCCACCACCGCCACCACCGCCGCCGCCACCGTCCGGGCCACCACCGGTCACTTCGACCGTGCCCTGGCCGATGCTGCCGCCGGGGCAGGGCGCCGGGCAGGCGCCGTTGATGGTGACGCCGGGATCGGGCTGGAAGAAGCCGGCCTCGATCAATTGCACGCGATCGGAAGTCAGCTGGCCGATGCCGTCGTTGACGTTGGGACCGGGATAACCGATGACCCCGAAGGCGATCGCCGGCTCGGGATGGTAGACGTTGCCGTTGCTGCTGAAGAAATTCCTGACCACCTTGCCGTTCTCGCCGGTCTCGAACACCAGGTGCATGTTGCCGAGACGGAACAGTCCGTCGCCACCAACGGTAACGTTGCCCTTGTGGTTGGGTCCGCCGATGATCAGCTTGGCGTCCGGATGGAACTGCTGCAGCAGGCCCAGCACCGGCGCCGCCGTGAACACCACGCCCGGCAGCGAGGGGTCGAGGTTGTTGCGCACGAAGATTTCCGCGGTGTCGGTGTACGGGCGCAGCGTGATTTCCGCCCATTCCGGCGTGGTGATCGAACCGGGGAAGACCACGAAATTGTCTGAGACCAGTTCGAGCTTGACCGGCACCTTCGGCCCCAGGAAACCGTTGCGGTCATAACGCGCCTGGTTGAACGCGTCGAGGGTCGCGATCTGCAACGTGCCCGCGGTCTTCAGCGTGAGGTCGCCGATCGGCAGATCCGGATTTGCCGGACTCTGGCTGCGGTCGATGAAGCCCAGCGCCGCGATCAGTGTCGTGCTCGACAGGTTGTCGATGCGCATCACGTCGCCACCGAGCACGTTCAGGTTGCCGGTGCCGGTGATGCCGGCCGGCGGCTGGATGCGCGTGCGCACGTTGAAGTTGCCCTGGCTCTTCGGCGCTACCAGGTTGACGTTCTGCGCCTGGATCACGCCGGTGCCGGCGACCGTGCCGTTGCTGCCGGTGGTGATGCCGATGCCGCCGTTCGAGGTGGTGACGATGTCGGCGTTGATCGCGAGGTTGTTGCGCGTGTTGATCGAAATGCCGTCCTGCGCCCGCGATACGCCGTCGAGGTGGCGCGATTCGATCTTCGCGCCGACGGTGATGTCGCGGCCGTCGATGGAAATGCCGCCGAGGACGCTGTCGCCGAGCGTGTTGACGGCGGTGCTCGAGGTCGAGATCACCGTCAGCGGCGCGCCGATGCTCATTGCCGAGCTGGCGAGGATGTTGTCGCTGCTGTCCTCGGTCAGGGTGCTCAGCCGGATCAGCGGCCGCGTCTGGCCCTGGGCGGTGAGGGCGCCGACCACATTGACGCCGGTGGAGTTGTCGCCCTGGCCGAAGACGTCGATCACCGCGCGGCCGTTGTTCGAGGTCGCCGTGATGTTGCGCACGGTCGCGTTGCAGGAATCAAAGAACAGGCAGGTGAAGACCGTCGAGCTGCGCGAACCGGCCGTGATGGTGACTTCGGCGCTGTGCGGGGCGCTGCCGGCGGCAGTGGCCGGGCCATTGTCCGTAACCGTGATCGAACCGGCTGCATTCATCGTTACCGGGCCGCTGCTGCTGGTCAGCGTGACGCCGGCGTTCACCGCGCTGCTGGCCCCACCGCCGGTGGCATTGACCGCACCGTTGAGAACCACGCCCTGGTTGCCGCTCAGGCTGACATTCGCTGCCGCCACGTTCCCCGCACTGGTCGCCGCCAGCGATTCTCCGGCCGGCAGCGTGATCACACCGCCGGCGGTGATGTTGATGGTCGCCGCGCCGGGGTTGGTGACGTTGATTGATTCGAGGTTGACGTTGTCGGCCTCGTTGTAGCGGAACAGCGCATCGTTGATCGTGATGTTGCTGCTGCCGAGGTTGGTGACGTTGTTGCTTGCAGCACCCAGATTGACCGAATTCGTTGTGTTGAGAGACAGGGTGTTCGCGGTCACTGCCCCGGCCGCCGTCTGCGAGATGCCCCCGGTGGGTACGTTGAAAGTGACGTTGCTGCTGCCGGCATTGACCGGTGCGGTCAGCGCCAGCGCGCCGTTGGTGGTCAGGTTGACGTTCTGGTTGGTGCTGAAGATGCCGTTGGCGGTGCCGCTGTAATACTTGGCCGGTGTCAGGCTGGTGACATTGAGCGCGCCGGTCGTTGCCAGGTTGACCTGGGCGCTGCTGTTGAATGTGAGGAAGTTGAAGAAGTTGCTGCTGGCAGCGAAGTTCTGGACGGTGTTGGTGCCGGCGCCGGCGAAGTTGAACACCGAATTGCCTTCGTAGCTGAAGAAAAGCAGGTTGTTCGCGGTGATCGTGCCGCCGGTCTGGGTGACGTCGGCGCCGTTGGTGGTGTAGATCACCACGGTGTCAGAGTTGATCGTCTGGTTGAAATCAGTCTTGTCCGTGCCGAAGCCGATCCATGTTTCTCCGGAAAGATTGGCGGTGTTCACCGTGGCGTTGACGATCACGCCGGCTGCGGTCGGAATGGTGTCCTGCGAGTTCAGCGTGACTATGTCGGCAGTGACGTTGGCGTTTAGCGCAATGTCAGAAGTGCCGACCGGGGCTTGAGTGGTGAGCGTGAGGTCGCCGCCGGTCGTCGTGGCGCCGGAGCCGACGGTGCTGCGGGTGTCGATGACGCTGTTGACGGTCAGGTTGCCGTTCTTTGCGGTGATGGCGGCATTGCCACCACGGGTGGTCAGGCCGGTCGCGCCGCCTACGGTGCCGATGCTGACAGCATTGATGTCAGTGAATGCAACATTCATCAGCCCGGTGGTCGCGCCATTTGCCGCGGCGCCTGCGGCAAACGTATTAACGTCATTGCTAACGCCAGCGTCATCCAGTGTGAACGTACCGGATCCGAGCAGCGCTAGGCTGTTGGCGGTGATCGAACCGCTGGTCTGGTTGACGCCGCCGCCATTGGCTGCGAGCGCGACGCCGCCGGCCGTATTGATGCTGCCGGATCCCGGCACGGTGCGTGTATCGATGTTCTGCAGCAGCGAAATCTGGTTGACGCCGTTGGTCGACGAGCCGCTGGTGAGGGTCACGCTGCCGCCACGGGTCTGGATGCCTGATATGCCGGCGGAAGTCACCGCCACCGCGTTGGCGTCGGTATATGACAGCGTCCCGTTGATGTTGGCGGCCAGTCCGTCCACTGCGCCGCCAAAGGCATAGGTGCCGCTGGTCGCGGTATTGTTGTCGCGGATGGCCAGCAGGTTGCTGGCGACGGCACCGCCCGTGGTGGTGATACCGGCAGCTGTGAGATCGATGGTCTGGCCGGCCGCGGTAATCGTCTGGTTCAGTGTCAGGTTGCCGCCGGATGTCAGCGTGACGTTGTTGCCATTGGTGTTGATGCCGTTGGTGCCGGATACGCTGCCAACGGTAAACGTTCCGGCATTCCCATAGGCCAGGGTGCCGTTGATGTTGGCGGCAAGGGTGGCGACGTTATTGTCCGGCTCCGTCGGCAGTGCGGGGATCAAGAACGAGAAATTTCCACCGCCAACACCGCCGCGACGGGTCAGTAGCAGGCTACCAATTGTCCCGCCGCCACTGTTGGCATTGGCAACGAACTTGCCGCCGGTCTGGGTGACCGTGCCGCTGCCTGACAGCGTCAGCGTGCCACTGCTTCCGGCATTGATCTCCTGTCCCAGGGTCATGGCCCCACCCGCGGACAGCGTCACATTGCTGTTGGTGGCATGCGTGGTGATCAGGCCGTTGGTTGTCAGCGTGCCGGTGGTTTCGATCGTGACGCTGCCGACATTGTCGTTGGTCCCCAGCCCGACGCCGCTGACGGACAGATTGCCGGTGTTGGCGAAAGCGACGTTGCCGCCGCCGGACTCGAAGGCCGAGAAAAAGTCGACATCGTTGTTGGTAATGGAGTTGAGTGTGGTGCCGCCCTTGGATTGTGTGGTCAGAACGCTGCCGACAATGCCGCCGCTGGCGCCCTGGGTAATCACGCCGCCAGCCGCATTTTCTGCATCATTGCCGTCGGCAATCAGGGTGACCGCGTTGGCTGCCCCGGCGCTCAGCACACTGTTGATGTTGATGCTGCTGTTGCGGTTGCGCAGCACGATGCCGCCGCCGACATTGCTGGGGTTGACGATTTCACCCGAGACCGTGATCGAGCCCGTGTGGGCGTTGTCACCGATGGTCAGCGATCCGCTGCCGCTGACGACGCGTTCCAGCGTGGCGTCGGTGAAATTGAGGCCGTCGGCATTGGTGCCGAGGATGATCACCCTTGCCGCATCGTTTGAGGTCAGCGTCACCGAGCCGCCGCCGGTGGTGATGTTCTGGGTGAAAGCCATTTCGTCGGCGATCAGCGTTACCGCCGAACCGGTGGTGGTGATGCCGTTGGTGCCGCCGACGCTGCCCACCGTCAGCGTGGTGGCTGTAGTGTTGCGGAAGGTCACCGAGCCGTTGGTGTCGACCGCGAGATTCGTGACGTCGTTGTTCTGGTTGAGGCTGAAATTGTTGGTGTTGGCCGCGTTACCCAGCAAGCGCACGCCGCCCGCACCGGAAGTCGAGATCACCGATCCGCCGCTTTGCAGGGCCCCGTTCTGGGTCACATCGAGGGTCAGCACGCCGGTGCCGACGCCAACGTTCTGGCTGATTGTGATCGCGTCGCCGGTGGTCAGCGTGGCGTTGGTGTTATTGGTCGTGATTCCACTGATCGTGACGCCTGCGATGGTTGCGTTGCCGCTGGTGGCGTCAACGCCGACGTTACCGACAGTTAATGTATTCGATTCGGTATATTGAAGTGCTCCGGTGCCGGTGCCGCCGACACTCAAATCCGCCGCGAATGTTTGGGCAGCATTGCCGGCATTGGTCAGCGTGGCGTTGCTTCTCGTTGCCACACCGAGGTTGGTGACGGTCAGCGGCTGGGTCTGGCTGATGCCGCCGCTGCCGGCGCGCAGGATCAGCGTGCTCCAGTTCGATCCGTTGGTGATTGCCGACCCGACGGAAAGGGAGCCGGCACCGGCGGTCGTGCCGATACGCAGCGTACCTGTGGTCACGAGATCGAGTTCGGTCTGCGTAAGGTCAAAAGCAGCGGCGCCGCCGAGGCTGACGTTGGTGCCGGTGTTGGGTTGCAGTGTGACGATGCCGGCGCCAGAGCCGGTGCTTATGGCTTGGGTGATGTCGAGGTTGCCCGCGGTCAGGGTGACTCGACCGATGGCCGGTGCAGTCGGAATGGCAGTAATGCCGGACACGGCATCGACCGTTCCGACGGTGAGGGAGTTGGCGTCGTTGTTGAATTCGAGAACACCAATGCCGCCGCTGCCTGCTGCGCTGCCGCTTTTTCCGGCAGCGAAAGTGCCCACGTTGTTGGTGCCGGTGAGTATCACGTTGTCATCTGCGCTGCCGGCCGCCGCCTGCGCCAGCAGTTGCGTGGCGGTGATGCTGGAGGCTGCATCCTGTGCGATGCCGTCGGCGGAATCGATTACGACTTTCGCGCCACTAACGTTTGCATTGATCGTCAGGTCTGCGATGCCTGCGGTATTGTCCAGCGTGCGAAGTGTTGCTGTACCGGTGCCCGCACTGATATTGGCTCCGGCTAGGACGGTCATCTGTCCGCGACTGGTGACGGTGAGGTTGGCGTTGTTTGTGGAAACGCCGCTTACGGCACCGGCGAAAAGGCTGCCGGGGAGAGCATCGGCGGCCACCGTTCCGATGTTAACGTCACCCGGTTCCTGGATGTTCGTGTAGCTGAGCGTGCTTCCGGCCCCCGTGACCTGCGCAGCGAATACCGCCACGTCATTGTGTGCAACGTTGGTTTCGTTGCGGAAGGCCACATTTCCCGAGGAGCGGACGCCCAGCGCATTGCCGGTGATGGCCCCGGTTGTTTGAGTGATTCCCCCGTTGGTCGTGACCAGGCGAACGGTGCCAGCTCCAGCGGTCAGGTTGCCGGCGAGGGAAATAGCGCCGCTTCCGGAGCCACTTCCGGAGCTTTGAAGAGTGATGTCTCCGCCTCCGGAGACAATGCCGCCCGTGCTGCTGATGTTGACCGCGGCTGTTGCCGAGGGTGCTCCCGCGCCGGCATCGCCGGCGCTCATCAGCACATTGGCTCCGCCGGTGGTGATGACGCCGCCCAGCGTGATGTCGGCGCCAGCTTGAAATACGACACGCTCTCCTGCCGTCTGGTTGGCGAGGGCGAGGTTCACACCATTGTTAAGCGTGATGTTCTGCTCAGCCTGTAGCGTGATATTGCCGGTGAGTGCCTGCAGTGCTGCCGCACTGACGGTTTCGTTGGCACCGCCTTCGGCGAAAATGACCTGGCTGTCTCCCAGAAGGCCATCGCCAGTACCTGCGCCGGCCTGGATGACGATATTGGTTGGGTCCAGTAGCAGGCTGCCTTGTGCGCCACGCGGTGCGCTCAGGTCGACCTTGCCATCGAACGCGAGGTATTCCTTGCCCGAAACCTCGGCAAATCCGCCGTTGCCGCCCTGTGATCCGCCGCGCGCCGAAATCGTGCCGTAATAACGCGTGACGTCGTCGGCCCAGACGATGACCTTGCCGCCGTCGCCGCTCTGCGTCGCGTCGGCGCGGATCACTGCATCGGCGCCGACGTAGCTGCGCTGCGCGTTCTGCACCGCGGCGTTGTTGCCCTGGTAGTCGCCGCCGATCAGCACCGTGCCGCCGCCGCCGGCGCCCGAGGCGTCGATCACGGCGTTGCCGGTGACGCCGGCGTTTTGTCCGAGCACCTGCACGCTGCCGCCGCTTCCGGCGCTGCCGGTGGCATCGATCTCGCCGGAAACCAGCGTGGTGCCGGTCTTCGACTGCACGGTGACCGCACCGCCGCGGTTGCCGCCGGCATCGAGGCTGCCGCTGGAGCTGACATCGCCGCCGTCGCCGACGAGGTATATCGCGCCATCCTTTTCGACGGTGCCGCGGGCGCGCACCACGCCGCTGTTGTTGACCACGGTGCCGGCGAGGTCGCGGGCAACGGCCGCGGTCATGATCACGCGTCCGCCCTCGGCGTTGAGTTCGCCGCTGTTGGCGACGCCGGCGAGTTCGGACACCGATTTTTCGCTGACCGCGAGGTTGATCAGGCTGTCGCCCTGCATGTCGAGAGTGACCTGCGCGCCGGAGGCGAGGGCCACGGTGCCCATGCGCGCCTCGACGATGCCGCGGTTGGCGGCGTAATCGCCGGCGAGCACGACATAACCGTTGTCGCGGGCGCGGATCAGGCCTTCATTGATCACCGAGGCATTGGCCGGCGAGCCGGGATCACGGCGGAAAATGTAGCGTCCGGCGAGGAAGTCGTCGTTGCTGATGTTCAGCGTCGAGGCAACGAGTCCGCCGACATCGAGGCTCGCGGTCGGACTGAAGTAGATGCCCTGCGGGTTGACCAGGAACACGCGGCCGTTGGCCGACAGGCTGCCGTAGATCGACGAGGGATCACTGCCGACGACGCGGTTGAGCACCACCGAGCCGCTGCCCGGCTGCACGAACTGCACGCTGTGGCCCTGGCCGATGGAGAAACCCTGCCAGTTGATGATCGCCTTGTCGCTGCCCTGGGTGATGACTTGCTGCGCGGGTGCGGGATTGTGGATGGTCGCGCTGCCGCTGACGACGCTGCCGCCGGTCGGCAGCTGCTGCGCCTGTGCCGGCAATCCCGGCAGCAGCAGGCTGCAGAAACCGATGGTCGCCAGTGCCGCGGGCACCGGCGCTAGGCGCAGTACGCGCAGCAGGCGTCCGGGGGTGCGGCTTGATGTTCGGCGGGCAATCACGGGTTGTGGGTGTTCGTTACCGGGCCGTGAGGACAGCTTCGAGTATAACCAAGAGCCTGCACCGGAGCCCATTCCAGGAAATCATAAAAATATCAATAAAATCAAGTGCTTATGAAATATCCACTCAGAAGCTGCTGCTCACGGTGAGCCACAGCCGGCCGCGCTTGCCGTCGCCCGAGATGCGGTCGCTCTGCGGGTAGGCGTATTCCAGCTTCGCGCGCAGGTGCTTGTGCGGGAACACGCTGACGCCGAAACCGGCGCTGCGCAGGGTGTCGTAGCGGGTGAAGCCGTCGGCTTTAATCGCGCCCCAGTCATAGAACAGGCTGAACACGCCCACGGTGTTGACGGCGACGAACTGGCGGCGCAGTTCGCCGGTGGCGACCCAGCCGGTTTCGCCGCGCAGGTCCGAGGAACGATAACCACGCACGCTGCCGGGGCCGCCGAGCGAGAATTTTTCGGTGTCGGGCAGCGCGCCGCTGGAAAAGACCATATTGCCGCGCAGGTAGAGATCCCAGTTTTTCGAGGCTGCGCGCAGGTGGCTGATGTCGATGTCGGCCTTGGCGCGCTGGGCGTTCTGCAGGTTGCCCGGGTTGTTCTTGCCGTTGCCCGAGAGCACCAGGGTCGCGCTGCTGGTCGCGGAGTCGGCGTGCACCCAGCTGCCGAGCGCGGTCAGGCTCAGCAGGTCGATGCTGCTGTCAGCGGTCGGCACGCCCAGCGTGGTCTGTGCGGTCTTGGTGTTGCGCAGGCCGATACCGAAGACGATGTTGCGGGCGCGGCTGCGCACATAAGGATGGGTCAGCACCAGCTCGGTGTTGGTGACTTCGCCGGAAATGCCCAGTGCCGCGAAGTCGCCGCCGATATCGTAGCGCACCTTGGAGTAGGTGGCGCCGAGGCGGGTGCCTTCGCTCGACAGCGGCAGGCTGTAGCCGATGCGCCCGTACGAGAGCAGGCTGTGCCGGGTCTCGATGACCCGCAGGTTCAGCTGGTCGCCGATGCCCAGCGGATTGTTGAGGTCGAAGGCGGCATCGAGGCGTGTCTCGCCGGTTTCGCGGCGGCCGTGGTTGTCGAGGGAGACAGTGGCGGCGTACGGTTTTTCCTCGGTGCGGATGATCATGTCGGTGGTGCCGTAGTCGGCGCCCGGCGCCAGCGTCGCCCGTGCCGAGAGGCCGGGCAGGTCGTTCATCAGCAGCAGGCTGCGTTCGAGCCGCGGCACGGTGATCAGCTCGTCTTTCGGCAGGCTGCGGGTGCGCGCGGTGATCAGCGCGTCGGAATAGCGGCTGTTGCCGGTGATGCTGATGTTGGCGAGCCGGCCTTCGATGACCTCGATGCGCACGATGCCGTTCTCGACCTTCTGCGCCGGGATGATCGCGCGCGAGATCGGAAAGCCGGTTTCGCGGTAGAGCTGGGTGACGCTGTCGGCCGCGCGGTTCAGGTCGTAGAGGTTCAGCTGCAGGTCGATGTAGCGCTCGGTGAGCTGCTTGAGCTGGCGTTCGGTGTAGACGGTGTTGCCGACGAAGGTGAAGGCGTTGACCGTGAAGCGCGGCGCCGAGGGATCATGCACGGCATCGGGGCGGCTCGCCGGGAATATGACTTCCGCCGGTGTCGGCGGCAGCGCGGGCTTGCGGCCGGGCACGGTGTCGAGCACGGCACCCGGCGTGGGCGCGGCTTGTGCCCAGGCCTGCAATGGCGCGCACAATACCGCCGCCAGCGCCGCAGCGCGCAGGAAACGGATCTTGCAAATCAGGACGCGCTGCGGCAACAACTTGTTGTTTCCCCTTGTACCCCTGTGACCCCTGTGAACCGCGCCGCCTGCAGCGATGCGGCGCGAAACGCGGCGATCAGCGGCTGGCGGCGAGCTTGGGCTTCCAGGCCTGCACGTCTTTTTGCGCCTGTTCCCGCTGTTCCGGCGTCAGCCGGCGGTCGGCGGCGTCGCGATTGTTTGCTGCGTCGATGTTGCCCCGCGCCGCGGCCAGACTGAACCAGACGTAGGCCTGGGCCATGTCGGCCTGCACGCCGCGGCCGCTGCCGTAGAGCACGCCGAGGTTGTTCTGCGCCTGGGCATGGCCCTGGTCGGCGGCGCTGCGGTACCAGTTGAGGGCGACGCTCATGTCGCGCGGCACGCCGAGTCCCTTCTCGTAAAGCACGCCGAGGTTGTTCTGCGCCTGCGGCTGGCCGCGCTCGGCGGCACGCCGGTACCACTGCGCGGCTTCGGAGTAATTCTGGGCGACGCCGAGGCCGCGCTCGTAGAGCACGCCGATGTTGTTCATCGCGTTGGTGTTGTTCTGCGCTGCGGCGCGGCGGTACCACTGCATCGCCTGGCCGTAGTCCTGGGACACGCCGCGGCCGCTGAAATAAAGTACGCCGAGGTTGTTCTGGGCGTTCGGGTTGCCGCGCTGGGCCGCCTTCCGGTACCAATCCGCGGCCTGCTTGGCGTCGGGTTTTACCCCGAGGCCGCGCTCGTACATGACGCCGACATTGTTCTGCGCCTGGGCATGTCCCTGTTCGGCGGCGCGCCGGTACCAGTTCACCGATTCAACGAAGTTGCGCTCGACGCCCTGGCCTTTTTCGTAGAGCACACCAAGGTTGTTCTGGGCGTCGGGGTTGCCCTGATTGGCGAGCGGCTGCCAGGCCTTGAGCGCGGAGACGTAATCGCCCTTGCGGTAGGCCTCCAGGCCCTGTTCGAGAGTGGCGTAGGCAAGCGCCGGGAACGCAAACACGAGACCTGCCAGCAGCGAGACAACTGTCCGTTTCATGCGAAATCCGGTAGTGGGTTCAGGTGCACTGAATTCTATCGCCCATCCGGGCCCGCGGTCGAGCGCGCATGGTGTATTAGCGGAACATGAATTGCCTCGCAAAGCGGCGGTTTTTCATTATTCGAAATTGCGGTTGTATGGTAGGGTTGTCGCCGGTCGCGGTGTGCCGATTGCAGTGCGGCGGCCTCATGCACGGGGATGCGGATCGATGAAAGAAGAATTCGAGAAACAGTTTGCGCAGTGGGCGCGGGCGCTGGGCCCGGAGAACGTCGACAAGCTGCTGGCGGTGACCACGCGGCTCGAGCTGCCGGCGAACCGGGTGATCATCCGCGACCGCATGCCGGTGGATTCGCTGTACCTGATACTCGACGGCGAGGTGTCGATCAGCGTCGAGGAAAAGGGCAAGGCGATCAAGCTCGGTGTCATCGGCCCGGGACAGGTGCTGGGCGAGGTTTCGGTGCTGAGCGGCGAGCAGAGCGCCAGCTCGACGGTCACCGCGCTGACGCCGGTGAAGATGCTGCGCTTGCGCCACCAGGCTTTCGAGGACCTGATCGCGACCAATTACGTGGTGGCCAGCGTGCTGCTGCAGCATTTTGTGGACATGCTGGCCGACCGCCTGCGCACCTCGGCCAAGTCCTTCGCGGAGCTGAAGGAAGGCGCGCCGGCGCAGGCTGAGGTGCTGTCCGACGATTCGCCGACGCTGCGCGGCAAGAACTGGATCAAATCCTTTTTCGATCGTGTGCCCGGAACCTAGGGACTGAGCCGATGGACATCAAACAATTTCTGAAGACGCTGCCGGCCTTCGAGAGTTTTACCGAAGCCCATATCGAAGCCCTCGCCGGCCTGATGGCCGTATCTTCGCATCCGGCGGGGCACCGGCTGATCACCCAGGGCCAGCAGGGCGATGCGATGTACCTGCTGATGGAGGGCGCCATCCAGACTTCGCGCATTCACGAGGTGACTGGCGCCCTCGACGAGGCGCGCGACCTGCATGCGGGGGAGATCTTCGGACTGCTGTCCCTGATCGACAACATGCCCGCGGGCTGGACCTCGACGACGAAGGAGGCGGTGACGGTGGCCACGCTGTCGCGGCCGGACTTTCTCAGGCTCTACCAGATGGCGCCGCCCATCGCCCACCATCTGCAGTACATGGTGGCGGTGCAGCTGGCGCGCGACCTGCAGTCGCGCAACCGCGAACTGCGCGAACTGCTGCAACAGCGGGCGGCGGCGACGCCGGCCTGAGGCCGGCCTTCCTTATTTGCCGCGGGCGGGGGATGACGCATAGTGCGCCATCTCGCTGCGGTCACGCCAGGTGCTTTCGTCGAGCAGGGCCGCGGGCACGTTGCGCCGCTGTTCCGGCGGCACCGCTTCGGCGGCGACGATTTTCTGCACTTCCGCATAGCCGATCTTGCGCAGCGCCGCGTCCGCGCCGGTGAAGCGCACGATCATCGCGCTGTCGTGGATCTTGTGGACGTAGAAGGTGGCGGGCACGATGCGCCCGTCCGGACGCTGCCAGGTGATGGTGTAGCGGGTGTCGGCCTGAAAATCGGATTTATCCATCTCGACGCTCCACTGAATGGCCTTGCACTGCGTGGTGTTGCACTGCGCCATCACGGCGCTGCCGGCGGTTGACGCCGGGACCGCGTTACTGCGAGTCTATAATCAATTGGCCTGATCACGGAGCCGCATGCCGGCGACAATGGCCGCGATGCATTGCGGCCCTCGTGAAAAGCACATATATTAGTTTTCAATGTTACACTAATTTACATGGGGCGAGACCAACATGCAGTTTGACAAGGAACTCGATGCGCGCGGGCTGAACTGCCCGCTGCCGATCCTGCGCACGAAAAAGGCGCTGACCGACATGACCAGCGGGCAGGTGCTCAAAATCATCGCCACCGACCCCGGCGCGGTGAAGGATTTCCAGGCTTTTGCCAAGCAGACCGGCAACGAACTGCTGTCCTCGGACTCCGCGAACAAGGAGTTCACCTTTTTCATGAAAAAGAAGTAAGCCGGACCGGGATCCCGTTCAGCCATGGCGACCTACGCGGAAATGCGCGAAGTCTTCGAGGATATCAAGGCCGATATCCGCTATGACCATGAGCTGAACGGCTGCCTGAACTGCGGCATCTGCACCGCGACCTGCCCCTCGGCGCATTTCTACGACTACAGCCCGCGGGAAATCGTCCAGCTGCTGTGGACCGAGAACGTCGAGCAGATCTACGACGCGATGCAGGAAAAAATCTGGGCCTGCGCGCAGTGCATGACCTGCGCCGCGCGCTGCCCCTTCAAGAATTCCCCCGGCGGGCTGGTCGCGATCATGCGCGAAGTGGCGATCAAGCACGGCTTCCAGTCGGCGAAGGACGTGCTGCGGCCCTTCGGCCGCGTGATGCTGAAACTGATCACCACCGGCAACCAGCTGTCGCCGGACATGATCCAGCCGGACCATTTTCCCGACTGGGGCCCCAACATCCAGAAGGTCGAGGGCAACCTGAAGACGCTGCGCAAGGCAATCCCGGTGCGCACGCTGCAGACCACCGACACCGCCTGGGAGGTGTCGCTGAAGACTTCGGTCGAGATGTACACCATCTGGGAGATGACCGGCGTGCTGGAGTCGCTGGAAACGATGGACGAGAACCTGTTCGACGTGATCCAGGATTTCATAGACGAAAAGCGCGAAGAGTATGAGGAATTGATGGAGGATGCGTCGTCACAGGACTAGTCGAACGGGTTCGGGGGGAGGCTCACTTCGCGAAGCGAAGTGAAGCTGCGTCAGCAGCGGGCCGACACCACAACCCCGAGACGTGATTCAGGATTTCATAGACGAAAAGCGCGAGGAATACGAGGAAATGCTGGAAGACGCGTCCGACAAGGATTAGTCGGAGCGGCACAATGACCAGGCGGGTGCAACCCGCCGCACGCGGTACCCGAGGAGGCAGGCATGAATTCGGAACAACATCCCAGCGACGGCAGCGGCATCGCCGGGCACGGCGCCTTTTTCCAGCCGACCAACCTGTCGCCGGAGGACGCGGCGAAGGCGACGGCTTGGGTGGAGAAGCGTGTCGACCGCCGCACGCTCGACCTTTCCGAGCGCATGGACGACGTGCGCGACCACATGTGGCAGCTGGAAAAGGAGGGCGAGATCATCGTCCACCGCATCAGCGATGCCCACCGGCCGGTCGACGTGAAGACGCTGTTCGGCTGGAACAAGAAGATCCCGACGGCGCAGCTGTGGCACCACAAGTCCTGCGGCCAGTGCGGCAACATTCCGGGTTATCCGACGGCGCTGCTGTGGACCATGAACAAACTGGGCATGGTGCCGGGCAGGGATTATCTCGACGAAACCGACCAGACCTCCTGCACCGCCTGGAATTACCACGGTTCTGGCATCGGCAACCTGGAGTCGCTGGCCGCGGTGTTCCTGCGCAATTTCCACCAGGCCTATGTGTCGGGCAAGAACCATGGCCACGACACCGGCCATTTCTATCCGCTGGTCCACTGCGGCACCTCTTACGGCAACTACAAGGAGGTGCGCAAGTACCTGATCGAGTCGCCGCAGCTGCGCGAGAAGGTCAAGAAGATCCTCGGCAAGCTCGGGCGCCTGGTCGACGGCAAGCTGGTGATTCCCGAGGAGATCGTGCACTACTCGGAATGGGTGCACGTGATGCGCAATCGCATCGCCTCCGAGTTGCAGACCATCGACGTGTCGAAGGTGCGGGTCACCGTGCACACCGCCTGCCATTACTACAAGATGGTGCACGAGGATGCGATCTACGATCCCTCGGTGCTCGGTGGCAACCGCACCGCGGTCGGCACCTCGGTGGCCGAGGCGCTAGGCGCGCAGGTGATCGACTACTCGACCTGGTATGACTGCTGCGGCTTCGGCTTCCGCCACATCATCTCGGAGCGCGAGTTCACCCGCTCCTTCACCATCGACCGCAAGATCAAGGTGGCGCGCGAGGAGGCGAATGCCGACGTGATGCTGGGTATAGACACCGGCTGCATCACCACCATGGACAAGAACCAGTGGATCGGCAAGGCCCACGACCAGAACTACTCGGTGCCGATCATGGCCGACATCCAGTTCGCGGCGCTCGCCTGCGGCGCCGATCCCTTCAAGATCGTGCAGCTGCAGTGGCATGCCAGCCCCTGCGAGGAAGTGGTCGAGAAGATGGGCATTTCCTGGGATGAATCCAAGCGCAATTTCGAGGCCTACCTCAAGGAAGTCGAGGCCGGGCGCATCGAATACCTCTACAACCCCGAACTGGCCATCAGCCGCTGAGACATCATGAATGACACCCTGTTGATCGTAGGCGCCGGACCGACCGGCCTTTCCGCTGCCGCTGCCGCCGCGTCGGTGGGCAAACGCGTGGTGCTGGTGGAGAAGGAGAACAAGCTCGGCGGCGCGCCCATTCTTTCCGGTTACGCCAAGCTGGTGCCCTCGGGCGAATGGGCGAAGGACGCCATCGGCCGCATGATCAAGCGCGTCGAGGACGATTCCCGCATCACCATTCACAAGGGCGTGAAAGTTGCGAAACTCGACGGTGATTTCGGCAACTTCACCGCGACGCTGTCGAACGGCCAGTCCGTCCAGGCCGGAGCGGTGGTCCTCGGCACCGGCTTCACACATTTCGACGCCATCAACAAGCCGGAGTGGGGCTTCGGCACCTACGAGGACGTAGTGACCACGACCCAGGTCGAGCAGATGGTCACGGCCGGCAAGATTGCCTGTCCCTCGGATGGGCGGGTGCCGGAGCGGGTGTGCATCCTGCTGTGCGTCGGCTCGCGCGACCGCCAGATCGGGCGTGAGTGGTGCTCGAAAATCTGCTGCACCGTGTCGACCAACCTGGCGATGGAGATCAAGGAGCTGTCGCCGAAGACGGACGTCTACATTTATTACATGGACATCCGCACCTTCGGACTCTACGAGGACAAGTTCTACTGGCGCTCGCAGGAGGAGTTCCGCACCAAGTTCGTCAAGGCGCGCATCGCCGAAGTGACGAAGGCGCCGGACGGCCGCCTGCTGGTCAAGGGCGAGGACACGCTGGTCAAGCGCCCGATCGTGATTCCCTTCGACCTCGTGGTGCACGCGATCGGCATGGATCCCAACCTCGACAACCCGGAGATCGCCAAGGTTTTCGGCGTCGAGATGGAACACCACGGTTTCCTGCAGCGCGGCGAGCATTACACCGCGACTTTCTCGACCTCGCGTCGAGGTGTCTATGCCGGCGGTTCCGCGCTGGGCCCCGAGGACATCGATACCTGCATCGCCCACGGCCTGGGCATGGCGGTGCGCGCGGTGGGCGACCTTGCCGCCGCGGCGCAGAAGGCCGCCTGACGTTTTGCCGATGGCCTGGTTCAGGAAAGCCGCAAAGGTCGCGCCTCCCGCGGCCGCCGCCGGCGTGGCCCCGGCGCCCTTGCCGCTACCGCTGGACGAGGCGGCGTTCCGGCGCCATTTCGACGCCCTGCTGGCCACGGCCGATAAGGACGGCGGCATCGAAAGCTATCTCGCGGCGCTGTCGGCCAAGGTGGATGCATTTTCCGGATTGCGCGAACGCGTTCGCGCCGCACCGCCGGCGCTGGAGCAGCTGGAGCCGGTGCTGGCGCTGGTGTTCACCGCACGCCGCCACCTGCATCCGGCGCTGGAAGCCCTCGGCCCCGAAGGCGGCCAGCTGGTGCACGATCTTTGGTTCGCTGTGATGCCGCCGGAACGGCGCTTGCAGCAGTTCGTCGACGCGATGCCGGGCGCGGGCAGCACCGACCGTGCCGGCATCAAGGCAGCGGCCAAGCTGCGCCGTGCAGCCTGGGATTTTGCCGCCGAGCTGCTGCATTACGGCGACCCCCTGCGTTATCCATTGATGGCGCGCTGGGTCTGGGATCAGGCCACGCAGAGCGGAGCCCTGCGCGAACTGGTCCGCGGTGCTGACAGCATCCGCGAACTGCCCTTCGGCAAGGAGCCCGGCCTGTTCGAGGGCGCGCGCTGCTGGCTGGCCGAACAGCTGGCGGCCCAGGGCATTTACCGCGACGAGGAGCTGTGGGTGGACCTGGTGCAGGCGCAGGCCTACCTCGGCTATTTCCGTTCCATGACCGAGGGCAGCCTCGGCGCCGATTTCGGCCGCGGCGTGCCGCCGCAGGAGCAGCTGAAGCGCCTGCTCGGCATCGATGCCGCACCCGGCGAACGCAGCGACCGCATCAAGAGGCGGCAGGCCGCCACCCACGCAGAGGTTCACTGACACCGCCATGGCGATACACGAAAAATCCCTCGTTTCCCCCGGCGACCTGATGACCACCGACAAGCTGGTGGTCGACGGCGTCGATGTGTCGGGGCACTGGAACACGATGATCAAGCCGCGGTACATCAGCGACTACGACCCCGACTTCTACAAGACCATCGAATCCTATCCCGGCGGCGAAAACGTCAGCCGCTGCTGGCAGTGCGGCTCCTGCACCAATTCCTGCACCATGTACGCGGTCAACACCGACTTCAATCCGCGCTACTGGATCTACCTGACCAACCTCGGTCTGAAGGACGAGATCCTCAAGGACAAGGACATCATCTGGCAGTGCGTGTCGTGCAACAAGTGCACCAACATCTGTCCGAAGGACGTCAAGCCCGAGGGCGTGATGAAGGCATTGCAGCACTGGATGGAGGACGAGGGCCATGTGAAGCCTTCGCCCTCGACCCAGTTCGACGAGGAGTTCACCCGGCAGTGCATCGAGCGCGGCCGCATCGAGGACACCGAGGTCATCCAGAACTTTTTCCGCAAGACCGGCCAGGACATCGTGCAACTGGTGAGGACTGGCTGGCTGGGCATCATGGTTGCGCGCATGAACAAGTGGCCGTTGCTGCAGCAGGGGCGCATCGGCGCATTCCTTGCCCGGGTGCCCGTGCTGGGGCCGCTGAAAATGGGCCTGGCGATGGTGTTCAAGCCGCGCACGAAATCCTGGGGACGCACCGGCGAAGTGCTGCGCGCCTATGTCGAGGAACAGAAAACCAGAATGGGGACGCACCGCAGATGAGCAAAGTGGCCTATTACCCGGGATGCGCGCTTGAAGGATCGGGCGGACCGTACGACCGTTCGACCCGCGCGCTGGTCGATGCACTCGACCTCGAAATGGAAACCCTGAAGGACTGGAACTGCTGCGGCGCGATGGAGGTGAAGAACATCCATCCGATGCTGCAGACCTATATGTCGGCGCGCAACATGGCGATCGCCGCGGAGCAGATGGGCCTGGATACCGTGATGGCGCCCTGCAACGGCTGTTATCACAACCTGAAGAAGGCGGAGTACGAGTGTTCGACCTCGCCGGAGACGCTGCAGACCGTGCAGGACCTCGCCAAGAAGGCAGATGATCCGGTCTACGATGGCAAGGTGCGCACGCTGCACCTGCTCGAATGGCTGATGGAGGAACTCGGCCCCGAGGGCATCAAGGAAAGAATCCGCAAGAACCTCAACGGGCTCAAGATCGCCAATTACTACGGCTGCATGTACACCCGGCCGCGGCAGATTTTCCCGGAGAAGGATCAGGGGCCCGGTTCGGAGTCGACGCACAAGCCGCATTTCATGGATGACCTGCTCCAGGCTGCCGGTGCCGAAAACGTAGATTATCCTTTAAAAACAGCATGTTGCGGTGGTGCCCATACGCTGTCGGATTCCGACACCTCGACCCAGCTGGTGCTGAACCTGCTGCAGGCGGCGGAAGAGTCCGGCGCCGAGGTGATCGCCACCGAATGCCCGACCTGCCATTCGGGACTTGAAATGCACCAGGTGCGCGCGGAGACGCGTTTCGGCATCAAGACCAAGGTCAAGATCGTCTATTTCACCCAGCTGCTCGGGCTGGCGCTGGGATTGTCGCCGAGAAAACTGGCGATACACGAAAATGTCAGCGACTCGCTCGACCTGCTGCATGAGAAAGGGGTGATCTGATGACGCTCATGTTCGGGGTGGAGCGGGTTGCGTCGCTGACATTCCGGCGCAGGCTAATCCTGCGCGGAGCGCAGGTTAAGCGCCGCAGGCGCGGCCGGAGCCAAAATGTCTCTGACTCGCTCGACCTGCTGCATGAGAAAGGCGTGATCTGAGCACGCAACAGCGCTGTGGTTAAACTGTCGGCATGGACTGCAATGGCTGCGAATTCCGCCCCGAACTTTATTACGATGCCGAATACCAGATCTGGGTGCGGGTCGAGGAAGAAGGTCTGCTCGCCGTGGGCATGACCGACATCTCCCAGACCATTGCCGGCAAGATTCTCCATGTCCGGGTACGGCGGCCGGGCACGCTGCGGCCGGCCGGCAAACCGGTGGCGACCATCGAGAGCGGCAAATGGGCGGGACCGGTGCCGAACCTGTTCGACTGCAGCATCGCTGCTGCCAATACCGAAGTGCTGGAACATCCGGATCTGCTGAACCGGCGTCCGTACGAAGCCTGGATCGCGAAGGTCGCGCCGGCGCAATCGGTGGAGCAGGCGCTGTCGGTGCTGCTCACCGGGGAGGCCGCCCTCAACGGTTACCGCTCTCGTTGCGAGCGCGACGACATCCGCTGCAAGCGGCTGGACCCATGAGCGAAGACCGGCACTACCTCGACCATGGCGAGAAATCGGTGGTCATCGTGATGACCAGCGGGCCGTCGCAGCGCAGCCGCTGCGCGACGCCCTTCTACATGGCGGCGATCATGGCCTCGATGGATGCCGATGTGAAGGTGTTCTTCACGATGGAGGGTGTGCGCCTGTGCCAGAAGGGCGTGCCGGAACAATTGACGGCGATGGACGGGGGCAAGACAATCATCGAATTCATGCGCGACGCCAAGGCGGCCGGAGCGAAGTTCTACCTCTGCCGTCCGGCGATGCCGGGATACGAGATCGAGGTGCCCGATGTCATTGCCGAAGTCGACGAGCTGTCGAGCGGCGGCGAACTGGCCGACCTGATCCTGAGCTCGGACAAGGCCTTGTTTTTCTGATGTTTATTATTTATTTGAACAAGCTGGCAAGAGGAGGATGACCCGATGGCTTCCGTCAAGGGCTGCAACATTCCGGATGACCTGTACTACAACGTCGACAGCAATGTCTGGCTGCGCAAGGAAGCCGACGGCACGGTGACCATCGGCATGACTGCCTATGCCGCGGCGCTGGCCGGCCAAGTGGTGTCCTGCACGCCGAAGAAGGTCGGCCGCAGCGTCGAGCAGAACAAGTCGGCGGCGACCGTCGAGTCCGGCAAGTGGGTGGGTCCGGTCAAGGCGCCGGTGTCGGGGGAGGTGGTTGCGATCAACGATGTGCTGTCTTCGGCACCGGGCACCATCAACAGCGATCCCTACGGCTCGGGCTGGATGGTCAAGCTCAAGCCGGCGAACTGGGATGCCGATTCCGGCGGACTGACCACCGGCGGCGCGGCGGCGGCGGCCTTCGAAGCCAAGATGAACGCCGAGGGTTTTGCCGGCTGCGGCGCCTGAGCGCGGCCGGGGAACGGCGTGAACAGCGGCTGGCTCGACATAGCCGGCGCCATTGAGGCGCTGGACGGCGTTGCGCTGGACGCGGCGCTGGTCGGGGGTATCGAACGCGATGCCCGCGCTGCCGGCGCCGGCATCAATTTCTACACCCCGACCTTCAAGTCTTACGCCACCTCGGAACTCGCCGGTTGCGGCAAGAGTGCATGGCCCGCGGTGTCGATCACCGGCGGCGAATGCGCGCTGGCCTGTGACCACTGCAAGGCGAAAATCCTCGAACCGATGATTCCGGCACGCACGCCGGATCAGCTGTGGCGGGTGGTCAACGAACAGATCGCGGCCGGCGCACAGGGCATGCTGCTTACCGGCGGCTCGAATTCGCGCAACGAGGTCGAGTACGATGAATACTATCCGGTTGTGCGCCGGATCAAGGATGCCTTTCCTGCATTCAAGATTGCGATGCACACTGCGCTGGTCGACCACGACATTGCGCAACGCATGGAGGCTGCGGGCATCGATGCCGCGATGATGGACGTCATCGGCGCGCAGGACACGATTTCACAGGTTTACCACCTGAAGCGCAGCGTCGCCGATTTCGAGCGCTCGCTCGAATGCCTGACCGCGACCTCGATGAAATGCGTGCCGCACATCGTCATCGGCCTGCACTACGGGCGCATGCTCGGCGAATGGGAGGCGCTGGAAATCGTCGCCCGCCACAAGCCCGCGGCACTGGTGCTGGTGGTGGTGATGCCTTTTTATGCGCCGGCGCAAAGGCCTTTTGTCACGCCCGACGCGCGCCAGGTCGGCCGCTTCTTCCTTGATGCGCGCCGGCGTCTGCCGGATACGCCGCTGCTGCTCGGTTGCGCGCGGCCGCCGGGCCGGGTCAAGGCCGAGATCGACAGTTATGCGGTGATGGCGGGGCTGAACGGCATCGCGCATCCGGCGGACGGCGTGGTCGAACTCGCGCTGCGGCTGGGTCGCGACGTGCGGGTGACGCCGGCCTGCTGCTCGATTGCCGTCGGTGACGAGGTGATGGCGCTGGAGCGCGAATCGGGCATCCGCGTCGACCTGCAGGACCTGATCGCGGAGCGGCGCGCGCGCCCGCGCGCCACCGGCAAGCTGGCCGGCATTCCGGTGGTGGCGGGCTGAAGCATGGACCACTGGCGCGTCATCGACACCGGCCTGCGGCCCGCGGCGCAGAACATTGCGCTGAACCGCGCGCTGCTGGAGGCGCGCCAGGCCGACGAGATTCCGAGCACGCTGCGTTTCCTGCGCTTCACGCCATCGGCGCTGCTCGGTTACCACCAGAGCGCCGAACAGGAGCTCAATCTCGATTACTGCCGCGAGCAGGGCATAGCGGTCCAGCGCCGGATTACCGGCGGCGGCGCGATCTATTTCGACGAAACCCAGATCGGCTGGGAGCTCTACCTGCACAAGCGCGAGCTGGGCACCGCCGACATGCAGCTCATTTCGCAGCGCATCTGCCATGCGGCAGCGACCGCGATCAGCGCGCTCGGTGTCGATGCGCGTTTCCGACCGCGCAACGACATCGAGGTCGACGGGCGCAAGATTTCGGGCACCGGCGGCGCCTTCGACGGCGACGCGCTGATGTTCCAGGGCACGCTGCTGATCGAGTTCGATGTCGAAAAAATGCTGCGCGTGCTGCGCATCACCGCCGAAAAGCTGTCGGACAAGGCCATCGCTTCCGCGCGCGAGCGGGTGGCCAACCTGAAGGACCTGCTCGGACACCGGCCGGATGCCGCGCAGATCCGCGGCAACATGGTCGAGGCCTTCGAGAGCGAGTTCGGCGTAGAGTTCAGCGAGGGCGACCTGACGCTGACCGAGCAGCAGCGTTACAAGGAGGCGCTGCGCGAAATCGATCATCCGGACTGGGTGGGGCTGGTCAACCGTCCTGCGGCCGACATGCCTATCCTCGAGGCGGCGCAGAAATTTGCCGGCGGCCTGCTGCGTGCCGCGGTGATTTACGACCTGCACACCCGCACCATACGCCAGGTCTGGTTCACCGGAGACATGTTTATTCAGCCGCGGCGCACCGTCGCCGATCTCGAGGCCGCGCTGCGGGACCTGCCCGTCGATCGCCTGGAGCAGCGCGTCAATGCTTTTTTTGCGGATCGCCGGGTCGACATGCTGACCTTGAGTCCGAGCGATTTCGTCACCGTGGTGCGGCTGGCACTGAAGCAGCCGCTGCTGGCATCCGCCCCGTGAACGGGCGCGAATGTGATGTGCTGGTGGTCGGCCTCGGGCCGGGTGGAGGTGCGGCCGCAACTGCGGCAGCGGCTGCGGGCCTGAGCGTGATTGCAATCGACCGCAAGCGCGAAATCGGTGTTCCGGTGCAGTGCGCGGAATTCATTCCGCTGCCGCTGTCACGTCATGCGATGGCGCCCGGCGTGCTGGCGCAGCGCATTTCGGGCATGACCAGCGTGCTGCCTTCCGGAACGGCAGTGGATACGCCCTTCAGCGGCCTGATGGTCGACCGTGCCGCATTCGATCGCGAACTGGCTGGTGCCGCTGTTGCGGCGGGCGCCACAGTAGAGGCTGCAACGAGTCTCGTAGGACTGGATGCCAATACGGGGACGGCGCGCCTGCGCGGGCCCGCCGGCGAATCGACGCTGCATTATCGCGTGCTGATCGCCGCCGATGGTCCGCATTCGACGGTGGCCCGGCTGCTCGGACTGACGCCGTTGCAGACCGTGAATACCCGGCAGTACACCGTGCCGCTGCTGCAGCCGTTTGACGACACCGACATCTGGCTGTCGCCGGACTATCCCGGCGGTTATGCCTGGCTGTTTCCCAAGGGCGATCGCGCCAACCTCGGCCTCGGCATGGATCCGCAAGCCAGTGAGGACATGAAGACGCCGCTCGACCGCCTGCATCGCGAACTGGTGGCGGAGGGCAGGACGGGCGCCGACATCCTCGCGCGCACCGGCGGCGCGATTCCGGTCGGCGGATTGCGCGATGTCCTCGTCGCAGGCAGCGTCTTGTTCGTCGGCGATGCCGCGGGACTGACCCATCCGGTGACCGGTGCGGGCATTTCCGCGGCGGTGGCCAGCGGTGAAGCGGCCGCTGCCGCGGCGCGTTCATGGATGGACGGTGATGCTGCGGCGCTGACGGCTTATGCTGAAGACATGACCGACCAGTTCGGCGAAGCGCTCAAACGCGCGGTGTGCCGGCGTGCGGAGTTGATGCGCATCCGCAACGCGCCGGCTTTTGCGGACGATGTGACGCATCGCCGCGGCTGGATCGCTTTTGACGAATACTATCGTGCACCGCTAACCGCGTGAGATAAAAAATGTCAATAAAATCAAATACTTATATTCTATTCTTGGCGCTACTCTGCGCCACGGCTCCGGCATCAGCCCAGGACGCGACCTTCGCCACCCGTTCGCTGACGCCGGAAACCGCCTTGAAGGCGGCGCAGACCGCACTGAAAAAATGTCGTGACGACGGTTTCCAGGTGGCGGTGGCCATCGTCGACCGTGGCGGACTGGTGCAGGTGTTGCTGCGCGACCGCTATGCCGGTCCGCACACGCCGCGCATGGCGACCGACAAGGCCTGGTCTGCAGTGACCTTCCGCACCAACACCGCAGACCTCGACCGCGTGACGCAGCCGGGGATGCAGCAGCACGGCATCCGCCAGCGCCCGCGTGTGGTGACGGTGGCGGGCGGCATGATGATCGAAGGCGCCGGCACGCTGCTCGGCGGCATTGGTGTTTCGGGTGCGCCCGGCGGCGACCGCGACGACGTGTGTGCCGCGGCCGGCATCGCGGCAATCCGCGACAGCATCGAATTCTGAGAGACTGAAAGAAAAAGGGACCGCCATGGACACGCCCATTTCCGACGAAGTGCAGCCGATCCGCTTCTACCGGCCTGACTACCACATCAAGACGCCGCAGATGCGCTCGCCGGAGTACGTGCAGATGAGCACCGCGGCGGCGATCACGCTGGGGCTGATTCCGGGCAAGATGCATCGCACCTCGTGCACGCACTGCCTGAACCTGCTGGTGACCTATCCCGAGGGTTGCCGCGCCAACTGCGCCTACTGCGGGCTGGCGCGCCACCGCGAGGAGGCGCGCGACTACGCCGACCGCAATTTCATCCGCGTCGACTGGCCGACCGCGCGCTACGACGAAGTCATCGAACGGGTGAAGGCGGGTAGCGACCGCGGCCAGTTCGAGCGCATGTGCATTTCGATGATCACCCATCCGAACTCGAATGACGACACCTTCGTGCTGCTCGAACGCTGGACGCGCGAAGTGCCGCAGGTGCCGGTGTCGATCCTGTCCAACCCGACGACGCTGGAGAAGGATGATCTCGTGCGCATGCGCGAACTGGGAGCCGATATTTTCACGGTGGCGCTGGATGCGGTGACGCCGGGAATTTTCGAGCGTACCCGCGGCAAGGGCGTCGACAGCCCGCACAAGTACGAGCATTACTGGCGCGCGATCGAATGGGCCGCGGATGTCTACGGCCCGGAGAAATTCGGCGCCCACCTGATCTGCGGCATGGGTGAGACCGAGCGCGAGATCCTCGAGGTCGCCCAGCGCATCCGCGACATGGGCGGGCACAACCACATGTTCGCGTTCTTTCCCGAGCGCGGTTCGCTGATGGAGGACTGGCCGGCGGTTGACCGCGGGCAGTGGCGGCGTGTGCAGCTCGCGCGCTACATCATCGATTACGCGGGCGGCCATTTCCGCGACATGCGTTTCGACGAGGACGGGCGGGTTGTCGATTTCGGCCTGCCGCAAGCGAAGCTCGAAGCGCTGATCAATGCCGGCACGCCCTTCCGCACCTCGGGCTGCCCCGGCAAGACCGACGACGTCTCGGCCTGCAACCGGCCCTACGGCGATTCCAGTCCGACCGATATCCTGTCCTTTCCCTTCGCCCTGAAAAAACGCGACATCACCAAGGTGCGGCGCCAGATTGACGACGAGGACGTCAAGGCCGGGCTGTAAGGCTGCCTGCCGCCGGCCGACTGACCGCCATGAAAGACATCCGCATCGTCGATGCCGGCGCCCTGAAAAACGAACTGGCGAAATACAAAAAGGGCAAGAAACTCGACATCCGCCTGTTCAACCAGGTCGCCCGGCTCGCCTGGCTCGGGAAAATCGTGCTCTGCCCGCTCGACCCGGAAGACCCGGCGTGCAAGGCTTGGTTGCTCCACCTGCAGCCGCCAGAGGGACTGGTGGCTGAAATCATCCGCGTCGACGAGGACCTCAACGGCATGCCTTTTGCGTCGCAGATCCACATCCTCGATGCGGAGCAGGGCGCGCACCTGGCGGATATTTTCCGTGAAGGCATGGCGCAGCGGGCACGTGACCTCGAAGCACTGGCGCAGCGCGATTTTTATTTCGAGAAGTATTTTTCCCCCGCAGGAAAGGAAGGGCCGGCTTGAGTGCCGCCCGTCTCCTCGACCTCGGCTTGCTGCAGCCGGCGCGGCTGCACGCCAGTTATGCCGGTATCGCCGGAGCGGCGAATCCCGACAGCGAGCCGGTGCTGCTGTGGGCGCGTGCGACAGCCCACCTCAGCCTGGGGCAGAGCCAGAGCGCGGCCTGCGAGCTGGTGGCGAATCCCGGGGTGCCGGTGCTGCGCCGGCCGCTGGGCGGCGGCATGGTGTGGATCGACGAGCAGCAGTGCATTCATGTTTTCATCGTGCCGCTGCGCCGCGCGCCGCGGCGACCGGCGGAGTGGGCGGCCTGGGGTCTGCGGCCGGCAATTTCGACCTTTCGTTCCTTCGGCCTCGATGTCGAGCGCCGCGGGGAAGACCTGTGGCTGCACGGCCGCAAGATCGCCGGCAGCGGCTCGGCGACGCTGGGTGCTTGCGCGGTGTTTGCATCGAGTTTCCTGCTGCATTTCCCGCGCCGGCGTTTTGCCCGCTGCGTTGCCGGCTCCGCGGGATTTCGCGATTGGCTGGATGCGGGACTGGCCGCGACGCTGACCGACTGGGCGACGCATGCGCCGGTCCCTGCCGTGGCCGGGCTGCGGGCGCGCTTTGCCGCGGCGACCGAGGAAGCTTTCGGCTGGAAGCTGCATGCCGATGTGGCGGGCGTGGAGGAATCAGCAGCGATCATCGTGGCGGAATCCGAAATCGGGGATGATGAAGAAGGCGACAGTGGCAGGCGCAGCGTGCCCGGAGGCATCAAGCTCAATCGTGAATCGCGACTGGTCGAGCATCGACGCGGCGCCTGCCTGGTGCGCGAGCTGGTGGTGCGCGGCATGGTGGCGCGCCGCGCGGTGATGCCGCTGGAACAGGGGGTGTGTCGATGAACAGGGAGAAATTTCGCGGGGGGCGCAGGCGCTGGTTGCGCGGCGCCGCCGCCGTGTCGTTGGCGGCCGGCATGCTGCAGCTGCGTGCCGCTCTGGCAGCCGGTGCGCTGCCGCCGGGCGTGGCCCGCTTCAAGGGGGATGTGCGCATCAACGGCAAGCCGGCGGAGCCCGGACAGCGGGTGGCGCCGGGCGACGTGATTGTCACCGGGCGGGGTGCCGAACTGCTGTTTGTCGCCGAGCGCGATGCCTTCCTGGTGCGTGCGAACAGCCGCATCGAGTTCGGTTCGGCAGCTGCGCGCGGCGCGGCAACAGTGCTGCGCGTGCTGACCGGCGGCCTGTTGTCGGTGTTCGAATCCGGTGCGCGGCGCGAGATCCGCACCACGACCGCGACCATCGGCATCCGCGGTACCGGGGTCTATGTCGAGATCGAGCCGCAGCGCACCTATGCCTGCACCTGCTACGGCGAGGCGGTGCTGACGCCCGTCGATGACCCGGCATCCGCGGAAACCGTGCGCACCATTTACCACGACCAGCCGCGCTACATCTACGGCAAGGGCATGCCCAACATGATGGAGGCGGCACCGGTGATCAATCATACCGACGCCGAGCTCTACATGATCGAGGGACTGGTCGGCCGCTCGCCGCCGTTTTCCGACTCGCGGTACTGACCGATGGCGCAGCCGACGGTTGCCTCGCGGCTCGAGCGCCGCCTGGTCCTGATCAGCAGTGATGCAGCTCTCGGGGCAACACTGCGCGCGGCCTGCCCCGCGGACTGGCAGTTGCAGCAGACCGCGGATGTCGCGGCGCTGGGCGGTTTTGCCGACATCCTGCAATACCGGTTCCTGCTGCTCGACCTCGAGGACGCGGCTCTCGATCCGCTGGATGTGATCGACACGCTGCGGCGGGAACTGATGCTGAATATCGCAATCATCTGCCTCGGCGGCGATCCGGCGCTGCGTGACGCGGCGCGACTGGCCCGTGCCGACCGGTTTTTCGGGCGCGACGAGGCTGTCGATGTGATGCTGCGCTTCTGCGCGCAGTACGACTGGTAGCGGTTCAGCGCTGCGGCGCGCCGGCAAGTCCGCGCAACGCGGCCACAATCCGCTTCACGCCCCGCCACAGTTTCGGCAGCAGCCACAGCGCGGCGATGACGAACAGGGCAAACAGCGCGAGGAACAGCAGCGGGTATTGGAAAGCCACCCACAATGCGCCCAGCGCCAGCGTGTCCTCGGTGAACGAGGCCAGCCAGTTGCTGACGGGTTCGGGCGAGGTGTTGATCAGCGCGCGGCTGCCGGCCTTGGCAAAATGCGCACCGGCAGCTGCGGTGCCGCCGAGCAGGGCCGCGGCCCAGGCCAGGCCCGGATCACCACCGGCAACCGCGGCTGCGGCGAGCAGTGCGCCGCCGGGAATGCGGATGAAGGTATGCAGCGCATCCCACAACGTGTCGACGCCGGGGATCTTGTCGGCGAAAAATTCGGTGAGGAACAGCAGCCCCGAGATCGCGATCACCCAGGGATGCGCGAGTAGTTCGAGATCGCCGGGCAGGACATACATGCCCGAGCGGTGCAGCAGACCGAGGCAGAACACGACTGCGTAGAAACGCAGTCCGCTGGTCCAGCCGAGGCCGGTGATCAGGGACAGGGTCAGCGGATCCATGTGGCGAGTCTAGCAGCGCAGCGACGTCGTCGAGGGATGGCAATAAGTTATTGTTTTTATTGAATAATTTTAAGTCTCTGGTAGATCGGTCGCAACGCGGCGCGCAGCGCCGGCATACGCCGCCACAGCAACAGGGCCACCAGGGTGCAGATGGCGCCGCCACAGGCCAGCGTTGCCGGCGCACCGATGATTTCCGCGAGTGCGCCGCCGGCGAGGCTGCCGATGGGGAACATGCCGAGGAAGGCCATCGAGAACAGGCCCATCACGCGGCCGCGCATGCGGTCATCGACGATGGTCTGGATCATCGTGCTCACCGACATGCCGTTGACGACGATGCCGAAGCCGGTGACGGCGATGGCGGCGAGCGAAAGCGGCAGCCAGGGCGACAGTGCAAATACGGTGACGCCGAGGCCGGCTGACAGCGAGGCGAAGGTGATCCAGCGCGTCAGTCCGCGCACGTCACGGCGCGAGGCCAGCGCGAGCATTCCGATGACGCCGCCGCAGCCCGCAGCAGCCATCAGAAAGCCGAGCAGACCGGCGCCGCCCTCGAATACCTCGGCAGCGAAAATCGGCATCAGTGTCTGGTAAGGGGTGACCATGAAGCTGACCGTGGCCACCATCGGCAGCAGCCAGCGCACGGGAACCAGGGTCCAGGCATAGAGCACGCCCTCGCGCAGCTGGTGCCAGGGCGATTCTCCGGAGGGCGTCAGCTTGCGCGGCGCAATGGTCATCATCAGCACCGTGCCGACGATGAAGGCCTTGCTCAGCGCATTGACGACGAAGCAGAAGGCCTCGGTGGAGACCGCGAGCAGTCCGCCGGCGACGGTCGGGCCGATCATGCGGCCCGCGTTCTGCATCAGCGCGTTCATTGCGATCGCGCTCGGCATGTCCTCGCGCGGCACCATTTCACTGGTGAAGGTCAGCCGGATTGGCGTGTCTATGGCGTTGATGATGCCGGCGAGCAGGGCCATGACCACGACATGCCAGACTTCGATCAGGCCGGTGTAGGCGAGCAGTGCCAGCACCACCGGCGGCAGCGCCGACAGAGCCTGGGTCAGCAGCAGCAGCTTGTAGCGGTCGAAGCGGTCGGCCCACAGACCGCCGAAGGGGGCGAGTACCAGGATGGCAATCTGGCCGGCGAAACCGGTGACGCCGAGCAGCCAGGCGGATTCGGTCAGTCGGTAGACCAGCCAGGCCATCGCGATCTGCTGCACCCAGTTGCCGATGATCGACAGCGTCTGGCCGCAGAAAAAAAACTGGTAGTTGCGGTGGCGCAGTGCGCGCAGCGTGTGCCTGAAGTCCATGGTGCCGCGGCGGCGCGCGGGGCGGCCTCAGCCGCCGAGCTTGGCGAGCTGGGCGCGCATCTGCTCGAGCGTCGCCGAGAAGCGCGCGAGGCGTTCCTTTTCCTGGGCCACGACCAGCGGCGGCGCCTTGGCGACGAAACTCTCGTTGGCGAGCTTGCCCTGCGCCTTCGCGGTTTCCGCCTCCAGCCTGGCGATCTCCTTGGCCAGACGCTCACGCTCGGCGGCGACGTCGATCTCGACCTTCAGCATCAGCTTGAAATCGCCGACGATGGATACCGGTGCATCGACCGAGGGCAGTTCGGCGACGACCACGACTTCGGACAGCCGCGCCAGCGCCACCAGGTACGGCGACCAGGCGCGCACCTGTGCCGGGTCACCTTGGACCAGCAGCGGCAGCTTCTGTCCCGGCGCGACGTTCATCTCGCCGCGCAGCGTGCGGCAGGCCGAGACCAGCTGTTTCAGCATGTCCACCTCGGCTTCTGCGGCGCCGTCGATTCTCGCGGACTCGGGTACCGGGTATTTCTGCAGCATGATGCTGGCGCCGCTTTTGCCTGCGAGCGGGCCGACTTTCTGCCACAGTTCCTCGGTGATGAAGGGGATCACCGGGTGGGCGAGGCGGAGTATGGTTTCCAGCACGCGCACCAGCGTGCGACGGGTGCCGCGGCACTGTTCGTCGCTGCCGCCGGCGAGCTGTACCTTGGCGAGCTCGAGGTACCAGTCGCAGTATTCGTCCCAGACCAGTTCGTAGATCGCGCGTGCGAGATTGTCGAAACGGTAATCGGCATAGGCCTGCTGCGCCTCGGCTTCGGCGCGCTGCAGGCGGCTTATCATCCAGCGGTCGGCGACTGAAAGTTCGGCCGGGGCGTTGGTGTCGAGGCCGGTGTCCTTGCCCTCGCAGTTCATCAGCACGTAGCGCGTGGCGTTCCACAGCTTGTTGCAGAAGTTGCGGTAACCCTCGCAGCGCTTCTGGTCGAATTTGATGTCGCGGCCGAGGCTGGCAAGGCTGGCGAAGGTGAAGCGCAGGGCGTCGGTGCCGTAGGCGGGGATGCCGTCCGGGAATTCGGCGCGGGTGCGCCTGGCGATGGCTTCAGCCTGTTTCGGGTTCATCAGCCCGGAAGTGCGCTTGGCCACCAGTGCTTCGAGTTCGATGCCGTCGATCAGGTCCAGCGGGTCCAGCGTGTTGCCCTTGGACTTGGACATTTTCTGGCCTTCGGCGTCGCGCACCAGGCCATGCACGTAGACATGGCGGAAGGGTACCTTGCCGGTCATGTACTTGGTGATCATGACCATCCGCGCGACCCAGAAGAAAATGATGTCGAAGCCGGTGACCAGTACCGACGAGGGCAGGTAGAGGTCGAGTGCCGGGTTCGATTTCTGCGGCCACTCCGGCGTCCAGTCCAGCGTCGAGAAGCACCACAGCTGCGACGAAAACCAGGTGTCGAGCACATCGGGATCCTGCTTCAGCGCCTTGCCGCCGGCGAGCTCGCGCGCTTCCGCCTCGTCGTGGGCAACGTAGATGTTGCCGGCCTCGTCATGCCAGGCCGGGACGCGGTGGCCCCACCACAGCTGGCGCGAGATGCACCAGTCCTGGATGTTGTTGAGCCAGTGGTTGTAGGTGTTGACCCACTGATCCGGGAAGAGCTTCACCTCGCCCGTGGCGACGGCATCGAGGCCGAGCTTTGCCAGCGGCTCCATCCTGACGAACCACTGGCTGGTCAGCATCGGTTCGATGACCACGCCGGTACGGTCGCCCCGCGGCACCACCATGCGGTGCGGTTTCTCGGATTCAAGCAGGCCCTGGGCCCTGAGGTCGGCGACGATGCGCTCGCGCGCGACATAGCGGTCGAGGCCGCGGTACTTTTCCGGCGCGTTGTCGTTGACCGCCGCGTCGAGGGTGAAGATGTTGATTTGCGGCAGGTTGTGGCGCTGGCCGACCTGGTAGTCGTTGAAATCGTGCGCCGGGGTGATTTTCACGCAGCCGGTACCGAAGGCCTTGTCGACATACTCGTCGGCGATCACCGGGATCGTGCGGCCGGTCAGCGGCAGGATCACCTGGCGGCCGACCAGGCTGCGGTAACGCTCGTCCTCCGGATGCACCGCCACTGCGGCATCGCCGAGCATGGTTTCCGGACGGGTGGTGGCGACCGTCAGGTGGCCGCTGCCATCGGCCAGCGGATAGCGGATCTGCCACAGCTTGCCGTCTTCCTCCTCGGCCTGCACTTCGAGGTCGGAAATCACCGTGTGCAGCACCGGGTCCCAGTTCGACAGGCGCACGCCGCGGTAGATCAGGCCGTCACGGTAGAGCCTGACGAAGGTGTGGGTGACCAGCTTCGCCAGCGGCTCGTCCATCGTGAAGCGCTCGCGCGACCAGTCGCATGAGGCGCCGAGGCGGCGCATCTGCCGCGTGATGGTCGAGCCCGACTGTTCCTTCCAGGCCCACACCCGCTTGATGAATTCCTCGCGACCGAGCGCGTTGCGCGATTCGCCCTGCTGCTCGAGCTGGCGGGTGACCACCATCTCGGTGGCGATGCCCGCGTGGTCGGTGCCTGGCTGCCATAGCGTGTTGCAGCCGCTCATCCGGTGATAGCGTGTCAGGCCATCCATGATGGTCTGGTTGAAGGCATGGCCCATGTGCAGCACGCCGGTGACGTTGGGCGGCGGCAGCTGGATGCTGTACGAGCGTGGATTGGCGGCATCGAGGCCGGCCTTGAAGTAACCGCTGTTTTCCCACAGCGGATACCAGCGCGACTCGATCGTCGCGGGTTCAAAACTCTTCGGAAGTTCCATGGATGGCGGTGCGGACGGCGTCGTGGCGGGTGCGGCAGCGACCGCGATTATACCGGAGGCCCCGCCCGCCTCCGGTGCCTGCAGCTGTTTGAGCTGTGATTGCAGTGTCTCGGCCACAGAGGTGCGCACCATGTCGGCGATGCCCGCCTTCAATTCGCTGGTGACGCGGGACAGCGCCTGTTCCAGCGCCGCGCCGATTTCGGGCAGGTAACGGTCGCGCACCACGCCGGCGATCTGGTCGTCGAGGCTGCGCTTGAGCTTGATGTAGACGGCATGCTCGATGTTCTGCGCCTGCACGCGCGATACCACTTCGCCGCCCGCCGGCCGGTTTTCAGGGGCAGCGGGCTTCTGCGGCTCCACCGGCGGCATTACTTCGCCTTCGATGACGACATCGGTCAGGACCGGAATGTCGGCGCCGGCTTCGCCTGCCGCGGCGGGCGGCGTCGGCGCCGGGGCGCGACGGTGTCGACTCAGCAGGGCGTCGGCCCGGCGCAGAATGTCCGCTGCATCGTCATCCGGTGTCGGGTTGTCGGCCATGGCTGGGCTGATGGTAATGGAGGAGCGGCGGCGTGCTCAACCGGGTCTGTGCTAGGCCCGGGCGGACGCGGCCGACAGGTCGTGTGTGCGTATCGCGTAGCCGCGGTCGCGGTAGAAGCGGTAGCGTTCGCGGGCAAGGCCGCGATCGTTGTCGTCGGTGCCGACGATCTCGGCAAGCCGGTTGTAGCGGCTGAAAAATGCCGGCCATTCGCCATGCAGGTTGATCAGCAGCTCGTCATGGAGATGCGTGGCGCCGCTGCCGTCGATCAGCACCGGCGTCACCGCTGCCAGCGGATCGTCCGGCGTGCAATGAGGCAGGAAGCCGGTCGCCGGAACCGCCCACAGCATGCGGTCGAGTTTCGCGGCGAGCTCGCGGTCCGGGCAGAACACCGTGACGCGCAATCCATGGCTGCGCGCCTTGGCGACCAGCCGGCACGTGGTGTGCAGCCGGTCTGCGGCCTGGGTGTAGAAGTCGATCTGCGTCATCGGGCACGACAGCCGAGCGTCAATGCTTGCCAGCACGTCCGATCAGGAACTGGGTCAGCAGTGGTACCGGGCGCCCGGTCGAACCCTTGTCCTTGCCCGATTTCCAGGCAGTGCCCGCGACGTCCAGGTGCGCCCACTTGTATTTTTTTGCGAAGCGCGACAGAAAGCAGGCTGCGGTCACTGCGCCCGCGGGCCGGCCGCCGATGTTTGCGAAGTCGGCGAAATTGCTGTGCAGCTGTTCCTGGTAGTCCTCGTGCAGCGGCAGCTGCCAGGCGCGGTCGCCGATGGATTCGCCGGCCGCGAGCACCTCGCGCGCGAGCGTATCGTCGTTGGCGAACAGGCCGCTGACGACGTGGCCCAGCGCGATGACGCAGGCGCCGGTCAGGGTCGCGATGTCGATTACCGCGGCGGGTTTGTAGCGCTCGGCATAGGTCAGTGCGTCGCAGAGAATCAGCCGGCCTTCGGCATCGGTATTGAGGATTTCCACGGTCTGGCCGGACATGCTGGTGACGATGTCCCCGGGCTTGGTGGCGCGGCCGCCGGGCATGTTCTCGGTGGCTGGAATGATGCCGACGACATTGACCGGCAGCTTCATTTCGGCGACAGCCTTCAGCGTGCCGAGCACGCTGCCGGCGCCGCTCATGTCGAATTTCATTTCGTCCATTTCCGGGGCAGGCTTCAGCGATATGCCGCCGGTGTCGAAGGTGACGCCCTTGCCGACCAGCACGACCGGCTTGCCCCTCTTCGGGCCGGCGCGGTATTCGAGCACGATGAGTTTCGGCGGCTGGCTGCTGCCGGCGGCGACCGACAGCAGGGTATTCATGCCGAGCTTCGCCATGTCCTTGCGTTCCAGCACCTGGATTTTCATGCGGTAGTGCCTGGCGAGCTCGCGCGCGCGGTCGGCCAGGTAAGACGGCGTGCAGACGTTGCCGGGCAGGTTGCCGAGGTCGCGGGCAAGGCCGACGCCGTGCGCCAGCGCAAGGCCTTGGGCGAGGCCGCGGGCGGCGGCCTTGGCGTCTTTCTGCGTATTCACCGAAATGACCACGCGCCGCAGCTTGGGGGCGTCTTTCGCCGGCTTGCTCTTCATCTGCTCGAAGCGGTAGACCGCGATCCGCGCGGCACAGGCTGCCTGGGTCATCCGCCACTCGATGTCGCGCCGGCCGGCGGGCAGTTCGGCCAGGTGCAGCTCGGCATCGGCAGTTCCGGTGCCCGAGATTGCGCCGACTGCGGCTGATACCGCGCGGGTGAACTGCTTTTCACCGAATTCGTCCTCCGGGCCCAGTCCGACCAGCAGAACCCGCGCGCTGGCCACTCCCGGCACGTCGTGCAGAAGCAGTGTGGTGCCGAGCCTGCCTTCCATGTCGCCGCGTTCGAGCAGGCGCCGCAGGTAGCCCTTGGCGGAGCGGTCGAGCGCAGTGGCGGCTTCGCTCAGTTTCCTTCCGGCGTAGACGCCGACCACGGTGCAGCCGCAGGCATTGCGGCCCGGTGTGAGGGGTTTTATGCTAAATTCCACGCGTCAACTCCTGTGCGCATTACGAGCTTGTCAATGGATGATTTTGATTGGCGGCCGTTGCGGTGCGGATCCGGCGGTGATGCCTGCGCCGGTGCCCGGCGGGTACAGGCTAGGCAACACACCGGCGTACGACATCGTTGATTGATTATCTGCGCGTTCCCCTCAAAAAGCAAAATGCCGGAATGATTTTCCGGCAGGCGCTGCTGCGCGAATTGACCACCTCCGCGGCGGCCACCTTTCTCGTGCTGCTGGGCATATCCGTAACCACCCAGCTCGTGCGCCTATTGGGTCAGGCGGCCAGCGGCATGATCACCTCGACCGGTGTCGTTGCACTGCTGGGTTTCACGCTGGTCGGCTATCTGCCGATCCTGCTCTCGTTGACGCTGTTCATAGCCGTGCTGATGACGCTGACGCGCAGTTACCGTGATTCGGAAATGGTGGTCTGGTTCTCCTGTGGACAGGGCCTGTCGCGCTGGATCAGCCCGGTGCTCAAGTTTGCTGCGCCGCTGGTGTTGACCATTGCGCTGCTGTCACTGCTGCTGTCGCCGTGGTCAGTAGAGAAGTCCGAAGAGTTCAGGCGGCAGATGGACAGCCGCGACGACGTGGCCCAGGTCACGCCCGGCGTGTTTCACGAGTCGAGGCGCGCGGACCGTGTTTACCTGGTCGAGGAGGTTCCGGGCAAGCCCAATCTCGTGGCCAACGTCTTCGTCAGTTCCAGCCAGAACGGGAAGGACGGCGTGATGGTGGCGCAGAGCGGTTTTCAGGAGACGGCAGCCAATGGCGACCGCTTCCTGGTGCTGCTCAACGGAAGACGCTATGAGGGCGAGCCGGGATCCCCGGACTACAGGATTTTCGAATTCGAGCGCTACGCGATGCGCATCGAAACCGGCGAAGCCGCCGAGCGGGCCCCGACTACGAAAACCCTGTCCACGTTCGATCTGCTGCGTGATCCGACGCAGCGCAACCTTGGCGAGCTGTCCTGGCGCGTCGGGCTGCCGGCAAGCGCCTTGCTGCTGTGCCTGCTGGCCATACCGCTGTCTTTCGTCAATCCGCGTGCCGGCCGGTCGATGAACATCGTGCTCGCGATACTGGTGTACATGGTGTACAGCAACCTGCTGTCGATCATGCAGGCATCGATTGCCCAGTCCAGGGTGGATGTCGTCACCGGAATGTGGGGTGTGCACGCGGCGATGCTGCTCCTGCTGCTGGGCATGTTCTATCGCCGGCTTTCGGTTTTTTCCCTGTGGCGGCTTTTCCGATGAAGACGCTGCGCAATTATGTTGCACGGGAAATCGCGGTTTCGACGATGCTCGTGTTTGTCGCCCTGCTGCTGCTGTTCGCGTTTTTCGATCTTGTCGAGCAGATGAAGGATCTGGGCCGGGGCGCCTACCAGCTTCGCCACATCCTGCTCCATGTGCTGCTCTCGGCGCCCAACCACGTCTATGAATTGTTCCCGATCGCGGCGCTGATCGGCACGCTGTTTGCGGTTGCACAGCTGGTGGCGAGTTCGGAGTACACCGTCATGCGTGCCGCCGGCGTTTCCCTTGCCCGGATGACGGGCGTCATTGCGCTGGTGGGCGCCGCATTCGGGGCGGTGACATTCATCGTTGGCGAGTTCCTGGCGCCGCCGGCCGAGCAGTTTGCGCAACGCCTGCGCTCGCAGGCGATCTCCGGCATCGTCGCGCAGGAGTTCCGCTCAGGATTGTGGATCAAGGACGGCAAGGCGTTCATCAACGTGGCGGAGGTCACGCCGCCGGCCACCCTGAATGGGCTGCGCATATACGAGTTCGACGACAGTTACAGGTTGCGCAGCCTGCGTCATGCCGTCGGCGCCGAATACCAGGGGGACAACCGCTGGGCACTGCTCGATGTCGCGCAAACGGAATTCGCCAGTGCCAGCACGCGGGTCAGCCGTCACGAGCGCATGGAATGGCAGTCGGTGCTGGATCCGGCGCTGCTGAGCGTGCTGCTGGTCAAACCCGAGAAGATGTCGGCGTGGAGCCTGTATTCCTATTCCCAGCACCTTAAGGAGAACCGGCAGAAATCCTTGCGCTACGAGATCGCGCTGTGGGGCAAGCTGCTGTATCCCGTTGCGGTCCTGGTGATGATGATCCTCGCGCTGCCCTTCGCCTATTTCCAGAACCGCCAGGGCGGGGTCGGCGCGAAAATATTTGCGGGCATCATGCTCGGGCTGGGGTTCCATTTCCTGAACCGCCTGTTCGGGCATCTCGGCCTGCTCAACGACTGGCCGCCGGCGTTCAGCGCAATCGGCCCGATGCTGCTGTTCATGGTCGTGGCAGTGGCCATGATGTGGTGGCAGGAGCGGCGCTGAACCGGCTCAGCCGGCAGTCACAAGACGCGTTCCGGCGAGGCGATCATGCAGGAACTGTCCGTCCCGGTCGATCAGTGCCCACAGAACCGTGACGCCGAGCAGGCCGTAGCACGGGATGCATAGCATCGAGCGGAGCAGTGCTCGGGCAACCGGAACACGCAGACCCCCGGTGGTCTCAAGGCGCATGCGCCAGGTCTTCATCGGCAGGGTCTGGCCCCGGGAATGCCATTGCCAGACGAAATAGGCGAGCGTCATCACTGCCACGCTCAACTGGGTGAGGGTTCTTGCGTGTCCGCTTCCCGTGATAGTGGTCAGCGCCGTGGCGAGTCCGGCGGCCAGCAGGATGACCGCGATCAACAGCAGCAACTCGTAGACCAGGCTCAGCAGGCGTCTGCCGATGCCGGGAGTGCCTGCAGGATGCACTAGCGTTCCGCCGCGGTGTCGCCCGAAGGCAGCGGATCGCCCACCGGAGGATCGAACTGTGTTTCCGGTTGAGCCAGCGATTTACGATAGTCCTGCCATTGCCGTGACATTTCTCGGCGCTGCTGCGGACTCAGCTTTTTGAGATTCTTGTACCGCTCCCGGGCCTGTTGACGCTGCTCCGGTGTCAGCGCGGCCCAGTCCTTCATGCGTTTCTGCAGCCGCTGCTGTTCCGCGGGCTTCATTTTGGGATAGCGATTGGCGATTGCCACCCATCGCTTGCGCTGGGCGGAGTCCATGCTGGTCCAGTCGGCGGCAAGCGGCGACAGAATTTGCTGCTGGGCCGCAGACAATTCCGTCCAGGCGGGACGGACGGGCTTAGTGCCCTGCTTGGCGGGTTGTGCGGCTGCGGCAGAGAGCGCTATGCATAACCAGACGATCAGCGCGACTGCCGTTTTAGCCATGAATCGAAGCCCTTGTCGAGGTAGGCATCGATGGGCAGATCGTCAGTCAGCAGGCGTGCATCAATGTCAGCCAGTTCGGTTCCCGGACTGCTGTTGCCCTGCCAGTAGACTATGCCCATCAAACCCAGAAGCAAGACCGCCATCGGCAGCAAGTATCGCGTGCTGGCCGGCCATCCGCCAGCGCGGCTGGCTATCTGGCTGGCCCAGACCGGCACCCAAGCCGGCGCCCTGCGTGCTCCCGCCAGTGCCTGTTCACGAGCGGCTGTCAGCCGGAGCAGAGTATTTCTGTCCAGGTCGCGGCTGCCCTGATCAAGCATCCGGGCGATTTTTCGGGCGATTTCGTGTTCCCGGGCATTCATAGCTCAATTCCCTGTTTTTTGAGCAATATCGCCAATGCATGGGTCGCCCGGGAGCAGTGCGTCTTTACGCTGCCCTCCGAACATCCCATGGCCTTTGCGGCTTCAGCGACATCAAGTTCCTCCCAATAACGCAGCATGAAAGCCTGACGTTGACGCAAGGGTAGGGTCGCTATCGCTTTTTCAATGATATCAAGGATCTGCTTTTGTTCCAGCTGTTCTGCCGGTCGTCCGGCAATCTTGGAATTCTCCTCGAATTCCATGGTGTCGAGGGGGTCGCTGTCCTCGTCGCTGTCGGCGCCGAACAGGTTGCTCAGAGGCATGACCCATGCCGATCGCACTTTCTGGCGCCGAAAAAAATCCCTGATGGCGTTCTGCAGGATGCGCTGGAACAGCATCGGCAGTTCGGCCACAGGCCGGTCCGCATACTTGTCGGCCAGCTTCATCATGGCTTCCTGGACGATATCGAGCGCGAGGTGATCGTCGCGCACTGAAAATACCGCTTGTTTGAATGCCCGGCGCTCGACTTCGGCCAGAAAAGTCGTCAGTTCCTTGTTTGTGGCCAGTGGGTTAGCCTTTTTTGGTGCTGGAACTTCGGGAGGGAATATTCCGGCCAAGATCCGGAATTGGCGGCATATTAACAAAATGCCCGCGCGAGGCAAGCGGGTTCTTTCGGGTGCTGGAAACTTTCTATCCTGCTGTTTAAAAGGATATTTGCTTGACCGAAGGGGCGCCCCCGGGTAATGTTTCAGGTTTCCTTCTCGCCGGAACCCCGTGCCTGCGCCTCGGTGCAAGCGGGCCCAAAATCATGCAATTGTCGGGTGCAGAGATCGTTGTGCGTTGTCTTCAGGAAGAGGGCATAGACCATGTCTTCGGATATCCGGGCGGCGCGGTGTTGTTTCTTTATGATGAGCTGTTCAAGCAGGACAAGGTCAAGCACGTCCTGGTCCGCCATGAACAGGCGGCGGTGCACGCCGCAGACGCCTATGCGCGGTCGACCGAGAAGGTCGGCGTGGCGCTGGTGACTTCCGGTCCCGGCGTCACCAACGCGATTACCGGCATTGCTACGGCATTCATGGACTCGATTCCGATGGTCATCCTGACCGGGCAGGTGCCGACGCACGCCATCGGCGAGGATGCTTTCCAGGAATGCGACACCGTCGGCATAACCCGGCCATGCGTGAAACACAATTTCCTGGTCAAGGACGTCAAGGACTTGGCGTTGACGATCAAGAAGGCGTTCTACATTGCGTCGACCGGTCGGCCCGGCCCGGTCGTCGTTGACATTCCGAAGGACATCACAACCCACAAGACCGAGTTCGAATACCCGAAGTCGATCGCGATGCGCTCGTACAACCCCGTGGTCAAGGGGCACGCCGGCCAGATCAAGAAGGCGGTAAAACTGCTGCTCGAGGCAAAGCGTCCGATGATCTATACCGGCGGTGGCGTGATTCTCGGTAACGCCTCGGCGGAACTTGCGCAACTCGTGAGAATGCTCGGCTTCCCGTGCACCAACACGCTGATGGGGCTTGGCGGTTTCCCGTCGACCGATCGTCACTTCCTGGGAATGCTCGGCATGCACGGTACCTACGAAGCCAACATGGCGATGCAGCATTGCGACGTCCTGCTGGCGGTCGGTGCGCGTTTCGATGACCGCGTCATTGGCAATCCCAAGCATTTCTTCGAGCAGCCGCGGCAGATCGTCCATATCGACATCGACCCGGCGTCCATATCGAAGCGGGTGAAGGTGGATGTTCCGGTGGTCGGCAACGTCCGTGAAGTGCTGAGGGAACTGGCCCGCCAGCTGGAAGCCGCCCGGGGCGGGCCCGACAAGGAGGCGTTGAAGGCATGGTGGTCGCAGATCGAGCAGTGGCGTGGCCGCGATTGCCTCAAGTACGATCGCGCCAGCGCGATCATCAAGCCCCAGTTCGTCATCGAGAAGCTGTACCAGGTGACCAAGGGGGAAGCGTTTGTGACCTCGGATGTCGGCCAGCACCAGATGTGGGCGGCGCAGTTCTACAAGTTTGACAAGCCCCGCCGCTGGATCAACTCCGGCGGACTGGGCACCATGGGCGTCGGCCTGCCCTATGCAATGGGCGTGCAGATGGCAAATCCCAAGGCGACGGTGGCATGCGTCACCGGCGAAGCGTCCATCCAGATGTGCATCCAGGAACTGTCGACCTGCAAGCAGTACCGGTTGCCGCTGAAGCTGGTCAACCTCAACAACCGCTACATGGGCATGGTGCGCCAGTGGCAGGAGTTTTTTCACGGTAACCGCTATTCGGAATCGTACATGGACGCATTGCCGGATTTCGTCAGGCTTGCCGAGGCTTATGGCCATGTCGGCATGCGTATCGAGAAGCCGGCAGACGTCGAGCCGGCGCTGAAAGAGGCGTTTGCCCGCAAGAAGGATCTGGTTTTCCTGGATTTCATCACCGACCAGACCGAAAACGTGTTCCCGATGGTGCCGGGCGGCAAGGGCCTGTCCGAAATGATCCTGGTCTGATCCCATGCGACATATCATTTCAGTTTTGCTGGAAAACGAGGCGGGTGCACTGTCCCGTGTGGCCGGCCTGTTCTCGGCGCGCGGCTACAACATCGAATCGCTGACCGTGGCACCCACTGAGGACGAAACCCTTTCCCGGATGACCATAGTCACTTCCGGTTCCGACGAGATCATCGAGCAGATCAACAAGCAGCTGAACAAGCTGGTCGACGTGGTCAAGGTGGTTGACCTGTCGGAAGGCGAACACATCGAGCGCGAGCTGATGCTGGTCAAGGTGCGTGCCGTGGGCAAGGACCGTGAGGAGATGAAGCGGATGGCCGATATCTTCCGCGGACGCATCATTGATGTCACGGACAAGGACTACACCATTGAACTTACCGGACCGGGTTCGAAGCTGGACGCCTTTCTGAAAGCCATAGACCAGTCGGCGATCCTGGAAACAGTTCGCACCGGGGCCTCCGGCATTGGTCGCGGCGACCGCATCTTGAAAGCCTGAGGAGCCGGCAGGGGCCTGTGCCGGATGCGGCCCCCGCCTGCAAAGACCAACCGTTTACGTTCTATACAGAGGAAGACATGAAGATTTATTACGACAAGGATGCAGACCTTTCGCTGATCAAGCGCAAGCAGGTCGCGATCATCGGCTACGGATCACAGGGCCACGCCCACGCCAACAACCTGAAGGAATCCGGAGTCAAGGTGACCGTCGGCCTGCGCAAGGACGGCGCGTCCTGGAACAAGGCCAAGAAAGCCGGCATCGCTGTCAAGGAAGTGGGCGATGCCGTCAAGGGCGCCGACCTGGTGATGATCCTGTTGCCGGACGAACATCATGCCGATGTTTACCGCGACGAGATCGAGCCCAATCTCAAAAAGGGCGCGACGCTGGCCTTTGCCCATGGTTTCAACGTGCATTTCAAACAGGTCGAGCCGCGTGCTGACCTCGACGTGATCATGATTGCCCCGAAGGGTCCCGGTCACCTGGTGCGTTCGACCTACACCCAGGGTGGCGGCGTGCCGGCGCTGATCGCCGTGGCGCAGAATCCGAGCAAGAAGGCCCGCGACATCGCGCTTTCCTACGCCGCCGCCATCGGAGCGGCACGTGCCGGCGTGATCGAGACCACCTTCCGCGAGGAATGCGAAACCGATCTTTTCGGCGAGCAGGTCGTTCTTTGCGGCGGCCTGGCGGCGCTGATCCAGGCCGGCTTCGAGACGCTGGTTGACGCCGGCTATGCTCCGGAGATGGCCTATTTCGAGTGCCTGCACGAGGTCAAGCTGATCGTCGACCTGATCTATGAGGGCGGTATCGCCAACATGCGCTACTCGGTGTCGAACACCGCCGAATACGGCGACTTCACGCGTGGTCCGCGCATTGTCACCGACGAGACCCGTGCTGAAATGCGCCGCATCCTCGCCGAGATCCAGACCGGCCAGTTCGCCAAGGAGTTCATCCTCGAGAACAAGGCAGGCGCGCCCACCCTGAAGGCGCTGCGCCGCATCGGCCAGGCGCACCAGGTGGAGACCGTCGGCGCCAAGCTGCGCGACATGATGCCCTGGATCAAGAAGAACCGCCTGGTAGACCAGTCCAAGAACTGATTCCGGCGCGGGGGCGGGTCCGCGCGCGAGGGCGAACTGCTCTCCCGCGCGGCCGCCCCTGTTCTTTGTTGCGGTTAAACTGCGCAGATGAAACCCTATCCCCATCCGATCATCGCCCGCGAGGGCTGGCCTTTCATCGCGATTGCAGTGGTCCTTGCTGCCGGTATCCAGGCCTTTGCCGGATTCGCCTGGGCGGCATTCCCGTGGCTGATCGTGCTGTTCATGATCCAGTTTTTCCGCGATCCGGCCCGTTCCATTCCCTCCGAACCGGGCGCAGTGCTGTCTCCCGCCGACGGCCGCATTGTTTCCGTGGAGAAAGTGCGAGATCCCTACCTCGAGCGCGATGCGCTGAAAATCAGCGTATTCATGAATGTCTTCAATGCCCACTCGAACCGCAGCCCGGTTGACGGCATTGTGGAGAAAACCTGGTATTTCCCGGGCAGGTTTCTGAACGCCGACCTCGACAAGGCCTCGGCCGAAAATGAGCGTGCGGTGATTTACCTGCGCACTGCCGAAGGCCGTGACGTCACCTGTGTGCAGGTTGCGGGACTGATCGCGCGGCGCATCCTGTGTTACGCCAGGGAAGGGCAGGCACTGGCACGCGGGGACCGCTTCGGGTTCATACGCTTCGGCTCGCGCGTCGATGTTTACCTGCCGCCGGCGTCGCTGCCGAAGGTCAGCGTCGGTGACAAGGTGTATGCGACCGAAACCGTGCTGGCGATGCTGGACTGACGCGGCAACGGCGACTGGTTTAAGATTGCGGCCATGGCCGAACTCAAGGAACACAAGCAGTTCATCAAGTCGCGGTTTGCCCGCCGCGGCATCTATTGGCTGCCGAATATGTTCACGATCGCCGCACTGTTCGCCGGCTTTTACGCGATCGTGCAGGCTGTCGGCGGGCGCTTTGAACATGCTGCGATAGCGATCTTCGTGGCGCTGGTCCTCGATGGCCTCGACGGCCGCGTGGCCCGGCTGACTCACACCCAAAGCGCTTTCGGCGCCGAACTCGACAGCCTGTCGGACATGGTTTCTTTCGGCGTGGCGCCGGCGCTGGTGGTCTACGTATGGGCATTGAAGGATTTCGCGGCGATGCAAACCGTACCGCTGCTTGGCCCCTGGCTGTCGACAAAACTGGGATGGATTGCGGCGTTCGTCTATTGCGCTTGCGCGGCATTGCGACTTGCCCGGTTCAACACCAATATTGATGTGGTCGACAAACGCTTCTTCCAGGGGCTGCCCAGTCCCGCGGCTGCAGCCCTGGTTGCCGGACTGGTGCTGGCGATGACCGAGTACCAGGTGAAGGGCGTGGAAGTGAAGTGGCTGGCCTGGGGGCTGACGCTGGTCGCCGGACTGACGATGGTCAGCAACCTGCGGTTCTACAGCGGCAAGGACATCAACCTGCGCAAGAGCGTGCCGTTTTCGGTCGTGGTTGCGATCGCGCTGGGTTTCGTGTTGCTGATTTCCTTTGCCAACACGCTGCCGGAACTGCTGTTCACGCTGTTTGCGCTCTATGGCTTGTCCGGATATGCGCTGTGGGTTTACGACAGATTCCGCCGGAAAGCGCCGGCGGAACCTTCGGAGTGAAGGTCTTGCGACTCCCGGGAAAAGCCGATATATTTGTTCCATCATGAGTTCCCCGCAGACCCTCAAGCTGTTCCCCCTCGCCGTGCTCGCACCGGCTGGTCTGCTGCTGCGCGGCCGCGCGCGCTAACCAAACTCCCATTTCAAGTTGCAGTATCCAGTCCGGCGCCGGTATCGGCGCCGGGAACCCTGATTCAAGGTCGTGCGCCCACAGCGCAGGCTACAGACAATGAGGTATCCGTTATGGCCAAGGAAAAACTGATCATATTCGACACCACGATGCGTGACGGCGAGCAGAGTCCGGGCGCGTCAATGACCAAGGACGACAAGCTGCGCATCGCCCGCCAGCTCGAACGCATGCGCGTCGACGTTATCGAGGCTGGTTTCCCCGCGGCAAGCGACGGCGACTTCGAGTCGGTGCAGGCGGTAGCCCGTGCCATCAAGGACAGCACGATCTGCGGGCTCGCACGCGCGAACGAGAAGGACATCCGGCGCTGTGGAGACGCGGTGCGGGTTGCGGCGCAGCCGCGAATCCATACCTTCATCGCAACTTCTCCGATCCACATGGAGAAGAAGCTGCGCATGGAGCCGTCCCAGGTCATTGACCAGGCGGTGCGCGCGATCAAGTGGGCGCGCGAGTACACGGATAACGTGGAGTTCTCCCCGGAGGACGCCGGACGCTCGGACCTTGATTTTCTCTGCCGCATCCTCGAGCAGGTGATCAAGGCTGGCGCGAGGACCATCAACGTGCCGGATACCGTCGGCTACACGCTGCCCGACCAGTTCGGAAGCCTGATCAGGAATCTCCGCGAGCGCATTCCCAACTCCGACCAGGCCATCTGGTCCGTGCATTGCCACAATGACCTGGGTCTTGCTGTCGCAAACTCGCTTGCGGCCGTGCAGAACGGGGCGCGCCAGGTCGAGTGCACGATCAACGGGCTTGGCGAGAGGGCGGGGAACGCTTCGCTGGAGGAAATCGTCATGGCGGTGCGCACGCGCCAGGACGTTTTCGACTGTGATACCAACATTGATGCCACTCAGATCGTGCCGGCATCGAAGCTGGTTTCCGGCATCACCGGCTACCCGGTGCAGCCGAACAAGGCGATCGTCGGCGCAAATGCCTTCGCCCACGAGTCGGGCATCCATCAGGATGGCGTGCTGAAACACCGCGAGACTTACGAGATCATGAGCGCCGAATCGGTGGGCTGGACCAACAACCGCCTGACTCTCGGCAAGCTCTCGGGGCGAAACGCGTTCAAGACGCGATTGCACGAAATCGGCGTCGAACTCGATTCGGAAGAGGCGCTCAACGCCGCATTCAAGCGCTTCAAGGAACTGGCCGACAAGAAGCGCGAGATATTCGACGAGGACCTGCATGCGCTGATCACCGAGGAAAACCTCGAGCATCTCGAAAACGAGCGCTACAACCTGGTGTCGCTGACTGCGCACTCCGAAACCGGCGAGCAGCCCTACGCCCGCCTCATCATGTCGGACAGCGGCAAGGAGCGTCCTTCCGAGGCCCAGGGCAGCGGACCGGTCGATGCGGCGTTCAAGGCGATTGAGGCGCTGGTGCACAGCGGCGCAGAGCTGTTGCTGTATTCAGTCAACGCCATCACTACCGGCACTGACGCGCAGGGCGAGGTGACCGTGCGTCTGTCGAAGGACGGGCGCATCGTCAATGGCCAGGGCGCGGATACCGATATCGTGGTGGCTTCCGCCAAGGCCTACATCAACGCACTGAACAGGCTTTTTGCCGGAGCCGAGCGGCTGAACCCGCAGCTCTGATCACCGGTGGCGATCGCGGCGGCACTGCATGCCGCGATCAGCCGGCTTTCCGCCCCGCGCGCAGATGGGCAATGGCCGCGCCGAAGAAGGCGAGAGACAGCGCGATTTCCAGCAGCGCGATTCGCGCGCTCGTTCCGCCGTCAGACCACCCGCGGACCACGCCCTCCATGAAGTAGGCGAGGATCAGCATGGTCGAGACACGGTAGGTGTAGGCGTTTCCGCGTGCGATTCCCGGCAGTATCCAGAGCAGGGGCAAGACTTTCAGCGCGAGCCAGGAGCCGCCCGGACGCAGCGGTGCGAGCCAAAGCTCCCAGGCAAGGCAGAGCAGCATCAGCGCAAGGAGCAGCAGGGTCGCGGCCTTGCGCCAGCTGCGGCCGGCCGGCGCCGCATTCATGACGACAGTTTCAATGCGGTTTCGGCGAGGCGCCGTCCGAGCAGCAGGCAGAGTTTCTTCTCTTCATCGGAAACCGGCATATCGGCAGCGGCGCCGGCGAGGTGGCTGGCTCCGTACGGCGTGCCACCGGTAGTCGTGGTCAGCAGTTCCGGGGCGGAGTAGGGCAGGCCGACGATCAGCATGCCGTGGTGGAGCAGCGGCAGCATCATCGACACCAGCGTGGTTTCCTGCCCGCCGTGCAGGCTGGCAGTTGATGTGAACACGGCTGCCGGTTTTCCGCAGAGGGTGCCCTTCAGCCACAGCGCCGAGGTCGAGTCCCAGAAATACTTCATCGGGGCCGCCATGTTGCCGAAGCGGGTTGGAGAACCGAGCGCGAGACCGGCACATTCCTCGAGATCCCGCATTTCCGCGTATGGGGCTCCGGAATCCGGGACGGCGGGCGCAATGGCTTCGCTGACTGCAGATACGGGTGGTACTGTGCGCAGGCGCGCGGCGGCACCGGCCTGTTCAATGCCGCGCGCGACCAGTCGCGCCATTTCCAGGGTCGCGCCGTGGCGGCTGTAATAGAGAACCAGGATTTCCCGCATGGGTGCTGGTGACTCCGTGTTGCCGGTCTTAATGCACCGTGCCGCTGTTGACCGGCTGCGCATAGCGCCAGTTGCCATGCCAGGCGCGCAACACCATGTTCGGATATTCGGCCTTGCCGAGACTGCCGTTGTAGCGGCCCAATGCCCGGAACAGGTTGCCGCTCTCGATGTCGAGGTAATGCCGGAGGATGGTGCAACCGTAACGCAGGTTGGTGCGCAGGTGGAACAGGTTGTGGTCGGCGGCGCCGATCAATTTCGCCCAGAACGGCATTACCTGCATGTAGCCGCGGGCACCTGCGCTCGACACCGCATATTTGCGGAAGGCACTTTCGACCTGGATCAGTCCCAGCACCAGCTGCGGGTCCAGTCCCGCCCGCTTGGCCTCGTAGTGTACGGTCAGCAGAAACTCTTCCCGCTCGACGCGCTTTGGCATACGCCGCGCAAGGCGTGGCGACATCGATGCCAGCCAGGCACGTGCTTCCTGTTCATCGTCGAATGCCAGCACCGGCACCGCCTGATCGGAGATCGCGCGGTGCAGGGTGGCCCTGACGCTGGCCGAAAGAGGTTCGTACTTTTGCGCACCGCCATGGCTGTGCGGCGAAACCAGCGCCAGTGCCAATGCCAGGATGGTCGTGGTCAGTCCGTGCATGCCATTGATTTTATTATATCTTTTGCTTCCGCGCGAGGAAGGTTGCGCGGCTGCGCGTCGCGCCGGCCCTTGTATTCGAATTGCCCCTCCTTGAGGCCGCGATCGCCGATGACAACGCGGTGGGGTACACCGATCAGTTCCATGTCCGCAAACATCACGCCCGGCCGTTCGTCGCGATCGTCGAGCAGCACGTCGATGCCCTCAGCGGCAAGCTCTGCACACAGCTGATCTGCCGCAGCCTTGACCTCGGCACTCTTGTGATAGCCGATGGGCGTGATCGCGACTGCAAACGGCGCTATTGCCTGGGGGAATATGATGCCGCGTTCGTCGTGGTTCTGCTCGATTGCCGCGGCGACGATGCGGGTGACCCCGATGCCGTAGCAGCCCATTTCCATGATCCTGCTCTTGCCGGATTCGTCGAGGAAACCGAGGTTCATGGCCTGCGAGTACTTGGTGCGCAGCTGGAAGATGTGGCCGACTTCGATGCCGCGGCAGATTTCGAGACTGCCCTTGCCGTCGGGCGAGGGATCGCCGCTGACGACATTGCGGATGTCGGCGACCGCAGGCTCGGGGAAATCGCGGCCGATGTTGGCGCCGGTGCAATGATGATCGTCGGCATTGGCGCCGATGACGAAATCGGCCATTGCCATCACCGCGCGGTCCGCGATCACCGTACCCTGGAATCCCGCGGGGCCCAGCGAACCCGGGCTCGCGCCAAAGGCGGTGCGGATGGTGTCCGCCGAGGCGAACGCGACCGGCTGCTTCAGCTGCTGCAGCTTGCCGGCCTTGACCAGGTTCAGTTCATGGTCGCCGCGCAGCAGCAGCAGCACCGGCTTGCCGTCGGCGCCGTCGACGACGACCGCCTTTACGGTGCGATCCGCAGGCAGCTTGAGAAATTTGCACAGCTCGTCGATGGTCTTGACCCCGGGGGTGTGCACTTTCTGCAGCGGCTGCGCCGCCGCCGGGCGCGGCGTCGCCGGCGCAACTGCCTCCGCCAGTTCGACGTTGGCGGCGTAGTCCGACTGCGGGCAGTAGGCGATCGCGTCCTCGCCCGAATCGGCGAGCACGTGGAATTCATGCGAGCCGGTGCCGCCTATCGAGCCGGTATCGGCGGCGACCGGGCGAAACTTCAGTCCGAGCCGGGTGAAGATGCGGCTGTAGGTGTCGTGCATGTTGCGGTATTCGCGCACCAGGTCGTCATGGCTCGCATGGAAGGAGTAGGCGTCCTTCATCACGAACTCGCGACCGCGCATGACACCGAAGCGCGGACGGATCTCGTCGCGGAACTTGGTCTGGATCTGATAGAAATTCAGCGGCAGCTGGCGGTAGCTCTTGACCTCGCGGCGCACCACGTCGCTGATGACCTCCTCATGGGTGGGGCCGAAGCAGAAATCGCGCTGGTGGCGGTCCTTGATGCGCAGCAGTTCCGGGCCGTACTGCTCCCAGCGCGTCGATTCCTGCCACAGTTCTGCGGGCTGAACCGCCGGCATCAGCAGTTCGATCGCGCCGCCGCGGCTCATTTCCTCGCGGATGATGTTCTCGACCTTGCGCAGCACTCTCAGACCCAGCGGCATCCAGGTGTAGACACCGCTGGTCAGACGCTTGATCAGCCCGGCGCGCAGCATCAGCTTGTGGCTGATGACCTCGGCTTCGGAAGGTGCCTCTTTCAGCGTGGAAATGAAAAACTGCGAAACGCGCATGCCTGTTCCCGATCGGATAAAACCCTTATTCTACCGGACCTTACGCAAACCCCGTTCACCGCAACCAATGAAATTCATGCCCAAATGGCGCCTGCGCAAGCCCGCCGAGGATACCGAGACCGTCTATGTCAGCGAGAAGTTCGGCGTGCGTTCCCTGCATATCGGCAGCGATACCGTACAGAGTGCCATGCGCATCGCGCGGCCGTACGACCTCGAGTTGTCCTATACCCGCTCGATGATGGCCTGCCTGCTGTTTCACGAGGCCCTGCAGGACGTGCTGATGGTGGGTCTGGGCGGTGGCTCGGTGGCGAAGTACGTCCGCCATCATTTTCCGTCTGCCCGGGTGCGGGTGCTGGAACTGAACCCGCAGGTGGTGGCGGTCGCGCGCCAGTGTTTCCTGGTGCCGCCGGATGACGCCCGTTTCGAGGTCGTCGTCGGCGACGGCGCGGAATACATGGCGCGCGAGGATGTCACCGCGGACTTGATCATGGTCGACGGGTATGACGCCGAATCTCATGTCGAGGCACTGGCCACCCGCGAGTTCTACCGCCACTGCCGGGAGCGGCTCGCGCCGGGGGGTGTGCTGGTGGTCAATCTCTGGGGCGGTGACCGCCAGTTCAACGAAGTCCTCAAGCGCATTGAAGCCGCGTTTCCGGCCGGTACGCTGTGCCTGCCCGCGCGCAAGCCCGGCAATGTCATTGCTTTCGGCTTCCGCGATTCGCCGGGCTTGTTGCGCTGGCATGAGCTTCAGGGCCGCGCGACGGCGCTGGAGGCGCGGTTTGGCCTGGAGTTTCCGCTGTTCGTGGAAGGGTTGCGCACCATGAATCGCTGCGACGCCGATTTCCTGCACCCCTGAATCCCGGCCTGCGGGTGCCGGTTCGCGGGCTTTCAATGCCCGGGGATTTGTGAAAAAATCAATTTCATATGATCAATCAATCCGGGGATGACCATGATCGACCGAGATGGCTATCGCCCCAATGTCGGAATCGTACTGTGCAACGCGAAGAACGAGGTGTTCTGGGGTAAGCGGGTGCGCGAGCATTCGTGGCAGTTTCCGCAAGGCGGCATCAAGGGTGGCGAACGGCCCGAAGCGGCAATGTACCGCGAGTTGCACGAGGAAGTCGGGCTCAAGCCCGAGCATGTGCAGGTGCTCGGCCGCACGCGGGACTGGCTGCGCTACGAAGTCCCGGAACGCTGGCTGCGACGTGAATGGCGCGGCAATTATCGCGGACAGAAACAGATCTGGTTCCTGTTGCGGCTGACGGGGCGTGACTGCGACGTCTGCCTGCGTGCGACCGAGAAACCGGAGTTCGATGCCTGGCGCTGGCACGAATATTGGGCGCCGACCCAGGATGTCATCGAGTTCAAACGCGCGGTCTACGAGCAGGCGCTGAACGAACTGTCCCGTTTCCTGGCACGGCGGCCCGCGCAGCGCAGGGGAATGCGCCCGCTGGTCGGCGTCTAGCTTCAGCAAGCGACCGGTGCGGGAATCAGGCGGCATACCTTGTCCGGCATTGGCCGGCTCGAAACTTTCTACGGAGGGCAGGCGTAAATGACACGGGATTACTCAGCCCTGAAACCACTGTCCCTGGAAGCCGGAAGCGGCTATGCGCAACCGACGCAGGCCGTTCTCGAGCGTGTGCGGATCGACAGTCCTGCTCTTGAGGTGATGACTGATCTGACCCGGGTGACCGCGGTCATCATCCTGCCCGGGGATACGGTCGACGAGGCGCATCGCCGGATGATCCAGCGCGGCGTCCGGCTGCTGCTGGTCGTCGACCAGGACCGGAGGGTGCACGGGATCGTCACCGCAAACGATGTGCTGGGCGAGAAACCGGTCAGGATGGCGGTGCAGCGCGGCGTTCCACGCAGCGAGATCCAGGTGCGTGACATCATGACCGAGCGGGAAAGACTGGAGGTGCTCGACCTGCGGGATGTCCAGTCCTCGACTGTGGGTCATATCGTTGCCACGCTGAAGGCAGCCGGACGCCAGCACACTTTGGTGGTGGATCAGGATGCAAGGGGCCGGCAACGCGTGCGCGGCGTCTTTTCTGCGACCCAGATTGCCCGCCAGCTGGGGATCGTGATTACCACCGAGGCTGTCGCGCGCACTTTTGCAGATATCGAGGCAAGCCTCGGGCGTTGAACCCTGTTGCTTCCGTCCTGGCATGCCGGAATGTTGACTCCGGCTCAGGGTTCGATTTACACTCCATTCACAGATTAGATTTAGTCTAAATATCTGTGTGTTAGGTTGTTCCCGATTGTGCAATGGCACAAGAGGTATTAACGTAACCTATTGTTTTTAAAGGAGTTTTTATGCAGCTCAAGAATTCGAAGACCCACGAAAACCTGAAGGCCGCGTTTGCCGGCGAATCGCAGGCCAACCGTCGCTATCTTTATTTCGCAGCCAAGGCCGACGTCGAAGGCCAGAACGATGTCGCCGCGGTGTTCCGCTCGACTGCTGAAGGCGAGACCGGCCACGCCCACGGTCACCTCGAGTACATGGAAGCCTGTGGTGATCCCGCGACCGATCTGCCGATCGGCCGTACCCGCGACAACCTGAAGGCCGCGATTGCCGGTGAAACCCATGAGTACACCGACATGTACCCGGGCATGGCGAAGACCGCCCGTGACGAGGGCTTCGGCGAGATCGCTGACTGGTTCGAGACCCTGGCGAAAGCCGAGCGTTCGCACGCCAACCGCTTCCAGAAGGCCCTGGACGGCCTGGCTGACTGATCCGGCTGCAGAGGATCGCCAAGGAGAAAGGGGCGCGGATGCGCCTCTTTCTTTTCATCCCCTTACTGAGCACGACATCCGAACATGACCGTACGCGAAGGTAGTCTCGAGGCCCCGACCCGGCACCCCCTGGACTGGAAATCCGAGGATTTCTACAACGAGGACAAGCTCAATCACGAACTCGAGCGCGTGTTCGACATCTGCCACGGCTGCCGCCGCTGCGTGAACCTGTGCACCGCATTTCCAAAGCTGTTCGACCTCGTCGACGAGAGCCCGACGATGGAAGTCGACGGAGTGGAGAAAAAAGACTACTGGGAAGTCATCGACCGCTGCTACCTCTGCGACATGTGCTACATGACGAAGTGCCCGTATGTGCCGCCGCATGAGTGGAATGTCGATTTCCCGCACCTGATGCTGCGCGCCAAGGCCGTCAAGTTTCGCAAGGGCGGAACCAGCTTCCGCGACAAGCTGCTGTCGAGCACCGATGCGCTGGGCAAACTGGCCTCGATCCCGGTGGTGGTGCAGATGGTCAATGCCGCAAACAAGGCGGCACCGGTGCGCAAGGCCATGGACGGCATGCTAGGTATCCACAAGGATCGCGTACTTCCGGAATACGACAGCGCGAAGTTTCGTTCGACCGCCAGGCCGAATGGTTCGTTTGCGGTGAAGGACGGCAAGCAGACGCCGGGCAAGGTCGCCATTTTCTCCACCTGCTATGTGAATTACAACGAACCAGGCATCGGACACGACCTGCTGAAGATTCTCGCGCACAACGAAGTGCCGGCGATCGTGGTCGAGAAGGAAGCCTGCTGCGGCATGCCCAAGCTAGAACTGGGCGATCTCGAGGCGGTGGCCCGCAACAAGGACATCAACATTCCGCCGCTGGCGAAGCTGGCGCGTGAAGGCTATGCGATCCTGACAGCGGTGCCGTCCTGCACGCTGATGTTCAAGCAGGAGCTGCCTCTGATGTTTCCGGATGACCCCGACGTCAAGGCAGTGGCCGAAGCGATGTTCGATCCCTTCGAATACCTCGTGCTGCGCCACAAGGACGGCCTGCTGAAGACCGGTTTCAGCAAGGCGCTGGGCAAGGTGTCGTATCACATACCCTGCCACCTGCGGGTGCAGAACATGGGCCAGAAGACCCGCGAGCTGCTGGAGATGGTGCCCGACACCAAGGTCACCACCGTCGAGCGCTGTGCCGGCCATGACGGCACCTGGGGGGTCAAGAGCGAGTTCTTCGAGCAGTCGATGAAAATCGGCCGCCCGGTATTCCGCCAGATGGGCGAGGCCGCGCCGGATTACATCAGCTCGGACTGCGCGATTGCCGGCCGCCACATCCAGCAGGGCATCGGCGAGGGCGCGGCGGGCAGCGCTGCCGAGAAGCAGCATCCCATCACCCTGATACGCATTGCTTACGGACTGTGAGAACGATCATGCCGCAAATTACCCGAGACTCCCTGATGCCCCTCGAGGCCTACGCCAAGGCACGCCCGGAATTCCGCGCCAAGGTGATGGCGCACAAGAAGGATCGCGCCCTGCACCTGGGCAGCAACGTCACCCTGATCTTCGAGGACGAGCTGACGATCCGCTACCAGATCCAGGAAATGCTGCGTGCCGAGCGCATTTTCGAGGATGAAGGTATCAACGACGAGCTCGATGCCTACAACCCGCTGGTTCCCGACGGCAGCAACTGGAAAGCGACGATGATGATCGAGTATCCGGACGAGAACGAGCGCCGTGCCTGGCTCGCCAGGCTGATCGGCATCGAGGACCGGGTCTGGGTACAGGTCGCCGGTTGCGAGCGCGTACACGCGATCGCCGACGAGGATCTCGAGCGGGAGAACGCGGAAAAAACCTCTTCGGTGCATTTCATGCGCTTCGAACTGACTCCGGCAATGGTCGCGGCCCTGCGTGGCGGTGCGGCCCTGGCTGCCGGCGTCGATCACCCGAACTATTCGGTGACCGTCGACCGGGTGCCTGAGGCAACGCGGGCCTCGCTGCTCGCGGATCTCGCCTGAGGCATTCTGGCTGTGGTCGCCCGCGCTCCGGCCGCGGGCGCTACAATCGGCGCATGAAAATGCCGATCAGGATGGTTTTGGCTGCAGTCGTTGCCGCCTTTCTTACCACCACCGCGCTTGCGCAATCGCAATGGGAGGGGTGGGACTACAGCTTCGACCGGGAAATCAAGCCCTGGGCGGAAATGCAGGCGCAGCTGCCGGCATATCCCGGTGACGGCACGCTGCTTCCGATAGATGTCAGCGCGGTGACGACGCACCGCTTTTTTGTTGACGAAAAATCGGTTTCCACGGGCAGCGACGGCGTTGTGCGCTACACGCTGGTGATCAAGACTTCGGGTGGCGCGACCAACGTGTCTTTCGAGGGCATACGCTGCGAGACACGGGAGCAGAAATATTACGCGATCGGCCGCGCGGACGGCAGCTGGACACGCGCACGCGATCCGCGGTGGCGGCGCATCGAGTTCCAGCATGTCAACGCCCACCACCTCACGCTCTATGGCGAGTATTTCTGCCAGGGCAAGTTCGTGCGGGGCAACGCGACACAGCTCGTGCAGGCGCTGCGTCGCGGGCCGGACCGGCAGCCGCTGACGGACTGAAACACTCCGGGGCTACAGCAGGACCAGGTTGTCCCTGTGAATCAGTTCGGGCTCGTCGACATAGCCCAGTTTCGACTCGATCTGGCCTGAAGGCGTGCGGAGGATGCGGCTGGTTTCCGCATGGCTGTAATTGACCAGGCCGCGGGCGATTTCCCGTCCGGATTCATCCAGGCAGCTGACAACCTCGCCGCGTTCGAAGTTGCCTTCTGCGCCGCACACTCCCACCGGCAGCAGGCTCTTGCCGTCCACCAGCAGCGCTTTCACGGCACCGGCGTCCAGCGTGACCCTGCCGCGTACCTGCAGATGGTCGGCCAGCCATTGCTTGCGCGCCGCGACCGTGGCCTGCCGTGCAAGCAGCTGCGTGCCGACGCGCTCGCCGGCGGCGAGCCGCAGCAGCACCTCGGGTTCGCGGCCCCAGGCGATCACGGTGTCCGCACCGCTGCGCGCTGCGCGTTTTGCGGCGAGGATCTTGGTCAGCATGCCGCCGCGGGCAATCGCGCTCCCGGTCGAGCCGGCAATGCTTTCCAGATAGGGGTCGCCGGCATCGCCGTCGGCGATCAGTTCGGCTTTAGGGTTCCTGCGTGGATCGGCGCTGTAGAGGCCGCGCTGGTCGGTGAGAATGACCAGCGCGTCGGCCTCGATCAGGTTGGTCACCATTGCCGCCAGCGTGTCGTTGTCGCCGAAGCGGATCTCATCCATCGCGACCGTGTCGTTCTCGTTGATCACCGGTATGGCGCCGAGATCAAGCAGCGTGCGCAGGGTGGAACGGGCATTCAGGTAACGCTTGCGGTCAGCCAGATCCTCATGCGTCAGCAGGATCTGGGCGGCGAGCAGGCCATGCCCGCGAAAACAGGATTCGTAGACCTGGACCAGCCCCATCTGGCCCACGGCCGCTGCGGCCTGGAGTTCATGCAGCGCGTGCGGGCGGCGGGTCCAGCCAAGGCGCTGCATCCCTTCGGCAATCGCTCCGCTGGAGACGAGCACGATTTGCCTGCCTTCCTTGCGCAGGCGTGCGATCTGCTCGGCCCACCCGGTCAGCGCGCCATGGTCAAGACCGAGGCCGGCGTTGGTCACCAGGCCGCTGCCGACCTTGACCACTAGTCGTCGCGCCTTGCGGATGACTGATTCCGTGTTCCGGGATGTCATGCCGTCTTGTCCGGTGTGGCGGTTTTCCGGCGGCTCGCCTTGCGCGGCTGCGGCGTGGCGGCAATCTGCTCCATCACCGCGTAAACCAGCGCCCGGCAACCGTCGCCGCTGATTGCGGAAATGCCGAAACTCGTGCGCTGCGCGCCCAGCTGCCTCTTCAGCGTCCGCACCAGAGCGTCGCGCTTGTCCTCGGGTACCAGGTCGAGTTTGTTGAACACCAGCCAGCGCGGCTTGCGGTAAAGCGCTTCGTCATACTTGCGCAGTTCGCGCACCAGCGCCTTGGCGTCGCGCACCACATCGGCATCCGGGTCCGGAGGCGCCACATCGATGACATGCAGCAGCAAGCGGGTGCGCGACAGGTGGCGCAGGAACTGGTGGCCGAGCCCGGCCCCTTCGGCAGCGCCCTCGATCAGCCCCGGGATATCTGCAACCACGAAGCTGCGATTGTCGTCGACTCGTACCACGCCGAGGTTGGGTTGCAGGGTGGTGAACGGGTAATCGGCGACCTTCGGCCGCGCTGCCGAGATTGCCCGGATCAACGTTGACTTCCCCGCATTCGGCATGCCCAGCAGCCCCACGTCTGCGAGAACCTTGAGTTCCAGCTTGAGGTGGCGCGAGACGCCGGGCTCACCCACCGTGAACTGCCGCGGCGCCCGGTTGGTGCTGGATTTGAAATGAAGGTTGCCCAGCCCGCCACGTCCGCCCTGGGCGAGGGTCACACGCTCGCCGTCATGTGCGAGGTCAAACAGGATCTCCCCCGTTTCGGCGTCGCTGACGACGGTGCCCACCGGCATGCGCAGCACGATGTCGTCGGCGGCGCGCCCGAAACAGTCCGACCCCATGCCTTTCTGGCCGTTTTTCGCGCGGTGGATCCGCGCATAGCGGTAGTCAATCAGCGTGTTGATATTGCGGTCGGCCACCGCGTAGATGCTGCCGCCGCGCCCGCCGTCGCCGCCATCAGGTCCGCCACGCGGCACGAACTTCTCGCGGCGAAAGCTGGCGACACCGTCGCCGCCCTTGCCGGCATGGACCTCGATCCGCGCTTCGTCGATGAATTTCATGGGGTTCCTGAAATAAAAAGGCCCTGTCGTTCAACAGGGCCTTTTCGGAAATGCATCGGTTGATCAGGCAGGAACGACGCTCACGGTCCGGCGCTGGAGCGGCCCCTTCTCCGCGAACTGCACGCGGCCATTGACCTTCGCGAACAGCGTGTGGTCACGGCCGATGCCGACGTTCTCGCCAGGGTGCATGCGCGTGCCGCGCTGGCGCACGATGATGCTGCCGGCCGGAACCAGTTCGCCCCCGAAACGCTTGACGCCAAGCCGTTTCGATTCAGAGTCGCGGCCGTTACGGGAACTGCCGCCTGCTTTTTTGTGTGCCATTCGATTGCTCCTTGCTTAGCCAGCGATGCCCGTGATTTCGAGCTCGGTGAAGTTCTGCCGGTGGCCCTGGGTCTTGCGGTAATGCTTGCGCCGGCGCATCTTGAAAATGCGCACCTTGTCGCCGCGGCCCTGCGAAACCACTTTTGCGGTGACCGCTGCGCCCGAAACCAGCGGCGTGCCGAGTTTGACGCTGCCATCCTGGGCAACCATCAGAACCTGGTCCAGGGTGACTTCCGATCCGACATCGGCCGGCAGTTGCTCGACCTTGATTTTGGTGCCGGCGCTCACGCGGTACTGCTTGCCACCGGTCTTGACTACCGCATACATTGGATAACCCCTCAGAACCACGGAAAACCGCGGATTATACAAGCCAGTTTGCCTCCAGTCAAAGTTTGCTGAGGTCCGGGTGTGAGTGAATAAATCATGGAAATCAAGGAATTAGCGATCCACCCGGAATGTCCGGCCGGCGCACGGGGGCGCCGGCAGACGGCGAAATTGTTATGATCCGCCTTTTTCCCGGCTTCAAGTGTTCCTCGAAAAACTAGGCCAGCTGCTGGCCACCGACATGCAGGCCGTGGATCGCGTGATCCGCGAGCGCCTGCATTCCGATGTCGTGCTGATCCGGCAGGTGGCCGAATACATCATCGGCGGCGGCGGCAAGCGCCTGCGCCCGGCCCTCGTGCTGCTCTCCGCGGGGGCGATGGGATATCGCGGCACCGCGCACCATACCCTCGCAGCGGTCGTCGAATTCATTCATACCGCGACCCTGCTGCACGATGACGTGGTCGACGAATCATCGCTGCGCCGGGGGCGTCCCACCGCCAATACCCTGTTCGGCAACGCCGCTTCGGTGCTGGTGGGCGATTTCGTCTACTCGCGTGCCTTCCAGATGATGGTAAATGTCGATGACATGCGCGTGCTGCGCGTACTCGCGGATGCAACCAACGTCATCGCCGAGGGGGAAGTGTTGCAGTTGATGAACTGCCGCAACGCAGACATCGACGAAGCGAGCTATCTGCAGGTCATTCGTTACAAGACCGCGAAGCTGTTCGAGGCGGCCGGCCGGCTGGGGGCGATCATTTCCGGTGCATCGCCACAGGCCGAGGAGGCGATGGCGGCCTACGGCAGCCATCTCGGCACCGCATTCCAGCTGATCGACGATGTGCTCGATTATTCCGGGGATACCGGTGTCATCGGCAAGAATGTCGGAGACGACCTGGCCGAAGGCAAGGCGACGCTGCCCCTGATCCGGGTCATGCACCATGGCACTCCCGGGGAGGCGGCGGCAGTGCGGCGCGCCGTTGAATCCGGAGACGGAACGGACCTAGACACCGTGCTGGCCGCGATACGCCGGTGCGGGGCGCTTGATTACGCGCGGCGCCAGGCCGAGGCCGAGGCCGACGCTGCCTGCGCCGCGCTTTCGGTGATCCCGCCCACTCCGTACCGGGATTCTTTGCTACAATTGGCGTCGTTCGCGGTGACGCGGACGCATTGACCGAAAGAGGGCACGTGCAACGTGCCCTTGTTGTTTGTGTACAGGGTGTACGGAGTATCGGCGGTCGATGCCATTCGGGGTGTAGCTCAGCCTGGTAGAGTACTGCGTTCGGGACGCAGGAGTCGGAGGTTCGAATCCTCTCACCCCGACCACCAATTCTGGATTCCGGCCGGATCCCTCAGGGAATCCGGTCCGGAGTTCCCGATTCCGGAATTTCCAGCAGTTTCGCGCGGTTCCATGGCGATGGGGCGACAGTCTCGCGCTGTAGTGGCCGCATGGTGCATGCGCGACCGTGAGGGTTGCGCGTATGCCTGATCTGTCGCGGCTGCGCAGCGCACTTTTTGTTGTCGACGCAATGCAAGCCGGGGCGAATTCGCCGACCTCCCGGCAACCGTCAAGGCTACAATCGGACGTCACGTTTTCCGGAGGCGCTGGCCTTGGGTCCGGAGTCGGCGCGCGCCCGTGAACCTGCCCGCAGGGCGGGGGGGGCAGGCAGCGCGCGACGGATCGTTTGGCATGCTGGTTGAGATCGATGGTCAAGTTCCTGCTCGTCGCAATCGTGGTCGCACTCGGAATATGGCTGCTGCGCGGCCAGCGTCGCCGCCGGCAGGCTGGCGAGCGTCCGGAATCCAGGCCGCAGGACATGGTGACCTGCGCCCGGTGCGGCATCCATTTTCCGCGGGGCGAGAGCATCGTGGCCGGCGGGCGGCAATTCTGTTCGGAATCGCACCGCGACGAGTTCCGTCCTTAGCGCTGAGTCCCGGCTTGAATTCCCAGCCCCACCTGCTTTCGACGGCACCCGGAGAGCCCGGCCACATCCGGCACGCGCCCGAGGCTTACTGGCGTTCGCTGCAGCTGTTCAACGGCTATCGGCTTGCGGCCGCGCTGCTGCTGCTTCTGGCGGCGGCGTTCTGGGGCGCCACGCTGCAGTTCGGCTCGCGCGACATGCGCCTGTTTCTGCTTGCCGCCGCGAGTTACGCGGCTTTCGCCCTTGCAATGTTTGCGGTGATTCGCACCCGCGAGCGTTTCACCTGGCAACTTGCGATCCAGGTCAGCGGCGACATCGGTTTTGTGATCCTGATGATGTACGCCAGCGGCGGCCTGTCGAGCGGGCTCGGCCTTTTGCTGCTGACCTCGCTCGCGGCGGCGGGGCTGGTGACCCGGGGCCAGCTGACCCTGTTTTTTGCCGCCATCGCGACCATTGCGATTCTGCTCGAGCATACCTACGAGGTGCTGCATTTTTCCGAAAGCGGCGCCCAGTATGCACAGGCCGGGCTGCTCTCGATCGCCTATTTTGCAACCGCCTGGCTGGCCCATGCCCTTGCCATCCGCTCAATCGCGAGCGAACGACTTGCCGCCCAGCGCGAGATCGATCTCGCCAACATGGCGCAGGTCAACCAGCTGGTGATCCAGGACATGGAGCATGGCGTGATCGTGGTCGACGGTGCCGGCATCGTGCGCCAGGTCAACACCGCCGCCGAGCGCATGATCGGCGGCATGCGCGGAGGCGGCGTGGTGGCCCTGCGCGACCGCGCACCGGCGCTTTATGAGCGGGTGGAATCGTGGCTGCGCGACCAGCAGGGCCGGGAGTCGCCCGACGCCTTCGAGATCGGCAGCAACCTGCGCGCGCGCCTGGTGCCGGTGGCGCCGCGCCGGGGCGCCGGCGCCGTCATTTTTCTCGAAGACCTGGCCCGCCTGCGTTCGGAGGCGCGGCAGCTGAAACTGGCGGCGCTCGGGCGGCTGACCGCCAACATCGCGCACGAGATCCGCAATCCCCTCGGGGCCATCAGCCACGCGGCCGAACTGCTGCAGGAGGAATCCGGCGTGTCTGCCGGCGCGCAGCGATTGACGACCATCATCCGCGACAACACCCGGCGCCTCGACCGCATGATCAACGATGTGCAGACGCTCAACCGAGGGGAACGCGCGAAACGGGAGCGGTTCCACCTCGGCACCTATCTGCGGGGATTCATCGAGCAGTTCAATTCCACCGAGAAGCTGTCCGCGGATGTCATCGAACTGCACCTTGCCGATGAGGTGCATGTGATGTTTGACCGTGATCACCTCAACCAGGTGCTGTGGAACCTGTGCAGGAACGCGCTGCGCCATTCTCGCCGCGGCCCGGGCAGCATCCGGCTCGAGGTGGCGAAGGCGGGGCGCGGCAATGCAGTAAAATTGGATGTGGTCGATGACGGCCCGGGCGTGCCCCCGGAATCGCGCAACAAGCTGTTCGAGCCGTTTTTCACGACCTCCCCGGGCGGCACCGGGCTGGGCATCTACCTCGCCCGGGAAATCTGCGAAGCCAACGGGGCCGCGCTGGAGTATGTCGATTCGGCGGGTGGCGCGCGATTCTCGGTAACCTGCGCCGCCGGTTAAACAGGAGAAGCCATTGGCTACTGGACAAGTACTGGTCGTCGATGACGAGGCGGACATCCGCGAACTGCTCGGCATGACGCTGATCCGGATGGGCCTGGAGCCGCGTTGCGCCGGCAGCGTGTCCGAAGCCCTGTCGCTGCTGGGGGGCAACAACTTCGAGCTGTGCCTCACCGACATGCGTCTTTCCGATGGCGACGGGCTGTCGATCGTCGAACACATCACTCGCAATCATCCCAGCCTGCCGGTCGCGGTGATCACCGCGCACGGCAGTGCGGAGAACGCGGTGGCTGCGCTGAAGGCCGGTGCCTTTGACTACCTCGGCAAGCCGGTATCACTGGACCAGCTGCGCGCGCTGGTGAGGTCGGCCCTGAAGCTGCCCCGTCCCGGCGGCGAGCGCCGGGACGGGGATCCTGCGGCACAGCCGGCAGAGGGTTTGCCGAACCTGATAGGCGAATCGCCGTTGATGGCGCAGGCACGGCAGCTGATCGGAAAGCTTGCGCGCAGCCAGGCGCCGGTTCAGATCCGCGGAGAGTCGGGCAGCGGCAAGGAGCTGGCGGCGCGCCTGATTCATCTCAATGGCGCGCGCCGTGAAGGTCCGTTCCTTGCCGTCAACTGCGGCGCCATTCCCGAAAACCTGATGGAATCCGAGTTTTTCGGCCACCGCAAGGGTGCTTTCACCGGAGCCCTTGCCGACCATGACGGATTTTTCCAGGCCGCCAGCGGCGGCACCCTGTTTCTCGACGAGGTCGGCGACCTGCCGCTGTCGATGCAGGTCAAGCTGCTGCGCGCGATCCAGGAAAAGCGGGTGCGCAAGGTGGGGTCGACCGGCGAGGAGCCGGTCGACGTGAGGATCATCAGTGCCACGCACCGCCACCTCGCAGACGAGGTGAAAAGCGGTGCCTTCCGCCAGGATCTTTATTACCGCCTGAACGTTATCGAGCTGCGCATGCCGGCCCTGCGCGAACTGCGCGAGGATATTCCCCGACTCGCTGCGGCGATACTCGAGCGCCATGTGCTTGACGGGCGTGTGCCGCGGCTGTCGGCGCAGGCCGTCGCGGCCCTGCAGGACTATCATTTTCCCGGCAATGTCCGCGAGCTCGAGAATATCCTCGAGCGGGCGGTGGCGCTGACCAGCGGCGACGAAATCGGCGTCGAAGACCTGCAACTGACTCAGGAGCGTGCCGTAGCGCAGGACGAGGATGTTGACGGCCTGCCGCTGCCCGAGCGCCTGGAAGCCATCGAGCGCAAGGCGATCATGGACGCGCTGGAGCGCGCGCGCTACAACCAGACCGCAGCCGCCAAGCTGCTCGGCATATCCTTCCGTGCGCTGCGTTACCGGATACAGCGCCTGGGAATACGGCAGGAGCTCGATGCCAAGCCCTGACGTTTCCGCATGCGCATAGACGCCGGAGGGATGGCCGACGCCGCGCGGTACATTCCTTCACCGAACTGCGACGACAGGCCGGAAGGCGCCGCGGTCGACCTGCTGGTCATTCACAACATCAGCCTGCCGCCCGGTATCTTCGGAGGCGACGCGGTCATCGACTTGTTCATGAATCGTCTGGATCCGCAGGCGCATCCCTATTTTGCGACGATTGCCGGACTGCGTGTCTCGGCGCATTTTTTCATCCGCCGCGAGGGCGAGCTGCTGCAGTTCGTGCCCTGCTCGCGGCGGGCCTGGCATGCGGGTCAGTCATCTTGGAGCGGCCGCCAGCGCTGCAACGATTTTTCGGTCGGCATTGAACTCGAGGGCGCGGATGACTGCAGTTACAGCGATGCGCAATATGCCTGTCTCGGCAGGCTGGCGCGCGCCCTTTACCGGCGATATCCGATTGCCGCATCCGTCGGCCATTCCGACATAGCGCCGGAACGCAAGACCGATCCCGGCCCCTGTTTCGACTGGGACCGCTATTTTTGCGAAATTCGCAAAAATACTTTTTAAAAACAAGTACTTATAAAAAATACCCCTAGGCGATTGCCGGCGTCAGCCGGATACACGCCTGCTGGCGCTGTCGGGCAACCCCGCCCGCACTCCCGGCGCTTTTGCCAGCCACAGCGGCTTGCCTATTTTTTATGCAAATAATCCGATGCTTATAAACGGTTCCTGCTGTTTCTCAAGAACTTTTTAAAAAAGCGTCAAAAGCTATTGCGGATTAAAAAGCTGGCCACTAGAATTGGTCGAAATTCGCATGTCGACCACAACATATAGTGGTTAGCGGGCCGGGAGCCATTGTGCTGTCGGGAGGTTATAAAACCTAAAAAAATCAAGGAGTAATGATATGCACGTCGCCGCAGAAACCGCCCAATCCCGTAATGTTCCGCAGGCTGCGCCGGCAGAGGAGGCACAGCGGGAGGCGGCATACGCCCAATACAGAGTCATCCGCCGCAACGGCTCCGTTGTCGGTTTCGAACCGGCGAAAATCGCCATTGCGATGACCAAGGCCTTCATCGCGGTCAACGGCGGGCAGGGTGCTGCTTCCGCCCGCGTGCGCGAGCAGGTCAACGCGCTGACCGACAACGTCGTCGGCGCGCTGATGCGGCGCCAGCCTTCCGGCGGTACCGTCCACATCGAAGACATCCAGGACCAGGTCGAGCTCGCGCTGATGCGCATGGGCGAGCACCATGTGGCCCGCGCCTACGTGCTCTACCGCGAGGAGCGTGCCCGCGAGCGTGCGCGCCAGCGCGAAGCGCAGCCGGCAGTTGCCGCGCAGCGCGAGAACGTCATCAACGTCACCGACGGCGGCGTGACCCGTCCCCTCGATGTGGCGCGCATCACCGCGTTGGTCGATAGCGCCTGCGCCGGTCTCGGCCGTGACGTCAGCGCGCAGCCGATCCTCGAGGCGATGCAGCGCGACCTCTACGACGGCGTGCCGATCGAGGAGGTCCGCAAGTCGCTGATCCTCGCGGCGCGCGGGCTGATCGAGCAGGATCCGGGCTACAGCTATGTGACCGCGCGCCTGCTGCTGCACACGCTGCGCCTGGAGACGCTGGGCGAGGAGGTGACCCAGGAGGAAATGGCAACGCGTTATGCCGCTTACCTGCCGGAATTCATCCAGAAGGGCATCGATGCCGAGCTGCTGGACGAACGCCTGGGGCTTTACGACATGAAGGCGCTGGGCGCCGCCCTTGATCACCAGCGCGACCTCAAATTCGCCTACCTCGGCCTGCAGATCCTGTATGACCGTTACTTCCTTCACATCGAAGGCCGGCGCATCGAGCTGCCGCAGGTGTTTTTCATGCGCGTGGCGATGGGCCTTGCATTGAACGAACCGGAAGGCCAGCGCGAAGCGCGCGCGATCGAGTTCTACAACGTGCTGTCGAGCTTCGACCTGATGAGCTCGACACCGACGCTGTTCAATTCCGGTACCCGCCGTTCGCAGCTCGCCAGCTGCTACCTGACCACGGTATCCGACGATCTCGACGGCATCTACGAAGCGATCAAGGAAAACGCGATGCTGCAGAAATACGCAGGTGGCATCGGCAATGACTGGACGCCGGTACGCGCCCTGGGCGCCCACATCAAGGGCACCAACGGCAAGTCGCAGGGCGTGGTGCCCTTCCTGAAGGTGGTCAACGATACCGCCGTCGCCGTCAACCAGGGTGGCAAGCGCAAGGGTGCGGTGTGTTCCTACCTCGAAACCTGGCACCTCGACATCGAGGAGTTTCTCGAGCTGCGGAAGAACACCGGCGATGACCGCCGCCGCACCCACGACATGAACACCTCGAACTGGATCCCGGACCTGTTCATGAAGCGCGTCATGGAGAACGGCGAGTGGACGCTGTTCTCGCCGTCCGACGTGCCCGACCTGCACGAGAAATTCGGTCGCGCCTTCGAGAAGGCCTACCTTGAATACGAGGCGAAATGCGCGCGCGGCGAAATGAAGCTGTTCAAGAAGATTCCCGCCCAGCAGCTCTGGCGCAAGATGCTGACCATGCTGTTCGAGACCGGGCATCCCTGGATCACCTTCAAGGATCCCTGCAACCTGCGCTCGCCGCAGCAACACGTCGGCGTTGTGCACAGCTCCAACCTGTGCACGGAAATCACGCTCAACACCGGTCCCGACGAAATCGCCGTATGCAATCTGGCGTCGGTCAACATGCCTGCGCATCTGGACCTGTCCACCGGCCTGCTCGACATGGAGAAGCTGAAGCGCACGGTCGCCACCGGCATGCGCATGCTCGACAACGTGATCGACCTCAACTTCTACAACGTCAACAAGGCGCGCAACTCGAACTTCAAGCACCGCCCGGTCGGTCTCGGCATCATGGGTTTCCAGGACTGCCTGCACATGCTGCGCATCCCCTATGGGTCGCCGGCCGCCGTGGAGTTTGCCGACCGTTCGATGGAGCAGATCGCCTACACCGCCTATTCGGCCTCGTCCGACCTCGCGGAAGAGCGTGGCCCGTACTCGACGTTCAAGGGATCGCTGTGGGATCGCGGCATCCTGCCGCTGGATTCGCTGAAGTTGCTGGCGGAGGAGCGCGGCGGCTATGTGGAATGCGACATGTCCACGAAGCTTGACTGGGCCGCCCTGCGCAGCCGCATCCAGCGCGTCGGCATCCGCAACTCCAACTGCATCGCGATTGCGCCGACGGCGACCATCGCCAACATCACCGGCCTGTCGCAGTGCATCGAGCCGACCTACCAGAACCTCTACGTCAAATCGAACCTGTCCGGCGAATTCACGGTGGTCAACGAGTTCCTGGTCCGCGACCTGAAGAAGCTCAACCTGTGGGACGAGGTGATGATTGCCGACCTCAAGTATTTCGACGGTTCGCTGGAGAAGATCGACCGCGTGCCGCCGGACGTGCGCAGCCTCTACGCCACTGCCTTCGAAATCGATGCCAGCTGGCTGGTCGAGTGCGCGGCGCGTCGCCAGAAATGGATCGACCAGTCGCAGTCGCTGAACATCTACATGGCCGGCGCTTCAGGCAAGAAGCTCGACGACACCTACAAGCTGGCGTGGTTGCGCGGCCTCAAGACCACTTACTACCTGCGCACGCTGGGCGCCACTTCGACGGAGAAGTCGACCTCCAAGGCGGGCCAGCTCAACGCGGTTCCGGCAAACGGCGGGTTGTCCGAGGAGCAGCCCAAGGTCTGTTCGATACTCGATCCGGAATGCGAGGCCTGCCAGTAGGCCGGCCGGGGAAGAAATCAGGCGGGGCACGAATCAGGGACGGAAGTTGTAACAGCGAAGTTGTAGGTTGCTTTGCGGGCATTGCGGCGGGTTCACCCCCAACAAGAAACAAGAACCGCCGCGGCCCTGGAAGGTGTCCACCGACAACGCCAATAAAGGAGACTGAACATGCTGCAATTTGAAGAAACCCCGGCCGGTACCGCAGGCATCCTGCGGCAGCCCGCCGATGCCGACCAGGTGCAGGCCCGCTCCACGGCGGACAGCGCGGAACTGCGCCGGGTCAATGTCGCGGACAAGCGCATCATCAACGGCCAGACCGACGTCAACCAGCTGGTGCCGTTCAAGTACAAGTGGGCCTGGGACAAATACCTGTCGGCCTGTGCGAATCACTGGATGCCGCAGGAAATCCAGATGAGCCGCGACATCGAGCTGTGGAAAAACCCCAACGGTTTGACCGAGGACGAGCGCCGCATCGTCAAGCGCAACCTGGGGTTCTTCGTCACCGCCGATTCGCTGGCGGCCAACAACATCGTGCTCGGCACCTATCGCCACATCACCGCACCGGAGTGCCGCCAGTACCTGCTGCGCCAGGCCTTCGAAGAGGCGATCCACACCCATGCGTACCAGTACATCGTCGAAAGCCTGGGCCTGAACGAAGGCGAGATTTTCAACGCCTACCACGAGGTGCCGTCGATCCGTGCCAAGGACGAGTTCCTGATTCCGTTCATCGACGTGCTGACCAATCCCTCGTTCAAGACCGGCACACCGGAGAATGACCAGAAGCTGCTGAAGAGCCTGATCGTCTTCGCCTGCCTGATGGAGGGTTTGTTCTTCTACGTCGGCTTCGCGCAGATCCTCGCGCTGGGCCGCCAGAACAAGATGACCGGGGCCGCCGAGCAGTACCAGTACATCCTGCGCGACGAGTCGATGCACTGCAATTTCG
>CAYSQJ010000002.1:0-415438 GCA_964433345.1 uncultured Bordetella sp.
CCGCGAGGGTGGTCGCACCGTCGGCGCCGGCGTCGTCGCCAAGATTATCGAGTAATGAACATGGCCGCCCTGAAAAACCAGAAAATCCGCATCAGACTCAAAGCCTTCGACTACCGGCTGATCGACCAGTCGGCCCTCGAGATTGTCGATACCGCTAAACGTACCGGCGCAGTGGTCAAGGGCCCGATCCCCTTGCCGACGCGCAAGCAGCGTTTCGACCTGTTGCGTTCGCCCCACGTCAACAAGACGTCGCGCGAGCAGCTCGAAATACGCAGTCATTTGCGGTTAATGGACATCATTGACCCGACGGACAAAACGGTTGATGCGCTGATGAAACTCGATCTTCCGGCCGGTGTGGACGTGGAGATCAAGCTGTAGAAAAGTGGTGCCGGGCGCGATTGGGCCCGTGTTGGTATACATGAAAGTGCCGGCCAATTGCAGTCGGCGCCTTTTTAAAAAAGGTAATTAAAACATGAAGTTAGGACTGGTCGGCCGCAAAGTCGGCATGACGCGGATCTTCACCGACGACGGAGACACCATTCCGGTGACCGTTGTCGACGTGTCGAACAACCGCGTTTCGCAAATCAAAACCCCAGAAACCGATGGTTATGCCGCAGTGCAGGTCGCATTCGGCAAGCGCCGTCCGTCACGCGTGCGCAAGCCGGCTGCAGGGCATTTCGCCAAGGCGGCCATCGAAGCCGGCCGCGTGATGCGCGAGTTTCCGGTTGCCCCCGAAGTGCTGGCCGAAATGAAAGTCGGAGCCCCTATAGCGGCGACGATTTTCGAGGTTGGTCAGTACGTTGACGTCACCGGGGTGTCGCAGGGCAAGGGTTTCTCCGGCGTCATCAAGCGCCACAATTTTTCGTCCAACCGTGCCAGCCACGGTAACTCGGTCTCCCACAACAAGCCGGGTTCCATCGGTATGGCCCAGGATCCCGGACGCGTGTTTCCGGGCAAGAAAATGGCCGGGCACATGGGTGCTGTCAAGCGCACCGAGCAATCGCTGGAGATCGTGCGTATCGACGCGGAACGCAATCTTTTGCTGATCCGTGGCGCCGTGCCCGGATCTCGCGGCGGTGATGTCATGGTGCGGCCTGCAGTTCGCGCCCGCCGTGTTGCGGCAGTCAAACAGGGCGGCAAGGCCGCCGCGGCGAAGTAGGGGCGGTAAGCATGGAACTCAATGTAATCAACGAGCAGGGCAAGCCGACGTCGAAGTTGACGGCATCCGATACCGCATTCGGTCGCGAGTACAACGAAGCGCTGGTGCACCAGGTGGTCACGGCCTACATGGCCAACGCCCGCAAGGCGACCCGTGCGCAGAAAGACCGCGGCACGGTGTCCCACACCACGGCAAAGCCGTGGCGTCAGAAGGGAACGGGTCGCGCTCGCGCCGGCATGTCCTCCAGTCCCTTGTGGCGTGGTGGCGGCCGGATTTTTCCGAACACGCCGGACGAAAACTATTCGCACAAGCTCAATCGCAAGATGTATCGCGCTGGAATGATGTCGATTCTTTCCCAGCTGGCGCGTGAAGACCGGCTGGCGGTAGTCGATTCTTTCACCATTGATGCACCGAAGACCAAGCTCCTGGCCACCAAACTGAAGGGCATGGGCATGGAAAACGTGCTGATCATTACTGACAGCCTTGACGAAAATCTCCGGCTGTCTTCGCGCAACCTGCCTAACGTCATGGTTGTCGACGTCAATCACGCTGATCCGGTCAGCCTGATCCGGCATGGCAAGGTGCTGATGACCAAGGGCGCCGTTGGCAAGATCGAGGAGCTGCTGGCATGAGCGCATTCAGTACTGAACGACTGGCCCAGGTTCTGCTCGCCCCGGTGATTTCGGAGAAGAGCACCCATGTGGGCGAGAAAAACAACCAGGTGGTTTTCCGGGTGGCGCGCGATGCGACAAAGCCGGAGATCAAGGCTGCCGTGCAGGAAATGTTTGGCAAGAAGGACGAAAAGCTCGAGATCCTGAGCGTTCGCATTGTCAATGTTCGCGGCAAGGAAAAGCGCTTCGGCAAATTTACCGGCCGTCGCAGTTCATGGAAAAAGGCCTATGTCTCGGTGAAGCCGGGGCAGGAGATCACCTTTGCTGAAGGGGAGGTGAAGTAATGCTTGTCAAAGTCAAACCGACTTCTCCGGGCCGTCGTGGTCTGGTCAAGGTTGTCACTCCGGGCCTGCACAAGGGCAAACCGGTCGCGGGCCTGGTGGAGCGTCAGCCCAAGAAGGCGGGTCGAAACGCGCACGGCCGCATCACGATGCGTCACAAGGGCGGCGGTCACAAGCAGCACTACCGTACCGTCGATTTCAAGCGGGCCAAGGATGCCATCCCCGCGAAAGTGGAACGGATCGAATACGATCCCAACCGCAGCGCCCATCTGGCACTGCTCTGTTACGCGGATGGCGAGCGCCGCTATGTGATCGCGACCCGCGGCCTGGCGGTCGGCATGCAGCTCGTATCGGGCTCGGAGGCGCCGATCAAGCCGGGCAATGCGCTGCCACTGAGAAACATTCCAGTGGGCACCACGGTCTGCTGCGTGGAGATGATGCCCGGCAAGGGCGCGCAGATCGCGCGTGCGGCCGGCACCTCGGTGCAGCTTCTGGCGCGCGAAGGAGAATACGCGCAACTGCGGCTGCGTTCCGGCGAAATCCGCAAGGTGCACGTGAATTGCCGCGCCACGATCGGCGAAGTCGGCAATGAAGAGCATTCCCTCGAATCGATCGGCAAGGCCGGACGCGTGCGCTGGCGCGGCATTCGTCCGACGGTCAGGGGTGTGGCGATGAACCCGATCGACCATCCGCACGGCGGCGGCGAGGGCCGGACGGCTGCCGCCCAGGCACCGGTCAGCCCATGGGGCGTCATGTGTAAAGGTTACAAGACGCGTAAGAACAAACGCACCAGCGGGATGATCATTCGTCGCCGCAATGCGAAAGCTACGGCTTAAGGGGTAGAGATGTCACGTTCCATCAAAAAAGGCCCGTTTGTGGACCATCACCTGATGCAAAAGGTGGAAACCGCCCGCGCGGCTTCTGACAAGCGCCCCATCAAGACATGGTCGCGTCGCTCCACGATATTGCCGGATTTTGTCGGTTTGACGATCGCCGTGCATAACGGGAAGCAGCATGTTCCGGTCTATGTCACGGAAAATATGGTCGGGCACAAGCTGGGTGAATTTGCGCACACCCGGATGTTCAAGGGGCACTCCAAGGCCGGTGGCGACAAGAAGTCTTCTCCGACCCCGGCGGCCAAGTAAGGTAAACCGAAATGAATACGACAGCCAAATTGCACGGTGTCAGGCTCTCTGCCCAGAAGGGGCGTCTGGTTGCGGACCTGATTCGCGGCAAGACCGTGGAAAGTGCACTCAACATCCTGAGTTTTTCGCCCAAGAAGGGCGCGGTGATCATCCGCAAGGTCCTGGAGTCCGCGATTGCCAATGCGGAACACAATGATGGTGCGGATATCGACGAGCTCAAGATCACAAGCATTTATGTGGAAAAGGGACCCGTCATGAAGCGCTTTTCGGCGCGAGCAAAGGGCCGGGGCGTACGTATCTTGAAGCCGACCTGCCACGTTTACGTGACTGTCGGCGACGGAAGGAAGTAAGCATGGGTCAGAAAATTCATCCGATCGGTTTTCGCCTGGCCTTCAATCGCAACTGGGCTTCGCGCTGGTATGCCAACAACAAGAATTTTGCCGGCATGCTTCTTGAGGACATCAAGGTTCGCGATTACCTGAAGGAGCGGTTGGCACAGGCTGCGGTGTCGCGGGTGGTCATTGAGCGTCCGGCAAAGAATGCGCGGATCACGGTATTCAGCGCCCGTCCCGGCATGGTGATTGGTAAAAAAGGCGAAGACATCGAACGCCTGAAGGGTGACCTTCAGAAGATGCTCGGTGTTCCGGTGCACGTCAATATCGAGGAAGTGCGCAAGCCGGAGCTGGATGCGCAGCTGATTGCGGATTCCATTGTCCAGCAGCTGCAGAAGCGGATCATGTTCCGCCGTGCCATGAAACGGGCCATCACCAATGCCATGCGTCTCGGCGCGCAGGGCATCAAGATCATGAGTGCGGGCCGCCTCAACGGAATCGAGATTGCGCGTACCGAGTGGTATCGCGAAGGCCGCGTTCCCCTGCATACCCTGCGTGCTGACATCGATTACGGATTTTCCGAGGCCAAGACCAGCTATGGCGTAATTGGCGTCAAGGTATGGGTGTTCAAGGGCGAAGTAATCGGCAAGAACGAACATCCGGGACTTGCTTCGGCAACCCCGGCGGAAGAACCCGCGCCGGCGCCAGCCCGCAAGCCGCGCCGTACAACTGCAAAAACAGGAGCAAAACGTGCTACAGCCAGCCAGGCGTAAATACCGCAAGGAGCAAAAGGGCCGGAACACCGGCGTTGCGACCCGCGGCAACAAGGTGAGCTTTGGCGAATACGGCCTCAAGGCCATCGGCCGGGGTCGCCTGACCGCCCGCCAGATCGAGGCAGCTCGCCGCGCCATGACCCGTCATATCAAGCGGGGCGGCCGGATCTGGATTCGCATTTTTCCGGACAAGCCCATTTCGCGCAAACCGGCTGAGGTCCGCATGGGTAACGGCAAAGGCAATCCCGAGTATTGGGTCGCCGAAATCCAGCCGGGCAAGGTTCTTTACGAGATGGACGGCGTGAACGAAGTGATCGCCAAGGAGGCTTTCCGCCTTGCGGCGGCAAAGCTCCCCATCGCAACGACTTTTGTCCACCGGCTGGTGGGAGGGTGATCCATGAAGGCTAGCGAACTGAGGGGTAAAACCCATGAAGAGCTGCGCAAGGAGCTTGAGTCTCTGCTCAGGGCGCAGTTTTCGCTGCGGATGCAGAAGGCAACGCAGCAATTGTCGAACACCAGCCAGCTTCGCAAGGTGCGCCGTGACATCGCGCGCGTCCGCACGGTGCTGGAAACCAAGGCTTAACGGGCAAGGCTGATCATGACTGAAGCTAACAAGCGTACGCTGACCGGACGGGTGGTCAGCGACAAGATGGACAAGACGGTGACTGTTCTGGTCGAGCGGCGGGTCAAGCATCCTTTGCTGGGCAAGATTGTCACGCGCTCCAAGAAATATCACGCGCACGACGCCAACGATGAATATCACGAGGGCGATACGGTGCTGATAGAAGAGTGCCGTCCTCTGGCCAAGACCAAGGCCTGGCGAGTCATCAAGCTCGTCGAAAAATCGCGCGGCGTTTAAGTGCTTGCGGTTTTAGTAGCAAGGTAATATACTAGCAGGCTGTATTTTTCGCCGGCTCAAGCTGGCGAACCATGCCCGAACGGGCTCCAATACTGACTCTCTGCACGTGGGGGTCAAGTTGGGGATAAAGACAAGCAGGAAAAATCATGATTCAGATGCAATCCATACTGGACGTTGCTGACAATACGGGTGCGCGTGCCGTCATGTGCATCAAGGTTCTCGGCGGATCCAAGCGCCGTTACGCCGGCATCGGGGATGTAATCAAGGTCAGCATCAAGGACGCGGCTCCCCGCGGACGGGTAAAAAAAGGCGAGGTCTATAACGCGGTGGTAGTGCGCACCGCGAAGGGCGTGCGTCGCAACGATGGTTCGTTGCTCAAGTTCGACGGTAACGCAGCGGTTCTGCTCAACCAGAAGCTGGAGCCGATCGGCACCCGGATTTTCGGGCCGGTGACCCGCGAACTGCGCACAGAGCGATTCATGAAGATCGTTTCCCTGGCTCCGGAAGTGTTGTAGAGGACGTATACGCATATGCGCAAAATCAGAAAAGGCGACGACGTTGTCGTCCTGACAGGACGTGATCGCAGCAAGCGCGGCACCGTGCTGCGGATTGTCGATGACGAGCATCTGCTCGTCGAGGGCATCAACCGCGTGAAAAAGCATCAGCGCCCGAATCCGGCGAAGGGCACCACCGGCGGAATCATCGACAAGGAGATGCCGATCCACGTGTCGAATGTGGCTTTGTTCAATCCTGTCACCAAGAAGGCAGACCGGATCGGCATCCGGCAACTGGAGGACGGGCGTCGTGTCCGTTTTTTCAAGTCCAACGGCGAAGTGGTTGATGTATGAGCACCGATAAAGACAGCAAGAAAGCAAAGCCCGCCAAGGAGGCGAAGGTCGCTCCGGCCAAGAAGGCCGCGAAGGAGCCCAAGGCCGCCGCGGGAGCGAGTGCTGCTCCCAAGCAGGGCAAGCCCGATCGTCCTGCCGCTCCGGCCCGCCTGGGCGTTTTCTACAAGGAAAAGGTTGCCGCCGAGTTGACCAAGAAGTTTGGCTATTCCAGCCCGATGCAGGTCCCGAGGATCGAGAAAATCGTCCTCAACATGGGTGTGGGTGAGGCTGTTGCCGACAAGAAGATCATGGACTACGCGGTGGGTGACATGACCAAGATCGCCGGGCAGAAGCCGCTGGTGACGAAGTCGCGCAAGGCAATCGCGAATTTCAAGATCCGCGAAGGCTATCCGGTCGGTTGCAAAGTTACGCTCCGGGGTGCCCGCATGTACGAATTTCTTGACCGCCTGGTCAACATTGCTTTGCCGCGGGTTCGGGATTTCCGCGGCATTTCCGGCCGCAGCTTCGATGGCCGGGGCAACTACAACATGGGTGTCAAGGAACAGATCATTTTTCCCGAGATCGAGTATGACAAGATCGATGCGTTGCGCGGTCTGAACATCACGATTTCAACGACTGCAAAGACCGATGAAGAAGCACGGGCTCTGCTGTCGGCGTTCAAATTTCCTTTCCGGAACTGAGGAAAACCGTATGTCCAAGCTTGCATTGATCAATCGTGAGCAGAAGCGCCGCAAAACCGTGAAGAAATTTGCGGCAAAGCGAGCGGAGCTGCAGGCGCTTGTTGATGATCAGAAACTTGCACCAGAAGATCGTTACGAGGCCCGCCTGAAGCTGCAGAAGCTGCCTCGCAACGCGAGCCCCGTCCGTTTGCGCAACCGCTGCGCACTGACCGGGCGCCCGCGTGGCGTGTATCGCAAGTTTGGGCTGGCCCGTGGAAAGCTGCGCGAGATTGCCATGCGCGGAGAGATCCCGGGCGTAATCAAGGCTAGCTGGTAAGACAGGCCGCAGGAGAATTTTGCATGAGCATGAATGATCCAGTTTCCGACATGCTGACCCGCATCCGCAATGCACAGCAGGCGGAAAAGGAGTCCGTGTCGATGCCTTCGAGCAAGCTCAAGGTGGCGATCGCCAAGGTACTGAAGGACGAGGGCTACATCGATGACTTTGCCGTACGCGGCGAGTCATCAAAGCCGGAACTTGAGCTCAGTCTCAAGTACTACGCTGGTGCCCCGGTGATCGAGAAAATCGAGCGCGTGAGCCGGCCCGGCCTGCGCATCTACAAACCCAGCCGTGACATTCCCCGTGTGATGAACGGCCTTGGCGTTGCAATCGTTTCGACCTCCAAAGGGGTGATGACCGATCGCAAGGCGCGAGGCATGGGCATCGGCGGCGAAGTTCTCTGCATCGTGGCGTAACGGAGAGACCAGCCATGTCCAGAGTCGGAAACAGCCCGGTGGAACTGCCGGAAAAGGTGGAAGTGACGATCGCTGCCGACCGAATCTCGGTCAAGGGGCCTCTTGGCACCCTGGAGCAGCCGATTTCGCCGAATGTCCGTGTCGAGAAGATCGACAAGCATCTAGAGATCAAGCTGAACGACGATTCCCGGGAAGCGAACGCGTTCAGCGGGACCCTGCGTGCACTGGTGGCCAACATGGTGCACGGTGTCAGCAAGGGTTTCGAGAAAAAACTCAATCTGGTTGGGGTTGGCTATCGAGCGCAGGCGCAGGGTGACAAGCTGAACCTGACCCTCGGTTTCTCGCATCCGGTGGTCCATCAGCTGCCGAAGGGTGTGAAGGCGGAGACGCCGACGCAGACCGAGATCATCATCAAGGGCGCGGACAAGCAACTCGTTGGCCAGGTGGCTGCAGATGTCCGGAATTACCGGCCGCCGGAGCCATACAAGGGCAAGGGCGTGCGTTATGCCGATGAGCGCATCGTGCTCAAGGAAACGAAGAAGAAGTAGGCGGACAGATCATGTTTGAGAAAAAAGCAGAACGTATCCGGCGTGCGCGGAGCACGCGGGCCAAGATCGCGGAACTCAAGGCGGTGCGGCTTACCGTCTACCGCTCCAACAGCCACATCTACGCCCAGGTCATTGATGCCAGCGGATCCAAGGTGCTCGCGAGCGCCTCGACCTCGGAAAAGGAACTGCGGGCGGCAAGTCCCAAGGGCGGCAGCGCGGCAGCAGCAGCGGTGGTCGGCAAGCGTATCGCCGAGAGGGCAAAGCAGGCCGGTGTGGAGAAGGTCGCTTTTGACCGCTCCGGCTACAAATATCACGGCCGTGTGAAGGCGCTCGCGGAAGCGGCGCGTGAAGCCGGTCTCAAGTTCTGACGGAGCGGCGCATGGCAAAGATGCAAGCAGGAAAGATGCAGACCGGCGAAGAGCGTGGCGACGGATTGCGCGAGAAAATGGTCGCAATCAACCGTGTCACCAAGGTCGTAAAGGGTGGCCGGGTGCTGGGATTCGCTGCGCTGACCGTGGTTGGCGACGGTGACGGCGGAATCGGCATGGGCAAGGGCAAGGCGCGCGAAGTGCCGGTTGCCGTGCAGAAAGCCATGGAAGAAGCCCGCCGCAAGATGGTCAAGGTGCAGTTGAAGGATGGAACCCTGCAGCATGCCGTCATGGGTCGACATGGCGCATCGAAGGTTTACATGCAGCCCGCTTCCGAAGGTACCGGCATCATCGCCGGCGGACCGGTTCGAGCGGTTCTTGAGGTGATGGGCGTCGCCAACATCCTGGCGAAATGCATCGGGTCGACGAATCCGTACAACATCGTGCGGGCGACCATCAACGGCCTGACGGAAATGAACACACCTGCCGAGATCGCCGCCAAGCGCGGCAAATCGGTGGAAGAACTGCTGGGTTAATCATGGCCAACACGCAAGCTAAAACTGGGGGCAAGACCATCAAGGTCACGCTGGTCCGCAGCCTGATCGGAACCCGGCCTGAACACCGGGCCTCCGTGCGCGGGCTGGGGCTGCGCCGCCTGAATCATTCGGTCGAACTCGTTGACACGCCCGCGGTGCGCGGCATGCTCAACAAAGTGGCCTATCTCGTTCGTAGCGAGGGATAAATGAAACTTAACAAGATCAAGCCGGCTGCTGGTGCAAAACACAGCAAGAAGCGCGTTGGCCGCGGCATTGGCTGCGGACTCGGCAAAACAGCGGGACGCGGCCACAAGGGCCAGAAAGCGCGTGCCGGCGGTTTTCACAAGGTCGGTTTTGAGGGCGGCCAGATGCCGCTGCATCGTCGTTTGCCGAAGCGCGGATTCCAGTCGCTCACGGAAGGCGATACCGCGGAAGTCCGGCTCGATACGCTGCAGAAGATCGCGGCGGACATTATCGATCTCGCCACCCTGAAGAAGGCTGGCGCAGTGCCGCGCCTGGCTTCCCGTGCCAAAGTCATTCTTGCCGGCGAAATCCAGCGCAAGGTCGAACTCAAGGGCGTGCTTGCCACCAAGGGTGCGCGTGCGGCCATAGAGAAGGCGGGGGGCAGCGTCGAGCAGCCCGCAGAAAAGGCCGGGAGCTAGGTTTGGCCGTAGGAGCTGCAATGTCGGGGGCAGGAAAGTTCGGTGACCTGAAGCGTCGCCTGCTGTTCCTCGTGGGTGCGCTGATCGTGTTTCGCATCGGGTCGTACATTCCCGTGCCTGGCATCGACCAGGCGCAGCTTGCGGAACTGTTCCGCTCGCAGCGCGGCGGCATCCTCGACATGTTCAACATGTTCTCCGGAGGCGCACTTTCGCGATTCTCCATATTCACGCTGGGCATCATGCCCTACATCTCGGCATCGATCATCATGCAGCTGATGACCGTGGTATCGCCGACGCTGGAGGCGCTGAAAAAGGAAGGCGAGGCCGGCCGGCGCAAGATCACGCAGTACACCCGCTACGGAACGGCCGCGCTCGCGATCGTCCAGGGTCTCGCCATCGCGATAGCTTTTGAACAGCAGAAGGTCGCGGTGGATCCGGGCCTGATGTTCAGGATGACCGCGATGATCACGCTGGTCAGCGGCACCATGTTCCTGATGTGGCTGGGCGAGCAGATCACCGAGCGCGGCATCGGCAACGGGATTTCGCTGATCATCTTCGCCGGCATCGCTTCGGGGTTCCCGCAGGCGGTCGGCGGCACGCTGGAACTTGCGCGGACCGGTGCATTTTCGATCCCGTTCGTGCTGTTCATTTTCGTGCTGGTGGTTGCGGTCACCGCCTTCGTCTGTTTTGTCGAGAAGGGCCAGCGCAAGATCCTTGTCAACTATGCCAAGCGGCAGGTCGGCCGCAAGGTGTATGGCGGGCAGTCCTCGCACCTGCCCCTGAAGCTCAACATGTCGGGCGTGATTCCACCGATCTTCGCATCGAGCATCATCCTGTTCCCGGGCACCATAGCGGGCTGGCTGGGCGAGAACGAGGGCATGGTCTGGCTCAAGAATGTCGCCGCGGTGCTGCACCCGGGGCAGCCGATATACACACTGTTTTACGCGGCGGCGATCATATTTTTCTGCTTCTTCTACACGGCACTTGTATTCAATCCCAAGGAAACCGCGGAAAACCTGAAAAAGAGCGGGGCGTTTGTCCCGGGTATCCGGCCGGGTGAGCAGACCGCGCGTTACGTCGAGAAGGTGACGATGCGGCTGACGCTAGCAGGGGCGATTTACGTCACGCTGGTCTGCCTGGTGCCGGAACTGCTGATCGTCTGGAAGAATGTGCCGTTCTACTTCGGCGGGACGTCGCTGCTGATCATTGTGGTGGTAACCCTGGATTTCATGGCTCAAGTGCAGGCTTACGTAATGTCACATCAGTATGAAAGTCTGCTGAAGAAGGCAAACTTCAAGGGCGGTGTGTTCCCGACGCGGTAAATGGCGAAAGAAGACACGATACAGATGCAGGGCGAGATTGTTGAGACCCTGCCGAACGCGACGTTTAGGGTAAAGCTGGAAAATGGCCACATTGTGCTCGGTCATATATCCGGAAAAATGCGCATGCACTACATCCGCATTCTTCCCGGAGACAAGGTGACGGTTGAATTGACACCCTATGACCTGACCAAGGGCAGGATTGTGTTTCGGGCGAAATAGGCTGCAAGCGAAAGAGGTGTTACATGAAAGTACAGGCATCGGTAAAACGCATGTGCCGCAACTGCAAGGTTGTGAAGCGCAACGGCGTGGTTCGCGTGATCTGCAAGGATCCGCGCCACAAGCAGCGCCAGGGTTGATCGTTCGTTGAACATGAACGTGTCAGAAGTTATAATTTCGAGTTTTTCATCGGTGGGGTGACAGATGGCCCGCATAGGTGGCGTCAACATAGCAAATCATCAGCACGCTGAAGTCGCGCTGACGGCGATTTTCGGCATTGGCCGCAGCCGCGCACGCGCGATCTGCGTTGCAGCAGGCATCAACACCGCGACCAAGATCAAGGATCTGTCCGATTCGGACATGGACAAGCTGCGGGAGCAGGTTGCCAGATTCACGACCGAGGGTGATCTGCGGCGTGAAATATCCATGAACATCAAGCGTCTGATGGATCTCGGCACCTGGCGCGGCAAGCGCCATCGCGCCGGATTGCCGATGCGCGGTCAGCGTACCCGCACCAATGCGCGCACGCGCAAGGGGCCTCGCAAGGCGGCAATCAAAATCCAGCGGCCCGCCGCGTAATCGAGAGTGATCATATATGGCTAAGGCAAGCACCAGGGTTCGCAAGAAGGTCAAGAAGAACGTCGCCGAAGGCGTTGCGCACGTGCACGCGTCGTTCAACAACACCATCGTTACCATCACCGACCGTCAGGGCAATGCCTTGGCGTGGGCGACTTCCGGCAGCAACGGCTTCAAGGGTTCTCGCAAATCGACGCCGTTTGCGGCGCAGATCGCGGCCGAGAAAGCCGGTCGTCTTGCCCAGGAGTGCGGCGTCAAGAACATCGAGGTTCTCATCAAGGGGCCGGGACCGGGACGCGAGTCCGCGGTGCGCGCCCTGAATGCCGTAGGTTTCAAGATCACCAGCATCTCCGACGTGACGCCCGTGCCGCACAACGGCTGCCGTCCGCCGAAGAAACGCAGAATTTAAGGAGATCCCACAGTGGCCAGGAATCTCGATGCAAAGTGCCGGCAGTGCCGGCGCGAAGGCGAGAAACTCTTCCTCAAGGGAGAGAAATGCTTCACGGACAAGTGCGCGATCGAGCGTCGCAACTATCCGCCGGGCCAGCACGGCCAGAAGAACACCCGTCTCTCGGGTTACGGCGTGCAACTCCGGGAAAAACAGAAAGTGCGCCGGATTTACGGCATTCTGGAGGGGCAGTTCCGCCGCACCTACAAGGATGCCGCGAGCAGCAAGGGCGTAACCGGCGAGGCATTGCTGCAGAACCTCGAGAGCCGGCTTGACAGCGTGGCCTATCGCATGGGTTTCGGCGCTTCGCGCACGGAAGCCCGGCAGGTGGTGCGCCACAACGGCATTCTCGTCAACGGCAGGCGGGTGAACATACCCTCGTACCAGTGCCGTCCCGGCGACGTGGTCGAGGTTGCCCAGGGCGCCAAGGCGCAACTGCGCATCAAGGGTGCAGCCGAGGCAGCGGAATCGCGCGGTTATCCGGAATGGATCGAGGTGGATGCGAAAGCGCTGAAGGGCACTTTCAAGGCGCGTCCGCAGCGTTCCGAGATGCCGTCAACCATCAACGAGTCGCTCATCGTCGAGCTGTACTCGAAATAATCCGCGAGAGGTAGACCAGTCATGTCCAGCAGCGCTTTTCTCAAGCCTCGGATCATCGATGTGCAGGCGGTGTCGCCGTTCCACGCCAAGGTCACGATGGAACCGTTCGAGCGCGGCTACGGCCATACGCTCGGCAACGCCCTGCGCCGCACGCTGCTGTCTTCGATGCCCGGCTTTGCCGCGACCGAAGTCAAGATTGCCGGCGTTTTGCACGAGTATTCCACCATCGACGGCGTCCAGGAGGACGTGGTCGACATCCTGCTCAACCTGAAGGGCATCGTATTCCGCCTGCATAACCGCGACGAAGCCATTCTGTCGCTGAAAAAGGCGGGCGAAGGCGTGGTGACCGCGGCCGACATCGAGCCGATGCACGACGTCGAGATCGTCAACCCCGATCACGTCATTGCACACCTGACGGCGGGCGGCAAGCTTGACGCCCAGATCAAGGTCGAGAAGGGGCGCGGCTATGTCGCGGCAGTGACCCGGCGCGGCGCGGAAGATACCCGCAGCGTCGGCGGCCTGATGCTGGATGCATCCTACAGCCCGGTGCGCCGTGTCAGCTACGCCGTTGAGTCGGCCCGTGTCGAGCAGCGCACCGACCTCGACAAGCTGGTCATCGACATCGAGACCAATGGCGCGATCGACCCCGAGGAGGCCGTGCGTTACGCGGCCCGCGTGCTGGTCGAGCAGCTCTCGGTCTTTGCCGACCTCAAGGGCACGCCGGCGCTGATCGAGGAGAAGAAGGCCACCCAGATCGACCCGGTGCTGCTGCGCCCGGTCGACGATCTGGAGCTGACCGTTCGCTCGGCCAACTGCCTGAAAGCGGAAAACATTTACTACATCGGCGACCTGATCCAGCGGACCGAGACCGAACTGCTGAAGACCCCGAACCTGGGCCGCAAGTCGCTGAACGAGATCAAGGAAGTGCTGGCCTCCCGCGGACTCACGCTGGGGATGAAGCTGGAAAACTGGCCGCCTGCCGGCCTCGAAAAGGTTTAAGAGGGCATCATGCGTCATCGTCACGGCTTAAGGAAACTCAATCGCACCAGCAGCCATCGCCTCGCGATGCTGCGCAACATGGCCAACTCCCTGCTGCGCCATGAGGCGATCAAAACCACGCTGCCCAAGGCCAAGGAGCTGCGGCGCGTCGTTGAACCGATCATTACGCTCGGCAAAAAGCCGACGCTGGCCAATCGCCGGCTCGCCTTCGATCGCCTGCGCGATCGCGAGAACGTGGTCAAGCTGTTTGAATTGCTTGGACCGCGCTACGCCAAGCGCAACGGCGGCTACCTGCGCATCCTGAAGTTCGGATTCCGCAAGGGCGACAATGCGCCGATGGCTTATGTCGAACTGCTCGATCGTCCGGAAGTGGCGGAAGCCAAGCAGGAATCAGCGGCCTGATCCGCTTCTGGTCGAAAAAAACCGGGCGATGCCCGGTTTTTTTGTCGCTTTGGATTACCCGGGATTTATAAAAATCGTTTAAAAACAAATACTTATATTGTGCAGTCTCAGCTGACCAAGATTGCCCGGTAATCATTGACGTTGGTGCGCGTGGGGCCTGTCATCACAAGATCGCCAGCATCCTCGAAAAAACGATAGGCGTCATTGTTGTCGAGCAAGGCTGCGGGATCGAGCCCGCGGTTGCGAGCGCGTTGCAGCGTCGCGGGATCAAGGATGGCGCCGGCATTATCCTCCGAACCGTCGATGCCATCGGTATCGCAGGCCAGGGCCGAGATATCCGGCGTGCCTTCGAGTTCAAGTGCCAGCGACAGCAGGAATTCGGCGCAACGCCCGCCGCGTCCTGCGCCACGGACGGTGACTGTGCACTCGCCGCCGGAAATCAGCGCCACCGGCGGTTGCCAGGGCGTCGCGTGCCGCCTTACCTGCTGCGCCAGCGCGGCATAGACCTTTGCAACCTCCCGCGCCTCGCCGGTAACCGAGTCGCCCAGTATTGCCGGCTGCACGCCCTGGCTGCGGAAAAACGCGGCCGCGGCTTCCAGCGATTGCTGCGCCGTGGCGATGACCCGGTTTTCCGTTTTCGCGAACAGCGGATTTCCGGGCTTGGGCGTTTCCGCGATGTCGCCGTTCGCGCCTCGGGCCAGGTGTTTGGCCACTGCCACGGGGGCGTTCACTGCATAGCGCTCGAGAATGCCGATGGCATCCCGATAAGTGCTTGGATCCGGTGCGCAGGGACCGGAGGCGATGTGCGTGGGATCGTCACCGGTGACGTCGGAGACAATCAGCGCCAGCACGGGCGCCCGTGATGCGGCTGCGAGCTTTCCGCCCTGGATTGCCGACAGATGCTTGCGCACGATGTTCATTGACTGGATCGGCGCACCGGAACGCAGCAGCTGGCGCGTGACGTCTTTGAGGTCGGCCATCGCGATGTCTTCCGCAGGCAGCGACAGCAGGCTTGATCCGCCGCCGGAGATCAGCACCAGCAGCAGATCGTCAGCGGTCAGCGACTTTACCCTGCGCAGGATGTCGGCGGCGGCCTGTTCGCCCGCGGCGTCGGGCACAGGGTGTCCGGCCTCGAGCACCTTGATGCGGCCGGTCGGCAGGCCATGGCGGTAGCGCGTGATGACCAGACCTTCGAGCGGTGCCGCTCCAGGCCAGTGCTGTTCGACAGCGAGCGCCATCGCGGCGGCAGCCTTGCCGGCACCGACCACCAGAGTCCGGCCCTTGGGCGGTACCGGCAGTTGCGCCGGCACGATGCGCAGCGGGTCGGCAGCGGTCAGCGCCGCTGCATAACTGCCTTCCAGCAGGCTGCGGGCCTGCATGATGTTCACGCGAGCACCGCCTTGAGATGGATGCCGGTGTGGCTTTCCGCGCAGGCTGCGATGGCTTCCGGCTGGCCCTCGGCAACGATGCGTCCGCCGCCGCCGCCGCCTTCGGGGCCGAGATCGATGACCCAGTCCGCGGTCTTGATCACGTCGAGGTTGTGCTCGATGACGACGATGGTGTTGCCGTGGTCGCGCAGACGGTGCAGGACCCGCAGCAGGAGATCGATGTCATGGAAATGGAGACCGGTCGTAGGCTCGTCAAGGATGTACAGCGTGCGCCCGGTGTCGCGCTTGGACAATTCCAGCGCGAGTTTCACGCGCTGTGCTTCGCCGCCCGAAAGCGTTGTCGCGCTCTGGCCCAGAGTGATGTAACCGAGTCCGACATCCATCATCGTCTGCAGCTTGCGCGCAATGGCCGGAACCGCCGAGAAAAACTCGAGGGCCTGCTCCACGGTCATGCCCAGCACCTCGTGCACGGTTCTGCCCTTGTAGCGGATATCGAGGGTTTCGCGGTTGTAACGCATGCCGTTGCAGACATCACAGGGCACGTATACGTCCGGCAGGAAATGCATTTCCACCTTCAGCACACCGTCACCCTGGCAGGACTCGCAGCGCCCGCCCTTGACATTGAAGGAGAAGCGCCCTGCGCCATAGCCGCGTGCCCGCGCTTCCGGCACACCCGCGAAAAGATCGCGTATCGGAGTGAACAGCCCCGTATAGGTGGCCGGATTGGAGCGCGGCGTGCGGCCTATCGGGCTCTGGTCGACGTTGACAACCTTGTCGAAAAACTCGATGCCTTCGATGGTCGTGCATGGCGCCGGTTCGACGTTGCTGCCGTGCAGCTCCCGCGCCACCGACAGGTACAGCGTGTCGTTGACCAGTGTCGACTTGCCGGAACCGGATACGCCGGTGACGCAGGTGAGCAGGCCCACCGGGATGTTGACGTCGACGCTTTTCAGGTTGTTGCCGGAAGCGCCGCGAATCAGCAGCTGTTTCTGGGGGTTTGCGCGATGGCGCAACGCCGGCACGTCTATGCGCCGCCGTCCGGACAGGTACTGGCCGGTCAGCGAGTCGGCGCTGGCGCTGATCTCCGCCGGCGTGCCCTGCGCGATCACGTTGCCGCCATGCTCGCCGGCGCCCAGGCCCATGTCGACGACATGGTCCGCGCTCATGATGGCGTCCTGATCGTGTTCCACGACGATGACCGAGTTGCCGATGTCGCGCAGGCGCCTGAGCATGCCAAGCAGGCGGGTGTTGTCGCGCTGGTGCAGCCCGATTGACGGCTCGTCGAGCACGTACATCACGCCGGTCAGTCCGGACCCGATCTGGCTGGCAAGCCGGATGCGTTGCGCCTCGCCGCCGGACAGTGTGTCCGCCGAGCGGTCCAGTGAAAGGTAATCGAGTCCGACATCAACGAGAAAGCGCAGGCGGCTGCGGATTTCGCCGGCAATCTTTTCGGCGATGGCCTGTTTCGCCCCAGACAACGACAGCTGTTCGAAGAAGCGCAGTGCGTCGCCGAGCTGCAGCGCCGATATGGCGTAGATCGGCTGGCCCGAAACCATCACGTTTCTTGCTTCGACACGCAACCGGGTGCCCTTGCAGTCGGGACAGGTCTGGGTGTTCAGGTATTTCGCCAGTTCGTCGCGTACCACCGGCGAATCGGTTTCGCGGTGTCGCCGCTCGAGGTTGGTGATCACGCCCTCGAAAGGGTGCTCGCGCACGTAGGTCCGGCCGCGTTCGCCGGTGTAGGTGAAGCGGATCGGCGTTTTGCCCGAACCATGGAGTACGGCCTCGCGCACCTGCTCCGGCAGTTCACCGAACGGCGCCTCGATATCGAAGCCGTAGTGCTCTGCGAGTCCCTGCAGCATCTGGAAATAGAACTGGTTGCGGCGGTCCCAGCCCTTGATCGCACCGGATGCCAGCGACAGTTCGGGGAATGCGGCGATGCGCCTGGGGTCAAAAAAAGTGATGCTGCCAAGACCGTCACATCGCGGACAGGCGCCCGCGGGGTTGTTGAAGGAAAACAGCCGCGGTTCCAGTTCGGGCGACGAACGGTTGCAGACCGGGCAGGCGAGTCGCGCGGAAAAGGCGGTTTCCACGCCGCTGTCCATGTCGACGGCAAGCGCACGGCCGCCGCCGTGGCGCAGGGCTGTCTCGAAGGACTCGGCGAGGCGCTGCCGGATTTCGGCGCGGACTTTGATGCGGTCGACCACCACGTCGATGGAGTGCTTCGCATTCTTCTTCAGAGCGGGCAGGGCATCGATGTCCAGTACCTTGCCGTCGATACGCACCCGGACAAAGCCCTGGGCCCGCAGTTCGTCGATCAATGCCGACTGCTCCCCCTTGCGGTCGCTGACCACCGGCGCGAGGATCATCAGGCGCGTGTCCTGCGGCATCCGCAGCACGTGATCGACCATCTGGGAGACCGATTGCGCGTCGAGCAGCGTGCCGTGCTCCGGACAATGCGGTTCGCCGATGCGCGCGTAGAGCAGGCGCAGGTAGTCGTGGATTTCGGTGACCGTGCCGACGGTGGAGCGCGGATTGTGGCTGGAGGCTTTCTGCTCGATGGCGATTGCCGGCGACAGGCCCTCGATCAGGTCCACATCCGGTTTCTCCATCATCTGCAGGAACTGCCGTGCATAGGCCGACAACGATTCGACGTAGCGACGCTGGCCCTCCGCATACAGCGTGTCGAAGGCGAGCGACGACTTGCCGGATCCGGAAAGGCCGGTGATGACCACCAGGCGGTCGCGTGGCAGATCGAGGCTGATGTTCTTCAGGTTGTGCGTGCGTGCACCGCGCACGCGGATCTGGCCTGCGGCAGGCAGCGGTACATCGCGCTGCTGCGGAGCGGGGAGGGAGACCAGTCTCGGTGGTGTGCTGCTTGCGGTCATGCCATTGCCGGTGAAGGTCCGGAGGGTAAACCTGCTAATATACGCGCATACGGTGTTATGCCCAACCGTCGTGAGTCGGGCTTCCGAGATCTTTGCTTACAGGTTCCCCGACCCCCTTCCCAATTCATGTCGTCCAGTTCCAGTACCAAAATGACCCCGCTGGAATTGCGGGCGAGCATCGGTTTGTCCGGCATATTCGGGCTGCGTCTGCTCGGCATGTTTGTCATCCTGCCGGTATTTGCCATTTATGCGGAGTCCCTGCCCGGCGGCAACGACCTGACGCTGGTAGGCATCGCCATTGGCGCCTACGGCCTGACCCAGGCGATCCTGCAGATCCCTTTCGGCTGGTGGTCTGACCGCATCGGGCGCAAGCCGGTCGTTTATGCCGGACTGCTGGTCTTCGCCCTCGGCAGTTTTGTCGCCGCGCTGGCGCCGAACATTTACGTCGTGATCCTCGGCCGTGTACTGCAGGGGGCAGGGGCGATTTCTGCCGCGGTGATTGCGATGACCGCTGACCTGACCCGTGAAAGCCAGCGTGCCAAGGCGATGGCGATGATCGGATCGACCATAGGCGCATCATTCGCGCTGTCGCTGATTGCCAGTCCCTGGCTGGACCGAGTGATCGGCGTGCCGGGCATCTTTGCAGTCACCGGGCTGCTCGCACTTGGGGGCATCGTCGTCATGTGGCGCCTGATTCCCGACGTGCCCCAGGCGCCGCCGGTGCCGGGCCGCGCGCTGAAGGATTTCTGGAATGTACTGACTGATCCGCAGCTGGCGCGGCTGAACTGGGGCATTTTCGCGCTGCATGCCGTGCTGATGGCGCTGTTCATCGTGGTGCCTTTCAGTCTGCGCGACGCCGGCCTGCCGCTGGCCGAACACTGGAAGGTTTATCTCCCGGTGATGATCGGTTCCTTCGTGCTGATGCTGCCACCGGTGATGCAGGCCGGGAATCCGCTGTTGCTGCGGCGCTGGTTCATCATTGCCGTTGCATTGCTGCTCGCCGGCCATCTCGCGCTGCCCTGGCTGACCTCGAACGTCCTGCTGCTGTCGCTGTTTTTGCTGCTGTTTTTCGTGCCCTTCAATGTGCTGGAGGCGATGCTGCCGACACTGACGACGCGGCTTGCGCCGGCCCATGCCAAGGGCACCGCAATCGGCCTCTACAGCACGATCCAGTTTTTCGGCACCTTTCTCGGGGCGGCCGCCGGCGGGTTCATCTACAAGCACTGGGGTATGACCGGAGTGGTCGTGCTGGATGCTGGGCTGCTGCTGATCTGGCTTATACTCGCGCTGGGCATGCGCGTGCCGCGGGCATCGACCGCGGCGTAAACGGACGGCCGGCGGGCGCGTTGATGTGGACATGCGCCGGCGGCATCGAAAATCTGAAAAAGGAACCCTGACATGGCATCGGTAAACAAGGTCATTCTGATCGGCAATCTCGGCAAGGATCCCGAGACACGCTACCTGCCCAGCGGAGATGCCGTAACGAACATCACCGTCGCCACCACCGAGTCCTGGAAGGACAAGAAGAGCGGCGACAAGCAGGAGCATACCGAGTGGCATCGCATATCATTCTTCGGCCGGCAGGCCGAAGTGGCCGGCGAGTATCTGAAAAAGGGCTCTCCCGTCTACATCGAAGGCCGCATCCGCACCCGCAAGTGGCAGGACAAGGAAGGACAGGACCGTTATTCGACGGAGATCGTGGCTGACCGCATGCAGTTGCTGGGCAGCCGTGGCGGTGGCAGTTCAGGTGGAGATGGCGGCGGCATGCGCGAAGCGCCTTCGTCGTCGGGCGGCAGCAAGGCACCGGCGAAGAAAAGCGGCGGCAGCTTCGACGACATGGACGACGATATCCCGTTCTGAACGGTCGCAGCAGCCACTCCGAAGGCAGTCACTCCTGCATTGAGCGGGAGCGCGCGACCAGGCAGGCGACAGCCGCCGACGCGATGCGGCTGTGCGCAGAGTCGGCGCGGCTGGTCAGGATGACCGGCACCCGCGCGCCCATGACGACACCCGCTGCCACCGCGCCGCTGACGTAAACCAGCGACTTGTAGAGAATATTTCCGGCTTCCAGTCCCGGCATCACCAGGATGTCCGTGGTGCCGCTGACCGGCGACGAAATGCCCTTGATGCGAGCTGCCTCGGCGGAAAACATGTTGTCGAAGGCCAGCGGGCCGTCGACGATGCCGCCGGTGATGCGGCCGTCTTTTGCCATTTCGCGCAACGCGGCGGCGTGCTCGCTGGAGGGGATGGCGGGATTGACGGTTTCCACGGCGGACAGCACCGCGACATGGGGCAGCTCGATGCCCAGTGCGTGCGCGACCTCGATGGCGTTCTGGGTGATGTGGCGCTTGGCCTCGAGGCCGGGCGCGATGTTGACCGCGGCGTCGCTGATCAGCAGCAGGCGGTCGTGTGCCGGGACATCCATCACGAAGACATGGCTGATCCGGCGTTCGGTACGCAGGCCGGCATCGCGCGCGACGACAACAGCCATCAGTTCGTCGGTATGCAGGCTGCCTTTCATCAGCATCAGGGCTTCGCCGTCGCGGGCCATTTCCGCCGCGCGCCGCGCGCTGGCATGGGCGTCGGCCGCGTCTTCGATTACGCACCCCGAAATGTCCAGCTCTGACTCCCCCGCGATCCGGATGATTGGTTCCCGCGGCCCGACCAGCAGTGGCAGGATCAGTCCTGCTGCTGCCGCTTCCAGCGCGCCGGCCAGAGCGGGTGCGCTGCAGGGGTAGACCACGGCGGTGCGGGCGGGGCCCGGAGCGCGGGCGCGTTCGACTAGCTGTTGGCTGCGCGGGACTGTGGTTTTCATGTGTTCGCGATGGGGTGCTGGCGGAGCAGGCCTGAGGGTCCGACGGCGGTGTGGCAACCCCTTGATTATAGGGGAGATCCTGCGGATGGGCGGAAGCGCGGGCAGTCGATACCGCTGCGGGTGCCAAGCGGGGGCTTGAAATCCTGCTGCGGTCGCCCGCATATCAGCCCGGGAAAGTCCGTAACCGTCTCAGGTATAATGCTTTTTTACGATTTTTGGAGTGCGCCATGCCGATTTACGAGTATCGATGCGAGGCGTGCGGGTTCCAGAAGGAATTCCTGCAACGCATCAGCGATGCACCGCTGACCGAATGTCCGGAGTGCCGCAAGAACACGCTCAGCAAGATGGTGACCGCTGCCGGTTTCCAGTTGAAGGGCAGCGGCTGGTACGCAACCGATTTTCGCGACAAGGGCAGCAAGCCGCCCGCCGATGCCGCAAAATCCGGAGACAGTGCCAAGAAAGACGAATCCAAGGCCGAGGCCGCCTGCGGCGCCGGAGCCTGTCCCGCCTGCAACTGACGCTCGCTGATCGCGCCGGCGACTGAGCGCCGGTGGCCGCCTCTGTCCGGATGCGTGTGCCCGGCAAGTTGCCGGGCACGCCGCGTACTGCCTGAAGATCCATGTTCAAGAACACTTCCATCAAAAGCTATTTCATCACCGGCCTGCTGATCTGGGTGCCGCTGGTGATCACGCTGTGGGTGCTCAACCTGCTCGTCGGCATGATGGACCAGAGCCTGCAGCTGCTGCCGGAGGCGCTGCTCACGGAGAACTGGCTCGGCGTTCATGTGCCCGGCCTGGGCGTGATCCTGACACTGCTGATCGTGCTGTCCACCGGTGTGCTGGCGGCGAACATCATCGGCCAGCGCCTGGTGCTGTTCTGGGAGGGCATCCTCGCACGCATCCCGGTCGTGAACACCATTTACAACAGCGTCAAGCAGGTCAGCGATACGCTGTTTTCCGGGACCGGCCATGCGTTCCGCAAGGTGCTGCTGGTGCGTTATCCGCATCCGCAGGCCTGGTCGCTGGCATTCCAGACCAATGTGCCCGTCGAGGTGGGTGTGCGCCTGCCCGAGGATTATGTCGCCGTGTTCATTCCGACGACACCCAGCCCGGTCAACGGTTTTTATTTTTACGTGCGGCGCGAAGACGTGATCGAGCTCGACATGTCGGTGGATGCCGCATTCAAGTACATCGTTTCGATGGGTGTGGTGGCGCCGGTCACCGTGAACGGCAACGGCGTTGTTGTGCCCGCGCCGGAACAGAAAATATAATCATTTAACATCAATAACTTATGTCTATGCGCAGCCATTACTGCGGGTTGGTCGACCGCAAACTCCTCGGCCAGACCGTGAGCCTCTGCGGCTGGGTACACCGTCGCCGCGATCATGGCGGCGTCATTTTCATCGACCTGCGCGACCGCGAGGGACTGGTGCAGATCGTCTGCGATCCAGACCGCGCGGAAACCTTCGCCGTTGCCGACAGCCTGCGCAACGAGTTCGTGATCCGTGTCGAGGGCAAGGTCCGCGAGCGGCCCGCCGGCACCGTCAATGCCAACCTGATCAGCGGCGAGATCGAAGTGCTGGCGACGACGCTGGAAGTGCTCAATCCTTCGCAGACGCCGCCCTTCATGATGGACGACGAACAGTTGTCGGAGAACGTGCGCCTTCAGTACCGCTTCCTCGATCTGCGCCGTCCGCAAATGCAGGGCCATCTGCGGTTGCGCCACCGCGCCGCACGTGCGATCCGAAACTACCTCGACGACAACGGCTTCGTCGACATCGAAACGCCGATGCTCTACAAGTCGACGCCCGAGGGTGCGCGCGAGTTCCTGGTGCCCTCGCGCATGCACGACGGCCAGTTCTACGCGCTGCCGCAGTCGCCACAGCTGTTCAAGCAGCTGCTGATGGTGGCCGGCTACGACCGCTATTACCAGATCGTCAAGTGTTTCCGCGACGAAGACCTGCGCGCCGACCGCCAGCCCGAGTTCACGCAGATCGACATCGAAACCTCATTCCTCGGCGAGCGCGAGATCCAGGACCTGATGGAGGGCCTGATCCGGCACCTGTTCAAGCAGGTGCTGGACGTCGAGCTCGGCGTGTTTCCGCGGCTGAGCTATGCGGAGGCCATGGCGAAATACGGCTCTGACAAGCCGGACCTGCGCGTGAAGCTTGAGCTGACCGATCTCAGCGACCTGATGGCCGAGGTCGAGTTCAAGGTGTTCAAGCAGGCCATTGCACAGAAGGACGGCAAGGTGGTCGCACTGCGCGTTCCCGGCGGCACCGCGCTGACGCGCAAGGAGATCGACGAGTACACGGCTTTTGTCGGCATCTACGGTGCGAAAGGCCTTGCCTACATCAAGGTCAATGATGTCACCCAGCTCAACGAACAGGGGCTGCAGTCGCCGATCGTAAAGTTCCTGCCGCAGCCGGTGCTGGCCGGCATTCTCGAGCGCACCGGTGCGGCCAACGGCGACCTTATTTTCTTCGGCGCCGACCGCCGCAAGGTGGTGTGGGATGCGCTCGGTGCCTTGCGGGTCAGGGTCGGCCACGAGAAGGGCCATGCCGAAGCCGGCTGGAAGCCGTGCTGGGTCGTCGATTTCCCGGCCTTCGAGTATGACGAGGAGGCACAGCGCTGGAATGCCGCCCACCATCCCTTCACCGCGCCCAAGGACGAACATGTCGGTTTGCTGGCCACCGATCCCGGCCAGGTGCTGGCCAAGGCCTACGACGTGGCGCTCAATGGCTGGGAGATCGGCGGCGGCTCGGTGCGGATCCATCGTGCCGAAGTGCAGTCGCAGGTGTTTGCCGCGCTTGGCATCACACCCGAGGATGCGCGGGCCAAGTTCGGCTTTCTGCTCGATGCGCTGTCCTACGGCGCGCCGCCGCATGGCGGCATCGCCTTCGGTCTTGACCGCATTGTGACGCTGATGACAGGCGCGGAATCGATCCGCGAGGTGATTGCGTTCCCGAAGACGCAGCGCGGCCAGGACCTGATGGTGGATGCGCCCACGCCGGTAACCGAGCGCCAGTTGCGCGAACTGCACATCCGCCTGCGCAACACCACTCCGGTCGCGTAGACGGTTCGGGGTTTATCGCGGGCAGGCACTCATGCGTTTCCCGTGGACCCGGTTTCGCGCCTGGCGATGGATGGCGTTCATCGCCGTCGCCGCACTGGCCGCCGTCGCGCTGGCGCGCGGCGATGCGCGTGGCCTTTCCGCGATCCGGCTGCATGAACTGCCACCCGAAGCCCGGCAGACGCTGCAACTGATCCGGCAGGGCGGCCCCTATCCCCATGATCGCGACGGCATCACCTTCAATAATTACGAGAAGCTTCTGCCCCCGGCGCGGCGCGGCCACTACCGCGAGTACACTGTGAAGACGCCGGGACTCAGCCATCGCGGTGCGAGGCGCATAGTCGTCGGCTGCGAACGCCGGCGAGCGCCGTCCGGACACCCTCCGGCGGGCGTGCTGTGGCTGGCGCACTGCGTCGATGGCGGCGAGTTTTACTACACTGCGGATCATTACCGCAGCTTCAGGCGCATCGTCGAATGAAACCGCCGTCTTTTTCCGCCACGGTCAATGGCGTCTATCGCGCACCCGTGGACGATGGTCCGCTGCGCGGGAGGGCAGGCGGCTTGCGATGGTCCGTTGCCGACCTGCGCGGCGCCGGCAGCAGCGGAGCGGTCTGCCGCGCACTGGCTGATGCCGTGGATTTTCCCGGCAGCTTCGGCGGGAACTGGGACGCCCTCAATGATGCCCTGCAGGATCTGTCGTGGCTGAATACCGGCGGATGCGTGCTGCACCTCAGCGGTGTTGCGGCCCTGGCGCCCGGTGTGCGGGAGGTGCTGCTCGAAATCCTCGCTACTGCAGCGGCGTTCTGGAAACGCCGCGGGCGGGTGTTCATCGTGCTCGCTGACGACGACTTGCCGGTACTGCCGCAGCGATGAAATACAAGATTCCGGTGTCGGTGCTGGTCCTGGTGCACACGGCGGACCTGCAGGTACTGCTGCTGGAGCGCGCCGACCGACCCGGTTTCTGGCAATCAGTGACGGGCAGCATGGATGACGAGCGCGAAACATTGCTGCAGACCGCGCAGCGCGAACTCGCCGAGGAGACCGGCATCGTTGCCGGCCCCGGCATGCTGGTCGACTGGAAGCGCGAGAACCGTTACGAAATCTATCCGCACTGGCGCAGTCGCTACGCACCCGGAGTGACCCACAATACGGAACATGTGTTCGGGCTGACGCTGCCGGCAGTCCGGGATGTCGTGCTGGCGCCGCGCGAACACCTGGCCTATGCCTGGCTGCCGTGGCGGGAGGCGGCGAACCGGGTTTTTTCATGGAGCAACGCCGAAGCAATCCGGGAACTGCCGGCGAGGCTGAAGTCCGGCGCATGAACCCCGGGGCGTGGCGGGATTTTTCCGGTGGTTTTTCTGTCAAAATCCTGTAATGTAGAAACTTTTCCCGTACTGGGCATCAGGAGAAGGGCCTGACGATGGAAGCGAAAACGATCGCATTTGAGGGTTTCAAGCCGCTGGCCGACGAAGCCTGCCAGGAGCGCATACTTGCTGCGCGGAAGAAGCTGGGCGAGCGCGTCGTGCTGCTGGGGCATCACTACCAACGGGCCGACGTCTACCGGCATGCCGACCTCACCGGTGATTCGCTGCAACTGTCGAAGCTCGCCGCCGGCACCGATGCCGAATACATCGTTTTCTGCGGCGTGCACTTCATGGCGGAAGTCGCCGACATCCTGTCGCGTCCCTCGCAGCAGGTGATCCTGCCCGACATGAACGCCGGCTGCTCGATGGCCGACATGGCCAGCCTGCCCAAGGTCGAACGTGCCTGGCGCGAACTCGCCGAGGTGCTCGATCCGGACGAGCATGTCACCCCGATCACCTACATCAATTCCGCCGCCGACCTGAAGGCTTTCTGCGGCGAACATGGCGGCATCGTCTGTACCTCGTCCAACGCGCGCGGCATCCTGCAGTGGGCTTTCAACCGCCGCGAGAAGGTGCTGTTCTTCCCCGACCAGCATCTTGGCCGCTGGACCGGCTATCTGATGGACATTCCGCTGTCCGAGATGCTGGTCTGGGATCCCGACGAACCCATGGGCGGGCTCACGCCACAGCAGATCAAGATGGCCAAGGTCCTGCTGTGGAAGGGGCACTGCTCGGTGCACCAGATGTTCCAGGCCCAGCACATCCTGCGCTGGCGCCAGCAGCACCCGGGCGGGCTGGTGATCAGCCATCCCGAGTGCAATTTCGAGGTCTGCAAGCTGTCGGACTATGTAGGCTCCACCGACTACATCATCAAGACCATCGCCGCGAGCCACCCGGGCTCGCGCTGGCTGGTCGGCACCGAGCTGAATCTCGTCAACCGCATCGCCGAGGAATTCGGCCCGCAGGGCAAGTCGGTGCAGTTCATGGCGCCCACGGTGTGCATGTGTTCGACGATGCAGCGCATTGATCCGCAGCACCTGGCGTGGTCGCTGGAAAACCTCGTCGCCGGCAAGGTGGTTAACCCGATCAAGGTGCCGGCATACGAGGCGGAACTGGCGCGCATTGCGCTGGAACGCATGTTGTCTGTCTCCTGAGCGCCAGGTGAGCGCCGCGCCGCTGCAGCTGAGCGTCGCGACCTACAACATCCACAAGGGGTTCTCGGTCACGCCGCTGTTTGCGCGACGTCCGACCGTGCATGTCCTGCGCGAGCAGCTGCGCCTGCTCGGCACCGATCTCGTGTTCCTGCAGGAGGTGGTCGGCGCGCATGCCTTGCATGCCGCGCGCCACCGCGACTGGCCGGCGCAGTCACAGTACGAATACCTTGCCGACAGCCTCTGGCACAGCCATGCCTATGGCAAGAATGCCGTCTACGACGCCGGCCATCATGGCAATGCCGTGCTGTCGCGTTATCCGATCACGCGCTGGGACAACGAGGACGTGTCGGCCCATCGCTTCGAGCGCCGCGGTCTGCTGCACTGTGAAATCGCGGTGCCCGGCTGGCCGCTTCCCCTGCATTGCGTCTGTGTGCATCTTGCGCTGACGGCGCGCGGCCGCGGCCTGCAGCTGGAGCGGCTGCGCCAGCGCATCGAGCGGCTGGTGCCTTCCGGCGCACCGCTGATCGTTGCAGGGGATTTCAATGACTGGTACTGGCGTCATCGCGCGACCCAGGAACTGGCGCTGCCGCTGAACATGCACGAGGTGTTCGAACTGAAGGGCGGGGTGCCGGCACGCAGCTTTCCGGCGATGTTGCCGCTACTGCGCCTGGACCGCATTTATGTCCGCGGTTTTGCCGTGCGCGAGGTGCGCGTTCACCACGGCGGGCGCTGGGGGCGGATTTCCGATCACGCGCCGCTGACCGCGCAGCTCGAGCATCTGCCGGAATGAGACGGCTGGCAGGGCAGCGCACCTCCGGGTGAGCGATAATTGCGCGCCCCGCGCTTCGCGGTGACCGTGGAGGCTTCTGCATACCCGCCGCCGATTTGTCTTAACTATTTGTTTATATTGAGTAATTTAATGTTTTTTGAATGGCGGCATCGCGATGACGGCTGAGCTTGCCCGCCGCGCCGGGCAGGCGCGGGAGGCTGAACGGCACAGTGGCCGCGACTGGCGCGTGGTGCCGATGCTGCTGCCCTATCTCTGGGAATACAAATGGCGGGTGGTGCTCGCCCTGCTGTTCCTGGTGGCAGCGAAGGTGGCCAATGTCGGCGTGCCGCTGGTGCTCAAGGACATCGTCGACGGCCTCGACTCGCAGAAGGCGGTGCTGGTGCTGCCGCTGGCGCTGCTCGTTGCCTACGGCGCACTGCGCCTCGCGACCGTGCTGTTTGCGGAGCTGCGCGACGTGGTGTTCGTGCCGGTCACACAGCGTGCGACGCGGCGCATCGCGCTGGCGGTCTTTCGCCACCTCCATGCGCTGTCACTGCGTTTTCACCTCGACCGCCAGACCGGCGGCATGTCGCGTGACATCGAGCGCGGCACGCGGGGCATCTCCACGCTGCTGTCGTTCATGCTGTTCTCGATCATCCCGGTGGTGCTCGAATTCACGCTCGTCGCCGCGGTGCTGTTCGCGAAATTCGACTGGCGCTTTGTCGCGGTGACCTTTGCCGCGGTGGTCGTCTACATCGCCTTCACCATCGGCATCACCGAGTGGCGTACGGCTATCCGCAAGAGGGCCAACGAGCTCGATTCTCATGCCAACACGCGTGCGGTGGACAGCCTGCTCAACTACGAGACGGTCAAGTACTTCAACAACGAGGATTACGAGGCCAGGCGTTACGACGAAAGCCTGCAGCGTTACGAGGTGATGGCGGTGCGCAATGAGGCCTCGCTCGGCCTGCTCAACGTCGGCCAGGCGGCGATCATCGCGGTGGCGGCCACCCTGCTGATGATCCTCTGCGCCCAGGGCGTGGTTGCGCGGGAACTGTCGCTGGGCGACCTGGTGCTGGTCAACGGCCTGTTGATCCAGCTCTACATCCCGCTCAATTTCCTCGGCATGGCCTACCGCGAGATCAAGCAGGCGATGATCGACATGGAGCGCATGTTCGGACTGCTCGAGGAACACCGCGAGGTCGACGACGCGCCCGACGCGCAGGACGTGCCGGAGGGGCCGGCGACAGTGCGTTTCGAGGACGTTGATTTCGGCTATGACCCGCGGCGGCAGATCCTGCACGGCATGAGCTTCGAGATTCCGCCGGCGGCGAAAGTCGCCGTGGTTGGCGCCAGCGGTGCCGGCAAGTCGACTCTGGCACGGCTGCTCTACCGTTTCTACGACGTCACCGGCGGCGTGATACGCATCAATGGCGCCGACATCCGCGGACTGCGGCAGACCAGTCTGCGTGCGGCCATCGCGATCGTGCCGCAGGATACCGTGCTGTTCAACGACAGCATCCATTACAACATCCAGTACGGCCGACCCTCGGCCACCCGGGAGGAAGTGGTCGCCGCAGCCCGGGCCGCCCACATCCACGACTTCATCAGCGGACTGCCCGATGGCTACGACTCGATGGTTGGCGAGCGCGGGCTCAAGCTGTCCGGCGGTGAAAAGCAGCGGGTCGCGATCGCGCGCGCGATCCTGAAAAACCCGCGCATCATGATCTTCGATGAAGCCACCTCCGCACTCGATTCGCGCACCGAGCAGGCGATACAGCAGGAACTCAATGCGATTGCCCAGGGCCGCACCACGCTGGTCATTGCGCATCGCCTGTCGACGGTGATGGATGCCGACGAAATCCTGGTCCTGGACCAGGGACGTATCGTCGAACGCGGCCGCCATGCTGCATTGCTGGCGCGGGGCGGTTCCTACGCGCAGATGTGGGCGCTGCAGCAGCAGGAAAAACAGGCGGCGGCGCGGCGCGGTCCGGGCGAGCTCAGCCCGGTTGCGGGAAGCTGACGATCATCCGGGTGCCGCGGCCGCTGACGCCGGTATGGGCGGAGACCTGCGCACCGTGTCCCTGCGCGATTTCGCGGACGATGGCCAGCCCGAGGCCGCAGCCTTCGGGCGAGCCCCCGGGCAGGCGGTAGAAACGCTCGAACACCTTTTCCCTCTCTCCCGCGGGAATGCCCGCTCCGTCGTCCTCGACTTCGAGAACCGTGTTCCCGTTTTCGCCGCGCACGCGCACGGTGACATGTCCGCCGGGCGGCGTATGCCGGATCGCATTGTCGACGAGGTTGCCCAGCAGTTCGCGGATCAGGAAGGGATCGGCGTTGATGGTTGAACCGGCCGGGCCGCCATCGAAACCGAGGTCAACGTTGCGGGCGAGTGCGCGCGGCACCCATTCTCCGGTCGCCTCCCCGGCGAGCGCTGACAGGTCGACCGGCTGGCGCATCACGCTGCGGTGCGAACCCGGTTCGGCGCGGGCCATGCTCAGGAGCTGGTTGACGAGGCGGGCCGCATGGTCGGCTGCCGTATGCAGCTGCTGCAGTGTTGTCGACAGTTCGCCGTCACGCGCCTGGCGCGCGGCCAGTTCGGCCTGGGTCTTGAGGGCGGCGACCGGTGTGCGCAGCTGGTGCGCGGCATCGGCGATGAAGCGCTGCTGGGCAGCCAGGGCCGCACTCAGTCGCGCCAGCAGTCCGTTCATCGCGCGCACCAGAGGACGCACTTCGACCGGTGCCGCCGCTTCGTCGAGCGGACTCAGGTCGACGTGGGAGCGGTTTTCGATTTCGCGGCGTACGGCCGTCAGCGCGCGCAGGCCGAGACCGAGACCGAACCAGATGGTCAGCGTCGACAGCAGCACGAGAATGCCCTGGGGAATCATCATCCGGATCATGATCTGCCGTGCGGACTCCTCGCGCAGCTTCGAGCGCTCCGCGACCTGGATCAGGATTGCCCCCTTGCCCGAGCCGGCTCGCACCGGTACCCGCAGCGCCACTGCGCGGATGGGTGTTTTCCGGTAGACCGCATCGTAGTAGGTGACCCGATCCACCTGCGCGTCCTCCGGGGGATCAGGCAGATCGGGGTCGCCGGTGATGTACGCCCCGTCAGGCCCGTTGGCACGGTAGTAGAAACGTCCATGCTGGCCGGATATCAGCATGTCGATCACCGGTTGCGGCAGGTCGAGGTAGAGCTGGTTGCCGGATTCACGCACGTTGCGACCGAGATCGAGCGCCGTGTCGAGCAGCGCGCGATCGTAGTTGAGATTGACGAAACCCTTGGCGACGCCGTGATCCACCAGCGTGCTGATGATCCACAGTGCAATGAGCGGGATGCTGACCCACAGCAGCAGCCGCCTGCGCAGAGTGCGCGGCCTTGCATCCATCTCAGAAACCTGCCGGGTGCATCAGGACACCCGTGAAGCATCGACGAATCATGGCCGGGGCGGCAGGGCGGCGGGCAGCGCAGATCCTAGTCATGTGTCGCCTTGTCGAGCAGATAGCCCAGGCCGCGAATGGTCCGCACATTGACCGCGGCAGGCTCGAGCTTCTTGCGCAGGCGGTGTACGCAGACCTCGATCGCGTTGGCGCCGACTTCCTCGCCCCAGCCGTAGAGCTGCTCCGCAAGCTGTTCCTTGCTGACTACGCGGCCGGCGCGCAGCATCAGCACCTCCAGCACGCCGAACTCGCGCGCCGAGAGCTCGAGGGGGGCGCCCCTGATGGTGGCGCGTCGCCCCGCGGTGTCCAGCACCAGCGGACCGTGGGCGAGTTCGGCGCCACCGCCTGACTGGCCGCGACGGATCAGCGCCCGTACTCGGGCCTCGAGCTCCGGCAGGTCGTAGGGCTTGGTCAGATAGTCGTCGGCGCCGAGGTCCAGCCCCTTGACCCTGTCCTCCAGCGCATCGCGCGCCGTCAGCATCAGCACCGGTGTCTTGGAGCCGCGACGCCGCATCCGGCGCAGCACTTCATAGCCATCCAGTCCGGGCAGGCCGATGTCGAGGATGACTGCATCGTAATGCTGTGCCGCCAGCATGTGATCGGCGCGCTCGCCGGAGGCGGCGTGGTCAACCGCATAGTCTGCGCTTTTCAGAGCGGTAATCAGGCCATCGGCCAGTATCGGGTGGTCTTCGATGATCAGCAGGCGCATGGCGGAGCCGGGTAGCCGCAAAGTGGAATCCGGAGGACATGATACTGGCTCCCGGCCCGGGTTATCACAAGGCGTTCGTAAGCTTGCTGTAAGCGTGGGCGCTTATCGTCGCAATGAACCTTGCGAAACCCGGTGTCGCTGTCTGAAATGGTCCGCGAATCGATTTTGCGATGCTTTGTTGGTGTTTCTGGTTTTTCCTCCTCGGAGGCCCGGTAACTGCAGTGACCTGTGCTGAGCGGGCGATCTGTAGGGCCTCTTTAAGCTCCGCCGGGACTACCCACTTTGTCCCGGGCGGAGTTTTTTTTGCCCCATGACTCCCGCCGGCACTGACGCAGGATTGGGCGGCTCCCGCCAAACTTGTTGAAAAAACAGGTGTAAAGCTGTATTTTTACTGGGAAATTTGATTCGAATCACCGGCATCCACAGGGAGGCATGTCGCCGATGCAATGGCTGGCCACTATTCTGATTGCGGCTTTGGCGGCATCGCCCGCAGTCGCCGAAGCCCGTGATCGCGCCCAGCACAAGGTCAAGGCGGCTGTTGCCGGCCGTGATGCCGCGCCGGATTTGAAGTCTTCTGCGGCGCTGGTCATCGACCAGACCGGCGGGAGGCCGTTGTTTTCCAAGAACACCGACAGCGTGGTGCCGATTGCCTCGATCACCAAGCTGATGACCGCGATGGTGGTCCTCGATGCCGGCCTTCCGCTGAACGAGAAAATCGCCATTACCGAGGCCGACAAGGACCTGATCAAGGGCACCCGTTCGCGGTTGCGCATAGGCACGGTGTTGACCCGCCGCGAACTGATGCAGCTTGCCCTGATGGCTTCGGAGAACCGTGCGGCCGAGGCACTGACCAGGGTTTATCCGGGCGGCACCGCCGGCTTTGTTGCCGCGATGAACCAGAAGGCGATGGAGCTCGGCATGTGGCGCAGCCGCTTCGTCGACGGCACCGGACTGTCCAGCGACAATGTGTCGACCGCACGGGATCTGACCAAACTGGTTGCCGCGGCGCATGGCTACCCGCTGATTCGCGAATTCACGACCGATACCGGCACCTCGGTGCGTGTATCCAACGGCCGGGTCATGACTTATCGCAACTCCAACCGCCTCGTGAACAACCCGGATTGGCAGATCGGCCTGTCCAAGACCGGCTACATTTCCGAGGCCGGACGCTGCCTGGTGATGCAGGCGGAGATCGCCGGCAAGCCGGTGATCATCGTGCTGCTTGATTCCTGGGGCAAGCTGACGCGCATCGGCGATGCCAACCGCATCAAGCGCTGGATGGAAACGCGCTACGCCTCGAACACCTCGGGCTGAGCCGGGCTGTTTCCCGGCAGGCCGCTGTCATGTCCGCGCCGACTTTTGTCGACCTGCAGCCGCCTGTCGGTTCCTTTCTGGATGATGTGCTCTGCGGGCTGGACAGGAAGCCCAAGGCGATTTCGCCGAAGTACTTCTACGATGCCCGCGGCAGCGAGCTGTTCGAGGCGATCTGCGAACTGCCCGAGTATTATCCGACCCGCACCGAGCTTGCGCTGACGCGTGACTGCGCGACGAGGATTGCAGCTGCCGTCGGCGCGGGTTGCCTGCTGATCGAGTTTGGCAGTGGCGCGAGCCTCAAGACCGGCCTGTTGCTGCGCGCCCTTGCCCCAGCGGCCTATGTGCCCGTCGATATTTCTGCCGCTGCCCTGAGGGCCGCGGCAGCGCGGATCGCGGAGGCGTTTCCGGAGCTGCCGGTGATCGCCGTCTGCGGCGACTACATGCGCCCGCTGGCGGTGCCTGCGCTCGACGGCATCACCGCGCGGCGCCTGATCTATTTTCCCGGTTCGACCATCGGCAACCTGACGCCGGCCGAAGCACTCGAATTCCTGCGGCGCGCGCGCAGCCTTGCCGGTCCCGGCGGCGCGATGCTGGTCGGTGTCGACCTGAAAAAGGACCCCCAGCGGCTGCATGCGGCCTATAACGATGCCCGGGGAGTCACCGCGGAGTTCAACCTCAACCTGCTGCGGCGGATCAACCGCGAGCTGGGCGCGGATTTTGATCTCGGGCGTTTTCGCCATGTCGCGTTCTACGACGCTGCCGCCGGGCGCATCGAGATGCACCTCGAGAGCCTGGCCGCGCAGACCGTCAATGTCGGCGGACGCCGCTTTGCCTTCGCCGCCGGTGAGCGCCTGCACACCGAGAACTCCTGCAAGTATTCGGTCGCCGAGTTCCGGCAGCTCGCACAGTCTGCGGGCTATACCGCCGAGAATGTGTGGGTGGATGGCGAGGCGTTGTTTTCACTGCACCTGCTGCGCGGCTGAACACCATCATGCGGACCGACTGAGCCTTCCGCAAAAGTGCGCGCGGAAGCCTGCTGCTGAAACACGCTTTTCGCTGATTACAGTGTGGAATGCGGCGCGGGCTGCGCCGGTGCCGGTGATACCATCGACACCGCCGATGGCCATCTATCTCACCCTGGTACTCATAGTCCTGAATCACGTCGCCTTCGGCGGCAGCCGCGTGGTGGTGTCGCTGTTCGCGCTGGAGTCCGGCGCGACCCAGATGCAGGTCGGCATCCTGATGGCGCTCTACGCACTGTGCCCGATGCTGTTTGCCATCGCCATCGGGCGGCTGGCTGACCGCGTCGGTGCACGTCTGCCGATGCTGCTCGGCAGTGCCGGTCTCGGCATCGGGCTGCTGCTGGCAGTGGCCTGGCCGACGCTGGGCATGCTTTATGTGGTCGCGCTGCTGCTCGGCTCCTCCTTCCATTTCTTTTTCGTCACCGTGACCGGTGTCGCCGGCGGCATCGGCGGCACCCAGCACCGTTCACGCAACTACGCACTGGTCAGCCTCGGCTTTTCCGGCGCGGGGTTCATCGGCCCGCTGGTCGCCGGTTTCGCCATCGATTACCTGGGGCATCTGAAGGCCTTCATGATTCTCGCTTCGTGTACGGTCATTCCGGTGCTGATGCTGTGGCTGAAGGCGGGTTTCCTGCCGGGCGGAACGAAAAGCGCTGCCGATCCCGCCAGCGGCGGAGCGCTGGAGCTATGGCGCGCGCCACAGCTGCGCAACACCTTCATTGCCAGCGGCTTCATATCCGCGGGCTGGGACCTGTTCAACTTCTACCTGCCGGTGTACGGGCATGGCATCGGCCTGTCGGCCTCGGCAATCGGCATCATCCTCGGTGCATTTGCCCTGGCGACCTTCGTCATCCGTGCCGCGCTGCCGCTGCTGCTGCGCCGGACCAGCGAAGCGCAGATCCTGATCTACGCGATATTCGTCGCCGCCGGTGCATTCACGCTGTTTCCGCTGTTCGACAGCCCGGTGGCGCTGTGCATGGTGGCCTTCCTGCTCGGACTGGGCGTCGGCTGTGGCCAGCCGATGTCGATGTCGCTGATTTATTCGCTCGCCCCAAAGGGCCGCGCTTCCGAAGCCGCCGGTTTGCGTGTCACCGTCAACAATCTGACCCACCTGGTGATTCCGCTGCTGTTCGGAAGCGTCGGCACGGCTTTCGGTTATGCGCCGGTGTGGCTGGCCAATTCCGCGCTGCTCGGCGTCGGCGGCTGGCTGGTACGCCGCGGCCGGGGATAGAAGCAAAACCCGGTCAAAAGACGTAGTTGGAAAAGCATGGCGAGAAAAAAGGCGTCGCGAGCGGCACGAGGGCGGGGAGCACGCAGCACAGCAATCGGGACATATCCGATTTGACAGGCGAGATTCCCGGGCATCGCGTGACGAAGCCTTCGTGTTGTCCCCCGGGAGGACTTGCTTCGCGGCGCCCCCCAAGAGGACTTGCTTCGCGGCGCCCCCCAAGAGGACTTGCTTCGCGGCGCGCAGCAGCCTTTCAGCGCAGGATGATGGTCAGGCTGAAGTCGCCGCGAAGCAGGCTGACCGCGTAACCGCGTTTCGACCCGCTCAGCAATCCCTGGAATTCGGCCACCGTCTGCACCCGGCGGCTGTTCACTGCATAGATGATGTCGCCGGGGCGGAAGCCCGCCTGCAGCGCACGGCTGCCGGGATCCACCGCGGCCACCACCAGGCCGCCGCCGCGCAGGCGCTCGAACAGCGGGCTGCCGCGCTCGATCTCGACCACCCGCAGCCCCGGCAGCTGCGCCACCGGTCGCGGTTCGCCGCTACCGGCTGCCTGCAGCGGTGCGACCCGGGCGCGAATGCGCTGCGTGCCGCTTTCGCGAACAACGGTGAATTCGATTTCGTCGCCTACCGGCGTGAGGCCCAGCCGCACGCGCAGGTCGCTCCAGCCGCGCACCGGCCGGCCGTTCAGTGCAGTGACCACGTCGCCCTTGCGCAGGCCGGCTTTCTCGGCCGGCGATCCGCTGTCGACCTCCGCGATCAGCGCGCCGTCGAGGCTGGGCAGGCGCAGGCGGCGCTGCACTTCGGGCGTGACGTCAGCCATCTCGATGCCGAGACGCCCGCGGCGCACTTCGCCGTGGCGCACGATCTGGTCCATCACCGCTCGTGCCATCGCCGAGGGCACCGCGAAACCGATGCCGACGTTGCCGCCCGAAGGGCCGATGATCGCGGTGTTGATGCCGATCAGTTCGCCGCGCAGATTGACCAGCGCTCCACCCGAATTGCCGGGGTTGATCGAGGCGTCGGTCTGGATGAAATCCTCGTAGCCCTCGACCGAGAGTCCGCTGCGGCCGAGCGCGCTGACGATGCCGGAGGTCACGGTCTGGCCGATGCCGAAGGGATTGCCGATGGCAAGCACGTAGTCGCCGACCTGCAGCGCATCCGAGTCGCCGAATGCCAGTGCCGCAAGGTTCTGCGGCGGAATCTGCAGCACCGCGATGTCGGTGCCGGGGTCGGTGCCGACCAGTTTCGCCGGAAAGCTGCGGCGGTCCTTCAGCGTGACGATGACCTGCTCGGCGTCCTTGATCACGTGGTTGTTGGTCAGCACAAAGCCGCGCGCGGCATCGACGATGACGCCGGAACCGGCGGCCTGCTCCTTGCGCTGCGGGCGGTCGGGCAGGTTGAAGAAACGGCGGAAGAAGGGGTCGCGGAACAGCGGGTTGTCTTCCATCGGCGCCCGGGTCACGACCGAGATATTCACCACGGCGGAGGTCACCTGGTTGACCAGCGGTGCCAGCGTCGGCAGGCCGCGCGCGTCGGTGGCGGGCTGTGCCGCCGCCGGCGGCAGCGCGCCCAGCACAAGTGCGGCGGCCGCCGCCAGGAACAGCCTGGAAATGTTCTGAGCAGGATTATTCATGTGCAACCCCGATGCCATGTGGATTTGCATATGGTTGCCGGCGGCGCGGCTTTCAAGACGTGCATGATAATCCCGTTCCCCGTAGCCCTTTCCGCGCCGGGCGGGACAGGCCCTACTTGAGGATCTTGAACAGGTTGTTGAAGCTGTCGGTCCACAGGCGCAGGCCCGGAATGTTGCTGATGTCGTGCGCCGCTTCCGTGATGCGCGCATGTTCGAGCAGCTTCGCATTGCGCGAGACCAGCACCCAGTCGGTGTTGGCGAGGTCCGAGCCGGCATCCGGATCGTCGCTGACCAGCACCGTGTGCAGCCCGTATTCGTCGGCGATGCGCCTGACCACCGGCGCGAGGTTGAGGAAGCGGTTGGTGACGTGGAAGGCGATCACGCCGTCATCCTTCATGTTCTTGAGGTAGATGCCCATCGCCTGCCAGGTCATCAGGTGGGTCGGGATCGAGTCGCTGGAGAAGGCGTCGATTGCCAGCACGTCGTAATGCTGGGCCGGCTCGCGTTCCATGGTCAGCCGCGCATCGCCGAGCAGGGTCTCGATTGTCGCGCGGCTCGAGCCCAGGTAGCTGAACTCGGTTTTGGCGACCTCGATGACCTGCGGGTTGATTTCATAGAAGCGGTAGGTATCGCCCGGCCGGCCGTAAGTGGCGAGCGTGCCGGCACCCAGTCCGACCACGCCGACGCGGAGGTCGCGGCCGGCCTCGCGCTTGATGTCGATGATGCGCCCAACGCCGGAACTCGGGCCGTAGTAGGTCGTCGGTTCCATGCGCCGCGAGGGATGCAGGAACTGTTCGCCGTGCATGATCACGCCGTGCATCAGCCGGCGCGTACCGTGGATGTCGTTTTCACTGCCGAAATCCTTGACGCGCAGCGTGCCGTAGAAATTGCGGGTCATCACCCGCGTGTCCTTCGACAGCATGTTGACATAGAGATGGATGTGAAAGCCGGTGAAGCCGGCGGCGGTGAGCGCCAGCACCGGCACCAGCGGCATCACGCGCCGCGTCAGGAAGGCGGCCAGCAGCAGGGTGCCGAAGAGGCCGAGGCCGAATTCGTAATAGGTGTTGAACAGCTTGGGCGCGACGAAGCCGATGGCGAGGCCGCCGATGGCGCCGCCCAGCGAGATCATCAGGTAATAGCCGGTCAGGTGGCGCGGCGCCGGCTTCAGCGCGGCGAGCTCGCCGTGGAAGAACATGCACATCACGAACAGGCCGGCTGCGAACAGCGGGATCGCCTGCTTGATGTCCATCACACCGCCCTCGGTGTGCAGCGCCCAGGCCATCGCGCAGACGATCACCAGCAGCGGGCCGAAGAACAGCTTGCGCTGGTACCAGTTGCGGCCCTCGAAGCAGAGCACGAAGGACAGCAGGTACAGCGTCAGCGGCAGGATCCACAGGAAGGGCACCGAGGCCACGTCATGGGTGATGTGGTTGGTGACCGCGATCAGCATGAAGGAGCCGAGCGCTGCGAGCATCAGCCACAGCAGGTAGTCGCCGAGACGCGGCGCCGGGCCGTCGGAGGCCACCCGTCCCGCGACCACCGCGGCGGCGCCGGCGGCCGGACGCAGGCTGAAAAATGCCGAGGTCGCGCAGAGCAGCACGAACAGGCCGTAGCCGACGCTCCAGCCGATCGATTGCTCGCGGGTGGTGACATAGGGCTCGACGATGAAGGGATAGGCCACCAGAGCCGCAAGCGAGGCGGCGTTCGACAGCGCGAACAGGCGGTAGACGTTTTTCGCCTGCGGATAGCTGCGCGCGAACCAGGCTTGCAATAGCGGGCCGGTCGTCGACAGCAGGAAATAGGGGAGGCCGATGGTGGCGGTGAGCAGGCCGAGGATCAGCCAGGTCGGATCCTCGTCGCCTTCCGGCTTCCAGCCGCCGCCGGCGATGATCGGCAGCGAGATCAGGCTGAGCGCGAGCAGTAGCACATGCAGGATCACCTGCGGCCGCGGCTTCTGGAAGCGCACTGTCCAGTCGGCGTAGGCATAGCCGGCGAGCAACACCAGCTGGAAAAACATCAGGCAGGTCGTCCACACCGCCGCGGAGCCGCCGAACCAGGGCAGGATCTGCTTGGCCATGATCGGTTGCACCAGGAACAGCAGGAACGCGCTCGCAAAAATGGTCAGCGCGTAAATCGCCATTTACATAACCTATTGATTTTAAACAGAATTTTTATTCTGCGGAGCAGCTGAGGCAGAAAACAGCCTTCGCAGAGACCTTCGCGGGCGCCGGAAAGTTGCGTTCGCGCAGTAACCACCGTGCCGCGGATCGCCGCGATTGTAACCGCAGTGCGGGTGGACCGGGGGCATGCAGGTTCCGGCATCAGGCAAGCACGGCGATGCGGCGGATCAGACCGGCAGCGCCCTGCAGTCGGTGACGTTTTCCAGTGCGGCGAGCTGCGCATGCAGGGCTGCGGCCTGCGGATGCGGGCCGGCCATGCGCATGAACTTGGTTTGAAGTTCTTCGGGCGACAGCGGCGAAGCGGGCGTGCCCTTGAACTCCTCCGCGAAACGCTCGAGGCGGCGGCCGTCGGAAAGCGTCACCTCGACGCGTGTTGCCCAGGCACCGCCTGTCTCCCGTTCGTCCATCTCGACGACCTGCATGCGTTTCGCCAATGCGCGAACGCGCGAGTCCTTGAGCGCAGTTTCTGAAAACGCCAGCGGATCGTTGACGTCGTGGTACAGCGCAATGGCGGCGCAGAAGGGCACGCTGTACTGCGCGCCGGCAACGTCGTGCGGTTCACGGATGTCGTGGTGCGAGAGGATCTTGTGGCGGGCGCGGATGGTCAGCCGTGCCACCGAGTCACCGTCGAAGCCGTGTTCGGCGCGCAGTTCCTGCAGCGACTGCACCGGAGTGTGCGCGGTGATGTGGCAGGCGTAGCGCTTGAGGCAGGCGTGGACGATATCGTAGTGCGTGCCCAGTGCCTTCGTGAACTGGGATGCGTCACCGTCGCGGGCATAGGCCTCGAGATAACCGTATTTGCCCTCGAGCACGCTGTCCGGACCTTCGTAACCATCGCGCGCAAGCAGCGCGGCGACGACGCCGGCCTCGGAGGCGCGGCCCATGTGCAGGCGTTTCACCATTGCGCCGTTGCCGGCCTTGGCGAAGGCGAGCAGTCCGCCGCCCATTGAGCCGGCGATGCCCAGCGCCTGGGTCAGTTGCCCGCTGTTCAATTCCAGCAATTTTCCGGCAACCACTGCCGAGCCGAAGGGGCCGTTGGTGCCGGGCGCATGGAAGCCCAGGGATTCGGTGGTCTGTTTCGCCGCGAGCCCGATGCGGAACATCACTTCCGCGCCGGCGACGAAGGCGGTGAGCAGGTCACGGCCGCCGGCCCCCTGCTGCTCGGCGATGGCCAGCGCCGCCGGCAAAAGGATTGCGCCGGGATGCACGCCGGCGCTGGGCTTGCGCAGACCGTCGAGTTCGAAGGCATGCGCGGCGACGCCGTTGGCGAGTGCCGCCGCCGGCGGTGCGACTTTCAGTGCGGTGCCGATGACGCGGCTGGCACCGTTGCCACCGCAGTTTTGCGCATGGCCGGCGACGATCCTGCTCCACGGCAGGCGCGAACCGAACAGCGCAGCACCGGTGGTGTCGATGATGCACTGGCGGGCGCGCTCACGCGCCGCATCCGGGATGTCCTCGTAGCGCAGGCCGGTGGCGAATTCGGCCAGGGTACGGGCGGCCGTCTTTGCGGTGGAGGGATTGGTCATGGCGTGCTCTCTTGACGCATTAACCTCTCCCCGCCTGCGGGGAGAGGGAGGTGAAGTGGTCAGGCGCTCAGCAGCTTCGCCAGCACCGTGGCATCCGGCAGTTTCTCGATGCCCATTACCGCATCGCGCAGTTCCCCGACACGCGCCTGCGGCAGCACCTTGCGCGCGAGCTTCTCGAACTTCTCGATGATCTCGGCGTCGCTGGCAAAGCGGAATTCGCTGCCGCGCGCGGATTCGACGGTGCGCTTCATCACGCTGCCGTCATTGAGATGCAGCTCGACGTTGACCTTGTGGCGCATCTTGGCGCCGAGCGCGGTGATCGCCGGATCGTGGAGAACCTCGACCTTGCGCGACTGCGCGATGCGCGCGGGGTCGGCCACCATCGCTTCGGTGAACTGGTCGACGAAACAATCCTTTTCAAGAAGCCAGGTGCCGATGCAGTAGGGCAGGTTGAGCTGGGCGGAAGTGAGGCCCTGCGGCTCGTACGGCCAGCCGACGTGATGCACCGTGACCTCGGAGCCGTAGACCACGACCTTCTTCACATCGTTGGCGGTGAAGGGGTGCTCGGCGTCCATGTCGCGCAGCGCGTCGAGCGTGGTGTGGTTGCTGCCGACGCAGGCGTAGAATTTCAGCGCGATGCCCATGGTCTGCCATACCTCGCCGAAGCCGGCGGTGAGTTCCTTCAGGTTGAACTTGTCTTTCGATTGCGACATCGTCGAGCAGAAGCCGCCGTACGGGTTTTCGAGCACATCGACGATGCCGGTGAATCCGGATTCCGCGAACAGCGCGCCGTAGAGGCCGGATTGCGAGGAGCGGCCGGCGTGCATGCGCTTGACCATCGCGCCGAACTGCGCCGCCATCAGGCCTGCGGCCTGGGTGCCGGCGATGCCCAGGGCGTGCACCGTTTTGTCGACATCGAGCCTGAGGCCGCGCGCGGCGCCCGCGGCGGCGGAGAACACGCCCAGCGTCGCGCCCGAATGCCAGCCCGAGGCGATGTGCGCCGGGCCCATGCACAGGCCGACGCGGGGCCCGATTTCATATCCGGCGACCGAGGCGGTGAGGAACTCCTTGCCGCTCATGCCCGGTTTCAGTTCGGTGACGGCGATCAGCGCCGGCAGCACCACCGCGCCGACATGCAGCACGCCCGCGCGGTGTACATCGTCGAGTTCGAAGCCCTGTACCTGGGTGCCGTTGACCAGCGCAGCATGCGGCGCGGACAGTTTTTTGCCGGTGCCCCACACGCTGCACTGACGGGTCGCATCGACCGCGCCCAGCTTGTCCTGCAGGATACGGCTCCATTCGAGGTCGGCGCCGTACAGCGCACAGCCCAGCGAGTCGAGCATCAGCAGCTTGTTGCGGTGGCGTACTTCCTCGGGGATCCTGTCGTAGGTCAGCCCGGAGACGAATTGCGCGATGTCGCGGGTGTAGGGATGGACGCTGGTCGATTGTTTGGCCATGGTGACGGCTTCCTCAGATGTATCAAAAATATCAATAAAAACAAATGTTTATAAACAACCTTATTGCGGCAGTTTCACCGCGGCGCCGACGAGGCCCGCCAGTTCGCCGATGTCGGCGAGCTGCTCGCAGCGGTCAACGGTCGTGATGATGCGTTCAGCGTCGGCTTTGCTCATGCACGGCGCGACAACATTGCGGAACTTGTGAATGACTTCTTCCGGTGCCAGCGGATTCTCCGGGCTGCCACGGCGGTGCAGCGCGAGTTTTTCGTGTGCCTGGCCAGAGCGGGTGGTGATTTTTACGCGCGAGGCATGGCGGAAAGGCGCGCCGATTTTTTCGATTTCGGGATCGACATGGGCCGTGATGCGCGAAATGAAATCGAGGATCTGCGGGTCGGCGAGCCGCGCTTCGCGGAACTGTTCGGTGAAGGCGGCACCGTCGATAGCGATCACCGCCATGCCGTAATAGAGGTTCATCTGCGCCGCGGTGACGCCCTGCGCCCTGTATTCCCAGGCGCAGTGCACATGGGTCATCGGCGACAGCCCGGCTTCGACCTTCGCGATGTCAGCGGCTTTCAGCTGGTGCTCCTGCATCAGTTCCGACAGCGCATCGAGCGCACTGTGGATGCTGGTCACGCTGGCATGCGGCTTGTAGCCGACGTTGAGCGTTTCCCAGGTCTTGCCCAGCCCGTCGGTGAGGCGCGAGGGATTGGGTTTGTCGGAATAGGTCGACAGGTAACCGCCGTAGGGTGCTTCCAGTGCATCGAGGATGCCGGTGAAGCCGCGGCTTGCGAGCTGCGCCGCATAAACGCCGCTCTGTGCCGCGCGGCCGCTGTGGAAACGTTTGACCATCGCGCCCTCCTGCGCCGCCATCAGGCCGCCGGCCTGCGAACCGGCCATGCCCAGCGCGTGCTGGAACTGCACTGCGTCAAGGTTCAGCATGCGCGCCGCGGTGGCGGCGGCGACGAAGGCACCCGAGGTGCCCTGCGGATGGAAGCCGCGGAAGAACAGGCTCATCGTCGCCGCATTGCCGACGCGGTGGCCGATTTCATAACCGGCAACCATCGCGGTCAGCAGTTCCCTGCCGGAAACTTTTGCGCCTTTGGCTTCGGCCAGGTTCAGCGCCACCGGCGTCGCAATCGAACCGGCGTGGACGATGGATTCCTTGTGAATGTCGTCGAGTTCGAAGGCATGGCCCGAAGTGCCGTTGACCAGCGCCGCCAGCGCCGGCGAAGTCTTTCGACCCAGCCCGATCAGTGTGGCGACCGGTTTGGCCTGTTCGGAGTCGGCCAGTTCGGCGACCTTGCGCGTCCACGGCAGCGTTGCGCCGTAGAGGCAGCAGCCGAGACTGTCGAGCAGGGACAGTTTGATTCTCGCGACCGCCTCGGCCGGGATGTCTTCAAAACGCAGCGCGGCGCCGAACAGGGCGAGATCGCGGGTGGCGTCGGGAAGCAGAGGTGGTTTGCCGGATGACATGTTGTTCAGCCTTGTGTGGCAGCCTTGCCCGCCGAAGCCCCGGCGAGCTTGCCGAACACGGCTCCCGAGACCAGGCCGGTACCGCTGGCATAGTTGAAATAGAACAGCCCGCCGACCATCTCGCCGGCGCAGTAAAGGCCGGGAATCGGCAGCTGGTTGGAATCGACCACCTGACCGCTTTCCTTGTCGATGCGCAGACCGCCGAAGGTGAAGGTGATGCCACAGGTCGTCGCATAGGCGTCGTAGGGCGGGGTGTCCAGCGGCTGCGCCCAGTTCGACTTCGGCGGATTGATGCCGACGGTGCCCTTGCCGTCCTTGATCACGTGGTTGAAGGGCACGTCCTTCATCACCGCGGCGTTGTACTCGCGCACGGTGTTCAGGAAGCCTTGGGGATTGACGCCCTCGAGCTTGGTCGCCAGTTCCTCCAGCGTGTTGGCGCTGACCTTGGTGACGAACTTGATGCGGTATTCCGAGCGCAGCAGCTTGGTGACCTTGGAATCGAACACCTGCCAGGCGAATTGCCCCGGCTGCTTCAGCACCTCGCCGCCGTACTTGGCGTAAGTGAAGGAGTGGAAGTCGTAGCCTTCATCGACGAAGCGTTTGCCCTCGGCATTGATCAGCAGGCCGAAGATGTAGCTGTGTTTCTGGAACTGGTCGCCGACGTTGACGTCGCCGAACTCCGGCGCGTAGCGGTCCCAGCCGGTGGCGTGGCAGCCCGACCAGTTGCCGTAGGGCGCGGCACCGATGTCCAGTGCCATTTTCAGGCCGTCGCCGACGTTGAAGCGGGTGCCGCGCACCTTTGCCAGTTCCCAGCCCGGTCCGAGGTAACGCGCGCGCATTTCGGGGTTGGCCTCGAAGCCGCCACAGGCGAGCACCACTGCCTTGGCCTTCATTTCGAAGGATTTGCCCTTCTGCCGCACCTGCACGCCACCGACCGTGGCGCCGTCGTAAATCAGCTTGATCGCGCGGGTCTCGAAAAACACCGGGATGCCGGCAGCCTTCACCGCCTTGTTCAGGTATTCGACCAGGCCGGCGCCGCCGCCGTGGGCCTCGATCGGCATGTTGCCGAAAAACCTGCGCTTGCCGTCGACCACTGCGGACTGGCGGCCCCAGTTGGGCACGAACTTCACGCCCTTCGAACGCAGCCAGACCATGGTCGGCAGGCTTTCGTTGACCAGGTATTCCGACAGGTCGGGATCGGTGCGATAGGCAGTGAGCTGGTAGATCTTGTCGAGGAATTCCTCGCGGGTGTTGGTGCCGAAATCGGTCTCGGCGATTTCCTGCTCGGTGATATCGGTGATCTTCAGTAGGTCTTCCACGGTTTCGTAGGCGAAGCGCATCACACCGCCGGCAAAGCGGCTGTTGCCGCCACCCTCCTCTTCCGGTGCGGCTTCGAGTATGGCGACCCTGGCGCCCTGGTCGTGCGCGGACAGCGCTGCGCACATCGCGGCATTGCCCTTGCCGACGACGATGACGTCGAATTTCTGTTGCATGTTGTGGACCTTTCGGGATTGCGTTCAGCGGGGAAGCCCCATTATCCCGGCTGGTCACTCTTGAGTAAAATGAGATTGTTGCAACAATTGTTCGTCGTTATGCATTAATTAATCTGTTTATTACCAGACCATGACTGGACCCTGAGCCCTTGCCAACTCCCTGTCCCCACATGCTTGTGGGGAGAGGGTTGGGGTGAGGGAGAGCCAAGCAAGTTTATTTAGCCCTCTTCAAGATGAACCTCGACATCCCCGGCCTCCAGGCCTTCGCCCGCATTGCGGAACTCGGCAGCTTCCACCAGGCCGCCGAAGCCCTGCACCTGTCGCAGTCCGCGCTGTCGCGGCGCATCAGCAAGCTCGAGCAGGGCCTCGGCGTACGCCTGCTCGATCGCACTACGCGCAAGGTGCGCCTCACCGCCGTCGGCCGCGATTTCCTGCCCCAGGCGCGGCGCCTGATCGAGGAACTGGAACAGTCGCTGACCGGCCTGCGCGACATGGCTGCACGCGGTGCCGGCCAGGTCACGGTCGCCTGCGTGCCGACCGCAGCGCTGCAGGTGCTGCCGCCGGTGATCCGCGACTACAGCGCGAAACATCCCGACAACCGCATCCGTATCCTCGATGTGCATGCCAACGAAGTGTTGCAGGCAGTGCAGGGTGGCGAGGCTGAGTTCGGCCTGACGCTGTCCGGCGCCGATGCACCGGAGATCGAGGCCGAACCGCTGTTCGACGATCCCTTCGTGCTCGCCTGCCGCGCCGACCATGCGCTGGCGAAAAAGAGGACCGTGAAGTGGGCCGAACTTGCGCAGCACCGCGTGATTACCGTCGGCCGCCTTTCCGGCAACCGCGCGCTGCTCGACTTCGGCCTGCCCTCGGGTCTGCCGCAGCAGCGCTGGACCTACGAGGTGCAGCACTCCTTCTGGACCGGACTCGGCATGGTCGAAGCCGGCATTGGCGTCATCGCGGTGCCGATGCTGGCGCTGGCCGGGCGCAGGGATTCAAAACTGGTCAGCCGGCCGCTGGTGGAGCCGAAGCTGACGCGCACGCTGGCGGTGATCCGGCGCCGCGGCGTCACGCTGTCACCGGCGGCGCAGGAGTTTCTGGCGATGCTGAAAAAACGCTGGGCCCGGAACAGGCGTGAGGCGCGCGCACGAGCCTGATCGTGTCGAAGCTGCCCGGCGAGAAGTACGCCTGGTTTCGCTGTCAGCAGGCAGTCAGCGGGAAGGTCCCAGTTGCCGGGTTGGCAGGTCACTCTGTTCAAGAGTCCGGGAGCCCCCGGGCTTCGGAACCCAGTCGGGCGGATTCCAGAATACGTGCGGGGTGATTTCCTCGACGCGGTTGAGTCCGAGTTGCGCCATGACCCGGTCCATCTCGGTCTGAAACACCTCCAGCGCGCGATAGGCGCCGGCTTCTCCCGCGGCAGCTGCGCCATAAAGCGTGGGCCGGCCGGACATGACCAGGTCCGCCCCCATGGCCATTGCCTTCACGATGTCGGCGCCGCGCCGTGCGCCGCTGTCGATGATGATCTTCAAACGATCGCCGACAGCCCTGCGCACCTCCGGCACCAGCTGCAGCGGTGCCGGCGCGCTGTCGAGGTAGCGGCCGCCATGGTTCGAGAGAACTACGCCGTCCATGCCGTTGTCAGCCGCAAGCACGACGTCCTCCCAGCTCTGCAATCCCTTGACCAGCATGTGCCCCGGCCAGATGTCGCGGATGCGTTTGATGTCGTCCCAGCACTGGGTGTCCGGCTTGGTGAGCTCGTGATCGGTGGGCTTGTCCGTGAGCCTGCCTGAAAGCTCCGCCGGGTAGTTCGCCTTGCGGAAAGGGCCGCGCTTCAGGTACTGCGGAGCCAGCACGCGCAGGCACCAGCCGGGATTGGAGAGCACTCCCGCAACGAGCTTCGGCGTGTAGCGCAGCGGCATGCTGTAACCGTTCTTGCGGTCGTGCTCGCGGTTGGCGCCGACCGAGCCATCGACGGTGACGAGCAGGGTGTCGAAGCCGGCCGCCTTGATCCGCTCGACGAAGGCCATCCGCAGCCCCTTGTCCACCCACATGTAGAGCTGGAACCAGAGGTTGCCGCCGGCGGCCTCGGCGATCTCTTCCATGGGGGTCAGCGAATTGGTGGCCACGGTGCAGGGTATGCCCATCCGGGCCGCCGCCCTGGCGAGAGCCACTTCGCCGCCATCGCACATCAGGCCTGCCGACGCGGTCGGCGAGATGGCGAAGGGCATCGCGATTTTCCTGCCGAAGATCCCGGTCGCGGTCGAGCGCTTCGACACATCCCGCAGGACCCGGTTTTTGAGGTTGAGCGACCGGTAGACCTCGCGGTTGTTGCGCAGTGCCATCCCGTCCTCCGCTGCGCCATCGATGTACTCGAATATCGGGCGGGGCAGCCGCTTCCTGGCAATTTGCCGGAGATCCTCGATGTTGCAGAGGCGCAGTTCGTCGTCTGTCATGGCGGATCCGGATTTGTTCGGCCTGTTTCAGTCGCCCGGTGGCTGGGCGGCGGCTGTGATGCTGATGTACACCAGCGCTTGCAGAGTAAGCCGGAAGGTCAGGCTGCCACCCGTTTCGGCCCGCCCAGTCCTGCCGCCAGTGCCGCAATCTCGCGTACGTCCCGTGCGTTTTCGAAATCCTGGATTGCCGCATAAAGCCGCGCGACATTGTCGGATGACAGGGCTCGCGCGGCGCAGTTGTCGAACTTGTCCTTGAGGCGATCCGCCGGCAGCGGCTTGTCGACGCTGCGGCCCAGCGCCTGGTCGATCTTGGCGCTGAGCACACGGCCGTCGGTCAGGGTGACTTTCACTTCGGCGCCGAAGTGGCTGTCGGCGGGGAACTGTTCGGTGGTGTAGGGCGCAACGTGGATCTTCGGCAGGATCGCGCGCGTGGCGGGGTCCTGCCAGTTGGTACCTTCGAAGTGTTCCAGCTTGACCGTGCGGTCCTTCAGCGCGCGGGCCAGCGTGTACTGCACGCTGAACTTGGCGTCGAGGTCGGACTGCGGGTCGGGGCGGTTGGTGTGTTCCAGCCGCCGCGCGTGGGTCCAGGAATCGATGCGCGCGACCTGTTCGGGCTTCAGCTTGTGCTTTTGCACCAGCTCCAGCATGCAGTCGATCGCCGGGTGGGTGCTGCCGCAGCAGGGATAGGACTTGATCGCGATGGCGGGACGGGTGATGTCCAGCGGATTGGCCCAGGCCGGGAAGGCCTTGCTCGCGTCGTAATTGCCGGCGCCGTTGAAAACCTCGAAGTAACCCTGCTTGTGCTCGAAAGCCGTGGCGCCGGCGGTGAAGCCGTCGCGTGCGAGCAAGGCGGCGAAGAGGCCGCTGCGCGCGCAGTGGCCGACATGCAGCGGCTTGGTCATGGTGCCGAAGTTGGATTTGACCCCGGCGGCGAGCGAGGCGGCGATCGACAGCGCGGTCGCGGTTTGTTCCACCGACAGCTTCAGCAAATGGGCGCAGGCTGCGGCGCCGCCGAAAACGCCGATGGTCGTCGTCGGATGCCAGCCTTTGGTGTACTGGTGGAAGTTGACCACCATCGACAGCTTGCATTCGGTTTCGAAGCCGGCGACGTAAGCGGCGATGAAATCCCTGCCGGTCGCGCCGGTTTCGTCGGCCAGCGCAAACAGCGCCGGCAGGATCGGCACCGAGGGATGGCCGCCGAGGGTGTTGTTGCAGTCGTCGAAATCGAGCGCGTGCGAGGCGGTGCCGTTGACCAGCGCGGCGTCGAGCGCACCGATGCGCCGCGCATGTCCGAAGACCAGCGAGGGACCGCTGGCGGAGCCGGAGACACCGAGCACGATGCGCGTCGCGGGTTCCTGCGCACCGGCGAGGGTTACGCCTACGGTGTCGAGGATGCCGACCTTTGCCCAGTGCACGGCCTCGGGTGGCAGGACGTCGTATTGTAACTCATTGATTTTATTGGATAATTCAAGGGAAAAACTCATGGCGCTGCTCCTCGGTGAGGGCGGCAGCCCACGCTGCGCCGCAAATGGGGGGTTTGGGTGCTTGCCCCTCTCCCCGGCCCTCTCCCCGCCAGCGGGTAGAGGGAGGGTGTTATTGCGATGCGCTCATGGCCTGCGCCGGCGAATTCTGGCGGAAGAGAGTGGGAGTCGAACCCACACAGGACCGCTCGCGGCCCCTACCGGGTTTGAAGTCCGGCCGCCCCACCGGGAGCGATTCCCTTCCGTTGTACCTTGCTGCCTGTGCTCATTGTAATTCGCCGCGGCCCCGACGCGAAACCGCGGTCCAGACTGTGATGGCGGCGTGCCGGTATACTTTCCCCGCATCCAAAACATACCAAGGAGGAAATCATGAAGATCATTCAAGGACTGGCCGCAGGGCTGGCCGCAGCCCTGCTGTGGGCGCCGTCGGGTTTTGCAGCCGGCTTTCCGGAGCGCCCGGTGGAGATGGTGGTGGCCGGCAGTGCCGGCGGCGGGCTCGATCTGACCGGACGGGCGCTGGAAACGGCGTTGCGCGAGGCCAAGCTGTTCCCGCAGAACTTCGTGATCAAGAACGTCGGCGGCGCCGGCGGCAATGTCGCGCGGACCCAGGTCAACCAGAAGAAGGGCGACAGCCACATGCTGTATGTGGAGTCGAACCGCATTTACGTCAACCGCATCGTCGGCACCACGCAGCTCACGCACAAGGACGTGACCCCGATCGGCCGCCTGATCACCGAATACGTGGCCTGGGTGGTGCGCGCCGATTCGCCGTACAAGTCGCCGAAGGACGTCTTCGACGCGCTGAAGAAGAATCCGGAGGCGGTGACTTTCGGCGTTGGCACGGTGCCCAGCAACGACCAGATGAACATCCTGCGTCCGGTGATGGCCTCGGGCATAGATCCGAAAAAGATCAAGGTCGTGTCCTTCAAGAGCGGCGGCGACCTGATGATCCAGCTGTTGGGCGGGCACATTCCGGTGATCTCCACCGGTCTGTCGGAAGCCATCGAGCAGGTCAAGGCCGGCAAGGTGCGGGTCATCGCAGTGTCGTCGCCGAATCCGCTGCCCGGCGATCTGGCGAAAGTGCCGACCTGGCGCTCGATGGGCATCGACGTGGCGATTCTGCACTGGCGCGGCGTGTTTGCGCCTCCGGGCATACCGAAAGAGGTGGTGGCGTACTGGGACAAGGCCCTGGGCCAGATGGTCAAGACCGATGCCTGGAAACAGCAGCTCGAGAAGCACGGCTGGTTTGATGCCTATGCCGATTCGGCGACCTTCAGGAAGGACCTCGATGCCGAGGAGAAGATCTACACCGAGATCCTCACCGACCTGGGCATGGCCAAGGGCCTCAAGAAGTAGCGGCAGCCTGCTTTAACGCTTCCGAAAAAACCGCCGGACCTCCGGCGGTTTTTTCATGTCTTGCGCGAGGCGCGCAGCGCGAGCGGCGCAATCTCGACAGTGTGTTCACCGTCGGTGAGCCAGGCGGTGCCGTCCTGCACCGTGCATTGCAGCTGCATCGAGCGCTGCGCCAGTTCCGCCATGGCTTGAGTGGCGTCCGCCGGCAGTTCGATGACCGTCAGGTTGTCCGGACGGGCCAGCCCGCCCTTGTTGTCCTGCCACCAGCGTTCCGCGGCGCGTCCATAGGCATAGAGCAGGACCTGGTCTGCGCGGCCACAGGCCTTGCGCAACGATTTCTCGTCGGGGAGGCCGACGTCGATCCAGAGTTTTATCGCGCCGGTGAGGTCCTTCTCCCACAGCGCCGGTTCGTCCTCGCTGCTGAGACCCTTGCCGAAGGCGAGGGCGTCGCCGGCATTCAGTGCGAAGGCGAGCAGCCGTACCATCAGGCGTTCGTCGGTTTCCGAGGGGTGGCGCGCGAGCACCAGCGCATGTGTCGCGTAATGGCCGCGATCCATGTCGCTGATGGTGAGATCGGCCTTGAATATGGTTGCGTTGAGCGCCATGAACTGGTTACCGTACCGTCAAGGGAAAAAAGACAAGACGAAATGAGCGAGATGAAACTGTCCGATGAGGCCGTGATTGCCGCCACGCAGGACTGGCTGGTGAAGGCCGTGATCGGCCTCAACCTGTGTCCGTTCGCGCGCGCAGTATACGCCGGCGGGCGCATCCGCTACGCGGTGAGCCGGGCGACGGCGCCGCAGGCACTGCTCGAAGTGCTGGCGCAGGAACTGCAGCGGCTGGTCGCGACGGACGAAGCGGAAACCGAAACGACGCTGCTGATCCATCCCGACGTGCTGGGTGATTTCGGCGATTACGTCGAGTTTCTCGAGATTGCCGATGAGCTGGTCGCCGAGTTCGGTTACGAAGGCGTGCTGCAGGTGGCGAGCTTTCATCCGCAGTACCAGTTTGAGGGGACGGCGGCTGATGACATCGGCAATTTCACCAACCGTTCGCCCTACCCGACGCTGCACCTGCTGCGGGAGTCGAGCGTCGGTCGCGCGGTGGCCGTGCATCCCGACACCGTGCGCATCTACCGCGACAACATCGAAACCCTGCGCCGCATCGGGCGCGAGGGCTGGGACCGGCTCGATATCGGCCGGCCCGCGCCGGAAAAATAACCCTTACTGCAGGCGCGCAGCCACCGCTTCGGCGGCGCGCTTCGCGTCCTGCATCGCGTCATCGAGGCTGCCGCCGCAGCCGCTGCGCACCACGCCGATGGCCCAGAGGCCGGGCAGGGCGGTTTCCAGCGTGTCACCGGTGACCAGGCGACCCGTCGCATCACGCCCGACGGCATCGGGCACGAAGGCGGCATTGGGTACGAGGCCGATGTAGGCGAAGACGCCTGCCACCGCGAGTTCTTCGCTGCCGCTGCCGGTGTTTACGCGGATCTTTTCAACCGTCTGTCCGCCGAGCACGGCTTCCACGGTGCAGCCGAAGCGGACCTCGATTTTCGGATTGGCCTTAACCTGCTCGATGAAGCGCGGCTGGGCGCGGAACGCGCTGCCACGGTGAATCAGCAGCACCTTGCCGCAATAATGGGTCAGCACGCCGGCTTCCTGCAGCGCCGAGTCACCGCCGCCGATGACGGCGACAGTCTCGTTCTGGAACATCGGGCCATCGCAGTCGGCGCACTTCGACACGCCGCGGCCCTCGAACTCCGCTTCGCCGGGTACGCCCAGTGTTTTCAGTGTCGCGCCGCTGGCGACGATGACCTGGCGGGCGTGATAGCGGTTTGCTGCGGTGGTCACCGTGAAGCCGCCGTCGGCGGCGGCGAGCGCAGTCACTTCTTCGGGAATGCTGGCGACGCCTGCGTCAGCGTTGGCGCCGGTCATCTCCGAGGCGAAGGCCGCGCCGCCGGCTTCGCCGCCGGCCGGCGCCGGATCAAGTTCGTTGACGTTGAGGACGAGGCCGCCGAAGAGCTGCTGCTCGAAGCTCGCGGTGCTGATGCCTTTTTTGGCGAGCAGGCCGGCGGCGGTGAGTCCGGCGATGCCTTCGCCGATGATGATGACGTCAAAGGAATTGGACATGGTTTTCTTTCCGTATCAGTAACGTTTGTTGCGAAAGGGGGGGCGCTGCTGCGGCCTGCCCGCAGGCGATTTTTGCGGTTGCGGCCGGGTTTTTGCGACGGCGCCCGGTGGCGGCGGTGGCGCGGGGTCGGCAGCCCCGAGAATGGGCGCGAAATCCTTGCGCATCTTGCGCGCGTCGCCGATGCGTTGCGTGATCGCCAGGCCGTCGAGCGTCTCGAGGATCTCGATCGCCAGCGTGCGGCCGATGCCGACGGCGTCGCGGTACTGCGCGGCGGTGAACAGGCCGTCGGGCTGTTTGTCCGATACTGCTTTCACGGTTGCGGCGAGCACGGCCATTGTCGTCTTCAGGTAGAAGCGGTCGCTGCCTACGCGGTGGACGTTGCCGGCCTTCATCTGGCGGTAGAGGAAATCCTTGAGGATCGCGTCCTTCAGCTTCAGCTGCGGTGCGAGGTCGCGCAGCGTCGGGGGATTGAAGCCTGCGGCTGCCAGTGCCGGCTGCACTGTTTCCCAAAGCCGGGCATCGGCGCTGTTGGCGGTGCTGTCGTGGCCGGGCCTGCGCAGCAGCGAGCCGTGGATCTCGAAGCGTTTCTGCTCGGTGAGCAGGCGCAACGCATGACCGAAGGCCTCGGCATCGAGCTCCGGCGCGAGGTTTTGGTGCAGGGCGTCGATCTCGAGGCCGGGTGCCTGCGGCTGTGCCTGGTGAAAGGCCAGGACCTGCTTCACCACTGAATCATGCAGGGCGTCGAGCCGCGCACGGGTGATTGCGATGCGGCGATCCTTGCCCAGCGGCAGCAGGTCCGCTTCGTTGCAGGCGGCGGCAACGACTTCCGGCAACAGATTGAACACTGCTTCGAAATGCGCGAGGTCCACCGGGCGCTTCAGGTCGGCCGCGAGGGCGGCCAGCGCTGCCTTGTGGTCTGCGGATTCGAGCGCGGCGAGCGCGGCGTCGCGCGCCTTGCCGCGGCGCTCCGGCGGCAGGGGATCGATGACCGCGCCGCCGCCGATGGTGCGCACCGCCGACTGGTCGCGCAGGATGAAGCGGTCGCCGTGCAGCGCCGACAGCGGCTCGTCGAGTACCAGCCGGGCGATGCCGCTGCCGCCCGGCGGCAGTGCTTCTCCACGACGCAGCGAAACCCTCGCGGTGACGTCGGCGGTGGCAAGGTGCAGGTGCACCGGCGTCCAGTGTTTGAGCGGCCGGCTTTCGCCGCGCAGTACCGACAGGCGGACGTCTAGGCGCCGCGTCGGACGGTGGATGGCCGCGGACATGACCCAGTCGCCGCGTCGCACCGACTCGACGTCGGCGCCGGTGAGGTTCAGTGCGCAGCGCTCGCCGGCCTCGGCCTGCCCGGCAGGCTTGCCGTGGATCTGGATGCTGCGCACGCGTACTTCGCGCCCTGCGGGTGAAATCACCAGCCGGTCGCCGGTCTTCACGCTGCCGTTGAACACCGTGCCGGTGACCACCGTGCCGCTGCCGGCGATGCTGAAGGCGCGGTCGATGGCGTAGCGCAGGTGCTGGCCGGCGGCACTGCGCCTGCCGCGGGCTTCGGCTTCGCGCAACAGCAGGGCCTTCAGTTCGGCGATGCCGTTGCCGCTGACCGCCGACACCGGCAGCAGCGGCGCATCGGCGAGCAGTGTCGGAGCGAGCAGGGCCTGCACCTGTGCGCGGACCTCCTCGACGCGTGCGGCGTCGACGCGGTCGGTCTTGGTGATGGCCACGGCGCCGCGCGGTATGCGCAGCAGGTCGAGAATCTGTAGGTGTTCCACGGTCTGGGGCATCACGCCGTCGTCGGCGGCGACGATCAGCAGCGCGAAATCGATGCCGGAGACGCCGGCGAGCATGTTGCGCACGAAGCGTTCGTGGCCGGGAACGTCGACAAAGCCGATCAGCCCGCCCTGCGGCAGCGGCAGGTAGGCGAAGCCGAGGTCGATGGAAATGCCGCGCGCCTTCTCCTCGGGCAGGCGATCGGTGTCGGTGCCGGTGAGGGTCCTCACCAGCAGCGTCTTGCCGTGGTCGATGTGGCCTGCGGTGGCTACTATCATTGGATCAAAGTCAAAGGCTTTTGCCACAGAGGACACAGAGAAAACCGGAACCTGCAATCGTCACTCCGGCTCAAACTATGATCCGGTCGGGGCATCCGCTGCCGCCAATGCGTCGGCATGACCGCGGATCCTCCTGCAGTTCTCTGTGTCCTCTGTGGCTAGGTTTTAAGGGTTTTCAGTTTTTCCAACTGCAGTACAAATTCTTCCTCGTGGTCGAGGCAGCGCAGGTCGAGTTTCAGCGCGCCGTCGCGGATGTGGCCGATCACCGGCACCGGCAGCGCGCGCAGCATCGCCGCCAGTTTGTTGAGATTGCCTTTTTTCCCGGCAGGAGTGATTGCGAGGCCGCTGCTAGGCAGGGCGTCGACGGGCAGGGCGCCGCTGCCGATCTGTGATTTGCAGTCGCAGGCCTCGACGCGCCAGTCTTCGCCCAGCGCCGCGGCCAGCGCCGGCTGCACGCGCGCGGCCTGCGCCGCGATGTCCGCGGGGCTGCGTGTCAGAAGGCGCAGTGCCGGCAGTTCCTCGCGCAGTTTTTCGGGATGCAGGTAGAGCCGCAGCACGGCATCGAGCGCGGTCAGCGTCAGCTTGTCGAGGCGCAGTGCGCGCTTCATCGGATTTTTCGCAATGCGCGCCATCAGGTCTCTGCGGCCGACCAGCAATCCCGCCTGCGGCCCGCCGAGCAGCTTGTCGCCGCTGAAGGTGACAACGTCGGCGCCTGCGGCCAGTGCCTCGCGCGGCGTCGGTTCATGCGGCAGTCCGTAGTCCTCGAGATTGACCAGCGTGCCGCTGCCGAGATCGATGATGAAGGGCATGCCGTTCTCATGCGCGAGTTTCGCAAGCTCGGCTTCCGGCACCGCGGCGGTAAAACCCTGTACCACGTAGTTGCTGGTGTGCACCTTCATGATTGCCGCGGTGCGCGGCGTGATCGCTTCGGCGAAATCCCTGAGGTGGGTGCGGTTGGTGGTGCCGACCTCGACCAGCTTGACGCCGGCGCGGGCCATGATGTCGGGAATGCGGAACGATCCGCCGATCTCGATCAGCTCCCCGCGCGAGACCAGCACCTCGCGCCTGAGTGCCAGCGTGTTCAGTGCAAGGTAGACCGCGGCGGCATTGTTGTTGACAGCGACCGCCTTGTCGCCGCCTGTGAGTTCCTTCAGCCAGCGCTCGACGTGGCTGTCGCGTTCGCCGCGGGCGCCGCCGTCGAGGTCGAATTCGAGGTTGACCGGGCGAGTCATCGCTTCGGCGACCGCGCGCGCCGCGCTCTCCGGCATCACCGCGCGGCCGAGGTTGGTGTGCAGCACGGTGCCGGTAAGGTTGAACACCGGCTTCAGTGAAGGCGTGGAGGACTGCCGCAGTGCCGCGGCACAGGATTGCAGGAAGATCTGTTCGTCGTAGGGTGCGGCTGTTGTTCCGTTCAGCCGTTCGCGCTCGGCCTCGAGGGCCCGGCGCAGCGTGTTCGTTACGCGGCTGCGGCCGTGCGCGGCAACGAGGTCCGCGACAGCGGGACTGCCGAGCAGTCGATCCAGCGAAGGCAACGCGCGACGCGCGGCTGAGGCGGGATTCAACATGGCGGTTTGGCCTTGCGCGGGAAGTCGGGAGTCATCGCAGGAGTTTCGGTTTGCAGCGAGCGTTGGAGTTTAACGCAGCCCCGCAGCGGGAAAAAACACCGCCCTCGGAGGGAGGGCGGGTTAGTTTGTAAATATTTGATTTTAAACGATTATTCCCACAGGCGTTCGGGTAGCGGCAGACCCGCCAGTTGCTCCGGCGTCAGCGGCCGGTCGGGCGTGATGCCGATCCGTTCCAGCACTGCAGCGAGTTGCCGGCCGTGCTGGGCACTGTGCCAGGTCGAACGCTCGTAGAGCATGTGCAGCGGCTGCATGCCGAAGAAGGTCTTGACCTTCTGCTGGCAGGATTTGTCTTCGAGTTTGTCCCACCAGTTCTGCAGTCGCGCGATGACGGTGTCACCGTAACGCGCGATTTCCTCGCCGGTCATGAAGGTACCGTCTTTCGGCGGTACGTTGGCGAGCTGCACCGCGTACTCGACGCCATCCTCCATGGATTCAAGGAAAGCCTCGGCAATGCGGAAGATGTGGTGGCACATCAGCCGGAGCGAGCGATCGCGGTTGGGAATCACGCGCTCCTGCAGCTGCGCATCGGGCAGCTGGCGCATCAGGCGCTGCGCGGTGCGCAGCACCAGGACCCAGCGCTTGATCAGTTCCTCCGGCGGCAGCGGCTTGTGGCCGGTGCCCTGGAGGCCGACGAACTCGGCGACATCCTCGAGGTTCTGGCCGAACACGAACTGTTCGCCCTTGGCAATGACCGGCACATTACGCACGCCGAGCTTGAGCAGGCGCTCGCGTCCCTGCGGGTCGTTCAGCACGTCGATGGCGACGAAATCGATCTGTTTGCGCGAAAGAAACTCTTTCGCCCGGAGACAGCTGCTTCACCCGGGCTGGGTGAACAGGATGAACTGCTCGTTGGCGCCCATGATTGACCTTTGAAGGCGGTTGAAGTGAGTGTCGAGACTAACGTTGCATGCAAGCGGGCGTCAAGGTTTGCGGTGTTATATAATTCGCGCGCTTTTTCACCCTGCATACCCCGCAAGAAATCCATATGATGAAGCTGATCGGGACGGCCACCAGTCCCTACACCCGCAAGGTGCGTGTCGTGCTGGCCGAAAAACGCATGGAATGCGAATTTGCCATCGACGCGCCGAACACCGACGGCAGCACGGTTGCGCAGTTCAACCCGCTTGGCAAGATCCCGGTGCTGGTGCTCGATGACGAAAGCACGCTGTTCGATTCTCGCGTGATCGTCGAATACCTCGACAATGCCAGTCCCGGCAACCGGCTGATTCCCGAGGAAAAGCGCCCGCGCATCCAGGTGCGGCGCTGGGAGGCGCTGGCCGATGGCTGCGCCGATGCGGCAGTGGCCGTGGTCATGGAAAAGCGTCGCCCCGCGGCCCAGCAGTCGCCGGAATGGATTGCCCGCCAGCAGGCGAAGGTCGACCGCGCGCTGCAGGTGATGGCCGACGAGCTCGCGGCAAAAAACTGGTGCACCGGGGATTTCTTCACACTCGCCGACATCGCGGTCGGCTGCTGCCTGGCGTGGATGGAGCTGCGGCTGCCGGATCTGCCCTGGCGCCGCAATCATCCGAACCTCGCGCGGCTCGCCGACAAGCTGGCGCAGCGCCAGTCCTTCAAGGATACCGTGCCGGCCTGAGCAGGACCGGCCCGAGTTAACCGGCGTTGCCGACCGCGCCCGGCGGGCAGCCGGCATCGCGCGGCATGAGCTGCGCTGGACGTGCCGACTCGATGATGCCGCCGCCGATGCAGACCCGGCTTTCGTAAATGACGACCGATTGTCCCGGCGTCACCGCCCACTGGTTTTCGGCGAATTCAACGACGCAGCGCCCGGCGGTCGCCACCGACAGCGAGCAGGCGGCATCCTTTTGCCGGTAGCGGGTTTTCGCGCCATATACCCATTGTGTGTGCGGCGGCTCGCCGCTGATCCAGTTCGGATTGACGGCAGTCAGTTCGTCGGACAGCAGAAGGGGATGTTCGTGGCCCTGCACCACGATCAGCCGGTTGTTCGCCATGTCCTTGCTCGCGACGTACCAGGCTTCGCCGTCGCCGTTGCGGGTGCCGCCTATGCCGAGGCCCTGGCGCTGGCCCAGCGTGTAGAACATCAGCCCCATGTGCTGGCCGACCTTGATGCCCTCCGGCGTCACGATGTCGCCGGGATTGGACGGCAGGTAACGGTTGAGGAACTCGCGGAAGGGACGTTCGCCGATGAAGCAGATGCCGGTGGAATCCTTCTTGTCGTGGTTGGCCAATCCTTCACGGCGGGCGATTTCGCGCACATCACGCTTGTACAGCGTGCCCAGCGGGAAAACGGTTTTGGCCAGCTGCTGCTGGTTGAGGCGGTAGAGGAAATAGCTCTGGTCCTTGCTGCCATCCTCGGCCTTCAGCAGCTGGTGGAGGCCGTCGACCTCGCGTACCTGCGCGTAATGCCCGGTGGCGATGCGGTCGGCGCCCAGGCTCATCGCGTGGTCGAGGAAACACTTGAACTTGATTTCGGCATTGCACAGCACGTCGGGGTTCGGTGTGCGACCGGCCTGGTACTCGCTCAGAAACTCGCTGAACACGCGGTCCTTGTATTCGGCGCTGAAGTTGACCGCCTCGATGCCGATGCCGATGCGGTCGGCCACCGCGACGGCATCGACGAGGTCCTGGCGCGAACTGCAGTGCTCGTCGGTGTCGTCGTCCTCCCAGTTTTTCATGAACAGGCCGGTGACGTCATGGCCCTGTTGCTTGAGCAGCAGGGCGGCTACCGCGGAATCGACGCCGCCGGACAGGCCGACGACAATTTTCTGTTTGCGTGCCATGGTTTTACAGGCTGTGGTGTAGCAGTTGCAGAGGGTAACGCCGGCCGGCAAGATAGTCCTCCACGCATTGCAGCAGCAGCGGGCTGCGGTGCAATTCCCGGCAGGTGCGGATCTCAGCCGCCGGCATCCACAGCGCGCGCAGGATGCCGGCGTCGAGCGGGCGGTCCTGCGGTTCGGAGATATCCCCGGTGAAGGCGAATCGCAGGTAGGTCACGGGCGAACCCGGCTTGCGGTGCTGATAGACGCCGACCAGCGCGGTCGGCCGGAAGTCGCGCGCGGATTCTTCGAGGGTTTCGCGGACCACGGCCTCAAGCAGCGATTCGCCGTCTTCGAGATGGCCCGCCGGCTGGTTGTAGCGGACGCCTTCGTCAGTCTGTTCCTCGACGAGGAGGAAGGCGCCGTCACGCTCGACCACGGCGGCTACGGTCACATTGGGTTTCCACTGAACTGATTCATCGGCCATTCCGGCATTTTATCGCTGCTTGCCGGCGCCGCAAAAAAGAAAGGCAGGGCGCAAGGCCCTGCCTTCCCGCGGGCACTGGGTGCCCGGTCAGCCTTATTTTTTCTTGCAGTCTTTGTGGTTTTTGTTCTTGGCGTCCTTGCAGTCTACTTTTGCGGCCTGTTTTTTCTCGGCCGCGAACACCGGGGCAGCTGATACGGTTGCAAACACGGCAGCACATGCGATTGCGAGCAGCTTTTTCATGTTTCCTCCCTGAGTGGACTCAATCAGCCGGCCGATCATCGGACGGCGGCTCGATGCGAGCGGAGTTACATTAGCGTATGCACATGTCATTTACAACGGGAATTTCCGGGGCCGGGGACAATAAAAAAGGCGGGGCTAGCGCCCCGCCTTTTACGAGCAAAAGCGGACTATTACTTCTTGTCGGCTTTTTTCTCTTTTTTCTCGGCTTTTTTCTCGTCTTTCTTCATTTCCTTCTTTTCTTCTTTCTTGGCTTCGGCAGCGAAGGCCGGGGCAACCGAAACGGAGGCGAAAACGGCGGCGATGATGGCGGCAAACAGTTTGTTCATGATTTCCTCAATAAATTGATGGTGGTTGATGCGTCGGGCCCTGCGGCCCTTGACCGAAACAGTCGGTCAAGGGCGAATAACGGGCGGATTTGCCGGTGGTTGACACTGCGACATCTTTTTAAAAAAGAAACCGGTAAATCGAAGCGCAGAGCTGGAGTGGTGTGCGGATTCGCCTGAACATGTCTGGGGAAACATGATGGCAAGTCGTCAAAAGTAACGGTTAATTGACATCTGTCGATCTACATTGCCCGAGACGTAACATTAAATTGACGATTTGGCCTTTTGCCATTGCCCGGGCGCTATGCCGCTGATTGTCCACGGGCCGATGCTGAAGCGGATCAGCCGCAAGGTCGGGAAGCCGGCGGCTGCCGTCATGCGCCGGACCTGGCGATTGCGACCTTCGCGCAGGACCAGGCGCAGCCAGGTGGTAGGGATGGCCTGGCGTGAGCGGATGGGCGGCGTGCGCGGCCATAACCATTCAGGCTCATCGACCAGCGCGGCTTCCGCCGGGCGCGCACGGAAATCGCCGAGCACCATGCCCCTGCGCAGCGGTTCCAGCGCAGCATCGTCCGGTGCGCCCTCGACCTGTGCGAAATAGGTTTTCGGCAGCTTGTGCTGCGGATCGCTGATCCTGTGTTGCAGTGCGCCGTCCCCGGTCAGCACCACCAGGCCTTCGCTGTCGGTGTCGAGCCGGCCGGCGGGGTAGATACCCGGCATGTCGACGAAGTCCTTCAGCGTACGGTGATCGCCGGAGGGGCTGAACTGGCAGATCACGCCATAAGGCTTGTTGAGCAGGATGACGTCCGGCATGCCCCGATTGTAAGGGGCGGCCGTACACTCCTGCTGCCGGTTGTCAGGCGGCGACGCCGGATTCCGCGGCCAGTTCCAGCCTGTCGTAGCCGGGCAGGGTCAGGAACTCGACGTAGTCGTCGCTGGTGGTGATCTCGTCAAACAGCGCGGCGGCTTCCTCGTAACGGCCGGCGCTCCAGACGGCCTCGCCAAGTTCGCGTCGCACCCGGGCAAGCTCCTCCGGCAGCATTTTGCGGAACATCTCCCTGGTGATCTTGCGGCCGTCATCGAGCACACCCTTCGGGCTGCGCATCCACTGCCAGATCTGTGAACGGGATATCTCGGCGGTGGCGGCGTCCTCCATCAGGTTGTAGACCGGCACGCAGCCGTTGCCGGCGAGCCAGGCGCCGATGTACTGGATGCCGACGCTGATGTTGTTGCGCAGGCCGGCCTCGGTGATCGGCGCCTCCGGTTTGAAGTCGAGCAGGTCCCTGGCGCTGACGCTGACGTCCGGACGCTGGCGGTCGACCTGGTTGGGTCCCGGCATGTGTCTGTCGAATACCTCCTTGGCAATGCCGACGAGGCCGGGATGGGCAACCCAGGTGCCGTCGCAGCCGTCACTGGCTTCGCGCTCCTTGTCGGCGCGGACCTTGGCCAGCGCGGCTTCGTTGGCTGCGGCGTCGCCCTTGATCGGGATCTGCGCCGCCATGCCGCCCATCGCGAAGGCCTTGCGCCTGTGACAGGTCTTGATCAGCAGCAGCGCGTAGGCGCGCATGAAAGGCGCAGTCATCGTGACCTGGCTGCGGTCGGCCAGACAGAAATCCCGGTTCGACCGGAATTTCTTGATGCAGCTGAAGATGTAGTCCCAGCGTCCGATATTGAGGCCGACGCAATGCTCGCGCAGTTCGAACAGGATCTCGTCCATTTCGAAGGCGGCAAGCACGGTTTCGATCAGCACGGTGGTCTTGATCGTGCCCTGGGGAAGGCCCAGTTTCTGCTGGGCGGCGACGAAGATGTCGTTCCAGAGCCGTGCCTCGAGATGGCTTTCCATTTTCGGCAGGTAGAAGTACGGGCCCGTGCCGCGGGCCTGTGCTTCCCGTGCATTGTGGAAAAAATAAAGACCGAAATCGAAGATCGCGCCCGAAACCGGCGCGCCGTCCACCCGCATGTGGTTTTCCATCAGGTGCCAGCCGCGGGGGCGCACCAGCAGAGTGGCGGGGTTTTTGCCCAGACTGTAGTCCTTGCCTTCGGGGCTGCGAAAGCTGATCGTGCGGCGGACCGCGTCGCGCAGGTTGATCTGACCCTCGATCATGTTGGCCCAGGTCGGCGCATTCGAGTCCTCGAAGTCGGCCATGAACACGTTGGCACCGCTGTTCAGCGCGTTGATCACCATCTTGCGGTCGGTCGGGCCGGTGATCTCGACGCGGCGGTTTTGCAGGTCTCCCGGTACCGGGCTGATGGTCCAGTTTCCGTCGCGTACGGCCCGGGTTTCCGGCAGGAAGTCGGGCAGGGCTCCGGTATCAAATGCCGCCTGGCGGACGTGGCGCTGCTGCATTAGCCCCTGTCTGCGCCGCTCGAACCGGCGTGAAAGCCCGGCGACAAAACCCAGTGCTTCGGGGGTCAGGATTTCGGCGTAAGCGGCATTGAGGTCGGTGGTCAGGGTGATGCCTTCGGGAAGGATCTGGGTCATGGGGTTCTCCACGGCAGAATGCGGGGCAGGCTCAACTTCGATTTCTCGCATCATGAGAAATAATCTCACATGAAATGCTGCGATGCATTATACAGATTACCCGGGGAGATCAAAGAATGAGCGATTTCAGTGAAATTTACCCTGTGAAAATCACAGAAGGCGCCATGATTTTTGTTGTTGCGATGCAAGATATCGGCTTGGCGTTACTGGCGGCATGAAGACCGTGAACTGCAAAAGACAACGCCCGCGAATGCGGGCGTTGTCGGGTCAGGCGGTGAGGCCGCTGCTGCGGCCGGGGACGAAGCTTACTGGCTGCCCCAGGGCTTGATGGCGGCTTTCAGCTGGTTGTAGCCGTCGATGTAGCGCGGGCGCTTGCCGCTGTAGATCTTGTCGAAGGTCGCCAGCTGCGCGTCCAGCCAGTCGGCGAGCTGCTTGTTGCCGGGATTGGCAGCCTTGTAGGCTTCGTTGATCAGCACGAAGTGGATGCGCGGATCGTACGGATCCTTGGTGTCGCCGACGGTTTCGTCGCCGTTCAACAGTCGCTGCAGCATGGCATCGGCGGAGCCGAGGGTCTGTTCGTAGATCGGCGCGCCTTCCATGCGGTACATGACGCTGGTCATGTCCTTGCCGTTGGTCATGGTAAAGCCCATCTCTTTCCACACGTCGGCCATCTTTTTGCCGGTCTTGGCGTAGTCGAGGATGATCTGGCCCCACTTGCGCAGCACGTCCGGGGCGTCGGCCATCAGGTCGGTCAGGCGGTCGCCGTCGAGGTCGGTCGAATAGACGATGCACTCGCGTTGCTCGATCATGTCGTGCAGCAGCAGGCCGAAGTTGGTGTCGGAGATGTGTTCGTAGATGTCGCCGCCCCAGTTTTCCATGCCGGCTTTGAAGTCCTTCGGCAGCAACGCGACGATGGCGTGGACGTTGTCCTTGTGCTCTTCGTAGGCGTCGACCGCGTACTGGCGTTTCAGCTTGAACTTGGTGCCCTGGAGCAGCCAGCGGAAAAGGCCCGCGTTGACCGCGTCTTCCTTGGCCTGGGTCGGCTTGGTGGCGACCCGGCCGATGCAGCCGCGGTCATTGACCAGTTTCAGGAACAGGCGCGCGGCGTAGGCCATGCGCACGCCCGGGGTATTCATTTCGGAATGGATGTTGCCGGTGGCCTTGTCGACCACGAATTTCTTGTTGTCCTGCGAATACGGCAGGCCGGGCATGAAGCGCACGTTGGTGATCGAGCCGTAGGGGCGGACGTTGCAGTAGACGCCGGCGGCGGTGCGCAGCGGAGCATTTGCCGACTTGCCGGCGACGACGACTTTCTTGCCGCCCTCGTTAACCATGAAATCGCCGGCGGTGGACCACTTCAGACAGGTGTAATCCATCTTGCCGAACCACTCGAGCGACTTCAGCTTCGAGTCGTGGCGGAACTGGGCCATCATCGGCACTCCGAGGAAAGGCAGGCCCAGCACGTCGAGCGCCATGATGGTGCCGTTCAATGCAAAAGTGTCGGTGAGCGCGTGGGCAACCGGATTGACGCCGCCGGTGAAATTGCCGCCTTCCCAGATGATGGCGTCGCTGATGCCGCGCGGCTGGGTCTTGGAGCGCTTGAAAATGCCGTCCAGGTATTTGAAAAGATCACCGCTTGCTTCTTCCTGCGCGATTTTCAGCAGGTCCAGTTTTCCACTCATTTCTCGATTCTCCGTTCGAATAGGGTCTTTCAAGTGATCGGCGCATCATCGCGATCGGAAGGCGCGCTCCGCAGCGGGGCCGCCGCCGGAGGCCGGGGCCGCCTTGCCTGTGACAGCCTGCGGTCCGGGCCCGAATTATCGCATCATTTGCACGTCGGCATCCGCTGCCTTGGGCAGGAGGTCTGCTGCGCAAGAAAAAAGCCCGCGGGACCGGTGGTCCGCGGGCTTAGTCCGGCAGTGCCACCGGCATCGCTGCCGGCGGCGGAATCTCACAGCTTCAGGCTGCTTGGATGTTAGAGGCTTGTTTGCCCTTGGGGCCCTGGGTGACTTCGAACGACACTTTCTGGCCTTCCTTGAGTGTCTTGAAGCCGTTCATCTGGATCGCGGAGAAGTGCGCGAAGAGGTCTTCGCTACCGTCGTCCGGCGTGATGAAACCATAGCCTTTGGAGTCATTGAACCATTTCACAGTACCAGTTGCCATATGCCTGCCTTGATAGAAAAGCGGATGGGCTCCGCGATTTGTTCGAGTTCCAAGGATCGCACCGGCCAAACTCAGGTACTGCGCTGGTCTTGCGATAAAACCTGAACCCCAACACCCGACTGCTTTCTAGGATATTTGCCGGTGAAAGTCAAGCGGGGGCGGAAAACCGGGCTTCCGGGCGGTTTTCCTCCTGCGTCCCGCCACTTGAAAAATTCCCAATTCGGGAGAAAATAGGTTTGCAGCGGGTCCATGAGGGACCTGCGGCGGTCCGGGGCGGCTGACCGGGTCCTCATGAAGCAGGCAAGGCTCAACGCAACGGCATGGCAACCAGGCAGCGTGAAGACACCGTCCTCGAGGCGAAGCGTACCAAGACCAAGCCACCACCGATGTTCAAGGTGCTGTTGCTGAATGACGACTACACGCCGATGGATTTCGTCGTTGGCGTCCTGCAGAGGTTCTTTTCCCTGAGCCGGGAGCGTGCAACCCAGGTCATGCTCAAGGTGCACCGCGAAGGCATGGGTGTCTGCGGTATATTTCCCCGGGATGTTGCCGCCACCAAAGTCGAACAGGTAAAGTCGTACGCCAAGCAGCACCAACATCCGTTACAGTGCGTAATGGAAGAGAACTGAGTAACGAGTAACCGCGGTCTCAATCCCCAACAGCCATGATCGGACAACCATGATTGCCCAGGAACTAGAAGTCAGCTTGCACATGGCGTTTATGGAGGCCCGCCAGAAACGCCACGAATTCATCACGGTCGAGCACCTGCTGCTTGCCCTGCTCGACAACCCGTCGGCGTCGGAGGTGCTGCGTGCCTGCGCCGCGAACGTCGACGAGCTTCGCAAACTGCTGGCCGATTTCGTCACCGAGCACACGCCGATACTCGCGGGCGAGGAAGTCGATACCCAGCCCACACTTGGTTTCCAGCGCGTGATCCAGCGCGCGATCCTGCACGTGCAGTCCTCCGGCAAGAAGGAAGTGACCGGGGCCAATGTGCTGGTGGCGATATTCGGCGAGAAGGATTCGCACGCGGTCTATTTCCTGCACCAGAAAGGCGTGACCCGGCTCGACGTGGTCAATTTCATTTCGCATGGCATCAGCAAGGTGCCCCAGGCCCAGCAGCAGCCGAAACCGGACGGCGAGGCGGCGGAGGTCGAACAGGAAGCCCAGCAGGGCGGCGCGCTGGAGTCCTACACCCAGAACCTCAACGCGCAGGCTTCGGCCGGAAAGATCGATCCGCTGATCGGCCGCGATCACGAGCTGGAGCGGGTGATCCAGATTCTGTGCCGCCGGCGCAAGAACAATCCGCTGCTGGTCGGCGAGGCCGGTGTCGGCAAGACCGCAATCGCCGAGGGGCTGGCCCGCCGCATCGTCGAGGGCGATGTGCCCGACATCCTGAAAAAGGCCTGCGTCTATGCGCTGGACATGGGTGCCTTGCTGGCCGGTACCAAGTACCGCGGCGATTTCGAGCAGCGTCTGAAGGCGGTGCTCAAGCAGCTTAACGAGAACCCGCATGCGGTGCTGTTCATCGACGAGATCCACACGCTGATCGGCGCCGGCGCCGCCTCGGGCGGCACGCTTGATGCTTCCAACCTGCTGAAGCCCGCGCTGTCGAGCGGACAGCTGAAATGCATCGGCGCTACCACCTACAACGAGTACCGCGGCGTGTTCGAAAAGGACCACGCGCTGTCGCGGCGCTTCCAGAAAGTCGACGTCAACGAGCCGACCGTGGCCGAAACCGTGGCCATCCTCAAGGGGCTCAAGTCGCGCTTCGAGGAGCATCACGGGGTCAAGTACCAGCCGGGGGCACTCACCGCCGCCGCCGAGCTCTCGGCGCGCTTCATCAACGACCGCCACCTGCCGGACAAGGCCATCGATGTCATCGATGAGGCGGGTGCGGCGCAGAAGATCCTGCCCAAATCGAAGCAGAAACGGGTCATCGGCAAGCACGAGATCGAGGCCATCATCACCAAGATCACGCGCATTCCGGCGCAGACCGTGTCGGTGGATGACCGCAACGCGCTGAAGACCCTGGACCGCGACCTGAAGGCCGTGGTGTTCGGCCAGGACAAGGCCATCGACGCGCTGACTGCTGCGATCCGCATGGCACGCAGCGGGCTGGGCAATCCGGCGAAGCCGATCGGCAGCTTCCTGTTCAGCGGCCCGACTGGGGTGGGCAAAACCGAGGTCGCACGCCAGCTCGCCTATGTGATGGGCGTCGAATTGCTGCGTTTCGACATGTCCGAATACATGGAGCGCCATGCCGTGTCGCGGCTGATCGGCGCGCCCCCGGGCTACATCGGCTTCGACCAGGGGGGGCTGCTGACCGAGGCGATCACCAAGAATCCATATTCAGTGCTGCTGCTCGACGAGATCGAGAAGGCGCATCCGGATATTTTCAACATCCTGCTGCAGGTGATGGACCACGGTACGCTTACCGACAACAACGGACGCAAGGCGGACTTCCGCAATGTCGTGATCATCATGACCACCAACGCCGGCGCCGCCGAGCTGTCGAAGACCTCGATCGGATTCACCACGGCGCGGCAGGCCGGCGACGAGATGGGTGAGATCAAACGCATGTTCACGCCGGAATTCCGCAACCGCCTTGACGGCATCATCTCCTTCAGGTCGCTTGATCGCGAGATCATCCTGCGCGTCGTCGACAAGTTCCTGATGCAGCTGGAAGAGCAGCTGCACGAGAAGAAGGTCGATATCAGCTTCTCGCCGGCGCTGCGCGAGTATCTCGCCGACAGGGGTTTTGATCCGCAGATGGGCGCGCGGCCGATGTCGCGGCTGATCCAGGACACCATCCGCAGTGCGCTCGCCGACGAGCTGCTGTTCGGCCGGCTGGCCAATGGCGGCAAGGTTGCGGTTGATGTCGATGGCGACGGCAAGGTGCGGCTGGAGTTTGCCGAGGAAGCTGCCAGCATCGCCTGACGCGTCGTGTCTATTTTCGCTGTCCCCTCCCGCCGGCTTTCACGCCGGCGGTTTCCTTGACAGCCCCCATCTTTGCGCGGACACTGGCTTTATTAGAAAAGCCTGATGCATCAGGGTTCAGCGGCAACCACTCGTTGATTGGAGGAGCATATGCGTAGAGTAATGACCTTGCTGGCCGCGGTCGCGGCCGGTGGATTGGCGCAGCCTGCGGTGGCGGCCGACGCCCAGTATGCCCGCAGCCTGGCAGCGACCTGCTTTACCTGCCACGGCACTGACGGGCGCAGCGTCAACGGCGTGCCGCCCAGCCTTGCAGGACAGAACCGCGACTACCTGCTGAAACAGATGCAGGAGTTCCGCGACGGCAAGCGTCCGGCAACGATCATGCACCAGCATGCCAAGGGCTACACCAACCAGCAGCTCGAGTTGATCGCCGGTTATTTTGCTTCGGTCACGCCGGGTCGCGCAGCGCCCGCGCCGGCCGCGCGCTAGGGGGACACCATGACTATTTCCAGACGCGAATTCATGAAATGGACCTCCGCCGGCGCAGGGCTGGCGGCGGTGGCAGGCTGCGCCACGGCCGGCAGCGGTGGTGCGGGCCGGGTGGTGGTGGTCGGCGGCGGTTACGGCGGCGCGACCGCGGCCAAGTTCGTCAAGCTGTGGGGTGCGGACATCGACGTCACCCTGGTCGAGCCCAACCAGCACTTCATCTCCTGCCCGATCAGCAACCTGGTGCTTGGCGGCAACGCGCAGATGAGTGACATCACCTTCAGTTACGACGGGTTGCGCAACCGTGGCATCCGTGTGGTCCGTGACAGCGCGGTCGCCATTGATGCCGAGAAGCGGGTGGTGCGGCTTGCGGGCGGCGACAGCCTGCCCTACGACCGCGTGATCGTTTCGCCCGGCATCGAATTCATGGTTGAGCAGATTCCCGCCCTGAAGAATGCCGATGCGCAGAACCGTATCCCGCATGCCTGGAAGGCCGGGGCGCAGACAGTCACGCTGCGCAAGCAGCTGGAGTCCATGCGCGACGGCGGAGTTTACGTGCTGCAGATACCGATGGCGCCCTATCGCTGCCCGCCGGGGCCGTACGAGCGGGTGTGCCAGGTGGCCGACTATTTCAGCAAGGCCAAGCCGAAGTCGAAAATCATCGTGCTCGATTCGAACCCGGACATCACCTCGAAAAAGGGCCTGTTCCTGGCGGCATGGAACGGCCTTTACAAGGGCATGATCGACTACAGGCCGAACAGCGAGATTGCCGATGTCGATGTCAAGGGCATGGTCGTCAAGCTGCAGTTCGACAACGTCAAGGGCGATGTGCTTAACGTGGTGCCGGCGCAGCGTGCCGCCGACATCGCGGTGCGGAGCGGATTGATCACCGCCAACAACCGCTGGTGCGGCGTCGACTGGACCACCTGCGAATCGACCGCAGTCAAGGGCGTGCATGTTCTCGGCGACTCGACGCTGTCGGCGCCGGGAATGCCGAAATCGGGCAGCATGGCCAACCAGCACGCCAAGGTCTGCGCCGCCGCCGTGGTGGCGCTGATCAAGGGCCAGCCGCTAAACCGCGACACGATGATGATGAATACCTGCTACAGCTTTGTCAGCGGCGACAGCGCGATGCATGTCGCGTCGGTGCACCGTTACGATCCGGCGCAGAAGACGATTGCGCCGGTGAAAGGCAGCGGCGGCGTGTCCAAAGCGGCGAGCGCGGCCGAAGCGGCGTATGCCTGGGGCTGGGCCCGCAACATCTGGGCCGAAGCGCTGGTCTGAGGCTCAGCGGCACCGGAAAAAGGGGCGCTGCGGCGCCCCTTTTTCATGGCCGCCTGCCGGGCTGCGGCGGCACCAGCCACCAGGTGATCGCGACCAGTGCAGCGTAGAGCAGGTAGGCGATGGTGAACATCCACGGCGGCAGGTCGTAGAACAGAACCGCATGGATCCAGCGCGCGACGAAGCTGCGTTCGCCTGCTTCGCCGCGCAGCGCGTCCTCCCAAAGTGTCAGGGGGCACCAGACGCCGGCAGCGGCCTCCGCACTGACGAACAGGATTGCGGCGAGATGGGCGAAGCGAAAACCGCGGTTGCGCACCCAGTGCCGGCCGCGCAGGGCGCCGATCCACACCAGCGGCAGGCCGGCGACCACGAAAGCGACGAAAGCAAAATGGACAACAAGAATCAGGTCGGCGAGTAGCAGCCGCATCGCGTCCGGCGGCGTCAGGGTGTTGCGCCGGTGGCGACCGGACGACGACGGTCGCTGACCCATTCGCTCCATGAACCGGGATAGAGCCGTGAACCCGCGAGGCCGGCCACTTCCATCGCCAGCAGGTTGTGGCAGGCGGTGACGCCGGAGCCGCACTGGTGGACGATGTCGGCGGGTGCGCGCCCGCTCAGCAGTGCGACGAATTCGGTTTTCAGCGCGGCGGCATTCCTGAAGCAGCCGTCGTCGCCGAGGTTCAGCTTGAAGAAGCGGTTGACTGCGCCGGGGATATGCCCGGCGACCGGATCCAGGGTTTCGTTTTCGCCGCGGTAGCGGTCGCTGCTGCGCGCATCGATTACCAGCGCACTGCGTTCGCCGAGCCTGGACTGCAGCGATGCGCTGTCGACCGCGAGCTGCTGCTGCGGCCTGATGCTGAAGCTTGCCGCTTCCACGGCGGGTTGTTCCACCGTGAATGGCAGCTTCGCGCGGTTCCAGGCCTGCCATCCGCCATCGAGAACCGCGACCTTCGCATGGCCGACCCAGCGCAGCATCCACCACAGCCGCGAGGCATAGACGCCGCCCGACTCGTCGTAGGCAACCACCTGGCTGTCGTTGGCGATGCCCAGCGCGCCCAGGCGCAGACCGAAGGTAGAAGGATGGGGCAGCGGGTGGCGTCCGTTGAGCCCGGTCTTGGGGCCTGAGAGATCGACGTCGAGGTGCAGGAAGCGCGCACCCGGGATGTGCCCGGCACGATAGGCGCGATAGCCGGCGCTGTGGTCCGCCAGGTCATGGCGGCAGTCGCAGATGATCCATCGCGGATCATGAAGATGTTCTGCGGTCTCTTCGGCGCTGACCAGCGTGGTGAAGGCCATGTTTCATCCGGTGAGTCGGTGTCGGGAGCGGCAAAGGTAGCAAACATCGACCGAAAAGCAAGCGCCGGAAAGCGTCAACGGCAGCACCTGGCCGCCGTTGATGTTTTTAACCAATTGTTTTTATTGATTTTTTAAATGTGGGGCGCCACTTCGCGATGCAGGAACTGGTGGAAGTGCACCATGCCGTCTTCCATCGGTGACTGATAAGGCCCGCTCTCGCTGCGCCCCTGCTGCCAAAGGGCGCGCCGGCCCTCGGTCATGCGCGCAATGATCTCCGCATCCTCCACCGCGGTTTCGCGGTAGGCAGCCTGTTCCGCCTCGACGAACTCGCGCTCGAACAGCGCGATGTCCTCGGGGTAATAGAACTCGATGATGTTGCTGCAGGCTTCGGGACCGCGCGGAATGATCGCGCTGATCACCAGCACATGCGGGTACCACTCGACCATGATGTTCGGGAAATAGGTCAGCCAGATTGCACCATGCGAGGGTGACTTGCCTTCGCCATAACGCAGCACCTGTTCATGCCAGCGTCCGTAGACCGAGCTGCCGGGGCGGGCCAGGCCGTTCTTGATGCCGCAGGTCTGCACGCTGTACCAGTCGCCGAATTCCCAGCGCAGGTCCGAGACGTTGACGAACTGGCCGAGCCCGGGATGGAAGGGTTCGACGTGGTAGTCCTCGAGGTAGACCTCGATGAAGGTTTTCCAGTTGCAGGCATATTCCTCGACTTCGACGCGATCGAGCATGTAGCCGGAAAAATCGAGGTCATGCATTACGCCCATGCCGGCGAGGTCGCGCGCGACGTCGCGCTTGCCCGAGAAAAGCAATCCGTTCCAGCGCGTCAGCGGCGTGCGTGCGAGATCAAGGCAGGGGTTCCCGGCGAAATGCGGCGCGCCGAGCAGCTTGCCGTCGAGGCCGTAGGTCCAGCGGTGCAGCGGACAGATGATGTTCTGTGCGTTGCCGCGGCCCTTGAGAATCACCGCCTGACGGTGGCGGCAGATGTTGGACAGCAGTTCGACACCCTGTGCGTTGCGCACCAGTGCCTGTGCGTTGTCCTGCCAGGACAGGGCATGGTAGTCGCCGGCGTTGGGAACCATCAGCTCGTGGCCGACGTATCCCGGGCCGTTGTCGAACAGCAGGCGTTTTTCGACTTCGTGGATACGCGGGTCGAAGTACCAGTGAACGGGGAGTTGCGTGGCGCTTTGCCGGAATGCAGTGACGCTGGAGAGATCAGACATGCAGCGGGGTATTGTTTACAGGTTGAGCAGCCGAAGGGGGCTTTTCAAGGTCATGATTCTTAAGCGTTTTAGGCTGATGTCGGGCCCGCGAAAAAGGTCGGCTATTCTTCCCCAGCCCCCCCCAAAAGGCAACAACAATTTCCTCAGGGTGCGCCTGGAGCGCCTGGTGCCTGTTTCATAACGCTCTGTTTGTTAAAGGAAATATCTCCAAAATAAGTTGTTGCAATTGCGCCAGTGTTGTCGGTATCAACGGCAACCGCGATGGCCGTCACTGCCGGCGGATCCTCGCCGAAGGCCGCACGGAAATCATCGGCGATGTTGCGTTCCACATCCACCCAGCGATTAACGCGCGTGTCGCCGGACTCGACGACGATCAGCCTTACCCGGTTGGTGTATGCGCTGGGCGCAATGGTTCCTTTGGCCGCCTTGCCGTCCCAGACATAACAGAGGGTCGCTGCCGGAAGCTTGGGGTCGAACAGCGCCCTCGCAACACGCAGCTTGCTGCGTTCGACGAAAGACAGCTTTTCCAGTGGATAATCGAACATCACGTACAGCCGCGCCGGGAAATCGTCGCCTTCGCGGGTGCGCAGGTCGGCCTGCTCGACCAGCTTGCTGATTTTCCAGCGCCAGCGCAGCCAGGGCGTCGCCGCAGGGTCCACCCTCAGCGGATGCGACAGCGCGGAGGCCGAGGTTTTCGCTTCGGCGCGCAATACGGTCGTGCCCTGGTCGTCGACGAGCGTATAGCGCGTTGGCGCGGCGGACCCGGAAGCGCCGAGCGGTATCCAGCCCGCCGGCAGCGCGGCCCCAGCCTTCGCGCCGGAGAAAGCGCCGGTCATCGTGCGCACTTCCTCAGCCAGCGCAAACCCTGTCGCGGCAAGCACAAACAGCAGCAGAATTTCAGACCGTCCCGGGCAGCGCATCGAGAAGTCCTGACTGGACCAGGCGATGATAGTCATCGGGGCGGTCGACATCCCACAGTGTTGCCAGTTCCTGCCAGCGCAGGCCGTTGCCACGCAGGCGCATCCGCGTATCCGCCATGACAGCGGAACCACCCCAGGCGATGCTGGTGAACAGTTGCGGTGCTTCGCGTGCGAGGCCGACCAGCGCATAACCGCCATCCTCCGCGGGCGCGAACACCGCATCATGTCCCGCATCCAGCGCCGCGGCCGCCTCGTGCAGATGCGCCACCGTCAGCGCAGGGCAATCGGTGCCGATGATGATCGCGTGGCGGTGCTGCCGCAGCGCCTGACTGAAGGCCTGCGCCATGCGCGCGCCGAGGTCTGCGCCCTGCTGCACGCGCAGGCTTGCGCCATGGCGCAATGCCGCCGTGCGCAGAAAAGGGTGGCTGTCGTCGGGCGCGCACCACAGTTCGATACTGCCGGGCGCGAAGGTGGCCGCGGTGGCGAGGGTGTGCAGCACCAGGCGCTGATGCAGCATGGCCGCCCCCTTGGCGCCGAGCAGCGGGATCAGTCGCGTCTTCGCCATGCCGGGAACAGGCGCCCTGGCGAAGGCCAGGATCGCGGTGTCAGGGCTCATGGCGGAGATAACGTGCAGCGAGTTTTGCGGGATCCGCGCCCAGCCAGTAGGCGAGGCGCAGCCGCCACATCAGCAACATCGTGCGCCAGAGGCCGTGCTGCTCCCAGCGCCGGCCCGAAGTGGCCAGCCGGTGCGCGATGCACAGCGGCCGGCCGTAGACCTTGAGCCGGCGTGACAGCGCGATGTCTTCCATCAGCGGAATGTCGGGGAAACGTCCCGCCGCCTCGAACAGCGAACGGGTGACAAAAATCGCCTGGTCGCCGGTGGCAACGCCCGTCAGCCGCGAACGCCAGTTCATCATCCGCGCGATGATTTTCAGCATCGGATGACTGCCTTCTATGTCGACGTCGAAGCGGCCCCAGCTGCGGCGGGCACGGGCGAGGCCACCGATGATCAGGCCATCGGCATTCTCGGGCAGCCGCGTGTCCGCGTGCAGGAAACAGAGGATTTCCCCTGTTGCGGCGGCAGCCCCCGCGTTCATCTGCCGCGCGCGCCCGCGCTCCGCAGCGATCACATGATCCGCCAGGGGCAGTGCCAGCGTCACCGTGGCGTCAACACTGCCGCCGTCGACGACGATCACTTCCACGCTGCGCCGGCGCAGCGCCTGCAGGGCGTCGAGCGTTGCCGCGATGTGCCCGGCCTCGTTCAGTGCCGGAATGATGATGGAAAGGGACACGGGATGCAGGGGCAGCGCGGTTGCAGCGGCTATTTGCGGACGTCGTTCAATGCCCAATCATAGTCGAGATGGCGGATTGCGGCCTTGCGCCCGGCTATTGCCTGCCGCTGGGCCGGTGCATCGGCGAGCAGGTCCGCGTATTTTGCGAAAAACTGCGCGAGTGACTGCATGGCTTCGCCCTTGCCGTCGAAGCCGCGGTAACCGCTGCTCCAGTCTTCGCCGAACCATTTGAAAATTTCGGAGACTTCCAGCGCATTGTCCGCGGCGTTGTAGCGGTTGCGGCTGCGGTCGGCGAGGAAGCGCCGGGTCTGCTCCTCGAGCTGTGCGTCGAGACGCGATGCCACATAGGGTTCTTCGCGCAGCATCGGGCAGCCGACCGAAGCGCAGTTCACCGCGAAATGCACCCGCGGCTCGTTGTAGGCGCCGAGCCGGCGCAGCGTGTCGTGCTCGATCATGTCCAGTGAGAACTCGCGGCCGAGCAGGCGGAAGAACCGGTCCTTGAACGGGTTGCCGAACAGCTTGCCGAAATCCCAGATCGAGCGGATATCGGGATAGCGGGTGAGGATTTTTTCGACGGTGTACGCGTTGTAGGCGTTGATCAGGAAGGCCATCTGCTGTGCCTTGGTCCAGCCGGCGAATTCCTGCGCACTGACACGCGACAGGGTATCCAGATAGGTTTTCATTGCGCTGCGCTCTTGCGCAAAACCGGCATAACGCACTTGCGAGGACTTGCCGCCGTCGATCAGCACAACGTGCCTTTTCAGCAGGACGGCCCAGGCGTCATGGGTGTGATCAAAGGCCTGTGCCGAGGCGGTGAGGGGGAAGGTGACCCACACCAGAAGCATCAAGATATTTTTCATAAATATTAATAAAATCAAATACTTATATAGGACCTACGAATCAGCCCCTGCGCCAGGTATGAAATCTCTCCACCCAGCCCAGCAGTTTCTGAGGGGCGTGCGCGCGTTTCCAGTTGCCGGCGACATACTTGTTGGCCTCGGCCAGCGTCGGGTAGATGTGGATGGTGCCGAGGATCCTGTTGAGTCCGATGCCGTTTTTCATCGCAGTCACGAACTCAATGATCAGGTCACCGGCATGCTCACCGGCGATGGTTGCGCCGAGGATCTTGTCCTTGCCGGGCACCGTCAGCACCTTGACCAGGCCGTGTGCATTGCCGTCGGCAATGGCGCGGTCGAGGTCGTCGATACCGTAGCTGGTGACTTCGTATGGAATGTTCTTTTCCCTGGCCTCGGTTTCGTTGAGTCCGACACGCGCGACTTCCGGGTCGGTGAATGTGGCCCACGGAATCACCGAATAATCGACACGGAATTTCCGGAAACCGCCGAACAGTCCGTTGACCGCCGCGTACCAGGCCGTGTGCGCCGCCGTGTGTGTGAACTGGTAGGGTCCGGCAACGTCGCCGCAGGCGAGGATGTTGGGGTACCTGGTACGCATGAACTCGTCGACCTCGACGGTGCGTGCCTTCGTCACCGGGATGCCCAGCTCCTCAAGGCCGTAGCCCGTCGTGTTGGCGACACGTCCCACCGCGCAGAGTACGGCGTCGAAGGCGATGCGCACGGTGCTGCCGCCGGTTTCGCAATAAAGAGCCTTTTCGCCGTTCTCGACTGCGAAGCGCTGCGCCTTGTGGCCGAGCAGCACCCTGACGCCCTCGCTGCGGAATTTCTGCAGCACCATCTCCGAGATTTCAGGGTCCTCGCGCACCATCAGCCGCGGCAGCATTTCCACCTGTGTGACCTCGGCGCCCAGTCTTGCGAAACACTGGGTCAGCTCGCAGCCGATCGGTCCGCCGCCAAGCACGACCAGGCGTTTCGGCAGCACGCGAAGGTTCCATACCGTATCGGAGGTCAGCACGCCGACGTCACCGATGCCCGGGATCGGCGGGACGAAGGGGCGGGCTCCGGCAGCGACGATGATGCTGCGGGTGCTCAGCGTTTGTGAACCATGCGCGGTTTTCACTTCGACCGTCCACGGCGAGGTGATCTTCGCCTCGCCTTCGATGCACTCGACGCCGAGTTTGGTGTAGCGTTCCACCGAATCGTGTGGCTCGATATCGCGGATCACGCGCTGCACGCGCTCCATGATTTCGGCGAAGTCGAAATCGACCTGCGTATCCTTCAGGCCGTAATGACTGGCATTCTTCATTGCCGCCACCAGCTTTGCCGACTTGATCAGCGCCTTCGACGGCACGCAGCCGGTGTTGAGGCAGTCGCCGCCCATCCGGTGTTTCTCGACCAGCGTGACTTTGGCCTTCACCGCGGCGGCGATGTAGGCCGAGACCAGCCCGGCCGAGCCGGCGCCGATCACCACGAGGTTGCGGTCAAAACGTGCCGGTCGCGTCCAGCCGGCGTAGACCTTGCGCGCCTTGAGGGCGTCGAGCGTTTTCTTGGCGGCAAGCGGAAACAGGCCGAGCAGGGCGAAGGCGACGATCAGTCCCGCCGAAATGCGGAACTCGCCGAGCTGGGTGCCGGCATAGACGTAGACCACGGTGCCGGCGAGCATGCCGATCTGGCTGACCCAGTAATAGGTCCAGGTGCGGATCGGCGTCAGCCCCATCAGCAGGTTGACGGCGAAAAAGGGGAAGGCCGGCACCAGGCGCAGCGCAAACAGGTAGAAGGCACCCTCCCGGGCGATGCCGTCATTGACCGGCTTCAGCCGGTCGCCGAATTTCTGCTGCACCCAGTCGCGCAGCAGGAAGCGCGAGACGAGGAAGGCCAGCGTGGCGCCCAGAGTGGAGGCGAAGGACACGATGATCGTGCCCCAGATCAATCCGAATACCGCGCCGGCGACCAGCGTCATGATCGCCGCTCCCGGCAGAGACAGGCCGGTGACGGCGACATAGGCGAGGAAAAACAGCATCGCCGATCGCAGCGGACGGGCCTGCACCTCGGCATCAATGGCGGCACGCTGGGCCTGGAAATAATCCAGCGTGAAATACTGTTTCAGGTCGAATGCAAAAAACGCAATGATGCCCGCGGCGATCAGCGCGATGACCAGCAGCCTGCCCTTGTTCATGCCTGCCCTCCGGCTGTGCGCAATTGACGCAGCAGCCCGTTGTTGATGTGAATGCCGGTGCGCATGGCCCTGTTCAGTCCGTAGCGCGGCCCGTGGCTGATCCTGTGGAAATACGACCGGTGTCCGGCACTTCCCTCCGGCCAGTTGGCGAGGAAACCGTCCAGCCACTGCCGATGGTCGTAGCGGACGGCGAGGGCGTCGACATGGACACCGTCCAGCACCGTGCCGTACAGCGCTGCCGCTGCTGGCGTGACGGCAATCCGGGTGATCACGCCGAATTGCGTGCCGGCAAAATTGGGCATGCCGGCGGCGCCGTTGTTGAACAGCAGGCAGGCGCCGCGCGCTGTCGCGAGTTTGAGAGCCACCGGCAGGCAGGTATGGCTGCTGGCGATGATGCGGGCCCGCGAGGCAGCGAAATGCGAGGTCAGCGTCGCGAGACCGCTTTTGTCGGCAAGCGCAGATTCGTCGTAGGACCAGCCGGCCAGCGATTCGCAGTCGCCGTGGACGATGGCCACGCGCAGCCCGCCGACTTCCGCGACCCGGTGCATCGGCAGCACTGCCAGTTGTTCCCTCAACCCGGGCAGACCGCGCGCAGTGTCGCGCAGCGCCTCGAGCATGGCATTTGAGCGTTGCACGTCTTCGTCGCCCACCGAATCCGGATAGGCGCAGCCGCAGTCCGCGGCATCGTCGTCGCCGGCCAGCTCGGTTTCGACATTGCCGCGCAGTGCCGCGTGCTGAAGCACTGTTTTGTTGATGGTCGCGAAACCCGCGGCATCACGGTTGAACCAGTTGAAGTCGCCGTTGAATACCTGCGTCACCGGACCGGGTTCGGCTGCAGCCATCGCCGCGATGGCCTGCAGCGCCGGCCCATTGCCGTAGAGGCCGCCGATCACGTAAATCGTGTCTGCAACGATCTCGGGCGGCCGGTTCAGGGCGGCCGGCGGGTATCGGTAATGCAGCGGGCAGCTGCGTCCGGGCCGCAAGGCGTCAGGCATGGTTGCCGCGGAGGCGCTGGAGGATGACCGGCATCAGGAAGCCCGCGATGCAGATCAGCAGCCCGTAGAAGTTGGTGCCCAGCAGCAGCGCGTACTTGCCGTCACCGATGGCCCAGGACTGCGGAATCAGGCCGGCCGCGAGCAGCACCCCCAGCACAATGCCCGGCCAGAAGGCGAGGTGGAAACTCCAGGGCGAATGCTTGACCAGCGGCGCCAGCAGGAACACCGGGGCAAGCCCCATGACCATGGTGCCGCTGACGGTGGTGGCCTTCAGGATGTCGGTGCCGGCGATCATCGGCAGGTTGCCGAGCAGCGCGAAGGCGGCCATGGTCCACATGCCGATCAGCATCGCCCGCGGCCCCGATGCGCGCCCGGCGAGCATCGGCAACTCGCGGCCGATGGATTTGGCGACCGAGGAGAAGGTTGAATCCAGCGTCGATCCGGCAGCCATGATCATCACCACCGTCATCAGCAGGTAGGGTAGCGTGCCGAAGGCCAGCGCGACGGCACCCGGAATGTTTTCGCCTGTCGGCAGTCCTTCGAGCCTGGCGTGTACGCCGACCAAGCTGAAGGCAAGGATGCAGAAAAAACCGAGCACGCCGGCGACGATCATTGCGCGCAGCATCGGTTTCTCGCGGGTGATGAAGCCGCGGTCGGTCAGCACCGGGTCGTGGAAGGGATAGGACACCACCTGAAGCAGCGCCACCAGCAGCAGGTCGACGCCGGCATTGAGGCGGAAATCGCCGACCGAGAGCAGGGTGCCGACACCGTGTTTCGGCAGCACCAGGAACAGCACCGTGCCGAGCACGAACACGAACAGCACCGCCTGGATGACGTCGGTGACGATGGAGCTGCGCAACCCGCCCTTGAGGCTGTAGACCAGCGTTGCCGCGGTGAACAGCAGCGCGGAGCCGATAAACATGGCGTCGCCGGCCTGGCCGTAATAGGCGCCGACCACCGCGGTGTTGCTCCATACCTCGTTGTAGAGCCGGATCAGGATCGCCGCGGTGAAGGCCAGCGCGGCCAGCCGGCCGTAACGGCCGATCAGGAAAGGCACCAGGCCGGTCGCGCCGTGGCGCGTTCGCAGCCAGTAGATGACAATGCCGGCGACCGGGATCGACAGCCAGTAGGTGGCATAGGCCAGCCCGCCGACCACACCGTGTGCGGCGCCGAGATTGGCGGCATTGGTCACTGACTTCGCGAAAATCCAGCTGATGAAAATGCTGCACATCAGTGCCCATTCGCTGGCCGGGCGGCCGACGTGGTCACTGCCGCTGAAAAAACTTGCCTCGCTGCGCGCACTGGGCGAGATCGCGTACATCACTCCGCCGTAGAGCAGCAGGAAGGCCCAGAAATAGATTGCGAAGGCGGGTTCGATCATCATCGTGTCCGTTCGGGGCACTTCAGCCGGCGAGCGCGCCGCCGCAACTCGAACCCTGCCCGGCAGTGCAACCGTAGCAATGTTCCCTGACCACGATTGGATTGCCGTCGAGGTCGGCGCCGGTCAGCTCGCGCAGATGGTTGCGCGGGCGGTTGTTCCGGGCAAGCGGCAGGCCGAGCATCTGGTTGAAGTCGCAGTCGTAGACGTAGCCCTGCCAGTCCACCGAAATCTGGCTGCGGCACATCAGCGACTCCAGATTTTCCGGCCGGTAGGCGGTTTTGAGCAGATTCATGTACTGCCCGAACTGGCCCTTGGAGACCAGGGTGCTGCCGAAACGCTGGATCGGCATGTTGGTCAGCACGTAGAGCGCATTGAAGACGATGCCGTAACGTTCGGAGAGTTGCGTCTTGTAATCACGTTCCAGCTGTTGCTGTCCCGGCGGCAGCACGGGGCCCTGGGGGTTGTAGACCAGGTTCAGCACCAGCCCCGACTCCGGACGGCCGTAGCCGAGCGCGTTAAGTTTCTGCAGCGCACGGATGCTGGTGGCGAACACGCCGTCGCCGCGCTGGCGGTCGACGTTGTCCTCGAGGTAGCAGGGCAGCGAAGCGGTGATTTCCACCTGATGCGCGGCGAGGAACTCCGCGAGGCCTTCCTGGCCGGCTTCAAACAGGATGGTCAGGTTGCAGCGGTCAATCACCCGCACCCCGAGCGCGCGCGCCGACTCGACCAGCAGGCGGAAATGCGGATTGAGTTCCGGGGCGCCGCCGGTGAGGTCGAGGGTGCGGATGGCCGCCGCCTTCAGAAATGCCAGGACTTCAAAAATGATTTCCCGCGCCATCACTTCGGTGCGCGTCGGACCGGCGTTGACATGGCAATGCAGGCAGCTCTGATTGCATTTGTAGCCGAGGTTGACCTGGAGGGTTTCGGTCTTGCGGCGGCGGATCGGAGGGAAGTCGGTGACTTCGAGCAGGGGCAGGGTTGCGTGCATTGGTGGTCTTTCTGCGGGTGGGCCGAGGTTCAGCGGTGAGTCGTAGGCGTGCCGCTTTCCTTACGGCCGCAGTCATTCTACGCACCACGCTGCAGTCCGGATGTTGCTGTTGTCCGTGACCTGCTTTGCGTTGACCGCAAGCCCATGATTGCGTTACATTTCCTGTCCTTTCTGCAGGGTCGCGGCCCCCATGACCAAAACCAGCAAAACACCGGCCACACCCACGTTCGAGTCTTCGCTCGCCGAGCTTGAAAAAATCGTGGAAGCCATGGAAGAGGGCCAGATGCCGCTCGAGCAGTCACTGGCCGCCTACAAGCGCGGCGCCGAGCTGCTCAAGTTCTGCCAGGCGCAGCTGCAGGATGCACAGCAGCAGGTGAAGCTGCTGGAAAACGGCGTGCTGAAGAATTTCGGCGCCGCCGAATAAAGCCGTCTTTTCTTTTTTCTTCCATTGATCGTGACCGCTCCTGATTTCCAGGCCTGGGCAGCCGCCGGGCAAGAACGCATCGAAGCTTTCCTGCAGCGCGTGCTGCCGCCGCCGGAGATCGCGCCGCAGCGCCTGCATGCAGCGATGCGCTATGCAGCGCTCGGCGCCGGCAAGCGCGTGCGGCCGCTGCTGGCCTATGCCGCGGGTGAGTTGTCTGGCGCCGGTGTCGAGCGTGTTACTGTCGCCGGCGCCGCGGTCGAACTTATCCACGCCTATTCGCTGGTGCATGACGATCTGCCGTGCATGGATGACGACGTGCTGCGCCGGGGAAAGCCGACCTGCCATGTCGAATTCGACGAAGCCACCGCCTTGCTGGTCGGCGACGCGCTGCAGAGCCTCGCCTTCCAGCTGCTCGGCGACTACCGTCTCACCGATGATGCAGCGGCGCAGCTGGAGATGGTCAAGCTGCTCGCCGTCGCCGCCGGTTCGCGCGGCATGGCCGGGGGCCAGGCCATCGATCTTGCCGCAGTGGGCAGGACGCTCAGCGTGCCCGAGCTCGAATTCATGCACATCCACAAGACCGGCGCGCTGATCCGCGCCGCCGCCGTACTCGGCGCGCGCTGCGGCAGCGGCTTGAGCGAGGCCGAATTCGCTCGCGTCGACAGCTTCGCCAAAGCGGTGGGCCTTGCCTTCCAGGTCGTCGACGACGTGCTCGATGCCGATGCCCCGACGGCGACGCTGGGCAAGACCGCCGGCAAGGACGCCGAGCAGGGCAAGCCGACCTATGTCAGTGCGATGGGCACAGCCCAGGCGCGGGCGCTGGCTGCCCAGCTGCGCGAGGAAGCCCTTGCTGCCATCGCGCCTTTTGGCGCGCGCGGCGCGAGACTCGCGCAACTCGCCGATTTCATCGTGTTGCGCAAGTTCTGAGACAATGCGGGCATGAGCGGAACCATGATCCTCGAAGGCGCCGGCGGGCGCGACCAGCCGAAATATGAATTGCTGAAGTCGATTGCGTCGCCGGCCGACCTGCGCCAGCTCGAACGCAGCCAGCTGCCGCGGCTCGCGGTGGAGCTGCGGGATTACCTCGTCGAATCGGTCAGCCAGACCGGCGGTCACCTGTCGTCGAATCTGGGCACGGTCGAGCTGACCATCGCGCTGCATTACGTCTTCGATACCCCCCACGACCGGCTGGTGTGGGACGTCGGCCACCAGACCTACGGCCACAAGATCCTCACCGGCCGCCGCGAGGGCATGAAAAACCTGCGCATGTGGCAGGGCCTCTCCGGTTTCCCGCAGCGCAACGAATCCGAGTACGACACCTTCGGCACCGCACACTCGAGCACCTCGATCAGTGCCGCACTGGGCATGGCGGTGGCGGCGAAGCTGAAGGGCGAGCCGCGCCGCGCAGTGGCGATCATCGGTGATGGCGCGATGACCGCGGGCATGGCCTTCGAGGCGATGAACAACGCCGGCGACATGGACGTCGACCTGCTGGTGATCCTCAACGACAACGACATGTCGATTTCGCCGCCGGTGGGTGCGCTGAACAAGTACCTTGCCAAGCTGATGTCCGGCCGATTCTATGCGGCGGCCAAGGATCTCGGTACCAAGGTGCTGGGCGACCTCGCGCGCCGCGCCGAGGAACACGTCAAGGGAATGGTCACGCCGGGCACGATGTTCGAGGAGTTCGGCTTCAACTACATCGGCCCCATCGACGGCCATGACCTCGACGCGCTGCTGCCGACGCTCAACAACATCAAGCGCCTGAAGGGACCGCAGTTCCTGCATGTGGTCACGAAGAAGGGGCAGGGTTACAAGCTGGCCGAGGTGGATCCGATCCTCTATCACGGTGTGTCGAAGTTCGACCACAAGGCCGGCATCACTGGCGGCAAGTCCGGCGACAAACCGAGCTACACCCAGGTCTTCGGCGACTGGCTCTGCGACATGGCCGAGCGCGATCCGCGGCTGGTGGCGATCACGCCGGCGATGCGTGAAGGCTCGGGCATGGTGAAATTCGCGCAGCAGCATCCGAACCGCTACTTCGACGTGGGCATAGCCGAGCAACACGCGGTGACCTTCGCCGCGGGCATCGCCTGCGAGGGCTACAAGCCGGTGGTGGCGATCTACTCGACCTTCCTGCAGCGCGGCTACGACCAGCTGATCCATGACGTGCAGATCCAGAACCTGCCGGTGGTGTTCGCGCTGGACCGCGGTGGCCTCGTCGGCGCCGACGGCGCGACCCACAACGGCAGCTTTGACCTCTCCTACCTGCGCTGCCTGCCGAACATGACGGTGATGGCACCGGCCGACGAAAACGAGTGCCGGCAGATGCTCTATACCGCCTTCCAGATGAACACGCCGGCGGCGGTGCGTTACCCGCGCGGCGTCGGTCCCGGCGTTGCCGTGCAGAAGGAAATGACCGCGTTGCCCGTCGGGCGCGGCGAAGTGCGCCGCCGCGGCAACGGGCTGGTGGCGATCCTGTCCTTCGGTTCGATGCTGGCCCCGGCGCTGGCCATTGCCGACGAGTTCGATGCGACGGTCGCCAACATGCGTTTCGTCAAGCCGCTGGATGACGAACTGGTGCGCGACCTCGCGCTGACCCATTCGCTGCTGGTCACCGTCGAGGAAAACGTGGTGATGGGCGGGGCGGGCAGCGCGGTGCTCGAGTCGCTGGAGCGCCAGGGGCTGACGGTGCAGGTTCTGCAGCTCGGCCTGCCCGACCGTTTCATCGACCAGGGCGACCCGGCGCTGCAACTGGCGAGCGTCGGCCTTGATGCCGAGGGCATCGCGCAGTCGATCCGCAGCCGGCTGTCGGCGATGGCCGAAGGCAAGGCGCCGCTGCGGAGCTGAGCATGAGAGAAGAAAACGTGATGGACGGTTATTCCAAGATCGACCAGTACAACCCGGACACCATCCGCAGCATTTCGGAGAAATACACCGGCATCCTGCGCGACATCGGCGAGGATCCGGCCCGTGAAGGCCTGGCCAAGACGCCGGAACGCGTGGCCAAGGCGCTGCAGTACCTGACCCACGGCTACGACCTTGACCCTGCGCAAATTCTCAAGTCGGCGATGTTCACTGAGGAATACCAGCAGATGGTGATCGTGCGCGACATCGAGGTTTACTCGCTGTGCGAGCACCACATGCTGCCTTTTTTCGGCAAGGCCCATGTTGCCTACATTCCGAAGGGCCGCATTGTCGGTCTGTCGAAAGTGCCGCGTGTCGTTGATGCCTTCGCGCGGCGGCTGCAGGTGCAGGAGCGCCTCACCGTGCAGATCCGCGACTGCATCCAGGACACGCTGGCGCCGGCGGGTGTCGCGGTGGTGATCGAGGCACAACACATGTGCATGATCATGCGCGGCATCCAGAAGCAGCATTCGGTGGCGACCACCTCGGCCTTCACCGGCGAGTTCAACAAGGACGTGACCCGCGCCGAGTTTTTGCGCCTGATCGCGACAAAATCCTGAAAAACTCAATAAAAACAAGTACTTACGTATACTCTCCGGCATGAGCGCCGACACCCGCAGCAGCGAATACCTGGCCGAGCAGATCCTGCCGGCAGTGCGCCGCGGCGACATGGTGATCCTCGTCGACAGCGAAGACCGCGAGAACGAGGGCGACCTTTATGTTGCCGCGGAGCGCGCGACGCCCGGGGCGATCAACTTCATGGCGGCCGAGGGCCGCGGCCTGGTGTCGCTGGCACTGACCGAAGACCGGCTGCGCACGCTGGGGCTGTCACTGATCACCGACGACAGCGGCAACCAGACCCGTTTCGGCACCGCCTTCGCAACGCCGATCGATGCGCGCGAGGGCGTGGGCTCCGGCATGTCCGCGCAGGACCGCGCGCGCACCATCGCAACGGCGATCGCTGACAACGCCAAACCCGCCGACCTGATCCGCCCCGGCCGTCTGCAGACATTGCGCGCGGTGGACGGTGGCGTGCTCGCGCGCCGCGGCCACACCGAAGCCGCGGTCGACCTCGCGCGGCTCGCGGGACTGAAACCCGCCGGCGTGATCTGCGAGATCATGAATCCCGACGGCACGATGGCGCGCATGCCCGAACTCGAGGCCTTCGCCCAGAAACACAAGATCCTGATCCTGAAGATCAGCGATCTCGTCGCCTTCCGCGAACGCGAGCGCGACATCCGCCGCAAGGCCGAAACCGTGCTGCCGACCAGCAAGGCCGGCGAGTTCCGGATGATTGTCTACGCCGACAACCTCGAAAGCCAGTTGTTTGTCGCGCTGGTGAAGGGGGATGTCGATACCGGTAGGGGTGAACCGGTGTTGGTGCGCCTCCATTCGCAGTGCCTGACCGGCGACGTCTTCGGCTCCGAACGCTGCGACTGCGGCGAACAGCTCGACGCCGCGCTGCAGCGGATCGAGGAAGCCGGCCGCGGCGTGCTGGTCTACATGTTCGACGAGGGCCGCGGCATCGGGCTGCTCAACAAGATCCGCGCCTACGCGCTGCAGGACCAGGGACACGACACCGTCGAGGCCAACCATGCGCTGGGTTTTGCCGCCGACATGCGCGACTACAGCGCCGGCGCGCACATCCTGTCAGACCTCGGCGCCCGCCGCGTGCGTCTGATGACCAACAACCCCGACAAGGTCGCGGCGCTCGCCGACTACGGCCTGGAAGTGGTGGAGCGCGTCGCGGTGGAAGTGCCGCCGCGGGAAGCCAATCGCCGTTACCTGGATACCAAGCGCAGCAAGTTCGGGCATTTGCTGGCGATGGTGGGTGGGGAGCGGGAACCCAAGAAGTAGTTCGGGCGACGACCGATCCCAAGGTCGGGGTGCTGTGTAGCCCGTGAGGAGCGAAGCGGATTACGGGGGCAGCCTCATGGTTCATTCGGCCATCCTGATCAGGTCCGGCTTGCACCTTGCCAAGTTGTGCCAAAATTGGCACAATCGCCGTCAATGATCGACCGCACGAAAAAGCTGCCCGCCCGCTTTTATGTGACGCCCGCGGGCATCCGGCCGGTTCGTGAGTGGATCCTGAACCTTTCCGATGCTGACCGGCACACGATCGGCAAGGATATCCAGAAGGTCGAGTTTGGCTGGCCGCTGGGTCGTCCCCACTGTGCACCGCTCAGCAAAGGGCTGTGGGAAGTCCGCAGCAACCTGAGCGGCAACCGGATCGCCAGGGTGATTTTCTGCATGGGCGATGATTGCATGATCCTGCTGCACGCATTCATCAAAAAGTCGCAGGCGACGCCGCAACCGGATCTGGATTTGGCATTAAAACGGAAACGAGAGGTGACGTGATGGCACAACGCAAAAAAGGCAAGGTCAGCGAAGAGACCTTCGACGATTTTCTCGCCGAGCAGGGCTTGCTTGAGGTGGCGGAAGATCACGCCATCAAGGAAATCATTGCCGAGCAGCTTGCCGCGGCGATGAAAGAGCGCGGTTTGACCAAAAGCGCGATGGCTGCCCGCATGAAAACCAGTCGCCGCCAACTGGACCGTCTGTTTGATCCGTCGATTCAGTCAGTGACGCTGGATACCCTGCACAGGGCTGCTGCTGCAGTGGGGCGATCGCTGCGGATCGAGCTGGTTTGAATCGACTCCGGTACCTTTGGACGCAGAATCTTAATGCGTGAGCCTTGTGGTTCGGAGGTTGACGGCCTATTTTTTAGGCGAGTTGTAGTTCGTATTCTCCATCAAGAGTGAGGGTGGTCACGCTGCGTTTCCTCGTTGTATGCTGTAAAAGGCGAGTATTATATAGTTAACTATTTGATTTTATTGATATTTTAAAAAGGTAATTAGGGCGTTTCGTAACCATAGGTATAAGGTAAGTACCTATGGCAATTGGGAAAAACAGTCATTTCAGCTGTGCGGCCAACTTTTTGAGGGGTCGCAAGTGCATTTTCTGCGGTTCGTTCAAGGTGCTGCGCACGGCCCGCGGTTACGTCAAATGTCGCAACTGCGGCAAGTCGAAAAGTATCTCGCGGCTGCGTCGCGAGATCGCAATCCTGCAGGGGTTCTACCAGTTGCAGCCGGCCTATCGGCTGGCCAGCGACCTGGGGCTGGACATCAAGGTGGTGAGCCGGGTTTACCAGCGTTTGCGCGAAGCCCTGTTCCATTTGTGCGAATTGGAGGGCGGCAAGCTCAAGGGCGAGATCGAACTGGACGAGGCCTATTTCGGCGGCCGGCGTAAAGGCAGACGTGGTCGAGGTGCCGCCGGCAAGAGTGTGGTCTTCGGTCTCCTCGAGAGAGAGGGCCGGGTCTACACCAAGGTGGTCGAGTCGGTCTCCGCCGAGGTCCTGATGAATCACATCAAGGCACGCACCCGCAAGGGCTCGGTCTACTACACCGACGCCTTCCGGGGTTATCGCTCCTTGCGCCGATTCGGCAAGCACCATACGGTCAGTCATCACAAAACGTTAGTCGACAAACGCACCAAAAATCACATCAACGGCATCGAGGGCTTCTGGAGTTATGCTAAGCACATCCTCTACAACTATCGCGGCGTCTCGAAGTATCACTTCCCGATGTATTTGAAAGAAATCGAATACCGTTTTAACCACCGAAAAGAGAACATCTTTAAGCAGTTCCTGAAAATCTATTTTGGTTACGTTTCGCCCTAATTACCTTTAAAAAAATCATCAAAACCGCCGTATCAGCGTCAACGCCTGCCCGTCCCGCTTCATCTCCGTCCGGTTCAGGAAACTCATCCCCAGCAGCGCAACCTTCAGGCCGTCACCTTCGAGCACCACGGCTTCGACGCCGTACAGCGTGATGTCGCCGACTTTCACCGTGTCGAGGGTGATCCGGTAGGCCAGGGCTCTGCCGTTGGCGGTCTGGGTGTAGCCGCGCTGGCCGTTGAGATAGTTGATGCCGAGGCGCCGCGCTTCGGCGCTGGGCAGGGCGATCGAGGTGGCGCCGGTATCGACCAGGAACTGCACCGTGCCGCCGTTGACCTGGCCGAGCGTCAGGTAATGGCCTTGCGCATCGGCGGTCAGCGTGACCGAGGGGGCGCTGCCGCCGGCGCCCGTGGGCAGGCTGACGCCGCTGACCTTGTAGCCCGATCCCGGAGCCATAGAGCGGCGCTTGCCCTGGAACTCGATGACTGCGACGCTGCTGTCGGCGCTGATCAGTTTCACGCCTTCGGGTGAGGTCTGGCCGGCGGAGAGCATGCGCGGCTTGCCGTCGATGACAATCTGCGCCTTGCCGCTGAACAGCGCGGTGACGCTGATGTCGGCGGCCAGCGCAGGTGCGGCGGCGAACAGCAGCGCAATGCCGCTTGCTATAACATCATTCCGTCGCATTCCGGATCCTTCCATGAAACCCGTTGCCATTTTCCGCCACATGCCCACCGAAGGGCCGGCCTATTTTGCCACGGTCCTTGAGCGGAGGAAGATTCCGTATCGCATCATTGCCATCGACGCCGGCGAGACGGTGCCGGCCGATGCCGCAGCCTTCGCCGGGCTCTGTTTCATGGGCGGGCCGATGAGCGTCAATGACGACCTGCCGTGGATCGCGCAGGAGCTGGCGCTGATCCGCGACGCAGTTGCGCGCGATGTGCCGGTCATCGGCCACTGCCTTGGCGGACAGCTGATGGCGAAGGCGCAGGGTGCGCCGGTGACACGCAACCCGGTCAAGGAAATCGGCTGGGGCGAGGTCGAGGTGCTGCAGACGCCCATGACGTCGCAGTGGCTGGGTGGAGACCTGCCGTCCTTCCTGTCTTTCCACTGGCACGGCGAAACCTTTGCGGTGCCCGAGGGCGCGACCCGCCTGATGGCGAGCGCGGCCTGTCCCAATCAGGCCTTCGTGATGGGCAAGCATTTCGGCATGCAGTGCCATGTCGAGATGACCGTGGAGATGATCCGTACCTGGTGCCGCGACTGGGCGAAGGAGGTCGAGGCGCTGGCCGGCCGCGTGGCCACGGTGCAGACGCCGGCGCAGATGGAGCAGGGCATCGACGAAAAGGTGCGGGCGCTGAATGCGGTCGCGGATCGCATCTACGATCGCTGGATCAGCGGCCTCGCGGCCTGAAACTCAGACCAGCAGCGTCCACGCAGCACCCGCCGCCGCGCAGGCGCCGATCACCGGCATGATGCCGGCCTTGTAGCGCCACAGCGCGACAAAGGCGGCTATGCCGATCACCAGTGATGGCCAGTCGAAGGCACCCTGCAGACCCTGCGGCCACAACACGTGGTAGGCGAAGAACACCGCGAGGTTGAGGATCACGCCAACCACCGCGGCAGTGATGCCGGTCAGTGGCGCGGTGAACTTGAGGTCGCCGTGGGTGGTCTCGACCAGCGGCCCGCCGAGCAGGATGAAAATGAAGCTCGGCAGGAAGGTGAAGAAGGTCACCACCGTCGCCGCCAGCGCGCCGGCAAGGAACAGGCTGTCGCCGCCGAGGAACTGCGTGGTCCAGCCGCCGACGAAGCCGACGAAGGCCACCACCATGATCAGCGGGCCGGGCGTGGTCTCACCCAGCGCGAGGCCGTCGATCATCTGCAGCGGGGTAACCCATTGATACTGTTCGACGGCGGCCTGGTAGACATAGGGCAGCACAGCATAGGCGCCGCCGAATGTCAGCAGCGCGGCCTTGGTGAAGAACCATCCCATCTGTGTCAATGCACCCTGCCAGCCGTAAACGCTCATCAGCAGCGCCATCGCGGCACCCCACAGCGCGAGGCCGATGGCAAGTACCAGGCCGAAGCGTTTCCAGGTGAACAGCGCATGGCGGGGCGTCGGGGTTTCGTCGTCGATCACAGCAGCACCGTAACTTTTGCCGTCGGCGCCGTGCCCGCCGCCGGTGGCGAACAGCTTGGGCGCGACCTGGCCGCCGATGTAACCGATGATGCCGGCACCGATGACGATCAGCGGAAAGGGCACATTGAGCGCGAACAGCGCAATGAAGGCGGCGGCGGCGATGCCCCACAACACGCCGTTTTTCAGCGCGCGCATGCCGATGCGCAGTGCCGCAACGACGACGATCGCGGTGACCGCGGGTTTGATGCCGTAGAGGATGCCGGCAATCGCCGGAACGTCGCCCCAGGCCATGTAGATCCAGGACAGTGCGACCAGGATGAACAGCGAGGGCAGCACGAATAGGCCGCCGGCGACGATGCCGCCCCAGGTCCGGTGCATCAGCCAGCCGATGTAGGTGGCTAGCTGTTGCGCCTCGGGGCCGGGCAGCACCATGCAGTAGTTCAGCGCATGCAGGAAGCGGCGCTCCGAAATCCAGCGCCGGCGTTCCACCAGCTCCTGATGCATGATCGCGATCTGCCCTGCGGGGCCGCCGAAGCTGATGAAGCCGAGCTTGAGCCAGAAGCGGAAGGCATCCCAAAAGGGAATGGCTGCGGGCGGCGTGTCTTTCGGATCAGGGGTCATGGTGTTTTTTTGTTTTGATCAGGAATTGGGCGTCATTTCGCCGCCGGCCGCACGCCAGGCTTCGATGCCGCCTTCGAGAAAACGCGCGGAAAGTCCGCGTTCGCACAGGGCGCGGGCTGCATTCTGGCTGACTTCGTGGCCATGCACGCAGTAGACCACGATCTGTTTCGCGGCCGGGAGCGTGGCGGCCCAGTCGGCGACCGTGGCCGGATCGCCGCGCTGGGCGCCAGAAATGCGGTCGGCGGCGTTCCTGAATACCGGTTCCCGGCGCACGTCGATGACCAGCACCGCCGGTGATTGCCGGCGCAGCTCGATGAGTTCCTGCGGGGTGATGCGAGGGGTGTTGCCTGCGTCCATGTGGTCTCCTTCGCGTCGGCCGGTCAGGGCCGACAGTTCACGAAGGCAGCGCTTGGACGCAGGGCGTCTGAAGACGGGGAGTCTGCCAACGTCCCCGGGGTGATACGGAAGATTCTGTGTGACAGGAAAGCCGCTGTCAATCTGCGGTGCCTAGTCCCGGAAATTCTTGAACTGCAGCGGAAACTCGGTGATCGACTTGCGGATCAGCGCGATGGCGTCCTGCAGCAGGTCCTTCTTGGCGCCGGAGACGCGCACCACGTCGCCCTGGATGCTGCCCTGGACCTTCATCTTGCTGTCCTTGAGCAGCTTGATGATTTTTTTCGCGAGATCCTGCTCGATGCCTTCGCGCACCTTCACCGGCTGCTTCATTTTGTTGCCGCTGATCGGTTCGCCATCCTCAAGCTTCAGGCAGCGGGTGTCGACACCGCGCTTGGCGAGTTTGGCGGTCAGCACGTCGCGAACCTGGCCCAGCTTGAAGTCGTCATCTGCGAAGACGGTGAGGGTTTTTTCCTTGTCGTTGATCTCAACCCGGGCGTCTGAGCCCTTGAAATCGAAGCGGGTGGAGACTTCCTTGTTGGTCTGATCGACGGCGTTGTGCACTTCGACCTGATTGACCTCGGAAACGATGTCGAATGAGGGCATGGATTGCTCCCTTTCCTGTGAGTCAGGCCCGGATTATACGCCCCGGTCCGCGCGCGGCCCGAAGCTCAGCGGCCGCGGCCGGTGCGCAGCCTGACCGTCTGTACTTCCAGCGGCAGGCCGGTGGCGTCGTCGAATTCGGCGGCGGCTTCCACGGCGCGGCGTGCCAGCGTTCCGGCGTCGAGGCGCCCGCCATGCAGCGCATGCAGCGCGCCCATCGCGTAAGGGTTGCCGCTGCCGAAGGCGTAGTAACGCGAGAATTCCTGCACCGTGCGGTGCGCGACCACGCCGAAGATGCCGTGACGATTGGCGATCAGCGTGTCGAAACGCGTTGATTCCAGAGGCTCGTCGTCATGGCTGCCGGGCAGCAGCTGGTAGTCGTTTTTAAGTGCGAGGTGCAGCGCCTGCCAGGTGCGGAAGATCGCCATCGGCGTATCAAAGCGCGGCTTCACCTTGGGTCGCGAAAAATAATCCGCGAGTATGGTCTTGAAGGTGGCATTGCCGGTGAGTCCGAGCCAGCTGTCACCGACCTTCAGCAGCTTGCCGTGGTTGGTGACGTAGCCCGCGGTTTCCTTCGCCGGGCCCCACTTGGTCATGGTGTCGGCGGCGATTGCGACCTCTTCGCCCTTGCGTACCACGACGATGGTGGTCATGGTTCAGCCGAAGTGGCAGACGTAGTGCAGCGGCTCGGCGGGCTCGATGTCGAAGCTCGACTTGCCGGGCACGTCGAAGCTGTCGCCGGCGCCGAGGTTTTTCCAGTCGGCTCCGGCGAGCCGGTAGCGCCCCGAGCCGGCTATGATTTCCATGCGCTCGGGGGCGTCGGTGTTGAAGGTGAGTTTCGACGGCAGGATCACGCCCACCGATTTACGGGTGCCATCCGCAAGCTGCAGGGAGTGGCTGACGCATTTGCCGTCGAAGTAGACGTTGGCTTTCTTGGAGACGGAGACGTTGTCGAACTGCATGTTTCTTTGCCCTTTGTTTGCGCTACTTACTTGCGCTTGTTGCGCAGCTTGGCGGCAATGCGCAGCCGCAGCGCGTTGAGCTTGATGAAGCCGCCGGCATCGGCCTGGTCGTAGGCGCCCTTGTCGTCCTCGAAGGTCGAGATCGCCGGGTCGAACAGCGAGTCGGTTTTCGAGGCGCGGCCGACGGTGGTGACGGTGCCCTTGTAGAGCTTGACCTTCACCGTGCCGTTGACCGGCTTCTGCGATTCGTCGACCAGCTGCTGGATCAGCAGGCGTTCCGGGCTGAACCAGTAGCCGTTGTAGATCAGCCGTGCGTAACGCGGCATCAGGTCGTCCTTCAGTGCCAGAACTTCGCGGTCCAGCGTGATCGACTCCATCGCGCGGTGGGCGCGCAGCATGATGGTGCCGCCGGGGGTTTCGTAGCAGCCGCGCGACTTCATGCCGACATAACGGTTCTCGACCAGGTCCAGCCGTCCGATGCCGTGCTTGCCGCCGAGCTGGTTGAGCTTGGTCAGCACCTGTGCCGCGGACATTTTCCTGCCGTTGATGGCGACGATGTCGCCGCGGGCATAGCTCAGCTCGACGTACTCGGGCTTGTTCGGGGCTTTTTCCGGAGACACGGTGATGCGCCACATCGAATCTTCGGGCTCGAAGGACGGATCCTCGAGGATGCCGCCTTCGTAGGAGATGTGCAGCAGGTTGGCGTCCATCGAATACGGCGCGCCGCCCTTGCGTTTCTTGTAATCGACGGGGATGCCGTGTTTGTCGGCGTAGGCGAGCAGCTTCTCGCGTGACAGCAGGTCCCATTCGCGCCAGGGCGCGATGATCTTGACATTGGGCATCAGTGCGTAGGCGCCGAGTTCGAAACGCACCTGGTCGTTGCCCTTGCCGGTGGCGCCATGCGACACCGCATCGGCCCCGGTCTTTTTCGCGATCTCGATCATGCGCTTGGCGATCAGCGGCCGCGCGATCGAGGTGCCGAGCAGGTACTCGCCTTCGTAGACCGCGTTGGCGCGGAACATCGGAAACACGAAGTCGCGCACGAATTCCTCGCGCAGGTCCTCGATGAATATCTGTTTCACGCCCATCAGCTTCGCCTTCTTGCGCGCCGGCGAGACTTCCTCGCCCTGACCGATGTCGGCGGTGAAGGTGATGACCTCGCAGCCATAGACGTCCTGCAGCCATTTCAGGATCACCGAGGTGTCGAGGCCGCCCGAGTAGGCGAGCACTACCTTATTGATTTTATTGGCTTTTTTCATATCCATATCCATGTGGTTCAAGAGGGGCGGGCAGCGCCTGCGGGCGCTGCAGGAAATCAGGTCGGCTGGTCAGGGTTGCACCTGCCCGAGCAGCAGGAACTCCATCAGCGCCTTCGGCGCGTTTGGGTTTTGGTGTCGGCCGGCATCGGGCGCGCCCGATGCCTTGACTTGCCAAGGCAAGTCAGCCTCCCCCAGAACCCGAGGCAGGCGCCGGATCATGGGGTGACTTTGCCCAGCAACAAAAACTCCATCAGCGCCTTCTGCGCGTGCAGGCGGTTCTCCGCCTCGTCCCAGACCACGCTCTGCGGGCCGTCGATGACCTCGGCGGTGACTTCCTCGCCGCGGTGTGCGGGAAGGCAGTGCATGAACAGGGCGTCTTTTTTCGCGACGCACATCATTTCGGCATCGACGCACCAGTCCTCGAAGGCGCGCTTGCGCTGTTCGTTCTCGGCCTCGAAGCCCATGCTGGTCCAGACGTCGGTGGTGACTAGGTCGGCGTCGCGCACCGCGTCCATCGGATCCTTGAACTCCTCGTAATGGTCGGTGCCGTAGAGGCCGGCGCGCTCGGGCTCGACTTCATAGCCGGGCGGGGTCGACACGTGGACGTTGAAATCGAGCACTTCCGCAGCCTGCAGCCAGGTGTTGCAGACGTTGTTGGAGTCGCCGATCCAGGCCACGGTTCTGCCGCGGATCGGGCCGCGGTGCTCGATGAAGGTGAAGATGTCGGCGAAGATCTGGCAGGGGTGGTATTCGTTGGTGAGGCCGTTGATCACCGGCACCCGCGAATGAGCGGAGAAGCGGTCGATGATCTCCTGCTCGAAGGTGCGGATCATCACGATGTCGACCATGCGCGTGATCACGCGCGCCATGTCCTCGATGGGTTCGCCGCGGCTGATCTGGGTGTCGGTGGAGGTCAGGTTGATCACCGACCCGCCCATCTGCAGCATGCCGGCCTCGAAGGAGACGCGGGTGCGGGTCGAGTTCTTCTCGAAGATCATCGCCAGCGTGCGGTCGTGCAGCGGCAGGTAAGGTTCGTAGCGCTTGAACCTCTCCTTGATCCAGGCTGCACGCGCGAACACATGCTCGTACTCGGCAGCGCTGAAATCCTTGAACTGGAGGTAGTGGCGGAGTTGCATCATGTGTCCCGGCGCGGCGGGTGGCCGCGCGTTCAGGCGGCCGCCGGGGCGGCCTTCATCAGGAATGAGCGGATCATCGGCGCGAGCTGGCCGACCAGCTGATCGGCCTCGTCGCGCGACATTACCAGCGGCGGCACCAGCCGCACGACGTTGTCGGCGGTGACATTGATCAGCAGGCCGGCTTCGAGCGCGGTTTTCACGAGGTCGGCGCAGGGGCGGTCGAGTTCGATGCCGATCATCATGCCCTTGCCGCGGATGTCACGGACGCCCGGCGTCTCGGCCAGCGCGCGTTTCAGGGAGGCCTGGATGTGCGCGCCCACCTCGGCGGCATTCCGGCACAGGTCTTCGGACTCGATGATGTCGATGGTGGCGAGCGCCGCCGTGCAGGCGAGCAGGTTGCCGCCGAAGGTCGAGCCGTGGCTGCCCGGCTGGAACAGCGTGGCAGCTTCGCCGCGGGCGACGCAGGCACCTACCGGCACGCCGCCGCCGAGGCCCTTGGCGAGTGTGATCACGTCGGGCATCACGCCGTAGTGCTGGAAGGCGAACATCCTGCCGGTACGGCCCATCCCGGTCTGCACTTCGTCAAGCATCAGCAGCCAGCCGTTGGCGTCGCAGATTTCGCGCAGGCCCTTCAGGTAGTCGTCGCCGCAGACGCTGACGCCGCCTTCGCCCTGCACCAGTTCGGCGAGTACGGCCACCACATTGCGATTGGAGGCTGCGACGCGCTGCACGGCTTCAAGGTCGTTGAAGGGCACGCGCACGAAACCGGTCACCAGCGGTTCGAATCCGGCCTGCACCTTGCGACTGCCGGTGGCCGACAGCGTCGCCATGGTGCGGCCGTGGAAGGATTTCTCGAGCACGATCACTGCGGGGATCTCGACGCCCTTCTTGTGGCCGTAGTAGCGCGCGAGCTTGATCGCCGCCTCGTTGGCTTCGGCGCCGGAATTGCAGAAAAATACCTTGTCCATGCCGGAGGCCGCGGCAATGCGATCGGCGAGTTTTTCCTGGGCGGTGATCTGGTAGATGTTGGAGGTGTGGATCAGCTTGCCGACCTGGTCGCGCAACGCCGCCACCAGTTTCGGGTGGCTGTGGCCAACCGCGTTGACGGCTACGCCCGCAAGCGCATCCAGGTAACGCTTGCCCTGTGTGTCCCACAGCCAGACACCTTCGCCGCGCTCGAAGGCGACCGGCAACCGGCCGTAGGTGTTCATCACGTGAGACATGGTGCATCGATCTCCACAAAAACAGACGGCGGCCTCACGCCGCCGATGAGACTATTCTTAACCACCCCGTTTTGCTTGGCAAGCGGAATTTCCGCGGTTTTCAGAGCGGAAACGGGAGGTGTTCTGCTAGACTTTTCGCCACCCCGAATGCCTCGCGAAAGGTCCACGATCCATGTTCGACGGCGCACCCGAAATCGTGATCCAGGGCATCACCGAATCCGGCGAAACCTTCCGTCCCAGTGACTGGCCGGAGCGCCTGAGCGGGATGCTGTCCGTGTTCGGCGAGGACGGGCATCTCGCCTATTCGCCCTTCCTGAAGCCGATATTCGCGGGGGGCATCCACTGCGTGGCGGTGGACCGGTTGCTGGAGAACCGCAATCCCGCGGCTTTCGAATTCCTGCTGCAATTCGCCCGCGACAACCGGCTGATGATGCGGCCGGGACGCAAAGCCAGGCGCCCCGAGGATTTTCCCGCCGCCGCGGCGCCGTCCGGCATGAATCCGGCTGCCGGCGCCTGAAAACAGCTTGCTGCGTTACTGTTGCTGCCGCTCAGCTGCGGCAGGCTTGATGCTTACGCCATCGCCTTGAGGGCGGCGGACAGGCGGCTCTTGTGACGGGCAGCAGTGTTCTTGTGCATGATGTCCTTGTCGGCGATCGAATCGATCTTGCTCACCGACTTCTGGAACAGGGCTTTCGCGGCTTCCTTATCGCCGGCGGCGATGGCCTTGCGCACATCCTTGATCGCGGTGCGCAGCGTGGAACGCTGTGCCATGTTGCGCGCGCGGCGTTTGACGGCCTGACGGGCGGCTTTTTTGGCTGAAGCAGTATTGGCCATGTAAACTCCGGATTTCGTTCGGAAAAAGGGCGCAATGATAAAGAATCCCGGCCTTTTCCGCAAGGTACATGGCGGTGCCGCCCGGGGCACCCGATTTCCGGAAACATGAATCTACTCAAGGCCTTAGCCACGGTCAGCAGCATGACCCTGCTGTCACGGGTACTCGGTTTCGTGCGCGATGCGGTCATCGCCCGGGTATTTGGCGCCGGTCTGATGACCGACGCCTTCTTCGTCGCCTTCAAGATTCCCAACCTGTTGCGCCGGCTGTTTGCCGAGGGCGCGTTCTCGCAGGCTTTTGTCCCGATCCTTGCCGAATACAAGAATCGCCGCGGCGAGGCGGAGACCCGGGCGTTGGTCGACCATGTCGCAGGGATGCTGGCGCTGGCGCTGGTCGTGGTGGTGATAATCGGCGTGCTCGCGGCGTCCTGGATTGTCGCGATCAGCGCGCCGGGGTTCACGACGACGCCGGAGAAGTTCACGCTGACCGTGGACCTGCTGCGCATCGTGTTTCCGTACATCCTTTTCATCGCGCTGACTGCGCTGGCGGGCGGCATTCTCAACACCTGGAGCCGTTTCGCGATTCCGGCATTCACGCCGGTGCTGCTTAACCTGTCTTTCATCGCATTCGCGCTGTTTGCCGCGCCTTACTTCGATCCGCCGGTGAAGGCGCTGGCCTGGGCGGTGTTTTGCGGAGGACTGCTGCAGCTCGCTCTGCAGCTGCCCTTCCTGGCGCGCATCGGAATGCTGCCGCGCCTCAGAATCGATTTTCGCGACGAAGGCATGCGCCGCGTGCTGCGGCAGATGGCGCCCGCCGTGTTCGGCGTTTCCGTCGGTCAGGTCAGCCTGCTGATCAACACCATCTTCGCCTCTTTCCTTGTCACCGGCAGCGTGACCTGGCTTTATTTCGCGGATCGTTTGATGGAGTTTCCGGCCGGAATGCTCGGCGTCGCGCTGGGTACCATACTTTTGCCCAGCCTATCGAAGTGCCACGCAGAAGAATCGGGACAGGCCTACTCGGAACTGCTCGACTGGGGGCTGCGCCTGGTGCTGCTGCTGGCGGTGCCGGCCGCTGTCGCGCTGGCGCTGCTGGCCGTGCCGCTGATCACCACGCTGTTCCATTACGGTGCCTTCACTGCAACCGACGTCATCAATACCCGCAACGCCGTGATCGCGTATTCGGTGGGCCTCGTGGCGCTGATCGCGGTGAAAGTACTGGCGCCGGGGTTCTACGCGAAGCAGGACATACGCACGCCGGTGAAATTCGCTGTGATCACGCTCGTCGCCACGCAGCTGATGAATCTGGTGTTCATCTGGGAGCTGCGCCATGCCGGGCTCGCGCTGGCGATCAGCCTTGGCGCCTGTCTCAATGCCGGACTGCTGCTGCGCGGCCTGCGCCGCCGCGCCATTTACCGGCCGCAACCGGGCTGGGGCATTTTTGTCTGCAAGCTGATGCTGGCGGTGTACGTGATGGGCACGGTGCTGTGGCTGCTTGCCGGCAATGCCACCTCATGGCTGGCCGCGTCTGCCTTGGAGCGCGTGTGGCGCATGACGCTGCTGGTCGTGGCCGGCGGCTCCACCTACTTTGTCGTGCTTTGGCTGCTTGGCTTCCGCATCAACGACTTTGCGCGCCGCGCGCGCACTTGATTCTCCAGCCGGGATTCAGCGCTGCAGCAGGCGCCGCGTCAAATAGGACGCGAAGTCCACCATAGCCACCAGCAGGATCATCGCGATCAGGATCGAGCTGGTTTCGTTCATGTGAAACAGTCCCATGTGGAAGGCCAGCATCTGGCCGAGTCCGCCGCCACCGACCACGCCGAGCACGGCAGCGGCGCGGATGTTGTTTTCCCAGCGGTACAGCGTGTACGACAGCAGCTGTGGCAGGATCTGCGGGAGGGTTGCATAGAGGAAGACGCGGCCTGCAGGCACGCCGCGGGCGCGCAGCGCGAAGGCCGGACCCGAGGGTGCGTTTTCGACGGCTTCGGCGAACAGGCGGCCGAGCACGCCGGTGGTGTGCAGCGCCAGCGCCAGGGTGCCGGCGAAGGGGCCGAGACCCGCGGAGATGATCAGCAGCGCGGCCCAAACCAGTTCCGGGATCGAGCGCAGGCCGTTCAGCACGAGCCGCGTCGGCGCGCGCCAGTACGCGGGATCGCCGGGATGGCTGCGGCTCGCCGGCAGCGCCAGCGCGAGACCCGCAATGGCTGCCATCAGCGTGCCCAGCGCCGACATCGCCAGCGTCTCGAGGCTGGCAATGCCGAGCCTTCCGAGAAATTCCGTGTCGGATGACGGTGTCATCAGCTCGCCGAGGAAGCGGCCCATCCTGTGCATGGCATCCAGCGACAGGAATTTTGCCCACTGCAGGTCGAGGGTCCAGAAGCTGGCGACGGTCAGCGCGGCGAGGCCGAGCAGGAACCAGCACACTGCGCAGCGCGCATCAAAGAGCTGCGGCGGCAGCCGGAAGGTTTCGTTGGCTGCGCCCGGTGCGGGTTTTCCGCGAGTCTCCATCACGAGATTCGCTTTCTGAGCCATCCACTCGCCTGGTCGGCGAGCGCGACCAGCAGCATGAACACGATCAGCATGGTCGCGACCTCCGAGCCCTGGAACATTTTCATCGAGTTGTCCATCTGCTGGCCAAGGCCGCCGGCGCCGACGAAGCCGAGCACCGCCGAGGAACGGATCGCGCATTCCCAGCGGTAAACCGTGTAACTGGTCAGTTCCGGCGCGCTCTGCGGCAGCAGTCCGTAGAAGAAGGCCTGCAGGCGGCCGGCGCCGTTGCGCAGCAGCGTGCGTGTCGCATGGGTTTCGTCGCTTTCGAGGATTTCGCCATAGACCTTGCCGAGCATGCCGCCGTAGGTCAGCGCAATCGCAAGCACGCCGGCCGTCGGGCCGAGGCCGACCACGCGCACGAACACCAGCGCCCACACCAGCTCCGGGATGCTGCGCAGGATGATCAGCAGCCAGCGCACGCCCTGGCGCAGCACGAAAGGCAGAGCATGCATGCGCCCGGTAAGCGCTGAAATCGAGATCGCGCTGGTCGAGAGCAGGGTCAGCGGGATTGCGACCAGCAGCGCCAGCGTCATGCCGGCAGTGGCAATGGCCACGGTGCGCCATGCTTCACGGGCCACCAGCAGCAGAAACTCGCCTTCGACTTTCGGCGGGAAAAAGTCACCGAGGAATTGCCGTGTCGACTTCAGTGTTTCAGCTTCGAACAGGGTCCAGGGCCTGAATTCGGTGACCACCAGTGCCGGCGCGAGCAGCACCAGAGCAGCGCAGAACCAGAACAGCCGCGGCAGCCAGGCAGGGTCGCGATGTTGCGGCAGGATGGTCGTGTTCAATCGCGCACCTAGCGACAGTACAGCGGTGCCTGCGCGCCGCCGGGCACTTCTTCGGCGACCGGCGGGGCCGCGCCGAACAGCTCGTCTTCATGCTGGAGGTAGAGCGCCTCGAGACGCTCGCGGGTGACTTCGCGCGAGGGCAGATCGAACTGCAATTCGCCGTCACGCAGGCCGATCACGCGCGGGAAACGCGTGGCGACATCGACCTGGTGCAGCGTGGTGACCAGGGTCGCGCCGCATTCCTGCGCGGCCCGTGTCAGGGTTTCGATGGCCTGGGCGGCCCTCGAAGGATCCAGCGAGGACAGCGGTTCGTCGACCAGCCACAGTGTGGCCGAGGACAGCAGCGCACGCGCCAGCCCGACGCGCTGGCGCTCGCCGCCGGACAGCCGGTCGACGCGTTGCCACAGCTTGCCGGCGAGATCGAAGCGCGCCAGCGCGGCCTCGGCTTCGGCGATGTGTGTCGGGTAGAACAGCGAGCGCAGGCTGGCGAGCAGCGACTGCTGCGGCAGGCGCGCCGCCAGCACCGCCGTGATCACACGCTGCCGTGGTGGCAGCGGTGGCGTCTGCGGTGCAAGGAACAACCGGCCGCGCAGCTTTTGCAGCTGAGCGACCGGCAGTATCCAGGGATCGACGCCGTCCAGTTCGATACGGCCCGCGACCGGCTGCAACGCACAGGCCAGCGCGTGCAGCAGCGTGGTCTTGCCGGCGCCCGAGGGACCGATCACGGCAACCTGCTCGCCGGGGGCGATGGCCAGCGTCAGCGGCTTGAGCGCCGGCGCGGCCGCACTGGCGGCGGCCGGATGCCGTGCCGCCAGTGCCGAGAGAGTAATGCGCATGCCGCGGCCGCTACTTGATCAGGCCCGCGCTGCGGCCCGCAGTCTCGAGGCTTTTGTAGTTCTCGGGTTTGGTCGCGATGTATTTGGTTGCCCGGTTCAGGGTCAGGATTTCCTTGCCTTCCGGGTTGTCCATCGACAGTGCGAGCAGTGCCTTGGTGATGCGTTCCCGCAGGGCGGCCGGCATGTCGACATGCACCGACCAGTTGTAATTGAAATAGGGCGGCGTGGTGAAGAACACGTCGACTTTCGAGGTGTCCACCTTTTTCTCGTTGACGAACTTGCGCCAGACGGTGATGTCGAGGGCGGCTGCGTCAACGCGGCCGCCGACCACCGAGGCGATGGTGGCGTCATGGGCGCCGGAATAAGCGACGCGATTGAAGTCCTTTTCCGGATTGATCCCCGCCTGTAGCAGGAAGCTGCGCGGCATCAGGTGGCCGGAGGTGCTCGACTGCGAGCCGAAGCTGACCTGCTTGCCCTTGAGGTCGGTCAGTGACTTGATGCCGGAAGCGGTCTGAGTGATGAACACCGAGCGGAACTGGGTGTCTTCCTCGCGCTGCGCGATCGGCACAATCTTGCCGCCGGAGCGCAGCTGCGCCTGCACGTGGGTGAAACCGCCGAACCAGGCCAGGTCAACCTGCTTGTTGACCAGCGCTTCGACGGCGGCCGGGTAATCGTTGACCGGGGTGAATTCGACTTTCATGCCGACCGTGCGCTCGAGGTAGCGTGTCAGCGGTCCGAATTTGCGGATCTGCTCGGTGGCGGCTTCCTCGGGAATGGTGGTGACCTTGAGAACCTGTTGCTGGGCCAGCGCGGGTGCTGCGAGGAGTGCGGTGAGGCCGATTGCGGCGAGGGTGTTGCGGAGCAGGGTAAGCAGCGGGTGTTTAAACAGCTTGCAAAGCATGGTTGTTCCTTTCACTTGTCGGATGGTGTCGGTGTTGGGGCTGGACGTGATGGCCTGACTGGCATGAAGCTGTGCCGAGTAGCCGACCACGACGCGGCGTGTGCGGGAGGGGCTCAGATCGATCATTTGGTGGCCTACATGGAAGGATTGAAAAAGGCGCTGCAAAGGCACTGCAGGCGACGGCATGACTGCCGCCGTCCAACACGCTACCGCAGCATCACCGCAATTGCAAAGCCGGCGCGGAGCCGCTTGTCCCGGACACTTCAGGTCGTTGTTGCAAGCGCCGCGGTGACAGCCTCGCGGTCGAGCCGCGACGAAAACAGCTCGATGAAGTCGTAGGTGTAGCCGCGCAGCCAGGCATTGCGCCGCAGGGCGATGCGCGTGGTGCTGGCTTCGAACAGGTGGTCGGCGTTGATCAGGCGGATGCCGATGTCGCGCGCGGGATCAAAAGCCATCTTGGCGAGGATGCCGATGCCCATGCCCTGCTCGACATAGGCCTTGATCACGTCGGCGGCGACTGCCGTGAGCACGACATTGGGCTTGAGGCCGGCGGCATCGAAGGCGCGCTGGATCGGCGAATTCGGCGTGAACGCGAAGTCGTAGGTGATCAGCGGATACTGCGCGATTTTTTCCAGGGTCAGCGGCCCGGCGCCGAGCAGCGGGTGTTTCAGCGGCGTGATCACGCTGCGCGTCCATTGTGCGCAGGGCAGGGTGACCAGGTCGGCGAAGGCCTCTTCCGATTCAGTGGCGATGCCGAGATCGGCCCGGCCTTCGCGCAGCAGTTCGGCGATGTGTTCAGGACTGCCTTCGCGCAGCGTCAGCTTGACCAGTGGGTAGCGCTGGGTGAAGCGCGCGACCACCGGCGGCAGCGCGTAACGCGCCTGGGTGTGGGTGGTGGCAATGACCAGCGTGCCGCGACCGCCGGAATTGAATTCGCGGCCAACGGCGCGCAGGTTGTCGGCGTCTTGCAGCATGCGTTCGGCGATGTCGATCACGATGTGCCCCGGCTCAGTGATGCCGGTGATGCGTTTGCCGTGGCGCACGAGGATGGTCACGCCCAGTTCTTCCTCCAGCAGGCGGATCTGTTTGCTGATGCCGGGCTGGGAGGTGAACAGGGTTTCGGCCGCAGCGGATACATTGAGACCGTTGCGGGCCACTTCGCGCAAATAGCGGAGTTGTTGTAAATTCATTTATAAAACAAATACTTATGTTTTATTTGTATCGTATATAATAAAAAACGCTAATTAATTAATAACATATTCTTGGACGATATATAAGGAGGATTTCTACTATCGGCAGCCTCAGGAATCGAGGTGCCGGACATGTATCGATATGACCAGGTCGACCAGCGGCTGGTGGACGAGCGGGTGGCGCAGTTCCGCGACCAGACCCGGCGCCATCTAGCCGGGCAGTTGTCGGAAGATGATTTCCGCCCGCTGCGTCTGCAGAATGGCCTTTATATTCAGCGATTTGCACCCATGCTCCGGGTGGCCATCCCGTACGGCCTGCTGTCCTCGAAACAGCTGCGAGCACTTGCTTACATCGCCCGCAAATGGGATCGCGGTTACGGTCATTTCAGCACCCGCCAGAACATCCAGTTCAACTGGCCGAAACTTGGAGAGGTGCCGGACATCCTGGTCTACCTCGCCACGGTGCAGATGCACGCGATCCAGACCAGCGGCAATTGCATACGCAACACCACTACCGACCACCTCGCCGGCGTTGCACCGGACGAAATCGTCGATCCGCTGGTCTGGTGCGAACTGATCCGCCAGTGGTCGACCTTTCATCCGGAATTCGCTTATTTGCCGCGCAAGTTCAAGATCGCAGTGTCGGGCGCGGAGCAGGACCGTGCGGCGATCCAGGTGCATGACATCGGGCTGCAGGCGCTGCGCGATGAAGACGGCAGCACGGGTTTCCGCGTGCTGGTAGGTGGCGGCCTCGGCCGCACGCCGGTCATCGGCACGGTCATACGCGAGTTCCTGCCCTGGCCGCAGCTGCTGAATTATCTCGACGCCATTCTGCGCGTCTACAACCGCCACGGCCGCCGTGACAACAAGTACAAGGCGCGCATCAAGGTCCTGGTGAAGGAGTTGACGCAGGAAGTGTTCCGCGCGCAGGTCGATGCCGAGTGGGACCACCTAAAGAACGGTCCGGCAACGCTGATCGAAGCCGAGGTGGCGCGCATCGGACGCCGCTTTACGCGGCCGCAATACCAGAAGCTCGATTCCCTGCCGCTGCAATACACCCAGGCGCTCGCGCGCGAGCCCGGCTTTGCGCGCTGGGTCGGGCGCAACGTCCACGCGCACAAGGTGCCGGGTTATGCAGCGGTGACGCTGTCGCTGAAGAAAACCGGCGTGCCGCCGGGCGATGCCACCGCGGAGCAGATGGATGCGGTGGCAGACCTCGCTGACCGCTACAGCTTCGGCGAACTGCGGGTGTCGCATGAGCAGAACCTGATCCTGTCCGATGTGCAGCAGTCCGATCTCCATGCGTTGTGGCAGGAGGCGAAGGCGCTCGGCCTGGCGACGCCGAACATCGGCCTGATCTCGAACATCATCAGTTGTCCCGGCGGCGATTTCTGCTCGCTGGCAAATGCCAAGTCGATCCCGGTGGCGGAGGCGATCCAGCGCCGCTTCGACGACCTCGATTACCAGCATGACATCGGCGAACTTGATCTCAACATCTCCGGATGCATGAATTCCTGCGGCCATCATCATGTCGGCCACATCGGCATCCTCGGCGTCGACAAGCAGGGCGCGGAGTTCTACCAGGTGTCGATCGGCGGCGCGCAGGGCAATGCAGCGTCACTGGGCAGGGTCATCGGCCCCGCGTTCGCGCAGGACGAAGTGCCGGAGGTGATCGCAAGGCTGATTGAAACCTATCTTGCGCGCCGCGACAGCGAGGCGGAGCGCTTCATCGACGTGGTGCGCCGCGTCGGCATCGAACCGTTCAGGGAAAAAGTTTATGGCAACACTCATCAGAAACGCGAAACCCGCGCACGACAGCTGGCAGCGGCTTGAGCCGGCGGCCGACGGCGGCCTGCCGGTGATCCCGCCGCAGGGCAACCTGCTGGTGCCATTGAAGCTGTGGCAGTCCTCTGCCGGGGTGCTGCTCGGTCGTGTCGCGGGCCGCGTCGGCGTCTGGCTGGCACCGGACGAGGATCCGGCATTGATCGCCGACAGCCTCGATGCGCTGGCGCTGGTCGCCGTGTTTTTCCCGCAGTTTGCCGACGGCCGCGGTTATTCGACGGCGCGCCTGCTGCGCGAACGTTACGGCTGGAAGGGCGAACTGCGCGCGATCGGTGACGTGCAGCGCGATCAGCTGTTCTACCTGTCGCGTGTCGGCTTCGATGCCTTCGAACTGAACGATGGCATCGATGTGAAATCCGCGCTGTCGGCATTTGCCGATTTCAGCGAGGCCTACCAGACGTCTGTCGAGCGACCGCTACCGCTGTTCCGTCGGCGAAACGCGGAGTCGGCCTGACAACATGAGGGCAACAGGCACGGTTTATCTTGTTGGCGCAGGTCCCGGTGCGCCGGACCTGTTGACTCTGCGCGCCGCCCGCCTGCTGGAACGCGCTGACATCGTGTTTTACGACGCGCTGGTGCATCCGGAGACGCTGGCGCTGGCCGAGAGAGCCGAAAAAATCGCCGTCGGCAAACGCTGCGGACGCCACAGCACGGCGCAACGCTTCATCAACAAGCGCCTGGTCGACGCCGCGCATTCGCACGCCGTCGTGCTGCGGCTGAAGGGCGGCGATCCGCTGTTGTTCGGGCGTGCACAGGAGGAGATCGACGAACTGAATGCGGCAGGAATCCGTTTCGAGGTCGTTCCGGGGGTCACCGCGGCGCTGGCCGCGAGCGCTGCCGTCGGCAGGTCAATGACCCGACGCGGCCTGTCGCGCAACGTCGCATTCGTGACGCCGCGCACCGGCGCCGGCGAAGAAGGCCATGACTGGGCGCAGACGGTGCTGGCGGCGGATACATGCGCGATCTACATGGGGGTTGGCGAGGCGGCGGGCATCGCGGTCACGCTGCTTGCGCGCGGCGCCAGTCCCGACCGGCCGGTGGTGATTGTCGAAAATGCCAGCCTGCCGAATGAGCGCCGCCTGCCGTCACGGCTCGCGGACCTTGCCCTTGCTGCTGCGGGCGGGGGCGCCGGCCCGGCGATCATCCTGATCGGCGAGGTCTATGCGCGGATTTCTGCTGTGCCCGCCGCCGTAGAGCCGGAACGCAGCCGCGCCGCCTAGAGCCCTCTCCGGAAACACGCTAAAATTCAGCCTTTTAGCGTGTTCTTCCAAGGATCAGGCGGGTTCCATGCAAATCCTGCGCAGCGTTCCGGACGCTGCCTCCAGTCCCGTCGCGCTGACCATCGGCAATTTTGACGGGGTCCATCTCGGCCACCAGGCAATGCTCGCGAAACTGCGCGCTGCTGCTGTGGCGCGCGGGTTACCGGCCTGCGTGATGACCTTCGAACCGCATCCGCGCGAGTTTTTCGCGCCGGACCAGGCTCCGGTGCGGCTGACCTCGATGCGCGAGAAGCTTGAGCTGCTGCGCGCTCACGGCGTCGCGCGCACCCATGTGCTGCGCTTCAATTTTGCGCTGGCCCAGGTCACGGCGGCGGACTTCATCGGGCGCATCCTGGTGCGCGGACTCGGCGTGCGCTGGCTGCAGGTTGGCGACGATTTCCGTTTCGGCGCGCGCCGCGCCGGCGACCTGGCGATGCTGCGCGCGCAGGCCGCGCAATACGGTTATGAGGTCGAGGGCATGGCGACGGTGGAGCTTGACGGTGCGCGGGTATCGAGCACCGCGGTGCGCGATGCGCTGGCTGCGGGCGACGTGGAAAAGGCCGCCCGCCTGCTCGGTCGTCCCTACAGCATCAGCGGGCACGTGACCGGCGGCGACCGTCTTGGCCGCGAGCTCGGGTTCCCGACGGCGAACGTGCAGATGAAGCACAACCGGCCGCCGTTGACCGGGATTTTCGCGGTGGAACTGAGGCGCCGCGACGGCCGGCCGCTGCAGGGCGTGGCCAGCCTCGGCGTGCGGCCGACGGTGAAGGCGCAGGGAGCCGCCCCGGTGCTTGAAGTGTTCATATTTGATTTCAACGAGGATATTTACGGGGAACTGGTGTGCGTCGATTTCCTGCACAAGTTCCGCGACGAGGCGAAGTATGTCGACCTCGAAACCCTGAAGGCGCAGATTGCGCGCGACGTGGCCGACACGCGCGCGTACTTTGCGAAGCGCGCCGCGTGATTCCGCGGCGGGCGCAAGCAATGCTTACCCGAAACAGCTGACATGGCCGATTGCAAGAAAACACTGAACCTGCCGGACACGCCCTTCCCGATGCGCGGCGACCTGGCGAAACGCGAACCGAAAATGCTGGAACAGTGGCAGCAGCGCCGCTTTTACCAGCGCATTCGCGAGGCGGCCAGGGGCCGTCCGCGCTTCGTGCTGCACGACGGTCCGCCGTATGCCAACGGCGACATCCACATCGGCCACGCGGTGAACAAGATCCTCAAGGACATCATCGTCAAGTCGAAATCGTTTTCCGGTTTCGATGCGCCGTACGTGCCCGGCTGGGATTGCCACGGCATGCCGATCGAGGTGCAGATCGAGAAACTGCACGGCAAGCATCTGCCGGCCGGTGAAACCCAGCGCCTGTGCCGCGCTTATGCGGCGGAGCAGGTCGAGCGCCAGAAAAAGGATTTCCAGCGTCTCGGTGTGCTCGGCGACTGGGACAATCCCTACCTGACGATGGCGTTTCGCAACGAGGCCGACGAAATCCGCGCGCTGGGCAGGCTGCTGGAGAAAGGCTATGTCTACCGCGGACTGAAACCGGTGAACTGGTGTTTCGACTGCGGCTCGGCGCTGGCCGAGGCGGAAGTCGAATACGAGGACCGCAAGGATCCCGCGGTCGATGTCGGCTTTCCCTTCGCGGAGCCCGATAAAGTGGCGCAAGCCTTCGGCCTGCCGGTGTTGCCGGACAAGCCGGGCCATGCGGTGATCTGGACCACGACGCCGTGGACGCTGCCGGCGAACCAGGCGCTCAATGCGCATCCCGAATTCAGCTATCACCTGGTGGACACCGAAAAGGGCCTGCTGATCCTCGCTGCCGACCTGCAGGAAGCCTGTCTTGCACGTTACGGTCTGACCGGAACGACGCTGGCCTCCTGCAAGGGTGCTGCCCTTGAAGGCATCGCGTTCAAACATCCGTTTTATGACCGGCTGTCACCGGTTTACCTCGGTGATTACGTCACCCTCGACACCGGCACGGGCATGGTTCATGCCGCGCCGGCTTACGGCGTAGAGGATTTTCACTCCTGCCGCAGGTACGGCATGAAGGACGACGAGATCCTGACCCCGGTGATGGGCGACGGCAAATACGCGTCCACGCTGCCCCTGTTCGGCGGACAGATGATCTGGAAGGCCAATCCGCAGATCGTCGCTCACCTGCAAGAGAAGGGCGTGCTGTTCGCGCACAAGTCTGACCTGCACAGCTACATGCATTGCTGGCGCCACAAGACGCCGATCATCCTGCGCGCGACCACGCAGTGGTTCGCCGGCATGGAGGATGTGCCCGGTTACAGGGGTGTCAAGCCGCAGGAGACCCTGCGCACGACGGCACTGCGCGCGGTCGAGGCCACGCGCTTTTTCCCGGCCTGGGGCAAGGCAAGGCTGCACGGCATGATCGCCAACCGTCCCGACTGGACACTGTCGCGGCAGCGGCAATGGGGCGTGCCGATGCCGATTTTCGTGCACCGCGAGACCGGAGAGATGCATCCGCGCACGCCCGAGCTGCTGGAGCAGGTCGCGCAGCGCGTCGAGCGTGAAGGCATCGAGGCCTGGCAGGCGCTGGATGCAGCCGAACTGCTGGGTAACGAAGCGGCACAGTACGAAAAAATCCGGGACACGCTGGATGTCTGGTTCGATTCGGGCACCACGCATCTGACGGTGCTGCGCGGTTCGAATGCGGCCGACGGCGCTTTTCCTGCCGATCTCTACCTCGAGGGTTCGGACCAGCATCGCGGCTGGTTCCATTCCTCGCTGCTGACCGCGAGCATGATGGATGGCCGCGCGCCGTATGAGGCGCTGCTGACCCACGGCTTCGTCGTCGACGGCGAAGGCAAGAAAATGAGCAAGTCCAAGGGCAATGTCATCGTGCCCCAGCAGGTGATGGGCGAGCTCGGTGCCGACATCCTGCGCCTGTGGGTGGCGAGCACGGATTACTCCGGCGAGCTGTCGATCTCGAAGGAAATCCTCAAGCGTGTCGTCGAGTCCTACCGGCGCATCCGCAACACGCTGCGCTTCCTGCTGGCCAACATCGCCGATTTCGATCCTGTCCGGCATGCCTTGCCGGCGGACCAGTGGCTGGAAATCGATCGTTATGCGCTGGTGATGCTGGCCGACCTGCAGTCGGCATTGGTTCCTTCGGAGATGGGTGAGCGCAATCCGCAGCAGCCGGGGCATTACGGCGAGTACGAGTTTCACCAGGTTGCGCACCGGCTGCAGACCTTCTGTTCCGAGGAGCTGGGCGGGTTTTATCTCGACATCCTCAAGGACCGCCTGTACACCGCGCCGGCGGACTCGATGGTGCGGCGCTCGGCGCAGAACGCGCTGCACCAGATCACCCATGCCTTGGTGCGGTTGATGGCACCGATCCTGTCCTTCACCGCGCAGGAGGCCTGGGAGCAGCTGGCGCCGGGGGAGGCCAGCGTGTTCGAGCAGCTGTGGTCGGACATTCCCCGGCCCGTCGATGCACAGCGGCTGCGCGAGCGCTGGCAGCCGCTGCGCGCGTTGCGCGGCGACGTCACCAAGCGTCTTGAAGAACTGCGCGGTGCCGGCAAGATCGGTTCCTCACTGGCGGGCGAACTCGACCTTTATGCCGAGGGCGAATCCCTCGGGCTGTTGCGGTCCTTCGGCGATGACCTGCGTTTCGTGTTCATCACCTCGCGGGTCAGCGTGCATGAGGGACGTGCCGCGGACGGCCTGGAGACCGTGCTGCCGGAGGTGTGGCTGCGCGTCAGCGCAAGCCCGCATGCCAAGTGCGAGCGCTGCTGGCATTACCGTGCCGACGTCGGCCACGATCCGCAGCATCCCGAGCTTTGCGGCCGCTGCACATCGAACCTTCATGGCGCCGGTGAGCCGCGGAGCCACGCCTGATGTGGCGCTGGCTGCTGATTGCGGGGGTCGTGATCGCAATCGACCAGGCGACCAAGCACGCGGCAGTCGCAGCGCTTGCCGGGCAGCCGCCGGTCGAGATCACGTCCTTTTTCAACCTGGTGCTGGTCTACAACCGCGGCGCGGCTTTCAGTTTCCTCGCCGGTGCGGGCGGCTGGCAGCGCGAGCTGTTCACGGTGATTGCACTGGTGGCTTCGGTGTGGATTGTCTGGTTGCTCTACCGGCATCCGCGGCAGTCGCTGTTCTGCCTGGCGCTGGCGCTGGTGCTCGGCGGCGCACTGGGCAATGTCATCGACCGCATCAGCATCGGCGCGGTGGTCGACTTCCTCGACTTTCATGCCCGCGGCTGGCACTGGCCGGCCTTCAATGTCGCGGACTCCGCGATCACCTGCGGCGCGTTGCTGCTGGTGTGGGATGGCCTGCGCAGCCCGGCACCACCGGATAAATCATAAATATTTGTTTTTATTGATATTTTTGTATTTTCCTCGATGCCTTTCCACTCTCAGGCGATATAATCCCAGACATGCAAGTCCTGCTCGCCAATCCCCGCGGTTTCTGTGCCGGCGTTGACCGCGCCATCGACATCGTCGAGCGCGCGCTCGAACTGTTCGGCGCGCCGATATACGTGCGCCATGAAGTCGTGCACAACAAGTTCGTCGTTGACAACCTGCGCGCCAAAGGGGCGGTGTTTGTCGAGGAACTCGACGATGTCCCCGAAGGCAGCACCGTTGTGTTCAGTGCCCATGGTGTGTCGCAGGCGGTGCGCCGCGAAGCCGAGTCGCGCGGCCTGAAAGTGTTTGATGCGACCTGCCCGCTGGTGACCAAGGTGCATGTCGAGGTGGCGAAGATGCGCGAGCAGGGACGCGAGATCATCATGATCGGCCACCGCGGGCACCCCGAGGTCGAGGGCACGATGGGGCAGAGCGCGGGCGGCATGCATCTCGTCGAGGGCCCCGGTGATGTTGCCGGGCTGCATGTGCAGGACGAGAACAACCTGGCCTATGTGACCCAGACCACGCTGTCGATGGATGATGCTGCGCGCACCGTTGCCGCGTTGAAACAGCGTTTTCCGAAGATCGTCGGCCCGAAGAAGGACGACATCTGCTATGCCACGCAGAACCGGCAGGACGCGATCAAGACCCTGGCGCAGCGCTGCGACGTGGTGATTGTCGTCGGATCACCGAACAGTTCGAATTCCAATCGCCTGCGCGAAGTGGCCGAGCAGCTCGGCGTGCCCGCCTACATGGTCGACAATGCCGGCGAACTGAAGCCGGAATGGGTTGCCGGAAAATCCACCGTCGGCATCACGGCGGGGGCTTCAGCGCCGGAAGTGCTGGTGCAGAAAGTGGTGGAGCGTCTGCGCGAGCTCGGCGCGGATGCCGTTGCGACGCTGGACGGCATTGCCGAGCGGGTGACTTTTCCGCTGCCGAAAGGACTGAACTAGGGCTGGGCCGTATTGCCGCCGGCGACCGCCGGCAGCGAGCCCTGGGCAGCCTTTGCCGGGTCGGGGCGCAGGGTCACTTCAATCAGCATTTCACTGCGCACCGCCACGTTGGCGCGGTAGCCGGGATGGAAGCGCGCACGGGTGAATTCGCGCAGCGCGGCTTCCTCGAATTCCCGCACACCCGTGCTCATCATGATCCGTGCTTCGTCGATGCGGCCGCTCTCGCTGATGCGCAGGCGGATCATCACCGCGCCGGCCAGAGCCGGATCGGACTCTGGTGCCGGCACCTCGATCCGGGTCAGCGGAAACGGACGGCGATCGAGTTCCGAAGTCTTGAAGTAGTAGGCGCCGACCGTGCTGCCGGCATCGCCTGCGGTTGCGGCAGTCATCGTTGTCAGGGCGGGAGCCTCCGCGGCCCCGACATCCGGTGCCGGCGCCGGATCCGTGACGACGGGAACCGCCGCGGCGACATCGCTGGCGACCGAAGTGAGCCTCGCGACCAGCGGCGCGGCCTCTAAGCCCGCTCCGGATCCGCCGCTGCCTTCGCTGCCGGGCTGACGGCCGACTGAAATCACCAGCGCTGCATGCAGCAGCAGCGACAGGCCGACGGCGGGCAGCAGGCGCGGCATGCCGTCATCCGCGGTGCGCATGTTCATGGCCCACGCCTGCGGCAGCGTGTCCCGCGTTTACTGCACCAGCTCGCGCCAGCTGGTGCGGCGGCCCTGCGGATCGCCCGGCGGGATCGGCGCTTCGGCGGTCTGCTGCGAAGCATCCGACGTGGTGGCGATGACCACCGTCCTGCCGTCGGGCAGCCGCACCACGTTGATACCCACCGCCAGCGAGTCCGAGAGCTTGACGCCGAAGTGAGGGGCGCCGGCGATCTGCAGGCCGTTGCGGGCATCGAAGAAGTTCAGCCAGCTGTAACCGCCGATGTTGCAGGCGTTGTTCTGCGGCACGTTGCTGGCGACCACCAGCGTGCCCAGCTGCAGCTTCATGTCGATGTTGACCCGCTCGCCAGTATCCGGCAGGTCGGCGAACCAGCCGCCGTTGGTGACGCAATTCGTCACGCAGGTGATGCCGCGGGTGGTGCCGGTGTTGGTGATCGTCAGCTGGCTCAAGGCCGAGCGCGGGGCTGCCACCGGATAGGTGCCGGTGTCCTTGACCGCCCACACCGACTGTACCTGCGTCGACGACAGGTCGCTGGCGCCGATGTACTTGCCTGCTGCGACGTAGATATGGGTTACCGGCGGGCTGCCGAAATCGGCGATCTCCGGTTTGGTGGTGATGGCCTGCGGGTTGTTCGAAGCGTCGGTGATGGTGGTGACGCGGGTGGCCGTCTGTGAGGCATTCACTTCGAAACGCCAGATGTTTCCGAGCAGATCGGTGCCGTAGATATGCTGGGTGGTGTTGTTTACCGCGGTATCAAGCACGAAATTGTTGATCTTGGCCAGGCCGCTCGGCGTGGTCGAGTCGCCGACGCCGGTGGAGATTTTGTAGATGATGGTGCCGGTCAGCGCGTCTAGCACATAGAGGTAACCGCGGCCGTCACCGGCTACTGCGGGCGAGTTGACGTTGTTGTAGCCCGAGGTCACAAACACCACCCAGCGGCCGTCGGCAAGCTTGCTGATGGTCGGGTTGCCGTAGCTGTAGCCGAGATGGCAGTCTGAGGCCTGTCCTGCCGGAGTTCCGGCACAGGTGCTGGTGTGCTTGAATTCCCACAGACCCTTGGGATTGGCCGGATCGGTGATGTCGAGCGCGTAATAACCCTTGCCACCGGCGTTGAGTCCGCCGACGAGTATGGTTTTCCATACGCCATTCACCGAGTCGTAGACGTCGCCGGCGGTCGGCGTGCCGTCGACATAGTAGCGGCGCAGGTTGGCGTAGTTGTTGTCGGCCAGCTTGTAGAGATTGGGCAGCACCATCGACGGGATGAAGGCCCAGCGCTCCTCGCCGCCCAGTGGGTCGCTGGTGTTGCTGCCGGCATAGAAGGCATGCAGCATGCCGTCGTTGGCGGCGACGTAGACCATCGGCGTGCGTCCGGCATTGGCCGACTTGAAGGCCAGATAATCAGTGTCGGTGTACTCGGCGAAGGGCGCCTTCACGAACACCGGCTGGGCATTGACGATGTCGCCGAGCACCGCGGTGCGCGAGCGATAAAGCAGCTGGGTATTGGTGTCGAAGCCCTCACGGCCGCGGTGGCCGCGGACGAAATTGACCAGGTTGGCACCTTCAGCGAGCGCACGCTGGTTGACCGACAGCAGCGGCAGTATGCCGTTGGTCATGTCCGGGTACTGACTGAGGTCGGCCACCTGGGTGCTGCCGAAGAAAGCCTGCTCGGCGGCATTCAGACCTGTGCTGGCGGTGCCGGTTGGGTTGCCGGAACCATCGCAGGCCTGGGTGTTCCAGCTGAAATCGGTCAGGTTGCTGGTGGCGCCGCTGCGGAACAGCTTGATCACCCGGTTGTCGCAGGCGTTGCCGGTCTTGGCGCTGAGCTTGGCCTGGGCCGACCAGATCGGCGTGGTGCCGACATTGCCGGTGACGAGGTCGATCTCGCGGGCTTCCAACTCGCCGATCCATTCCAGGGTCTTGTAGCTCGCGGTATAGGCGAAGTTGTCGCCGGCAACCGGCTCCAGGTTACTGGTCGCCGCCGCGGCCGCCGAGGCAACCCGGGCATTGACGCCGGCGAGTGCGGTGGTCAGGGAGTCGACGACGCTGTCCGGATCGGCGGCGCTGAAGAACTGACCGCGGCCGTTGACCGCGGCGTGCCAGAGGTCATCCAGCGCGGTTGGGTCGTCGGAGGATGGTATCGGCCAGTTTTTGGTACCCGAACGCAGGGCTGCAAAATCGCCGGCGCCGGTCTTGTAGTTCGGCACGTAATTCAGGGTGCCGGCGAGGCCGAGGCCCATCGTGAACGTAGTCATGTGCTGGTGGCGCGCGGTGTCAGCCTCAACGCCGGTGCCGTTAGAGGGCACGTTGTTGTCGGTGCCGACATCGGTGCCGAGGGCGCCGGTGGAGCCGTTCGCCCGCAGATCGGTCTGGTAATAATAGGCCGCGACGTCGGCCAGCGAGCCGGAGGAGCCGCCGCTGAAGGAAGTCAGGACTTCCGTCGCCGAGTACTGGGGGTTGGGGTTCTGCACGTCCCGGGTATTGGTGGAGCAGTTGGTGATGTAGCTCTGATCGGTATCGGCCACGTACTCGGTTCCGGCTTTCGGGGATACCGGTGTGACCAGTGTGGTGGTGACCAGCCGGATGCGTGTGCGTCCCCAGCTGCAGTTGAAGCGGCTGCGCACCTCTTCGTATTTGTAGCGTCGGTTGGAGACGGTCTCCACCGAACCGTCGTACAGCGGCCGCGGCGTGACATTGATGTTGCCGTCATGGTTGGCGATCAGCGAATTGTCGAGCTGGCGCCCGGAGTTGCTGTTCCAGTAGCCGTCGCTGGTCAGGATCGTGAAATTCTGCTGGCAGGAGTACTGCATTGGATCGCCGGTCATGCCGCTGTTGATGCCGTCCTGGATGCCGGCGAAATGGCGTCCGGCGCGCGACAGCGCCTCGCGCAGCGGCGTGCTGCCGTTGGTACCCTGCGAGTAGAGCTTGGTGTACCAGTCCGCCTTGTGCGTGGCGTTGAAGTCGCTGATCGCGAGGTATTTGCTCGAGGTGACCGGGCTGTTGGGGTTGATGGTAATGAAGCCGACGCGGTAACCCTCGCCGATGCTGACGAAGGCTCGACCGGTAGCCGATTTCATCAGCAACAGGCGGGTGCGGTAGAAACTGTACCAGTTGGCGAAATTCTGGCGCTCGTCGGTGCTGCCGGGGCCTGAAGTCGACGACACCTGGACCTTGGTCCAGTTGCCGGTGGTGTGCGGGAAGGAAGTGCTCGAACTCGGCCAGCAGCCGGTGGTGCTGCTGGTGCTGCCCGGGTCCGGAGAACCGGTGCCGCTCCAGACATAGTAATAGGCCGGCTGAGCGGTCTCGCTGCCGCTGTTCCAGTTCAGGTTGCTGTCATAGGCACGGAAGCTGGTGCTGAGGTTGACCGTCGACGATCCGGAATCGAAGCCGTCGTAGCGCGCGGCAGTGAAGCTGGCGTTCGCGAAATCGGTGCCGTCGGCATTCTTGGGCGGCACATAAACAGTGTTCGGGTTGTAGTAAATCGTGTTGCAGAGATGGTTCTTGTAGCCGGTCCTGTCGTAACGATCACGGATGCCGTCCGGCATATAGCCCCAGCCCATACTGCCGGAGTCGTCCAGCGTGAACAGGATGTTCGGCTTGACCACGGTGGTCGAGCTGCTCGCCAGCGGCACGTTGGCGATGTCCGTCAGCGCGGCTTGTGCCGCGGAAGCGATCACAAGGCAGGCGGCCAGGGCAAGAATGCCCAGACTGGCGGTTGAGGATGTGCGGGGCTTCATGGTGTTCTCCGGGGGCGCATGTGTTCCGCGCTCAGTACATGATCGACTGGGTATAGGACACGGTGTTGCGCGGGCCGAGGGCGCGCGAGGTGATGCGGTAGTAAATGAAGGTGGTACCCGACAGCGGCATGATGCCGTAGCTGCCGGTGGCCCGGCCGCTGCTGCCGCCGGCGACGTTGACGGTCAGGCATTGCTGGTTGGGCGCGTTGTGGCCGGCATTGGGCACGCTGCACAGCCGGTGGACCACGTACTGGGTGGTGAATCCGGCGGAGTCGGCGGCAGCAGGGGTGCTGCCCAGGTTGTCCCAGTCGAAGGTGGTGGCGTCGAAGCGCTCGTCCCAGCTCGACACATAGCCCCGGGGCTGGGTGTTGTTGAGCACGGTCGGGCCCTGTGCCATCAGCCAGGTACGCGCGCCTTCGATGCCGGCATCGGAGGAGGTCACCGCGCCGCGCTGCATCGCAATGTTGCCGGCGATCAGCACACCGGTGCCGATCGAGCGCCACAGCGCCACGCCGGCCAGCGACATGGCGACCAGCACGATCAGCGCGATGAACAGGACGACGCCGTTTTGCTTGTGGATGGATGTCATGGTTGGGAGCTCCGGAGCGGTATTGCGATCAGGGACGGATCTGCGAACCCCACAGCATGTTGCGCAGGGGGATCACGGTTTCGTAGACGCGGTAACGGTAGTGGCGCCAGTTGTTGGCAGGATCCGTCGGACTGCTGCCGCTGGAGCTGCCGTCGAGATTGGTGATCACAAACTGTCCGCCGTCCCAGGACGGCACGGTGGTGGTGACCGCATCGCGCTCGAACTGTCCGGAACGCACCAGCATGCCCACGCGCACGGCGAGCACATTGGCCCAGGCGACGGTGGTCGCCGGATCGGCGGTTGTCCACTCTCCGGCTTCGATGCGCCCGTTGTTGTTGGCATCGGTGCCGTATTCGGCCTGCAAGGTGATGACATTGTCCGCAACTTCCACCGGATCGTTGGCGCCGTCGCCATTCGTGTCCTGGTAGAGCAGGTCGTTGGTGACCTGGAGACGGCTGTTCTGCACGGTCCAGATGTTGCGGCGCGGACTGTTGCCGAGGTTGAACAAATATCCCGAACTGAATGTTATCGGAGGGGTGGCATTGTTGTGGCGGGCGATGCGCGACTCGGTCGAAGTGCTGCCGTCGGGCAGGTAGACGGTGTAGTTGTAGCTGCCCTGGTTGTGACGGATGGTCAATGCATCGGCGTCGGTGACGTCGGTGATCTCGACGGTCATGCAGTCCAGGGTGGGCGAGGTTCTTGCCACCAGCATGACGTCGCGCGGGGAGATGCCGGCACGGCCGCGGGTTTTCTTCGAGGTATCCGTTGATTCGGTGAACACGTGGGCCGCAGGGAATGTGCCGCCGCTGCCGCGCAGCACGATCAGCGTGTCGGAGGCGGTGCCCGTGCCCTGGATGATCTGGACCGGGCTCAGCCGGTAAGTGTAGGCGGTGGTCGGGCGTCCGCTGTCAAAAGCATTGACGGTACAGCCCATGACCGGAGTGATGCCGGTATCGTAGGCGGCGGAGGAGAAGCCGTAGCCGGCTTCCCGGACATCCCGCTCCAGGGTGGACAGGGCGATGATGCCGGTGACCTGGACGTCGCTGCCGGCGGAGGCGGTGCGCTTGCGTTCCTCGGAGGTGGCCAGCATCTGGAAAATGACAATGATGCCGATCATCCCGATCAGCACGCCGACCATGATTTCAACAAGGCTGAGGCCGGACTGCCGCGCGCGTGCCAAGGGATTGCGCCTGTTCGGTTCAATAGACATAGGAAATTACCTGGTGTCGGCGTTTCGCGGTGTCCTGCGGTGTCTGCCAGCAGACGGTCACCGTGACGCGGTTGAGATCGGCCGCGGAAACCGCGATCTGTTGCATGCCGGCGGTGGCGCCGAGCAGACCGGTGCCGGAATCGGTGACCGCGCTGACCCACTGAGTCACCACGGTGTTGGTGTTGTCCGCCTGCCCGCCGGTGAATTCGCAATCGCTGCCGCCGGTATTGAGCTGGAAATTGTTCAGCGAAGTGATGATGCTGGCATCGGAGGTGCGGTCCACGCCCATCCAGATCTGCGAGATGATTTCGCTGGCGAACGCGGCCGCATCCGCGCGGTTCTTGGCGTCCGCACTGGCCGAGAACGCGGCCGCCTGTATGCCGACCATGGCGAGGATGCCGATCGAGAATATCAGGATGCCGATCAGGGCTTCGAGCAGCATGACGCCCTTCTGGCTGCTCCTGGATGCAGGAGAGTGTTTGATCATCTGTGTCCTCAGCATGCCCGTGTGTCCTTGGTGTCGGTGACCTTGGGATCACAGACGCGGATCTGCCCGCCGGGCGACACGTTGATGTTGAGGCAGCGCAACGGGCCGCTCGCCGCCGCGCAAGCACCCGCGGCCGGATAGGTGAACTGGAAGGTCACCGGTTGGCCGATGGCCATGGCGCCGAAGCCGGTGAATGTCACCCGTCCGTCATAGCTGGCATCGGTGCTCGATGAGGTGACGAGCACGCCGGATTCCTCTCGGCCTGAACCTTCGGCGCCGGCCTTGCCTTCGATGAAGTTGTAGGAATTGGTGCTGGGCACCCACTCGCGGACCATCCAGTTTGTGCCGCTGGTCGAGGGCGTAAGGGAGTTGACCAGGCCCTCGACGGGCGGGTCTTCGGTGAGCACCATTTCCACCCTGGCATTGCGTTTGACGGCTTCGGCGCGCGCGAGGTTGAGGCCTGCGGTGACACCCTCGGTGGTCGCGCGGATGCGCGCATTCGCGGTGAAAGCGGCGTACTGCGGCACACCCAGGGCAATCAGCAAGGCGAGGACGGCCAGGCCGACGATCAACTCGACCAGGCTGAAGCCCTTGTGGCGCCGGCTCAGCATCCGCCGCTCTTGTTGGTGACCCAGCAGCTCGAGCCCGCACCGTTCCAGCCGCTGATGACGCTGGTGGTGGTCCGGGTGTTGGCCTGGTCGATGGTGTAGACGAAACCGCCGGTACCCTGCGCCGCCACACCAGTGGCGGTGACGGTGAATGTCGTGGCCGTCAGATTCGAGCAGGCATAGGTGAAATAGCGTCCGGTCGGCAACGGGGCAATGGTGCCCGCAGTGCAGGCGCCGACGTAGGTGCGGTTGTCCTGGAAGTACTGTTCCATTTTTACCCGGTGCTCCGAGAGCGTTGCAAAGACCTCGGCGAGCTTGCTGCGGGTGACGTAGTCGCCGTACTGGGGCACTGCGATTGCCGCGATGATGCCGATGATGGCCACCACGATAAGCAGTTCAACCAGGGTGAATCCTCGAGCGAGTCGTTTCATGGCAATTCCTTTTTCGGACGATGGAAGGTTAGGCGGGATTGTATGCTGTTGCCACCGGGTGCCGATGAGTGGTTATTCAGGCGGCATAAGCGGTTTATTCCGTGAAATGGCGCACGCTTGGCGAGCCTTCGGCGCAAATCAGGCGGCAAAATCCTGAATTAGACAAAGTCCAATCTTTGCCTTAGAATAATTCCCAATGAAAGCAATGTCTTATAGCCGAGAAGCCTTGGTCGACCGCCTGCGCCAACATGGCATTTCCCCGACGCACCAGCGCCTGGAGATTGCCCACGTCCTGTTCAGCCGTTGCGAGCACCTTTCCGCCGAGCGCATTCTGGCGCTCGCCAACGAGCGTTTCGCGGAGACCTCCAAGGCGACGGTCTACAACACGCTGAACCTGTTCCGCGACCGCGGCCTGATCCGGGAAGTGATCGTCGACCCCAAGCGGGTGTTTTACGATCCGAACACGGAACCGCACCACCACCTCTACAACGTCGATACCGGCGAGATCACCGATATTGCTGCCGAGGATCTCGAAATCAGCGGCATGCCCACTCTCCCGCCCGGCATGGTTACCGAAGGCGTTGACGTCATCGTCAGGATCCGCGCGCTCTGAACGGGTGTTTGCGGTAAAATTCGCGTCCCCGGGCTGACGTAGCTCAGTTGGTAGAGCAACTGATTCGTAATCAGTAGGTCGGAGGTTCGACTCCTCTCGTCAGCACCAAGAAATCAATGGCTTAGCGAAATTTCGCTAGGCCATTTTTGTTTGCGTAGACGCTATGTAAATGATCTCAAGCTTGGACAGGCTGATTTGATTTGCCACAGCTTTTTCCCGATGCCAGGGCATCAGAGAATTAATCCGCGCAGTTACGCCACCCGGGGATAAGGCAAGCCCGACCTGTCTATCGGTTTTACAATTCCCGGTGTAAATGCTCAACGCTGGGTAATCCAGGTCCAGCCGGGTTTGAGTGACGGCTGGAAGCCCAGTGGAGATTCTGGGAAAGGGGTGAAGCCCACTCCGCACAACAGGGGGGAGACAGGTCATGCCGGTTGAAACGCTGCACTCAGCAAAATCGCCTTCAACAATTGAAATCAAACCGCTGGCCCTGACCATAGGCGCCGAAATCAGCGGAGTCGACCTGTCACAGACCTTGTCGCAGCAGCAGCGCGACGAAATCTGGGCGGCCTTCGTCAAGTGGAAGGTGCTGGTGTTTCGCGAGCAAAATCTCGACAAGGCGAGCTTCGTTGCCGTTTCGAAACAGTTCGGACCACTGTCGCGCGGCCACCATATTCATGCCGTCGACGAGGATTTTCCGGAGATCTATGGCGTCATCAAGAACCGGCACAAGGCGCGCCAGACCGGCCAACCGATCTTCGAACCCTGGACCGGATGGCATACCGATCTGACGCCGGCGATCAATCCGCCGACCGGATCGATTCTGTGGGGCGTCAACGTTCCCCCTTATGGCGGCGATACACAGTGGACCGATCTCGGTGCGGCCTACCGGGCACTGTCGCCTGCGATGCGCGAATTCGTCGACGGTCTGCGCGGCGTGCACACCTACCTTAACTATCCCGGCGTCAAGCCGAACCGGGATTTCCTCGACCGGATTGCCAGGAACCGGAAGACGAGCGAACACCCGATCGTTCGGGTGCACCCGGATTCCGGAGAACGCATCCTGTTTGTCAGTCCGAAGTTCCTGCGCGAAATCGTCGGCCTGACGCCAACCGAGAGCACCGCACTGATGGCAATGCTGAAAACACATGCCACCCGGGCGGAGTTCACCGTCCGCGTTAAATGGGAGCCGAACACCGTCGCCATGTGGGACAACAGGGCAACGGCCCACCTCGCACCGCGAGACATCAACGACAGTGATTTCCCGCGCGAACTGTTCCGCACAACGCTGGTCGGCACTGTACCGGTCGGCGTCGACGGTCGCGAATCGGTTGCGCTCGAGGGCACTCCGCTACTGGCGGCGTAAGTCATGAATGCGCCGTGAATCCATGGGTTGGTTTAGGCGACGTTTTGAAGTGGAAACGTAGCCAAGTAACAGGCAAATGGCGTGAGGTGGCGCGAAGCGGCAGCAGTTGAGGGTGAGTCGAGAATGCATGCAAACTATTGATTTTATTGATAATAATTGCCCGTATCAGTGAGCCTTTGAGGACTTCCTCCGGTGCAGGGTGCATCAAAATCCGCTTTACCGTGTATCTCCGAGATCGAATCAGCCGTTTCATGGCGACCCTCATCCGGACGAGTCGCTGGCCTCGCACTGTTATTCCCGCTGCTGTTCCCGGCTTGCATTGCCCACGCAGCAGGTGATCTGCGTCGCGAGCTGCCGGCGCCGGTGTTGTTCCGCGACTGCGCCAGTTGTCCGCAGATGGTGCGCATTCCGGCCGGAGAATTCCTGATGGGCGCCGGCCCTGACGAAGAGTCGCGCGAGCGTCTGGACGATGCCTTTCGTAACCGCAGCATGCCGCAGCGGCGGGTGCGCATAGCCGCGTTCTCCATCGGTCGTTTCGAGCTTACCCGCGGCGAATTTCGCCGTTTTGCGGAAGCGACGGGACATGCCGGAGACGCGTGCTTCGTCTGGGACGGTGGCGAACACCGGCTCGACAGCGGAGCGGCATGGGACAGGCCGGGCTATGCGCAGGACGACCGGCATCCGGCCACCTGCGTGAGTTGGCAGGATGCCGAGGTCTATGTGCGCTGGCTCAGCCAGCTGACAGGCAGGCGCTACCGCCTGCCCAGCGAGGCGGAGTGGGAGTACGCGGCGCGGGCAGGCACGGATACGCCGCGATTCTGGGGTAAGGACGGACACACTGCATGTGCCCATGCCAACGGGGCGGATGTGCGGCTGCGTGCGGCCCTTGCCACTGCGGCAGAATGGGATGCCGCTGATTGCGACGACGGCCATGTCCATACTGCGCCGGCGGGCAGCTTTCGCGCCAACGCTTTCGGGCTGCATGACATGCTCGGCAACGCTGCCGAATGGACTGCGGACTGCTGGAACCCCGACCACCGGGGTGCCCCGGCGGACGGGCGCAGCCGCCGCGATGGCGATTGCGGGTTGCGCACGGTGCGCGGCGGCGGCTGGGACGAGGGTCCCGCCGGCCTGCGCGCTGCCTACCGCGTGGGCAGCCCGGTCGTCATCCGGGTCTACTCCCGCGGTTTCCGTGTGGTTCGCGAGGAGTAGGCGCAGGCCTTGCGGCGGGCTTCAGAGCACCCCGGAAATGCCGCCGTCGAGGTTGATGCTGGTGCCGGTGACGTAGCTGGCGGCGTCCGAAGCGAGGAAGGTGATGACGTTGGCGACTTCCTGCGCCTCGCCCGCGCGCTTCAGCGGGATGTCCTTGCCGAGCTTGGCGTAATAGTCGTCGGCGCTGATGCCGTCCTTGGTGTAGCGGCGCTCATGCTGGCCGGACTTGATCTTGCCGATGCAGATCGTGTTCACCAGGATGTTGTCCGCGGCGAATTCCTTGGACAGGGCCTTGGTGATGGCGAGGCCGGCGGCGCGCGAAACCGAGGTGGGATAGGATTCCGCTCCCGGCTGCTTGGCACTCGAGATCGTGATGTTGATGATGCGTCCGCCACCGCGCTTTTTCATGTGCGGGATTGTCAGGCGGGAACAGCGCACGGCGCCGAACACCTTGAGTTCGAGGTCAGCGGCCCATTCGTCGTCGGACAATTCGAGAAACTTGCCGCGCTTCGAGGTGCCGGCGTTGTTGACCAGGATGTCGATGCCGCCAAAGCGCTTGACCACCTCGTTGATGAAACGCTCGACATCCGCCGCCTTGCTCATGTCGGCAGACAGCGCCAGCACTTCGCCGCCGGCCTTGGTGATTTCAGCAGCCACGGCATCCAGCAGTGGCTGGCCCCTTGCACAGATCGCAACTTTTGCGCCCTCGCGCGCCAGGGTCAGCGCGGTTGCCTTGCCGATGCCCTCGGTGCCGCCGGTAACCACGGCGACCTTGCCCTTGAGTCCGAATTCCATGCCGTTTGTCCTCCACAATTCCGGTAAAAGAGCCGCATTGTATCGCCATTCCCCGGCCGGACCTGTTGGAGCATCGGTATTAGTCGTAGGATATCCGCATGGTGCCTGCGGCAAGCACGTCGCAGGAGCATTCCAACGGAGATGCCCATGTATCCGGTCCACGAATTGATCTCCAGGCTGCAGCGCCTGATAAAACCGCTGCCCGTCATCGCAGCACTGCTGATCCAGGGCGCAGCCCATGCTGCCGAAAGCCAGCTGACGCTGGACCATTTTTCGGTGGTGAAGCTGACGGTCAAGGCGGTTCCCGACGCGCGCAGTACGCGGACCCTTGGTGCCCAGCGCGAAGGTACCGGGGTAGTCATCGATTCCAGCGGGCTGGTGATGACCATCGGATACCTGGTGACCGAGGCGGATACCGTGGAGCTGGCGACGGCCGACGGGCGCAAGTTCGCGGCGAATGTCGTCGGTTACGACAATGCCACCGGCCTCGGACTGGTGAAGTCACTGCAGCCCCTGCCGGTGAAGCCGGTCGATTTCGGCCGGTCGGCGACGACCAGTCTGCGCGACATGGTGCTGATCGTCGGTTTCGACGGCGTGGCGCCGGCCTATATCGTGTCCAAGCGGCCTTTCGTCGGCTACTGGGAATACCTGCTCGACGAAGCCATCTATACCGCGCCGGCGACCGTCAACTGGCAGGGTGCCGCCTTGCTGTCACGCGAAGGCAAGCTGCTCGGCATCGGTTCGCTGGCGGTCGGCGACGCGCTGGGCAAGGGCGGCGTGCCCGGCAACATGTTTGTGCCGATCGACACCCTGAAGCCTGTACTCGGCGACTTCATCGCCAATGGCAAGGCGACGACCAAGCCGCGGCCCTGGCTGGGCATCACCTCGCAGGAAGTGCAGGGCAAGGTCATCGTGACCCGGGTCACCGCGGAAGGTCCCGCGGAGGAGGCGGGATTGGAGGCCGGCGACGTCATCGTCGGCCTAGGCGGTCAGCCGCTGAAGGGACAGGCGGACTTTTATACCCGGCTGTGGAAGACCGGCGAGGCTGGCGTCGAAGTCACGCTCGACGTGCTCAAGGGCAGCAAGGTCGAAGCGGTGAAGGTCAAATCGATCGCCCGCGAGCGGCATTTCCGGAGAAAGCCGGTCTATTGAGGCAGCCATGAGCGCGGATTGATGAGGGATGAGCGGTTTTTCTTATCACTCATTGCTCATATGTTGCGCAGCGTTTCGGTGTTGCCGCCGCCGAGGCGCTTAATGTTCTCGGACGGCCAGGTGCCGTCGAGTTACTTGATCGCGCGCGGCTCAAATTCCTGCCGGCAAACCCCGTGCACGGTGTCGAAGAAGGCGAGCTGCTGTTCCGAAATCCTGAAATCCCTTTATTACGTCCGTGCAGGGTGGGGAGTGAGGTAAGGCAGATATCAATGCCAGTACGGCGGGTAGCCGGAATTTTTTGACTCGGCATCGAGCAGCCTCAGCATCGCGTGCCACTCCAGCACGCCATACGGGCGGCGCGTGCCCGGTTGGTAGAGATTGGCCGTGTGTTCGATGACTTCCTGTGCCGGCAATACGATTTCCTGGCCACCGGCCATGGCGTCGACCTGGGCGCGGCAGGACAGTTCCAGCTGATACATGGTGTTGAAGGCCTGCTGGATGGTGGCGCCGCAGGTCAGCAGTCCGTGGTTGCGCAGGATCAGCGTGTCATGCGGTCCGAGGTCGCGCACCAGCCGCTCGCGTTCAGCAAGGTCTATCGCCGGACCTTCATAGTCGTGGTAGCCATGGTGGCCGACGAAGCGCATCGCCGTCTGGGTCATCGGCAACAGGCCGCATTTCATCGAGCTGACCGCCATTCCGGCGCGGGTGTGCGTGTGCATGACGCACTTCAACTCGGGCCGGGCGCGGTGAATCGCGCCGTGGATCACGTAGCCGGACTTGTTGATGCCGTAATCGGTGTCGGGTTTCCAAAGGATGTTTCCCTCAAGGTCGATCTTGACCAGGCTGGAGGCGGTGATTTCCTTGTAGAGCAGGCCGTAAAGATTGATCAGCAGATGCTCGTCGTCGCCGGGGATGCGCGCGGTGATGTGGTTGTAGATCAGGTCGGTCATGCCGAAGCTGTCGGTCAGCCGGTAGCAGGCGGCAAGGTTGACCCGGGTTTCCCATTCTTCAGGACTGACTTCGTCCCGGATGCAGCGGAAACGGGTTGAGTAATTGGGGTTCATTTTGTGGACCGTGTCTGTCATGGACGACGGAAAGTTCGGAGTGGTGGCGGATTATATAAGGCGACCACATCGTTTGACTGGTGAGGTTCCGTATCCTAGACTTGCGCGTCCCGCCCGCGAGCCCCACGCGTCTCGCCCCTGGCACAGCTAATCTCGAGTTACGGAAAAAATGGATCAAACCGCAGCAAGCGCCGCGATCGTCGGCAAGGAACACTGGACCCGCAAGGGGGACGTCAAGCTTTTTCTGTGGGAGAAGAAAGCGGCCGATGGCAAGGGCGCCAGGGGCACGGTGCTGTTCGTGCATGGCTCGTCAATGGCTTCGCAGCCGACCTTCGACCTGCAGGTTCCCGGACGCGCCGACTCCTCGGTGATGGACTGGTTTGCGCAGCGCGGCTTCAACACCTGGTGCGTGGACATGGAAGGCTACGGCCGTTCCGACAAATCGCGTGACCTCTATTTCGACATCGCCAATGGCGCCGATGACCTGGCCGCTGCCAGCGAGTACATCATCAAGACCACCGGCGCGAAAAAGTTCATGGTCTACGGCATCTCCTCCGGCGCGCTGCGTGCCGCGATGTTTGCCGAACGCCATCCGGAACGCGTTGCGCGGCTGGCCCTGGATGCCTTTGTCTGGACCGGCAAGGGCAGTCCGACCCTCGAAGAGCGCGCCAAGAAACTCGATCAGTGGAAGGCGATGAAGCGCCGCCCCATCGACCGGGCCTTTGTCCATTCGATTTTCAACCGCGATCATCCGGGTTGCGCCGAGGAAAAGGTGGTCGAGGCTTTCGCCGACGCAATCCTTGCCCTTGACGACTCGGTGCCCACCGGCACCTATCTCGACATGTGCGCGAAGCTGCCGGTCGTCGATCCGGCAAAGATCACCGTGCCGACGATCATCATGCGCGGTCAGTTCGACGGCATTGCCAGCGTCGAGGATCTGATGGAGTTTTTCAACCGGCTGCCCAATCCGGACAAGCAGTTCGCGGTGATGGCCGGCATCTCGCATGCCAGCTTCCAGCAGATCAACTACCGCATGGTGTACCACATACTGCATTCGTTCTTCACCCAGCCGGAACCGATTTACAGGGGCTGATCCCCGGCGGCAGGATTTATTTTTTCATTTTGGCATTCAGCGGTTCATAACAGGAGGAAAGCATGAAACAGCAGAAGTTGAAACTGGCGGGAGCGGTTGTGGCTGCGGCTGCCATTGCCTGCAGCATCCCGGCGCAGGCCCAGCAGTGGCCGAACAAGGCGGTGCGCATAGTCGTACCCTTCGGCGCAGGCGGCGGCACCGACATCCAGGGTCGCCTGATCGGCCAGAAGTTCCAGCAGAGCATGGGCCAGAACTTCCTGGTCGAGAATCGTTCCGGCGCATCCGGACTGATCGGCGCGGAGTTCGTCGCGCGTGCGGCTCCCGACGGCTACAACATCCTGTTCACGACAGCGTCCATGGCGGTGAATACGGTGCTCTATGCCAAGCGCCTGAAGTTCAACCCGCTGACTGACCTCGACCCGGTGAGCTGGGTATCCTCGGTGCCGCTGGTGCTGACCGTGCATCCCAGCGTGCCGGCCAAGAACCTGAAGGAATTCGTCGCGCTGGCGAAGCGCCCGAACAGCAATCTGATCGCCGCTCACAATGGCGCCGGCACCACCAGCCACCTGTCGGTGGAAATGCTCAAGCTCTTCGGCGGCGCACGGGTGACCCCGGTGCCGTACAAGGGTGGTGGCCCCGCCATGGTCGCGCAGATCAGCGGCGAAGCGGACTTCACCTTTGCCACAGCGCTGGCGGCCCAGCCCTTCATCAAGTCGGGCAAGGTCCGGGGCATTGCCGTCACCACATCCAAGCGTGCCGCCGCTTTCCCCGATCTGCCGACCATGAACTCGATGTTCCCGGGGTTCGAGGCCGACAACTGGTACGCGATGTTTTTCCCGAAGGGCACGCCCAAGGACATCGTGGCCAAGCTCAACGCCGAGATCATCAAGGCGCTGAAGTCGCCGGACGTTGACGGGTTCATTCGCAAGGAAGGCGGCGAACCGGTGGGCAGTACCCCCGAAGCGCTCGCGGATTACTTCAAGCGCGAAGCCGAGAAATACACCAAGGTCATCAACGCGGCGAAGATCGTTGTCGACTGACCTGATGTTCGTGGCATCGTCTGGCGCCCGCTTCCTGCGGGCGTTTTTTTGTCTGTTTTTCCTGACGCTGTCCGTTTACTCAAAGGTATCCGCATCCGGTGCCATGCCGCTACGGGTGATCGTGCCTGCGGCGCCTGGTGGCGCGGCTTCATTGCAGGCGGAATTTCTGGCTGCCGCCATGGGACAGTCAGGCAGCCAACCTTTTCTTGTCGACCACCGCAGCGATTTCGGCCATGAAGCCGGAGAAGCTGTCGTGGCGCGTTCGCCGGCGGACGGGCATACGCTGCTGCTGGCTTCGGCATCGCTGGCGGTGCGGGCGGCGACGTCGACGGCGGCGCGCGAGTTCGATCCTTCGCGCGACCTCAGGCCGGTCATTCACCTGTCCTCGACGCCCCTGATCATTGTCATGCATCCGGCGGTGCCGGCGAACTCGGTGGCAGCACTGCTCGCGCTCGCCCGCGGGCCTGGTCCCCGCCTTGAGGTGGCGGCGTCCTCCGCGATCGGCATGAACGGCCTGGCGGCAGCCCTGTTGCTGCCACCTGCCATCGCCGCGCGCATCTCCGTATTCAGGGGCGAGCCCAGTGCATTGCTCGCGGTGGCAGGGGGGCAGGTTGATCTGATGTTCGTGGCGGCCCCGCCGGCTGTTTCACATGTTGCGGCAGGTCGCTTGCGCGCACTTGCAACAACCGCGGCGAGCCGGCACCCCACGCTGGCAAGGCTGCCGGTCATCACGAATCCGTCCGGAACGGATGCTGTCGGCAGTCAGTGGTACGGACTGTTCGTTCCGGCAGCAACACCGGATGCAATCGTCGCGCACATCCATGCGCGAGTCCGCCGGGTGTTGCGCGAAGAGACCGCTGTTTCGTTTTTCTTCGATCGGGCGCTGGTACCGGGCAGCGATGATCCGGCAGCACTGGGTGCATTGCTGCAACTGGACACTGCCCGTTATGCCGAATTGATCCGGCGCGCCGGACTCGTGCTCTAACCACAAGTACGGGCAGCGGCTTCCCGCTGCGCCAGTGGCAGTTTCCATTCCCCATGGGGTGATCCCGGTGTCCGGATGCTTGCCTGGATTGGCCAGCCTTCTACCTTCTATATTGTCAATTCAGGGTTACATCTCCGCCCGCACTGTGCCACAATGTGGGTTCCACTCGATGGAATCGTTAAATATTGATATAAATCAATAACTTATATACGAGGAGGTGTTCATGCTTCGAGGTCTTATCCAGTTCGTCCTGCCCATGGGCTTGGGTCTTTTGTTTCTGTCTCCAGTATTGAGTCAGGCCGCATACCCGGAGAGGCCGGTGCGCCTGATCGTACCTTTCAGCACGGGGGGCGGCACCGACATTCAGGGCAGATTGCTCGGGGAAAAAATGCGTCAGGGCCTCGGACATCCGGTGCTGGTCGACAACCGCACGGGAGCAGGCGGCCTGATTGGCGCGCAGATCACGGTCGAATCACCGCCTGACGGCCATACCGTGCTGTTCACCACGGCGACCATTGCCGTGAACGTGACCTTGCAGAAAGACCGGATGAAGTTCGATCCGCTGAAGGATCTGGATCCGGTGGTCTGGGTCTCCTCGGCGCCGCTGGTGCTGGTGGTCCATCCCAGCGTGCCAGCGAGGAACGTCAAGGATCTGGTGCAGTTGTCGATGCGCACCCCGCAGGGACTGAACATGGGCGGCAACACGCCGGGCAGCACCAGCCACCTCTCGGCCGAGATGTTCAAGCAGTTCGCGAAAGCCAAGGGGGTCACCATTCTCTACAAGGGCGGCGGACCAGCGACCCTGGGTGCGGTGACCGGTGAAATAGACCTGCTTTTCGCGACGGCGCCATCCTCGATGCCCCACATCAAGTCGAAGCGCCTGCGCGCGCTGGCAGTCACCACGGCGAAGCCCGCTTCGGCCCTGCCGCATCTGCCGACGATGAACTCGCTGTATCCGGGATTCACCTCGGACAACTGGTACGTGATGTTCATGCCGAAAGGATCGCCGAAGGAAGCGATTGCCAGGATCAACAGCGAAGTGAAGACGGCACTCGGCGCCAAGGAGATCGCCGGATTTTATGCGCGTGAGGGGCTGGACCCCGTGGGCAGCACTCCGGCGGAGATGACCGACCTGGTGCAACGCGAGATTGCCAAGTACAGGAAAATCATCACTGACGGCAACATCCGGCTGCGTTGATCGTTTCCGGTCAGGGAAACGCCTCCTGCGGGAGGCGTTTTTTTTGGGCGCATCGGATGTGCGCATGATGCGGAACCCGGAGGTTGGCAGCGCGAAAGCCCTGCTAGAATCGATGACGACAAACTTCCCGTTCCGGACTTCCGCAAAATGACCGACATCGACGCCGCAAAAATTTCCTGGCAGGATCAATACAAGCTGATGGTCGGCTCGGTTACACCGCGTCCGATCGCGCTGGTGACCACGCTCGGGCGCGACGGACCCAATGCCGCACCCTTCAGCTTTTTCAATGCGGTCGGATCGGATCCGGCCATGCTGATGTTTTCGGTCGGTGACCGTTCCGGGAAGGCCAAGGACACCGTGCGCAACATCCGCGAGACGCCGGAATTTGTGGTGCACATCGTCAGTGATGAGATCAAGGACAAGATGAACGTCTGTGCCGTTGACTATCCGTACGGCGTCAATGAACTGGAGAAGGCGGGCTTCACTGCCGTGCCGTCCAGCAGGATTCGCGTCCCGCGCATTGCAGAAGCGCCGGTGGCACTGGAATGCCGGCTGATGCAGATTGTTGAGCTGGGCCGCAAGCCTTACCACGTTGTGTTCGGCGAGGTGGTGTATTTCCACTACCACGAGGGCATCGTCAACGAGCGTTTCCACGTCGATGTCGGCCGCATCAATCCGATCGGGCGCCTCGCCGGGAAGGGCGGCTATACACGGATCACCGACCGTTTCGAAATGCCGCGCATTCCCTATGACGGTGGCCCGGCGGGCAAATGAACCGGCAGCCGGTCTCAAAAACCGGCCGGGCGCCGTCGTTTTTGAGAGTCGTTCCATGCATCACAGAACAAGAAAAAGGCATTGCCCGGAGGACAACCATCCCTCAGCGAGGAACACCATGAAGCCCACGAAGTCTTTCAGCAGCTTTTTCCCAGTCCTAATTGCCGTTCTTGTCACGTCGCCCGTGCAGGCCGCCGAGTATCCGCAGCGCCCGGTGCGCCTGGTGGTGCCATATTCCGCCGGCGGTTCGACCGACACCGTTGCTCGCGTGACCAGCGTGCGGCTGTCCGAGCGCCTGGGGCAGCAGATCGTGGTCGACAACCGCACCGGCGCCGGCACCATCATCGGCACCGAGATCGTCAAGAATGCAACACCTGACGGCCATGTGCTGCTGATGGCGACACCGCCGCTGGCTGTCAACCCGTCGTTGCGCGACAAGGTGCCCTACGTGCTGGAGCGCGATTTTGTCGCCGTGACCAATATCGCCGCATCCAGCAACCTGCTGGTGGTCCATCCTTCGATGCCGGTGAATTCGGTGAAGGAACTGGTCGCGTTGCTGAAGGCCAGTCCCGGCAAGTACAACTACGGTTCCAGCGGCGTCGGCGGGGCAGGGCATCTCGCGATGGCGCTGTTCACCAGCATGGCCGGGGTTGAAGCGCTGCACGTGCCGTACAAGGGCGGCGCCCCCGCGGTGGCGGACCTGGTGGCCGGCCGCCTGAACATGATGATGGCCAATCTGACTACGGCCCAGCCGCATATCCGCGCCGGCAAGCTGCGCGGGCTGGGGGTGGGCAAGGCGAAGCGCACGCCGCTGTTCCCGGAAATGCCGACCATCGCCGAGGCCGGCGTGGCAGGCTACGAGGCCAACAACTGGAACGGTCTGGTGGCACCGGCGGGTACGCCGCGCGCGGTCATACAGCGCCTGCACAAGGAAATCGTCGCCACCCTGAAGGAACCGGCGATTGCGGAACGCATGGCGCGCGCAGGGCTGGAGCCGATCGGAGACAGCCCGGCGGAGTTCGCGCAGTACCTCAAGGCCGAAGCGGCGAAGTGGGGCAAGCTGGTCAAGTCGGCCGGCATCAGGGCGGAGTAATCAGGGTGGAGTAAAGGGCGGCGCAACGCGGCAGGCGCTACTGATCTGGCGCGTTTCCTGCTTTAGCAACAGGCACTGACCACCGCGGCCACAGGTATTCCTGTGGAACCCGCGGTGGTTCCGTGACGACTACTTCTGTTGCTTGCCACCTTGACATGCCCGATTACAGCCTCGACCTGACGCAACTGGCCGCTGCCTACCGGCAGGGATGCCTGACCCCGGAAGCGGTGGCCCGCGATGTTTACGCATCCATCGCGGCCTCATCCGGCAATCCCGTATGGATTCACGTCGTGCCACCAGGGCAAATGGCGGCACAGATCGCCGCGCTGGAAACACGGCGCGCGGCGGGGGAGGATCTGCCCCTTTATGGCATTCCTTTCGCGGTAAAGGACAACATCGACGTGGCGGGTTGCCCCACGACGGCTGCCTGCCCGGCCTATGCTTACATGCCCGAGGCCACGGCGTTTGCGGTGCGACGGTTGCAGGATGCCGGCGCGCTGATGTTCGGCAAGACCAATCTGGACCAGTTCGCGACCGGACTGGTAGGCACCCGGTCACCCTATGGCGCCTGCAGCAACGCCTTCAATCCTGAATACATTTCCGGCGGATCGAGTTCGGGTTCCGCTGTCGCCGTGGCTGCGGGCATGGTGAGTTTCGCACTCGGCACGGATACTGCGGGATCGGGTCGTGTGCCCGCAGGCTTCAACAACATCGTCGGGCTCAAACCCACGCCGGGTGTCGTCAGTACCGGCGGAGTGGTGCCGGCCTGCCGCTCGCTCGACTGTGTTTCGGTGTTCGCCCTGACCTGCGAGGATGCTCAACAGGTATTCGGGATCATGCGCGGCTTCGACAGTGCCGATATCCATGCGCGCAGCGATACCGGGGAGGCGTCCCGCTATCGCGGGGCGACAGGGAGGTTCCGCTGCGGCGTGCCGCCTGCACACCAACTCGAGTTCTTCGGCGACACGTCGGCGCAGGCCGCGTTCGAAAGTTCGATGGCGACGCTGCGCGGGACCGGTGCCGATCCCGTGGAAATCGATTTTCAGCCGTTTCTGGAGGTTGCGCGCCTGCTTTATGAAGGTCCGTGGGTGGCGGAACGTTATGCCGGCATCAGGACATTTCTCGAAGCGCATCCCGAGGAACTGCACCCGGTGACGCGCCAGGTGATCGAGTCCGCGCGGCAATGGAGCGCAGTGGATGTTTTCGAGGCGACGTACCGGCTGCGGGCACTGCAGAGGCGCTGTGCGGCGGAATGGAAAAAAATGGATGTGCTGGCGGTCCCGACCAGCGGCACCATCTACACGCTGGCGCAGATTGCCGAGACGCCGCTGCAGCGCAATACGGACCTCGGGTATTACACGAATTTCGTGAACCTGCTCGACCTGTGCGCGCTGGCAGTGCCCGGGCCGTTTCGCGCTGATGGTCTGCCAGCCGGCATCACGCTGATTGCAGAAGCGAATGGCGATCGTTTCCTGGCCGAAATCGGCGCGCGCTTCCACCGTGCCGGCGCCGTCAACATGGGCGCTACGCGGTTTGCACCGCCCCCGATGACGCCCCCCGCCGCCGGAGACATCGCTGATCAGGTGGTGCTTGCCGTTGTCGGTGCGCATCTCTCGGGTCTGCCGCTCAATGGCGAACTCACGGGGCGCGGCGCCAGACTGGTCGAAGAAACGCGGACGGCGCCGGACTACCGGCTGTACGCCCTGTCCGGCGCACCGCCGGAGCGGCCAGGCATGGTGCGCGTCAGCAGCGGCGGCGCAGCGATCGAGGTCGAGTTGTGGGCGATGCCGGTTGAAGCGCTGGGTTCGTTCATGGCGGGGGTGCCGGCGCCGCTGGGCATAGGCAGCATCCGGCTTGCCGATGGCCGCGAGGTAAAGGGTTTCCTGTGTGAGACCTGGGCGGTTGCCGGGGCCCGCGACATCACGGCGAGCGGCGGCTGGCGCCGTTATCTGGCCGAACGTGCAGGCGTGCAGCCATGAGCCTCTACCGTGGCATGGACCGCGCAGCGCTCGATGCGGGCTACGACAACTCGGCTGCGGTTGCCGACAGCGCCTTGCTGCTGGCCGGTTTCGACGCGCGCAGCGCGCAGTTGCGTAGCGCAAGGCCGCAGCATCTTGATCTCCGCTATGGGCCCGCCGAGCGCAACCGCATCGATTATTTCGCGGCGCCGTCACCAGGGCCGGTGCTGGTGTTCATCCATGGCGGTTACTGGCAGATGCGGCGCAAGGAAACCTTCAGTTTTCTCGCCGCCGGTCCGCTTGCGCACGGTATTCATGTCGCACTGATTGGTTACACGCTGGCGCCGGAGAAGACACTGGCCGGCATAGTCGACGAGGTGCACGACGCGCTGGTATGGCTGGAGCGGCACGTGGCGGATTACGGAGGCGATCCGCAGCGCCTGCTGGTATCCGGCTGGTCCGCCGGAGGACATCTTGCCGCGATGATGCTCGATGCACCCATGGTCAAGGGCGGGCTGGCGGTCAGCGGCATATTCGATCTCGAGCCTGTGCGCCTCAATTATCTCAATGCCAAACTTGGTCTGACCGCCGGGGAAGCGCGCCGCCTGAGCCCCTTGTTCAATCTGCCGCAGCGTCCGGTGCCCCTGTTGCTGGCCTGCGGTGGTGGGGAATTGCCCGAACTGCAGCGCCAGTCCGCGGCTTATGCCGGGGTGCGTGCGCAGGCGGGGTTGCCCGGACGTTTGCTGCAGTTGCCCGGACTCAACCACTTCACGATTCTCGAGGAACTGGCGAATCCCGACGGCCAACTCACTGCGTTGGTGCGTGAACTCGCGGCGATGCCGGAGTAATCGCCGCATCCTTGCGGTGCGATGTCGCGCAAGCTGCACCGCGAAGGTGCACCCCCCTGTCGCAACACCGCTCAATCAGTTGTTTTAAATGGTTGTTTCCCTTGGCACGGCGATTGCTAACTCAATGATCAAAGGTGCCATGTCGGTGCCGTGATCATCCGCCAACCCTATATCAGGAGCAGCCATGAAATCAGGTCGCAGACGTTTGTTTTCCACGCTCGCCGCACTCACCGTTGTCGCATCCGCGGCGATGCTCCCGACCACTGCCCTGGCGCAGGATCAGAAGGTGATCAAGGTCGGCACCCTGAAACTGATTCATGCCATCACGCCGTATTTCTACCAGCAGTTCGCGCCGCCGGGATACAAGATCGAGGTGATCCCGTTTGAAAGTCCCACTGACGGCAAGAATGCAGTGGTGACCGGCACTGTCGATTTCGGCACCTTCGGCATCGCGGCCGCGATGCTGGGTGCCGCCGCGGGCGAGCCGGTGGTGGTGTTTGCACCGCAGTGCAACGGCGGCATGGCAATCGTTGCTGGAGCCAAATCCAGCATCAAGACCATCCAGGACCTGAAGGGCAAGAAAGTCGCGATCTGGCCGGGTTCCACCCAGGAAGTGGTGATACTCGAGCGGCTGAAAGCCTCGGGCATGACGATCAAGGACATCCAGCCCATCCGCCTGCCGTTCTCCGACATGGCGCCGGCGCTCGCGCGCGGCGACATTGATGCCTACGTCGGTGCCGAACCCGGACCGGGCATCAGCCTTGCCAACGGCGTGGGCAGGATCGTCGAGTATCCGTACAGCACCGCCATCGGCTCCCTGAACATGGTGTGGGCGACCCGCCAGGAGATGATAGACAAGAACCCGGAGCTGGTGAAGGTGATGATGGAAATGCACCGCAAGGCGACCGATTTCGCGATGGCCAACCGCGCGGAAATGGTCAAGATGACCATGCAGAAGCTTGGCCAGCAGCAGAAATCGATTGAACTGGCTGCGCCCAATGTCCAGCTGACCTGGAAAGTCGACGCCGAGTTCATCAAGCGCGCCAAGGCCTACGGCCAGCTGATGCTCGAGAAAAAGCAGATCCGCGCGCTGCCGGATTTCGACAAGTTCATCACGTCGAAATTCATGCCCGTCGAAGTGGCCTCCAAAAAATAGAACCGGGCGGCCAGCGATCCCATGTCGACGATTCCGGGCGAACTGCCGAAAACTGCCGCGGGGGGCGCAACGGCCCCTGCGCAGCGGTTCTCGTTGCCGGAGCGAGTGCGCGGCCCGCTGCTGGCCATCGCATTTCCGCTGGCCCTGGTGGTGCTGTGGCACTACGTAGTGGTGATGAGCGGTACCCGGCTTGTTCCGACGCCGTACCAGGTCGGGGTCATGATGTGGGATTTCATCTTCGGAGGCATTCACGACGATGCCTTCAGCGGGACCATATTCACCCACCTGCTGGCATCGATGCAGCGCGTGTACGGCGGCTTCGCGCTGGCCATTGCCATCGGTGTGCCGATGGGACTGCTGATCGGCAAGGTGCCGCTGATCCGCCAGATGCTCGATCCCACGCTGTCGCTGCTGAGGCCGATACCGGTCACGGCCTGGCTGCCGCTGTCGATGATATTTTTCGGTCTGGGTCCGCGGTCTGCGGTGTTCCTGGTGTTTCTGGGGGCGTTCTACCCGATACTGCTGAATACCATCTTCGGAGTGCGCTCGGTCGACATTCGGCTGTTCGAGGCGGCCTCCATGCTGGGTTGCGACGGGTCCCGCATGTTCCGCCAGATCGTGCTGCCGGCGGCCATGCCCAGCATATTCAACGGTCTGCGGCTGGCGCACGGCTTCGCCTGGATACTCATCGTGGTCGGCGAAATGACCGGCGTGCCGACCGGACTGGGCTCGGTGATCATGGATGGACGAACACTGTCTCGCACCGATCTTGTGATCACCGGAATGATCGTCATCGGCATCGCCGGTTTCCTCACCGACCGCATCATCGTTGCCGCCAACAACAGGATCTTGCGCTGGAGCCCGCAGCATCATGGATGAACATGCACAGACAATGCGGCGCCAGTTTCTCGCGGTGCGCGATATCACCAAGACCTTCCGTGTCGGCGGAGACACCGTCGAGGCCCTGGGCCGGGTGAACCTGGCGATAGACAAGGGCGAGTTCGTCTGCCTGATCGGCGCCTCCGGCTGCGGCAAGTCGACGCTGCTGCGCATCATTGCCGGCTTCGAGCGGCCGACCTCGGGCCAGATCACCCTCTATGATCATCCGGTCACCGGCCCCGGGAGCGACCGCGGCATGGTGTTCCAGGACTATGCGCTGTTTCCGTGGATGACCGTGCGCGAGAACATCAGTTTCGGTCCGCGGCAGAAGGGCATGGCGAAGAAGTACGTGGCCGAAATCACCGATGAATACCTGAACATGGTCGGCCTGCAGAAGTTCGCCGACCGTTTTCCGCAGCAGCTCTCCGGCGGCATGAAACAGCGGGTGGCGATCGCGCGCGTGCTGGCCAACGAATGCGAGCTGCTGCTGATGGACGAACCTTTCGGCGCGCTCGATGCGATCACCCGCGAGAGCCTGCAGCAGGAACTGCTCGAGATCTGGGCGCGCACCGGTGTCACGGTCATCTTCGTCACCCATTCGGTCGAGGAGGCGGTGCTGCTGTCGGATCGCGTGGTGGTGATGACCGCAGGACCCGGCCGCGTCGAGTCGGACATCGCAATCGAGCTGGACCGTCCGCGCGACGTATCGGGTGTCGAGTTCAACCAGGTGCGGCGCGACATCACGCAGCGGCTGACCAGCCATGTCGGGCGCCGTGAGCTGAAGGCAGTGGCCTGAAGACGTCTGAGCCGGTTCCACGATCCGGCCCTCGTGCCGGTCAGCAGCTGCAGTGGCGCTTATAATCCCCGCGTTCCCACAACGCACAGGATCAGCCCATGTCAGCTCCGGATACCAACCGCCGGCCCGCACCCGACAAAGTAATCGTCGATCTCGCGAAATATGCGTACGGCTACAAGCCGGCGAGCAAACTCGCCTATGAAACCGCGCGCCTGACGCTGATCGACAGCCTGGCCTGCGCCTTCGAGGCATTGGCCTATCCGGACTGCACCAAACTGCTCGGCCCCGTCGTGCCCGGCACCATCGTGCCCAACGGCGCGCGCGTTCCCGGCACGAATTACGTGCTTGATCCGGTCACCGCCGCATTCAATACCGGCGTGCTGGTGCGCTGGCTGGATTTCAACGACGCCTTCTACGGCCGCACGGTGATACATCCGTCCGACAACATCGGTGCCATCCTGATGACCGCCGACTGGCTGTCGCGCACCCGCGTCGCCGCCGGAAAAAAACCGCTGACCATGCGCGAAGTGCTGGCCGCGGTGATCAAGGCCTATGAAGTGCAGGGCGGCCTGGCGCTGGAGAACGGCTTCACTGCCGCAGGTCTGGACCACACCATCCTGGTCAAGATCGCCAGCACCGCCGCGATTTCCTCGCTGATCGGCTGCACGCAGCAGGAAATAGTCAACGCGCTGTCCAATGCCTGGGTCGATGGCCATGCGCTGGCGACCTATCGCCGCAAGCCCAACACCGGTGCGCGCAAGTCCTGGGCTGCCGGTGACGCTTCGGCGCGCGCGGTATGGCTGTCGCTGCTGGCGAAGAAGGGCGAGATGGGTTATCCCTCGGCGCTGACCGCGCCGAAATGGGGTTTCTACGACGTGCTGTTCAAGGGCAAGCCCTTCAAGTTCCAGCGTCCGCTCGGCAGCTACGTCATCGAGAACACGCTGTTCAAGATTCCTTACCCGACTGCCTTCCACGGCCAGACCGGGGTGGAAGCGGCGATCAAGCTGCACCCGCTGGTGAAGGACCGGCTCGACGAAATCAGCCACATCGAGGCGCGCGCCCACAACTCGACGATGGTGATCCTCGACAAGACCGGGCCGCTCGCCAACTTCGCCGACCGCGACCACTGCATGCAGTACATGATGGCCATCGGCCTGATCTTCGGCGACATGACCGCGAAGCATTACGAGGACGAAATCGCCGCCGACCCGCGCATCGACAAGCTGCGCGCGAAAATCCGCCTCACCGAGTACGAGCGCTACGAGCGCGAGTACCATGATCCCGCCAAGCGCACCAATGCCAACTCGATCCAGGTCTTTTTCAAGGACGGCAGCAAGACGCCGCTGGCGGAAGTGAACTACCCGCTGGGTCACCGCAAGCGCCGCAAGGAAGGCGTACCCGCAGTGATGAAGAAGTTCAACGAGAACACCGCGATGGTGTTTGCTCCGAAGCAGAAGGCGGCGATCGCCGCGGCCTGCCTCGACCAGAAGAAGCTCGAGGCGATGGCGGTCAACGAGTTTGTCGATCTGCTCGTTCGCTGACAGACGGATTCGTCACCCCGGCGAAAGCCGGGGTCCAGTGCGGCATATCGTTTCCGGAGATCTTATCCTGGATCCCGGCGTGCCCCCCAGGGGGGACTTCCTTGGGGGTGCGCCGGGATGAAGGCCCTGACTACGACAGCCCGTACATCTTCCGCCCCGGCGTTGGCAGTTCCGCGCTGAGGATCGCACCGCCTTCGGAGTCGATGATGTACAGCGTGTGCGGGTCCTTGACCCCGAAGGCGCAGTTGGTGACCACGTCCGAGCCCGGGGAGTCGATGCGGTACATAGGCTCGCCGCGCTGGTTGAACACCCATACCGCTCCCATGTCCGGGTGCGCGACGGCCAGTCCGTCATCCTCGTCGATCGCCATGCCGTCGGGGCCGCGGCCGCCTGACATCTGGATGAACACCCCCATGCGCGACACCGTGCCGTCGGGCATCAGCGGCAGCCGCCATACCGCGTTGGCGCGGGTCACCGCGACGAACAGCGTGTTCTCCGCGGCGTTGAGCACCAGTCCGTTGGGGCTGGGGATGTTGTCGGCGATGCGTTCAAGCTTGCCGTTACCGCGCAGCCTGTAGACCGCGCCGCTCGGATTCTGCAGGCCGCTCTGGCCCTGGTCGGTGAAGTAGAGGTCGCCGTTCGACGCGAACACCAGGTCGTTCAGTCCCTTGAAAGTTTCCAGGTTGTAACGGTTGATCAGGGTTTCGATGCGCCCGCGCTTCGCATCGAGCAGCATCAGCCCGCGCTTGTGGTCGGTGACGAAAATGCGCCCGTCCTTGTGGATCTTCAGGCCGTTGGGCTCGCCGTCGTATTCGACGACGAGATCCCAGGCGCCCATCGGCGAAATGCGGAAAATGCGGCCGAAGGGGATATCGGTGACATAGAGGTTGCCCTTGCGGTCAAAGGACGGGCCCTCGAGGAAACAGCCGCCATGCGGCGCGGGGCGGCCTGCAGCGAGGCGCTCCGCAGACACTCTGGTGCGGCGGAATTTTTTCGGCAGTTCGGCGAAAACCTCGGCGGTAATGCGCTCGGGCGGTGCGAAGAAGCTCATGGTCTCAATATGGACTGGTCTGCGGAAGGAGCGGCGATTGTATGACAGAATCCGGCGGAAACCCGTTCAAATCAACATTGCCAGACGCCATGAAAAAACCGCTCGAAGTCCTGCGCTTCTATTCCGAACATGATTACACGCTGAATGGCGTGCTGAAGAGCCGCGCCGGCCGGGATCCCGCCCGCCCATTCATCGTGTTCCGCGGCCGCAACTGGTCCTGGGGCGAGTTCGATACCGCCGTCGAGGCGGCAGCCCGGGTGCTGGCTTCACGCGGCATCCGCAAGGGCGACCGCATGGCGGTGATGGCGCGCAACTGCGACGGCCACGTGCTGATGTTGTGCGCGCTGGCGCGGCTGGGCGCGATCATGGTACCGGTGAATCCCGAGTTCGGCGTCGAAGAAGCGAAGTACGTGCTGCACCATGCCGAGGTCAGTGCAGTGGCGGCGACGCAGGACACGCTGGAGGTGGCACGCAAGGCTGCGGCTGGCCTCAAGGTGCCGGCCTGGTTCGTCATGCTTGATGCGGCCGCGGCGGACGCTCCGCTGATCAATGATTTGCTCAAGACTGCGCCCGATGTGCCCTTGCCCTCCGGCGTGAGCGGCGACGACACCTGCCTGATCGTCTATACCTCCGGCACCACCGGCTTTCCCAAGGGCGCGATGCACAGCCAGCGCAGCTTCGTCACCGGCGGCGAGGCCTTCGTGCAGCGCGTCTACCTGCAGGACGATGATCGCGTGATGATCGTGCTGCCGCTGTTCCACATCAATGCGATGTTCTATTCGGTGGCAGGCACGCTCGCCGCCGGAGCCCGCATGATCATCGTGCCGAAGTTTTCGGCCTCGACCTTCTGGCAGACTGCGGTCGAGACCGGCGCCACCCAGGTCAATATCATCGAAGCCATCGGCAGCATCCTGCGCGCGCGGCCGCGCAGCGAGTTCCGCCCGGAGCACAGGATTTCGAAAATCTACGGCGTGCGCGCCAGCATGGATGCCACATTTCGCGACGAGTTTCACGTCGCGCACCGCATCGGCGGCTATGGCATGACCGAGATTCCCGGCGTGACCTGCAATCCCTTCGAGGGCCCGCAGAAGCTCGGCAGCATGGGGCCGATCGGCCGCCATCCCGATCCGGCGCGGCCCTGGGCGCAGTGCCGCGTCGTCGATGACGAAGGCCGCGACGTGGCAGACGGCGAACCCGGCGAGCTGTGGGTGAAGACGCCAATCATCATGCAGGGCTATTTCCGCGACCCCGAGCAGACCGCGAACGCCTTCCACGACGGCTGGTTCAAGACCGGCGACCTGGTCAGGCGCGACAGCGACGGTTATTTTTTCTTCATCTCGCGCAAGCGCGACATCATCCGTCGCCGCGGCGAAAACATCGCGGCAGCAGAGCTCGACCGTGTGGTCGGCGAGCATCCGGCTGTTGCCGAGGCGGGCACCATCGCAGTGCCCTCGGAACTGGGCGAGGACGAGATATTCGTCGTGGTGGCCATCAAGAAGGGCGCCAGTGTCACCGCGGAGGAAGTCGCCGACTGGTGCCGGGCGCATTTGGCTCCGCAGAAAGTGCCGCGCTTCGTCGCCTTCGTCGACGAATTGCCGCACACCCCGACGCACAAGATACTCAAGTCGCAGTTGCGGGAAGACAAGGCGCTGCGGGCGCGGGCGGTGGATCTAGCGCCACCGGGGCGGTAGGACTGACAGGATTCCGCTGTCCGAACCTTTCGTTTCTTCGCCGAATCCGGGCACGGGTAGGAAGACGGGGATAATCGGTGGAAGTGTCTGTCATGCTTCTGTAACGAACGGCGATTAATGTCCGTCTGTTTGCGGCGCAGCAGCGCCGCTCCAGACAAGGAATTCCGCCGTGTTGAACCGACCTTTTGCATTTTCTCTGGCTGGCGGGCTGATGTTCGCCGGTTTTACGCTGGGCATCGCGCCCGTGGCTGCGCAGACCCAGGCCTATCCCACCAAGCCGGTACGCGTGGTCGTGCCGCTGGCCCCCGGCGGCGGTAGCGACATCGTTGCCCGGATTGCCGGGCAGGCGCTGTCGGATGCCTGGGGGCAGACGCTGGTCATCGACAACCGGCCCGGCGCGGGCGGCACCATCGGCACCACGATAGTCGCCAAGGCGCCGGCGGACGGCTATACCGCGCTGGTGTCGAGTTCGACCATGGCGATCGGTCCGGCGCTGTTCAAGAACATCGGCTTTGACTTGCTCAAGGATTTCACGCCGGTGACACTGATCGCCGACCAGCCCAGCATCATTGCCGTCAATCCCAAGGTCCCGGCGAAGACGCTTGCCGAACTGATCGCGCTGTTCAAGAAGGAGCCGGGCAAATATGCCTTCGGTTCGGCGGGCAACGGCACGGCGAGCCACCTCGCCAACGAGCTGTTCAAGCTGTCGGCCAAGGTCGATACCATTCACGTGCCGTACAAGAGCGCCGGCCTCGCCACCACGAGCTTGCTCTCCGGCGAGCTCCAGTACATGGTGACCAACATGGCCACCGCGCTGCCGCAGGTGCGTTCTGGCCGCCTGGTCGGCGTCGCCGTGACCAGCGAAAAACGCGCCGCTGCTGCGCCGGAAATCCCGACTGCGAACGAGGCGGGGCTGCCCGGATTCTCGTACACCACCTGGTACGGCATGCTGGTGCCGGCCGGCACGCCGGCTGCGGTGGTCAAGCGTTTCCAGGGAGACCTTGCACAGCAGTCCCGCGATCCGCAGATCGCCCAGCGCTTCTCCAGCCAGGGTCTGACCGTGCGCGTCAGCGCGCCGCAGGAATTCTCGAAGTACCTGTCGGCCGAGGTGGAGCGCTGGCAGCAGGTGGTCAACGCCGCAGGGATACAGAAGCAATAGTTGGCGGATACTGGAGTTACGGTTTTAGCGCTGCGCTGTTCTTCCCCCACCCACTCCGCGCGGCGCGCTTTTCTTGCCTGTCCGGAAGCGGGGAGTGTTCCACATGCTGTGGATTCCCCGCTTCTTGCTTGTGGTGCAGCGGCCCCTTGGCTAGACTCCACGGGCGTGTGTGTCGTTGCGTGAAGAGTTGCAAAACGACCGATTGAACGTCGCTGCGCAATGCACGCAGCGCTTCCGGGGGAGAACATCATCGAACGCAAGAGCTTGGGCCTCGCCGTCATCGGCTCGGGCCGCATCGGCGGGCTGCGCGCGCAGCTCGCAGCAGGGCATCCCGCGGTGCGCTTCATCGCAACCGCCGACCAGGATGCCAACAAGGCGCGGGCGCTGGCGGAAAAGGTGGGTGCCGCAGTCCACTCGGCCGACAACGACGCGATCATTGCGCACCCTGAAGTCAACGCGGTCATCGTCTCGACCAGCGAAGGCGAGCATCTTGCGCCCATCCTGAAGGCGCTGGAACTCGGCAAGCCGGTGCTGGTGGAAAAGCCGATCGCGCTGTCGGTGGCCGACGCCGACCAGGTCATACGCAGCATCGAGAAATCCGGTGTCAGCGTGCACGTCGGCTACAGCCGCCGCTACAAGGAACGCTACCTGATCGCGAAGGAGCAGATCGTACAGGGACGCGTCGGCACGCTCACCGGGGGGGCGGCGCGCGTGTTCAATTCGCGTTCCCAGGCGCTGGCGATGCTGTCGCGCAATGCCCATGCCACTCCGGTGGTGGATGCGCTGACCTACTACGTCGACCTGATGAACTGGTTCCACGAGGGCCACCGGCTGGTCGAGGTCTACGCCCGCGGGCAGAAGGGCGTGCTGAAGGCCGCGGGGCATCCCGAAGTCGACGACATCAGCTACGCCATCCTGACCTATGCCGACGGCGCGGTGATGAACCTCGGCATCAGTTATGCGCTGCCCGAAAAATACCCGGCGCTGGGCCATGCCGCGCGCGTCGAACTGGTCGGCACCGAAGGCGTGATGATCCTCGATGACGACCACACCGACCAGCTGATGTACACCGAGAAGGGCATCCCGCATGTCTACCTGCCGGATCACAATGTCAACATGGTGTTCCTGCAGAGCGGCACCCCCGGCGACTGGGCGCTCGGCGAGTTCTGGGGGCCGATTGCCAACGAGACGCGGGCCTGGCTCGACCACCTGGCGATGGGCAAGCCCTGCTCGCTGGCGACGCCGCGCGAGGCGCGGCTGAACCTCGAGGTGACTCTGGCGATAGAGCATTCAATGGCGACCGGGCGTGCGGTGACATTGCCGCTTGCGCAGTGAGACTTGACCGATAACGGGAGAACCAACGATGTCTTTTTTCGAACCGCCGCCGCTGATCGAGGCGGAAGTTTTTGCATCCGTGCCCGCGCGCCTGCGCAAGGGGGGCGCGCCTTCGAGCTGGATCGACGCCAACCACCCGGGATCGAAACTCGACTGTTTCCTCGAGGGCCCGGCCTTTGACCGCGAGGACAACCTCTATCTGGTGGACATCCCGTATGGCCGCATCCTGAGGATGTCGCCGCAAGGCGAGTTCGACGTCGCCGCCGAGTACGAGGGCTGGCCCAACGGACTGGCAGTGCACAGGGACGGCTCGCTCTACATCGCCGATTACCGCCGCGGCATCCTGCGCTGCGACCCGAAGACGGGCCGCGTCGAGGATTTCCTGACCCACAACCAGTCCGAGGGTTTCAAGGGTGTCAACGACCTGACGTTCGCGAAGAACGGCGATCTTTATTTCACCGACCAGGGCCAGACCGGCATCCATGATCCGACGGGCCGTGTCTACCGTTACAGCAGTGAAGGCCGGCTCGATTGCCTGATCAGCAACGGGCCGAGCCCCAACGGGATCGTGCTCGATCCGCAGGACAAGGTGATGTATGTCGCGATGACCCGCGCCAACTGCATGTGGCATTGCCCGCTGAAGGGCGGTGCGGTGAACAAGGCCGGCGTGTTCTGCGTGCTGCCCGGCATCCACGGCCCCGACGGGCTGGCGATGGACGAAGCGGGCAACCTGTCGGCGGCGCATGCGCGGCCCGGCATCATCTGGCTGTTCGGCCCGATGGGCGAACCACTGGTGCGGGTACAGAGCCGCAACAAGGGCGCGCGCATGACCAACATGGCTTATGGCGGTGCCGATCGCAAAACACTTTTCATCTGCGATTCCTATCGCGGCGAGATTCTGGCGGCGAAGATGCCAGTGGCGGGCAAGGTGCTCTACTCACACCTCTGAGAGGAATAAAATAATGAATAAAATCAAATACTTATCATGCATCATTGCATTGTCGCTGCTGGCGCTGCCGGTGGCGGCACAAAGCTATCCGACCCGCGCGGTGCGGCTGGTGGTGCCTTCGTCGCCCGGCGGTGGCACCGACATCTCGGCGCGCATACTCGCGCCGCAGCTGACCCAGTTCCTCGGTCAGCAGGTCGTTGTTGAAAACCGCCCGGGTGCCGGCACGATGATCGGTGGCGAGGCAGTCGCGCGCGCGGCTCCCGACGGTTACACGCTGCTGATGGGCATCAGCACTCTGGCGATCAATCCGGCGATGTACAGGAAGGTGCCGTACGACGCACTGAAGGATCTCGCGCCGATCTCTCAGGCGGTGTCGCTGTCGAATGTGCTGGTGGTGCATCCCTCGCTGCCCGCGAAAAGCGTCAAGGAATTCGTCGCGCTGGTGAAGCCGCGACCGGGACAGATCAATTTTGCCTCCGCCGGCGTCGGCACCAGCCCGCACCTGTCGATGGAGCTGTTCCTGGTGATGACCGGACTGAAAATGCTGCACGTGCCGTACAAGGGCTCCGGCCCCGGCGTCACCGACCTCATCGCGGGCCATGTGCCGGCGATGATGCCCAACATGCTGTCGGCACAGCCGCACATCAAGTCGGGCCGCTTGCGCGCACTCGGAGTCACCGGTTCGAAGCGTGCACCGGGCGCCGACGACATCCCGACCATCGCCGAGGCCGGCGTGCCGGGCTACGAGGCGGTGCAGTGGTACGGCGTGCTCGCGCCGGCCGGCACGCCGCGCGACATCATCAGCAAACTGCATACCGGCGTGGTCCGTGCGTTGCAGAACCCGGAAGTGCGGCAGCGCCTGTTGAACGACGGCGCCGAGCCGATCGGCAGCAGCCCCGATGAATTCGCCGCCTACCTGCGCAGCGAGACCGCGAAATGGGCGAAGGTTACACAGGCGGCGGGCATCAAGCCCGATTAAACCGATGGCTACGAGGAAGACCGCGGTAAAAATCTCGCCGCTGATGCACAGGCTGGCGGCTTACATCGCCGCCGCGCCGCGCCGCGCGCTGCCGGCGAAAGTCACAGAGCGCGCGAAACACCACCTGCTCGACACGCTGGCCGCGATGCTCTCCGGCTCGCAGCTGCTGCCGGGCCGCCGCGCGATAGAGTTCATCGCCACCCAGGGCGGCACGCCCGAAGCCACGGTGATCGGCTCCGACATTCGTACCACGGCGATCAACGCCGCGCTCGCCAACGGCATGCATGCACATGCCGACGAGACCGACGACACCTACTACCTCGCGCTGGTGCATCCCGGCTGCGCCGTGGTGCCGGCCGCCCTTGCCGTGGCCGAGCGAGAGCGCGCGAACGGCACCGCGCTGCTGCGGGCAATGGTACTGGGCTACGACGTCTGCGCGCGGATGTCGATCGCGCTGGGCATCGAGCGTTTCCGCGAGCGCGGCCATTCCACGCACAGCTTTGGCCACATGTTCGGCGCGGCGTCCGCTGCCGCGGCGATACTGAAGTTGAACTACGACCAGACGCGTTACCTGCTGTCGTACACCGCGCAGCAGGCCTCGGGGCTGTCGTGCTGGGCGCGCGACATCGAACACATCGAAAAGGCTTTCGATTTCGGCGGCATGCCGGCGCGCAACGGCGTCACCGCGGCACTGATGGCATCGATGAAGTTCACCGGGGTCAAGGACGTGTTTGAAGGCGACCGCAGCTTTTTCCACGCCCACGGCCTGACCGCGAGTCCGCAGAAACTGGTGGCCGACCTCGGCCGTCGCTACGAAATCATGAACACCTCGATCAAGCGCTGGGCCGTCGGTTATCCGATCCAGGCGCCGCTCGACGCGGTGATCAACCTGATCGGCAAACACCGTATCGGCGCCAAGGATGTCGAGCGCGTCGCCGTCACCATTGATGACCAGGGCGCGCGCACCGTCAACCAGCGCACGATGGCCAGCATCAACATCCAGCACCTGGTCGCGGTGATGCTGCTCGACGGCGACATCAGCTTCGCCTCTGCGCATGACGACCGCCGCGTGCGCGATCCGCGGGTGCTGAAGCTGAAGGAGAAGATCGGGCTCAAGGGCAGCGCTGCACTGGGCCGGGCGAAGACGACGCAGGCCATCGTCGAAATCACCACCCGCGACGGCCGCCGGCTGCGCCATCACACCAGGGCCGTGCGCGGCACCGCGGCCAACCCGATGCCGCGGGAGGAGGTTGCAGCCAAGGCGCGCGACCTGCTGCTGCCGCTGCTCGGCCGACGCCGCAGTGAACGCCTGATCGACACCGTCTGGCACATCGAGCGCCTGCGTGATGCACGCGCGCTGCGGCCGTTGCTCAAATTGAAATAATTGCAGAAAACGTTCAACTACCGAGAGGACCCGCATGTCCAAGCGTTACGACCTGCACAGCCATGTCATCCCGCCGACCATCATCGCGGCGATGGAGAAGGACCCCAGGCGTTTCCAGACCAGCGTCTGGGAGAAGGACGGCAAGCGGTATTTCGATGTGCACGGCCGGCCCGCGGTGCTGAGCCCGGACTTCTACGATCCAGATGCCAAGGTGGAATGGATGGATCGCAACCGGCTCGACGTGTCGGCGATCTCGGTCGGCCCGCCGATCTACTTCTACTGGCTGCCGGCGGAAGCCGGGCTTTACGCGTCGCAGCTCGCCAACGACGGCATCGCGCAGATGGTGGCTAAACACCCCTCGCGGCTGCGCGGCATGGCTCACCTGCCGATGCAGGACCCGGATGCGGCGATCACCGAGCTCGAGCGCGTGGTCAGGGAATACGGCTTCAAGGCGGTGGAACTGGCGACTTCGATCGAGGGAACGCCGCTCGCCGCGCCGAAATTCCGCAAGGTGCTGAAGACGATCGAGCAGCTGGGCTGCTTCATCTTTGCCCACCCCTACCAGTGCCTCGCCAAGGGCGGCATGGAGGACTACTACCTGTCTAACTTCGTCGGCTTCCCGCTCGATACCACGCTGATGGTGGCGCACCTGATGTTCAGCGGCGCGATGGACGAGATGCCGAAGCTGCGCGTGCTGCTGCCGCATGGCGGCGGCTTCATCCCCTACCAGATCGGGCGTTTCCGCCATGGCCACCAGGTGCGGCCGGAACCCAAGGTCAACAACGCCACGCCCCCGCGCGAACTGTTCAAGCGTTTCTACTTCGACTGCCTGACCCACGATCCGAAAGCGGCGAAGTACCTGATCGACCAGGTCGGCGCGGATCGGGTGGTGATCGGCACCGACCATCCCTTCGACATGGCGCCGCTTGACGTGCCGGCGGCGGTGGACGGCATCCCGGGGCTGACGGCGGAGGAGAAGGACTGGCTGTGCCAACGCACTGCGAAGTCGCTGCTCGGTGAGCAATAGAACGCCGGCATTGCCGAAAAAAAGCGCGGCAGGTGCCGCGTTTTTTATCTTTGCCGGGACGGGTTCAGGCGGGCAGTGCCGCTTTCAGCCGCATCACCGCCGAATCCGGGCTGGTCAGCACGCGGCAACCGGGCCTTGCCGGAATCAGCCGCGCTGCCGTGGCCATCGAGAACTGGCCGAGCACCAGCGCATCGCAGGGCATCAGCGCGGCGGCAGCCTCGGCAATCAGCCGGTCATGGGTTTCGCCGTCACCGCGTTGCAGGGCGGCGAGCGCATCCGGAAGGGTGCGCGTGGCCACCTGCACCGGTTGCTTTTTCGCGCGCGCCATGTCCTCGAGTTCGGTTTTCAGCGCCGGGATGCTGGGGCCGAAAGTCGCGATCAAACCAATGCTGCTGCCGGCGGCCAGCGCCTCGTCGAGCATGGCCTCGTTGGGCTTGAGCACGGGGATCGGCAGTGCGGCAGCAGTGGCCTCGATTGCCGGACCGAAAGCGGAGCAGGTGAACAGGATGGCATCGGCGCCGCTGCCATGGACATAGCGTCCCAGCGTCAGGAAGCGTTCGACCATCGCATCGCTGAGTCGGCCCTCGGCTGCGAGGTCGGCGGACAGCGAGTCATCCAGCAGGTTGGTGGTGCGCGCCTCGGGCCACAGGCGGCCGAAGGCGGCGACGATGGGCTCGATCGCGAGCGGCGTCGCGTGGATCAGTGCGATGCGCGGGGATTTCATGGCTGAAAACGGTGATTGACGAGGGCGACATTCTAACCGTTTTGGCAAGGCCGACGCCGGCGTGTTTGACAAACCCTGCCCTGCGTGGACAATCGGCCGTGCGCCGAGAATCCGAACAATCGCAATCCATCCGGCGCTTGCCTGTAACCGAGGAGCATAAAAAATGATCAAGTTTCACAGCCTCGCGGCTGCCGCAGCGGCCGCGCTGTCATTGTCTTTCGCCGTGTCACCCGTGCATGCGCAGTCCTATCCGGCGAAGCCGATCCGGCTGGTTCTGCCTTTCCCGCCGGGCGGCGGCACCGACATACTCGGCCGCATGCTGGCGCAGAAGCTGGGCGAGAACATGGGCCAGCAGGTGATTGCGGAAAACCGGCCCGGTGCCGGCGGCAATATCGGTGCCGAGTACGCCTCGCGCCAGGCGCCGGACGGCTACACCATCGTGCTGTGCGCGCCGTCGATCGCGATCAGCCCGAGCCTCTACAAAAAGCTGAACTACGACCCCGCAAAGGATCTGACGCCGATATCGATGGTGGCCTCGATCCCCAACCTGATGGTGGTCCATCCCTCGGTGCCGGCAAAGTCGCTGAAGGACATCGTCGCGCTGGCCCGCAAGAATCCCGGCAAGCTCAACTTTGGTTCCGGCGGTGCCGGCACCACCAACGATCTCGGCGCGCGCTATTTCATTTCCGAGAACAAGCTGAAAATCGAGGTGATTCCGCATAAGGGCGCGAGTCAGGCCCAGATCGCGCTGCTTGCAGGCGAGGTCGACATGCTGGTGATCGGCACTGCCGCGGCCGCGCCGCACGTTAAAGCGGGCAAGCTGCGCGCTCTGGCGGCACTGGGCAAACGTCGCGATCCCTCGGTACCCGAGGTGCCGACTGTCGCCGAAGCCGGGATGCCCTGGTTCACGGTGGACACCTGGTATGGCGTCCTGGCGCCGACCGGCACGCCGCGCGACATCATCAACCGCCTGAACTCCGAATTCGCCAAGGTGCTCAACGACCCGGCGATGCGCAAGCAGCTTGCCGCGCGCGGCACCGAGGCGCAGACCAGCACACCAGAGGAGTTCGCCAAATTCATCGCCAGCGAGACCGAACGCTGGGGCCGCGTGGTGCGTGCTTCCGGTGCGTCGGTGAACTGAACGTTTTAATACACAACACACAATCAGCGAGGATGAACCGATGAAAACAAAAACCATGGCCGCTGCCGTCCTGGCAGGACTGGTCAGCCTGACCGCAGGCACTGCCTTTGCCCAGGATTATCCCAACCGCCCGGTGCGCATGATCGTGCCCTTCGCAGCAGGCGGTCCGACCGATGTCATCGCGCGGGTCGTGGCGCAGAAACTGACCGAGGGCCTCGGCCAGCAGGTCGTCGTCGACAACCGTGCCGGTGCCGGCGGCAACATCGGCATGGGTCTCGCGGCGAATGCTTCGCCTGATGGCTACACGATGATCGTCGTCAGCTCCAGCTTCGTGGTCAACCCGGGGCTCTACAAGAGCATTCCCTACGATCCGTACAAGAGCTTCGCACCGATATCGAACATGGCGGCTTCACCCAACGTGTTCACCATCCATCCCACGATTCCGGCCAAGTCGATGAAGGAGCTGTTGACGCTGGTTTCTGCCGATCCGAAGAAATTCTCGGTGGCCACGCCCGGCGTCGGCACCACGCCGGATCTGTCGGCGCAGCTGCTGAAGCTGACAACCAAGCTCGATTTCATCACTGTGCCCTTCGGCGGCGCCGGTCCCGCGGTGGGAGCCGTTGTCGGCAACCAGGTGCCGATCGGCTGCACCGCGCTGCCGCCGACCACGCCGCATATCCAGGCCGGCCGCCTGCGCGCGATCGCGGTTACCAGTGCCGGTCGCAGCAAGGCGATACCCGATGTGCCGACAATGGCGGAAGTCGGCTTCAAGGGGCAGGAGGCGGACACGCTGCAGGGACTGCTGGTGCCGGCCGGCACCCCCAAAGCCGTGGTCGACAAGCTGCATGGCCAGGTCGTCAAAATGATGGCCCAGCCGGATGTGCGCTCGCGCATCGAAGGCCTCGGCTTCAACATCATCGCCAGTTCCCCGGCGCAGTTTGCCGCGCAGGTGAAGGTCGAAGTGGAGAAATGGACGAAGGTCGTGAAGGCCGCCGGCATCAAGGTCAACTGATGCGCCAGGGCGCGATGCGCAGGGCGGGTTGCCATGCGCATCGTTGACATCCGCGAAACGTCGATCGCGCTGAAATCGGACCTGCGCAACGCAGTCTTCGATTTCAGCGAGATGACCACCTCGGTGGTTGCGGTGATTACCGATGTGGTCCGTGACGGCAAGCCAGTCACCGGCTTCGCCTTCAACTCCACCGGCCGTTACGCCTGCGGCGCGCAGATGCGCGCGCGCTTCATCCCGCGCATCCTCGAGGCTGCGCCGGATTCACTGCTGGACGACAGCGGCAGCAACCTCGATCCGGAAAAAATACTCGCGGCCATGATGCAGCGGGAGAAGCCCGGTGGTCACACCGAACGTTCAGTGGCGATCGGCACCATCGAGGTCGCCTGCTGGGACGCCGTAGCCAAGATCGCAGGCTTGCCCCTGCATGCGCTGATTGCAAAAAAATACAATAAAAACAAATACTTAAATAAAGTCCCTTGTTACGTCGGCGGCGGCTGGTACGCGCCGGGCAAGGGCATCCCGGAACTGCTGGCCGAGATCCGCGAGAAATTCGACCAGGGTTACCGCACGATGAAAATCAAGGTCGGCGGGATGTCGATTCCAGAAGACATCGCGCGCGTCGAGGCTGCACTGAAACTCATCGGCAACAGCGCAAACCTCGCAGTGGATGCCAATGCCGGATTCGACCGCGAACGCGCGCTGGCTTATGCGAAGGCGCTGGCGCCGTACAAACTGCGCTGGTTCGAGGAGCCGACCGATCCGCTCGACTTTGCGCTGCTGGCGGAAGTGGCCGCACTTTACGACGCGCCGATCGGCACCGGCGAGAATCTGTTCTCGACCCAGGACGTGCAGAATCTGATCACCTTCGGCGGCCTGCGCGCCGACCGCGACATCATCCAGACCGACGTGCCGCAGTCCTACGGCATCGCCCAGTTCGCGAAAACGCTGACGATGATGCAGGAGCGCGGCTGGTCGCCGCAATCGGTGTTCCCCCACGGCGGCAACCAGATGACGCTGCACATCGTCGGCGGCTTCGGGCTCGGCGGCTGCGAGGCCTATCCGGGTGTCTTCGGCATGTTTGCCGGTTTCGCCGACGACGCGAAAGTCGAGGACGGCTGGCTGAAGCTGCCCGACCGTCCGGGTATCGGCTTCGAGGAACAGAATGCGCTGTATGGGAAAATGCGCGAGCTTGTTCCCGAAATCTGACGCGCGCACCGCGAATCATCCGTGAAAAAACTGCAGCATCTCTTTGACAGCAACCGCAGCTGGTCCGAACGCATCCGCCGCCAGAGCCCGGACTTTTTCAGCAAGCTCGCGCGTCAGCAGTCACCCGAATACCTGTGGATCGGCTGCTCCGACAGCCGCGTGCCCGCCAACGAAATCATCGGCCTGCTGCCGGGCGAGGTTTTCGTCCACCGCAACATCGCGAATGTCGTGGCGCACAGCGACCTCAACTGCCTGTCGGTGATCCAGTTCGCGGTGGATGTGCTGAAGGTCAAGCACATCATCGTTGTCGGCCATTACGGTTGCGGCGGTGTCGGCGCCGCGTTGCGCGGCGACCGCATCGGCTTGAGCGACAACTGGCTGCGCCATGTGCAGGACGTGCGCCAGAAACACGAGGCGAAACTGCTGGCGGTGGGGGACGCGACACAACGCGCGGACCGGCTGTGCGAGCTGAACGTGATCGAGCAGGCCGCCAATGTCTGCCAGACCACCATTGTCCGCGATGCCTGGGAGCGCGGGCAGGACCTGGCGGTGCATGGTTGGGTGTACGGCCTGCGCGACGGGCTGGTGCGCGACCTCGGGTTCAGCGCGATTTCCGCGGCCGAAGCCGCGTCGGGTTACCCGGCCGCGCTGTCCAAGCTGGACTGAACGGCCGGATTGCCGGGTTCAGGCCCGGCCGATGGCGCGGGCGACGGCGTCGCCCATTTCCGCGGTGCGCGCTTTGCCGCCAAGGTCAGCGGTCAGGAATTTGCCTTCGGTGATCACCTGTTCCACCGCGCGCTCGATCATTGTTCCGGCTTCCAGCGCGCGCGGCTCGTTTTTCTTCATGCCCAGCCAGTCGAACAGCAGCTTGCCCGACATGATCATCGCGTACGGGTTCGCGATGCCCTTGCCGGCGATATCCGGCGCCGAGCCGTGCGTGGCCTGCGCCATCGCGTGGCTGCCGCTGGCGTTGACGCCGGGCGCCATGCCCAGCCCGCCGACCAGGCCGGCCGCTTCGTCGGTGAGGATGTCGCCGTAAAGATTGGTGGTGACCAGCACGTCGTACTGCTGCGGTTTCATCACCAGCCGCAGCGCACAGGTGTCGACGATGACTTCCTCGAACTCGACGTCCGGGTAGCGCGCGGCGACCTTGCGGCATTCCTCGGCGAACAGACCGTCGCCCATGCGGTAGACGGTGTTCTTGTGCACGGCGCTGACCTTTTTCCGGCGGTGGCGCGCGGCCTCGAAGGCGGCCTCGGCGATCAGCCGGCTCTTGGTGCGGGTGGTCACGCAGATGCCGATGGCCAGTTCCTCGGTGGGCATGAATTCGCCGTAGCCCTTGAACAGGTTGGCATCGACCTTGAAGCCCTCGGTGGTTTCGCGCAGGAACAGCATGTCGACGTTCTTGTGCACCGATGGCAGATTGTCATAGGACTTGAAGGGCTTGTAGTTGGCGTAGAGCCCGAAGTGGGTGCGGAACAGCGGATGGGCGTTGAGCCAGGTCGGATCGTTGCGCGGGTATTCGCGATGGCCGATGGGGCCGAGCACCCAGCCGTCGAGGGCGGTCAGGGTTTCCAGCGTGCCCGGCGGCACGGTATGCCCGAACTGCTCATGCGCACGGCGTGCGATCGGCACCGGCTTCCAGGCGATGTCCAGCCCCGCCCTGGATGCAGCTTCCTTCATGACTTTTATGCATTCCGGTACGACTTCGAGTCCGATATCGTCGCCTTCTAGGATGCCGATGTTGAGTGCCATACTGCCGTTCCTTTCGTTTTGCGGTAGTGCTTTCAGTTCGCCTTGATGCCGGCTTGTCGGATGACCTTAGTGTATTTCTCGATATCGCGCCGAATTACCCCACCAAATTCCCCGGGCGAGCTGCCGCGCACGTCGAAGCCCTGGTCCGTGAGACGCTGTTTCATGTCCGCCTGGCCGATCAGCTTCAGGACATCGCCGTTGAGGCGGGTGATGATTTCCTTGGGTACTTTGGCCGGTGCCAGCATGCCGATCCAGTTGTCGACGGCGTAGCCTTTGACGGTTTCTGAAACCGTGGGGATGTCCGGGGCCGCCGCCGAGCGCGCGCTGTCCGTGATTGCGACAATCCGGATCTTGCCGTTCCGGGCATGCGGGGTGACAGTGGGCAGACTGATGAATGCAACCGGCACCTGGCCGGCCATCAGATCGACTGCGGCCGGCCCGCCGCCCTTGTAGGGCACGTGCACCATGTCGGCACCGATGGCAATTCGGAACATTTCACCGCCGATGTGCCCGACGCCGCCAATGCCGGATGATGCGAAGCTGAGTTTGTCGGCTTTTGCCAGCTTGATCAGTTCCTTGACGGTTTTTGCAGGCACTGTCGGATTGACCGCGACTGCGCTGGGCTGTGAGGCGATGAGGATCACGGGTGTCAGATCGCGCAGTGCATCGTACGGCAGTTTCTCGCGCAGCCCCGGATTCAGCGCCATCGCGATGTTGGCCAGCATGAGGGTGTAGCCATCCGCCGGCGACCGTACGGTCAGTTCGGTGCCGATCACCGTGCCTGCACCGCCGCGGTTGTCGACGACGATCTGCTGGCCCCAGAGTTCGACCAGCTTCTGGCTCAGGGTGCGCGCCATGATGTCGGTGCCGCCGCCGGGTGCAAACGGCACGATCAGCCGCACCGGCTTGGTCGGATAGGGTTGTGCGGCATGCAGGACTCCCGGCATGACCGTGATCAGAAGGCACGCGGCTATGCGCTGGGCCAGTGAAAGCGAAGGCAATTGCAGATTCATGGATTCTCCTCCGGAGCCTGTCTGGCTCCTCTCGTTTGGGCGATGGTTGCGTCCGGCATGATCGGTCGGCGCGAGGGGCGCGGCAAGCGAGTATCGGTGGGAGATTATGTGAGATAAACTCACGCAGGCATGCGCCGCCTGCCGCCATTAAACGCCTTGCGTGCCTTCGAGGCCGCCGCGCGGCACGAGAGTTTTTCTCGTGCCGCTGTAGAACTGTCGGTGACGCATGGCGCGGTCAGCAAGCAGGTTGCCCTGCTAGAGGACCGGCTGGGGCTGGGTTTGTTTCGCAGGAGTCCGGGCGGCGTCGTGCTGACCGCAGTGGGCAAGGCCTACCAGACCGAAATTTCGGAAGCGCTGGATCGCATTGCCGCGGCGACGACCAAGATTTCCCGGCAGGGATTCCCGGACGCTCTGGATATCAGCGCGCCACCGACGTTCACCATCCAGTGGCTGGTTCCCCGGCTGTCCCGGTTCCAGATTAGTTATCCCTTGCTGGAGACCCGGCTCAGCACCCGCCGTGAGAGCGTTAATGTCGCCTTGCGCGGTGCGGATATCGTGATTCGGCGCGGCCCCGAAACCTGGAAAGGCGTCTACAGCCGCCTTGTGCTGCAGGAAGCCATAACCCCGGTTTGTCATCCGAGACTGAGCGCCCGGTTGCGTCAGGTGTCCGATCTGCGCCAGCAGGTCTGGTTGCATGCGGAGGCGCGTCCGTCAGACTGGAACGCGTGGCTCGACGCTGCCGGGGCCTCGGGTCTGGTGCCCAAGCAGCTGTTGCGATTTGATCACAGCGCACTGGCACTGGAGGCCGCGGGCGATGGCATGGGGGTCGCCATGGGGCCCCTCTCGATGATTGGTGGAGAACTGCGCTCGGGCAAACTGCAGATGCCTTTCCCGCGGCTGGTCGTGGCTACGCCCGGCTATTATGTGATTTGCAGGAAGGGGCGCGAATCAGAGGCGAAAGTCAGGCAGTTTTGCGATTGGCTTGCTGCGGAGGGACAGGCTGTTGGGAACTCCGCGGACGGCGCGTCGCCGCGACACTCGCCGCCGGCCGGCACCGGGTCACGTGGGCGATCCGGACGGAAAAAGGCCTCGCGCCCGTAAGCCGCGAAGAGTGCGAAGGAATACGGCAATCAGGATGATCCGCCGGAGTCTTCTGTTCCGATGATGCCGGCGGCGCGCAGCGCCGCGATTTCGGCATCGCTTTTGCCGAGCAGACCGCGCAGCACATCATCGGTGTGCTGCGACAGCAGCGGTGGCGGCGTTTCATAGGATAGCGGCGTCCGCGAATACTTGATCGGATTCGCCACCAGCGGCACCGTGCCTGACAGCGGGTGCGGCACTTCAACCTTCATTTTCCGGTGTCCGATCTGCGGATTGGCGAACACCTCGTCGAGACGGTGCACCGGGCCGCAGGGCACACCCAGCGGTTCCAGCACGGCGATCCATTCAGCGGTGGTCTTGCGTTTCATCGCCGGCGTGATTGCCGCGATGCAGGCCTCGCGGTTGGCGATGCGCAGCGCGTTGCTCGCAAAGCGCGGATCGCCGCCGGTTTTTGCGATGCCCGCGGCCTCGCAGAAGCGTTTGAACTGTCCGTCGTTGCCGACGGCGAGAATGATGCTGCCGTCCTGCGTGGCGAAGGTCTGGTAGGGCACGACATTGGGATGCGCGTTGCCCATGCGCACGGGCACTTCGCCGCCGATCAGGTAGTTGGTGTTCTGGTTGGCGAGCCAGGCGACCTGGGTGTCGAGCAGCGCCATGTCGATATACTGGCCGCGGCCGCTTTTGTGCCGTTCCTCGAGCGCGGCGAGGATGGCCACGGTCGAATACATGCCGGTCATCAGGTCGGCGATGGCGACGCCGGCCTTTTGCGGCCCGCCGCCGGGCAGATCGTCGCGCTCGCCGGTGATGCTCATCAGCCCGCCCATGCCCTGCACCATGAAGTCGTAGCCGGCGCGGTCCTTCAGCGGACCGTCCTGGCCGAAACCGGTGATCGAGCAATAGATGAGCCGCGGGTTGAGCGCGGACAGGGTGTCGTAATCGAGACCGTAACGCCTGAGGTCGCCGACCTTGTAGTTCTCGAGCAGGATGTCGGCCTTTTGAGCGAGTTCACGTGCGAGGGCCTGACCTTCGGGCTTCGCGATGTCCAGCGTCACCGACTGCTTGCCGCGGTTGGCGCAGAGATAGTAGGCGGACTCCGCGGTGTCGCGGCCTTCGCGGTCCTTCAGGAAGGGCGGACCCCAGCTGCGGGTGTCGTCGCCCTTGCCCGGACGCTCGATCTTGATCACCTCGGCGCCGAGGTCGGCCAGCGCCTGGCCGCACCAGGGGCCGGCGAGGATGCGGCTCATGTCGAGCACGCGCAGGCCGGACAGTGGCCTGTTCATGGACGTTTGGCCGCGGCGATCAGTTTGTAGACGGCCGTGTGATCAGTACCCGCGGGCAGCTGGGTTTCGGCGGCGCTCCAGAACGCCGCGCAGTGGCGGGCGAGGTCGGGTGTGGTGCCTGTGGATTCGACCACTTCCAGCGCGGTGCGCACGTCCTTCGCCATCAGGCTGGTGGCGAAGCCGGCGCCGAAGGCGCCGTTCAGCATCTGCTGCTTGACCTTGTTTTTGGTCGTGTTGTTCATGCCGCTGGAGGCGTTGAGGATGTCGGTGGCTACTGCCGGATCAAGACCGAAACGCTCCGCCGCGATCAGCGCCTCGCAGGCGGCGACCAGTCCCGCTGCCGACACATAATTGTTCAGCGCCTTGATCGCATGGCCTGCGCCCAGCGGTCCGGCATGGAACAGCTGGCCGCCCATTTTTGCCAGCATCGGCTTCACACCTTCGAAAATCGCCGCATCGCCGCCGACCATGATTGCCAGCGTCGCTGCGACCGCGCCCTTGACGCCGCCCGAGACCGGCGCGTCGATGAAGGGGGTGCCGCGCGCGGCGAGCAGCTTGCCGAGTTCGCGGGTGCCGACCGGCGAGGACGAACTCATGTCGATCACCAGCGTGTCCTTTGCCGCGCGTTCGAGGATGCAGTCCCTGAACGAATCGTTTGCGCCGCACAGCGCAGTGCGCACCGCCTTGCCGTCGGGCAGCATGGTGATGACGATGTTCGACTGCGCGCCAAGCTCGGCGAGATTCTTGGCGACGGTGGCTGCCGGATGTTCGCGCGTGAAGGCCGCAGTGCGCGCGGCATCAAGGTCGAACACGACGAGCCTGTAACCCGCGCGCACGAGGTTGCCCGCCATGGGAGTGCCCATGGCGCCGATGCCGGCGAAGCCGATGATGTCTGTCGAAGGGTTCATAAAATTATGAATAAAATCAATTAGTTATGCTGTATCGACAATGCCGCGCCAATGACCTTTTCAACGAGCTTATTCATGACGCGGTTTTTCTCTGTGCTCTCTGTGGCCAGGATCGCCTGACAAAATGTAATCCCCATCTACCGTCAAGGTGAGCGCATCACGGGGCTGTAGCCCGGATGGAACGAAGTGGAATCCGGGGTAGTCGTCGCAATTAGCCACCGCTTCCCCGGACTCCATCCGGGCTACGGGCTCATCCATGACGCGGTTTCTCTCTGTGCCCTCTGTGGCTAGGTTTTGGCTCTTCAGCCCTTCTTGCTTTTCTTAGCCTCTTCACGAATCGCCGACAGCGTGGTCCGCGGCGTGATCGCTTCCGGATCGACGCGGCATTCAATCAGCGCCGCGGTTTTTGCCGACCATGCGCGTTCAAAAGCTGCTTCGAAGTCCTCGGTTTTATCGACTGTTTCGCCGTGCAAACCATAAGCGCGGGCGAGCGCGGCGAAGTCGGGATTCTTCAGCTGCGTGCCGCTGACATTGCCGGGGTAGTTCTTCTCCTGGTGCATGCGGATGGTGCCGTACATGCCGTTGTTGACAACGATGAAAATCACCCTGGCGTCGTACTGCGCGGCAGTGGCGAGTTCCTGGCCGTTCATCAGGAAGCAGCCGTCGCCGGAGAAGGCGATGACCGGGCGTTCCGGATGCACGATTTTCGCGGCGACGCCGGAAGGCACGCCGTAGCCCATCGCGCCGCTGGTCGGCGCGAGCTGGGTGCGGAAACCGGGATAGGGATAGAAGCGGTGTACCCAGATCGCGAAATTGCCGGCGCCGTTGGTGACGATGGTTTCCACCGGCAGGCGCTTGCGCAGGTAAACCATGACTTCGCTCATGTTGAGCTTGCCCGGCACTTTCACCGGCTGCTGCCAGGCCTCGAGGTCGGCGCGCGCTTCCCGGGTCCAGGCATCCCAGGCCGGCTTCACCGGCGCGAGTTTTTTCGCGGCGGCGGCGAATTCCGGCATGCCGCTGTTGATCAGCAGCTCGCCCTGGTAGACGCGGCCGAGTTCCTCGGCGCCGGCGTGCACATGCACCAGTTTCTGCGCAGGTTTCGGGATGTCGACCAGCGTGTAGTTGGCGGTGGTCCATTCGCCGAGCCGCGCGCCGACGACCAGCAGCAGGTCGCAGGCCTTGATGCGTTCGGCCAGTTTCGGATTGAGGCCGACGGCGACGTCGCCGACGTAATGCGGATCGCGGTTGTCGATGAGGTCCTGGCAGCGGAAGGACGCGCACACCGGCAGGTTGAAGGCACGTGCGAAGGCGAGGATGTCCTCGCTGGCCTGTTTGTTCCAGCCGCCGCCGCCGACCATCATCAGCGGCTTCTTCGCCTTGCCCAGCAGGTCACGCAGCCGGTGCATGTCGAATTCGCCGGGATTGGCGGCGACGCGCTGGTAACGGCCGGCCTTCGACGCCGGCGCCATCTCGGTCTGCATGTCTTCCGGCAATGCCAGCACCACCGGGCCGGGGCGGCCGGAGGTGGCGACATGGAAGGCGTGGCTGATGTACTCGGCGACGCGGTCGGCGCGGTCGATCTGCGCGACCCACTTGGTCATCGGACCGAACATGCGGCGGAAATCGATTTCCTGGAAGGCTTCGCGTTCGACCACGTCGTTGCCGACCTGGCCGATGAACAGGATCATCGGTGTCGAGTCCTGGAAAGCGGTGTGCACGCCGATCGAGGCATTGGTGGCGCCGGGGCCGCGGGTGACGAAGGCGATGCCGGGCTGGCCGGTGAGCTTGCCGTAGGCGTCGGCCATGTTGGTGACGCCGCCTTCCTGGCGGCAGATGATGAAGTTGAACTCGTCGCTGCGTTCATGGATCGCGTCGAGCACCGCGAGGTAGGACTCGCCAGGCACGCCGAAGGCGAGTTTTGCGCCATGGGTGATCAGCGAATCGACGAGGATCTGGGCGCCGGTCTGCATCAGCGGGCGCGTGGCGGATTTGGCCGTCATCTGGATTTCCTGGAGTGTGGATCGGGATTTTGCGGAGGCCGAAAGCCTAACATGGACACCCCCTTTTTGCCCCCGCTTTTGCCTCCGGCCGCTGCCTGTCGCGGCCGTTATACTGCGCCGGGGAGGAGAGGCGATGCACGAATTCATAAAATGGACTGCAAGCGAGGCCGTCGCGCGCCTGCGCAGTGGCGAGGTGTCGCCGCTGGACCTGATCGATGCCGCGGAACGGCGCATTGCGGACACCAATCCGCAGATCAATGCGATGGTGACCCTCTGTGTCGGACGTGCCCGCGAACAGGCGCGGCAACTGATGAATGAACCGCGCGCGAACCGTCCCGCCGGTTTTCTGCACGGCCTGCCGATCGCGGTGAAGGACAACACCGATGTCGAGGGCCTGCGTTGCACCTCGGGATCGAAGGTTTTCGAAAACCGCATCGCGCCCGCTTCCGACCCGGTGGTGAAACGGCTGGAGGCGCATGGTGCGATCGTCATCGGCAAGACCAACCTGCCGGAGTTTGCTGCCGGCGGCAATACTTTCAACGACGTCTTCGGCGCCACGCGCAATCCCTGGGATCTGCGCATGAGCGCCAGCGGTTCATCCGGCGGCAGCGCCGCGGCGCTTGCTGCCGGGCAGGTGTGGCTCGCGACCGGCAACGATTTCGGCGGCAGCATTCGCACGCCGGCGGCCTTCTGCGGCGTCAGTGGCCTGCGGCCCAGCCCGGGCATGGTGGCGCGGCTGCAGAAGCAGCCCTTCAATCCGCTGTCGGTGGAAGGGCCGATGGCGCGTACCGTCGCCGACGTCGCGCTGATGTTCGACGCCGAAGCCGGCTTCGATGCCCGCGATCCGCTGTCGCCGCGCGATCCGCTGCCGTCCTTTGCGCAATGCGCCTTGCGGCCACAGAAGCCGCGGCGGATCGCGGTCAGCGCCGATCTGGGCATCGCGCCGGTGGTCGACCGCGAAGTGCGCGCGATGATCGACTCGGTTGCGGACAGGCTCGCGGGCGAGGGCGTGATTGTCGAGGCGGCGCATCCGGATCTGCGCGACGCGGCCCGTCATTTCCTGACCTTGCGTGGCGCGGTCTACATTGCGCGCATCGCGCCGCTGCTGGAGCAGCATCGCCACCTGCTGAAACCGGAGGTGATCGAGAACACCGAGTTCGGCCTGGGCCTGAAGCTGGAGCAAGTGGTTGCCGCGGAAATCGCTCAGGGCGAAATCATCCGCCGCTGCGCCGCCTTCTTCGGGGAGTACGACGCGCTGGTCTGTCCGGCAACGCTGTGCCCGCCCTTTCCGGTGGAGCTGCGTTATCCGCAAAGCTGGGACGGCGTTGCCTTCGAGGGGTACATGGGCTGGCTGGTGCTGACCTGCGCGGTGACCATGACTGCCTGTCCGGTGCTGGCGCTGCCCGGGGGATTCACCTCCGGCGGCTTGCCGCTCGGCCTGCAGATGGTGGGCCGGCCGCGCGGCGAGGCCGCATTGTTTGCGCAGGGCGCATGGCTGGAACAGCTGCTTGCCGCCGACCCGGGTCCGGTTGATCCTCGCTGAATGAAGACGCCAGAATCCGGGTGGCGCATATTAGGGCAAGCTGATATTCTGGAGTCCAGTAAATTCAGCAACTTGCCAAGGCTCAAGGCTCGACAGAAGCCGCATTACCATCCAGAAACCGTTTTCCCCGATAAGTGTTTAGCAATCTCAGCGCGCGCCTGCGCATCGTGCTTGTTGTCCTGGCCTCGACCCTGCCGGTGCTGGCACTCACCGTTTTTGTCGGGTTCTCGCAGCGCTCCACTGCCGAGGCGCTGGAACGCCAGGAACTGCAGCTGATTGCCGAACTTACGGCAAAACGTCCGGAGCAGATCATCGAAAGCGCGCGCCAGCTGCTGTTCGCGGTGGCCGGCAACGTGGATTATCTGTTGCGCGACAGCGCCAGCTGCGAAGCCTACTTCCGCCGCCTGCAGCCCGAAGGCGGATCGATCTACCGCTCGATGGGGCTCATCCTCCCCGACGGCACGGTGTTCTGTAATTCCGCGTCGGCACCCGGTGCCGGGACTGTCAGTGTCGCCGACCGGTATTACTTCCGCACGGCGGTGCGCAGTGGTGCGTTCACTGTCGGTGATTTCCGGGTTAGCCGCTCCACCGGCGAGCCCGGAATGAATTTCGCCTATCCGGTTTTTGCGTCGGGGGGCCAACTGCAGGCCGTGGTGTTTGCAGGACTCAACCTCGATACCTTTGTTGAAGCAGGACAGCAGGGCCTGGGGCGCGTGGTGACCCTGTTTGACCGCGGCGGCATCGTGATTGCCCAGTACCCGACTTTCCGCGCCAGCATCGGCAAACCCAGTCCCAATCCGGAGGTTGCCGCACGGATTGCTGAAACCGGCAGCGGACTGTTTTCCGCCGTCGACCTGACCGGCGTGACGCGGCTTTATGCGGTGCGCGGCATCGGCATGAATCCCGATGGCGCGATTCCCATCCGCGTGGTGGTCAGCACACCGGAGAACATGATCTTCGCCGAATCCAACCGCGCGCTGGTGCAGACCATTGCCGGCACCGTGCTGGTGTTGCTGGTACTGATGGCGATTGCCTGGATCGGCGCCGAGGTCGTGGTGGTGCGCCGCTTCCGTGTGCTGCTGGACATGGCGGAGCGGGTGCGCGCCGGCGACCTCGGTGCGCGCAGCGGTTTCGAGAACGGCCGCGAGGAACTTACCCGGCTCGGCATCGCCATGGATGCGATGGCGCAGGAACTGCAGGCGAGGGATGCGGAACTCAAGCGGGTGATGCAACAGCTGAACGAGCTGGCGGTGACCGACCAGCTGACGGGTCTGCCCAACCGCCGCTATCTCTGGGACCGGCTGGGTGCCGAACTGATGCGGGCGCGGCGCAAGGGCGCACCGCTGTCGGTGCTGCTGTTCGACATCGATTATTTCAAGGCTTTCAACGACCGCTGGGGGCACGAAGCCGGCGACCTGGTGCTGCGCAACGTCGCGCACGCGATCCGCAGGGTCGTGCGCGGTTCCGACATCGTGGCCCGCCATGGCGGTGAGGAGTTCGTCATTGTCCTGCCCGAGGCCGGGGAAGACATCGCGCTGACGCGGGCCGAGGAGCTGCGCCGCGAGATTTCCGCCCTGCGGCTGACCTTCGGCGGCGAGGCGCTGGACACGATCACGGTTTCGGTCGGTGTGGTCTGCAGCCGCGACGCCGGTGATAGCGCCGAGGATCTGGTGCGTGCCGCGGACCACGCGATGTACGAGGCAAAGCAGGGCGGCCGCGACCGCGTGGTGCTGGCGGCTGCGCCCTGAGCGGCGAGACGGCGTACAAAAAAACCCCGGCTTGCGCCGGGGAAAAACAGGGGTTCTTTTTGCGGCCCTGCTCGGAGGAGTGCTGCAGAAATGAGTTTGTCGGGGGGGCGGATGCCGTCCCGTGGTCTTACTTGATCCGCTTGCCGATTTCGTGACCGACGGCCGCGCCGGCGCCTGCGCCGACCACGGTACCCGCGGTGCTTCCGGTCAGTGCAGAGCCAACCACGCCGCCGACCACCGCGCCGGCGGTTGCGCCCACTTGGGCATTGGTCGGAGTGGTGGAGCAGGCGCCCAGCGCCAGCGCGCCGGTGGCCATCACTGCAGCGATCAGACGTTTGTTCATATTCATCCTTTTGTTGCCCATCTTGCAGGCCTTGCTGGTGCAGGCTTCGTGCCAGCTCAATAAGATCTTTTAAAACAAAGGGTTGTGGAGATTCGCCAGCGCCGAGCTGTCGCCGACTGACGACAGTCGTCTTGCGTATTTATATAACTTATTGAATTTATTGAATATTTTTGTCTCCGGGCGGAGACGATTTGGCAGCCGTCACGCTGTGACTTTTTTCCATGCCGCGAAATCGCCGCTGGCGTCCGGACTTCGACGCTGGCGACCCTCCGGCTGACCGTCCGTCACCTGTGGATCCGCGCCGGTCGGCGGCAGGGCGGGCACGACTCGTGCAACTGCAGTGCCGTGCAATACCGGAAACTGCAAAGGAGATACGCCATGAACATCCTGCTGTCAGTGCTGCTGGTCTATTTCGGCCTCGTCGCCCTGTGGGCGGGCAGCCGCCTGTGCCGCACGCTGCGCGAACGTCTGCGCCAGACCTTCGCCGAGGCCGGACGATCCTGCGCGGCTGTTACCATCGACGCCACCATGCCGCCCCGCCGTCGCACCCTGCACCGTGACTGAAGCCGCCCGCAGCAGCCTCGCGCCCGGCGTGCGCCCGCGCGAGGTGTGGTCATGGGCGATGTACGATTTCGCCAACTCCGGCTACACCACGGTGGTCATCACTGCGGTGTTCAGCGCCTATTTCGTTGCGGAAGTCGCCGGCAATGCGCCGTGGGCGACCTTTGCCTGGACCGCGGCACTGGCGCTGTCCTATGCGCTGATCATGGTCACCGCGCCGCTGATCGGCGCCTGGGCCGATGCGCGCGCCGCCAAGAAGCGGCTGCTTGCGGTGACGACGCTGGGCTGTATTGCCTTCACTGCCGCGCTGGCCTGCATCGGCCGCGGCGATGTTGCCACCGCGGTGGCGCTGATCGTGCTGTCCAATTTTTTCTTCGGCTCCGGCGAAAACCTGATAGCCGCCTTCCTGCCCGAGATCGCCGAGGGTGAAGCATTGGGGCGGGTGTCCGGCTGGGGCTGGAGCCTGGGTTATTTCGGCGGCCTGGTGGCGCTGGGCATCTGCCTCGCCTACGTGACCCATGCCCAGGGTCAGGGCGCGACGGCAGCCGAATTCGTGCCGGTGACCATGTTGATCACCGCGGCGATATTCGCGCTCGCCGGCCTGCCGACCTTTCTGTTCCTGCGCGAACGCGCGCAGCCGCAGGCCGATGCCGGCACCGCGGTGCGGGCGGCCTTCGCGCGCCTTGCCGAAACACTGCGCACTGCGCAGCGTTACCGCGACCTGAGGCGTTTCCTGGTCTGCCTGGTGTTCTACCAGGCCGGCATCCAGACGGTGATCGCGCTGGCGGCGATCTACGCGCAGCAGGCGATGGGCTTCAGCACCCGCGACACGATCCTGCTGATCCTCGTCGTCAATGTCACCGCGGCGATCGGCGCCTTCGGTTTCGGTTATGTGCAGGACCGCCTCGGCCATGTGCCGACGATCATGCTTACACTCGCGGGCTGGTTGCTGACCGTGTTGCTCGCCTGGATGGCCGAGGGGGCGGCGCTGTTCTGGGTGGCAGCGAACCTGGTGGGCCTGTGCCTCGGTTCCAGCCAGTCGGCCGGCCGCGCGCTGGTCGGCTACCTCAGTCCGCCGGGGCGCCAGGCCGAGTTTTTCGGGCTGTGGGGGCTGGCGGTGAAGCTGTCCTCCATACTCGGTCCGCTGACCTATGGTGCGGTGACCTGGATGTCCGGCGGTGACCACCGGCTGGCGATCCTGATCACCGGCAGCTATTTCCTGATCGGCATCGTCATCGTTACCGGCGTAGACGCGGCGCGCGGGCGTGCCGCCAGCCGCGCCGTGATTGGCGGCGGGGAAGCCGCCCGATAGAATGGGTTCAAACGATCCGCGGCGCCTGCCGACCGACGGACGCTGAAACGGGGACAGGGGAATACAAGATGCTCGGCTTCCTGAAGGGCGAAAAAGTCGATCACCCGATGGCGGACGCGAAGCGTGCGCGGGAGATCGTTGCGGAGCTGCCTGCCGACCCGCTGAAGGCGCTGGCGGAAATCACCCACTGGCTGGAGACGCTGCGCGACACCAGGGCTTTTCGCGCCGAGCGCCTGTTCGAGAACATCGACCTGCTCGATGCCGCGGCGAAAAATCACCAGCGCAAACTCGCGCAGGATTATTTCGGCACCGCGCGCCAGCAGAAATTCCAGGAGCACCGCTTGTGGACCGGCAGTTTCGGCTTCTGGAAGGCGCTCAGCGAGGCTTACCTCGAATGTGTCGCCCGCTTCGAATCCGGACAGACCGGCACCGCGATACGCAAGAGCCTGCCGGTGATCGTCGCCCGCACGCTGCGCGCGATGACGCTGCAGCTGAAATGGATACTCGTGCGCTATGGTCCGGTGGAGCCGCGGGTGTGGTCCGACATCGGCCGCCTCTACCAGGTGGCCGAAGCCGCGGGCTTTGCCGATGCGGTGATCCAGATCTATCCCGGTTCCCATGGCGGCGGCTCGGTGCGCCAGGAATTGCTGAAGGGGCTGATGCTCAGCGTGTCCTCGACCGACGGCCTGAGTCCGCTGCGCCAGGAAATCGCCGAGCGCGCGGTGGCGCATTTCTCGACCGGCTTCCGCATCGCGCGGCAGCCCGGTCCCGGCTGCGGTTACGCCTTTGACATTGCCGGCGGCAAGCCGCCGTTCCGGGTGGTCGGCGACAGGTCGCTGCCGGCCTCGGTGCGGTTTTTCGGTGCGGGTGAGGCGCTGGCGGAGCTGCGCAGGGTCGAGGCGGCGATCCGCGAGACCGGGGCAATTCCCTCCGGCGTGCATCTCGGCGGCAGTTATGACAAGGCGGTGGTGCTGCCGGTGCTGGCCCACCTCGCGGCCTATTGGTCGGACGATGCACCGGCGCGCGGCGCCGAGCGCCGGCACACGGCCACGCGGATGACGGTGCTGCACGGCATGGCGGAAATCCTGCGCGTGCTCGATCCGGCCAACAGCGACGATCTCGACTTCAGTGCGCCGGCCGCGGCTGAAAGCACCGCCGAGAGCTGGATCGTCGAGAACGTCAGTGACGGCGGCTATGGCGCAATCATTCCCGCGGCGAAAAGCGACTGGGTGCGGGTCGGTGCGCTGGTCGGCGTCAAGACCGAGGTAGCGAAGCACTGGGGCGTCGGCATCATCCGCCGCGTCACCCGCGACGAGCACCAGCAGCGTCGTGTCGGTGTGCAGCTGCTGTCGAAAATTGCGATTCCGGTGCGCATCGGCAAGTCCGGCGGCGCCTTTGCCTCTGCGCCGGCGGAGCCCACGGACTCCGCGCTGCTGCTGTCGACGACGCCAGACAAAAACGGCGAGATCGGCCTGGTGCTGAACGAAAGCACCTACAACCCCCGCGACAGCCTCGACATGGTGGTCAACAACAAACCGTACCTGCTGATGCCCTCGCGGCTCGCCGAAGGCGGCGAGGACTTCGACTGGGCGATGTTCAAGGTCATGGCGCGCAGCGCCTGAGCCGCCGGCACGATGGCTGCGGCTGCACGGTGACCCGGACCCGCGTACTGCTGCTCACCGCGCTGGCGCTGCTGGCCTTCGCCGCCAATTCCCTGTTCTGCCGCGCCGCGCTGCGCGACACCGCCATCGACGCGGCGACCTTCACCACGGTGCGGCTGATGTCGGGTGCGCTGACGCTGTGGCTGATCGTCATGCTGCGGCGGGGTGGTCCGGCCTTGGCCGGGGACTGGCGCTCGGCGGCTGCGCTGTTCGCCTACGCCATCGCGTTTTCGCTGGCTTACCGCGGCCTCACCGCAGCCGCCGGCGCGCTGCTGCTGTTCGGCGCAGTGCAGATGACGATGACCGGCTGGGGACTGTGGCGCGGCGAACGCATGCGCGGTGTGCAGTGGCTGGGACTCGCGACGGCGCTCGCCGGTCTTGCCGGCCTGCTGCTTCCGGGCCTGTCCGCGCCGCCCCTGGGCGGTGCGCTGCTGATGATCTTCGCCGGCATGGCCTGGGGCGTGTATTCGCTGCGCGGCCGCGGCAGCGGCGACCCGATCAGCGCCACCGCCGGCAATTTTCTGCGCACGGTGCCGCTGGCTCTGGCCTGCAGCCTGCTGCTGCTCGACATGGCGAGCTGGGATGTCACCGGTGCAATGCTTGCCCTGGCCTCGGGCGCGCTGGCCTCGGGCCTCGGCTACGCGATCTGGTATGCCGCGCTGCCTGGCCTCAAGGCCGCGACCGCTGCGACGCTGCAGCTGAGCGTGCCGCTGATCGCGACTTTCGGCGCCATCGTCTTTCTCGATGAACAGCTGACGCTGCGCCTGGTGCTGGCTTCGGTCGCGGTGCTCGGCGGGATCGCGCTGGTGATGGCCGAGCGGCGGCCCGGCACATCCTGATCCCGGCTTGCGTTCAGGCGGCCGCGTCCCTGCGCGCGATCAGTGTGACGAAGGCCTTGACCGTATCCCCGGGAGCGGCAAACTCCTGGTGCTGCACCTGTACCAGCGTCCATCCCGCGAACAGCTGTTCCAGTTCACCCCGCGCAAGAAGGCAGAAGCTGCCGGGCTCGAACATGTCCATGTAAGTCGTGCCCTCGATCAGGGTGTTGACAATCGCATGGCCGCCCGGGACGACGTGGCGCTGGATGTCCGCCAGCATCGCGAGCGCCCGCGGGCGGCTGAAGAACATCAGCAGGCCGATGGCGATGATGGTGTCGTATTGTTCGGTGATGGTGTAGCTCGACAAGTCCTCGCAGAGGGCGTGCACGGGCAGATTTTCCTCCCGCGCGACCGCGTTGATGCGGTCGACTGCCGTCGGACTCGCGTCGATGGCGGTCACCGTCGCGCCCTGCCGCGCCGCGGCAATGCTCAGGTTGCCGAGTCCGCAGCCCAGATCGAGCGCTTTGCCGGACACGAACTCCAGCACCACAGTTTCAAAGGGATTCAGCGTGAACTCGCCGCCGGCCACCTGCCGGCGGAACTGGTTTTCGAAAAAGGAGACGCTGCGGTTGACGGCCATCGTCTTCACTCCCGTGGAAAGCGGCGGATCTGTCGATCATCGGCAATGATCACCCCGGGTCATGTCGCTGGCAAGTTGCAGGCGTAGACAGCCTTGCACCGGCGGGTGCATCGGGCCTCTGATGCGACAGGCCGGCCGCGGGCTTTGTCCCCGCGGCCGGCATCACATTGTCCTTTTCAGAAACGGATGATCGGTTCCAGTGCCTTCTCGATACGCCCGGCCTGCTTGTGGTTGATCATGCCGCCGAGGATTTTTCCGAAACGTTCATCCTGCACGCCGGAGACGATGTACTGCCAGCGGTAGGCGCGCAGCAGTGTGTCGTGCAGGGCGCGGGTCTCCTCCGCGGTCAGGTTGCGGCCGCAGGTGTTGACGAAGTAGGCAGTATCCGCCGGTGCCTGCAGCTGCAGCAGGCCGTCGACGGCGCCGACCAGTTCGATCAGGTCGCCCACCGCGCGGTCACGCTGCAGCTGGCTCAGCTTGGCGTCCTCGCGGACCCACTCCAGCTCGTCGAGGATCGCGTGCTGCGATTCCTCCTGCCAGTGGTGGAAGAACACGTCGCGCCACAGCTCCGAGAGCTCGGGATCCGGCGCGATGCTCTCGCGGTAGTGGGCCTGGGTGAAGAGCTCGATGTGGCAGGTCAGTGCGAGCACCGCCCAGGTCGACTTGCCGAGCACCAGGTTGGCGACCTCGTTGGCCTCCGGCAGGAAGCGGTAGCCGGCGGGCATGATCTCCGCGAGCATGCTGTCGATGCGGCGGAACAGTTCCTGGTGTTTCAGTTCCTCGTCGGTGAACTTGACCAGTGCTTCCAGCGCGAGCTGGTTGCCCAGCCAGTGGTCGCGGCTGACCTCGAGCATCTTGGCGCCAATGAAGCGCTCGGCGAGCCCGAACATGTTGGCGTAGCTGCGGCCCTGGATCTGGCTGACGTAGCGCCGCTCGTCCTCCGTCAGGAAATCGAGGCTGCCGATTTTCGACAGTCCGTCGGGCAGGAATTTTTTGTTCAGGTCGAAGTAACGCCCGCGGATCACGTCGCGGTCGATGTCCCAGCGGATGCGCTTCGAGGCGGACAGGCAGCCGGCGTAGCTTTTCTGGCGCGGCCCGGCGTTGTAGGTGGTCTGTACTGCTGCAAGCATGGTGGATCTCCCCGGTCGGTTGTGGTTGAAAGTCGTCGATGCGACGGCTGCTATACTGGTCGCCGATCCCGTTTCCGCCTTGTCCGGCGCACCGAGTTTTTTGCGCGCGCCGCCGCCGTTGCGGAACGGCTTGACCGAAACACCGCCACAGTTGATCCGGAGTACGCCGCGATGGACGCTTTGTCGGAAGTGTTGCGGGCGTTGCGGCTGAACAGCGGCCTCTTCCTCGAGGCCGAGTTCACCGCGCCCTGGTGCATCGATTCCGCCCCCGGCAAGGAGGACGTGCGCCACATCCTGCCCGGCGCCGAACACGTCACGCTCTATCACCTGGTCACCGAGGGCCGTTGCCGCGTGCGCATACCCGGCGTCACCGACACCGTCGAGCTTGGCGCCGGCGACCTGATCATGTTTCCCCACGGCGATGGTCACCGCATGGGCAGCGACCTGCAGCTCGCGCCGGTGGATTCCGAAACCCTGGTCCGGCCTTCCGCCGAGGGCGGACTGGCAACCATCAATCACGGCGGGGGCGGCGAGCGCACGCGCTTCGTCTGCGGTTTCCTCGCCTGCGACAGCCGGCTGTGCAAGCCCCTGCTCGATGCGCTGCCGCGCATGCTCAAGGTGCCCATGGGACAGGGGCCTGCGGCGGCGTGGATCATCGACACGCTGCGCCGCGGCGCGGCCGAAACCCAGGCGCCGCGCGCCGGCGCCGACGCGGTGCTGGCGAAACTCTCGGAACTGCTGTTCGTCGAGGCGATGCGTTATTACGTTGAATCGCTACCGGAGAACGAGCGCGGCTGGTTTGCCGGGCTGCGCGATCCGCAGGTCAGCCGCGCGCTGGCGCTGATCCACGGCGATCCCGGACGGGCATGGACCGTCGACGATCTCGGCCGCGAGGCCGGCCTGTCGCGCTCGGCGCTGGCCGAGCGTTTTGCCGCGCTGATCGGTGAGCCGCCGATGCAGTACCTGACGCGCTGGCGACTCGCGCTTGCGGCGCGTGCATTGAAGGAGGGGCGCGAGCCGGTGGCGCGCATAGCCGAGCAGGTGGGGTACGATTCCGAGGCCGCCTTCAACCGCGCCTTCAAGCGTGAATTCGGCATGCCGCCGGCAACCTGGCGGCGCCACAGCAGCAACATCGACCAGACGGGAGTCACGGCATGAGCAGCAGCTTTCACATCCGCTCCGCGCTGCCTGCGGATTTCGAACAATGGCTGCCGTTGTGGGAGGGCTACAACAGCTTTTACAAGCGCACGGTCCCGGCGGAGGTGACACGCATTACCTGGTCACGGTTCTTCGATGCCTACGAGCCGATGCATGCCCTGGTCGCCGAGCAGGATGGCCGGCTGCTCGGCCTCGTGCACTACCTGTTCCACCGCAATACCGCGATGCTGGCGCCGGTGTGTTACCTGCAGGATCTGTTCACCGTGGCCGGGTCGCGCGGTCAGGGCGTCGGCCGCGCGCTGATCGAGGCCGTCTACGAGCGCGCGCAGGCGGCCGGCTCGCCACGGGTGTACTGGATGACGCAGGAAGACAATGCAACGGCACGGCGGCTTTACGACCAGGTTGCCGAGAACTCGGGCTTCATCCAGTATCGCAGCCAGTTCTGAATCGAGTGGAGCCATTCCCCGGATTCCGCTGCGCTCCATCCGGGCTACAGACCTTCGTTACCACCCAAGGTGAGGTACTTAGGGGCGCATCCGGAACACAGCCCCTGATCCGATGACTCTCTGCGCCCATGCCTGTAGCCCGGAGGAAGGCCGCAGGCCGGAGTCCGGGACTGCGGTGGCCTGCATCAAGGACTTCCCCGGATTCCGCTGCGCTCCATCCGGGCTACAAGCCGGGGACGGGCTTCAGGCCAGCCTGGTGATGCCCGCCGCGGCCATGCGCTGGATGTCGGCGTCGCCGTAACCCGCTTCGCGCAGGATTTCCGCGCTTTGCTCGCCGAGGCGGGGCGCCGGGCGGTGCGGCATCGGGTCCGCGCCTGACCAGTGGCTCGCCAGCGTCATCTCGCGCAGCCGGCCCTCGCTGGGATGTTCCGAGGTCTTGAAGAAACCGGTGGCTGCGAGGTGCGGGTCGTTGAGCACGTCGCCCACGGTTTTCATCGGCGCCGAGGGGATGTCGGCTTCGCGCAGCAGTTTTTCCCATTCTGCATTGCTGCGCTGCTTCAGCTGTTCGGCGGCAAAGGCGTAGACCTCGGCGATGTTGCGCGAGCGCGCTTCGTGGCTGCCGAAGCGAGGATCATGTTCGAACATTTCCGGGCGGCCGACCAGCTTGAGGAAGGCGCGCCAGTGCTTGTCGTTGTAGATCAGCACGCACATGTAGCCGTCCTTCGTCTGGTACGGCGCGCGGTGCTCGGCCAGCATGCGCGCGTATCCATAGCCGCCTTCCGGCGGATCGAAGGTGAAACCGCCCATGTGGTCGGCCAGCACCAGCTGGGTCACGGTCTCGAACATCGGCACCTCGACCGCCTGTCCCTTGCCGGTGCGGCTGCGCGCGAACAGCGCGGTGGTGACGGCGTTGACCGCGGCAAGACCGGTGATGCGGTCGGCGATTGCCAGCGGCGCATAACGCGGGCTCGATGCGCCGGCTTCGTGGAACAGTGCCGGTATCGCCGACATGCCCTGGATCAGGTCGTCGTAGGCGGGCTGGGCGGCATAGGGTCCGCGCTGGCTGAAGCCGTAGGCACCGACGTAGATGATCTGCGGGTTGATCGCGGTGACGTCCTCGTAGGACAGCTTCAGCCGCTTCATCGCCTGCGGCCGCACGTTGTAGAACAGCACGTCGGCGGTTTTCAGCAGCTTCTGCAGTGCTTCCAGGCCTTCGGGGTTTTTCAGGTCAAGGACGATCGAGCGCTTGTTGCGGTTGTGGTGCAGGTAGATGTGGCCCATTGCCGGATGCTTCATCGGCGCGATGTGGCGCAGGATGTCGCCGTCGGGCGGCTCGACCTTGATGACGTCGGCACCGAGGTCGCCGAGCAGCTGTGTCGCAAAAGGTCCCATCACCACCGAGCTCAGGTCGATGATGCGCACGCCATCCAGGGGTTGGGTCATCCGGCTCTCTCCAGTTGGGGGATTCGATGCCGGAGCGGATGCCGGATCGAACAAGGGCGACATTCTACAAAATTGCCAGGGTGTGGCGGGGGCGCTAGGGGGCCTTGCGCTAGAATCCGGGCTTCGCCGGGCGTCTTGCCCGAGCCCCGGAAAGCCATGGAACTCACCCTCGAACAGTACGAGAAGCTGAACCCGCGCTGCGAAATCGAGCACGAGGGCGTCAGCATGGTGTTCTCGACGCCCAGCGCGCTGACCCGCTGGCGTGTCGAGACCATCCACGACAAGGAGCCGTGGACGCTGGAGTGGATCGCCGGCTTCCAGCCGGGCGACATCCTCCTCGACTGCGGTGCCAACGTCGGCATGTACACGATCTGGGCGGCGGCGACCCGCGGCACCCGGGTTTATGCCTTCGAGCCCGAATCACAGAACTACGCGCTGCTCAACCGCAACATCCTCAACAACGGCCTGCAGGACCGGGTAAAGGCTTACTGCATGGGACTGTCGGACAAGGCCGGGCTGTTCGACCTGCACATGGCGGACATGCGCGTCGGCGGATCCTGCCACGCGGTCGACGAGGCCCTCGATTTCGAGATGAAGCCGCTGAAAACCCGCTTCGTGCAGGGTTGCGTCGCGGCAACGCTGGATGAACTGGTGGCGCAGGGCGCGCTGCCGGTGCCCAAGCACATCAAGATCGATGTCGACGGCTTCGAGCACAAGGTCATTGCCGGCGCGCGCAGGACACTGGCCAGTCCCGAAGTGCGTTCGTTGCTGATCGAAACCAATCCGAATCTCGCGGACCACCGTGCGATGGTGGAGGAGCTCAACGCGCTGGGCCTTAAGCATGATCCGGCGCAGGTCGAGCGCGCCGCGCGCAAGTCCGGACCTTTCAAGGGAGTGGCCGAGCATGTATTCCGCCGCTGAACTGCAGCTGGCCTACAAGGTCGGCAACGCGCCTTTCGGCATGTTTCCGTACCCGCATCTATACATCAACGACGTGTTTCCCGCCGATTTCTACCGGCAGCTGCAGCACAATCTGCCGGATCCCGCGGCGATGCGTCCGATCGAGGAAGTGCGCGCGGTGAAGGGCTACAAGGAGCGTTTCGTGCTCGGCCTCAACGACCGCGATCTGGCAACGCTGCCTGCGGACAAGCGCGCATTCTGGTCGGATTTCGCAGGCTGGCTGGTGGGCGCGAATTTCCGCTCGCTGGTGCTGACCAAGTTCCAGCCCTTCATCAGCCAGCGTTTCGCCGGACGCAGCGACTTCGAGCTCTATGACGAGGCGCTGCTGGTGCAGGACGTCACCAACTACAAGCTGGGCCCCCACAGCGATGCGCCGCACAAGGTGGTGACCATGCTGTTCTACCTGCCGGCTGACGACTCGCAGAAACACCTGGGCACCTCGATGTACCTGCCCAACGACGAGTCCTTCCGCTGCCCCGGCGGGCCGCACCATGCGAGGGACAGGTTCTCGCTGCTGCACACCAATCCGTTCCTGCCGAACACGCTGTTCGCGTTCTTCAAGACCGACAATTCCTTCCACGGCGTCGAGCCGGTGGCCGATCCCGACTGCCGGCGCTGGCTGCTGCTCTATGACATCTATGCGAGGACGGTCGCGGCCGAGGCGCCGCAACCGGCAGAGGCGCCGGTGGTGACGCCGAAGCTGAAGTTCTCGTTCTAGGGAAGCCCGCGCAGGGGCTGCCGCGCCCGGCTCAGCCCAGCACCTGCACCAGCCAGCGGCCGATGTCCGCGACTTCCTCCATGCACACCGAGTGCTGCATCGGATACTCGTGCCACTCGACGGCATAGCCGGACTGGTTCAGCAGGTCGCGCGAATTGCGGCCCATCGCATAGGGCACCACCGGATCCTGGGTGCCGTGGGCCATGAACACCGCGGTTTTCGCATTGGCCGGCGCCGCTTCCTGCGCGAAGCTTTCGGCCAGCGGCAGATAGGTCGACAGCGCCATCACCCCGGCCAGTTTTTCCGGATGGCGCAGCCCCGTGTGCAGCGCGATCGCACCGCCCTGCGAAAACCCGGCGAGCACGATTTTCTCCGCCGCGATGCCGCGCGCAATCTCGCGTTCGACCAGTTCGCCGATCTGCGCCTGCGACTCGCGAACACCTTTCTCGTCCGCCTTGCGCGAGCGTCCCTCAAGGTCGCCGAAGGACACGTCGTACCAGGCGCGCATCACGTAGCCGTTGTTGATGGTCACCGGCCGCATCGGCGCATGCGGAAAAACGAAACGGATGCCGGGTGCGCCGGCGAGGTCCAGCTCGTTGACGATGGGCACAAAGTCATTGCCGTCGGCGCCGAGGCCGTGCATCCAGATCACGGTGGCGGTCGGGTTTTTGGCGGTTTCGAGTTCTATTGTTTCGAGGGCTTGGGTCATGGTTGAAGAATTAAAAGTCAAAGGCTTTAGCCACAGAGGGCACAGAGAACACAGAGAAAAACCAAGGCAGCACTTCCAGTCTTCAGGCAGTCCGGCTTTGTTGGCGATCATTGAGCCCGCCATGGAAAACCCAAAAGAAAACTCTGTGCTCTCTGTGTCCTCTGTGGCTAGGTTTTAGGTTTTTCCCGCAATGCCGACTTTGGCCTGAACGCCTTGCACACCGCGTCATTGGTCTCGATGTACGGCCCGCCGATGAGGTCGATGCAGTAGGGCACCGCGGCGAAGATGCCGTGGACCAGCGGTTTGCCGGCGTCGTCCTTCAGGCCTTCGAGGGTTTCCTTGATCGCCTTTGGCTGGCCGGGGAGGTTGATGATCAGCGCGCCGGTCTTGCGGCCCTCGCCGCTGACGCGGAAGCGGATCACCGCGACCTGCCGCGACAGGATCGCGGTGGGCACGAACTTCAGGCTGACCTGGCGCATCTGCTCGCCGAAACCGGGCATTTCCCTGTCGCCGACGGCGAGTGTGGCCTCGGGGGTGACGTCGCGCAGCGCCGGGCCGGTGCCGCCGGTGGTCAGCACCAGGTGGCAGCCTTCGTGGTCCACCAGTTCCCTCAGCGTGTCTTCGATGACCGGCCGTTCATCGGGAATCAGACGCGTCACCGCCCTCCACGGCGGATCGCTGATCGCCTGCCGGAGCCATGCCTCGAGTGCGGGCAGGCCTTCGTCCTTGTAGACGCCTTGTGAAGCGCGGTCGCTGACCGACACGAGGCCGATGACAAGTTCTGCGGGGTTCGACATGGCGCGGATTATAGCCTCAGGCTGCGGCGTCGCCGGCAGTGTTCCGCGCCTCGAGCACCGCCTTGATCATCTGGAACAGCGCGCGGAAATGTTTGGGCGGCTTGCCGCGCGCGCGCTCCTCGGTGGTGTTGCGGATCAGCGTGCGCAGCTGCTGGCTGTCGGTGCCGGGGTGGGCGGCGATGAACTCGGCGAGCGCCGCCGGATCCCCGAGCAGGCGGTCGCGCCAGCGCTCGATGCGGTGCAGCCGCGCGGTCTCCGCGGCCGAGGTCGAACGGAAGCCGTCGAGCTTCTCGCGGATCGGCTCCGGATCGACCTGGCGCATCAGCTTTCCGATGTACTGCAGTTGCCGCCGCCGCGCGCCATGGGCACGCAGCTTGCGCGCCTCGGTCACTGCCGCGCGCAGGTTTTCCGGCAGCTCGATGCCGGCGAGTTGCTGCTCATTGAGTTCAACCAGCTCGGCGCCGATGTCCTGCAGCGCGGTCATCTCGCGCTTGCGCTGGCTCTTGCTCGGCAGATCGTCGAATTCGGGATTGTCTTCCACGGCGGGCAGTGTCAAAAATGAAGCTGTTATGATAACGCCCTTTCCGCGCCGGCCCTTCCCGGCGTCCAGCAAAACCATGGCATCACGACCCGAATCCAAGCCTGCATCACGGCCTTTCTCCCATGACAAGGCCGCGCTTCAGCAGCTCGTCAGCGACGCGCTGGCCTATGCGCGCAGCCGCGGCGCGACCGCGGCCGACGCCGAGGCGAGCGAGGGCTTTGGCCAGACCGTCACCGCGCGCCAGGGTGAAGTCGAAACCATCGAGTACAACCGCGACAAGGGCATCGGCGTCAGCGTCTACATCGGCAAACAGCGCGGCCATGCCTCGAGCTCGGACTTCTCGCCGCAGGCGGTGCGCGACACCGTCGACGCCGCGCTGGCGATCGCCAAGTACACCGCTTCCGACGACTGTGCAGGGCTCGCCGATCCCGACACGCTGGCCCGCGAGTTTCCCGACCTCGACCTGATCCATCCCTGGGAAATGCCGGTGGAGCGCGCGATCGAGATGGCCAAGGCCTGCGAGGCCGCCGGTTTCGCGGTGGACAAGCGCATCAGCAATTCCGAGGGCGCGACGGTGTCCACCCAGCAGTCGCATTTCATCTACGGCAACACCCACGGCTTCCTCGCCGGTTATCCCAGCTCGCGCCACGGCATCTGGTGCGCGCTGATTGCCGGCAAGGGCGACGCCATGCAGCGCGACGACTGGTACGAGACCACGCGCGATCCCGCCGAGCTTCCGGCGCCGGAATCCGTCGGCCGCAAGGCCGGCGAACGCGCGGTGGCGCGGCTGGGCGCGCGCAAGATCGCGACGCAGCAGGTGCCGGTGCTGTTCGAATCCGGCGTGGCCTCCAGCCTGATGGGGCATTTCGTGTCGGCAGTGTCCGGCGGCAGCCTCTACCGCAAGTCCTCCTTCCTGCCCGACAGCCTGGGCAAGGCGGTATTCGCGCCGATCGTGCAGATGCGCGACCTGCCGCTGATTCCGAAAGGCCTCGCCAGCAGTGCCTTCGACGAGGAGGGCGTGGCAACGCAGACCCGCGACATCGTCAGGGACGGCGTGGTGCAGGGTTATTTCCTCGCCACCTACTCCGGACGCAAGCTCGGCATGAAGTCCACCGGCAACGCCGGCGGCAACCACAACCTGGTCATGCAGGACACCGGCGAGGACTTTGCCGCGCTGCTGAAAAAAATGGGCAGCGGCCTGCTGGTCACCGAGTTGATGGGGCAGGGCGTCAACTCGGTCACCGGCGATTATTCGCGCGGCGCAGCCGGCTTCTGGGTGGAGAACGGCGTGATCGCCTATCCGGTGCAGGAAATCACCATCGCCGGCAACCTGAAGGACATCTACAAGAATATCGTTGCCATCGGCAACGACGTGTCGCGGCGCAGCTCGCGCCAGTGCGGTTCCATCCTGGTCTCGGGCATGACCCTCGCCGGCACATAAAAATATTGTTTATAATCAAATACTTATATAAAACCATCCTGGAGGATCCATGCAGCGACGTTCATTCCTGAAGAAGGCAGGTCTCGGCGTTGCCGCCGGCGCGATGGCCGCACCCGCCATTGTGCGCGCGCAGCCCAACATCCAGTGGCGGCTTGCCTCGAGTTTTCCGAAAAGCCTGGACACGCTGTACGGCGCAGCTGAAATCCTCTCGCGCCGCGTTGCCGAGGGCACCGAAGGCAAATTCCAGATCCGCGTGTTTGCCGCCGGCGAAATCGTCCCCGGCCTGCAGGTGCTCGATGCGGTACAGAACGGCACCGTGCAGTGCGGCCACACCGCGCCCTATTACTACATCGGCAAGGATCCGGCCTTCGCCTTTGCCACAGCGGTGCCCTTCGGACTCAATGCGCGCCAGCAGAATGCCTGGATGTACTACGGCGGCGGCAAGGAAGCCGTGGCCGAGCTGTTCAGGGAATACGGCTGTGTGCAGTTTCCCAGCGGCAACACCGGCGTGCAGATGGGCGGCTGGTTCCGCAAGGAGATCAAGTCGGTCGCCGACCTCAAGGGTCTGAAGATGCGTGTTGCCGGACTTGCCGGCCAGGTGCTGGCGAAGCTGGGCGTCGTCGGTCAGCAGCTCGCCGGGGGCGAGATCTATCAGGCGCTTGAACGCGGCACCATCGACGCCGCGGAATGGGTCGGCCCCTACGATGACGAGAAGCTCGGTTTCCAGAAGGTCGCCAGGTACTACTACTACCCCGGCTGGTGGGAGGGCGGTCCGCAGCTGTCGACCATCGTCAACATCAAGCAGTGGGAATCGCTGCCCAAGCACTACAGGTCGATTTTCGAATCGGCCTGCGCCGAAGCGAACGTGCACATGCTCGCGCATTATGACGCGAAGAATCCCGAAGCCCTGAAAAAACTCGTCGCCGGCGGCGCGCAGCTGCGCCAGTTCCCGAAACCGGTGATGGAGGCCGCGCAGAAGGCGGCTTTCGAGATCTACGACGAGGCGGCGAAGAAAAGCGCGCATTTCCGCCGCATCTACGCGCAGTGGCTGAAATTCCGCAGCGACCAGTTCCTGTGGTTCCGCGTCGCCGAGATGAGCTATGACAATTTCACCTTCACCAGCCCGGTGCGACCGAAGGCGAAGAAATAATTTCACTGCGATCCTGCGGGACATTGACCGGAGACGCCGGACGGGATGACCCGTGACCGTAGCCCGGATGAAGGCCGCAGGCCGGAATCCGGGGACACAGCGGCCGCTTGCGACGACTGCCCCGGATTCCACTTCGTTTCCCTCCAAGAGGATTTCCTTCGGGGCGCATCCGGGCTACAGCAACCGTGATGCGCTTGCTTTGAAGATATAGGAGAAACCACCATGCTCAACGCAGCACTTCACGGCCTCGGCCGCTGGGGCAACCGCCTGACCGACTCGGTCAAGGCCAGTACAAAAATCCGCATCGTCAAAGGTGTCTCGCGCGATCCCTCGCGCCACGCCGAATTCACGCAGAAATACGGTGCGGTCGTCGTTGCCGACTATGCCGAAGTCCTGCGCGACCCGCAGATCCAGGCGGTCGTGCTCGCCACACCGCACACCCAGCACCATGCCCAGATCATCGCCGCGGCACAGGCCGGCAAACATGTTTTCGTCGAAAAACCGCTGACACTGAAGCGCGCCCATGCCGAGGAAGCGGTCGAGGCCTGCCGCAAGGCTGGCGTCACGCTGGGCATCGGCTTCAACCGTCGCCACGCGCCGGCCTTCGTCGAAATGCGCCGCCGCATCACCGCCGGCGACATCGGCCAAGTGCTGCATGTCGAGGCGAATTTTTCCGGCCCCTCGGGCTGGCAGCTGAAACCCGGTGCCTGGCGTGCTTCGCGCACCGAATCCCCCGCCGGCGGCATGACCCCTCGCGGCGTGCATACCCTGGACGCGATGATCCAGCTCGCGGGTCCGGTGGCGGAGGTCTGCGCCCACAGCAGCCGGCGCGCGCTCGCCGCCGACATCGAAGTCGATGACAGCACGGCGATGCTGTTCCGCTTCTCCGGCGGCGCCACCGGCCAGCTGACCACCATCACCGTCACCGCCGAGTTGTGGCGGGTGCATGTCTTCGGCAGCAAGGGCTGGCTGGAAATGCGCGGCGACACCGGGCTCGAGTTCCTCGGCAACGACGGCAAGGGCGAGCGTCTCGCCCTCCCCGCCGTGGACAAGGAGCAGCTGACGCTGGAGGCCTTTGCCGAAGCGGTGGCCGCGGGCGTGTCCTGCGTGGTGCCGGCGGAAGAGGCGATCAACGGCGTCGCGACGCTGGAGGCGATCATCGCCTCGGCGGAGAACGGCAAGGCGGTCACCGTCCGCTGAAGCCGCCGTTTCGCGCCGGCGCCGTTCGCGGTGCCGGCGTGATATAAGAAAACCTCCCTGAACCACCTCATGCCGCCGGCCTGCGCCCGCGGCTTTTTGCCTTGCCGATTTACCTCACGCTTGCACTGACGTTCTTCAATTTCACCGGCAACAACGCCATGCGCGTGTTGCTGACGCTCTACGCGCTGCACCTCGGCGCTTCCGCCACCACCGTCGGCCTCATCGGCGGCCTGCTGTTCGTGTTCCCGGTGCTGCTGTCCTGGTTTGTCGGCGGACTGGCCGACCGCAAGGCCGCGCGCGGCATCCTGATGTTCGCCGCCTGCTGCGCCGCGGCCTCGCTGCTGCTGATGTATTTCTTTCCGTCGCTGAAGGTGTTCTATGCCGCCGCCGCGCTCAACGGGCTGGCGCTGTCCTTTTTCCACGTCACGCTGCAGAACCTGATCGGCAATTTCAGCACCCCGAAAACCCGCGCCCGCAACTTCGCCAACTTCAGCATGATCGGCGCCACCACCAGTTTCGCCGGACCGCTGATGGCGGGGCTGGCGATCGACAATTTCGGCTACGACTGGGCCTGTCTCGCCACCGCCGCGCTGTCGCTGGTGGTGATCGGCCTGCTGTTCGCCTTCGGTGACCGCCTTCCGCCGGCGCGCGGCCGCATCAAGGGCGAGGCAGCGCCGCGCGCGCTGCTCGACCGCAGCGTCATCGTGATGCTGGTCACCGGCGGGCTGGTGCAGCTGGGTTACGACCTGTTCCAGTTCTACGTGCCGATCCACGGCCACAAGCTGGGCCTCTCGGCCTCGGCCATCGGCGGCGTGCTGGCGACGCTGGCGGTGGCGGTGTTCGTGGTGCGCACCTTCCTCGCGAAGCTGGTCGACAAATACCCCGGCGAGAAACTGCTGATGTACGTGTTCCTCACCGGCGCAGCCGGCTTCGCGCTGGTGCCCTTCGCCGGAAACGCCTGGGTGCTCGGCGCCATAGCCTTCGGCTTCGGTCTCGGCATGGGCATCGGCATCCCGCTGACGGTGATCCTGATGTTCGCCAACTCCGCCGAGGGCCGCTCCGGCCAGACGCTGGGCCTGCGCCTCACCGTCAACAACGCCGTGCGCATGAGCGGCCCGATGGCTTTCGGCGCGTTGGGTGCGGTGGTGGGGGTGGCGGGGGTGTTCTGGCTGCTGGCGGGGTTGATGCTGGGGGGTGGGGCGTTGGCGCAGAGATTAAAGAGCGGGAAAAAACAAAATTCATAAGTATCTGTTTTTATTATTATTTTTTATATTCCTTGGGCGACGGCGGTAGTTGAAGATTCTGTTTGACTGGGAATTCTGGAGGGCGTAATGTCCGGTTTCATTCCCAGAGAAAGAATTCCGAAATGGCTACTGTGCTCCGCACGTCAGCGCCTCAAGGTGCTGTGTATGACTACCTGAAAGCGGCACGAAAGCAGTATTCACAAGTCGAACTGGCCCGCGAACTGGCCGTCGATACCAGAACCATTCGTCGCTGGGAGGCAAGACAGAGCGAGCCGCCCGGTTACATCATTCCCGCGCTGAAACAACTGGTGTTGCCTCTCCTTGCGGATCAGCCGGAAGAAGGGGAATTCACTTTTATCGACCTCTTTGCCGGGATCGGCGGTATCCGCGCTGCATTCGAGCAGGTTGGTGGCCGTTGTGTGTATACGAGCGAGTGGGACGGATTCGCGCAGAAAACCTATTCCGCAAATTACCCGCTGACCCATGTCATTGATGGCGACATCACGCAGGTGGATGCGCGCGACATTCCTGATCATGATGTTCTTCTCGCGGGTTTTCCCTGCCAGCCGTTTTCGATTGCCGGGGTTTCAAAGAAAAATGCCCTAGGCAGGAAACACGGCTTCGAGGATGAAACCCAGGGAACCCTTTTTTTCGATGTGGCGAGGATCATCAAGGAAAAGCGCCCGCGCGCTTTTCTTCTTGAAAATGTCAAGAATCTGCAGTCCCACGACAAGGGCAGGACATTTGATGTTATACGCCGCGCGCTGACCGAGGATCTCGGCTATCACATTCACTGGAAGGTAATTGATGCTGCCCATTTTGTTCCGCAGCATCGCGAACGTATTCTGATTGTGGGCTTCAGGGAGCCGGTTGGCTTCGACTGGGCAGCGCTGAGATTGCCCGAGAAAGGGAAAGTCAAGCTCGAAACCATCCTGCACAAAACCGACGGTACTGAACCGGAGTTGCCATGGGATGAGGGGCGGTATTTCGATCATGCGAAGCGGAAGGTCGTCGCAAGGTACACCCTGACTGATCACCTCTGGAATTACCTTCAGGCGTACGCCGAAAAGCATCGCAAGAAGGGAAACGGGTTTGGTTTTGGGCTGGTTACGGGCAAAGACATTTCCAGAACGCTTTCGGCGCGGTACTACAAGGATGGGTCTGAAATTCTGATCAAGCAGCCCCGCAAAAATCCCCGGAGACTTACGCCGCGCGAATGTGCCCGATTGATGGGTTTTCCCGATACGTTGCGCATTCCGGTTTCCGATACCCGGGCATACAAGCAATTCGGGAATTGCGTGGCTGTTCCGGTGATTGCGGAAACAGCAAAACTAATGGTTCAGTTTCTACAAGCGGAAGAGCGTCAGCTGGATCTTGTCAATCTGGCAGTTGCCGCCTGATCCTGCATGGTGGATGTTGTTGATAAGGAGACGCGTAGCCGGATGATGTCCGGCATACGGGGGCGCAACACCTCTCCGGAGTTGACGGTTCGTTCGCTTCTTCACAGAGGCGGGTATCGATTCAGGCTTCATCGCAAAGATCTGCCCGCAAAGCCCGACATTGTGCTGCCAAAGCATCGTGCAGTTATTTTGATACATGGATGTTTTTGGCATGGACATCGCTGTCATATGTTCAGGTGGCCGAAATCCAATCGGGCATTCTGGCGAGCCAAAATCCTGGCGAACGTGAGGCGCGATCGTCGCTCTGCGGAAGGTCTTCACGCGGCTGGATGGCGCCTCATGACGGTATGGGAGTGTGCATTGCGCGGCCCCGAAGCGTTTTCGCCGGAGGTTGTGTTCCGGAGGCTGTCATCGTGGCTGCGATCCCGGATTGATCAGGCCGAGTTGTCAGGCAAAATGTCCCGATGACGTTTCCTGACATTAGTTCGCTAACCCGCAGGTTCCTAGAACTGGGCGTCACGCAGGTATTCTGCAAGGCGCTGGCGGAAAACGACAATACGAAGCAGCAAATCTACCTTGGTGGAAGTTTCGAAGTGCTAAAACTTCTGCCGCACCGTGATATCCGGACGGAGTCTGGCGGGAAGCGGCCAAATTTCAAGGCGTCGCTCCAAATGTCATGGGTTAATGATGCCGGCCACGTTGCAGAGGCGCCGGGCGCACAGTTGATTCTTTATCCTGATTACCCTGAGGTGCGTCTTTCCGGATTCCTGCGTGGATGTCCGACCGCACCATCTACGGGAATGCAGCCAGTACCCAAAGATTTGCGCAAACACAACAATGGCCCGGACGGCCGAGTCTTGTTTTTTGGTGTGAATCCGGGAAAGGCCGTCTATCTTTATCTGGGGTTGGCTGGAAGTGGGATAGCCGCAGAGTTCAAGCAAATTCTGGATGAGGGTAAGTTGCAGGGCGAGGGCGTTTTTTGGCGAATATCAGTTGATGATGAAGGTGTGCCGCGGGACGAGCTTTTGTCGAGGTTGCGGGCGATTCATCAAGAAGGATGGCATGTGTCGTGCCGCATGAATGCGGCGGGGAAGGTGATGGCTTATCAGGCACAGAACGGTGGCGGCTATACGCTTGAGGCGCTTCTCGGGATAAAGCCGAACGCTGTTGCTGCTCCTGACTTCAAGGGATGGGAAGTGAAGGCCTATGGCAGCGGGAAGGTGACGTTGATGACGCCGGAGCCTGATATTGGCTACTACGGAGAACATGGTGTTGAGGCTTTTGTGCGCAAATACGGGAGAAAGATCGAGGGGGATGTTCTTTACTTTACCGGAATTCATCGTGCTGGCCAGATTTGTAATGCATCCGGGCAGACTCTCAGATTGAGTGGATTCAGTGCCTCCAAAGGAAAAATAACGGATGTAGCCGGCGGTATCGAGTTGATTGATGACAAAGGAAATGTATCGGCAGGATGGTCATTCCAAGGGTTGATTGAGCATTGGGGCCGAAAGCATGCGGCGGCAGCTTACGTGCCCTATGAAAAAAAGAAGGTGATGCCTCCCGAGTATCAATATAAAAGTCCGGTTTTTCTTGGAGAGGAGACAGAGTTTTCGCTTTATCTGGGCTCACTCGCTACGGGGCATGTCATGTACGATCCGGGATCGAAAGTCATGAACGCAAGTACTGGAAAATCTTCCGTAAAGGCACGCAGCCAATTCCGTATTCCGGTTCGTCATTTGGGCTCGCTTTATCGAAAATTTGAGGCGGTAAATTTGTAATTGAAGATCTTCTAACGCAAATAGTGTTCCTTGGGGTAACCCCCCATTTTTAGCACCAGCGAGAAGTGGGGTTAAGCAGCCGACTTCAGCCTCGCCGCGGCTCAAACGCCAGCCTGACCGCCAGCGCGGCAAGCACGCCGCCCATCACGTAGCGCTGTGTGGCCAGCCAGAAGGGATTGCGCGCGAACCAGCCGGCGATGCCGGCGGCTGACAGTGCGATCAGCAGGTTGACGGCGAAACTCACGCCGATCTGCGTCACCCCCAGCGTGACGCTTTGCAGCAACACCGCGCCGCGCGCAGTATCAATGAACTGCGGGAAGATCGACAGGTAGAACACGGCGGCCTTGGGGTTCAGCAGATTGGTGAGAAAGCCCATCAGGAACAACCGGCGCGGAGAATCCGGGGGCAGTGCGCGCGGCTCGAAGGGCGAGCGCGCGCCGGGTTTCACCGCTTCCCAAGCGAGCCACAGCAGATACAGCGCACCCAGCCACTTCAGCAGTTCGTAGGCCAGCGGCACGGCAAGAAATATCGCCGACAGGCCGATTGCCGCGGCGAGCATGTGCACGAAGAATCCGGCAACCACGCCGAACAGGGAAACAACGCCGGCTGCGCGACCCTGGCAGATCGAGCGCGAAATCAGATAAATCATGTTGGGGCCGGGCGTCAGCACCATCAGCAATGCGGCGCCGGCGAACAGCAACAGGTCGGGGAGGGGGATCACGGTGGAAATGCCGGCGGGTCAGGGCTGCGGTATACCAAGATCCTTGCAGATCTTGCGGGCGAGGTGGTCGTTGATTTCGTTGTGGCGTGGAATGGCGCTGCGGCGGTTCAGGCCGGCGTTATGCCACCAGGAGTGGTTGTCGCCTTCGCGGAGCAGGGTGCAGCCGTGTGCGGAGAGGTGTCGCAGCAAATCGCGACGCTTCATACCGCGATATGAAGTTCTTCGTAACCTTTGCCTGCAGCATCGCGTGCATCGGCGCGATTCATGGCCAATGCCTCCGCGAGTGTCACGCGCAGGGTTTCAAGCAATGCCTCGCGCGTGGGTTCCTGGCAGTTGACGCCTGGAACCTCTTCGATCCATCCGATCCACCACGGGCCATCCTGTTTTACAACGGCGGTAAAAGTCTGGTTCATGTCGAAATCTCCTTGCCCGGCGATTTTACAGGGCCGGCAATAAATGGTCTGGTGACGGACGTGAAACGACGAATGATTGTATTCCAGAGTGTTGATAATAACTATTTGATTATATTGATATTTTTATTTTCCCTCGCGCAGCATGCGTTCGATCTCCGAAGCTGATCGTTCTTCCCGGGTCATGCCGTCGGCGCCCGGCTTGTCGGGCGCGCCATCGGAAGGAATGTTGATCTCGATGTTGCCGATGTCCTGCGTTGACGGCTTGTCACTGAAGGCGCTGACCAGCTGCGGGTAACTGATCACCAGCAGCAGCGCGATGAGCTGCACGATGATGAAGGGCAGCACGCCCCTGTAGATGTCGCCGGTGCTGATCTGTTTCGGGGCGACGCTTCTCAGGTAGAACAGCGCGAAGCCGAAGGGCGGCGTCAGGAAGGAGGTCTGCAGGTTGATGCCGATCATCACCGCGAACCACACCGGGTCGATGCCGAGCTTGGCGGCCACCGGCGCGAGCAGCGGCAGCAGGATGAAGGCGATCTCGAAGAAATCGAGGAAGAAGCCGAGCACGAAAATCATCAGGTGCACGACCACGAGAAAGCCGACCTCGCCGCCGGGCACCAGCGTGAACAGGCGTTCCACCCAGAGGTCGCCGTTGACCGCGCGGAAGGTCAGCGCGAACACCGTCGAGCCGATCAGGATGAACATCACGAAGCTGGAGAGTCTGGTCGTCGCGTCGAGCGCCTCGCGCAGCATTTTCAGTTGGAGGCGTTTGCGGGCTGCGGCGAGTGCCAGCGCGCCGACCGCGCCCAGCGCGCCGCCTTCGGAGGGCGTGGCGATGCCGGCGAAGATTGAGCCCAGCACCAGAAAAATCAGAACCAGCGGCGGCACCATCACCAGCAGCGCGTGGCGCCACAGCGCCGCGCCGCGCAGGCGGCGGGCCTCCGGCGGCAATGCGGGGGCGGCGGCGGGGTTGACCATGGTGGTGATGAAGACGTAGCCGAGCAGCAGCATCACCAGCAGCAGGCCCGGCAGCACCGCGCCGGCGTACATGTCGCCGACGGAGGCACCGAGCACGTCGGCGAGCACGATCAGCACGATCGACGGCGGGATGATCTGTGCCAGCGAGCCGGAAGCGCAGATCACGCCGCTGGCGAGCCGCGGCGAATACTTGTAGCGCAGCATCACCGGCAGCGAAATGAGGCCCATCGCGATCACCGAGGCGGCGATGACGCCGGTGGTCGCCGCGAGCAGCGCGCCGACCAGAATTACCGCGTAGGCGACGCCGCCGCGCAGCGGGCCGAAGATCTGGCCGACGGTGTCGAGCAGGTCTTCCGCCATGCCGCTGCGCTCGAGCACGAGACCCATGAAGGTGAAGAAGGGGATCGCCAGCAGCAGCGGGTTGGCCATGATGCCGTAGAGCCGCTGCGGCAGCGCCTGCAGCAGTTCCGGCTGCAGCATGCCGAGCTCGAAACCGATGAAGGCGAACAGCAGGCCGTTGGCCGCGAGCGCGAAGGCGACCGGGTAGCCGAGCAGCAGCAGCGCGGCGAGGCCGACAAACATCAGCGGTGCCATCAGTTCGAAGGCCATGGTCTGGGCCGGCCTTTAATCTACCGTCACCCCGGCGAAAGCCGGGGTCCAGGGGTTTTGTGTCTGCCCGCACTGGATTCCGGCTTTCCCCCCAAGGGGACTTCCTTCGGGGCGCGCCGGAATGACGGGCTGAAGTTTCGTGGACGAGGATGCCATCTCAGCGTTCCGTCGCAGTCGTGTCTTTGCCGCCAAGCAGCGCGAACTTCTTGATCGTCTCCGACAGGCCTTGCAGTATCAGCAGCGCGAAGGCCGCAGGCACCACGAACTTGATCGGCCAGCGAAGCAGGCCGCCGGCGTCGGTGGACATTTCGCCGATGCGGTATGACTCGAGGAAGGCTTCCCAGCCGAACCAGAGCATGATCGCGCTGACCGGCAGCAGCATGAAGACATGGCCGAAAATGTCGATCCAGGCCTGTGCCCGCGGCGACAGGCGCCCGGCAACGAGGTCGATGCGCACATGGGCGTTGTGCTTCAGCGTGTATCCGGCGGCGCCGAGGAACACCAGCGTGTAGAGATACCACTGGATTTCGAGCAGGCCGTTGGAGCTGTAGCTGAAACCGTAGCGGGACACCGCGTTGCCGGCGCTGATCAGGATGCACAGCAGGACCAGCCAGCAGGCACCGCGCCCGACGGCTTCGTTCAGTGCGTCGATCGCGCGCGACAGTGCCAGCAGCGGTTTCATGATGCGGATAGTCCCCTTGCGGAAGCCGACATCATAAGGGCTAAGGGGCTGTGCCAGCAGGGGAAAGTGGCTGTTCCGCATGATAAAATCCGGGCCTGTTCCGGCCATTTCGGCCACAACCGGCAACCCGCGAGCATTTTTCATGTCCCTGTTCAACAGCACCCTCGAAGCCACCGATCCCGAACTGTTCCGGGCCATCAGCCAGGAAGCGCAGCGCCAGGAAGACCACATCGAGCTGATCGCCTCGGAAAACTACGCGAGCCCGGCGGTGCTGCAGGCCCAGGGTTCGGTGCTGACCAACAAGTACGCCGAGGGTTATCCCGGCAAGCGCTACTACGGCGGCTGCGAATACGTGGACATCGCGGAAACGCTGGCGATCGAGCGCGCCAAGGCGCTGTTCAAGGCCGGTTACGCCAACGTCCAGCCGCATTCCGGCGCGCAGGCCAATGCCGCGGTGTTTCTCGCGGTGCTGAAGCCCGGCGACACCATCCTCGGCATGCGGCTGTCCGACGGCGGACACCTGACCCATGGCGCCAAGGTCAACATCAGCGGCAAGTACTACAACGCCGTGAGTTACGGCCTCGATCCGCAGACCCAGGCCATCAACTATGACGAAGTCGCCGAACTGGCGAAGACCCACAAGCCGAAGCTGATCGTCGCCGGCGCCTCCGCCTACTCGCTGGTGATCGACTGGAAAAAATTCCGCGAGATTGCCGACAGTGTCGGCGCTTTGCTGATGGCGGACATGGCGCATTACGCCGGCCTGGTCGCCGCGGGCCTCTACCCGAGCCCGGTCGGCATCGCCCATTTCGTGACCACGACCACGCACAAGACGCTGCGCGGCCCGCGCGGCGGGCTGATCCTCGCCGGCGCCGAGCACGAGAAGATTCTCAATTCCGCGGTGTTTCCCGGCTCGCAGGGCGGGCCGCTGATGCATGTCATCGCTGCCAAGGCGGTGGCGCTGAAGGAGGCGATGAGCCCGGAGTTCCGCGCCTACCAGCAGCAGGTGCTCGACAACGCGCGCCTGATGGCGAAGGTGCTGCAGGGCCGCGGCTACCGCATCGTCTCCGGCCGTACCGACTGCCACCTGTTCCTGCTCGACCTGCGCGACAAGCCGGTGACCGGCATCGAGGCCGAGCAGGCGCTGGGCCGCGCGCACATGACGGTCAACAAGAACGCGGTGCCCAACGACACCCGTCCGCCGATGGTGACCAGCGGCGTGCGCATCGGCTCGCCGGCGATGACCACCCGCGGTTTCGGAGCAGCCGAGGCCGAAAAACTCGGCGGCCTGATCGCCGACGTGCTCGACGCGCCGCAGGACGAGGCGGTGATCAATCGCGTGCGCGGTGAGGTCAAGGCGCTGTGCGACCGCTTCCCGGTCTACAAGCGATAACGATGAGCGGATCAAGCGCAAAACGCGGACATGGCGGTTTTCGCTCCTCACTCCTCACTCCTCACTCCTCACAGAACCGATGAAGTGTCCCTTCTGCAAATCGGACGAAACCCAGGTCATCGACTCCCGCGAGAGCGATGACGGGGACACCATCCGCCGCCGCCGCAAGTGCGTGGCCTGCAGCAAGCGCTTCACGACCTACGAAACCGTCGAACTGCGCATGCCGCAGGTGGTCAAGCAGGACGGCAGCCGCGCCGAGTTCGACCTCGGCAAGCTGCGTACCAGCTTCATGCGCGCGCTGCACAAGCGCCCGGTGCCGACGCCGCTGGTCGACGAGGCCATCGGAACGCTGACCAATGAGCTGCTGTCGCTGGGCGAGCGCGAGGTGCCGGCGCGGCGGGTCGGCGAGATGGTGATGCGCGAACTGAAAAAACTCGATGAAGTGGCCTACATCCGCTTTGCCTCCGTCTACCGCAGCTTCCAGGGCGTCGATGATTTCACCGACGCCATCAAGGAAGTGCGCAAGCCGGGCCGCAAGTAGTCCTTACCGCCGTAACGGCGCAGGCTGAATCCGACATGTTCACTCCCGACGATCATCGCCACATGGCTTATGCGCTGGAACTCGCGGCGCGCGGGCTTTACACGACCACGCCGAATCCGCGCGTGGGCTGCGTGATCGTCAGGGACGGCCAGGTGGTCGGCGAGGGCTGGCACGAAAAGGCCGGCGCCGCGCATGCCGAGGCGATCGCGCTGGAGCATGCGCGCAAGAAGGCCGCCGGCGCGACGCTTTACGTGACGTTGGAGCCCTGTGCCCACCACGGCCGCACGCCGCCCTGCGTAGACGCGCTGCTGAAGGCGAAGCCGGCACGGGTGGTTGCGGCGATGCAGGACCCGAATCCGCAGACCGCGGGCAAGGGTTTCGAACAGCTGCGCGCCGCCGGCATCACGGTCGATGTCGGCCTGATGGAAGCCGAGGCACGCGAACTCAACATCGGATTTGTCTCGCGAATGAGCCGCGGCACGCCCTGGGTGAGGATGAAGGTCGCGGCGAGCCTCGACGGCCGCACCGCGCTGGCCAACGGCCGGAGCCAGTGGATCACCGGTGGCGATGCGCGCCGCGACGGCCATGCCTGGCGCGCGCGCGCCTGCGCGGTGCTGACGGGTGTCGGCACGGTCAAGGATGATGATCCGCAGCTCAATGTGCGCGAGGTGCAGACCACACGTCAGCCGCTGCGCGTGGTGGTCGACAGCCGGATGCAGACGCCGCTGACGGCGAAAATACTCGGGCCGGGCACGATCATCGCTGCGGCCGGCGCCGATGTGCCGCGCTCGGTGGCGCTGCGGGCGAAGGGCGCCGAAGTCGTGGTGCTGCCCAACCACGAGGGCAAGGTTGAACTGCCGGCGTTGCTGCAGGAGCTGGCGCGGCGCGGCTGCAACGAGGTGCATGTCGAGGCCGGACACAAGCTGAACGGTTCCCTGCTTGATGAAGGGTTGGTCGACGAATTGCTGGTCTATTTCGCGCCCTGCATTCTCGGCGACACCGCGCAGGGCATGTTTCACCTGCCGCCGCTGGAAAACCTCGCCGGGCGGCGCAAGCTGAAGATCACCGACGTGGCACGCATCGGCGACGACCTGCGCATACTGGCGAGGCCCGGTTAATGTTCACCGGCATCGTCGCGGCCGTTGGCCGCATCGCGAAAACCGATCCGGCCCCGGGCGGCCTGCGCCTGCACATCGATACCGCAGGACTGGACATGGCTGACGTCGCATTGGGCGACAGCATCGCGGTCAGCGGCGTGTGCCTGACGGTGGTGGCCTTCGACCGCAGTCATTTCGAGGCCGAGGTGTCGCAGGCCACGCTGTCGGTGGTCGCCGGTTTTGCCGCGGGCGCACCGGTCAATCTCGAAAAGGCCTTGCGGCTGGCCGACCGTCTCGGTGGCCACCTGGTGACCGGGCATGTCGACGGCACGGGCACGGTATCGCGCTTCGACGCGGTGGGGGATAATCGGCGCCTCGTCATTGAAGCCCCGCGGGCCATCGCGCGCTACATCGCGCGCAAGGGTTCGGTGGCGGTGGACGGCGTCAGCCTGACGGTGAATGCGGTGGACGGCGACAGTTTCGAGGTCAACCTGATCCCGCACACCCTCGGCGCGACCACGCTGCAGAACCTGCAGCCGGGTGCGAAGGTCAATCTGGAAGTGGACATGCTGGCGCGGTATGTGGAGCGGCTGAACGAAACAGCCGCAGGCAAGGAAACTGGATCTTGAAATCAGGAAAAAACGACGTGGCGATCAGCCCTACCGAGGAAATCATCGCCGAGATGCGCGCCGGGCGCATGGTGGTGCTCGTTGACGAGGAAGACCGCGAAAACGAGGGCGACCTGGTGCTGGCCGCGGAATTCGCGACGGCGGAGACCATCAATTTCATGGCGAGGTTCGGCCGCGGCCTGATCTGCCTGACGCTGACCGAGGAACGCTGCCGGCAGCTCAACCTGCCGCTGATGGTCAGCAACAACCGCTCGCCGATGGGCACCAATTTCACGCTGTCGATCGAGGCGGCGGAGGGCGTCACCACCGGCATTTCGGCGGCCGACCGCGCGAAGACGGTGCAGGCGGCGATCCGCGCCGATGCCAGTCCCGCCGACATCGTGCAGCCGGGGCACATTTTCCCGCTGATGGCGCAGAACGGCGGAACGCTGGTGCGCGCCGGGCATACCGAGGCCGGTTGTGACCTCGCGCGGCTGGCGGGACTGATGCCGGCGGCGGTGATCTGCGAAATCCTCAAGGACAACGGCGAGATGGCGCGGCTGCCGGACCTGATTCCCTTCGCCGCCGAGCACGGTCTGAAGATCGGCACCATCACCGACCTGATCCAGTACCGCAGCGCCACCGAATCGCTGGTAAAGCGCGCCACCGAGCGCGACATCGAGACGGCCCACGGCAAATTCCGGCTGATCGCCTATACCGAAACCGCGGGCCAGCAGACCCATCTTGCGCTGGTGCGCGGCAGCTTCACCGCGAAGGACGAGGTGCCGGTGCGGGTGCACGAGCCGGTGTCGCTGATCGACCTGCTTGACACCGGCGCGACCCGCCATTCCTGGAATCTGCATGACGCGATGGCGGCGATCGCCCGCGAAGGCCGCGGCGTGATCATCCTGCTGCATCGGCAGGAGACCGCGGCGGAACTGCTCGAGCGCGCGCGGCCCCAGCACGAGCGCGGCAGCCCGGCGAAGATCGTGCTGCGCAACTACGGCATCGGTGCGCAGATCCTGCGCGACCTCGGCGTCAAGAAAATGCGCGTGCTGGCGCAGCCGCTGCGCATGCCGAGCATGGCCGGTTTCGACCTTGAGGTAACGGGTTATATTCAGCCGCCGGGCAAGGCGTGACCGGGTAATCGAGTGATTAAGTGATTAAGTGATTAAGTGATTGGGTGAGCGACATGGCGCGTTTTGACGACATCGAGGAACTGGAACCGGAGCACGACGGCAAGGGCCTGCGCATCGGCATCGTGATGGGGCGCTTCAACGTCGACGTCGGTGACGGCTTGCTGTCGGCCTGCACCGCGGCGCTGGTGAAAATGGGCGTCGCCAAAGAGGACATGCGCATCGTCAGCGTTCCGGGCGCTCTGGAGATCCCGCTGGCACTGAAGGCGATGGCGATCAGCGGGCACTACGACGCGCTGGTGGCGCTGGGCGCGGTGATCCGCGGCGAAACCTATCACTTCGAAATCGTGTCCAATGAATCCTCGCGCGGCATCACCGAGGTGCAGCTGGAGACCGGCGTGCCGGTGGCCAACGGCATTCTCACCACCGAGGACGATGACCAGGCCGAGGTGCGCATGGCGCAGAAAGGCGCTGACTGCGCGCTGGCCGCGGTGGAGATGGCGCGGTTGATGCAGCGCCTGCGCCGCGACGCCGAAAACACCTGAACGACGTATTTTGTAAGTATCTGTTTTTAAACGATAAATTGTGCCGCACGGTGTGTGGCCGCCACACCGGAAGAAAATGAAATCGAATCGCCGTCGTTCGCGTGAATTTGCGCTGCAGGGTCTCTATCAATGGCAGCTCGCGGGTACCGAGCCGGTGACCATCGCCGCGCAGCTCGGCGAAGCCGATGATTTCGGCACGATTGATACCGAGTACTTCACGAGGCTGCTCGACGGCGCGGTGGCCGGCGCGGCGGAGATGGAGCAGATCATTGCGCCGCTGCTCGACCGCGCCTACAAGAGCCTGTCACCGGTGGAGCGCGGCATCCTGCTGCTCGCGGGTTTCGAATTCAAGCACTGCCCGGAAGTGCCGTACCGGGTGGTGATCAACGAGGCGATCGAGCTCGCCAAATCGTTTGGCGGCACCGATGGCCACAAGTACGTCAACGGCGTGCTCGACAAGATGGCGGCGCAGCTGCGCGCGCCGGAAGTACAGGCAGGCCGAGGCTGAGGACTGGAGAAGGAACGATGAACGACGAACTCGACGCAAAGCTGAAGAAACGCGTTTACGTGTTCTATTTTGCCGGGTTGCTGAACCTGGTGCTCGGTTTCTGGGTGCTGCTCTACGGCGGCGAGCTGGAGCAGGGCACACGCACCGTGATGATGCTGTTCTTCTTCGGTTTCGCCGCGGTGGATTTCTGGATGCCGCAGCAGATGAAGCGCAAATACGCCGAATTCATGGCTGAATCCCGGCGCATGCAGCAGGAGCAGGCGGAGAAGGCCGCTTCCGGCGAACAGAAAGTCTAGGCAACCATCCGGCGCAAACCGCCGGTGAGGATTGCCGCGAGTTCAGCTTCCTTCAGGTCCCAGTTCGCGGCCGGATCGACGTCGACAGCGAGGTCTGCGCCCATCAGCGAGTGCAGTTCGGCCTTCGGCACCAGGCGGGCGAGTTTTTCCGCCGCGGCACGCGGGTGCGTGCGGTCGTTGCCCGGCACGACACAGGCCGGCACGGAGATCGACTGCAGTTGTTCCGCGCTGGCACCGATCACCGGCTCTCCGCCACCGACGCGGAACTGGCGTTCCCATTCGCGCATCGCGCTGATGAATTGCGCCGGATCCATGGCCATCAGCGCGTCGCGGTTGGCCGGGCGCGCGGCGATCAGCTCGCGGAAATGTTCCGTCTCGCAGACCGCGGCCATGCCGCCGTCCTGCGCTGCACGGATGTATTCGCCATAGTACTTTTCGGTCAGGCGCTGCACCGCGAAGGCGCCGCCGGTGACCCGCCACAGCAGCAGCCCGCGCACCGCCTGCGGGTAGCGCAGCGCGAAGTCGAGCGACATCCGGCAACCCGAGGAACTGCCGCCGATGACCGCAGGCAGCGCGCCCAGATGTTGCAGCAGCGCGTGCAGGTCGTCCGCCCAGAGTTCGTGTTCGGTGCCCCCGCCGCCGGCGGAAACCTGCGCTGCGCCGCAGTTGCGCCGGTCGTGGATCAGCACGCGACAGCCGCTCGCGGCGACGCGCGCCGCCAGCGAGCGGATTTCCGCCATGCCGCGCCGCCCGCCCGGCATCAGCGCAACCCAGGGTCCGCCGCTGCCGAGGACTTCGTGGGGTATTTCGATGCCGTTGATGCGGGCGGTGGCCACTGATGATCTCCCTGCGGCGGAAGCCGGTTTACTTGTTGTCATTGGAGCCTGATGCCGAGCTTCTGGCGTAAATCCGAGTAGCGGACGATTTCAGATTGCAGGAACTGCCGGAATTCACGAGGCGTGGTTTTGGGCAGTTCCGCTCCTTCGGCACCGAGATTGTCGATCACCGCCTTGTCGGATTGCGCCGCCGACATGGCGGCATTCAGCCGGGCGACGATGTCCGTCGGGGTGCCGCCAGGCACGAGCATGCCGTACCAGCTGGTCATTTCGTAATTTGGCACGCTTTCTCCCAGGGCGGGCAGTCCCGGGAATGCAACCGAGCGTTTGGCGGTGGTCACCGCTAGCGGGCGCACCTTGCCTGAAGCGATATGGGGTTTTACGGAGAGCGGGCCCAGCATCGCCATTTGCACTTCACCGCCGACGAGCGCGGCGAGCGACGGCGCGGCGCCTTTGTAACTGATATTGACCATGTCGAGATTTGCGCCCAGCTTGAGCATTTCGATGCCGAGATGCGAGGCGCTGCCGATGCCGCTGCTGGCATAGTTGTACTTGCCGGGACTTGCCCTGACCAGGTTCAGCAGTTCCGGTACGGATTTTGCGCCCATGCCGGGATGGACAATCAGCACCAGCGGCATTTTCGCGAACAGCCCGACCGGTTCGAAACTTTTCATCGAGTCATAGGGAAGGCTGCGATTGAAGGCTGCATTGATTGCATGCGCGCCGGAGATCCACAGCAGGGTATGGCCGTCGGCGGTTGCGCTTGCCGCAGTGGTGGTTCCCAGCACGCTGCCGCCTCCGGGGCGGTTCTCAACGACGACCTGCTGATTCAATGTCTCGCCCATCGCTTTTGCCAGCAGGCGGGCTGCAACGTCGGCACCACCGCCGGCCGATATTGGCGCGATCATGCGAATCGGCCGGGCGGGCCAGGATTGCGCTTCCGCATCTGTTGTTACGGCAAATGCGAGCAGCGCGCTTGCTGCGGTACCGATGACCCTCATGATGCCCCCTTCTGGAGAATCGCGTTTATTCCGGCTTCAGGCCGATGGCCTTGGCAATGCGCGCAACCTTGTCGATTTCCGACTTGATGAAGGTTGCGTACTGCTGCGGCGAGGTGCCTGCGGGTTCGAGGCCGAGGGCGGCAAAGCGCTCCTTGACATCCTGCTGCTTGACGATCTGCAGCAGCTGGCCGTTGAGTTTCATGATGATGTCGTTGGGCGTCTTCGCCGGGGCGACGAGGCCCCACCAGCTGTCAAACTGGAAGCCGGGGATGGTTTCGGCGACGGCCGGCAGTTCAGGCGCAAGCGACGAACGCTTCTCGCTGGTCACCGCGATGCCGCGCAGGCGTCCGGTTTTCACATGCGGCAGCGCGACCGGCATGCTGCCGAAGATGAGCTGGATGTGGCCGGCGATGAGGTCGTTGACCGACTGCCCGGTGCCCTTGTACGGCACGTGCACGATGTTGACCTTGGCCATGTGGCGGAACAGTTCGCCGGTGAGGTGGGCCGGCGTGCCGCTGCCGCCCGAGCCGTAGTTGAGCTGGCCGGGCCTGGACTTCGCCAGCGTGATGATGTCCTTCACCGAACGTACCGGCAGCGAGGGATGCACCACCAGTGCCGTGGTGCCGGTGGCGGAGAGCGCGATCGGCGCGAAGTCGTTGACCGGGTCATAGGCCAGCTTCCTCAGCGCGGCATTCACGGCGAGCGGCGAAATGTTGCCGACCGACAGCGTGTAGCCGTCGGCGGGCGACCTTGCGGCAATCTCGGTGCCGAGCGTGCCGCCGGATCCGGGACGGTTGTCGACGAGAAACTGCTGGCCGTTCATTTCGGTGAGCTTTTGCGCGAGGATGCGCGCGACGAGGTCCGAGGAGCCGCCGGCGGGAAAGGGCGCGATGATGCGCACGGGCTTGCCCGGATAGTTCTGCGCGGCGGCCGGCGTTGCGGCGAGTCCCAATGCGGCGGCGGTGGCGAAGGCAAGGCGGACGAGATGCGATGATGCGTTCATGTTGTGGATTCTTCCGTTCCGGGGTTGAGTCGAAGCCGCGCATTCTGCACCAAAAATGCCGATGGAAGAACCCGCAGGCCGATATCGCCGCATCAAGGGCGCCGGCGGCGGGTTTTCTGGTAAAACCGGAACCTGGATTTCAGTCCGTGCAGACGGGAAAAAACAGGATGGATGCAGCAGGGCGATCGAAGAATGATTCATGCGGCGTGATCATCGCGCGCGACCGCGCATCGGCTTGTGTGCCGGGCGGAGTTTCGCGGACGGCAGTGTCCTGAACATGTCTTCCGAATTCAGGCTCATTGCCGATCATTTCACCCATGCGGCTCCGCGTACCCTGCTTGGCGTCGGCGACGATGCGGCGCTGGTACGTCCCTCGCGCGGCCAGGTGCTGGCGGTGGCTGCCGACATGCTGGTCGGCGGCCGGCATTTCTTCATGGATGCCGATCCGGAGTCCGTCGGCCACAAGGCGCTGGCAGTGAACCTGTCGGACATGGCTGCGATGGGTGCCCAGCCGCGCTGGGCAACGCTGGGCATCGCGCTGCCGAAGGCGGATGCCCGCTGGGTGGCGGCGATGTCGCGCGGTTTCATGAAACTCGCGCGCAAACACGGCGTGGACCTGATCGGCGGCGACACCACCCGCGGACCGCTGAATCTCTGCGTGCAGATCATCGGTGAAGTGCCGGCAAGGCAGGCCTTGCGCCGCGACGGCGCGCAACCGGGCGACGACATCTGGGTGTCGGGCACGCTGGGCGATGCTGCGCTGGCGCTGGCGGCCAAAACGAAACGCATCAAATTGAAGCCCGCCGAACTGAAACGGGTGCAGCAGCGTCTCGACCGGCCGCTGCCGCGCGTCGCGCTGGGACTGGCCTTGCGTGGTATCGCGCGCAGCGCGATAGACGTGTCCGACGGCCTGCTTGCCGATCTGGGGCACATTTGCGAGCGCTCGAAGGTCGCCGCGGTCATTGCGCTGGAGCGCCTGCCGCTGTCGCCGCTGCTGCGGCGCTGCCTGGAGCGCCCGGCTGGGCTCGCCGCGGTGCTCGGCGGCGGCGACGATTACGAGCTTTGTTTCACCGCGGCACCGGCGAAGCGCGCAGCGGTAGAGCAGGCAGCGGCGCGCGCACGCACGCGGGTGATGCGCATCGGGCGGGTGATCCGTGCGCCCGCGGGCGTTTGCAGCGTCGCGGTGGTTGATTGCGACGGATTGCCACTGGTGATTCCTGCGAGGGGGTTTGACCACTTTGGCTGAAACTTTCGCCCGCCCTTCGCTGCGTTTTGTCTGTCGCCACCCGGCGCATTTCATCGCCTTCGGCGGCGGTGTCGGCCTGTCGCCGGCGGCGCCGGGCACTTTCGGCACCTTGCTCGCGTTGCCGCTGTTTCATGTGCTGTCACCGCTGCTTGATCCCTGGGCTTTCCTGGTGCTGATCCTCGCGCTGTTCTGGCTCGGCGTCTGGGCCTCGGCGGTGACCGGACGCGCGCTGGGCGTCGCCGACCACGGCGGCATGGTTTGGGACGAGACGGTGGCTTTCCTGCTGGTGCTTTTCTTCGTGCCGGCGACCGGCTACTGGCAGGCTTTCGCCTTCCTCGCCTTCCGCCTGTTCGACATCTTCAAGCCGCCGCCCATTCGCTACTATGACCGCGTGCTGAAGAACGGCTTCGGCGTGATGTGGGACGACCTGCTGGCTGCGGGATACACGCTGCTGGTGATCGCGGGCGCCTATGCCTGGCTCTCTTAGACGAAGGAGGTGATGATGCCGGACAGGGTTATTTTTGAACTGGCGGTGAAGGTCGGCGAGGCGCTGAAGGCGCAGGGCCTGATGCTGGCGACCGCGGAATCCTGCACCGGCGGCTGGGTGGCGCAGGCGGTGACCGCGGTGCCGGGCAGCTCGCAATGGTTCGAACGCGGCTTTGTCAGTTACACCTATATCTCGAAGCGGGAGATGCTCGGCGTCAGCCAGGACACGCTGGGCGCGCATGGCGCGGTGTCGGAGCCGGTGGTGCGCGAAATGGTCGCCGGTGCGCTCGCCAACAGCCACGCGCAGGTGGCGGTGGCGGTCAGCGGTACCGCGGGGCCCGACGGCGGCACACCGCAGAAACCGGTGGGCACGGTGTGCTTCGCCTGGGGCGTCAAGAACGGCGAGCCGAAAAGTGCGACGCTGCATTTTTCCGGCGACCGCGAGGCGGTGCGGCGGGCCGCGGTGCGGACTGCGCTGGAGGGCGTTCTGGGACTGCTTCCGGCAACAATCATGAATAAAAAATAGATTTTAAGTTGTTGTTTTTAAACATTATTTATTAATTTAGCTGGTTTTTTCAACACTACTGTATAAATAACCAGCACATGACCGCAAAATGTGTATAATGCGAGCCGTCAGCTGAGTTGCAGCACACCGTTCAACACAGGACACCAGGACACGGAAGAGGACATCATGGACGAAAACAAGACCAAGGCACTGGCAGCGGCGCTGTCGCAGATCGAGAAGCAGTTCGGCAAGGGTTCGGTGATGCGCATGGGCGAGTCGGACATCGCGCGCGACATCCAGGCGGTGTCGACGGGTTCGCTGGGCCTCGACATCGGGCTCGGCATAGGCGGGCTGCCGCGCGGCCGCGTCGTCGAGATCTATGGTCCGGAATCCTCGGGCAAGACCACGCTGACGCTGTCGGTGATCGCGCAGATGCAGAAACTGGGCGGCTCGGCGGCGTTCATCGATGCCGAACACGCGCTTGATCCGCAGTACGCCGCCAAGCTGGGCGTGAAGGTCGATGAGCTGATCATTTCCCAGCCCGACAACGGCGAGCAGGCGCTGGAAATCGCCGACATGCTGGTGCGTTCGGGCTCGGTCGACGTGGTGGTGATCGACTCGGTGGCGGCACTGGTGCCGCGCGCCGAGATCGAAGGCGAGATGGGCGAACCGCAGATGGGCCTGCAGGCGCGGCTGATGTCGCAGGCGCTGAGGAAGCTCACCGCGAACATCAAGCGCTCGAACACGCTGGTGATTTTCATCAACCAGATCCGCATGAAGATCGGCGTCATGTTCGGCAATCCGGAAACCACCACCGGCGGCAACGCGCTCAAGTTCTACGCGTCGGTGCGCATCGACATCCGCCGTATCGGCTCGATCAAGAAGGGCGAGGAGGTCATCGGATCCGAGACCCGCGCCAAGATCGTCAAGAACAAGGTGGCGCCGCCGTTCCGCCAGGCCGAGTTCGATATCCTTTACGGCGAGGGCATTTCGCGCGAGGGCGAGATCATCGAACTCGGCGTGGCCCACAACATCATCGAGAAGTCCGGCGCCTGGTATTCCTATGGCAAGGACCGCATCGGCCAGGGCAAGGACAACACCCGTGACTGGCTGCGCGAGAATCCGAAAATCGCCGACGAAATCGAAGCCAAGATCCGCGCGGTGCTGGGCATCAACGGCGGCCCGCAGGTGAAGAAGGAAAAGGCCGCGCTGGAAGTGGTCGAGTCCGACCCGGCGGCGCGCAAAAAGGCGTCGGGACAGTAATCCGGACCGCCTGCGGCGACAGGCGGCATGCCAGCCAAAGAACCCAGTCTCCGGGCACGCGCACTTAGGCACTTGGCGCGGCGCGAGCATACCCGCCACGAACTGGCGCTCAAGCTCGCGCCGCACGCTGAGTCGGAGGCCGAGGTTGCGCAGATCCTCAATGACTTTGCGCAACGCGGCTGGTTGTCAGAGCAGCGCGCCGCCGAACAGATCGTGCATGCGCGGCGCGGCCGCTACGGCCCGGCACGCATCCGCCGCGATCTGGAAGTGAAGGGCGTGCCAGCGGAAACTGCTGCCGCAGCGCTGGCTGCGCTGAAGGAGGGCGAGCTGGAGGCGGCGCGGGCGGTGTGGAAAAGGAAGTTCCGCGCGCCTCCAACGAATGCAGCGGAGCGGGCGAAGCAGGCGAGATTTCTCCTCGGCCGGGGTTTCGGCAGCGAGGTGATCGTGAAACTGTTCCGGGGCGCGGGTGACCATGATGAATGAGGCGAACAAAATGACCAGAGACCGTGATGCCTTTGTGTTTTATTCCGCGATGGTGATTGCCGTGCTGAGCCTGTTCATAGGGCACGATGTGGCACCCGACACCATGGCACCGGCCATGTCTCCTGCCGCGCAGACAGGTCCCGCCCGGGACAGTGCCGTGCAGCAGCAGGTTCTGGGCAGCGGGCAACCGCTGGTGCTCGCGGTTTCGCACAAATCCAACTGAAGTCCCTGGCTGTTGATTCCCCCGGGTGCCCGCGGCAGCCGGGAGGCGGTGTCCAGCCGCGCAGCGGTGCCGGTTGATGCGGTAAAACTGGTTTAAAATCTGCGCCTTACGCAAACCTATCGGCGCATCCGCATGAAATCCGCAGAAATCCGCGACAAGTTCCTCAAGTACTTCGAGTCCAAGGGCCATGCCATCGTGGCTTCCAGCCCCCTGGTGCCGGGCAACGATCCGACGCTGCTGTTCACCAACTCGGGCATGGTGCAGTTCAAGGATGTGTTTCTCGGCCAGGAAACCCGGCCTTACACGCGCGCGACGACTTCGCAGCGCAGCCTGCGCGCCGGCGGCAAGCACAACGACCTCGAGAACGTCGGCTATACCGCGCGCCACCACACCTTTTTCGAGATGCTCGGCAATTTCTCCTTCGGTGATTATTTCAAGAAGGACGCCATCCAGTACGCCTGGGAGCTGCTGAACTCGGTCTACAGGCTGCCGAAGGACAAGCTCTGGGTCACCGTCTACCAGACTGACGACGAGGCCTATGACATCTGGGCGAAGGAGATCGGCGTTCCGCAGGAGCGCATCGTGCGCATCGGCGACAAGCCGGGCGGCGGCTCCGACAATTTCTGGCAGATGGCGGACACCGGCCCCTGCGGTCCCTGCAGCGAGATTTTCTACGACCACGGCGACGAGGTCGAAGGCGGCCCGCCCGGATCCAAGGATGCCGATGGCGACCGCTACATCGAGATCTGGAACCTGGTGTTCATGCAGTTCAACCGCGACGACAAGGGCGTGCTGCATCCGCTGCCCAAGCCCTCGGTCGACACCGGCATGGGGCTCGAGCGCATCGCCGCAGTGCTGCAGGGTGTGCACTCGAATTACGAGATTGACCTGTTCCAGGCACTGATCAAGGCGGCTGCACGCGAAACCGGCGCCGGAGACCTGCACAACAACTCGCTGAAGGTCATCGCCGACCACATCCGTGCCTGTGCCTTCCTGATCGTCGATGGCGTGATTCCCGGCAACGAAGGACGCGGTTACGTGCTGCGCCGTATCATCCGCCGCGCCATCCGCCACGGCTACAAGCTGGGCCAGACCAAGCCCTTTTTCCACAAGGTCGTGCCCGACCTGTCGAAGGCGATGGGCGAGGCCTATCCGGAACTGCCCAAGGTGCAGGACCGTGTGATGCAGATCCTGAAGCAGGAGGAGGAGCGTTTCGCCGAGACGCTGGAGCACGGCATGAAGGTGCTCGAGCACGCACTCACCCGCGAGGACAAGATGCTCGACGGCGAGACGGTGTTCCAGCTCTATGACACCTACGGCTTCCCGGTCGACCTCACGGCCGACATCGCGCGCGAGCGCGGGGTGATGATGGATTACGCCGGCTTCGAGGCGGCGATGGAGCAGCAGCGCGAACGCGCGCGCGCCGCTTCCAAGTTCCAGATGGGCAGCGCGGTCGAATACCAGGGCGTGAAGACCCAGTTCAAGGGTTACGACACGCTGGCAGTGGATGACGCGCAGGTCGTGGCGATTTACCGCGAAGGCAGCGCGGTGCAGTCGGTCAATCACGGCGAGGCGGCTGTGATCGTGCTCGACCGCACGCCGTTTTACGCCGAGTCCGGCGGCCAGGCGGGTGATGGCGGCGAGCTGGTCAGCGACCACGGCACCTTCGCGGTCGCCGACACCCTGAAAATCCAGTCGGACGTGTTCGGACACCACGGCAAGCTGGAGACGGGCAGGCTCAGCGTCGGCGACAGGGTGGCGGCGCGCGTAGACGCCCTGCGCCGCGCGAGGACGATGCGCAATCACTCGGCCACCCACCTGATGCACAAGGCGCTGCGCGAAGTGCTGGGATCTCACGTGCAGCAGAAAGGCTCACTGGTCGATGCCGACAAGACGCGTTTCGATTTTTCGCACATGGAGCCGCTGACCGATGAAGAGATCCGCAGGGTCGAGGCCATGGTCAATGCCGAGATTCTCGCCAATGCCGCCACCGCGGCGCGCATCATGAAGTTTGATGATGCGGTCAAGCACGGCGCGATGGCGCTGTTCGGAGAAAAATACGGCGACGAAGTGCGCGTGCTCGACATCGGCAGCTCGCGCGAGCTGTGCGGCGGCACCCACGTCGGCCGCACCGGCGACATCGGCTTTTTCAAGGTGGTGTCCGAGGGCGGCGTTGCCGCCGGCATCCGCCGCATCGAGGCGACCACCGGCGACCGCGCCCTGGCCTGGGTGCAGGCACAGGAGCAGAAGCTTGCAGGGGCGGCATCCGCATTGCGCACCTCGCCGCAGGAAGTCGGGCAGAAGATCACCCAGATCATCGACAACGTGCGCAACCTCGAGAAGGAACTGGCGCGCCTGAAGTCGAAGCTGGCTTCCAGCCAGGGCGATGATCTCGCGGGGCAGGCGATTGCGGTCAAGGGTGTCAACATTCTTGCCGCCGCGATCGACGGTGCAGATGCCAAGGGGCTGCGCGAGGCGATGGACAAGCTGAAGGACAAGCTGAAGAGCGCGGCGATTGTTCTTGCTGCGGCTGACGGCGGCAAGGTCACGCTGATTGCCGGCGTCACCGCCGACCTGACCGCGAAGGTCAAGGCCGGCGAGCTGGTCAACTTCGTTGCCCAGCAGGTCGGCGGCAAGGGCGGTGGCCGCCCGGACATGGCGCAGGCCGGCGGCACCGATCCGTCAAAATTGCCGGAAGCACTGAATTCGGTGCATGCCTGGGTCGAACAGAGGTTGTAGCCGCAGACTGGTCCATGGCTGCCGCGGCGAGCGTCCGTGCTGATTGGTCTACGGATTAATGATTATGATCGCGCCGGTTGCGGTACTGTAGGTGAATCTCCGGAGATTGGCAGTATCCTTGCGGTAAGTATAGGTGCAGGTCGTGCCGGAACCTTGGGCACGCCATTCGGTAGTCGCTATCGCCGGTGTGCTGATGGTCGGCGCGCCTTGCAGCACACCGTTCCAGACCTGCAGGCAGCGATTGGCATTAACGTTTCCGTTGTTGCCGTTTGTCGATGACGGAAAGCAGTTTGCGTTGAAGTCGACGATGCCGGTGCCGAACTCCGGCAGATTGTCGCGACCGGCATAGCTTCTGGCCTGGCAGGCAAGGAAGGCAAGTTGGACGGCAGCGCCAAAGGCGGCTGCGGTTCCGGCAACATTGGTCTTGTGCGCATCATCGCGGAGATCGATCAGTCGCGGCAATGCGACAGAACCCAACACGCTGAGAATGACGATCACCGTGACCAATTCAACCAGCGTGAAACCTGTGGCCGATCGCTGCATGGGTTTAACGAATCGCTTCCAGGCCGCATTTTTCGAAGAGCAGTTGTAACGGATCGGGCCGAAATGCCACGAACCGGCTGGCGGCAGCGGGATTTATAGCTGCAGCAGGAACGTCAAGTCAATAAAGCCCGGGCTGAGTGATCAGAAGGGTAGCGTGGCTCCGGGTTTGACTGCGAGCAGAACCTTGCGGAAATCTTCCTGGATCCGCTGCAGCGCGGCGTCATTTTCGGCCTCGAAGCGCAACACGATGATCGGCGTGGTGTTCGACGGGCGGGCGAGCCCGAAGCCGTCGGCGTATTCAACGCGCAGGCCGTCGATGGTGATGATTTCCCTTGCGGCAGGGAATTGCGCCGTCTTTTGCAGGGCCTCCATCAGCGTGTAGTTTTCGCCCTCTGCGAGTTTCCACTGCAGTTCCGGCGTGCTGATCGAGTCGGGCAGGGCTTCGAGCACGGCCGAGGGATTGTCGCTGCGGCTGAGAATCTCCAGCAACCGGGCGCCGGCGTACATTCCGTCGTCAAATCCGTACCAGCGCTCTTTTAAGAAGATGTGGCCACTCATTTCACCCGCGAGCGGCGCGCCGCTTTCCCTGAGTTTCTGCTTGATGAAGGAGTGCCCGGTTTTCCACAGCAGGGGCTTGCCGCCGTGCCGGCGGATCCAGTCGAACAGGTGACGTGTGCACTTGACGTCGAATATGACTTCGGCGCCAGGCACGCGCGACAGCACATCGGCCGCGAACAGCATCAGCTGGCGGTCGGGGTAGATAATTTTTCCGGATTTGGTGACCACGCCGAGGCGGTCGCCGTCGCCGTCGAATGCGAGGCCGATTTCGGCGTCTCCTGCCTTCAGCGCCGAGATCAGGTCTTCCAGGTTGTGCGGCTGTGAAGGATCGGGATGGTGATTGGGGAAAGTGCCGTCGACTTCGCAGAACAATTCCTCCACCTGGCATCCCAGGCGGCGATAAAGCTCAGGTGCGGTGGCGCCGGCGATACCGTTGCCGCAGTCGACGGCGATGCGCATCGGTCGTGACAGTTTGACCGAGCTGACGATACGTTCGAGGTAAGCGGCGCGGATGTCGTGGCTGCGGCAACTTCCGCTGCCGGCAGCCAGTTCCTTGTTGATTATGCGCGTGCGCAGCGCCTGGATGGCCTCGCCCGACAGCGTGTCTCCGGCGAGCATCATCTTCAGCCCGTTGTACTGCGGCGGGTTGTGCGAGCCGGTGACCATGACTCCGGACAGCGTGCCCAGTTCATGGGCGGCGTAATAGAGCATCGGTGTTGCGACCTGGCCGACATCGATGACATTGACTCCGCTGGATTGCAGGCCGCGCGCCAGAGCGGTGCTGAGTACAGGGCCCGACAGCCTGCCGTCGCGGCCGATCACCACGGTGTCGCGGCCGCGCGCCTGCGCTTCGCTGCCGACCGCACGGCCGATGGTTTCGACGCCGGCTTCAGTCAGCGTGTCGCCGACGATGCCGCGTATATCGTAGGCCTTGAATATGGAGGCTGGGGGTGTTGCCGAGGAGGTCATAAAAAAATGTCAATAAAAACAGATAGTTGCGTATTTTATCATTCACGGCTGAAGAATTCGAGCACGCTGCGCGGCAACCACCCGAGGGTGCCGGACGCATTAGGGAAGCCGACGTGGCCGCCTTCTTCGGGGAACACCGCGCTGACCGCGGCCGCCAACTCCTGCGGCGCCGGAAGCGCTGCAGCCGGCAGGAAGGGATCATTGCGCGCGTTGAGCAGCAGCGTCGGTACGCTTATGCACGCAAGCCATGGCTTGCTGCTGGAACGGCTGTAGTAGTCATCGACGCCGCGGAAACCGTGAAGTGGCGCGGTGACCAGATCGTCGAACTCGCGCAGCGTGCGCGCCGCCCGCAGGCGCGCGGCGTCGAACAGTTCCGGATGTGCGCGCAGCTTGGCGAAGGACTTGCGTTTCATCGTGGCAAGAAAGTGCCTGGTGTAGGCGAGATTGAAGCCGCGCTCCAGTGCAGTGGCGGCGGCATGCAGGTCCACCGGTGCGGAAATGGCGGCGGCGCCTTGCAGGACATCGGCGGCGGCCAGGCCCTGTTCACCCAGCCATTTCAGCAGGGCGTTGCCGCCGAGCGAGACGCCGGCCGCGAACAGCGGGCCGGCATGCCGCTCGCGCAGGCGGCGCAGGATCCAATCGATCTCCGCGCTGTCGCCGGAGTGATAGGCCCGCGGCAGGCGGTTGAGTTCGCCGCTGCAACCGCGGAAATGCGCCACCACGCCACGCCAGCCGCGCTGCTGCACGGCATGCATCATTGCCCGCGCGTAGTGACTGTTCGAGCTGCCCTCAAGCCCGTGAAACAGTACCACCAGCGGCTGCCTGTTTCCCGCAATCCCCGGTTTCCGGTCCCGGGGCTCGCTCCAGTCGAGATCGATGAAATCGCCGTCGGGCGCATCCCAGCGCTCCCGGTGCCAGGCGACGGCGGGTACCGGCGCCAGCAGCGCCGGATACAGGGTCTGCAGGTTGCCGCCGGGCAGCCACCGGGGCGCACGGTATGCGGTAGGGGACTCGGGCATGTGCGGATGGTACGCGGTTTACGCAGGCTGTACCGGCATGCCACAATCGCGGGGCTTCACCGGCAATTACAACCAGAACAGGGAGGACGAACCATGAACGATTCTGTACAGGCCCCGAGCAATGACGACCGCAATCTGGCGATGCTGGCGCACCTGCTGGGCATCGTATCCGGATTCATCGGTGCGCTGATCATCTGGCTGATCAAGAAGGACCAGTCGGCGTTCATCGACGAGCAGGGCAAGGAAGCGCTGAATTTCCAGATCACGATGCTGATCGCCTTCGTCGTGGCCGGCATCCTGATGGTGGTCCTGATCGGCGCCCTGCTGATGCCCCTGCTGCTGATCGCCAACCTGGTGTTCTGCATTCTTGCCGCGCTGGCCGTGTCCAAGGGCGAGCATTATCGCTACCCATTCGCGATCCGCCTGCTGAAATAGGCTTCGCATCCCGTAAAAAAAGGGCCCCGCGGGGCCCTTTTTTCGTGATGATCCGGCCGTTCAGTCGCGGTACGAGGGATCCTTGCGGTCGAGCTTGCGCAGCAGCGCCGGCCATTCCAGCAGGCCAAAGCGGCGGCGCACGCCGGGCATCATCATGTTGTTGGTGTATTGGGTCACTTCTTGCGGCGGCAGCTGCAACTCGGTGTTGCAGGACAGCGCCATCACCTGCAGCTCGCAGGCACGCTCGAGGCGGAACATGTTGTTGAAGCACTCGGGGATGCTGGCGCCCACGGTCAGCAGGCCGTGGTTGCGCAACACCATCGCCTCGCGGTTGCCGAGGTTGGCCACCAGGCGTTCGCGTTCGTCAAGGCGCAGGGCGACGCCCTCGTAGTCGTGGTAGGCGATGTCGAGGAAACGCATCGAGGATTGCGCGATCGGCATGATCCCGCATTTCATTGCCGAAACCGCCATTCCGGGCAGCGTATGGGTGTGGATGATGCACTCTACATCGTGGCGTGCCGCATGTACGGCACTGTGGATCACGAAACCGGCCTGGTTGACGCCGTACTCGGTGGCGTTGAACAGCACATTGCCCTCGAGGTCGACTTTCAGCATCGAGGAAGCGGTCATTTCCTCGTAGAGCATGCCGTAGGGGTTGATCAGGAATTCATTGTGGGTGCCCGGCACGCGCACCGAGATGTGGTTCGCCACCATCTCCACCATGCCGTATTCGGCCATCAGCCGGTAGCAGGCGGCGAGGTTGACTCGCGCTTCCCATTCTTCCTTGCTGACCTGTTCGCGGACGGGCTTGTTGATCTTGATTGCGGGTGCATTCATCGTTGTTCCTCCATGGGGTCTTGCGGAATTTTACGCCCGGTGTTCCCGGGCGCAAGTGAGTGTGGCCACAGTCTGGAACGGCGCCATCGTCACAGGGCCTTGGCATAGGTGCCGGCGCTGCCGCCGGCGAGCTTGCCGAAAACGGCGCCGGAGGTGAGGCCCGTGCCGCCGGGGTAGTTGTGATAGAACAGGCCGCCGACCATTTCCCCCGCGGCATAGAGCCCGGGAATCGGCTTGCCGGCGGTGTCCTCGACATTGGCATCGCCGTTGACCTTGACGCCGCCGAAGGTGAAGGTCACGCCGCAGGTCACGGCATAGGCCTCGAACGGGGGCTGCTCGATGGTCAGCGCCCAGTTCGACTTGTTGACCTTCAGGCCCTCGGTGCGGCGGCCGTCCTTCACGGTCAGGTTGAACGGGATGTCGGTGCGCACCGCCTTGTTGTACGCCTTGATCTCGCGCAGGCAGGCTTCGGCGTTGACGCCTTCGAGCTTCTTCACGAGTTCCTCGAGGGAGTCGGCACGGACCTTGGTCACCTGCTTGATGCGGTATTCATCGCGCAGCAGCGGGATCGACTGGGCGTCGAAGACCTGCCACGCGAACATTCCCGGCTGGTTCAGCACCACTGCGCCGTACTTGGCGTAGGTGTAGTTGCGGATGTCGGCGCCCTCGTCGACAAAACGCTCGCCGTTGGCGTTGATCATGATGCCTATCGGATAGCTGTGCTTCTGGAAGTTGTCACCGACGGCGAGGTCGCCGAAAGGTGGCGCGTTGAGGTCCCAGCCCACCGCGTGGCAGCCTGACCAGTGGCCGTAGGGCAGCGCGCCGGCCTCCATCGCCATGCGGATGCCGGCGCCGGTGTTGAAGCGCGTGCCGCGGACCTTGGCGAGGTCCCATCCGGCGCCAAGATAGCGCGTGCGCATCTCGGCATTCGACTCGAAGCCGCCGCAGGCGAGCACCACCGCCTTGCAGCGGATCTCGACGTTCCTGCCCTTGTGCCTGGCCTTCACGCCAATCACCTTGCCGTCTTCATCCTGGATCAGACCGGTGGCCGGTGTTTCGTAGAAAATGGTGATGCCTTCGCGTTCGCAGGCCTTGTGCTCGTTTTCCACGAGACCGGGTCCGCCGCCCCAGGTTTCCGCGGCCAGACCGCCAAAGAACTTGAACTTGCCGTCGACCTTCATCGCCTGGCGGCCGAAGCTGGCCTGGAACTTCACGCCCTTCTTGCGCATCCAGGCCAGCGTCTCGAGGCTGCGCGAGACCAGGATCTCGCAGAGATCGGGGTCGGTGCGGTACTGGGTGATGCGGCCCATGTCGTCATAGAACTGTTCCGCGGTGTAGGTGCCGAAGTCGGCGCTGTCGATCTCTGCCTGGGTGAGGTCGGGTACCAGCTGCTTGAGGTCATCCACGCCGTTGAACAGCACGCGCATTGCGCCTGCGGTGTAGCGGCTGTTGCCGCCGCATTCCTCGATCGGCGCGGCTTCCAGCATGATGACTTTGCCGCCGGACTCGCGGGCGGCGAGGGCGGCGCAGGCGGCGGCATTGCCGGCGCCGACGACGATGACGTCGGGATTTCCGAAAATCGAATCGCTCATGGGGTCTCTGGTCTCTTGAAGTGTCGGTTGAAACGAAGGGCTGCGGGTCAGTGGTCGATGCCGGCGGGCCGGGAATCGTCGCCAGACAGCAGGGAATAATTCACCGCGCGACCGACGCCCTGGCGGAATCCCTCCAGGCGCAGCACCTGTCCGGGGGCGATGTTGGCGAGGTTAACGTCGCGGCCGAAATCGCGCAGCATCTGCACATGCTGCTGCGGGAAGCGGTAAGGGTCGGCCTCGATGACCACGTGGTCGAACCACTCCTGGGTGGACAGCGCCTTGATGCTCTGCGGCGAGTCCTTGGCGAGCAGATCCATTTCGCACTGTTCCACGGTAACGTGGTGGATGCCCTGCGCGGCGACTGCGCGCACGATGCCCTCGAGGTAGTCGAGGCTCAGCGGATCTTCGGGATTCTTGCGTCCGAATTCGTAGACGACCTTGATGCCGGCCTTCTGGAAGCGGTCGATCATCCGTGAACGTTCATCGTCACTGAGCGTCACGTAGTTTTCCGAGATTTCCAGCCCGGGAATGGCGAGGCGCTTTAGCAGCGCGATAAGGCCATCAAGCTCGTTGCGGTGCCAGGCATATTCAAACAGGATGCCGCCGGCGAAAGGCATCACTCCGGCGTCGAGGTAGAGCTTCGTCGTGCGCTTGACCGTTTCACCGGGTATCAGCAGCGCGTTCATGGCGTAGATCTTGGCGTAGTCGATGTAATCCGCTGCGACGTCGAGCAGGTCGGCAATGCCGCGCTCGCCGCCGGTCCAGCCGAAGGTGTCGGGACCGAAGTCGATCATCGAGGTGATGCCGCGGCGGCGGGGTTTGGGGCTGCGCTGGGGCAGGGCGAGTTCTTTCACGGCATTGCGATCGGTCATGGTCTGGATGGTCTTCAGTCGTTGGTCGCGGCGAGGGCGCGGGCACGGCAGCCAAGCGGCCGCCGCTCGTTAACAAGGATGCCTGCCGGGCATCCACTCGGGATCTTACGCGGGAACATCTCGCCGAGATGTCCACTAATCGGACTGGCGGAGTATAGCCGATGCCTTTTTGCCAATCAGCCGATAGTCCGCTCTGCGGACAGAAATTGCCGGCTATCGTCGTTAGCGCGCTAGTGCAGGGTCTTGGTGGCCGGTTCGGGGCTTGTGGCGGCGCGCACCGAAACCGGCGCCGCCGCGGCATGGTGTGCGACCATGCGCCAGCCGCGTTCGGTGCGCTGGTAGACATTGGTCGCTATCACCGGTTGCGGCGTGCGCGACTGGCCGGCGACAGTGATGTGTTCGTGGACACTGTGCACCGCGAGCATCATGGTGTGGATGTGCTGGCTGTCGAGCAGGTTGAAACGGAGGTCTTGACCGCCGGCAAATATCCCGCGCCAGGATTCGCGGATGTTCTCGACTCCGCTGATGCGCGCGCCGCCGGGATGGATGCAGTAGATGTCGTCTTCGTCCGACCACACTTCCATCATCGCCTCCAGGTCGCGCCTGACGAAGGCATCATAGAACGCCGCTTCGGCATCCTGAGGCGTCGCGAACAGCGTCTTTTTCACGGCTTTGCTCCTGCGCGAGTCAGGCGGCGATTCTAGCAAAGTCGATTTCGTCGAAAACGCGGTCCGGGGAGATTTCCCTGAGGCAGCGCAGATGGCCCAGCGGGCACTCGCGTTCGAAACAGGGGCTGCAGTCGAGTCCCAGGGACAACACACGCGCATCCCTGCCCAGCGGTGGCGTGAAGCGGGGCGAACTGGATCCGTAAAGGGCGATCAGTGGACGGCCGACGGCAGCAGCCACATGCATCAGACCGGAATCGTTGCTGACCACCAGTCGGCTCGCAGCGAGCAGATCGGCGGCCTCGGCGATGTCGGTCCGGCCGCAGAGATTGATGCAGGCGTCTTCCGATTGCTGCCGGATTGTTTCGGCGACCGGATGGTCTTTCGGAGAACCAACCAGCCAGACGGCGAGGCCGCGCGCGGCCAGCAATTTTGCCAGCGTGGCGAAATGCGCTTCCGGCCAGCGTTTTGCCGGACCGTATTCCGCGCCGGGGCAGAAGGCCACTGCCGGCCGTCGCGGGTCGAGGCCGAGCCGCGCGAGCAGTGCTTCCCGCGTGACGGCCGGGGAGTCGAGTTCGGGATGAGGCAGCGGGTCGGGTAGCGGGCTGCCGGCCGGCAGGCCGAGTGTCGCGAAGCGCTGGACCATCTGCGGCAGCGCCTGCCCGTCGAGCCGGCGCAGGTCGTTGAGCAGGCCCCAGCGCGCTTCACCGCGAAATCCGCGACGCTGGGGGATGCCGGCGAACCAGGGGATCAGCGCCGATTTCCACGAATTGGGCAGCACCACGGCAAGATCGTAATGTGCTGCCCGCAGCACAAGCCCGAGGCGGCGGCGTTCGGCAATCCGCAGTGCGCCGTGACCGAAGGGATTGTGGATGCCCTGCCGCACTTCGGGCATGCGCGCGAGCAGGGGCAGTGTCCACGGCGGCGCGAGGTAATCGATCTGCGCGCCGGAGTGCTGCAGCAGCAGCAGGCGCAGCAGCGGTTGCGAGAGTATGGTGTCGCCGACCCAGGACGGACCGACGACGAGAATGTTCATTGCCGGCGGCTGCCCTGCAGGCTTGACGGCAGCCAGCCCGGGTTCAGTGGTGGCCGGCCACCGCGCCACCCTTCAGGGTGTAGCGGGTGCCGCAGTAGGGGCAGAGCGCCTCGCCGGTTTTTTCCACCGGCAGGAAAACGCGGGGATGCGCATTCCACAGCAGCATCGCCGGCGTCGGACAGTGCAGCGGCAGGTCGGCGGCAGTGACTTCGATCAGGCGTGATTTGTTCTCGGCGGGCTGTGTCATGGCGGCGTCAGGCGGCAACCGGGGACAGCCAGTCGCGGTGCTCCGGGGTCCTGGCATTCACGCAGTCGAAGAACTTTTTCTGCAGGCGTTCGGTGATCGGCCCGCGCCGTCCTTCGCCGATGGTGCGGCCGTCGACTTCCCGGATCGGCGTGACTTCCGCCGCGGTGCCCGTGAAAAATGCTTCGTCGGCGATGTACAGGTCGTCGCGGGTGATGCGCCGTGACGAAACTTCGTAGCCCATTTCGCGTGCGAGGGTGATGATGGAGTCGCGCGTGATGCCGATCAGCGCGCTGGTCAGCTCCGGCTCGTAGAGTTTTCCGTCCTTGACGATGAACAGGTTCTCTCCCGAGCCTTCGGCCACGAAACCGTCGACGTCGAGCAGCAGGCCCTCGTCGTAGCCGTGTTCGGTGGCCTCTAGGTTGGCGAGGATCGAGTTGGCATAGGTCCCCGAATACTTGGCCCGGCACATCGAGACGTTGACATGGTGGCGGGCATGGGAGGAGGTTTTGACGCGGATGCCTTTTTCGAGCGCCTCGGCTCCGAGGTAGGCTCCCCAGGGCCAGGCCGCGATGGCAACGTGCACGCTGGCACCCTTGGGTGACACCCCCATCTTTTCCGAGCCATAGAAGGCGATCGGCCGGATGTAGCAGGACTCAAGCTTGTTGGTGCGGACCACTTCTTTCTGCGCTTCCATCAGCACTTCCCGTGAGTAAGGGATTTTCATCATGTAGATGTGCGCCGAGTTGAAGAGCCGGTCGGTATGCTCTTTCAGCCGGAAGATCGCGGTGCCGATGCCGGTATTGTAGGCGCGCACGCCTTCAAAGACCGCCAGGCCGTAGTGCAGGGAATGGGTCAGGACGTGGGTCGTCGCGTCGCGCCAGGGCACCAGTTTCCCGTCGTACCAGATTTGCCCGTCGCGATCAGCCATGGACATGCCGTAGTTCTCCGAATAGGTTCAATTCAATGATCAATGATGAGCGGATGATCCGGGATGTTGCCGGTGTTCGATGGCCACCCGCCATTCCAGACAGCCGCCGGTTGCCGCGGTGACCGGGCGGCGGCCATTTTAGCCGATTTGCCAGGCGCTGCCGATGCCTGCATGGGGAGGGCGGATGTCTCCGGAGAACATTCAGAGAACGTACGGGTTAAAGCGGTTACCGGCTACAATAAGACATTGACGCAAAAAGGGGGTTGGCCCGGCCGGATTCCGGCGGGACCATCGGGAGACGAGATGCTGAAAAGGCTGCGTGCCTGGCTCAACGGCCTGAGCGAGCGCGTCATCAACGAGCAGGACAGCGAGCAGGAAAAGCTCAACAAGACGCTGCTGATCTTCGCCTGCGGCCTGATGGGCTTCGGCTCAGTGCTCTGGCTCGCGCTGTACTGGGCAATGGGGATCAAGTTCTCGTCCACGGTTCCCCTGACCTATCTCGCTGTCTCCGCGGCTTCGCTCGCCTATTACGTCTACACGCTGAATTTCGCTGTGTTCCGGACGCTGCAGGTCAGCCTGTTCCTGTTCATGCCCTTCATCATGCAGTGGAGCATAGGCAGCTACGTCAGTTCCTCAGGTGTCGCGCTGTGGGCATTGCTGGCACCGGTGGGGGTGATGATCTTCCAGGGGGCCCGGCAGTCGCTGCCCTGGTTCGCCGCCTATATCGTGCTGACCGCGGTCTCGGGTTTTTTCGACTACTGGCTGACCTTCGGCGTCGAGTCGGGCGTGACGATGCAGAGCATCGCTGTGTTTTTCACCCTCAATTTTGCGGCGATGTCGACGATCATGTACCTTCTGATCAGCTTTTTCGTGCGCCAGCGCGACAAGCTTGCAGCCGACGTCACCGAGCAGAACCGGCTGCTGCGCATCGAGCAGGAGAAATCCGAGTCACTGCTGCTCAATATCCTGCCGGCGCCGATCGCCCGCCGTCTGAAGGAGCAGCAGGGCATCATCGCCGACGGTTTTGCCGACGTCACCGTGATGTTCGCCGACATCATCGATTTCACGCGACTGGCCGAGGAGGTACCGCCCAAGGCAATGGTCGAGTTGCTGAACGAGGTGTTCTCGAAATTCGACGCCATGGCCGATGCACATCGCCTGGAGAAGATCAAAACCATCGGTGATGCCTACATGGTGGCCGGCGGGCTGCTCGAGCACGAGGGCGTCGATTTTGCGGTGGATGCGCGCGACTACACGGCGGCCATGCTCAGGCTTGCGCTCGAGATGCGCCAGTACATGCAGGTCCTGTCCGAGAAGAAGGGCATGAACCTGAGCATCCATATCGGCATCTGCACCGGCCCCGTGGTTGCGGGCGTGATCGGCACCCGCAAGTTCATCTACGACATGTGGGGCGACACCGTGAACACTGCGAGCCGGGTCACCGGGGAAGCCAAGTCAGGTGTTATCTATGTCGACGTCATGACCTACCGCCGTTCCCGCGTCCAGTTCGAATACGAGGGGCCGATCCAGATCACCGGCAAGGGCAAAGGGGTGATCGAGGTCTACCGCCTGATCGATGTCGCGCCGCATCTGCGCGACGTTACGGTCTAGGTCGCCGGTGCCGGGCCGGGCAGACGCCCGGAATCTCCGAACAGTTTCATCCACAGCGCTCTGACGGCCGCCGCCGCGGTGGCCACGGTGGCGGGCTCGACCCGGGCGTAACGCTCCCCGGCAAGGCGCAACTGGTGCTGCAGCTTGCGGAACTGGCGGTAGGCGGTGCGCACGGCTTCCGCTTCATCCTTGCCGATCAGGCCCAGGGTTCCCGCGATCTGGAGCAGCGCCAGATTCCCGGCATTAGCGGCGAGTCCCGGGTGCGCATGAGCATGGCCCAGCACCAGATATTGCACCATGAACTCGACGTCGATGATGCCGCCGGGATCATGCTTGAGGTCGAACAGCCCGCTGGAATTGGGGTGGGCATCGAGCATTTTCCTGCGCATTTCGATGATGTCCTTGCTTAAGGCGCCATCTTCCCGCTGTTTGCACAGCACGCTGGTCCGCAGTTCCTCGAAGCTGCGGCTGATCGCGGCATCGCCGGCGACACTGCGGGCCCGGGTCAGCGCCTGGTGTTCCCACAGCCAGGCTTGCTCGAGCTGGTAGCGGCGCAGGCTGTCCAGCGGTGTGACCAGCAGCCCGCTGGCCCCGTCCGGACGCAACCTCAGGTCCGTTTCGTAAAGCACCCCGGCAGCTGTGGTGCTGGTCAGCCAGTAATTGATGCGTTGGGCGAGCCGCGCATAGATCTCGGCGGCCTCGGGTGCGGAGTCGTCGTACACGAACACGATGTCGAGGTCCGAGGCATATCCCAGTTCCTTGCCGCCCAGCTTGCCGTAACCGACGATCGCGAACAGCGGGTCTTCGCGGTGGCGCTGACGCAGGCCCAGCCAGGACAGCCGCAGGACCGCATCAAGGATTACGCAGGCAAGGTCGGACAGATGGTCACTGAGTGTTTCCAGCGGCAGCTTGCCGGCGAGGTCCTGGGCGATGAAATGCAGCGTCTGCGTGTTCTTGAAATGGCGCAGCAGGTCCATCTGCCGTTCGATGTCGCCTTCCGCCGCATCCAGCCCCTCGTGCAGCGTTGCCCGCAGCGCTTCCCAGTCCGGCGCGGCGAGCAGTGTGCGGGCATCAAGCAGTTCGTCGAGCAGGATCGGGTGGCGGGTAATGTATTGCGCGACCCAGGGGCTCGCGCTCATCAGGTCGGCGACACGGTCGAGGGCGTGCGGATATTCGTGCAGCAGTGCGAGATAAGCCTCGCGCCGGCTGATGCTCTCGAACAGGGACAGCAGGCGTCCGGCAGTGTCGTCCGGATTGTGCCTTGATGCCGCGGCTGCGACGGCCGCGGGCACCAACCGGTCGAGCCGGCGCTGGCTGGCCGCCGGCATCTGGCGGTAACGGCTGCCATTGCGGAACAGCCTGAGCTGGTTCGACAGTTCCCTGCCGTGTGCAAAGCCGAGTCCGGCCAGCTGTTCCGCGGTCGCCTCGTCCGGCTCGCCGTCTGCCGGCTGTTCCTGCCACAGCGCCGCCAGCGGATGCTCGTTGCCGGCGTCGCTCTCGGCAAAAATGGCTTCGAAGTGCCGTGAAACCGCGTCGCGGTGTCGCGAAAGCTCGGCGAGGAAGGCTTCGGTTCCGGAAAAGCCCATGCTCCCGGCCAGCAGAGCGCGCTCCTCGTCCTGCCGCGGGAGGTCCTGGGTCTGCTGGTCGTCGCGGTACTGCAGGCGATGTTCGAGGTTGCGCAGGAAAACATAAGCGGCGGACAGTTCGGCGACGGCTTCCGTTGCGATGAAGCCGCGTTCCCCCAACACCGCGAGCACCGGCAATGTCGACTGCTGCTGCAGCGCGCGTTCGTGCCCGCCGCGGATCAGCTGGAACACCTGCGCGATGAATTCAATCTCGCGGATGCCGCCAGGTCCGAGCTTGATATTGTCCTGGCGGTCGCGGCGGTTGACTTCATGCCGGACCTGGCTGTGCAGGCTGCGCATCGAGGCGAAGGCGCCGTAATCGAGATGGCGGCGGTAAACGAAGGGGCGTACCAGTGCGAGCAGCTCGTCCTGCCGGTCGCCGGTCAGCGGCCGGCCCTTGATCCAGGCATATCGTTCCCATGCCCGTCCCTGGGTAATCAGGTAGTTCTCGAGCATGTCGAAGCTGACCACCAGCGGGCCGCTGTCGCCGTAAGGCCGCAGCCGGGTATCGACCCGGAATACGAAGCCGTCTTCCGTCCACTCGCTGAGCGCGCCGATCAGGCGGCGCGCGAGCCGGGTGAAGAATTCGTGATTGCTCAGCGGACGTCGCCCGTCAGTCTCGCCTTCCTCCGGATAGACCAGTACCAGGTCGATGTCCGAGGATGCATTGAGTTCCGCACCGCCGAGTTTGCCCATGCCGACCACGTGCAGCAGCTGCGGCCTGCCGTCCGTCGCGCCGCGTGGTTCGCCGTGCACTGCCGCGAGGTCAAGATGAAGCTGCGCCACGGCCTTGCGGATGGTGACCTCGGCGAGCGCGGTCACCGCGGCGACGACTTCGGACAGGTCGGCGAGGCCGCCCAGGTCGCGCGCAATCAGACGTGCCAGAGTCCTCTGGCGCAGTCGCCGCAGGGCGCGGCCGAGGCTGCGGTCGTCTTCAATGTCCGCGCGGTCGAGTTCCGCCCGCATGTCGGCGGCAGTGAACGCTTGGGCAAGTTCCGGCGTCGAAACCACATGGGGATCCGCTGCTAGCAGGCGCTGCAGGTAGCGGCTGTAATGCGCGGCCCGGGCGATGGTTTCGCCCGCATCAGGCACGAGTTTGCCGTCACCGGATTCCATGGCAGGTCCGTGCGGGTTTCGCGTTAGAATGGCTAAGCCCTTGTTTCACATTCGCATTTTATATTTTTCAGGCCCGACATGGCGTTTGCAGCAACCCGCAACTGGATTCTCGGCAGCTCACTGCTGATTTACAGGGTGCTGACTTGGGCGGTGCTCGCGGCGGGCCTGTTGTTCGGCGCGACGGTGCTGGTGCTGCGCTACTGGATATTGCCCGATATTTCCAGCCACCGGGAATCGATTGCACAGGTGCTGAGCGATGCCACCCGGCAACGTATCAGCATCGGCGGCATTTCCGCGAACTGGGACGGCCTGCGCCCCCAGCTCGCGCTGTCGCAGGTGGTGGTGCACGATGCCGAAGGGCGTCCGGCGCTTGAGCTGCCGCGGGTCGATGCCACGCTGTCCTGGCGCTCGGCGCTGCGCCTGCAGGTGGATTTCCATTCGCTGGATATCCATCAACCTTCGCTGACCGTACGCCGGGACAGCAAGGGCGGCATCACCGTGGCCGGCATTGCGATGGACCTCGAGGCGGGCAGTGGCGGCGGCTTCTCGCGCTGGCTGCTGTCGCAGCGGGATATCGGGATCCATGAAGCGACGCTGATCTGGAACGACGAGATGCGTGCGGCGCCGGTGCTGCAACTTGACCGGCTCCAGCTGCGCATCGTCAACAGCGGCCGGCGCCACCGCGTCGGCCTGCGTGCAGTGCCGTCTGCCGCGCTGGCCTCGCCGCTGGATGTCCGCGCCGATTTCAGGGGCAGGGATTTCAAATCGCTGGCGGCACTGCAGAACGGCCAGCTGTTCGTGCAGGTCGACCATGTCGACATCGCGGCCTGGCGGCAGTGGATCGATTTTCCCGTGCAGTTTCCCAAAGGACAGGGCGCACTGCGGGCCTGGCTCAGTTTCGGTGGCGGCGAACTGCAGGGGGTCATCGCCGATACCCGCTTGCGCGAAGTCAGGACGCGTCTCGGCAGCAACCTGCCGGAACTCGAGATGCGCGAGCTGGGCGGACGCTTTTCGTGGAAGCGCAGCGCTGACGGCCTGGAGATCGGCGCCAGCAAGCTGGCATTCATCACCGGTGATGGACTGGTGTTGCCCGCGGTGGATCTCACACTCAAGCTGGGCGGAGCCGGCGATTCGGGTTATGCGCGTGGAGAACTGCAGGCGAATGCGCTGGAGCTTGCACCGCTGCTGCAGCTGGCGGACCGCCTGCCGCTGGATCCCGAGCTGCGCAAGTCTTTCGCGGCGTACTCGCCTGCGGGCTCGCTTTATGACCTTTTCCTGCGCTGGGACGGTGCGGGACCGTGGCCTGCGAGTTATTCCCTGCGCGGGCGCTTCCACGAGCTGTCGCTGCGCCGGCAGGGGGCATTTCCCGGCTTCTCCGGATTCAGTGGCAACATCGATGGCAACGAAAAGGGTGGCACGCTGCACGTGGCCACCCAGAAGGCCGCGCTGGAGATGCCGCAGCTGTTCCGCGAGCGCCTGCAGTTCGACACCCTGTCCGGCCAGTTGGCCTGGTCACAGGTATCGGGCGGTACCGAGCTGCGCTTCAGCAACTTTGCCTACGCCAACGCCGACCTCGCGGGCACCCTGTTCGGCATTTACCGCACCGCAGCTGACGGCCCCGGAGTCGCCGACCTCACCGGTCATCTGAGCCGGGGTCTCGCGCAGCGGGTAATGGCGTACCTGCCGCTCACCGTCGCGAAGAATTCGCGCGGCTGGCTGGACCGCGCGTTCACAGCCGGCAGCTCCAGCGATGTGCGTTTCCGTCTGAAGGGGGATCTGCGCCACTTCCCCTTCGCCGATGAGCGCAACGGCCTGTTCGAGGTCGCCGCCAAGGTCGATGGCGGCGCCGTGCATTACGGAGAGGGCTGGCCGCGGATCACCGGCATCGAGGGTGACTTTCTTTTTCGCGGTTCCCGCCTGGAGGTGAATGCGCGCGAAGCGAGAATCGGCAACGTGCGCCTTGCCAAGGTGCGGGCGCAGATTCCCGACCTGTTGCACCACGACGAGCAGCTGATCATCGGTGGCGAGGCGGAGGGGGCGACCGCCGATTTCCTGAATTTCATCGCGGAGAGCCCGGTCAGCGCGATGATCAACGGGTTTACCGAGGGCATGCGGGCCCAGGGGCAGGGCAGGCTTGGCCTGAAGCTGCAGCTGCCTTTGCAGTCGCTCGAACGAAGCAGGGTCAGCGGCAATTACCAGTTCATCAACAACCGGCTGGAGCCGGAACCCGGATTTCCGCCCCTGGAGCAGGTCAACGGCCGGCTCGAGTTCACCCAGGACAATGTCCGCGTACCTTCGGCCACAGCGACCTTTCTCGGCGGTCCGCTGAGCATTACCGCGGGCAGCCAGCGCGATGCGGCGGTCAGCATCCAGTTCCAGGGCCGCGTCAACGCGGATGCCGCTCGCCGCGCGGGCGGCATCGAGTGGCTGCGCTACGCCCGTGGTGCCACCGACTGGCGCGGCAATCTGACGATGCGCAACAAACGTGTAGACCTGCTCGTCGAATCGAGCCTGCAGGGACTTGCAGTGAATCTGCCTGCCCCCTTCACCAAGACTGCCGCGGAAACGATGTCGCTGCGCATTGAGCGGCGTTACACGGGACCTCGAGAGGAACGCATCGTGGGCGTGGTGGGCAATGTCGCCAGTGCGGTGCTGCTCAGGCGTGGCGAGGGCAGTGATGCGCGCATCGAGCGCGGCACACTGCGTTTCGGTGAAGGTGCCGCGCAGGAACCGCAGCAACCGGGCATTGCGGTTTCCGGCGTGATCAAGGCGCTGGACTTCAGCGAATGGCTGGCGCTTTCCGGAGATGCGGGAAAGCAGAATGGCGGGCCTGCGCTGTCCTCGGTGGATCTGCGCATAGAGGAACTGCGGGTTTTCGAGCGCCGTTTTCCGGACATCGGGATCAAGGCGGCGCAACAGTCCGGCCAGTTGCAGGCGAATATCAGCAGCCGCGATATCGAAGGGAGCCTCGGCTGGCGGGCCCAGGACAAGGGACGGCTTACGGCGCGGTTGCGCCGCCTCAACCTGCCAGCCGCCGACGCTGCATCATCCGCGGTATCGGTGCAGCCGGTTGCCGCGGCAGAGGCCAAGGCCCCCGAACTGCCGGGTCTGGATGTGAAGGTCGAGGAATTGATGATCGCGGGCAAATCACTGGGCAAGCTTGATCTGCAGGCGGTGCCGCAACAGCGTGACTGGCGCATCGAGCGACTGACGCTGATCACTCCGGAGAGCCAGCTGAATCTTGACGGGCTGTGGCAGACCTGGCTGACGCGCCCGAGGGTGCAGGTCAATGTCCGGCTGGACGTCAACGACATCGGTCGCCTGCTGACCCGCTATGGTTACCCCGAGGGCGTGCGCCGGGGCATTGCCAAGCTTGAAGGCAATCTGTCGTGGGCGGGCAGCCCGCAGCGGCTGGATTATCCGACGCTCAGCGGCAATTTCGTGCTCGATGCGGGCAAGGGGCAGTTCCTCAAGCTCGAGCCGGGCATCGGCAAGCTGCTGGGCATTCTCAGCCTGCAATCGCTGCCACGGCGCATCACTCTCGACTTTCGCGACATTTTCAGCGATGGCCTTGCCTTCGACGAAATCGTCGGCGCCATCAAGGTCACCAATGGCATCGCCAGCACCGACAACCTGCGCATCACCGGTCCGGCGGCGCGCATCAACATGTCGGGCCGGGTCGACCTGGCGAAGGAGACGCAGCAACTGCGCGTGAAAATCAACCCGCAGCTGTCGGATACCGTATCGGTGGCCGGCGCGCTGATCGGCGGTCCGATTGCCGGGCTGGCCGCTTTCGTCGCGCAGAAACTGTTGCGCGATCCGCTGGACCAGATTGCCGCCTACGAGTACGACGTCACGGGCACCTGGGCCGATCCGGTGGTCGTCAGGGTCGAGCTCCCGCAGCCGCCCCAGGAATCGCCATGACGGGGCTTTGCCGACTTGCCGCGGCGGCACTGCTCGGTTGCTGCGCGCCGGTGCTTGCTGCCGCGGAGCTGCCGCCCGAGCTGTGGGACCGTCCGCGCTCGGCTTCGGCGGTGATGGCACAGGTGGCGGTCAGGCAGGCGGTGGCGGATTACCATGCCCGGCCGGTTTCACGTCTGGTCATAGTGCACGGCGCCCGGCAGGATGCGCAGCTTCAGGCGGAAGAACTCAGGGCATGGCTGGTGGCGCTGGCAGTGGATGCACAGCGCCTGACATTGCGTGCTGATCCTGCCGCGGCGGGATTGCGCATCGAGGTTGTCGATTGAACGGACTGCATGGGGGCGCGGAGTGATGGGAACGAGGCTGAGGTCGACGCGGGCGCAGAAGAAGGGACGGGAACCGGAGCGGATGGATGCGGGCACGACGCGGATCGCCGCAGTGCAAATGGCCTCGGGACCGCGGGTCGATGCCAATCTGAGGGAGGCCGCGCGCCTGATCGAGATTGCCGCCGGGGAGGGTGCGCGCCTGGTCGCACTGCCCGAGTATTTCGGCATCATGGGCATTAAGGACACGGACAAGGTGGCCGTGCGCGAGGAATACGGCAGCGGGCCGATCCAGGATTTCCTGTCCGGCACCGCGCGCAGCCTCGGCATCTGGATCGTCGGCGGTTCGGTGCCGCTGGTGGCCTCTTCCAGGAACAAGGTGCTCAACACCAGTCTGGTCTATGACGATCAGGGCAAATGCGTGGCCCGTTACGACAAGATCCATCTCTTCGGCTTCGAGATGGGCCAGGAGAAATACTCCGAGGAGCGCACCATCGAGCACGGCAAAAAGGTTGTCGCCTTCGATTCGCCCTTCGGCCGCATCGGCCTGTCGATCTGCTACGACCTGCGTTTTCCCGAGCTCTACCGCGCGATGGGGGAGGTCGACCTGATCCTGGTTCCGTCCGCGTTCACCGAGACCACCGGCAAGGCGCACTGGGAGACGCTGATCCGCGCGCGCGCCATCGAAAACCTCGCCTACGTGCTGGCGCCGGCGCAGGGGGGGTATCATGTCAACGGCCGGGAAACCCATGGTGATTCGATGATCGTCGATCCCTGGGGCGTGGTTCTCGACCGTCTGCCGCGCGGTTCCGGGGTGGTTGTCGCCGGGATGAACCGCACCCATATACAGCGTCTGCGCCAGAGTTTGCCGGCGTTACAGCACCGTACACTGCGATGATTTTTTAAGTTATTGATTTTATTGATTTTTTTAGGAGTTTTCCCCTAGATGCAAGCTGCCAACAGTTTCGAAACCGCCAGTGCCCTGCTGCTGGCGCCGCATGCGCTGGACGAGGGGCGGCTACAGGCAGTGTTTGGCCAGATGCTGGCGCATCGGGTCGACTACGCCGATCTCTATTTCCAGTATTCGCGCAGCGAGTCCTGGAGTCTTGAGGAGGGCATCGTCAAGTCCGGCAGTTTCAACATTGACCAGGGCGTTGGTGTGCGTGCCGTCAGCGGCGACCGTACGGCTTTCGCTTATTCCGATGACATCAGTTTCGATGCCCTGCAATCGGCGGCGCAGGCGACGCGGGCGATTGCCCGCCAGGGCGGCGATGGCAGTACCCGGGTTGCTCGGCGCGGAGAAGCGCTCGCGCTTTATGCGCCGCAAGACCCTCTGGCAAGCCTTGATGCGCCGGAGAAGGTGGCCCTGCTCGAACGCCTGGAACGCATCGCCCGCGGGCTCGATCCGCGGGTGACCCAGGTCATGGCCTCGCTCGCCGGTGAGTACGAGGTGGTGATGGTTGCGCGCAGCGACGGCATGCAGGCCGCCGATGTGCGGCCGCTGGTGCGGCTGTCGCTGCAGGTGATCGTCGAGGCCAACGGCCGCCGCGAACAGGGCAGTGCCGGCGGTGGCGGCCGCTTCGATTACGGCTATTTCACCGATGACGTTCTGCGCGATTATGCGCAGAAGGCGGTGCAGCAGGCCCTGGTCAACCTCGATGCGCGGCCGGCGCCCGCGGGCATGATGACCGTGGTGCTGGGGCCGGGCTGGCCCGGCGTGCTGCTGCACGAGGCGGTCGGCCACGGGCTGGAGGGCGATTTCAACCGCAAGGGTACTTCGGCGTTCAGCGGCCGCATCGGCGAACGCGTCGCAGCGCCCGGCGTCACTGTCGTCGATGATGGCACGCTGAGCCGGCGGCGCGGCTCGCTGAATGTCGACGATGAAGGCAATCCGACACGGCAAAACGTGCTGATCGAGGATGGCGTACTGCGAGGTTACCTGCAGGATGCAATGAATGCCCGCCTGACGGGCGTCGCGCCGACCGGCAACGGCAGGCGCGAGTCCTATGCCCATGTGCCGATGCCGCGTATGACCAACACCTACATGCTGAACGGCGATCGCGATCCGCAGGAAATCATCGCGTCGGTGGATCGCGGGCTCTACGCGGTCAATTTCGGTGGCGGACAAGTCGACATCACCAGCGGCAAGTTCGTGTTCTCGGCTTCGGAGGCCTGGATCATCGAGAACGGCAAGCTGGCCTACCCGGTCAAGGGTGCGACACTGATCGGCAACGGCCCGGACGCGCTGACGCGGGTGAGCATGATCGGCAACGACATGCGCCTCGATTCCGGGGTCGGAACCTGCGGCAAGGAAGGCCAGAGCGTGCCGGTGGGAGTCGGCCAGCCAACCCTGCGCATCGACGGCCTGACCGTCGGCGGCACCGTTTAGGGGCTGTCGAGAATCGTTTATAATGCTTTGAATTTAATGGAAAGTTGAGATTTTCATGCTTCACCGCACCGACGACCTCAGAATCAAGGAAATCAAGGAACTGACGCCCCCGACACACCTGTTGCGGGAGTTGCCGCCCAGCGAGAAGGCGGCGAATACCACGTACGAGGCGCGTCAGGACATCCATCGCATACTCCATGGCGCCGACGACCGCCTGCTGGTGATCATGGGGCCCTGCTCCGTGCATGACGTGAAGGCAGCCAAGGAATACGCCGGAAAACTGCTCGAAGCGAAGAAAAAGCTGGCCGCCGACCTGCTGGTGGTGATGCGCGTCTATTTCGAGAAGCCGCGTACCACGGTCGGCTGGAAGGGACTGATCAACGATCCCAACCTCGATGGCAGCTTCCGCATCAACGAAGGCCTGCGCATTGCCCGCGAACTGCTGCTGGAACTGAATGAAAGCGGCATGCCGGTCGGTTGCGAGTTCCTCGACATGATAACGCCGCAGTACATCGCCGACCTGGTGTCCTGGGGCGCGATCGGCGCGCGCACTACGGAGTCGCAGATTCACCGCGAACTGGCGTCGGGGCTGTCCTGCCCGGTGGGATTCAAGAACGGCACCGACGGCAACATCAAGATCGCGATCGACGCGATCCGCGCGGCCCAGGCACCGCATCATTTCCTGTCGGTGACCAAGGGCGGGCACTCCGCGATCGTGTCGACCACCGGCAACGAGGATTGCCACGTGATCCTGCGCGGCGGCAAGGCGCCGAATTATGATGCCGCGAGCGTCGATGCCGCGGGTCGTGGACTCGCGGAAGCGGGCATTCCGGCACGCATCATGATCGATTTCAGCCACAGCAACAGCAGCAAGAAGCCGGAGAAACAGGTCGATGTCGGGCAGGATGTCGCGCGGCAGATTGCCGCGGGAGACGACCGCATTTTCGGCGTGATGGTGGAAAGCCACCTGAAGGCCGGGCGCCAGGACCTGGTGCCGGGGAAGCCGCTGACCTATGGCGTCAGCATCACCGACGGTTGCATCGGCTGGGAAGAGAGCCGGACGCTGCTCGAAACGCTGGCCGACGGCGTGCGCAAGCGCCGCCTTAAGGCAGTCGCGGCGGACTAGCCGTGATGTCCGGGACATAAACCACAGGCAGCTTGACCAGAGCTGAAGCCAACATGGCCCAAGATGATCCCGGAACACTGGCCGACCAGGGCAATCTCGCCAAGCTGGAGAAGGTCGGGGGAGGCTCGGCCATTGCCGACGAGATCTTCGGGCTCGTCGGCAAATCGCAGTTCTTCGCCGAGTTCTCCAAGGACGACATTTCCATACTCGCCGGCTACATGGAGGTCTATCGTGCCCAGCCCGGGGAGATCCTGATCCGTGAAGGCGACGAGGGCGATTTCATGGTGCTGATTGTCGATGGCGAGGTCGACATTCTGAAAAGAAGCCATCGCGCCGAGCAGCAGCACATGACCAGCGCCGGTCCCGGCATGACTCTCGGAGAGATGTCGATGATCGACGGCGAGCCGCGGTTTGCGACCTGCATGGCTTCGCAGCCCACGACCTTTGCCGTGCTGACACGCGACAACATGGCAAAAATCATTCTCGACCATCCGGGGCTCGGCTCGAAAATACTGGTGAAAATGGTCACCATGCTGTCCCTGCGGCTGCGCCAGACCAGTGCCCGCCTGCTGCGGGTGATGGAAGAGGCGCGACAGTAGAAACCGCGAAGCGAAAGACGGGCGCCGTCTGCGCCCCGGGCCGGCAATGGCTGGCAGCGTGCGTGCTGGTCCTCGCGGGTCTGGCTGCGCCGGCGCGCAGCGAACCGCTTGCCGTGAAGGATGACCGTGGCGTGATCATCCGCCTGCAGAAACCGGCGCAGCGCATCGTCACCCTGACTCCGCACCTCACGGAGCTTGTTTTTGCAGCCGGTGCCGGCAAGCGTCTGGCCGGTGTGGCGCGGTTCAGCAACCATCCTCCTGAAGCGAAGGCTTTGCCTGTGGTGGGCGATGCGCTGTATGTCGATGTCGAGCGCCTGCTGGCGCTGAAAGCGGACCTGGTCCTGGCCTGGCGCAGCGGTACGCCACCGGAGACAGTGGCAAGGATCGAGCGTGCGGGGCTGCCGGTATTCGTGTCGGATGCCAGGCGCTTGCATGAGGTCGGACGCGGTATCCGTGCCGTGGCCGTACTTGCAGGTACGCTGGATGCCGGTGAGCGCGCCGGTGCGGCATTTGACCGCGGCCTGGATGAGTTGCGCGCGGCGCGGCGCGAGGTGAAGCCGCTGAGAGTGTTTTACGAAATCTGGCCTTCACCGCTGATGACAGTCAGCAGCGGACACGTGATCAGCGAAATCATCACCGTCTGTGGAGGGATCAATGTGTTCGGCGGGCTGCGGCCGCTGACGCCGGAGGTTTCCCTGGAGGCCCTGCTTGCCGCACGCCCGGAAGTGGTGCTCGGCGGAAGTTCCGCGGAAACGCCTTCGGCCCATGCGGCGCGCTGGGCGGCGCGCCCGCCGCCGCTTTCGGCGCTGCCGGTGCATTACATCGAACCTGACCTGATCCAGCGGCCGACACCGCGCCTGCTCGATGGTGCGCGGCAAGTCTGCGCGCATCTCGACTCGGTGCGCGCAGCACGGCCCTGAGCGGCATGCGGCTCAGCCGCGGTTGCGGCCCTGCTGCCACAGCACGTCGCCCTTTCCCCCGGTGTGGTTGCAGACGCGCGCCAGCACGAACAGCAGGTCGGACAGGCGGTTGAGATATTGCAGCGGCAGGGGCGGCAGGTTTTCCTCGCCACCCAGCGTCGCCAGCGTGCGTTCGGCGCGCCGGCACACGGTGCGTGCGACATGCGCCAGTGCCGCGGCCCGGGTGCCGCCGGGCAGGACGAATTCGCGCAAGGGAGACAGGTTGCCGTTGAAGTGCTCGATGAGTTTTTCCAGCCGCACGATCTGTGCCTCGCTGACCAAAGAGTGTCCGGGCAGGCTGAGTTCGCCGCCGAGGTCGAAGAGGTCGTGCTGGATGTCTGTCAATGTGCCGTTGACTTCCTGCGGCAGTTGCTCGCACAGCAGGACGCCGATCGCGCTGTTCAGTTCATCGACATCGCCCATTGCCGCCACTCGGCTGTGGTTCTTGCCTATGCGTTCACCGGATGACAGGCCGGTGGTGCCGTCATCTCCGGTACGGGTAACGATTTTCGAAAGACGGTTTGCCATGATGATCGCCTGCACTGCGGTGGGCGCCCATTATAGGCGCAGCGCCCTGCTTGCAGCCGCACCGGCCGGCTATTTGCCGGATTCAGGCGCGGCGGTGTCCGGGGCGGGTGCACGTAACGGAAAAAATTTCAGGTCAAAGGCAGGATCGTTCAGCCACTGCGAGATCGCCTCCAGCGCCATGTCCTCGGTGCGGAAAAAATGCTGGGCGCCGATGTCTGCGTAGAGTCCTGTTTTTTCCATGATGCCCAGCACCTGCCGCTTCAGGCCGCTGAACACCATCGTGACGCCATTTTCCTGCAGCCGCCGGGCGAGATGCCGGATCATTTCCTCGCCGGAAGCATCGAGTTCGTTGATGGCATCCCCGACGATCAGGATGTAACGCGCCTGCGGATGCTTCGCGGCCTGGTCGAGAATGACATCCTCGAAATAGGGCACGTTGGCGAAGAACAGCGAGCCGTCAAATCGAATGGCAATCAGGCGTTCACTGGTGGGCAGTTCGAACAGCTGGGCATCGCGCAAGGTGCCGTCAGGGTGGCGGCCGAGCACGGCGACCCGCGGGCGCATGGTGCGGTAGAGATAGAGCACGATTGCCAGCGCTGCGCCGATCAGGATGCCGCTATCAAGGTGGGGGGCGAAGCTGAGGGTGGCGAGGAAGGTCACCACGGCGGCGATGCCGTCATGCCGGTGGGCCTTCCACGCATGCAGCAGCGCCGGAAAGTTCACGAGGTTGAACACGGCCAGCATGATGATCGCCGCCAGTGCCGCCTGCGGCAGGTGATAGAGCAACGGCGTGAACAGCAGCAGCGTTGCCAGCACGATGGCGCCGGCGACCACCGATGACAGGCCGCTGGCCGCACCAGCTGCGAGATTGACCGCGGACCGCGAGAAGGATCCGCTGACCGGGAAAGCCTGGAACAGGCTGCCAACGATGTTCGAGAGTCCCTGACCGACCAGTTCCTGGTTGGGGTTGATGCGCTGCTTCGTGCGCGTGGCCATGGACTTGGCGATGGATATCGCTTCCATGAAGCCTACCAGTGCGATGATCAGTGCGGTAGGCAGCAGCTTGATCAGGGTGTCCCAGTCGAATCGTGGCAAGGCGGGGCTGGGGATGCCGGCGGGTATGCTGCCGACCACTTCACCGCCGCCCCTGACCCGGATGCGGCTGCCATCTAGGGAGGTAATGATCCAGCGCCGGTCATCGGCAACGGCACCCGGCGCGGCGGTCCCGGCCAGGTGATAGGCGACTTTGCCTGAATCATCCGTGACACTGCTGAAGCGCAGGCGCCGCAGCTCGGCAAAACGCACACGCTGCTCGGCCTCGACTGCGCGCAGCTCGAGCTTCAGGAACTCGAGGTCGGCATTGAGCATGATCAGACGCGGATGGTCGTCGCCGTTGCTGACGACCAGATCATCGATTTCGCCGATCTTCACGGCTGTCTCCTGGCGCAGTACCGCGCTTCGCGCGGACAGGGCGATCATCGAGTCGATCACATTGCGTACCTGGGGATCCCGGAAGTCCGCGGGGCCGGCGTCGGCGTTGCGCTCGAAACCGATTGCCCAGCTCAGCGCGGTGGTGAGGGCAACCGCGATCAGGACACCGGGCCATTTCGGACGGTAGCGCCGCACCAGCAGCATCACCGCCAGCGCGAGCAGACCCATGGCCAGCGTGGGCAGATGGGTATCTCCGATGCGCAGCAGCACATCCCATACATCGGCAAGAAAGCGGTCGGAGCGCGCGCTGTGCACGCCCAGCAGCTTGTTGAACTGGGACAAGGCAATGATTATCGCTGCGGCATTGGTGAAGCCGACAATCACCGGGTGCGACAGGAAATTGACTATTGCACCGAGCCGGAACAGTCCCATGGCCAGTTCCATGACCCCCACCATCAGCGCGAGCAGGATGGCCAGGGCGATGAACTGCTCGGTGCCAGGTGCCGCGAACTGGGCGAGTGCCGAGCCGGTGAGCAGGGAAACCATTGCCACCGGGCCGGTGGCGAGCTGGTGTGAGGAACCCCACATCGCGCCGATGATCACCGGCAGGAAGGCGGCATACAGACCGTAGTAGGCAGGCAGGCCGGCGAGCTGGGCGTAGGCCATGGATTGCGGGATCAGTACCATGGCCACCGTCGCGCCGGCGATCAGATCCGCGCGCAGGGATCCGCGGGACAGCGGCCACCAGCGCAGGAAGGGAAATGCCCGATGGAGCAATTTCATGCGGGATCCCCGCCGCCGCCCGGGACCGCGGCAGGACGCGGCGATCCGTCGGGAAGGTTGTTGCGGCATTCCCGGAAAATGCGCAGCTTGCACTCGCGGCAGGTTGCCGAATCCAGTTTCGGGTAGATGGTCGCAAGCGCCGGATGCTTGACCGGAAAGACGTTGTTTTCCCCGATGTCGTGCATGTAGCCGCCCCGCTTGAGAAGGCGGATCACCTCGTCCTTGATCCGGTAAAAATAAAGGCCGCCGCCCGACCGCCGCCGGCGTTTCGCTTCATGGGCCAGCATCTCGGCGCCGGCCACATCGACAAAGTTGATGCCGCTGGCCACGACCAGCAGGTGCTTTTGCGGAGTGCGCTCGCCGTACTGTTGCAGCACCTGCTGTACATGGTCCACGGCACCGAAGAACAGGGATCCGTTGATGCGCACGCATTTCAGCTGCGGGCAGTCCGGCAGCCTGGTGTCGGCGGAATAGTGATAACTGCCTTCTTCGGGGTCGGGTTTGACATCGAGGATCACCGGGTGCGAGGTGCGCTTGAGGTACAGCATCAGCGACAGCAGGATGCCGGCGTATATGGCGAACTCCAGCTGCACGAACAGCGTGGCCAGCAGGGTGACGCCCAGTACGATGCTTTCGGACAGGCTGGTGCGGATGATGTTGCGGATCTGCGGGATGTCGATCAGCCCCCAGGCGACCAGGAACAGGATGCCAGCCATGGTCGGCACCGGCAGGAACTGCACCAGCGGCGCCACCAGCAACACGATCAGCAGCAGGAAAATCGAAGACAGCACTGCCGCCAGCGGCGTGCGCGCCCCGGCTTCGTAATTGACCCCGCTGCGGTTGAAAGACCCGCTGGAGGCATAGGCGGAGAAGAAACTTCCGGCGATGTTCGACAGCCCCTGACCGATGAATTCCTGGTTGCCGTCGATGCGCTGTTCCGAGCGCACCGCTATGGCGCGCGCGATGGATACTGCTTCGGTGAGTCCGAGCAGGGTGATGGCCACGGCGATTGATGCTGTCTTGCGCAGGGCTTCGAGCGAGAAATCGGGTGCCGAGAACTGCGGGAAGATCCCGGACAGTGCCTTGACCGTTTCGATCTGGCTGCGGGCGTCAAACTGGGGAATCAAGCCGAGGGCTGCAGTGTATAGGCTGCCGGCGACCATGGCGACGATCATGTACGGCAGGCGCTTGAAGCGCCGCCGCACGAATATCCCGACCAGCAGGGTGAGCACGCCAACCGAGGTTACGTACCAGTTGATCTGGTCGAGTCCTGCGACTGTCAATTGCAGGGTTTCCGCGAAGGAGATGCCGCGCGGCATCGGGATGCCGAGGAGGTGCGGCAACTGGGTGCTCATGATCAGCAGGCCCGCGCCTGCGGTGAACCCAAGCACCACCGTGTGGGATATGAAGTTGACCAGCGCACCCATGCGCGCGAGCCCCATCGCCAGCTGGAATACACCGGTGAGGAAGGTCACCATCAGCACCAGCCGGATATATTCCGGGGTGCCGGGCACGGCGATTCCGCTCATCGTCGAGTAGATCACGATTGAAATCGCGGTGGTCGGTCCGGAAACCAGGTGCCAGCTCGAGCCGAATAGTGCGGCGATGACGGCGGGAACCATGGCCGCGTAAAGCCCGTATTCCGGCGGCAGGCCGGCGATGGTCGCGAAGGCGACGCCCTGCGGCAGCACGACTGCGGCGCCGGTCAGGCCGGCCAGCGCGTCGGCGCGCAGCGTCCGGCGGTCGACCATCGGCCACCATTTCAGGAACGGAAACAGCCGTACCGCGAACGCCTGCAGTTCGGGTGCAGAAAAAGATGGAAACTTCAATGGGATTCCCGACGCGACTGTCCCGATTATCAGACATAGGGCCCTCGCTCGGCAATCATCCGATTTTGCTGGGCAATCAGCGATTTTTTTGGGCTATAATCCCCGCGCTGCAACGTCCCAAAACCAGGAAAGATCGCTTTCATGAAACGGATACCTGCAATCAGCCTTTGTCTGGGGCTGACCGCGATGTCACCCGCCCTGGCACAGGCGGCCGAATCCAATCCGGCTGTCAGCAAGGAAAAAGTTTCGATGTGCATCGGTTGCCACGGCATTCCCGGCTACAAGACCGCATTTCCCGTCACCTACAACGTCCCCAAGCTGGGCGGCCAGCATGCGGCATACATAGTCAAGGCACTGCAGGCTTACAAGAACGGTGACCGCACGCATCCTTCGATGCGTGCCATTGCCGCCGGCTTGTCCGAGCAGGATATGGCGGACGTCGCAGCCTACTACGCTGCGCCGGCGGCCCAGGCGGCTTCGAAATGAGGGGCGGGATGATGATCAGCAAGAAGATTCTGTGTATTGCCGGTATCGCGGCAATGTTTGCCGGTGTCACCGTGGCGCAGGCAGGCAATCCGGCCGCAGGCAAGGAGAAGTCCAAGAGCTGCGCCGCCTGTCACGGGCCTGATGGCAACAGCACGGCCCCGGATTTTCCGAAACTTGCCGGACAGCACTACGATTACCTGGTCAAGGCGCTGTCGGATTACAAGTCGGGCGAACGCAAGAATGCCATCATGGCACCCCTTGCCGCGAGCCTGTCGAAGCGTGACATCGAAGATCTGGCTGCGTTCTATTCGCGTCAGCAGGGGCTGACCGTCAAGTACTGATCGCGCCCGTTCCCGGAAAAAACGCGCCGCGGAAACGCCGGCGCTTTTTTTTCGCCTTTTTCTTGCCTTTTTCGTCCTGCGCCCTATCCGGTCTTGTCGCGGAAATCGCAAAGGTCGCGGATCAGGCAATCCGCACAGCGCGGACTGCGCGAGGTGCAGACATAACGGCCGTGCAGTATCAGCCAGTGGTGGGCGTGCAGGCGGAATTCCTCCGGAATCACTTTCAGCAGTTTCTTTTCGACAGCCAGCGGGTCTTTGCCGGGCGCGAGGCCTGTGCGGTTGGAAATGCGGAAAATATGGGTGTCGACCGCGATTGTCGGCTCACCGAAGGCGATATTGAGCACGACGTTCGCAGTCTTGCGCCCGACGCCCGGCAGGGCTTCCAGCGCCTCGCGGTCCCGCGGCACCTGTCCGCCGTGGCTGTCGAGCAGGATGGCGCAGGTGGCGATGATGTTCTTTGCCTTGGTTCGGTAAAGGCCGATGCTCTTGATGTACGACTCCAGCCCGGCAACACCCAGTTTCAGGAGCTTGGCCGGGGTGTTGGCCTTTTTGTAGAGCTGACGGGTCGCGAGGTTGACACTCCTGTCGGTGGCCTGCGCCGACAGTATCACTGCAATCAGCAGCTCGAATGGCGTCGAGTACTCGAGTTCGCCGCGCGGCTCGGGATTGGCGGCGCGGAAGCGCTCGAAAATGGCATGACGCCTTGCTGGATTCAAATCGGATTTGGCATCTTCTGGTCGGGCGGAGGTGATTATAATGGCCGGCAACATCCATGGAGGACTCTCGGTGCTGCAAAGGATGACAGGGACGGCCTGCCGACATTGGCTGATACTCTGCCTGATGGCCGCATTCTCGCAGGCGGCGCTGGCGGAGCCGGTCACGGTCGAACGCGACAGCGTGGTCCGGGCCGAGCCGCGGACCGATGCTGCAGTGGTCGCAAACTTTGCCAGGGGAGCCGCCGGCGAAGCGCTCGCCCGTCAGGGCGCGTGGGTGCAGGTCAGGACGCCGGCCGCGACCGGATGGCTCTATTCCTTCAATGTGCGTTTCGGCGCAGCACCGGCGTCCGCCGGTGAGGGGGGAGGCGCGGGATCGGTGCTGGGACGCGTTTTTGCGCCGCGCCAGAAGGTCAATGTCACCGCGACCATCGGCATTCGCGGTCTGGACGAGGAAGACCTGAAGCAGGCGCAGTTCGACGGCGGGCAGCTGCAGGCGCTTGATGGTTTTGCCGCCAGCCGCGAGCAGGCCGAAGGGCATGCGCAAGGAGCGGGGCTGGAGCCGGCGCGTATCGATTACCTTTCACAGCCTGCCCCCGCCGCGGAGCAGGATGCGGCGGGAGGCGCGCCATGAGGCGGTCAATGCACCTGAACGTGTCGGTGCTTGCCTTGCTGATGGCCGTGACAACGGCGTCATCTGCGCAGAACATCGACCTCAATCGCCTGTTCAGCATCGGCCGCGATGCGGTGACCGCCGTGGCCGGGGTCAGCGAGCAGGAAGAACAGTCGATGGGGCGCGAGATTGCCGGACGCATGCTGGGTGCCGCGCCGCTGGTCGGCGATGCGGAACTGCAGGGCTATGTCAATCGCGTCGGACGCTGGGTGGCGGTGCAGAGTGAACGGCCTGACCTGCCCTGGCGCTTCGCGGTCATAGACACGCCATCGATCAACGCCTTTGCCGCGCCCGGCGGTTACGTGATGCTGACCCGGGGGCTTTATGAAATCCTCGACAACGAGGCTCAGCTCGCCGGCGTGCTCGCCCACGAGATCGCGCACATCGTGCGCCGCCACCACGTCACGGTGATGCAGAAGAGCGCGGCGCTTTCGGCGGGAGCACAGCTCGCGCAGCGCGACAGCCGCTCGGCGCTGATCAACAACATGATCGGCACCGGCGCGGAAATGTTTGCCCGCGGTCTCGACAAGAGCGCGGAATACGAAGCCGACGCGATGGGGGTGGTGCTTGCCGCGCGCGCCGGCTACAACCCCTTCGGGCTGGTCGACGTGCTGCACAAGCTGGCCGCACGCGGCAGCGACGACGGTTCCCTTGCGTTGCTGTTCAAGACCCACCCGTTGCCGGGCGACCGTCTTGACCATCTGGGGGCGGCACTGACGCCTGTGCTGGCGAGGCTTCCCGCAGGGCGGGAACTCGACATCCGGCGAGTGGCGGCTGCGGCGGGACCGATGCGCTCGGCCAAGCCCTTGCCGGCGGAAGGCGCACGCGGCCTCGCCGAACAGCCGCCCTCTCAGTCGCCGGCACAGTCGCCCCAAGGCGGCGGGATCGGCATTGATCCGGCGCAGCTGCTGCGCGGCATTTTCGGCCGCTGAGTTTTCATTTCAGGATTTTGCGGCGATACGCGCGCGTGCGCGAGACAGCGCGCGGTCGAGCATTGCGCGTTTGCGCAGGGCTGATGGAGTGGCGGTGGCGGCAGTTCCGGTCCGGCGCCGCCGCGACTGGGCCGCGAGGCGCTCTTGCCGTGCCAGGTAACGCTGGCGCAGCCGTCCTGCCATTTCCCGCTGCACTTGCCGGTCGCGACTTGCACCGGTGGTCCGGATGACGATGCAGTCCACCGGACACGGCGGCAGGCACAGGCTGCAGCCAGTGCACTCCGCTGCGATCACCGTGTGCATCATCCGGCGCGCGCCGACGATGGCATCGACCGGGCAGGCAGCAATGCACAGCGTACAGCCAATGCAGGCTGCCTCGTCGATGAGGGCGACCGCAGGCGTGGCGGGAACGCCGCGGGTTTCGTCCAGCGGCAGGGTGTCCACCGCAAGCAGCTCTGCCAGCTCGGCAATGACCTCGGTTCCGCCGGGCGGACAGCGGTTGATCAGCGCCGCACCACTGGCAATGGCCTCGGCATAAGGCCGGCAGCCGGAAAAACCGCACTGCCGGCACTGGGTTTGCGGCAACAGTTCGTCGATGCCATCGACTGTCGTATTCATGTCAGGGCTTCTGCCGGCGCAACAAAGGGCAGCCCGAGGTCGCGGGCGAGTTCCGGGTGGGTGACGTGACCGGCACAGGTCTGCAGCCCGGCGGCGAGATGAGGATCGCCCAATACCGCTGCGCGCAGTCCGAGGCCGGCGATTGCCAGCGCATGGGGCAGAGTCGCCTGGGTCAGCGCCAGAGTCGCGGTACGCGCCACCGCCGATGGCATGTTAGGCACGCAGTAATGAACGATGTTTTCTTCAATGTAGAGCGGCACGGTGTGGGAGGTCGGTCGCGAGGTTTCGCAGCTGCCGCCCTGGTCGATGGCGACGTCCACGATCACCGAGCCCGGTCGCATGCGCCGCAGGTCGTCGCGGGTAACCAGCTTCGGCGCGCGCGCGCCGGGCAGCAGCACCGCGCCGACCACCAGGTCCTGTTCCGGCAGCAGGGCGCGCAGCGCCTGCGGAGTCGATATCGCGGTCTTGAGGCGGTTGCCGAACACCGATTCCAGCGTTGCCAGGCGCGCCGCGCTGCGGTCCAGCAGCGTGACGTCCGCACCCATGCCGATGGCGATGCGCGCAGCGTTCTCGCCGACAGTGCCGCCGCCGATGACCAGCACGCGGGCGGGCAGCACGCCCGGCACGCCGCCGAGCAGCACGCCGCTGCCGCCGTTGGCCATCTGCAGCGCCCAGGCGCCGACCTGCGGCGCGAGTCGTCCGGCGATCTGCGACATCGGCGTCAGCAGCGGCAGGCGTCCCGCGTCGTCGGTGATGGTTTCATAGGCGACGCAGGACGCGCCAGCCCGGAGCATTGCATCGAGCAGCTCCCGGTCGGGCGCGAAATGGTGGTAGCCATAGACGATCTGCCCGCGTTTAAGCAGCGGGAATTCGCTGCGCTGGATTTCCTTGACCTTGATCACCAGATCCGCGGCATAGATCTCGCTCGCGGAATCGACGACCAGGGCGCCGGCCTCTCGGTAGGCATCGTCGCCGAAGCCCGTGCGCAGACCCGCGTCATGCTGCACCCGCACGACATGGCCGGCGGCCACCAGCGCCTGCACGCCCTCGGGCGTGGCACCGACGCGGTACTCGTGGTTCTTGATCTCTTTCGGAATGCCGATCAGCACGTGGATTCCCTCCGGATGGCATTGATGCAATCGCCGACCAGCGCGGGGCCGGCGTAGACCAGCCCGGTGTAGAGCTGCACCAGGCTTGCGCCTGCGGCGACCCGCGCGGCCGCGTCGGTGCCGCACATGATGCCGCCGACGCCGATGACCGGGAGTGCGCCGCCAAGCTCGGCAACCAGCTGTGCGGCAATGTTCTGCGCCTGCGCGGTCAGCGGTGCGCCGCTGAGGCCGCCGGCTTCGCTGCCCTGCGGCAGCTGAGCTACGGCGTCTCGGGCAACCGTGGTGTTGGTGGCGATGACGGCATCGATGCCGTAGTTCACCAGCAGTTCTGCTATGGCCGATACCTGTGCCGCTTCGAGGTCGGGCGCGATTTTCAGGGCCAGCGGCACCCGCCGGCCGTGGCGGTCGGCGAGCCGCTCGCGTTCGTCGCGCAGCGCCGAGAGCAGCTGACCGAGTTCATCGCCCTGCTGCAACTGGCGCAGATTCCTGGTGTTCGGCGATGAGATGTTGACCGTGACGTAGCTGGCGTGCGCATAGACCTTGCGCAGGCAGGCGAGGTAATCCTCCGCGGCACGCTCGATCGGTGTGTCGAAATTCTTGCCGATATTGATGCCGAGCACGCCGCGGTAGCGGGCGCGCCGCACGTTGGCGAGCAGTGCGTCGACGCCGTGATTGTTGAAGCCCATGCGGTTGATCACCGCGCGGGCGGCAGGCAGGCGGAACATCCGCGGCCGCGGATTGCCCGGCTGCGGACGCGGCGTCACCGTGCCGATTTCAAGGAAGCCGAAACCCAGGGTTGCGAGGGCATCGATGTAGTCGCCGTTTTTGTCGAGACCGGCAGCGAGCCCCACGGGATTGGGAAACTCGATGCCCATCAAGCTGCGTGGCAGGGGCGGGGTCCGCGGCGCACAGAGCCCGGCAAGGCCGCTGCGTGCAGCCAGCCGCAGTGATTCCAGGGTCAGGTGGTGCGCCGATTCGGCATCCAGCGCGAACAACAGGGGGCGGAGGAGTGTATACATGCGGGCATTGTACCGGCCTCCGGAGTAGGCCGGGGGTGTCAGCCCGCGAGCGGCTGCCAGCGGCCGTCGATGAGGCCCTCCATCGGCTGGAACTGGATCTTGTAGGCCATTTTCCGGCTTTGTCCGATCCAGTAGCCGAGATACAGATAGGGCAGATCAAGCTGGCGGCACAGTTCGATCTGCCACAGGATGTTGTAGGTGCCGAAGCTCGCCCCGGCGGCATCCGGATCGAAGAAGGTATAGACCGAGGATATGCCGTCCTGCAGCTGGTCGATGATGCTGATGATGCGCAGTGCGCCGCCCTCGCGGAACTCCACCAGCCGCGAATCGACATTGCTTTGCAGCAGGAAGTGCCGGTACTGCTCCCTGCTGTCCTGGTCCATGCCCCCGCCGGCGTGGCGCCTGGCCTGATAACGCAGGTACAGCGCGTAGTGCTCGGGGTTGTATTTGAGATCGAGCATCCGCGCCTCGAGCCCGGCATGGCGCTTCCATGCGCGGCGCTGCGTGCGGCTGGCGCGGAATTCCTCGACGTTGACTCGCACCGGCACGCAGGCGCGGCAATGGTCGCAATGCGGCCGGTAGGTGAAGGCGCCGCTGCGGCGAAAGCCCGCCCGCACCAGCTCGCTGTAGACCGGGCTGTCGATCAGGTGGCTGGGCGTGGCGACCTGGGAGCGCGCCATGCGCTCCGGCAGGTAGCTGCAGGGGTAGGGTGCCGTCGCATAGAACTGCAGCACCGACAGCGGAAATTCGGAAAGATAGGTCACCGATGCGTATTCAGGTCGTCGGATCTTCGTCGGGATGCCAGACAGCGGCGGATGCGGGATAGTTTACCAATTCCGCGAGGCGCAGCGAAAACGCCTGCCGCGGGATTTCCCGGGCGCCGAAGCGCGCAAGGTGCGCGGTGTTCATCTGGCAGTCGATCATGCCGAAACGGTGGTGTTCCAGGCGGCGCACCAGCGCGACCAGGGCGATCTTGGAGGCATCTGCCACGCGCGTGAACATCGATTCGCCGTAGAACATGCGTCCGATGGCGATGCCATAAAGTCCGCCGGCGAGTTCACCGCCGATCCAGGTCTCGACGGAATGCGCGTGGCCCATTTGGTGCAGACGGCAGTAGGCTTGGATCATGTCTTCGGTGATCCAGGTGCCGCCACCGTCGCGGCGCGGCGCCGCGCAGGCGCGCATCACGGACTCGAAAGCGGTATCAATACGGATTTCAAAGTCGCGGCGGCGCAGCCGTTTCGCGAGCGAGCGCGGCACGCGGAATTCCGCGGGGAACAGCACCATGCGCGGATCCGGGCTCCACCACAGCACCGGCTGGCCTTCGCCGTACCAGGGGAAAATGCCGAGGCGATAGGCGACCAGCAACCGCTCCCCGGAAAGCGTCCCGCCGGCTGCCAGCAGGCCGTTGGGTTCGCATAGCGCCTGTGACAGCGGCGGGAATGGATCGCCGTTCTCGAGCCAGGGGATCATGCTGTCATTTTAAAAGGACAACCCTGCCGACGTGCAGGGTATTTGATTTGGGTCAACATGTGTCGTGGATCGCCTGCTTAGGATTGCATCGTCCATTCAAACATTCCAAACGGCTGACAACTGGGAGATGCAGATGAAACGATGGTCATGGCTGCCGGCATTGCTGGCGATCGGCATGATGGCAGGTGCGGCTCAGGCCGCCCAGGGCGACTGGCTGGCGCGCGCGCGCGTCATCAATATCAATCCGGACGCCAGCTCCTCGGCGCTGAATCTGGATGCCAGCACCGAAACGACGCTGGAGCTGGATTTCACCTATTTCCTGACCCGCAATCTGGGCCTCGAGCTGATCCTGGCCACGAAGAAACACGAGATTACCTCGGCCGGCGCCAACATCGGTTCCGTGACGTTACTGCCGCCCACGCTGACGCTGCAGTATCACTTTGCACCGGACAGCGCATCGTTCCGGCCCTATGTGGGTGCCGGCATCAACTACACGCGTTTCTACGACATCAAGCTGTTGAACGGCACTGCGACTGTGGACCGCAACAGCTGGGGCGGAGCGCTTCAGATCGGAGCCGATTTTCCGATCAACCGGACGTTTTTCCTGAACCTGGACTTGAAGAAGATCTGGATTGACACCGATGTGTCGGGTGCAGCTGCCGCAATCTTCAAGATCAACCCTGTCATACTGGGCGTGGGCCTCGGAATGAAGTTCTGATGATGGCGATGCACACGCAATGCGGATGACGGCTTACGAGCCGGCAACCGGACAGCACCCCGCGGCGGATTCCCCCGCGGGGTGTTTCCATTGCGGATTGCCGGTCGGCAATGCCGCGTTTCCGGTGCGCGTGGACGACGTCGAGCGTCCGACCTGCTGTCGAGGCTGCCAGGCCGTCGCGCAGACCATCATCGACAACGGCCTCGGGGCCTATTACCGCAATCGCACGGCAATGGCGCCTTCGGCGCAGGGCGCACCGGCCGTTCCCGCGGAACTCGGCGTGTACGACATGCCCGAGGTGCAGCGCAACTTCGTCCGGGATGCAAACGAGCACGAGAAGGAAGCGTCGCTGCTGATTGACGGCGTGACCTGTGCCGCCTGTGTCTGGCTGATCGAACAGCGCATCGCGAGACTGGATGGCGTGACGGCGGTGTCTTTGAACTATGCGACGCGGCGTGCCCGTGTGCGCTGGGATTCCCGTGTCACTGCACTGAGCGCGATCCTCGGTGCGGTCGCCGCGCTCGGCTATTCCGCGCATCCTTACGACGCGGGGCGGGCGGAAGAGCGATTGCGCCGGGAACGCGGCGTCCTGTTGTGGCGCCTGTTCATTGCCGGCTTCAGCATGATGCAGGTGATGATGTATGCCGTTCCGGTGTACATCGCAGACGGCGCAATGACACCCGATATTGAACAGTTGATGCGCATTGCCAGCCTCGTGCTGACGCTGCCGGTGGCATTGTGGTCGGCCGTACCCTTTTACAGCGGTGCCTGGCGCGACCTGCGCCGCTGGAGGGTCGGCATGGATGTGCCGGTCACGCTGGGCATCGTGATCGCCTTCGCGGCCAGCGTCTACGCGACGGCAACGGCTTCCGGCACCGTCTATTTCGATTCGGTATCGATGTTCGTGTTCCTGCTGCTCGGCGCGCGTTTTCTCGAGATGGAGGCACGTGCGAAGGCGGTGCGGACCCAGGAGCGTCTGGTGCGCCTGGTGCCGGCCACTGCCGAGCGCATCCTGGCAGATGGTTCGGGCGAGCGCATTGCCGCCGCAGCGCTGCGCCCGGGGGATCTCGTGCGCGTGCGGCCGGGCGAGGCCATTCCGGCGGACGGCACTGTTGTCGAAGGCAGCAGCAAGGCCGACGAGGCGCTGTTGACCGGCGAGTCGCGGCCGGTGAGCAAGCGTCCCGGTGATCCCCTGACCGGGGGCGCCCTGAATCTTGACGGCGTGGTGACGATGCGGGTGACCCGCATCGGCGAGGACACCGTGCTCGCCGGCATCGTGCGCCTGATGGATCGCGCGCAGACCGAGAAGCCGCGCATCGCGCAGCTGGCCGACCATGTCGCGCGCTGGTTCGTGGCCGTGTTGTTGATGCTGACGCTGGCAACTTTTGCCCTGTGGTGGCAGATCGATCCGCAACAGGCCTTGTGGGTCGCGGTGGCCATGCTGGTCGTGACCTGCCCCTGTGCCCTGTCGCTGGCCACGCCCGCTGCATTGACCGCGGCGACCGGCTCGGCCTACCGCGACGGGGTGCTGGTGACCCGCGGCGCCGCTCTGGAAACGCTCGCACGCGCGACCCATTTCGTGTTCGACAAGACGGGCACGCTGACCAGCGGCCGCATGGCGCTGGCCGGAGTCCGGGCGCTGGGCATGGAGACTTCCGCGCAATGCCTCGCGCTCGCGGCGGCACTCGAATCCTGGTCCGAGCATCCGGTAGGCCGCGCGCTGGTGGCTGCAGCCAACGGCGTGCATCCGGTGGCGAGCGGCGTCAGCGCTGTCACCGGGCAGGGCATCGAGGGTTCCGTGGGCGGGCGGCAGCTGCGCATCGGCCGCCCCGAGTTCGTGGCAGCCCTGCACGGGCAGGCCCTGCCGCCGGACCTGGAATGCGTGCCCGATGCCGTCGCGGTGGTCGCGCTCGGCGATGACCGGGGCTGGATCGCCTTGTTTCTGCTCGACGATGTCGTGCGCCATGATGCGCCCGCGCTGGTCCGTGACCTGGCGGCCGGCGGCGCACAGGTATCGCTGCTGTCCGGAGACCGCAGGCAGCGTGTTGCGCATACCGCATTCGAGCTCGGCATCACAGACTACGCCGGGGGGGCAACGCCGGCGGACAAGCTGGCTTATGTGGAGAAACTGCAGGCCTCGGGCGCGGTTGTGGCAATGATCGGAGACGGTGTCAACGATGCGCCGGTTCTGGCAAAAGCCCAGGTGTCGATCGCGCCGGGGAGCGGCACCGAGCTCGCGCAGGTCAGCGCCGACATCATCCTGCTCAGCGACCGGCTCGACGTGCTGGCCGGCACCGTGCGCAATGCGCGGCGGACACTGCGCGTGATCCGCCAGAACCTGGGCTGGGCCATGGCCTACAATGCAGTGGCCCTGCCGCTGGCGATGGCGGGCTTGGTGACGCCGCTGGTGGCGGCGATCGGCATGTCAACGAGTTCCCTGCTGGTGGTATTGAATGCACTGCGGCTTGCGTCGCCGGGAAAATAGAACGGAACCGGAATGGACATCCTCTACCTGCTGGTTCCGCTAAGCGTGGTGCTGGTGTTCGCGATCGGGGCCGTCTTCTGGTGGGCGTTGAAAAGCGGGCAGTTTGACGACATGGAAGGTCCCGCCCACCGCATCCTGATGGATGATGAAGAGGACAAGGGTTAACATGGCACGGTCGGCCCAATGCCGCCGACCACGGAGCCGCATTTGTCAGTCACCCTGCCCAGACCGAAACTGAGCGTCAAGCTGTTCTGGATGGCCATCGTTTTCTTCTCGGTGGCGCTCGCTGCCGTGGGTTTTACGCTCTATGAATCCTGGAAGCTGGAAGGCGGAGCTGCGGTCATCAATGACATGGGCAGCGAGCGCATGCGCTCGTACCGCATTGCCTACCTGCTTGCGCAGGATCCGCAGGGAAGGGATCCCGGAGTGAGCGGCGAGCTGGCTGAAGAGCTGCGGCGCTTCGAGGAAGTGCTTGCCGGCCTGAAGGCCGGTGACCCGGTACGCCCGCTGGTGCTGCCCAAGGATGGCGAAATACTCGCTGAACTGGCGGGGGTCGAGCGGCAATGGCAGCAGACCTTCAAGCCGCTGGTGTTGCAGATTGCGGGCAGCGATGCGCTGCAGCGGGCTCGGCTGATGCCTGAATTGCGCACCGCCGTCGAGTCTTTCGTGGAGCGCATCGACCAGATTGTACGACTGGCCGAGATGCACAATGCACGCAACATCGCGATCCTGCGCTATATGCAGTTCGGGCTGATCCTGCTGGCGCTGGTCGGGACCGTGGCGCTGATCCAGCTGATGTTCCTGCTGGTGGTGCGGCCGGTGGAGGGGCTGGCGGGCGGCATGCAGCGGATGACTGCGGGTGATTTTGCTGTCCGGCTGCCGGTCGAGACCCGCGACGAGTTCGGCGAACTGGCCGAGGGCTTCAACCGCATGGCAAGCCACTTGCAGGACCTTTATGCCACGCTGGAGGAGCGGGTTGCCGAGAAGACGCGCGACCTTGCCGACCGCAACCGCGAACTGGCGGAGCTCTATGGCGTCGCGCAGCTGCTCAACGAACCTGCAGTGACCGAGGAGTTGTGCCGCGGTTTTCTGCGCCGGCTGATGATGCTCCACGGCGCCACTGGCGGCGCGGTGCGGCTGTTCGACGCCGAAACCCGGCGTCTGCATCTGTATGCGCACGAAGGGCTGTCAGCCGAGTTTGCCTCGGATGAGCGCTGCATCGACATGGGGGAGTGCCTGTGCGGCGTGGCTGCGCAGCGCGCGCGCAGCGAGGTTGATTCGCTGGACGAGATTGCGCCGGACATCGCCGCCGACTGCCGCAAGGCGGGCTACCGGGTCGTCGCCATTTTCCCCATCCGCCTGAAGGGCGAACTGCTGGGCATATTCAATCTCTATTTCAGTGCGCCGCACCGGATCACGACCGAGGACCGGCAGATGCTCGAGGCCCTCGGCCAGCATCTCGGCGTGGCGATCGAGAACCGGCGCCTGGCATCGCGGGATCGCGAGCTTGCAGTCTACGAGGAGCGCAGCCTGCTGGCGCGGGAACTGCACGATTCGATTGCGCAATCCCTGGCCTTTCTCAACCTGCAGGTGCAGATGCTGGAGGATTCGCTGCAGCGCGATGCCCGCGGCGAGGTCGAGGAAGTGCTGGGCCGAATCCGCGAGGGTGTACAGGAGAGTTATGACGATGTGCGGGAGTTGCTGACCCATTTCCGCGTGCGGGTGAAGCAGGAGGAGGACATCGGCAGCGCCCTGCGCCACCTGCTCGAGCGCTTCGGCCAGCAGTCGGGGCTGGCGACGAGCTTCGAGGACGACGGAACGGGGGTGCCGCTGCAGGCGGAAACCCAGCTGCAGGTGCTGCACATCCTGCAGGAGGCGCTCTCCAATGTGCGCAAGCATGCCGGTGCCGGCAAGGTATCGCTCGCGGTGCACCGGGACGCGGACTATCGCTTCACCATCCGTGATGACGGGCACGGTTTCGATGTCGCCGCTGCGGCCGCGGCCTCCGACGGGCATATCGGCCTGCGCATCATGCAGGAGAGGGCACAGCGTATCGGCGGACGCATCGAAGTGCGTTCCGGTGATGGCAGCGGCACCACGGTGACGCTGATCCTGCCCGTGGTGCAGGCGGCGGCGAAGCCGCACGGAGTGCCGGCGTGAGCGACCGCCTGCGCGTGCTGCTGGTTGATGACCATCAACTTTTCCGCAGCGGCATCCGCGCGCTGCTGGCGCGCCAGCCCGACATCGAGGTGGTGGGCGAGGCGGCCGACGGGCTCGACGGCGTGCAGCAGGCGCGCCAGCTGCGTCCCGACGTCGTGCTGCTCGACATGCACATGCCCGGCGCGGGCGGGCGCGAGGTGGTGAAAACGCTGTCTGAGGAACTGCCGGACACCCGGGTTCTGATGCTGACCGTGTCGGAGGATGCGGAAGACCTGCTCGGTACGCTGCAGGCCGGCGCGGCGGGTTACCTGCTGAAGAACATTGATGCCGATTATTTTGTTGATGCCATCCGCAGGGCCGCCGCGGGAGACTCGGTGATTTCGTCGGAGATGACCGGAAAGCTGGTGGCAGGTTTGAAGCGTGGTGCCGCGGGTCCGCCGCGCGAGGACCATGAACAGCTCAGCCCGCGCGAGCGCGAAATCCTCGTTGCCTTGGCGCGCGGCGAAAGCAACAAGGCGATTGCCCGCGAATTCGATCTCGCCGAAAGCACGGTCAAGATCCACGTGCAGAACATCCTGCGCAAGCTCGGACTGCGCAGCCGCGTGCAGGCGGCGGTTTATGCCGTCGAGCACGGCGTATCAAAAAAATATCAATAAAACAAGTACTTATATATTTTCCTCAAGGATGCCGTGGCATCCTTCGCGCCCCTAGTCCTTTCGTATTAGTCAACACGCCTGCGCCTAGTCCGCATGGCTTCGTGATGGCCGCCTTCCGGCGAATGTCGTCGTCAGCCCCGGCGCACTACCTTCCATGCATGGACATGGAAAGGGCGCGGCGATGACATCCCAGACAACCCGGCAGTGGTCGGTACTCGGCGGCAGCACACTGGCATTCACCGTGTGCTTCATGGTGTGGATGATGTTCGCGGTGATCGGCATCCCGATCAAGAAAACACTGGGCCTCAACGAAACCGAATTCGGCCTGCTGGCCGCGATGCCGGTGCTGACCGGCTCGCTGATCCGCCTGCCGCTGGGCATGTGGACCGACAAGTACGGCGGCCGCGTCGTGTTCTTCATCCTGATGCTGTGCACCGTGGTGCCAATCTGGATGATCGGCGAGGCTACCAAATACTGGCATTTCCTCGTGCTCGGGCTGTTCGTCGGCCTCGCCGGTGGCTCGTTTTCGGTGGGCATTGCCTATGTCGCGCGCTGGTTCGACAAAAGCCGCCAGGGCATGGCGATGGGCGTGTTCGGTGCCGGCAATTCCGGCGCTGCGGTGACCAAGTTCGTGGCGCCGGCGCTGGTTGTCGCCTACGGCTGGACCATGGTGCCCAAGGTCTATGCCGCGGCGATGCTGGTGACCGCGCTGGCCTTCTGGTTTCTGTCACACCACGACGAATCCCACGTGGTGCCGAAATCCGTGACCATGAAGGAACAATTGAGCGTGCTGAAAGACCCCAATGTCTGGAAGCTCTGCCAGTACTACTCCATCGTTTTCGGCGGTTACGTTGCGCTGTCGCTGTGGATGACCAAGTATTACATCACCGAATACGGCTTTGACATCCGGGCGGCCGCGCTGCTGGCAGCCTGTTTCTCGCTGCCCGGGGGTGTGCTGCGCGCGATCGGCGGCTGGCTGTCGGACCGCTTCGGTGCGCACCCGGTGACCTGGTGGGTGATGCTGATTTCCTGGGTCTGTCTGTTCTTCCTGTCCTATCCGCAGACCGATCTGGTGATCCGCACCGCGAAAGGCGACATGTCCTTCCACCTCGGGCTCAACGTCTGGGTGTTCACCGCGCTGATGTTCGTGATGGGCGTGGCCTGGGCCGTGGGCAAGGCCTCGGTCTTCAAATACATCTCCGACGAGTACTCGCACAACATCGGCGTGGTCTCCGGCATCGTCGGTCTGGCCGGCGGCATGGGCGGCTTCCTGCTGCCAATCATGTTTGGCGCGCTGGTCGACATCACCGGCGTCAACAGCACGATTTTCATGCTGATGTGGGGCGTGACCCTGGTGTCACTGGTATGGATGTACTGGACCGAGATCGTGCCGCTGCGCAATGCCGGGAGCAGGTCGCCGCTTGCCGTATCGCGCGCAGGCTGAGCACCGGAACACTTCAAAAGGAATCCGCATGACTACGCCATCGGTTACCGAAAAACCCGCCCGCGGCCGGGTGCTGAACGTGTGGACACCCGAGGACAAGGTGTTCTGGGAGCAGCAGGGCCGTGCCATTGCAAACATCAACCTCTGGATCTCGATTCCCAGCCTGTTTCTCGCCTTTGCGGTATGGCAGTTGTGGAGCGTGGTTGCGGTCAACCTCAATCTGCTCGGCTTCAAGTTCACCACCAACCAGCTGTTCTGGCTTGCCGCAGCGCCGGCGCTGTCGGGGGCGACGCTGCGCATTTTCTACTCGTTCATGGTGCCGATCTTCGGCGGCCGGCGCTGGACCGCGCTGTCGACGGCCTCGCTGCTGATTCCCGCCATAGGCATCGGCATTGCCGTGCAGGACACCTCGACCACCTTTCCGACGATGCTGATCCTCGCGCTGCTGTGCGGCCTCGGCGGCGGCAACTTCTCGTCCTCGATGGCCAACATCAGCTTCTTTTTCCCGAAGGAGCGCAAGGGCTCGGCGTTGGGTCTCAATGCCGGCCTCGGCAACTTGGGCGTCTCGTCGGTGCAGTTCCTTGCCCCGCTGGTGGTGACCATGCCGATCTGGCTGGCCTTCCAGGGTGATCCCGCGCTGATCGTCAACAAGGCCGGGCAGCAGGTCGAAATATGGGCGCAGAACGCGGCCTTCGTCTGGGTGCCCTTCATCGCGATCTGCGCGGTGGCCTCATGGTTCGGCATGAATGACATTGCCGACGCCAAGGCCTCGTTTTCCGACCAGGCGGTGATCTTCCGGCGCAAGCACAACTGGCTGATGTGCTGGCTCTACCTCGGCACCTTCGGGTCCTTCATCGGCTATTCGGCGGGATTCCCGCTGCTGATCAAGTCGCAGTTCCCGGAAATCAATGCCTTGCAGTATGCCTGGATGGGCCCGCTGGTCGGCGCGGTGATCCGTCCCTTCGGCGGCTGGCTGTCCGACAAGCTCGGAGGCGCGATCGTCACCTTCTGGAACTTCGTGGTGATGGCCATTGCCGTTGGCGGCGTGCTCTATTTCCTGCCCTCGGGGCCCTCCGGCGGCAGCTTCGCCGGTTTCTTCACCTGTTTCATGCTGCTGTTCCTGACCACCGGCATCGGCAACGGCTCGACCTTCCGCATGATCCCGGTCATTTTCCTGACCGAGCGGCTGCGCGAAGCGGAAGGCAAGGGTGTACCGGCTCGCGAGCAGGCGATCCGCGACGGCAACAAGGAGGCAGCCGCGGTGCTCGGCTTCACCGGCGCCATAGGCGCCTATGGCGGTTTCTTCATACCCAAGAGCTATGGCACCTCGATCGCCGCGACCGGCGGACCCGAGGTCGCGCTGTGGATTTTCATCGTGTTTTACCTCAGCTGCATCGCGATGACCTGGTGGTACTACGCGCGCCGAGACGCGGAAATGCCCTGCTGAACACTGCATTCGGCCCCGAACAACGAACAACCGCATGATGAGGCAGAGATGAGCCACTTTCTTGACCGACTGAACTACTTTGCGACCCCGCGGGAATCCTTCGCCGGCGGTCATGGCCTGACCAGCGGCGAGGACCGCACCTGGGAAGACGCCTACCGCAACCGCTGGGCGAGCGACAAGATCGTGCGCTCCACCCATGGCGTCAACTGCACCGGTTCCTGCTCCTGGAAAATCCACGTCAAGGGCGGCATCGTCACCTGGGAAACCCAGCAGACGGATTACCCGCGCACGCGCTGGGACATGCCCAACCACGAGCCGCGGGGCTGTGCCCGTGGCGCGAGTTACAGCTGGTATCTCTACAGCGCGAACCGCGTGAAGTATCCGATGGTGCGCGGGCGCCTGCTCAAGCGCTGGCGCGCGGCTCGGCTTGACAAGGGGCCGGTCGAGGCTTGGGCATCGATTGTCGAGTCCGAGGAGGCGCGGCGTGATTACCAGCGAGTGCGCGGCCTCGGCGGTTTCGTGCGCTCGAGCTGGGACGAGGTCAACGAAATCATCGCCGCCGCCAACATCTACACCATCGGCAAGTACGGTCCCGACCGGGTGATCGGCTTTTCTCCGATCCCGGCGATGTCGATGGTCAGCTATGCCGCAGGCAGCCGCTACTTGAGCCTGATCGGCGGGGTGTGCATGAGCTTCTACGACTGGTACTGCGACCTGCCGCCGGCCAGCCCGCAGATCTGGGGCGAGCAGACTGACGTGCCGGAGTCGGCGGACTGGTACAACTCGAATTTCATCATCGCCTGGGGTTCCAACGTGCCGCAGACGCGCACCCCGGATGCGCATTTCTTCACCGAGGTGCGTTACAAGGGGACCAAGACGGTGGCCATTACCCCGGATTATTCGGAGGTCGCCAAGCTGTCGGACCTGTGGCTGCATCCCAAGCAGGGCACCGACGCCGCGCTGGCAATGGCGATGGGGCACGTGATCCTGAAGGAGTTTTACTTCGACCGCCGCAGCGCCTATTTCGACGACTACGCGCGCCGCTACACCGACCTGCCGATGCTGGTGATGCTGAAGGAACATGTGCTGCCCGATGGCGGGAAGATCATGGTGCCGGACCGTTATGTGCGCGCCGCCGATTTTGCCGACCGTCTGGGCCAGGACAACAATGCGGAATGGAAGACCGTGGCCTGCGCCGATGACGGCAAGGTGGTGCTGCACCACGGGTCGATCGGGTTCCGCTGGGGGCCGGAAGGACGTGCCGATGCCGGCCGCTGGAATCTTGAGCCCAAGGATGCGCGCAGCGGGACGGAAACCCGGCTGCAACTGTCCGTGCTGGAGGGCGGGAGCGGTGCGGCGGATACCGCCGTTGTCGGTTTCCCCTATTTCGGCGGCATCGACCGAGAACATTTTCAGGCCAACCTGCAAAGCGATGTGCTGTCGCGCGCGGTGCCGGTGCGCCGCCTGGCGCTGGCCGGCGGCGAGGCGCTGGTGGCAACGGTTTTCGACCTGCAGGTCGCGCAGTATGGCGTCGCACGCGGCATCGTCGGCGAGAACTGCGCAAAGGATTACGACGACAACGTGCCCTACACCCCGGCCTGGCAGGAGCAGATCACCGGCGTGCCGCGCGACCAGGTGATCACGGTGGCGCGCCAGTTTGCCGACAATGCCGACAAGACCCAGGGCCGTTCGATGGTGATCATCGGCGCGGCGATGAACCACTGGTACCACAGCGACATGAATTACCGGGGTGTCATCAACATGCTGATGCTCTGCGGCTGCATCGGCAAGAGCGGCGGGGGCTGGGCGCACTATGTCGGACAGGAAAAGCTGCGGCCGCAGACCGGCTGGACGGCGCTGGCCTTCGCGCTCGACTGGATCCGGCCGCCGCGCCAGCAGAACTCGACCAGTTTCTTCTACGCCCACACCGACCAGTGGCGCTACGAAAAGCTCGGTGTCGACGAGGTGCTGTCGCCGCTGGCAGACCGCAAGCAGTGGGGCGGCAGCATGATCGACTACAACGTGCGCGCCGAACGCATGGGCTGGCTGCCTTCGGCGCCGCAGCTGCAGACCAATCCGCTGCAGGTGGTGCGCGATGCGCAGGCTGCGGGCATGGACCCGAAGGACTATGCGGTGAAGGCGCTGAAGGACGGCTCACTGAAAATGAGCTGCGGCGATCCCGATCACCCGGCCAACTGGCCGCGCAACCTGTTCGTGTGGCGGTCCAACCTGCTGGGCTCCAGCGGCAAGGGGCATGAGTATTTCCTGAAGCACCTGCTCGGCACCAGCAACGGCGTGCAGGGCAAGGATCTCGGCGCAGGCGACGCGAAGCCGCAGGAAGTGGCCTGGCACGAGCAGGCGCCGGAGGGCAAGCTCGACCTGCTGGTGACGCTGGATTTCCGCATGAGCACGACCTGCCTTTATTCGGACATCGTGCTGCCGACGGCGACCTGGTACGAGAAGAACGACCTCAACACCAGCGACATGCATCCCTTCATCCACCCGCTGTCCACGGCAGTTGATCCGGCCTGGCAGTCGCGCTCCGACTGGGACATCTACAAGGGCTTCGCGAAAAAATTCAGTGAACTCTGCCCCGGCCATCTCGGCGTCGAGAAGGAACTGGTGCTGAGCCCGCTGATGCATGACAGTCCTGCCGAACTCGGGCAGGCGCTGGACGTCAAGGACTGGAAGCGCGGCGAGTGCGAGCTGGTTCCCGGCAAGACGGCACCGCAGATTGCTGTGGTCGAGCGCGACTACCCCAATGTATACAAAAGATTCACCGCGCTGGGGCCGCTGATGGCCAAGATCGGCAACGGCGGCAAGGGCATCGCCTGGAATACCCAGACCGAGGTCGGCCAATTGGGCGAGCTGAACGGCGTCGTGCGCGAGGATGGCCCGACCAAGGGCCTGCCGCGGATCGAATCGGACATCGATGCCTGCGAAGTGGTGCTGCAGCTGGCGCCGGAAACCAACGGCCATGTCGCGGTCAAGGCCTGGGAAGCGCTGGGCAAGGCCACCGGCCTCGACCATCGGCACCTGGCGCTGCATCGCGAGGACGAGAAAATCCGCTTCCGCGACATCCAGGCGCAGCCGCGCAAGATCATCTCCTCGCCGACCTGGAGCGGCATCGAGAGCGAGACGGTGTCCTACAACGCCGGTTACACCAACGTGCACGAGCTGATTCCCTGGCGCACGCTGACCGGCCGCCAGCAGTTCTACCTCGACCACCCCTGGATCCTCGCCTTTGGCGAGAACCTGTCGAGCTACCGCCCGCCGGTGGACCTGAAGACCACCGCCGGCATCCACGGCATCCGCAGCAACGGCAACCCGGAAATCCTGCTCAACTTCATCACGCCGCACCAGAAGTGGGGGATACATTCCACCTACACCGACAACCTGATGATGCTGACGCTGTCTCGCGGCGGCCCGATTGTCTGGCTGTCGGAGGATGACGCGAAGCGCGCCGGCATCGTCGACAACGACTGGATCGAGCTGTTCAACATCAATGGCGCGATCGCGGCGCGGGCGGTGGTCAGCCAGCGCGTCAACCCCGGCATGGTGATGATGTACCACGCGCAGGAGAAGATCGTGAACACCCCGGGGTCCGAAATCACCGGCGTGCGCGGCGGCATCCACAACTCGGTGACCCGCATCGTGCTCAAGCCTACGCACATGATCGGCGGCTACGCCCAGTTCAGCTACGGTTTCAATTACTACGGCACCATCGGCACCAACCGCGACGAGTTCGTAGTCGTGCGCAAGATGAAGCGCATCGACTGGCTGGATACGCCGGTCGGGGCAGAGCGTGTCGCTGCAGTGCAGTCCCAGGGAGAAAACGCATGAAAATCCGCGCCCAGATCGGCATGGTGCTCAACCTCGACAAGTGCATCGGCTGCCACACCTGTTCAGTGACCTGCAAGAACGTGTGGACCAGCAGACCCGGCATGGAGTATGCCTGGTTCAACAACGTCGAGACCAAACCCGGCATCGGTTACCCCAAGGAATGGGAGAACCAGGACAAGTGGAACGGCGGCTGGGTGCGCCGTGCCGACGGCTCGATCGAGCCGCGGCAGGGTGGCAAATGGAAGCTGCTGATGAAGATCTTCGCCAATCCGAACCTGCCGGAGATCGACGATTACTACGAGCCTTTCACCTTCGACTATGCGCACCTGCAGAACGCGCCGGAGATGAAGGCGAGCCCGACCGCACGTCCGCGCAGCCTGATCACCGGCATGCAGATGGACAAGATCGTGTGGGGGCCGAACTGGGAGGAAATCCTCGGCGGCGAGTTCTCGAAGCGCAGCGCCGACAGGAATTTCGACGACATCCAGAAACAGATGTACGGCGAGTTCGAGAACACCTTCATGATGTACCTGCCGCGGCTGTGCGAGCACTGCCTCAATCCGGCCTGTGTCGCATCCTGCCCTTCTGGATCGATCTACAAGCGCGAGGAGGACGGCATCGTGCTGATCGACCAGGACAAATGTCGCGGCTGGCGGATGTGCGTCAGCGGCTGTCCCTACAAGAAGATCTACTACAACTGGAAGAGCGGCAAGGCCGAAAAATGCATTTTCTGCTACCCGCGCATCGAGGCGGGTCAGCCGACCGTGTGTTCGGAGACCTGTGTCGGCCGCATCCGCTACCTCGGCGTGCTGCTCTACGATGCGGATCGCATTGCCGAGGCGGCGTCCACCGAGCATGACCGCGACCTCTACCAGGCGCAGCTGGGCATTTTCCTCGACCCCAACGATCCGCAGGTCATTGCCCAGGCGCGGGCCGACGGGATTCCCGACAACTGGCTGGAAGCCGCGCGCAACAGCCCGGTCTACAAGATGGCGGTGGAGTGGAAGGTTGCACTTCCGCTGCACCCGGAGTACCGCACGCTGCCGATGGTCTGGTACGTGCCGCCGCTGTCGCCGATCAGCGCCGCGGCCAATGCCGGACACCTTGGCCTCAGCGGCGGCATCCCCGATGTCAGCCAGCTGCGCATCCCGGTCAAGTACCTGGCCAACCTGCTGACCGCCGGCGACACGCTGCCGGTCGAGCGTGCGTTGCGGCGGATGCTGGCGATGCGTGCCTACCAGCGCGACAAGCATGTCGAGGGCAGGCACAACGAGACGGTACTGCAGCAGGCCGGCCTGTCGGTGGACATGGTGGAGGACATGTACCGCATCATGGCCATCGCCAACTACGAAGACCGTTTCGTGATTCCGACCACGCACCGCGAGTATGCCGAGAACGCCTTCAATGTCCGCGGCAGCTGCGGCTTCTCCTTCGGTAACGGCTGTTCCGAGGGCACTACCGAGACCAGCCTGTTCGGCAGCGAGAAGAGGCGCACCATTCCCGTGAAGCTGGAGGTCTGACCATGGCTATTCTGAACAGGGCCCCTGCCGCGTCCCGCACCCTGCGCGTGCTGTCGGCGCTGCTGGGCTACCCGGACGCCGCCCTGAGGGCGCAACTGCCGGACATGCTCAAGGCGCTGCACGAGGAATCCGCGGTGCCGGTGCCGCGGCTGGCCGAACTCGGCGGACTGATCAACTCGCTGATGCTGGCCGATCCGCTGGAGGCCGAAGCGGAGTATGTGCAGATATTCGACTGCGGGCGTGCGACTTCGCTGCACCTTTTCGAGCATGTACACGGTGATTCGCGTGACCGCGGACCGGCGATGATCGACCTCGCGCAGACTTACGAGCAGGCGGGACTGTATCTCGAGCCGGGCGAGCTGCCGGATTACCTGCCGGCGGTGCTCGAGTTTGCCTCCACGCAGCCGCCGCGCGAGGCGCGCGCCTTTCTCGGCGAGATCGCCCATATCCTGGATGCGCTGCATGCCGCGCTGGCCCAGCGCGGAACACGTTATGCCGCAGTGGCGGCCGCGCTGCTCGAAATCGCCGGCGAGAAGCCGACGGCAATCGCGCCGGCCGCTGAACCACCGCTCGACGAGAGCTGGAGCGAGCCGCCGGCCTTTGACGGCTGCTCGGTAAAGGGGCAGGCACGGCCGGACCGGGTCCAGCCGATCCATCTGGTACGCAGCAAGCCCAACACGGGAGCCGCAGCATGACCACCTTCGAAACCTACCTGCACCTGTTTTTTTTCAGCGCCTATCCGTACATCTGCATGACGGTGTTCCTGGTGGGCAGCCTCGCGCGCTACGACCGCGACCAGTACACCTGGAAAAGCGATTCGTCGCAGATGCTGCGCACGGGGACCCTGCGCTGGGGCAGCAACCTGTTCCATGTCGGCATCCTGTTCCTGTTCTTCGGCCATTTCGTCGGCCTGCTGACGCCGCACTGGGTTTATGAACCCTTCATCACGCCGGCGCAGAAGCAGCTGGTGGCCATCGTTGCCGGCGGTATCGCCGGCGTCGTCTGCTTCGTCGGCCTGACGCTGCTGATCCACCGCCGGATCTTCGATCCGCGCATCCGCCTGACCAGTCACCGCACCGATCTTGCGATCCTGATCATCCTCTGGGTGCAACTGGTGCTGGGCCTGATCACGCTGCCGTATTCGTTCTCCCACTCCGACGGCAGCGTGATGCTGGTGCTGTCCGACTGGGCGCAGCGCGTGTTCACCTTCCGCGTCGGCGGGGCCGAGGGGCTGGTTGCGCTGGACTGGCCGTACAAGGTGCACCTGGTGCTGGGCATGACCATTTTCCTCCTGTTCCCGTTCAGCCGGCTGGTCCATGTGTGGAGCGGATTTGCGACCGTGTTCTACCTGTTGCGGCCGCATCAACTGGTGCGGGGGCGTCGACTCAACCTGCCGGCGGGCCATCAGCAGCCGCGCCAGCCCGGCGCCTGAAGGGAGCGATGACCATGATTGCCGAAACCCGCAACGAAACAGTCCCGGCCAGCGTCAACGGCCGCGCCCTTCACGTCCCGGGAGAAACCATCTCCGCGGAGGATCTGCGCCAGCGTGCCTGTACCGAGCTGTTGCGGCAGGCAGCGCAGGCTGCAGGTCTGCTTGAGCCCGAAGACGAGGCGCCCGCCGATGGCGTCATCAGCGAAGCCGCCGCGGAAGCGATACAGAAGCTGCTGGACCGGGAAATCGCGGTGCCCGAGCCTTCGGAAGCCGATTGCCGTCGCCACCATGCCGCCCATGCCGGCAGTTATCAGACCGGTGAACGGGTGCATGCCCGGCATATCCTGTTTGCGGTCACTGCGGGCATGGATGTCGCCGCCTTGCGCCAGCGCGCGGAAATTGCGTTGCTCGATGTGCGCTGCCACGACGGGAAGTCTGCCGGTGTATTTGCCAGCGCCGCCCGTGAGTTGTCGAACTGTCCCAGCGCCGCCGACGGCGGTGACCTCGGCTGGTTGAGGGCCGAAGACTGCGCCCCGGAGTTTGCGCGGGAACTGTTCGGCCGTAGCGAAGTGGGCGTGCTGCCGCGCCTGGTGCATAGCCGCTTCGGTCTGCATGTTGTCGAGGTGCTGGCGCGCGAGCCGGGCAAGGCTCAGTCCTTCGAGGAAGTGCGCGGGGCGGTGGCCAACAGTCTGCGCCAGCAGACTTTCGTGACGGCCTTGCGGCAGTACCTGTCGCTGCTGGCAGGACAGGCGGATGTCCGCGGCATTGATCTGGATGCGGCCGACACGCCGCTGGTGCAATGATGGCGCACGCAGCGGGAGCCGCTGACGCGGGCATGGGTATCGCGAGTTTTGACGACCTGCTGCAGGCGGCTCGCCTGCAGCCCGAACCGCAGCGCCTGTTGTTCGTGTTTGCCGCCGCGGAACTGCCCGAAGACAGCACGCCAGAACAGCGCGCCCGTTTTCAGGAGGGCGAGGGTGGGGCGCTGGTGCCGCTGATGAGCGTGGACAAGGCGCCGGAGGAGTTGTCGGGCTTTGCCGCGCTGGCCGAGGAGTCCCGGCAATTCGGCCGCGACTGGTCGGTGGTGTTTGTCGCGGCATTGTCGGGCCGCAATGGCCGGGCACCGGACAGCGCCAGTGCAGGTCGTTCACTGGACCGGATGATCGAAGCGATCAAGGCGGGAGCTGTAGCATCCTTCCTGCCGTTTGACCGGCAGGGTCGTCCGCTGCTGCTGGATTGAGGGGCGTGATGGGCAATTCCGCGCTGTGGAACCTCGGGTTCCGGCCGTTCTACCTGCTGGCCAGTGTGTTCAGCGTCGCCTCGGTGCTGCTCTGGATTGCGCAGCTATCGGGCCTGCTGGATGCCGCCTATCTGCAGGGACCCCTGTGGCACGGGCATGAGATGCTGTTCGGCTACACGCTGGCCGTGGTTGCCGGCTTTCTGTTGACAGCCGTGCGGGCCTGGACCGGTGAGCCGACGCCGACCGGTGTTCCGCTGATGGCGCTGGCCGCACTCTGGGTGGCCGGCCGCGTGCTGGTGCTGACGCCCCTGGGCGGACTGGCTGCAGCGGTGAACGCCGCGTTTCCGGCGGCACTCGCCGTCGCGATCGCGATACCGCTGTGGCGCGCAGGCAATGCCCGCAACTACTTTTTCGTCGGCCTGCTGCTGCTGATGGCCGCGCTGGTCGCCGCGCTGCACCTTTCGATGCTGGGCGTGGTTTCGCTGCCGCCGCGCGCCGGACTGGTGCTGGGGCTGGACGTGATGCTGTTCATCATGGCCGTCATCGGTGGTCGGGTGATCCCGATGTTCACCAACAACGGTGTGCCCGGCGCCGGTGCGACACGCCAGTTGTGGATCGAACGACTGGCGCTGGCCTCGATACTGCTGCTGTTCGCCGCTGATTTGCTGCAACCCGGCGCGGCAGTGCTCGTTGTCGTTGCGCTGGTCGCAACTCTCGCGCATGGCCTGCGCCTGCTGTTGTGGCGGTCCTGGCGGACGCTGTCGACGCCGCTGGTGTGGATCCTGCACGCGGGTTATGCCTGGGTCGTCATATACCTCGGCCTGCGCACGCTGGCTGCGGCCGGCTGGGTGGCTGAATCTCATGCCTTCCACGCGCTGACTGTGGGCGCGATCGGCGGGCTGACCCTCGGCATGATGACGCGCACCGCGCGCGGCCACACGGCGCGGCCGCTGCGCGCAGACGGTTTCGAACTGTGCTGTTTCCTGTTGATCCAGATCGCGGCCCTGGTGCGCGTGTTCGTTCCAATGGTGTTTCCGGCGGCTTATCTGGCGGGCATCCAGATCTCAGGCCTGCTGTGGGCTGCAGCTTTCGGCATTTACGCCATCCGTTACTGGCCGATACTCAGCCGGCCGCGCCTGGATGGCAAACCGGGCTAAGCAGCCTGTCGAGAGCAGGCAGGATCTGCCGCTGGCGATTGAAGCCGAGCGCTTTGCCGCCTGGCAATGCATAGGCTGTGGACGCATCGAAGGTGCGCAGCCCTGCATCGGCGTGTGCGAGGACCGCAGGGCCGTGTTTGTGCATGCCGCCGAATATGACCGGCTGCTGGCGGCATGGTCGCGGGCTCGGGCCGATCGGGCCGCGCTGCGGGCACTGCTGCGGCAACTGGCGGCGACCACGCCGAGGGATGACGCCTGGGCCTCCGGCTACCGCGCTTTCCAGGCGCGCGCGAGGTCGCTGCTCCGCGCCACGGCGGGGGGAACGGACGATGCACCGGCGTAACCGGCTCTACGTCACCATCGGTCTGGTGTACGGCCTGCTCGGCGGGTTGCTGATGCTGCTGCGGCTCATTGATCCGCAACTGGTGCCGGGCAATGTGCTGCGCATCCACGGGCACATGATGATGCTCGGCTTCGTGCTGATGATCATCTACGGCGTGGGATTGCACGTGATCCCCCGCTTCGGCGGCTATCCGCTGCGCTCCGAACGGGTGGCGACGGTCCAGTTCTGGCTCGCCAATGCCGGATTGCCGCTGATGATCGCCGGGTGGCTGACATATGACAATCGGCTGGTGGCACTCGGCGGCGCCTTCACCGTAGCCGCGATGGCACTGTTCGGCATCAACATGCTGCTGACGGTGCGCTGGCGTTCCCCGCTGGACCGGAGTTGATCCATGGCTGTCACCGAGTACCGCGGCTGCGAACTGCCGGAAGACCTCTGGTATGACCTCGATTACATCTGGGTCAGGCCGGAAGCGGAGGGATTGTTCCGGATCGGCATCACCGACCCCTCGCAAACCATGGCCGGGCGGATCCAGCATGTTTCGATCAGGCCGCCTGGTTCCCGGCGTCAGCGCAGGAAGCCCCTGGCACGGCTCGAGTCGGGAAAGTGGGCAGGCGGGATACCGGCGCCTTTCGACGGCGTGATTGTCGAGCGCAACGAGCAGGTGCTCGAGCGCCCGGACCTGGTGAACATCGCCCCCTACACGGAAGCCTGGCTGGTGCTGTTCAGGCCGGATGATCCGGCGCATGCACTCGATCATCTCGCGACCGGGCGAGCTGCAGTCGAGGGGCTGAAGTCGTGGATCGACCGCTACGACGTTCAGTGCATGCGTTGCGCACAGTGAACCGGGAGGCGGCGTGAAGGTTGAGTTGCTGGTATCCGAGTGGTGTCCGACCTGCCCGCAGGCGGAAAAGGTCTGGACCGAGGTGGCAGCAGAGCGGGAAATCGAATTCGCGGTCCTCGACCTCAACCAGACGGCGGGCCGGGAACTGGCCCATCGCCTGCGCGTGCGCACGATACCCGCCGTCGCGATCGATGGCGAGTTGAAGGCGGTGGGTGTGCAGAGCCTGGCGGAGGTGCGGCAGATGGTGGCGGCGGCGCCGCGGCGCCGGGCTGCACGCCGTCATGCGGGGATCACGCTCTCCGCAGACAATCGATGGTTCGTGTCCAGTGCCATGCTCTGGTTTCTGGCGGGTGCGCTGTGGCTGGCATGGCAGGGAACGCTGACAGCGGAAGGCCGGCTGCGCGGCATCGGGCTGCATCTCTTCACCGCCGGGTTCGTGCAGACGCTGATCTACGGCCTGGGGGCGCACATGCTGCCGCGGTTCACCGGCAGGCCCATTGCGTCGGGCACCGTTGCCTGGCTGCAGTTCGGCCTGCATCACGCCGGATTGCTGATGTTTTTGGGTGGGCTGGCTGCCGGTCTGCCGGCGCTGGCGATCTCCGGCGGGCTCCTCGGATGGGGCGCGCTTGCGGTGTTCGCGGCGCGCATAATGCCCTTGTTGTGGCCCGTGCAGGAGGCAGTCGGCCGCGTCAATCAACAGGAGTTTCAGGAATGAACGGAATCACCGGATGCGCGGGGTTGCATGAGCGATGAAATTCTGCGCCGGCTGCGGCGCTTCCAGACGCGCTATTTTCCGCGCCTGCGCAGCCAGTTCCGCCACCTCGTCGAGCAGGGGCAGCATCCCACGGTGCTGTTCATCGGTTGCTCGGATTCCCGGGTGCTGCCGTACCTGATCATGGACAGCGGTCCCGGCGAGCTTTTCATCGTGCGCAATGTCGGCAACTTCGTGCCGCCTTACGATGCCTCGCAGGGTTATCACGGCACGGCGGCGGCGGTGGAGTTCGCGGTGCTGAATCTCAATGTCAGTGAAATCGTGGTCTGCGGACACAGCCATTGCGGCGCGGTGCGCGCTCTCTATACCGATGTACCGGCGGAAGCCCGGCACATGGCGAAGTGGCTGGATCTCGGCCGGGACGCCGTGCTGCCGGTCACGCTGTCGGAGGAGGCACTGCGGCGCACCGAGCAGCGTTCGGTGGCGCTGCAACTCGAGCGGCTGATGGATTACCCGATGGTGCGCCAGCGCGTCGAGGCGGGCCGGCTGTTCCTCCGCGGCTGGCATTACCTGATCGAGGAGGGGAAGATCCTGGTGCTCGATGTCGAAAGTGGAAAGTTTTCGCCCTTCGATGCGGGCCTGCATCAGCCCGGAGACCGGAATGATCCGCTGGCCGGCGTGGATTTGCTGCAGTAGGCAGCGATTCCCGTCCGGGTGGCCGGAGCGCGCATGGACTACCTGACGCTGAAAAGCCTGCATGTCGGCTGCGTTGTGGTGAGCTACGCGCTGTTCCTGCTGCGCGGCATCTGGATGATACGGCGTCCGGAGTGGCTGCGGCTGCGCTGGGTGCGGACCCTGCCGCATGTCGTCGATACGGTGCTGCTCGGCAGCGCCGTCGCAATGGCGCTGATGATCCGCCAGTATCCCTTTGTTGCCGGCTGGCTGACTGCCAAGCTGCTGGCGTTGCTGCTCTACATCGTCCTCGGCTCGATCGCGCTGAAACGCGGCCGCACCCGGAATCAGCGGATTGCGGCATGGTTCGCCGCGCAGGCGGTTTTTTTCTATATCGTAGCGGTGGCGCTGACGCGCAGTCCGCTGCCGTGGACCGCGGCCTGAGAGGCTGCCGGGCTCAGGCAGCGCCCGCGGGAGCGATGCCGCTCAGCAGGTAGTCCAGCAGTTCGGCCACTGGCCGGATGGCCTTGCCGAAGGGCAGCGGCTCCGAGCCGCGGAAGAACAGCCCTTTCTTGACATCGCCGTGCAGCGCATGGGCGAGGCGGGTGTCGATGCAGAACTGCCCCGCGGCGGCAATGCCGTCGCGCAGGCCGCAGGCGGTCAGGCAGTTCAGGCCCTGCACGCAGCGGCGGGGGTCGGCCTTGGCATGCGACTGCAGCGCCTTTTCGCGGCGCAGGTAGTTTCTGAGCCAGGGCGTCAGCACGGCACGCGCCGGCAGTCCGGCGACGCTCATGAAGCTGACAATGTCCTCGGGCCGCGCTTCCGCCAGCACGCGCTTGAATTCAGGATGGGCGTCGCCTTCGGCGGTGACCGCGAAGGCGGTGCCCACCTGCACTGCCGCCGCACCCATGTCGAGCAGCGCTCGCACCTGGTCGTGGCGATGTATGCCGCCGGCGGCGATCAGGGGGATTTTTTCGGATTCGAGCCCGAGAGCGCGGAGCAGGGCCGGGATTTCCTCCAGCACGCGTACGAAATCGAAGCGCGGATCGCCGATGTCCTCCGCGCGGGTGGCGCCGAGATGGCCGCCGGCGTAACGCGGATGTTCGATGATGATCGCGTCCGGAATGCGCTGCCGGCGCATCCATTTTTTGACGACGATGCCGACGCCGCGGGCATCGGACAGGATCGGGATCAAAGCGACCTCGGGGTAATCCCGTGTCAGTTCGGGCAGGTCGAGAGGCAGGCCGGCACCCATGACGATGGCGTGCGCGCCGCTGGCGCAGGCCTGGCGCACATAGTCGGCATGGGCCGCCACCGCCTTCATCACGTTGACGGCGATTGCCCCGCGATTTCCGGCGAGCGCCAGCGCCTTGCCGATCTCGCGGTCGAGGGCGATCAGGTTGACGCGGTTCAGCTGCCCGGCGTCCCGGCAACCGTCCGTCCGTGCGAGCAGATCCGGATGATGGTGGCGCAGGTCGACGCTGGAGAGGGTGCCGAGCGCGCCCAGCGCGGCGACGCTTCCGGCAAGGCGGTGCGCGGAAACGCCGACGCCCATGCCGCCCTGAACCACGGGCAGCAGGGTGCGACGGCGCAATTTCCATTGCGGCAGGGGAGAGGCATTCATTGCGGACATGGATGGTTCGGAAAAAGCCGATGTTGCAGCCTTGCCGGCTGCGGCGCCTTGATATGCATCACCGCGAGCATCGATTCTTCAGCCCGGATGCCTGCGCAATTCGTCGATGTCGGGTATCCGGATGTCCGCACCCTCCGGAACGATCACCCCTGCGGCTGCCAGCGCGTGCAGGATGCGCGAGAAATGTTCATGTGTCAGGTTGAGTCGGGATGCGATGACATTCTTCAGTGCCGGCAGGCGGACCAGGGTCTCGTCCGTGGCTGCGGGATCCGCCAGGCTCAGCAGGTATCCGACCACGCGCTGGGTACCTGACAGCAGCGACTGCGATTCGATCTCGCCCACCAGGCGGTGCAGACGCATGCTGAGGCTGGCAATGATGCGGTGAGCCAGCCGCGGATCCTGCTCCAGTTCGTTGAATACGGTACTGGCGGCGACATGCAGCAGGCGGCTGTCGGCGATCGCTTCGGCGGACACCCGGTACGCGATGCGCATGAACATCGCTGCTTCGCCGAAGGTCTGGGCTGGGCCCGGCAGTTCGACAACCCGCTCCGCGCCTTGAGCACTGTGCAGCGACAGCTTGATGCGGCCGTCGATGACCAGGTGAAATCCCGTGCAGGGGTCTCCTGCGCGGAACAGCAGGCTGCCGCGCGCCACCCGGACCATCGTGGTTCCGGCGGCGATGCGGGCGAGCGTTCCTGGATTGAGGCCGCCGAACAGCGCGGTGCGTCCGAGCAGGCCGGCGGCATCCGGCGCGGAGGCCTTGCGCGCGGGGAGGGAGCGGTCAGCGACGCTGTCCCCGCGGAAGCTTCCGGGTCGCTTGGGTTCCCGGCTCATAGGCATGGCGGCTTTCAGGCGTGAAAGACTGCCTGCCATTGAAACCGCGAATGACGCCACGCGGCTTGACCTGCATCAACAATCCCTGCGCCCGGCGCGAGGGTTCAGCCGTAGGCGATGCAGTTCTCGCAGACCGTGCCGCGGACATCCTTCTTCAGGTGCGCGGCGCGCAGCCGGGTGAAGTTTTCGGAATGCCATGCGGTCATGAACGGCATCTCGTTCAGGTCGCCCATGGTCCAGTGGGCCGTGGCGTCGAAGCAGCAGGCCGAAAGCCGGCCTTCGGCCGTGACATGGCCCTCGGTGAAAGCCGACCAGCAGGGCAGGGGCTCGCGCAGGGCGCCGATGCGTCCCTGGTTGCCGGCGGTGGGGCGGTATCCGAGCTGTTCCTCGCGCTGGGTCGCGAATGCGCCCATCGAATACAGCGGCAGCCAGTAGTGGCTGTCGACCCAGGGCAGCACTTTTTCGCGCAGCAGCGCCTCCATCCGCAGCTGCTGTTCGCCGTCATAGCGGATCGAGGAGGCGTAAAGCCCGGTCTTGAAGCCGCTTGCGGCACGCAGGACGTGGGCGGCGCGGATATTGTCCAGCGCGCGGTGGAACAGCTTGCCCGACACGCCCATGATCTGCTCGAACTGTGCTTCGTCGGCGGCATTGACCGACCATTTCAGCGAGTCGAGTCCGGCCTGCATGCAGGCCTCGACCGCTTCGGGGAAGGCCATCGAGGCGTTCGAGGTCAGGAATACATAGGGAAAGCGCAGCTCCTGCTTGGTCCAGGCGATGCAGTCCACCAGCAGGCGCGGGTTCATGAAGGATTCGCCCAGGTAGAACACGCCGATTTCCTCGACACCGGCTTCGCGCATCTCACGGGTGATGCGCTGGAACAGGCGGAAATCCATGTCCCATTTGGGCTGGACTTCCCGCGTGCGCAGCGCGCAGAACCCGCAGCGGTAGTTGCAGCGCGGCGAGATCTCGATCTTGACGCTTTTCGGCGCCGGCGGCTGCGCGTGGCGGAATTCAGGGGGGATGCGGGTGATGTTGTCGATGCGTTCGGTGATGGTCATCGCGGGCCGCCGGAGGTGGGGACAGCTGCATTATTGCCGCCCCTCCTGGAATGTCCTTGATTCGCATCAAGCCCGCTGCCGCCGTTTTCCGGACGAAAAAAAGCCGGGCATGGCGCCCGGCTTTGCGGTGAACGGACGTGTTCAGCGCAATACCAGAACCGGAACCTTGATTCCGGCGAGCACTTTCTGGGTTTCGCTGCCGATCAGCAGTTTAGACAGCCCGCTGCGGCCGTGGGAGGCCATCGCGACCAGGTCACACTTGTATTTTTTCGCAGCCTTGATGATGGCGTCGGCGGCGAAGTCGCTGCATACCGAATAGACCGCGCAGGACACGCCGGCGGCAGCGCATTCCTTTTTCACCGCTTCGAGGTGCTTGGCGGCGATTTTCTTGGCCTTGCCTTCATATTCCTTGGGCAGGATGAAATCGGGCGGAATGTAATCGGCATAGACGTTGAACTTGTAGGCGGGAGCGACGTGGAAGCCCGTCACTTTGGCGCCGCTGAGCTTGGCCAGCGCGACGGCTTTCTTGACTGCCTTGCGCGACAGGGCGGATCCGTCGGTCGGAACCAGGATGTTGCGGAACATGGCTTTCTCCTTGTTGATGGGGTGGTTATGCCTGGAAAGATTGGAAAAAACTTATTGTAGTGCCAACTTAGCCTGTGTCCGGTCCCTGCGGCTTGATGTAGATCAAGACGCGGCGCGGACACTGAATTTATGCTGCTGCGCATGATCATTTGGCCGGGGAGCCTTTAATGCAGTCGCAATCGACCTACAACTACACCGTCGTGCGGCAGTTCGCGATCATGACGGTGGTCTGGGGCATCGTGGGCATGCTGGTGGGGCTGGTCATTGCCGCACAGCTGATCTGGCCCGAACTCAATCTTGCACCCTGGCTGTCCTACGGCCGGCTGCGGCCGCTGCACACCAATGCGGTGATTTTCGCCTTCGGCGGCTCGGCGTTGTTCGCGACCTCCTACTACGTGGTGCAGCGCACCTGCCATGTGCGGCTGTTCGGCGACGGGCTGGCGGCCTTCACCTTCTGGGGCTGGCAGGTGGTGATCGTGCTGGCGGCGGTGACGCTGCCGCTGGGCTACACCAGTTCCAAGGAGTATGCGGAACTGGAATGGCCGATCGATGTGCTGATCACGCTGGTCTGGGTGTCCTATGCCGTGGTGTTCTTTGGCACCATCGCCAAACGCAAGACCCCGCACATCTATGTCGCCAACTGGTTTTTCGGCGCCTTCATCATCACCGTCGCGGTGCTGCACCTGGTCAACAGCGCGGCGATGCCGGTGACGCTGACCAAGTCCTACTCGGCTTATGCCGGGGTGCAGGATGCGATGGTGCAGTGGTGGTACGGCCACAATGCGGTCGGCTTTTTCCTGACTGCGGGCTTCCTCGGCATGATGTATTACTTCATCCCGAAGCAGGCCGGCCGCCCCGTCTACTCCTACCGCCTGTCGGTTGTGCACTTCTGGGCGCTGATCTTCACCTATATGTGGGCCGGCCCGCACCACCTGCATTACACCGCGCTGCCGGACTGGGCGCAGTCGATCGGCATGATTTTCTCGCTGGTGCTGCTGGCGCCGTCCTGGGGTGGCATGATCAACGGCATCATGACCCTGTCGGGTGCCTGGTACAAGCTGCGCACCGATCCCATCCTCAAGTTCCTGGTGGTGTCGCTGTCGTTCTACGGCATGTCGACCTTCGAGGGCCCGATGATGTCGATCAAGACCGTCAACGCGCTGTCGCATTACACCGACTGGACCATCGGCCATGTCCACTCCGGCGCGCTGGGCTGGGTCGGCATGGTCACTTTCGGCAGTCTTTATTACCTGATCCCGCGGCTCTACGGGCGCACCGAGATGTACAGCATGAAACTGGTCACGCTGCATTTCTGGGTGGCGACCATCGGCATCGTGCTCTACATCGCCGCGATGTGGATCGCCGGCGTGATGCAGGGTCTGATGTGGCGCGCGGTCAATCCCGACGGCACCCTGACCTATGCCTTCGTCGAGTCGGTGAAGGCGACCTATCCCTATTACGCGGTGCGACTGCTCGGCGGCCTGCTCTATTTTTCCGGTGCGCTGATCATGGGCTGGAACGTCTATCGCACCGTGGCCGGGCAGAAAGCGGTGGATGCGCCCATTCCGGCGCCGGCCGCGGCCCACGCCTGATCACATAAGTATTTGATTATAAACGGATTTTTGAATCAGGAGAAGACATGGACAATTCGGGCCATGCGATTATCGAAAAAAACCTGGGATTGCTGATCGTGCTGATCATCGTCGCCATCAGCTTTGGCGGCCTGGTCGAGATCGTGCCGCTGTTCTTCCAGAAGTCGACCACCCAGCCGGTGAGCGGGCTGCAGCCCTATACCGCGCTGCAGCTGTCAGGACGCGATGTCTACATCCGTGAAGGCTGCAACAACTGTCACTCGCAGATGATCCGGCCCTTCCGCGCCGAGACCGAGCGTTACGGCCATTACTCGGTGGCGGGTGAATTCGTCTACGACTTCCCCTTTCTCTGGGGCAGCAAGCGCACCGGACCTGATCTCGCGCGCGTCGGCGGCCGCTATTCGGACGACTGGCACCGCGTGCACCTGATCAACCCGCGCGACCTGGTGCCCGAGTCGAACATGCCGGCCTACAAGTTTCTTGCCGATACCCCGATCGATCCGGCGTCGGTCGCGCCGAAAATGCGCGCGCTGCGCCGGCTCGGCGTGCCGTACAGCGATGAGGATATCGCCAAGGCCGCGGATAACGTCAAGGGCAAAACCGAAATGGACGCGCTGATCGCCTATCTGCAGGGCCTGGGCACCGTGCTGCGCAACGTGAGGTGATCCATGGATATCAATCTGGTGCGTTCACTGATTACTGCCCTGCTGTTCATCGTGTTCATCGGCATCGTGCTGTGGGCATGGAGCAAGGGCAAGCGCGAAGATTTCGAGGCGGCGGCACGGCTGCCGCTGGAAGACGACCTGGCTGAAGAACGGATGGCCCGCAACGGGAGAGGGCAGCAATGAGCGATTTCGTACATGACGGCTGGAGCCTGTATATCGCCATCATCACGGTGGTGAGCCTGCTGGCCTGCGCGGTGCTTTTGAAGATGCTGTCGACGCAGAAGCTGGCCAAGGGCGAGAAGCCCGGCACCACCGGCCATGCCTGGGACGACCTCGAGGAATTCAACAACCCGCTGCCGCGCTGGTGGATGTGGCTGTTCTACATTACCATCGTGTTCGCCTTCGTCTACCTGATCCTCTATCCGGGGCTGGGTTCCTGGGGCGGCTACCTCGGCTGGTCCTCCACCGGCCAGTACCAGGACGAGCAGAAACGCGCGACCGCAACCTTCGGACCGATCATCGACCGCTTCCTGAAGCAGGATGTCATCGCAGTGGCCGCAGATACGGAGGCCCGCGAAATCGGCCAGCGGCTGTTCCTCAACTACTGTGCGCAGTGCCATGGTTCCGATGCCGGCGGCTCGCGCGGCTATCCCAACCTGCGCGACGGCGACTGGCTCTACGGCGGCACCCCGGAGGCGATCCGCACCACCATCATCAACGGCCGCAACGGCGTGATGCCGCCGATGGGCGCGGCCCTCGGCAGCAGCGAGGATGTGCGCGACGTCGTGCATCATGTGCTGTCGCTGGCGGGGCGCACCCACGACGGTCTGCGCGCCCAGCGCGGCAAGGCCAAGTACGCGACCGCCTGCGTGGCCTGCCACGGTACCGACGGCAAGGGCAACCAGCAGCTTGGCGCGCCGAACCTGACCGATGACATCTGGCTGCATGGCGGTACCGAGGCGGCGATCACCGAGAGCATCGTCAAGGGCCGTGCCAACCAGATGCCCGCGCACAAGGACTTCCTCGATGAAGGCAAGATCCACCTGCTGACCGCCTACGTCCTCGGCATCTCGGGACAGGGCAGGAAGTAGATGTCTTCGGAGGCGCGCGTCACGCCCGCGGCGGACGCCGGGGAAGTCGAAGCTTCGCTCTACGAGGTCCGCAAGCAGATCTACCCGCGCGCGGTCACCGGCTGGTTCGCCTGGTGGCGCGTGGCGCTGGTGGTGCTGACCCAGCTGGTGTTCTACGGCACGCCCTGGCTGACCTGGAACGACCGCCAGGCCGTGCTGTTCGACCTGGTTTCGCGCAAGTTCTACATCTTTGGCATGGTGCTGTGGCCCCAGGATTTCATATTCCTGACGGTGCTGCTGATCATTTCCGCCTATGCGCTGTTCCTGTTCACAGCGATTGCCGGCCGCCTGTGGTGCGGCTATGCCTGCCCGCAGACGGTCTACACCGAGATCTTCATGTGGATCGAGCGCCGCATCGAGGGCGACCGCTTGCAGCGCATGCGGCTCGACCAGGGGCCGGCGAGCCTGCGCAAGTTCGGACTCAAGGCGCTGAAGCACGGCACCTGGATCGCGCTCGCGCTGTGGACCGGTTTCACCTTCGTCGGATATTTCACGCCGATCACCACGCTCGCCGCTTCTTTCGCCGCGTGGACGCTGGGACCCTGGGAAACGTTCTGGATATTCTTCTACGCCTTCGCCACCTACGGCAACGCCGGCTGGATGCGCGAGCAGGTGTGCAAGTACATGTGTCCCTACGCGCGTTTCCAGAGCGTGATGTTCGATCCGGACACGCTGATCATCACCTACGACGCCAAGCGGGGCGATCCGCGCGGTGCCCGCGGCCGCAAGGCCGACCCGAAGGCGATGGGCCTCGGCGATTGCGTCGACTGCAACATCTGCGTGCAGGTCTGCCCCACCGGCATCGACATCCGCAAGGGGCTGCAGTACGAATGCATAGGCTGCGCAGCCTGCATCGACGGCTGCAACCAGGTGATGGACAAGATGGGCTATCCGCGCGGCCTGATACGCTATTCGACCGAAAATGCGATGGCCGGCCAGTATGCCGATTCCGACATCCGGCGCCATGTGTTCCGGCCGCGGGTGCTGGTGTACTCCGCGCTGCTCGGCATACTGGTCGCAGCCTTCATGGGCGGCCTGCTGCTGCGCAGCCCGCTGAAGGTCGACGTGCTGCGCGACCGCGGCGCCCTGATGCGCGATGCACCGGGCGGACAGATCGAGAACGTTTACCGCCTGCAGTTCATCAATACCGACGAAGTCGCGCGCCGCTACACGATTGGCGTCGAGGGCCTGCCCGGACTGCGGGTGATGACCCCGCAGCCGATCGAGGTGCCGCCGGCGACGACCCAGGCCTTCCCGGTGTCGGTGCGCGTCGACCCCGCCGGGCTTGCGCAGGGCTCGCACCCGATCGTCTTCCTGGTCAACGATGTCGACCGGCCCGAGGTCAGTGCGCGTGAAAAATCCCGTTTCTATGTCCGTTGAGGAGAGCGCCATGCACAATGCGACGCAGCCCGCGCTGCCCTGGTACCGCGAACCCTGGCCCTGGTTGCTGATGGCGGGACCGGTGGCGGTGATTTTCGCCGGCATCGCAACCATCTGGATCGCCGTGGTCAGCAGCGATGGCCTGGTGGTCGATGACTATTACAAGCAGGGGCTGGCGATCAACCAGACACTGGAGCGCGGCGCGCTGGCCGCCCGCCTCGGTTATCGCGCCGAACTGCGGCTTGCGCCCGATGCGCGCAGCGTGTCGCTGCACCTGGATGCGGCGGCGGGCACGGCCCTGCCGCCGCAGCTGCAGTTGCGCGTGGTGCACCCGACCCGCGCCGGCCGTGACGGGCTGGTGCTGCTGCGCCAGCTGAGCCCCGGCCAATACCAGGGGGCGGTGCCCGAGCTTGGCGCCGGACGCTGGATACTGTTGCTCGAAGACATGCAGTCGAGCTGGCGCATCAGCGGCCGGCTGACTGTGCCGGCGCAGTCAGCCGTCACGCTGTTGCCGGACAACGCGGGATAGGAGGGGAGCATGGCCTGGAAACTCTTGTTTGGATCGGACTTCGGCCTGATGAGCCTGCTGACCATCGTGGTCATCATCGGCATCGGCATCTGGCTGTACCTGTTTTTCCGCAGGAAGATCGCGGAAGACGAAAACCGGGAGCATCCGGGCTGAGCCCGGAGCAGCAGTGACATGGGCAAGCGACTGATGTGGATACTGTGGCCGTCGTTCATCGTCGGCGGCATCGCGGAAGCCGTGTTTTTCACGCTGATCGATCCGCAGGAGCTGTACCTGCTCGGCGAGCCGGTGCACTGGTCTCCGACCGCGGTGTACTCGGTCGGATTCTTCATGTTCTGGCTGATCGCCGCGGCATCCAGCGCCTTCACCTGTTTCCTGCAGCGCACGACCTCCGAAGGCGAAGACGGGCAATGAGCGGGCGGAGGGTTCACAGCGGGGCGCGATGGGGATAATCTGCGGCTAGTGCAAGCGGTTTTGCCGCAGCCGGCGCGCTGCGGCAGCTCGATTTCGGGAGGTGGTGATGCTCCTGCAACGTCGATTCGACAACCTGGTGGACCGTCTCGCCGCGCAGGCGAAGCTGCCCCTGCGCCTGCAGCTGTGGAATGGCCGGCACGTCGACCTCTCGCCCAGTCCGACCGTGACCATATCGCTGCCCAGGCCCTCGGCGCTGCGTTACCTGGTCAACCCCGATCTCGAGAAGCTCGGCGAAGCCTTCGTCGAGGGTGACATCCAGGTGGAAGGTCCCATACACGAGGTATTCAAGGTCGGCGAGGGCCTTGCGCGGGAGGCCGCCGGCGCCGGTATGCCGCGCCGCGCACGCGGGCGCCGTCACACCCGCGAGCGCGATCGCCGCGCGATCGAATACCACTACGACGTCTCCAACGATTTCTACGCGCTGTTTCTCGACCGCGGCATGGTTTATTCATGCGCCTATTACCGCAGCGAAGCTGCGTCGCTGGACGAGGCGCAGGAGGCCAAGCTCGACCATATTCTGCACAAGCTGGCGCTGCGTCCGGGCGACCGCCTGCTCGACATCGGCTGCGGCTGGGGCGCACTGGTGATGCGTGCGGCGCAACGCCATGGCGTGCAGGCCACCGGGGTCACGCTGTCCTCGCGGCAACTGGAATACGCCCGGGAGCGCATCCGCGAGGCCGGCCTAGGCGACCGATGCAGGGTTGAGCTCTGTGACTACCGCGACCTGGACGGCGAGTACGACGGCATCACCAGCGTCGGCATGTTCGAGCATGTCGGATTGCAGCACCTGCCGGAATATTTCGCCAAGATCCGATCCCTGCTCGCCGTGGACGGGCGGGTAATGAACCATGGCATCACCACCTCGGACACCGAGGCGCGGTGGATGCCGATGGGCGCCGGCGAATTCATCGACCGCTATGTGTTTCCGGAGGGGGAATTGCCGCATATTTCACAGGTGCTGCACGACATGTCGGTTGCCGGCCTCGAGGCGGTTGACGTCGAATCGCTGCGCCGGCATTACGCGCGTACCTGCCGCGAATGGGCGGACCGTCTGGAAGATGCCCGCGCCCGGGCCGAGGCCATTGCCGGCGGCCGGCGCACCCGCATCTGGCAGATTTACCTGGCCGGCTGTGCCTATGGTTTTGCGGAGGGCTGGATCAACCTGTACCAGGTGCTGGCCTGCCGCGCCGACAACACGCGCGGGCAGCGCATGCCGATGACCCGCGATTACATGTACGGAAGCGGCACCCTGGCGGTCTCCGCCTGAGCGGTGGTACCCCGGAGTGCCGTCGTGATCAGCGTCCCCGTCCGCTGCCCGGACCGGGTCCGGGGCAGTCCGGGGCACCGGGGCAATCCGGTCTCGGGCCACCGCGACCTGGACTAGGGCCTGTTCCGGGTCCTCCAGCGCGAGGCCCGCCGCCGGCACGGGGCCCGCGCTCGCTGCCGGGACCTCGTCCGGGGCCCCGCGCTTCTGGCACGCTCACGCCGCGTTCCCGGGCCCGTGTTTCCATCAGCTTGCGGTGCTCGTCACGCAGGGCCTGGCGCTCCTCGGCGCTGTGCGCATTGCGCATCTTTTCGCGGTATTGGTCGCGTTCGGTGTCGTTCATCATCCGGTAGCCGTAAATCGGCTCGCTGCGCCGGGTCTGTTCGGGAGGCTGTGCGGCCGCCGGGATCGCCGATATCGCGAAGCAGGCTGCGCCCAGTGCGACCAGCCTGCTTAGGCGTTGAGTGGTCATAGTGGTCTCCTTGGGTTTGAGGCGCACGGCATAGGCGCCCCGTTGCACCAATCTACGCCGCCGCCTTGCCTGTGGCTTGACCTGGATCAAGCTGCAGCGGACTGCGGCGCCTAGTATGGAATGGCAGTCGATAAAGGGACCGGCAGCCAGTTGTCGGCGGGGCAGCCCGATCAGTGCAGGCAGACGAAGGAATCCTTGATGGCCAGTGCTTCGTGTCTCGGTTGGCAGCCTGAAGCGGATGCAGGCCGCATGGTCGTCCGGCCGGCGGAGCGTGTTCTGACGCATCCGCATACGATGTCGTCTCAGCAACGGCGGACGGTGGGCGGAGCGCGGTTTCCCGGTTCGTCGAGGGCGTTGATGCTGGCCGCAGTGATGGCGACGGCGGCGGCGCTGTCCGGCGGGGCCGCGGCGCAGAACTTGGTGGATGCCGAGCGCGGACGCGCGCTGTATGAAAACCACTGCCAGGTCTGTCACACGCCCAAGGTGCACAGCCGGGTGAACCGCCTGCCGATCAACCGGGCGGAATTACGCGAGATCGTCGACAACTGGCAGCGCCAGGAGGCACTGGGCTGGTCGACCCAAGAGGTTGCCGATGTCGTCGAATACCTGAATCGCACGCGCTACGGCTACGCGCCGTAAAAGGCGAGACGATCAGCTGCGGCAACCGTGCTGTCCGACGAGTTCGCGCAGGCTGTCGATCTTGAGGATGCGCAGGTGCTTGTTCTGCACCGCGATCAGGCCCTGGGACTGAAATTGCGACAGCGTGCGGCTCACGGTTTCCAGCTTGAGGCCGAGGTAGCTGCCGATTTCCTCGCGCGTCATCCGCAGGTGGAACTCGGTCGAGGAATATCCGCGCGCAGCGAAGCGCTGCGAGAGGTTGAGCAGGAAAACCGCCAGGCGTTCCTCGGCGCGCATGCTGCCCAGCAGCAGCATCACCCCGTAATCGCGCGCGATCTCGCGGCTCATGATGCGGTGGAAATGCTGCTGCAGCGAGGGGATTTCCCGGGACAGCAGCTCCAGGGACTTCAGCGGGATCTCGCAGACCTCGCTGTCCTCGAGGACCACGGCATCGCAGAGGTGCTGGCCGGTGCCGATCGCATCCATGCCGATCAGGTCGCCCATCATGTGAAAGCCGGCAACCTGTTCGCGGCCGTCCTCGTGCAGCACGCTGCTTTTCATGAAACCGGTACGGATCGCGTACAGCGCGTGCAGGGGCGCTCCGGCACGGAACACGTAGTCGCCGCGCTTGAGCGAGCGCCGGATGTCGATCATCCGGTCCATCGACTTGAGTTCGCTGGGCGAAAGGCCGGCCGGCAGGCACAGCTCGTGCAGGCTGCAGGTCGAGCAGGCGGTTTTAAGCTTGTCGACTTCGACAACTCGCAGGGGGGTGGCCATGCCGGGAGGAGGAGGGGTGGACTTATATTGTACTTGTCTAATATGGATATTACCGCCATTTTGATTTACGTCAAAACAGTAGTGCAGGACATTGCGCAGAATGACGTCCAATCGTGGCCTACTGTAGATGAAACTCGTCCAAACCACCGCAATATCCGATGTGCTGCCGGTCGAAGTCGATCTCGACCTGATCCGGCGCATGGACCGCAACGGTCCGCGCTATACCTCGTACCCCACGGCTGACCGTTTCGTCGAGGCTTTCGGCGCGGAGACCTACAAGTCCTGGGTGGCCCGACGCAACATCGGGGGTATCCGGCGCGCGCTGTCGATCTACGTGCATCTTCCCTTTTGCAGCACGATCTGCTTCTACTGTGCCTGCAACAAGGTGGTGACCCGCGATCGCGGCAAGGGCGACCGTTACCTGGACTACCTGTTCCGCGAAATCGACCTGCAGGGGCCGCTGTTCGGCGATGACCGGGTGGTCGAGCAGATGCACTGGGGCGGCGGCACGCCGACCTTTTTCACGATGGCCCAGCTCGAGTCGCTGTGGCAGCGGCTGAAACGCCATTTCCGGATGGCTCCGGACGGTGAATATTCGATCGAGGTCGACCCACGCAGCGTCGACGCCGCCGGCATGCATGCACTGCGCGCCATGGGTTTTGGCCGCGTCAGCCTCGGCGTGCAGGATTTTGATCCCGAGGTGCAGCGTGCGGTCAACCGCGTGCAGAGCGAGGCGCAGACGCTGGAGGTGATGCGGGCCGCGCGCGCGGCGGGCTTTTCATCGATCAACGTCGACCTCATCTACGGCCTGCCGAAGCAGAATGTGGTGAGTTTCGACCGCACGCTGGATCGTGTCATCGAAGCCTCGCCCGATCGCATCGCGATCTACAACTACGCGCACCTGCCGACGCGCTTCAAGCCGCAGCGGCGCATTGCCGAGTCTGACCTGCCGCAACCGGAGGCCAAGCTCGCGCTGATGGGACTGGCCGCGCGCCGCCTCGGGGAGGCGGGTTATGTCTACATCGGCATGGACCATTTCGCGAAGCCTGACGATGCGCTGGCAGTGGCCCAGCGCAACGGCCTGCTGCACCGTAATTTCCAGGGCTATTCGACCCACGCCGATTGCGATCTGATCGGCTTGGGTGTGTCGGCGATAGGAGCGATCGGGCCGACCTACAACCAGAACCACCGCGAGCTCGCCAGCTATTACGACAGCCTCGACCGCGGCGTGCTGCCGGTGGCGCGCGGCCTTGAACTGTCGGCCGACGATCTGTTGCGCCGTGCGGTGATCCAGGCGATCAGCTGCCAGTTCCGGCTGTCGAAAAAATCCATCGAGATCGCCTACCTCATCGATTTCGACCGCTATTTCTCCGAGGAAATGGCCGACCTGCGCGGAATGGCGGTGGACGGACTGGTGCATCTCGACGCGGAATGGATTACCGTGACGCCCAGGGGGCGCATGCTGGTCCGCAACATCTGCATGGTGTTCGACAAGTACCTGCGCCGCGAGCGCGAAACCACCCGGTATTCGCGAGTTATATAGAAGGCAGGCGTGATGGACGGCTGGCTGCAGGCGATGATGCTCACCGCATTCGGCGCGGGCCTGCTCGGCGGCGCGCACTGCGCGGCGATGTGCGGCGGCATCGTCAGCATGACCTGCTCACCGGCGGCATCACCGCAGCAGCGACGCTGGCGTTTCGCGCTGGCCTACAACGCCGGCCGCATTTCCAGTTATGTGCTTGCCGGCGCGCTGGCGGGAGCCCTCGGCCAGGCCGGCATGGCCCTGCGCGGCGGCGCGCTTGCGCAGCACCTGCTGATGTTCCTGATGGGCGCGACGCTGATCGTGGTCGCGCTGAATGTTGCCGGTGTCACGCCGGTGACCCGCGGCATAGAGGCGGCCGGCGGCTTTCTCTGGCGCCGGGTGCAGCCCCATTCGCGCCGCTTTCTGCCGGTGACCGCGCCCTGGCAGGCGCTGGGCCTCGGCGCACTGTGGGGCTGGCTGCCCTGCGGCATGGTGTACGCCGTGCTGCTGACTGCGCTGGCCTCCGGTAGCGCGGCCGAAGGTGCGCTGATACTCGCGGCATTCGGTTTGGGGACGCTGCCCAACCTGCTGCTGATCGGTGCCGCGGTGGGGCGTATGCGGACCTTGATGCAATGGCGCGCGCTGCGTTATGCCGCGAGTGCGGTGATTGCCGCCGTCGGCATCTGGGGCATGCTCCATGTGCTGCAGCCGGCGGCGCGGGATGGTGACAGCCTGCTCTGCCGCGTTGCGCCGGGCCTCGCCGAGCTGCTGCGCTGAATCCGCGTTTGCCGCAGCGCCCGCGGAAGTACTATAAGTAATTGATTTTATTGATTATTTTTAACAGCGCACCTGCTGCTTGCAGAATTTCTGCAAGGGAGTGACCGTGCTGCTGCCGGCGACGCGCTGTTGCGCGCGCGTGGTCGAACCATGCTCCAGCGCGAGCCGCATTTCATATTTGCTGAAGAAGGTATTGAACATTTCGCCGCCGAGCGTGCCGGTGGCGAACAGCGAGTCGGCAGCGGCGTCGTACTCGAGCAGGATCGCGCACAGCGGTTGCGGCGCAGGTCCGCCCAGCACGCGCGCGCCGGCCGCCGGATCGTATTCGCTGTGTTCGGAACAGCAGTGGATCATGTTCGGCTTGCTGATCCGCGACGCCGTCGAGCGCTCGCGATAGCTGATGAAACTGATCTGCCGCGTCGGATAGGTCAGCTGGTGGGAACAGATCGCCGAATAGGCGACGATGGCGCCGCGCGGACCGACCCCGCCCGGCCACTGGTAGGCCTCTCCGGATTCCGTTTTCAGCGGTACGTTGCGCCCGGTCGGCTTGCCGAGGTTGAGCAGGAAACAGGGTGTGCCCTCGAAGGGATAGTGGAAGACGTAGTTTTCGCCGGCCACCAGTTGCGAGGCGCGCAACGCGCGTCCGCTGTCATCGGTCAGCTGCGCGCGGGCGTAGCTGCGCGGGCGTGCATCGGCCGCTGCCCTGCCGCCCTGAAGGGCGATTGCCGTTGCGGCACAGACGCGAATGAAATCCCGGCGTTCCATCGACGATTCTCCCTCGAGGGTGCAGGTCCATTGTTCGGAATCCGGCTGCCTGCTGTCAATAGCAATCAGTCAGGCCGGTATCGCCGTCGCAGGCCGGCTAGGCCGGATCCTGGTCGTTGCGCGGCCTGTCCGGGGACTGGCGGATCCGCAGCCTGATCTCGCGCCGCAGCTGGTCTTCGTCCCGTCCCTTGATGAAAAACTTGTGGACTTCGCCTTCGTTGATCGCCGCAGTCGCGGTGCCGAAATCGCCGACCCCGCTGAGCATGATGCGCACGATTTCCGGATACATCAGCTTAACCCGGCGCAGGAACTCGACGCCGCTCATCTCCGGCATGTTCTGGTCCGAGATGACAATGCTGACGGAGTGCGTTGCCAGCAGTTCGAAGGCGTCATGGGTCGTGGTCGCCGTCAGCACCGGGTGGCCGTCCTTCTGCAGCAGCAGCCTGCTCAGCAGCAGGTGATCGCTGTCGTCATCGACGATCAGCACCGCGGGCGTGCGGTCGGCAGCCTCGGCCTGGCGCGCGCGGTGCAGCGGTCGTTCGGCGCCGAGCAGGGCGGCGCAGGCTTCCGCCGGCAGCGGCTTGGAGAACAGGTAGCCCTGGGCCTCGTCGCAGCGGTTTTCGCCGAGGAAGCGCAGCTGTTCCTCGTTTTCGACCCCTTCGGCGACGACGCGCAGCCCGAGGCTGTGCGCCAGCGTGATCACCGTCCGCGCGATCACCGCGTCATCGGCGTCGACGGTGATGTCGCGGACAAATGAGCGGTCGATTTTCAGCGCATCCAGCGGGAAGCGTTTCAGGTAGCTCAGGCTCGAGTAGCCGGTTCCGAAGTCATCGGCGGCGAGCAGGATGCCCAGTGCCTCCAGCTGCTTGAGGATGATGATCGCCTCTTCCGGATTTTCCATCAGCGAGCTCTCGGTGATCTCGATCTGGATCAGCTGCGGCTCGATGCCGGATTCGGCCAGCGCCCTGCGCATGACCTCGCTGAAGCCGGGCTGGCGCAGCTGGCGCGCGGAGAGGTTGATGGCCACCGGCACCGGCCGGATGCCGGCATCGCGCCAGGTCCGGATCTGCGTGCAGGCGGCCTGCGCGACCCATTCGCCCACCGGCACGATGAGACCGGTCTCCTCCAGCAGCGGAATGAACTGCGCCGGCGGCACCAGGCCCTGGTCGGACGATTGCCAGCGCAGCAGTGCCTCAAGCCCCGAGATCCTGCCGCTGGCAATGTCCACCTTGGGCTGGTAATGGAGCACGAACTCGTGGCGCTCCAGCGCCCGCCGCATGCGGGTCTCCAGTTGCAGCTTCTCGGCAGCGCGGGCATTCATCGCCTCGGTGTAGTACTGGTAGTTGTTGCGTCCCGCCGACTTCGCGCCGTACATCGCGGCATCGGCGTTCCTGAGCAGGGTTTCGGTGTCGCTGCTGTCGGATGGGTAGAGCGTGATGCCGATGCTGACGGTGACAAACACCTCGTTGCCCTCGAGGTCGTAGGGGGCGGCCAGCGCGCGCAGCACCTTCTGCGCGACATGCCCGGCGTTCTGCGGGCTGGCCAGCTCGGGCAGGATCACCGCGAACTCGTCGCCGCTCAGCCGGGAGACGGTATCGCTGGGACGCAGGCTCCCGGTCAGCCGTGCCGCGACCTGTTTCAGCAGCAGGTCTCCGGTGACATGGCCCAGGGTGTCGTTGACCAGCTTGAAGCGGTCGAGATCGAGAAACAGGATGCCGATGATCCAGTTGTTGCGTTTTGCCTGTGCCACCGCCTGGCGCAGGCGGTCGTTGAACAGCACGCGGTTGGGCAGTCCGGTGAGGCTGTCGAAGTGCGCAAGCTGCGCCAGTTGCTCGCGGGAGAGCTTGGCTTCGGTGACATCCTCTGCAATGCCGGCGATGCGATAGACCTCGCCGTGCACGTTGTGGATCGGGAATGCGCGGTCGTGCACCCAGCGCACGCTGCCGTCGGCATGCACCACGCGGTACTCGATGTCGTAGGTGCCCAGCGGCGCCTTCTGTTTTCGCGCATGCTGCACGCGTTGCCGGTCGTCCTCGTGGATTGCGGTCAGCCAGGATTTGGGGTCCTTCTCCAGTTCATCGAGCGGGCGTCCGGTGATCAGCTCGTAGTTGGGGCTCGCATACAGCGTTCGGCGCTGTTCCGCATCGGTGATCCAGAACACCTGGGGCACGTGCTGCGCGAGCTGGCGGAACTGCTCGTCGCTTTCCTGCAGCGCGCGCAGCGTCGCCTGGTGCTCGGCCTGCAGGCTGAGGTTGGTCAGCGCATAGGAAATGTCGCCGGCCATCTGCCGCAGCAGGCTGATCGCCTCGTCGTCGAAGAATCCCGGCTCGGTCGCCTGCAGCCCCATGACGCCGACCGTCTCTCCGTTGCAGGTGAACGGCAGCGAGGCCAGCGAGCGGAACCCGTAATCCCGCGCTCGCTCGTGCCAGCGCGCCAGCACCGGGTCGCTCAGCAGGTCGTTGCTGTACATCACCCGGTTTTCGCGGAAGGCGCGGCTCGCGAGTCCCCTGCCTTGGGCAGCGCCGGATTGGTGGATACCCGCAGGTCGTTGAAGTAATGCCTGCTGACGCCGGCATAGGCAACGACTTTGAGCTCTTCGGTCCCCGGCTCGTGGAGGCGCACCCAGGCCGAACCCAGTCCACCGTCGCTGACGGCGATCCGGCACACCGCCCGGAACAGGCTGTCGCGGTCGCGCGTGCGCATGATCGCCGCATTGGTCGCGCTGAGCGTGCTGAAAAACCGGTTCAGCCGCATGATGCGCATCTCGGCAAGTTTGCGCGTGGTGATGTCGCGATTGATGCCGACGAGTCCGAATACCCGGCCAGTGGCGTCTTTCAGCGGTACCTTCGAGGTCAGGTGCCAGTGGTCGCTGTAGCCCTTTTCGGAGGTGTAGGTCCGCGTTTCACGGTCGGCCATCGGCTCGCCGGAGTCGATGACCTTCTGGTCCTCTTCCCGGTAACGCTTTGCCATGTCCGGCGGAAACAGCTCGTCGACGGACTTGCCGATAACGTCCTCGTGGCGTTCAAAGCCGCGGATTTTCAGATAAGCGGCATTGGGCAGGATGATCCGACCTTTGAGATCGCGTACATAGATCCGCTCGGGCAGGGCGTCGATCACCGTGCGCAGCAGCAGCCGCTCCTGGGCCAGCGCATCCTCGACTTTCTTGCGCTCCGAGATGTCTTCCATCATGCGCAGGAAGTACAGCGGTTCGCCGGCGGAATCGCGCACCAGCGATACCGAACGGTTGGTCCACACCAGCGATCCGTCCTTGCGCCGGTACGGGCGCTGCGAGCTGAATACCTTCAGCTCGTTGTTCAGCATCTGCTGCAGGTAATGCGGCCGGTCGGATTCCAGGTATTCCGGCGTCAGGATGTCCGCGGTGGTCATCCGGAGAAGTTCTTCGCGCGTGTAGCCGAGGATTTCGCAGGCCTTCGGGTTGACGTCGAGGATGCGGCGGTCGAAGCCGGTGTGCATGATGCCGACGGGAGCCGTTTCAAAGGTCGCGCGGTAGCTGTCCTCGGCCTTGCGGCGCGCGGTGATGTCCTCCACCACCAGCACGAAATGGGGCTTTCCGTCGGCGATGTCGCGCGCCAGCGAGGTCGTGCGCCGCACCCAGATCAGGCTGCCGTCCTTGAGCAGGTAGCGCTTCTCCGAACTGAAACTGTCGATTTCGCCGGCAAGCAGGCGGGTGCGCGCAGCCGTGTCCATGCCGCTGTCGTCGGGGTGGCTGACCTGCTTCAGGTTCATCTGCAGCAGGGAATCCCGGTCATAACCGGTCATCTCGCAGAACTTCTGGTTGACCTCGAGGATCCTGCTGTCGAAATCCACCCTGACGATGCCTACCGCTGCCTGCTCGAAGGTCTGCTCGAGGCGCGCTTCGGCCTCTTTGCGCGCGGTGACGTCCTGGAGCACCCCGACCACGTGCGAGGGTTTGCCGTCGGGGCCGCAGACCGCGGAGATGCTGAGGTTGCACCAGATGATGCTGCCGTCCTTGCGCCGGTAGCGGCGCTCGCGGGTGTAGCCGGGAATCTCGCCGCGGCCGATCCGGAGGTTGTACTCGTATGCCTCGTCCTGATCCTCGGGCAGCGTGATGTCGGCCGGGCTCAGGCGCATCAGCTCCTCGCGCGTATAGCCCAGCATGTCACAGAGCTTCTGGTTGACGCGCAGCCAGCCGGTGGTGCGATCACCGGGCCGGCGCAGGGTTATGCCTACACCCGCCTGCTCGAAGGTGGCGCTGAACAGCTCCTCCTCTTCCTTGCGCCGGGTGATGTCCTCGACGACGCGGATCAGGTACAGGGGTTTGCCGTCTTCGTCGCGCGCCAGCGACACGGTGCGGTTGACCCAGATCAGGCTGCCGTCCTTGCGCCGGTAGCGCTTCTCCCCCGAAAAACTGTTGATCTCGCCGGAGAGCAGTTGCTGACGCTGCAGCAGATCCTTGCCCTTGTCCTCGGGATGCACCACGTCGCTCGTGCGCATGCCCCGGATTTCCTCCTGGCTGTAGCCCAGCATCCCGCAGAAGCGTTCGTTTGCCAGCAGGTAGCAGTCGTCGAGTGTGGTGTGGACGATGCCGACGGTGGCCTGTTCGAAGGTGGTGCGGAACTGCTGCTCGGCGGCACGGCGGCCGGAGACATCCTGGACCATCGCGATGAAGTAATCCGGGCTGCCGTCGGGTTTGCGCACCAGTGCGACCGAGGCGGTGGCCCAGATCACCGTGCCGTCCTTGCGGACATAGCGTTTCTCCCGCGAACTCGTGCTGTCAATGCCGCCGGCAATGAGTTCCTGGCGGAGCTGGATCGCGGTTTCGCGGTCCGCGGGATGGGTAATGTCGATCAGGCTGCGGCCCAGCAGTTCGCTGCGCGCGTATCCCAGTATCGCGCAGGTCGCCGGATTGGCGTCGATGATGCCTCCGTCGAGTGCGGTATGCACAATGCCGATGGGCGCATGCTCGAGGGTGGCGCGGTGCCGCTGTTCCGCGGCATTGCGCTCGGTGATGTCTGTGGCGATGCCGCCCAGCGCGTAGATCGCGCCGAAAGAGTTGCGCAGCGGAAACTTGGTGACCAGCGAGCTGTGCAGGCCATCGACATAAAGCGCATGTTCCTCGAAGGTCATCGCCGCACCTGCCTCGAGCACCTGCCGGTCATGGCCCTGGAACTCCGCGGCCTGCGCCCCGCCGAAAATCTCGGCATCGGTCCGCCCGAGCACGGCATCCTCATTGAGGCCGAAGGCTTGCAGAAAGCGCGGATTGGCGTGCAGGTAGCGGCCCGCGGTGTCCTTGATGAAGGTGGGTGCCGGACTGTTCTCGAGGAAGGCCTGCAGGCGGGCTTCGTTCTGCTGCAGCGTGTCGCGCAGTCGCCGGCGCTCCAGCGCGACCTGGATGACCGCGGGCAAGCGGTTCAATTGATCCTTGGCCAGGATATCATCCGCACCCTGCTGCAGCACTTCCGCCGCCTCCGCTTCGCTGACGGCGCCGGAGACCAGGATGAACGGGATGTCGAGGCCGCGTTCGCGCAGGATGGCCAGCGCGCGCAAGCCGCTGAACCGCGGCAGGTGGTAATCGGAGAGCACGATGTCGGGCCCGGCGTCCAGCCCCTCCCGGTAGTCCGCCTCGGTCTGCACCCGCGTCCAGTCGTAGCCGTGGCCGTAGCTGCGGAGGGTGGCCATCAGCAGTTCGGCATCGGCATCCTGATCCTCGACCAGCAGCACGCGCAATGTACGGACCGGATTCAGCATGCCCAGCAGGCCCGGCCTCTACCCGGCCAATGCGGATGGCGGCATGGATTGCGATTCGACGCCGGCAGGCGACATGCGATGAAAGGGGTCATGGGCACCACGCGTTCCGGATCAGCGAACGGTATCAGGGAAAAACAGCCTCTAGGTTAAGGCAGATTTGCCCCGGCGTGGTGCGGCCACCTTATTTTTGTCTTTGCCGCAGGGCCGGCTTCCTGCGGCTCAGAGTGAATCAGGGGCGCTCGATGCCGGTCACGGTATACACACTGCCGATTTTTTCCGCGCTGAAGCGGACCTTGTCGCCGGCCTTGATGCCCTGCAGCAAGGCCGGGTCCCTGACCTGGAACACCATGGTCATCGGCGGCATGTCGATGTTGGGGATGGGACCGTGGCGCAGGGTGATTTTTTTGGCATCGAGGTCGACCTTGCGCACCTCGCCGTCAGACATCGTGCCTTTTGCCGGGGATGCGGCAGCCGGCGCCGGATGGTGGGCTGCATGGTCTGCGGCAGTTTGCTGGGCATGGACAGGCGCGGTCGCGAGGATCGCGGCGAGCAACAGGGTTTTTTTCATGGCGGTTTCTCCTGATATCGATTCGAATCGGGCTGGTCAGTAACGTGCATAAACGCTGTGGCGGCCGTCCTTGCCGACCAGCAGCACGTTGTAGCGTTGTGGCGTCGGCGACTCCATGCCCGGCGAGCCCTGCGGCATGCCGGGCACGGCAAGCCCGGCCGCGACAGGGCGCTCGGCGAGCAGGCGTTTGATTTCACGCGCCGGCACATGGCCCTCGATGGCATAACCTTCGACGACGCCGGTATGGCAGCCGCCGAGGGCTTCGGGGATGCCGCGGCGCTTGCGCTCGACGGCGGTGTCTTCGACTGCGACGGACTTCACACGGAAGCCGTTGGCGCGCAGATGATCCATCCACGCGCCGCAGCAGCCTCAACTGGGGTTCAGGTAGACCGTGACCAGTGGCGGCTCGCTGCTGTGGGCGGCACCGGTCATTGCCACAGCTGCCATTGCGATGATGAATTGACGTCGTTTAAGCATTGCGTATTACCTCCGGGTTACGTTGACTTTGCCGACCATACCGGCCTCGAAATGTCCGGGCAGCAGGCAGCCGAAATGGAATTCGCCGGCCTTGGTGAACTGCCAGACGATGGTTTCCGTCTTGCCGGGCGGAACATGGGCCATGTACGGTTCGTCGTGTTCCATGTTGGGGAATTTCTTCATCAACTCGGCATGTTCCTTCAACTCCGCCATATTGCCGAGCACGAACTCGTGCATCACCTTGCCGGAGTTTTTGACAATGAAGCGGATGGTCTCGCCCTGCTCGATGCTGACGCTGGCGGGCGAGAAGCGCATGCGATCGCTCATGTCGACTTTGATCGTACGGTCTATCCGTTTCGGATCGCCCTGTTTGCCGAAAGTTTTTTCTTCCGGATTCAGCGCGGCCGGCTTGCTGCTTTTTTTGCCATGAGCTTCGTGTGCCCAGGCCGGCGCAGCGGATAGTGCGAGCATCAGCGTGATTGCGAGTGAGGTTCGGTAAGCCATTGGGGAAACCTATAAAAATATTAATAAAAACAAATACTTAATGTTTATGTCCGGTGGCGGGCTTGCGCGCGCGGAACTCGCGGCCCGGCGTGGCTGCCGGTGCCGGCGCGGCCTTGGTCGGAGCCGGCGCCTCGCCGGTCCATTCGCGGGCTACCGTGCCCGGCGGATGCTTGTACCAGCCCGGATCCTTGTAGTCATTGCGCGCAAGGCCGTCGCGCACCTTGACCACGGTGAACATGCCGCCCATTTCCAGCGGGCCGAAGGGGCCGCTACCGGTCATCATCGGCAGCGTGTTGTCGGGCAGCGGCATTTCCATCTCGCCCATGTCGGCCATGCCGCGCTCGCCCATGACCATGTAGTCAGGCACCAGGCGCATGATTTTCTGCGCGACGCCGCGATGATCGACGCCGATCATCGTCGGCACGCCGTGGCCCATCGCGTTCATCACGTGGTGCGACTTGTGGCAATGGATGGCCCAGTCTCCCGGAACGTCCGCGGTGAACTCGAAGGCGCGCATCTGTCCTACCGCGACGTCCACGGTGACCTCGGGCCAGCGCGCCGATTTCGGCACCCAGCCGCCGTCGGTGCAGGTGACCTCGAAATCGTAGCCGTGCATGTGCACCGGGTGGTTGGTCATCGTCAGGTTGCCGAAGCGGATGCGCACCCGGTCGCCGGTGCGCACGACGAAGGGGTCGATGCCGGGAAAGGCGCGCGAGTTCCAGCACCACAGGTTGAAGTCGAGCATGGTGTTGACATTGGGTGTGGCGGCGCCGGGCTCGATGTCGAAGGCGTTCAGCAGGAACACGAAATCGCGGTCGACCTTCATGAAGTTGGGATTCTTCGGGTGCACCACCAGGAAGCCCATCATGCCCATCGCCATCTGCACCATCTCGTCGGCATGCGGGTGGTACATGAAAGTGCCGGACTTTTTCATCTCGAACTCGTAGACGAAGGTCTTGCCTGCGGGAATCTGCGGCTGGGTCAGTCCGCCGACGCCGTCCATGCCGTTGGGCAGCAGGATGCCGTGCCAGTGGATGGTGGTGTGCTCGGGCAGCCTGTTGGTGACGAAAATGCGCACCTTGTCGCCTTCGACGCACTCGATGGTCGGCCCCGGCGACTGGCCGTTGTAGCCCCAGAGGTTGGCGGTCATGCCGGGCGCGATCTGGCGGCGCACCGGTTCGGCAACGAGGTGGAATTCCTTCCAGCCGCGGTTCATGCGCCAGGGCAGGGTCCAGCCGTTCAATGTGACCACCGGGTTGTAGGGACGGCCGTTTGCGGGGGCAAGCGGCGGCTGGGTGTCGGGTTTCGACTGCATCGGTGCCTCGGGTACGGCGCCCTGTGCGGCGCGGCTGACCGTGGCGGCGCCGAGCAAGGCGGCACCGGAGGCGCGCAGGAAATTTCTGCGATTGTTCATGATCTGTTCCTTGTTCAGTGTCCGGCTTCGGCCGCTGCGGCTGTCGCGCGCAGGTTGCCGCCGGGTGCGGCGATGGCGCCGGGCGATTTGCCGTTGATGGCGAACTGCAGCGTGTTGTCGGCGATCCAGAAATCGCGCTGCGCCTCGATGCTGCTGATCACGGCGCCGACCTGTTGCCGCGATTCCGCGAGCAGTTCGAATACGCTCATCAGCATGCCGTTGTAGCGCAGCAGCGTTTCCTCGGCGATGCGCGCGCGCAGCGGCACCACCTCCTCGCGGTAGTGTCGTGCGAGGTCGTAGGCAGTGCGCCAGGCGCCGTACGCCTCGCGCACTTCGGAGCGCGCACGCACGGCGAGGTCAGCCGCGCGATTGGCCGCCTGCATGTAAATGTGCTCGGCGCGGGCGTTGCGCGCGGTGCCGAAATCGAATATCGGCAGCCGCAGCTCGATCTCGTAACCGGTCTGGCGCGGTTCACCGCTTTCGCTGTTGCGCATGTACTTCGCCTCGAGCACGCTGAACCAGCCGGTGGTCCGGGTCAGGCCCAGGGTGCCGGCGATGTTCGCGGCATCCTGCATCGCGCCCTGCACATCGAGGCGCTGGCGCATCGCCTGCTGCTCGATGTCCGCTATCTCGCGCAGTGCCGGCGGCAGTTCCGGCAGCCGATCGGGCAGGCGGTAGGCGATGTCCGGTCCCCACAGGCCCATCAGGCGGGTGAGCTGTTCGCGCGCGGCGAGTGCGGCCTGGCGCGAGCGCGCGAGCTGGGTCGCGGCATCGGCGTAGAAAGCCTGTTCGCGCGCCTGGTCGAGCGCGCTGAAATTGCCGGCACGGACCATGCGTCGCGCCAGTTCCGCCGCGGCTTCCGCCGCGTCGCGGACCTGTACGGCATAGGCGGCCGACTGCTGCGCGGCGACGGCCTGGATCCAGGCGCGACGGGTGTCGGCGGCGACCTGCAGGATGTCGGCGGTAAGCCGGTTCTGCGCGAGCTGGAAACGTTCGGTCTCGATGCGCGTGCGCACCGGCATGGTCAGCAGTCCAAGAAGGTCGAAGATGAAGGCGCGCTCGTATTCAACGACGTCGCCGCGATGCGTGCGGCCGAAGGAGAAACCGGGATTGCGCAGGCGGCCGGCCTGTACGAGGTCGGCTTCGGCGATGCCCAGCTCGGCGTACTGGGCCTGCAGTCCGCGGTTGTTGAGCAGCGCGACCTGGACAGCGGCATCGGCGGTCAGCGGCTGTTGTGCCAGCAGCTTGCGTACTGCTTCGGCGGCACGATCGGCATCGGCGTCGCTGCGGATCCACGGCGCCTCTTGAGTGAGGCCGCGGGCGGAGAGTGCATCGCCGATCTGGCGCGTGCCGCCGTCTTCCGAGAAGCTGGCGCAGCCGCCCAGCAACAGGGCAGTCGCCGCAATCATGAACTTTTGCAGCGTGTTCATTTTGCGGGCTCCATTTTGTGTCCGGCATGGCTGCCGGTGTTGCCGGTGGCCGCGGTACCGCTGCGCAGAATGCCGATATGCCCGCCGACACGGCCGACCTCGTCATTCAGTTCACGCCATGGTCCGGGCTTTTCGGTTCCCAGCGGCTGGTAGCCGGTGAAGGCCGAGGCGTAGGCCGGCGCAGGCACCGCCGCCGAAGGATCGGCCGGGTGCTTGCGTTCCGTTTGTTGCGCTGCCGCCGGCGACAGCCAGACGGCAGCCATCGCGCAGCACAGTGCTGCGAGTTTCGCTTGCATGTGATTCCCCGATGCAGGTTGCGGGCGGGTAACTGCCCGACATGACGCCTCCAGACCGGCAGGCGCCGTTACAGGTCGAAAGGGGGTCAGGCCCGAGGTGGGCGCTGGGGCAGTTCGGGGATATACAGCGTGGAGAGTGAAGAGACGCGTGACACCAGCACGGGCGGCAATTCGGCGACGCCGGCATTCATGGACGGTGCGCCCGCGGACACTACGTGGTGACAACAGGAATGGCCGCCGGATGATTCCGCGGGGGCGCTGTCGCTCTGGTGGTGTTGGTCCGGGGTGCCAATCGCAGGTGCGCGGTGCTCATGGTGCTGATCATGTCCGTCACCGTGCTTGGTCTGCGTATCGGTGCAGGAGGCCATCGCCGGCGTGTACGCGGCAAGGCCCTGCACGGGCAGGGCAAACAACAGGACGGCGACCAGCAGTGCACGCAAGCGGTTCATCGGGCGCGAGTGTAAGTGAATCCTGAATTTTCCTGCAATCGGCAATCTGACCCGCAAGCGAAGATTTGGTTCGTATTCATGGAGCGCCCCGGTTCATGAGGGGTGTGCATTTTTGGTCGATGGCTACATTGGTTAATTATCTGATACTGATGGAATTTTGAAATCGAGTGTCGAAAACTCAACCGAAACGACGAAAAGTCATCAAAACTGAGGGTCAAAATTAAGTCTTAACATATTGTAAATAATGACTTTTTTCACTTTTTTTTGAGGCGGGTATCGCTACACTACCCGCATGCGAAAATTTTCCAAAAACAAGTTGCTTCCCCGGCTGTCAGTGCTCGCCGTCGCCGCCTGCTTCAGCGGTGCCGCACTGGCCAACCCGACCAACCCGACGGTGGTGCATGGCACGGCGACGTTCCAGCAAGCCGGCAACATCCTCAACATCACCAACAGCGCCAACGCCATCATCAACTGGGGCTCGTTCTCGATCAACGTCGGTGAACTGACCCGTTTCATCCAGCCCTCGGCACTGTCGGCGGTACTGAACCGCGTCACCGGCCAGGACCCCTCGGCCATCCTCGGCGCCCTGCAGTCCAACGGCCGCGTGTTTCTGGTCAACCCCAACGGTATCGTCTTCGGCGCCGGCGCCCAGATCGACGTCGCCGGACTGGTGGCCTCGACGCTGAACCTCAGCAACGAAGACTTCCTCAACAACCGCATGCGCTTCACCGACGGCGCCGGTGCCGGCAGCATCGTCAACCAGGGCCAGATCACCGGCGGCAGCGTCTACCTGGTGGGCAAAGCCGTCAGCAACAACGGGCTGATCACCAGTCCCAACGGCGAAGTGATCCTCGCCGCGGGCAACAGCGTCGAGCTGGTCAACCCCGGCACCCCCAACCTGCGGGTGGAAGTCACCGCCCCGGATAACGAAGCCCGCAACCTCGGCACCATCAGCGCCGAAGCCAGACGCATCGGCATCTACGCCGGGTTGATCAATAACTCCGGCACGCTCAACGCCAGCAGCGCCGTGGTCGAAGGTGGCCGCATCCTGCTCAAGGCCACGCAGAACATCGAAACCACGGCCAGCAGCACGATCAGCGCCAGTGGCAGCACGGGCGGCACGGTCGCCCTGCAGTCGGGCGATACCACTCTGGTCGAAGGCGAGATCGCGGCAACGGGCAGCAGCGGCACGGGCGGCACAGTACAAATTCTCGGCGACCGGGTGGGCCTCATCGGCAGCGCCAGCATCGACGCCTCGGGCGAGACCGGCGGCGGCACGGTGCTGGTGGGGGGCGACTTCCAGGGGGCGAACCCGGAAGTGCAGAACGCCCAGCGTACCTACGTCGGCCCGGAGGTCACGATCAAGGCTGATGCGATCAACGAAGGCGACGGCGGCAAGGTCATTGTCTGGGCGGATGGCGATACGCGTTATTCCGGATCGATCAGCGCGCGCGGCGCAGGAAGCGGCAATGGCGGTCTGGTGGAGGTGTCCGGTAAACACCTGCTGGCTTTCCACGGACGCGTCGAAGTCGGTGCGGAAAGCGGCGTGGGTGGTCGCGTGCTGCTCGATCCGCAGGACATCCTGCTCAACACTTCGGCCCAGCCGACGCCACCCGGCAATCCCGACGGGGTTCCGGATGTTGCTTTCGGGGATGCGCCGGATCCTGGCGCCTACACCATCCAGATAGCAGACGTCACCGGATTTTCGGAACTGTATCTGCAGGCCACTCGCGATATTACCGTCGCCAATGCGGTGACCATGGGTGCCGGCAACAGCATCCGGCTCGAGGCGAACAACAACATTACTGTCAACACCGGCGCGACGATGAGAGTGTCGGGGGCCGGCTCGATCACGCTGACCGCGGATGCCGACAGCTCCGGTGTGGGCAGCGTATCGCTCGGTGCCGGCCTGGTGGCGCGCGAGGGCGGCATCACAATCAGCGGTGCCGGCGTGACCAGCACTGCCGCAGGCACCATCGTCACCACCGGTGCCGGCAACCTCGACGCAGGCCATGTGACGATCAACGCCAGCGGTACGGTCAATCTGCTTGGAGCCATCACCGCAAGCGGCGGCACGGCTACCGGCGGCAATCCCGGACGCAACGGCGGCAATGTCACCATCAATGCGGCCGGAGCAAGTACCGCGGCGATCACTGCCAATGGTTCGACAGGCAATGGTGCCGGACTGAACCAGCAGGGCGGCGCCGGCGGAACGATCACGATCAACTCGACTGGTGGTGTGACCACCGGTGCGCTGGGCGCATCCGGCGGTAACGCGAGCACCACCAACGCCACAGCCGGAGCCGGCGGCTCGATAGCGATCAACAACAGCGTTGCTGGAGACGTGACAACCGGAACCTTGACCGCACGCAACGGATCGGCGACGGGTTCCGGAATCGGCGGTGCTGCCGGCAGCATCATGGTGACGAACACGGCCGGCGACATCAGTACCGCGGCGATCAGTGCCGCGGGCAACGCCAAGGGCGCAGGCGGCAATGTCATTTTGGATGCCGGCGGCGATGTACAGGTCACGGGAGCAATTTCCACTTCCGGCGGTATAGGGCGCGGCGTAACGCCCGGCGCTAGCGCGGGTAATCTGACCATCAGCGGCGTCAACCGCACGATCAGCGGTGCCATTACCGCGAGTGGCGGTGCCGGACTCGGTGCGAATCAGGATGGCGGCGCCGCGGGTGTGGTCAGCATCACCGGCAACGGCACACTGTCCACGGCCGGCATAACCGCGAGAACGGGCAATGCAACCGGGTCAGGGGCCAGCGGCGGTGTCGGCAGCATCACGCTGTCCGGCAGCACGGTGACCGCGGGCGCGCTGACGACCAGCGGCGGCTCCAACGGCGGTGCCGGCGCGATCAGTGTGACCGCAGCCAGCGGCCTGCTGAACCTGACGGGCAACCTGGCGGCCAGCGGGGGTGCTGCGGTTTCCGGAAACGCAGGCAACGACGGGGGTGCCGTCGAGCTGACGGGCGTGGGTGTAACGACGTTGGGCCTGACCGCCAGCGGCTCCAATGGCACGGGGGCAAACCAGTCTGGCGGCGCCGGCGGATCCATCACCGTCAATTCGACCGGTGGCGTGACGACGGGTGCTGTGACGGCATCGGGCGGCAATGCGACGGCGACCAACGGCAACGGCGGTGCGGCCGGCAGCATTGCACTCAACAACAGTGTCGCCGGCAATGTCGCAACCACCACGCTCACGGCGCGCAACGGTTCGGCGAAGGGTTCCGGTGTCGGCGGCGCGGCGGGCAGCATCGCCGTGAACAACGCGGCGGGCAACATCAACACGACGGCGCTGAGTACCGCGGGCAACATCAAGGGTGCCGGCGGCAGCATCACGCTGGGTGCCGGCGGCAACGTGCAGGTCACGGGCACGGTCTCGACCTCGGGCGGTGGCGGCACGGGCACGACAGCAGGTGCAAATGCCGGCAACCTGACCATCACCGGCGTGAACCGCGCGATCACGGGCGCGATCACTGCCAGCGGCGGCGCCGGACTGGGTGCAAATCAGAACGGTGGCGCTGCGGGTGCAGTCAATATCACCGGCAGCGGAACGCTGTCCACGGCGGGAATCACTGCAAGAACGGGCAATGCAACGGGTACAGGCGCGGGCGGGACTGCCGGCAGCATCACGCTGTCCGGCAGCGCGATCACGGCCACGGGCGCGCTGACGACGACCGGCGGCAGCAATGGCGCCGGCGGCAATATATCGGCGACCACGACGGCCGGTTCGCTGAACGTGAACGGGGCGGTGACCACCAGTGGCGGCGCAGTGGTGGCCGGCAACAGTGGTAACGCGGGCGGCCAGATCCAGTTGGCCGGAGCGGGCGGCGTGACGACGCTGGCACTGACCGGTGCCGGCACGGCAGGCAATGGTGCAGGTCGGTCGGGCGGTGCCGGTGGCAGCGTTAACGTCAGTTCGTCGGCTGGCAACCTGGTGGTCGGCGCGATCAACGTATCCGGTGGCGCAGCCGGGAGTGGCACGGCTGGCGGTGGCAACGGCGGCACGGTGCTGCTTGATGCAGGCGGCGCTTCGCCTTCGATTACCCATTCGGGGATTTCCGCGGTGGGCGGCAATCCGGCAGGCGCCGGCATCGCAGGCAACGGCGGCAATGTGACCGTGAGCGACAACGCGCTGCTGGCCGCAAACACGTTGATCAATGCCAGTCCCGGTACCGGCGGAACCGGTGGCGATGTGATGTTCTCGGGCAGTGTCAATTCGTCCAGCGCCGCGCGCACCCTGACGGTCAACACGACGGGAACCACGACTTTTGACGGCGCAGTGGGCGGCGGTCTTGCACTCGCGAGCCTGACAACCAACGCCGGTGGCAGCACCGTCATCGGCGGCGGGGCGGTGACCACCACCGGCAACCAGAGCTGGGGTGATGCGGTGACGCTGACGGCCGATACCGTGCTCACCGGCGCGACACCGACCTTTACATCGACAGTGAATGGCGGAGGATTCAATCTCAGGCTTGATTACAGCGGCCTGACCACGCTCAACGGCACAAACTTCACAGGCATCCGTGATCTTGAGACCGGCAATGGCGGCACGACCCGCATTGCCGGCACGTTGACGACTTCCGGCAACCAGACCTACAACGACGCGGTGCTGCTGACCGCCGCGACCACGCTGAATGCCACCGGTGTCGCTTTTGCCGGCACGGTGAACTCTTCCGGCGCAGCACGTGCGCTGACGGTCAACTCTGTCGGCACCACTAGTTTTGGCGGAGCAGTGGGCAATACAGGGGCCCTGGCTGCGATCACCACTGATGCCGGCGGCAACACCGTGATCGGCGGCAATGTGACGGCGAGCAATGCTGCAATCAACTTCGGCGATGCGGTAACTCTGGCCGCAGGCAGCACCATCAATGCCGGCAACGGCGCGGTGACCTTTGGCGGCACGGTGGACGGAGCGCAGGCGCTGACTGTCAACAGCACTGGCATAACCACTTTCAACGGCGCCGTCGGCAGCACCGCGGCGCTGGCCAGCCTGAATACCAACGCCGGCGGCAGCACGCGCATCGGTGCCGGTATCGCCACCACGGGCAATCAGGGTTATGCCGATGCGGTCGTGCTCACCGGCAACAGCGTGCTGAGCGGCGCAACACCGGCATTTGCATCGACGGTCAGCGGTGCTGGTTTTGACCTGACGCTGGATTTCAGCGGCAATACCGCGATCAATGGTGCGACGTTCACTGGCATCCGGGATCTCGCTACTGGTAACGGCGGCAATACCCAGCTGAGCGGCACGATCACCACCTCCGGCTCGCAGAACTATGGCGACTCGGTGAGCACTGCCGGGCCCGTGACTTTGAATGCTGGTGGGCAGGTCGCAGCCACCGGCACGGTGACAGCCACTGCGGGCCTGCTGACGTTGAACGCGGGCGGCAGCATTGTCATGAATGCCGCCGGCAATGATTTCGGCACCGTGCAGGCGTCGGCGACCGGCAACGTGGCGCTGACCGACGTCAACAACCTGATCATGAATTCGGCAAGTGCGGGCGGATCGCTGCAGATCGCGGCCAGCGGCAATCTGACCTTGAATGGTGCCGTCAATGCTGCAGCGACCGGCGATGCCATCGTGCTCGCCGCCGGGGGCAATTTTGTCAACAACGCGGGTGCGGCCGCGCTCAATACGCCATCCGGCCGCTGGCTGGTGTATACCGCCGACCCGGAAACTGCGGTCTTTGGCGGTCTCATCAGCGGCAATGCGGGCCTGTGGTCGCAGACCTTTTCCGGCAATCCGCCGGCAAGTCTTGCTGTCGGCGGCAACCGCTACCTGTTTGCTTCAGGGCGCGTGCTGACCGTAACCGCCGGCGATGCGGTCAAGATATATGGTGATGATCTGACCGGATTGCTGGCCGCTTTTTCGGTCTCCGGTTTTAACATCAACACCTACGGCGGTGCGATCCTCGCGGACAGCGGTGCCGAAGCTGTTTCCGGGGCGCCGCACCTGGCTTCGCCGGGCACTGCGCCCGGCGCTGGCGTCATCGGCGCACCTTATGCCATCACGGCCGGTGCCGGCACGCTGCAGAGCCCGCTGGGCTACAGCTTCGATTTCGGCGCTCCGGGGCAGCTGACGGTGGCGCCGGCATCGTTGACGGTGGTCGCTAACGATGCCGTTCGAGCTTATGGCGAGCAGAATCCGCCGTTCAGTGCCACTTACATCGGGCTGCGTGCGGGTGATACCGCGGCGGGACTGGGTGCCGCCCCCGTATTCGGCACCACGGCCGGCGAGACCTCGCCCCTGGGGTCGTACGAAATCAGCGTCGGTGGGGTCTCATCGCCGAACTACACGATAACTTTTGTTCCTGGAAAGCTCGAGGTCGGCCCCCGTCGCAGCGCCATCGAGACCCCTCAGAAGTTTTCCGCCATTGAACGCTCGATACTGCGGATGGAGAAGGCAGGTGGCCGTGCAGACGTCACTGACTGTACGGCCTCGGCCTCGGATTCTTCGGCGCTCTGCAGCGACTGATGAGGCTTTGTCCCGGCGCAGGCCGGCCTGCGCTGACAATGTCCACCATGCTGTACTATGACATCCGTGCTGAAAGAGGAACTTCCCGGCCTTCCGGCGGGCCTCATCAGGCAAGGAGCGCTAAATGGACGCTGAGCAAGCCCTGCTGCTCGCCCGCACCCAGTTCGGGCTGAACATTGCCTTTCACATCCTGTTTCCCAGCCTGACCATCGCGCTGGCGTGGTTTCTGGTCTATTTCCGCGTGCGTTACGAGCGCAGCCGCGATCCGGCCTGGCTGGCGACCTACCGGCTGTGGATCAAGGTCTTCGCGCTGAGTTTCGCGATGGGCGTGGTGTCGGGCATTGTCATGAGTTTCCAGTTCGGCACCAACTGGCCGGGATTCATGAACACGGTCGGCAACATCGCCGGCCCGCTGCTGGCCTACGAGGTGCTGACCGCGTTTTTCCTCGAAGCCACTTTCCTTGGCATCATGCTCTTCGGCATGAACCGTGTGCCGTCCTGGCTGCATATCCTGTCGACGGTGATCGTTGCCATCGGCACCTCGCTGTCGGCGTTCTGGATACTCGCGCTCAATTCCTGGATGCATACCCCCGTCGGCCATGTGATTGCCGACGGACAGATCATCGCCGGCGACTGGCTGCAGGTAATTTTCAATCCCTCGTTCCCGTACCGTTTCACGCACATGATGCTGGCCTCCGGCTTGACCGCGTCTTTCGTGATTGCCGGATTGTCGGCGTGGCGGCTGCTGAAGGCGCCCGATGACGCGTCAGCGCTGAAGACCTTGCGCGCCGGTGTGCTGGTGGCCGCGGTGCTGGCGCCGACGCAGATTTTCGTCGGCGACCTGCATGGCCTCAACACGCTGGAGCACCAGCCGGCGAAGATTGCCGCGATGGAAGGCATCTGGAAAACGGAGAAGGGTGCGCCGCTGGTGCTGTTCGCAGTGCCCAATGAACAGGAGCGGCGCAACGATTACGCCATTGAAATCCCCAAGGGCGCCTCGCTGATCCTGAAGCACGATCCTGATGGCGAATTGAAGGGCCTCAACGAATTCGAGCCGGACCGGCCGCCGGTGGCACCGGTGTTCTACGCTTTTCGCCTGATGGTCGGTATCGGCGTCGGCATGCTGGCACTGGCCTGGTTCGGCGCCTGGCGGCTGCGCCGCGGGGGGACCTTGCCGCGCGCGCTGCTGTGGACTTTTGCCGCGTTCACCTTCTCCGGCTGGATTGCCACGCTCGCCGGCTGGATCGTCACCGAGATCGGCCGCCAGCCCTGGCTGGTCACGGGAATTTTGCGCACCGCCGATGCGGTCGGCCATGTGACGGGTGCGGAGCTCGGCGCCAGCCTCACCGGTTACGTGCTGGCCTACAGCCTGATGCTCGGCGCCTATTTGGTGGTGCTCACGCACATGGCCGGCAAGGGTGCCGGGCAGCAGGAGATGCGGAAATGAATATCGACCTGCCGGTGGTGTTTGCGGTGCTGATGGGGGTATCGATCCTTGCCTATGTCGTGCTCGACGGTTACGACCTCGGCGTCGGCATGCTGATGCCGGCGGCCAGTGCTTCGGAGCAGGACCTGATGGTGGCGTCGATCGGCCCGTTCTGGGATGCCAACGAGACCTGGCTGGTACTGGGCATCGGCCTGCTGCTGGTTGCGTTTCCGAAAGCGCATGGCGTGGTGCTGGGCGAGCTCTATCTGCCGGTGACGGTGATGCTGATCGGCCTGATGTTCCGCGGCGTGGCCTTCGAATTCCGGATGAAGGCGCTGGGCTGGCACGCGGAACTGTGGAACTGGCTGTTCTGGTTCGGCTCCTTCCTCGCCAGTCTCGCCCAGGGTTTCATGCTCGGCCGCTACATCACCGGTTTCGAGCCGGGTTTCGCCTACTGGCTGTTTGCGCTGCTGGTTGGCGGCAGCGTCTGCGGCGGTTACGTGCTGCTCGGCGCGACCTGGCTGGTGCTGCGCACCGAGGGTGAACTGCAGCGCAAGGCTCGGGCCTGGGCGAAGTGGGGACTGTTATGGGTGGCGCTGGGCGTCGCGCTGGTATCGATTGCAACGCCGCTGGCCAGCGAAACAGTGCGTGACAAGTGGTTCGATTTTCCGCGCACGCTGGGCCTGATGCTGCTGCCTGCGGCGAGCCTGGCTGCCGGCCTCTGGCTGTGGCGCAGCCTGCGCGCCGGTGTTGCCGACTGGAAACCCTTTGCCGGCGCGGTGGCGATTTACGTGCTGGCTTTCCTCGGACTCGCCTACAGCATCTTCCCCTATGTCGTTGTCGACCGCATGACCATATGGGATGCGGCTTCGCATGACAGCGCGCTGACTTTCATGTTGTGGGGCGCGGCCATCGTGCTGCCCTTCATTGCCGGATACACCGTGTTTGCCTATCGTGTGTTTAGGGGCAAAGTGCGCGAAGCGCTCTACAAATGAGCGGCATAATTGAGAATATATTTAAGTATATGTTTTTAAACATTATTTAAATATCCCTGCATGAATTGTCGGGAGCTACCGAGCTGGCCGGGGAGACGTTTCTTCAGCAGTCATAGCCCCTGCGGCGCTTAATTTATATTGCGGACTGGCGACGTAGACGCAATGCATTCGTGACGACCGAGACTGAGCTGAGCGCCATCGCTGCGCCTGCGAAGATGGGCGACAGCAATATCCCGAAAGCAGGGTACAACACGCCTGCTGCGATCGGAATCCCGAGGGCGTTGTAGCCGAAAGCGAATACCAGATTCTGGCGGATGTTGCGCATCGTTGCGCGGGATAGTTTGGCGGCACGGGCAATGCCGCGCAGGTCGCCCTTGATCAGTGTGACCCCGGCGCTCTCCATGGCAACGTCGGTCCCGGTGCCCATGGCGATCCCGACGTCTGCCTGGGCGAGGGCAGGCGCGTCGTTGATGCCGTCTCCCGCCATTGCAACCTTATGTCCTTCTGACTGGAGGCGTTTGACATGGCCCGCCTTGTCCTCCGGCAATACTTCAGCCAGTGCCTCATCGATGCCGAGTTGTTGCGCGACAGCTTCAGCGGTGCGGCGCGAATCACCGGTCAACATCACGATGCGCACACCGGAGCGCTTGAGTTGCGCAAGTGCCTCGGGCGTGCTGTCCTTGATCGGATCGGCGACGGCCGCGATGGCGATGGCAGCCCCGTCCACACCCAGAAACACCACGGTTTTGGCTTGGGCGCGCAGCGTTTCCGCCTGCGCCTCCCATTGCTGTGTATCAATACCGTGTTTTCTCAGGAAATCGCGGCTGCCGACCAATATCCTGCGGCTCGCAATTTCCGCATGTACGCCCAGACCGTTGGCAACTTCAAATTCCTTGGCCGGCTGTACTACGAGATTGCGGACCTTGGCTCCTTCGACCACGGCATGCGCGATGGGGTGCTCTGACAATTGTTCGACTGCGGCCATCAGCGCGAGTGCCTCATCTTCAGGCATACCGGCCGCCGCAAAATCGGTCAGTGCGGGCTTGCCCTTGGTCAGCGTGCCGGTTTTGTCGACAACGAGGGTGTCGATATCGCGCATGCGCTCAATCGCTTCGGCGCTGCGGAACAGGATGCCCGAGCGCGCGCCTTCACCCATGGCGACTGTCATTGAAATCGGTGTGGCCAGTCCGACGGCACAGGGGCAGGCGATGATCAGCACGGCGATGGCATTCAGCAGTGCGTAAGTAAGTCGAGGTTCCGGCCCCACGACCCACCAGATCAGCGCGGTCAGGAGGGCAATCCCGACAACGACTTGAACGAAATACGCTGCGATGACATCAGCGAGCCTTTGGATTGGTGCGCGTGTGCGCTGTGCTTCACCCACCATGTGCACGATTTTGGCGAGCAGGGTGTCTGAACCCACGCGTTCGGCGCGCATCACCAGTGAGCCGCTGCCGTTGATGGTGGCACCGGTCACCCGGTCACCGGCCGCCTTGGCGACAGGCACGGGCTCCCCGGTGATCATCGATTCATCCACCCGGCTCGCACCATCGACCACGTTGCCATCCACCGGGATTTTCTCTCCCGGCTTTACGCGCAGGCGGTCGCCGACCATGACCGAGTCAAGCGCCACCTGCTCCTCGGTACCATCCTCGCGCAGGCGCCAGGCGAGATTGGGCGCAAGTTGCAGCAGTTCCCGGATCGCCTGACTGGTCTGTCCCATGGCGCGTGCCTGAAGTACGTCGCCGAGAATGACCAGTGTCACGATGACTGCGGCGGCTTCGAAATAGGTGCCGACTGCGCCGTCATGCTCGCGGAACTCCGGCGGGAACAAATCAGGTAGAAACACTGCGGCGAGGCTGAACAGATAGGCCAGTCCCACGCCCAAGCCAATCAGCGAGTACATGTTGAGCGCACGGTGTGCAAGCGACAGCCAGAATTTGCGCAGGATCGGCCAGCCTACCCACAGCACCACCGGTGTGCCCAGAAAAAACTCCCACCATCCGCGCCGTTGTGGCGCGAGTCCGAAGGGTTCGCTTATGCCGATCATGGGTGACATTGCGAGTATCACGAGCGGGATCGACAGCGCGACGCCGATCCACATGCGGCGGGTCAGGTCGCGCAGTTCGCTGTCGTCAACTTCCGCGGTTCCGGCTACGGGGACCAGGGCCATGCCACAGATCGGACAGTCGCCGGCAGCATTGCGCAGGATCTCCGGATGCATCGGACAGGTCCATTGCGCCACCCCGGCTGGTCCGGTGGGTTCGAGCGGCACGTATTTTGTGCCGTCGTGATCGTGCTTATGGTCATGGTGCGCATGTTTATCGTCTGCTTTCATTGCAGGTCTCCTTGATCGCCATACGGATTACGGACAAACATTACGACATTTGACGCATAAAAGCTTAACCGTGACTGTGGGCAGGTCTGTGCGCTGTTGCTCTTTTGAGAAGGCCGTGTCAATGCGCGTCATGCGGGACAGTGGTATATGTGCCCGGCGCCTTCTCGAATTTGTCGCGGCATGATCTGGAGCAGAAGTAGTAAGTGTTTCCATTAAGAACGGATGCGGCTGCAGCTTTCTCCGGATTGACGCTCATCCCGCAGACAGGGTCTTTGGTTTCCCTGTCCGCTGCGGAGTTGTGATTTTTCCGCTTGCCATGTCTGCCCATCATGTGCGCTCCGCAGCCGTATCGCATCATCACGAAAAACAGGGCACCCCAGACGAGCAGCCAGCCGAGGCTTTTCAGGCTTTCCGTATCCATGGTTATTCCTTTTGTGTGAAGGAGGCGTCCTGCGAGGCAGGGCGCCTCCGGCGGTTCACCTGGCAGGCATGCCCTGCATCATCTGGTCATGTTGCATCATCTGTTCCATCATCATTTGCATCATGTCCATGCGCTTTTCCATCATGTCCTGTCGCTGTTTCGGATCCATGCCGGACATCTGGGCTCCTCCTGCGCCGGAACTCATGCCCATGCCACCTTGGCCACCCATCATGGGGCCACCCATGCCACGCATCATTTTCATATTGGCCTGCATCGCCTGCATGTGCTCCTGCATCAGTTTTTGACGCTCCTTCGGATCCTTGGCCTGGTGAATCTTGTCCATCTGTTGCTGCATGCGTTTCATGTTTTCCTGCATCTGCGCCATATGCTTGTCATCCATCATGCCCATGGGTTTTCCGGCCATCGGCTTGGCGGGTGTTTCAGCAGAAAGGGCGGCAGGGGCAGAGAGGGTCAGTACGGTGAGTATTGCTGCGGAAATGGCGGATTTCATGATGTCTCCTTGAATTCACGATAGAAATCGTCCGGAAGTGATCCGGTCGGGAACTGCCCGGGTACAACGGGAATTGTGCCGGCGAGATACGCCAGCGGCAGGACTAACTGCGGAAGTTGCCGAAGAGAATGAAGCGGGGTGGCCCGGCAACGGGAGTTCGTGGCGCGCAAAGATTCAGCGGGGAGATGGCGTCTGTGGAGTGGCCAGGGATGTTTGCAATGGCCGTTGGAGGATGGTCCGGGGAGACTGACTCAAGAACCAGGGCCGTTGCCTGCGGGGTCGGGGATTTTTGGTGGCAATGCAGAGGGGTCTCAGCGGGCGTATTGTTGAGCCCCGACACCGAATCTTTTGCGGCATTGGCCTGGTGGTTCGCTGCGGCCTGCGTGGCAGGTTTGGCGGCCTGATGCGCAAGACCACCCGCAGAAGCTGAAAAAGGGATCAGCAACAGAGTCGCAGCGAGGACGATTATCCGCACGAAGCCGAACTCTTTTTGGCGGGCTTTGAGCATGCTGGAACAGTAATCCAGGCTCGGGATTACAGGTTGACGTAAATCAAGTTCCGGCAAACATGACGGCATTGTGGGTATTAACCTGCCTTTTCCAGACGCCGTTATGCCTAGAAAAGGATGCTTCAAGCCATTAGCGACGTCCCGCTGGTCGAAAAATCAGGAAGTATTGATTCGGCAGAAAGGTGTGCTCTTCTGTTAGCGCGTAACCTGCGCCCTGCAATTCTGCCTTGACCTTTTCCGCTGCGATGCGCGCTGCGCGTGGCGGCCCCACCGGCGAGTCGAGCTTGAAGTCGATGATCGCCAGCCGGCCGCCGGGTTGCAGGGAATCCTGCAGCCTGCGGAAGTACTGTTCGCGGTTGTCGATGTGATGATAGACATCAACCAGGATGGTCAGATCGACCTTGCCCGGCAGCTTCGGGTCGCCGGGCTGCGCCTGCACAGCGCTCAGGTTGCCGAGTCCGGAACGTTTTGCACGCTCCGCAAGGTACTTCACCATGTCGGGCTCGGCATCGACTGCGAATACGCGGCCTTGCGGCACCATGTGTGCGAAACGCACGGCAAAGTAGCCGGTGCCTGCACCGATGTCGGCAACGACGGCGTCCGGTTTCAGTTTCAGCGCCTGGATGACCTCATGCGGCTTCTGCCAGGCGTCGCGCTGCGGGTCGTCGAACACCTTGGCCCAGTGCTCGGCGCCGCTGAAGCTGTGGTCATGCCGGTGCGGGGTTTGTGCCACCGCCGGCAGGGCCGGGAGCGTGTAGAGCAATGCCATTAGCAGCGTAAATCGTTTCATTCCGGGGAATCCTTGTCTTGTGTAATTGCGATTTTAATGTGCGTGCTGCTGTTGCCGCCCTTGTGCTGCCGGACGTGCTGCGCCGGCGCGTGCGCCGCGCGGTCCGCCGGGCCCCATCGCCATGCGCGAGTCGATGCCGCGGTGGAAGGCGACCGGCCCTTCGTTCACCAGTTCCGTAACTTCGTCGGCGTGGCCCTGCAATGCGGCGGACACCTTCGGATCCGGTGAAGTACGGGTGACGATGGCGCCCTTCGCCGTGAATTCGATGCTGGACTTGATGTTTTTCGCGTTGTCGAAAATCACCGGCAGCGTGGTGCTGAAAATATTGAATTCCTTGCCCTCTTTAAGTCGGCCGGACATGCTGGCAACGTGGGCCTTGATGTCCTGCGCGATCTTCGGATCATCGGACTCGGTGACGGTCCTGATGCCGTCGGGCAGTCGGGTGACCGTGCGGCGGATTTTGGTGTTCGCATGCACCAGGTTCATGGTGACACCCATGTCGGCGGCGGAATTGGCGTCCTGTGTGGTCAGCATGCCGACGGGGCCGCGCCCCATACCCATGCCCTGACGCATCATCGACTCGTGGCCGGCGTGGCCGTGATCGTGCTGGCCGGCACTCCGGTTGCCCGGACCAGTCTGGGCGATGGCGGTGCTGCTTGCAAACACCGCAGCGGCCATTGTGATGAAGAATTGTGTACGTGAAATCATCGCTGCACTCCTCGGAAACCGCCGTAAAAAAGGAGGAGCCCGGTTGGGCCCCTCCCACTGTTGCCGCCAGGCTCAGTGTTTGTGTTCGCCGGCTGCCGGGCCATTGCCCTGACCGCGCGGACCGCGGTGCTCGGGCAGGGTGATGCCTTTCTCGGCCGCGCGCTTTTCCATCTCGGCGCGGTTGGCCAGGGCCAACTGCTGGCGCTCTTCCGGGGTCTGGGCGTTGCGCATCTTGTCGCGGAAGGCAGTGCGCTCTTCCGGGGTCATCAGCGACTGTCCGCCCTCGGCGCCACGCGGGCCGCGGCCTTCAGCCTTGCCGTGTCCGGCATGCGATTCACCGTGTTTCATGCCCTGCATGCGGCCATGTTTCATGCCTTCCATGCGGTTCTGGCCGGCTTGGCCCTGCATGCCCTGGTGCTGCCCGCCCTGTTTCGCACCGTGCTCCATGTGGCCACCCATCGGGCTGGCATGGACGACGGCGGCGAGGCCGAGGGAAAGGGCAACTGCGGCAGCGATCTTGTTCAGCGTGTTCATGGTCTCTTCCTTTGCGTAAGTTGTGGAATTCTTCTGCCCGGGTTCACCCGCTGCTGCGCGGACGTTCCTGACGCCTGCATTAACGCATTAACCTGTAAACCAGTTGTTACCGGCAAGGGTCGTTTGGTATCGCTGCTTTGCAAGCGGAGAGACATTGATACACTGCGATACAATTTTCCGGGCGGCTCCCGGAGACCTCCGGTATAAACGCAAACCATGAGTGCCGCCATGAATACGCCGGACCACATCCTGGTGGTGGACGACGACCGGGAAATCCGCAGCCTGCTCACCGAATACCTGCAGCAGCAGGGTTACCGCGTCAGTGCCGCCGCCGACGGCAGGGGCCTGCGCGCGGCGATGGCGCAGGCCCATCCCGACCTGGTGATCCTCGACCTGATGCTGCCCGGCGAGGACGGCCTGACGCTGTGCCGCGAGCTGCGCGCCCGGTCCGAAGTGCCGGTGATCATGCTCACGGCGCGCGGCGATGAGACCGACCGTGTCGTCGGCCTCGAACTGGGTGCGGACGACTATGTCGCCAAGCCCTTCAGCCCGCGCGAGCTGCTCGCGCGCATCAAGAGCGTGCTGCGGCGCGCGCGCGCCCTGCCCGAGAACCTCAGAAGCGGCGACACCGGCGTGTTCCGCTTTGCCGGCTGGACGCTGGATGCGGCGACGCGCGACCTGACTTCGCCGCAGGGCGTGCTGGTCGCGCTTTCCGGTACCGATTTCCGGCTGCTGAAGATTTTTGTCGAGCATCCCAACCGTGTGCTGACCCGAGACCAGCTGGTCGACCTGATGCTCGCGCGCGAGGCCGGCCCCTACGACCGCGCGATCGACATCCAGGTCAGCCGCCTGCGCCAGCGCCTTGGCGAGGATGCGAAGGAGCCGGCGATCATCAAGACCGTGCGCGGGCAGGGTTATGTTTTTGCTGCGCATGTCGAGAGCCTGCCGCGATGAGGCTGCTGCCGCGTTCGCTGTTCAGCCGGCTGACGCTGGTGCTGCTGGGCGGCCTGCTGGTCGCACAGTTGCTCAGCTTCGCGATCCACATGCATGACCGCGGCGAACTGCTGGCGCAGGCGAGCGGCATGCAGTCGGCGCAGCGCATTGCCGACATCGTCAGGCTGCTCGACACGCTGGCGCCCGCGGAGCGGCAGAAGATCGTCCGGGTGCTGGCGGCCCCGCCGCTGGCGGTCAGCCTCGACCGGCCGCCCCTGCAGCGGGCAGACGCGCAGAGCGAATCGGGGACGCGGGCTTTGCTGTTCGCATCGATGCTGAGACGCCATCTCGGCAACGAGCGGCCGTTGACCGTCGCGATGGCCACCGGCCGGCAGGGACTGGCGCAGGGACAGTGGAGAGGCCAGGGACAGGGTTATGGCGGCGCCGGCATGTATGCGCCACGCCGGGACGATGGGGATGAGGTGCCGGCGTCGCCGATGATGCGCCACGGCGGCGGGGGTGGCGGCGGACTGATATTCGTCGCCCAGGTCACCTTGCGCGACGGCACGCTGGCGACTTTCGACACGCGGCCTCCGCAGACCACCGAGAACTGGCCGTACCGGCTGCTCGCCAGCATCCTGCTGTTGCTGGCCGCGGTGATCATGGTCTCGCTGATCGCGGTGCGCTGGGCGACACGACCGCTGAAGACCCTGGCTGATGCCGCCGACGAACTGGGACGCAACATCCATCGGCCGCCCCTGGCGGAGCAGGGGCCGACCGAGGTGGCGCGTGCCGCGCGCGCTTTCAACACCATGCAGTCGCGTCTGGTGGCCTATCTGAGCGAGCGCACCCGGGTGCTGGCGGCAATGTCGCACGACCTGAAGACGCCGATCACGCGCCTGCGGCTGCGCGCCGAGCTGCTGCAGGACGAGCAGCTGCGCGACAAGTTCGAACGCGACCTGCGCGAGATGGAGACCATGGTGGCCTCCGCGCTCGATTTCCTGCGCGGCATGGACAATGGCGAACCGGTACGGCCGGTGGACATCAACGCGATGCTGGAGAGCCTGCAGGCGGACCTGCGCGAGACCGGCGGCGCGGTGACGATTGAAGGGCGGGCGGCAAGCCCGTACCCCGGCAGGCCGCAGGCGCTGAAGCGCTGCCTCGCCAACCTGGTGGAGAATGCGATCAAGTACGGCAAGGCGGCCCGCGTCGTGGTGGATGACGACAACGACCGGCTGCAGATCAGCATCCTTGATGAAGGACCGGGCATACCGGCCGAACATCTCGACAGGATCTTCGAGCCCTACTACCGCGTCGAGGGTTCGCGCAGCCGCGATACCGGCGGCACCGGGCTGGGACTGGCGATCGCGAAGAACGTCGCCGAACTGCATGGCGGCAGCCTCGAAGTGCGCAACCGCAGGGAAGGCGGTTTGGCTGCGGTGTTAACCTTGTCCAGAAAATCAGCGTCATGATCTCCGCTTGCAGCAAACCTGATCCTCATCAAGGTCGTATCGTTCTTCTTTGTCGATCATGCCACCTGCGGCCTGGCCATATCCCTCGTGGTCATGAAACGAATCCGATGAAGCCGGCCGGGCATTCCCGTGGAGACCGTTGATGAAGCTGTTACCTGCTTTACCCCGCCAGTTCTGGTTCGCGCTCTTCGGCGTGCTGCTGCTTGCCGGACTGGGATGGGTGGCGACCCGCAGCGGTCCGCTGGCGCCGATCAAAGTGACGGTGACACCGGTAGTGACCGGCGAGGTGCAGCCCGGGTTGTTCGGCATCGGCGTGGTCGAGGCGCGTCGCGCCTATCTGGTTGGCCCCACCGTGGCCGGGAGGGTCCGGCGGGTGCTGGTCGATGTTGGCGATGCCGTGAGGGCGGGGCAATTGCTGGCGGAAATGGAGCCGGTCGACCTCGACGCGCGGCTGGCTGCAGCGGACGCCGCGATTGCCCGCGCGCGCAGCGCAGTGGCGAGCGCGGTGGCGCAGGTCAGCGATGCAAAAAGCCGGCAGTCGCTGGCGGCGGCTGAGGCGCGCCGTTACCGGGATCTGGCAGAGAAGGGTTATGTCAGTCCCAGCGCGGTGGAAGCACGGATCCAGCAGCAGCAGTCCGCCGACGCGCAGCTCGCGGCAGCCGGATCGGCGCTGGCCAGTGCGAGACAGGACATCAGCCGTCTGGAAGCGGAAAGTATCGCGGTGGGCAGCCTGAGGGCAAACATCCGGTTGACGGCGCCGGTCGATGGCGTTGTCACTTCGCGCGATGCCGAGCCGGGCTCGACAGTGGTCGCCGGCCAGGCAGTGCTCAAACTGATGGATCCCGCAAGCCTGTGGATACGCATGCGGCTGGATCAGAGCCGCTCCACCGGCCTGCAGGCCGGCGTTCCGGCCGGCATAACCCTGCGTTCCAGACCCCATGCGGTGCTCGAAGGTGCCGTGGCCAGGGTTGAATTGGTCAGCGACAGCGTGACCGAAGAGCGGATAGCCGCTGTCGCCTTTGATCAGCCGCCCCAGGGCCTTTCAATCGGCGAAATGGCCGAGATCACATTGCGCCTGCCGGTGGTGCGTGATGCGCTGGTGGTGCCCAATGCAGCCTTGCGCCGCCGTGGCGCCGACAGCGGCGTCTGGATTCTCGCGGGCGGCGATTTGCGCTTTGCAGCGGTCAAAATCGGAGCACAGGGTGCCGACGGCAGGGTGCAGGTCATCGAGGGACTCAAGGCCGGTGACGAGATCATTGTCTATAGCGAGCGCGACCTCGCTGAAGACAGCCGCATCCAGGTGGTGAAATCCCTGCAGGGAGATGCCGGGTGATCAGTCTCGCCGGACGGGACATCCTCCACTCCTGGGGCAAGTTCGTGCTGACCGGCCTCGGCCTCGGGTTGCTGATCGGCGTCACCCTCAGCATGGCCGGCGTCTACCGCGGCATGGTGGATGATGCGAAAGTGCTGCTCACCAACAGCGGGGCCGATCTTTGGGTGGTGCAGAAGGATACCCAGGGGCCCTATGCGGAGTCTTCGAGCATACGTGACGATGTCTATCGCGGCATACTCGGCATGCATGGCGTGGCGCGCGCATCCAATGTGACTTACCTGACCATGCAGGTGCGCCGGGGCGGCACTGACACCCGCGCCATGGTGGTCGGTTTCGAACCCCGCCAGCCGGGCGAACCGAATTATCTGGTGGCGGGACGGCGGCCGACCCGCAGTCACTACGAAGCCGTGGCTGATGTCTCCACCGGATTCGCGCTCGGTGACCGCATCCGCATCCGCCGACACGAGTACACCGTGGTCGGGCTGACCCGGCGCATGGTGTCCTCCGGCGGCGATCCGATGGTGTTCATCCCGCTCAAGGACGCTCAGGAAGCCCAGTTCCTGAAAGACAACGATGCCATCGTCAGCGAGCGCGCCCGTACCGCGCAGAATCCCGCACTCAACCGGCCCGGCGTTCCCGGCCTGCTGGAGGCCATCAATGCCTCGCAGGCCAGCAACCGCAATGTCAATGCCGTGCTGGTCAACGTGAGCGCAGGCCATGCGCCCGAAGCCGTCGCGGCGGAGATACGGCGCTGGAAACATCTGCAGGCTTATACCCGGGTGCAGATGGAGGAGATCCTGATCGCCAAGCTCATTGCCACGGCAGCCCGGCAGATCGGCATGTTCTTGGTGATACTGGCGGTGGTCAGCGCGGCCATCGTTGCTTTCATCATCTACACCATGACGCTGGGCAAGATTCGCGAAATCGCCGTGCTCAAGCTGATCGGCACGCGCAATCGCACCATCGCCGGCATGATCCTGCAGCAGGCCATGGGCCTCGGGGTGATCGGGTTCATCGTCGGCAAGATCAGCGCGACCCTGTGGGCGCCGGCATTCCCGAAATACGTGCTGCTCGAAACAGGGGATGCAGTGCGCGGATTTGTCGTGGTGATGCTGGTGTGCGCGGTGGCGAGCACCCTGGCGATACGAGCCGCGCTGCGGGTCGATCCGGCCACGGCGATCGGTGGCTGACGTGGAGCCCGCTGCCGGCATCACCATCACGGGCCTGAGCAAGCGCTACGGCGAAGGGGCTTCGGCGGTCGACGCGCTGAAGGATGTCAACATGCGTGTCGCCCCCGGCGAAGTGGTGGGCCTGATCGGTCCCAGCGGTTCAGGCAAGACGACATTGCTCAAATGCCTGGGTGCGGTGATCGAACCCACGCGCGGCCGCATGACCCTGGGCGGCGAAGACATTTACGACAACGGCTGGAAAATTTCAGACCTCCGGGAATTGCGCCGCGACCGTATCGGTTTCATTTTCCAGGCGCCCTACCTGATTCCGTTTCTCGACGTCACCGACAACGTGGCCCTGCTGCCGATGCTGGCGGGGCGGCGCAATGCGGAGGCGCGAGCGCGGGCACTGGAGTTGCTGGAGGCGCTCGACGTGGCGCATCGGGCGAAGGCGCTGCCATCCGAATTGTCGGGCGGCGAGCAGCAGCGGGTGTCGATCGCGCGTGCGCTGGCCAACCGCCCACCGGTGATACTGGCCGACGAACCGACCGCGCCGCTGGACAGCGAGCGGGCGCTGGCTGTGGTGCGCATCCTGAACCAGATGGCCAGCCAGTACCAGACCGCCATTATCGTGGTCACTCACGACGAGAAAATCATTCCCACTTTCAAGCGCATTTACCATATCCGCGACGGGCAGACCATCGAGGAGGCGGGAGAGGGGCGCGGGCTCTGATTTTCGACCCCGGATCCGATGAGCTGACATGGACCCGCCGACTTCCATTGCGCCGCGCAGTGCTGCCGATGAACTGAATCATGGTTGTGACTGCCGCACCCTGGATCGGGACCTGTTGCGCCGGCGCCTGGAAAGCGACCCTGTTTTAAGCGGCCTCGCGCAAAGCATCAGGCAGACGCGGCCCCATCTGTTTTCGGATACTGTGGTCTTTGTCTCGCGCCCGATGGCGGACATCATTGCCCGCACGGTGGAGACCATCGAGCAGGTGATTGCGCTGCCGGCCTACCAGGAACTGGCGCTGTCGCGGGCGCCGGACATTGCGCGATGTGAATTCGGTCCCCGCGGCGTGTTCATGGGCTATGACTTCCATATCGGTGCCCAGGGGCCGCGGCTGATCGAGATCAATACCAATGCCGGCGGCGCCCTGCTCAATGCGGCGCTGGCGCGTGCCCAGCAAGCCTGTTGCGAGGTGATGCAGTGGGCTTATGTGCCCGGCCATGAGTTGCCCGAACTGGAGCAGGAGTTCTGCGACATGTTCTTCGCCGAATGGCGTCTGCAGCGCAGCGGCGCGCCCACAGGCGAACTGGTGATCGTCGATGACGGGCCTGCTGACCAGTATCTGGGGCCGGAGTTCGAGTTGTTCCGGCAGATGTTCCGGCGTCATGGCCTTTCTGCGCGCATTGCCGACCCGCGGGAGTTGGAGTGGCGGGAAGGCAGGCTCTGGTGCCGGGACGATATTGTCGACATGGTCTACAACAGGCTGACCGATTTCCATCTTGCCGAACCCGGCCACCAGGCGCTGCGCCAGGCCTATGAGTCAGGCGTTGTGGTGCTGACCCCGCATCCGCGCGCACATGCGCTGCACGCGGATAAGCGCAATCTGATTACCCTGAGCGATGACGGATTGTTGGCGGAGTGGGAAGTACCTGCGACTGCCCGCGATGTGCTCAGGGCTGCGGTTCCCCGGACCTGTCTGGTCAGCGCAGACAACGCGGACGATCTGTGGCGCCGGCGGCGGCAGTTTTTTTTCAAGCCCTTCGCCGGTTACGGCGCCAAGGCGGCGTACCGCGGCGACAAGCTGACACGCCGGGTCTGGGGCGAGATTCTCGCCGGCGATTTTGTGGCTCAGGAACTGGTGCCTTCGGGCGAACGCCTGGTGGCAGTCGACGGCGTGAGGACCGACCAGAAGTTCGATGTCCGCGCCTACACCTATGCCGGCAGGGTGCAACTCCTCGCCGCGCGCATCTATTCGGGACAGACCACCAATTTCCGCACTCCGGGCGGCGGTTTTGCGCCGGTGGTCGTGGCGCCCTAGGCGGGCCATAGCGGTTGCATGATCCACATCAAATGGTTGCAGTACAGAGGCGTCATACTGCCGACGGTAATTTCCGTCTGCGTTTAGGACCATACGGTTTCAACAGGGGCTGATTTGATGGACTACCTGCTCTCATCGGTCTGGCCCGTGTTCCACGGCGGACTGGGCAATCTCGCGGCTTACCTGGCTGCGCACGTGCTGCTGTGCCTGCTACCGGCGTTTTTCATCGCCGGTGCGATGGCGGCGCTGATCCCGACTGAAATGGTGACGCGCTTTCTCGGTCGCAATTCGAGCAAGGCGGTGTCCTATCCGGCGGCCGCGGCGGCCGGCTCTCTGCTGGCGGTATGTTCCTGCACCATCGTGCCGCTGTTCGCGGGCATCTACAAGAAGGGTGCCGGCCTCGGTCCGGCGATCACTTTCCTGTTTTTCGCACCTGCGGCGAATATCCTGGCCCTGGTCTATACCGGGGGAGTGATTGGTCCTGACCTCGCCATTGCGCGGCTGATCCTGTCGCTGATATTCGGCATCGGTATCGGCATGATCATGGCGATGATTTTCCGTGCCGACGATGCTGCCCACGAAGCGGCGGCGGATGACCTGTTCGCCCATCACGGCGCAGGCATGGTGCCGGGCGCACTGCTGCTGCTCCTGGCATGGGTCGTGCTGTTACTCACGGGCACGCTGAAGCTGGATTTCCTGACGGGCAGTTATCTGCAGCTCGATGTGCCCTTGGCTGCCGCCGCGTCCTGGCAGGGGACGCTGGACCAGCTCGTGCCCTATGACCCGGCGAAGGGCGAGGAAGGCGTGTCGATCCAGGGCGTGATGCTGATCGGTTTGCTCGCTATGATCGGCTGGACTGCATGGCGAGGACTGGAGAATATCGAGAATGGTGCCAATCGCTGGACGACCGTCAGCCTCCTGCTCATTGCCGTGACCCTGCTGCTGGCCGCGATTTCCGTGCAGGTCACGCCTGCGGGCCTGAGTTTCGGGCTGACCGGAAAATTCTTCGGCGTGGCGGCAATGCTGGGGGCCGTGTACTGGATCGTGCGCAAGCGCATGCCGTCCGATGCGCTGCAGAGCTGGCTCTGGGAGTCCTGGCGTTTCGTGAAGCAGATCTTTCCGCTGCTGGTGATCGGCGTGTTTGTCGTGGGCATGATCCGCGTGCTGATCCGCCCGGAGTGGATCGAGCTGCTTGCCGGCGCCAACACCCTGGCGGGCAATCTCGCGGGCGTGGTGTTCGGCGTATTCATGTATTTCCCGACGCTGGTCGAGGTGCCGATCGCCAAGATGTTTCTCGATCTCGGCATGCATCGCGGCCCGCTGCTGGCCTACCTGATGTCCGATCCGGAGCTATCGCTACAGAGCATCCTGATCATTGCCGCGATCATTGGCCGCAGGAAGGCATGGACCTACGTCGGCCTGGTGGCCCTGTTCAGTGCCTGTGCCGGGCTGACCTACGGCGCATGGGTCGACGGAACGTCAGTGGGGATGCTCGCATTCGGGCTGGCGGCATTTGTCGCTGTCCTCGCGATGCTGCTGCGCCTGGCAGGACGCTATGCACTTTCAACCAAAGGAGTCTGAACATGATCACCATCAAGGTGCTCGGGCCGGGGTGTGCAAACTGCAAGAAACTTGAGGAAGTGGCGCATACCGCGGCAGGGTTGGCACAGGTTGAGGCGGACATCGTAAAGGTCACCGATATGCAGGAAATCATTGCCGCAGGCGTATTGAAGACTCCGGGTCTGCTCATCAACGGCAAATTGCTGTGCTCCGGTCGGATTCCGGCACCCGGCACTGTTGCCGAGTGGATACGCGCGGCAGTGGGCGGCTGAGCTGCTGTCATCGATACGCCCCGAACGTAGCGCGAGTCTTCGATTGGCTGCGCCTGAATGTAGTGCTGGCGCAGAAAAATAAAAATATCAATAAAAACAAATACTTATATTAATACCGCAAGCGCCTTCAGCGTTAGTGAGCGTGCGCACGTGCGCTAGTGCATTGTTCTCCCGCGGCTTGCGGCGACAAAATGTCACGCGAGGAGGCAGGCATGGCGCGGGGCAGAACCCATCCACTGGAATTGCTGGTTGACACCATGGCGCGCTGGCCCTGGTGGGTCGGCGTGCTTGCTGCACTGGTGTCGGGCCTGTTGCTGCAGGCGCTGATGCCGTTCGTCATTTCCGGCAATGGCATTGCGGCAGGCGGGCAGTGGTCCGCATTCCGCGCGGCGGCGGGCGGATTGGCACAGGGACTGCAGTATCTGCTGCCCCTGTTTTTCCTGGGCGCTGCGGCGATATCGGGCTGGCTGGATTTCCGGCACCGCCGGAACTACGCCGCGGTTGCCGGCGAGCGCGGACACGCGGCGCTGGAACTGCTGTCATGGCGCGAGTTTGAGAATCTGGTCGGCGAGTTTTTCCGGCGCAAGGGTTTTCGCGTTGAGCAGCGCGGCGGACATGAGGCCGATGGCGGTGTCGACCTGGTGGCGAGCATCGGCGAGGACCGGTATCTCGTGCAATGCAAGCACTGGCGAATGCAGCGGGTCGGCGTGAAAGTGGTGCGGGAGATCTGCGGCGTTGCCGCGGCCGAAGGTGCGGCCGGTGTTTTCGTGGTGACCTCCGGATCCTTCACCGAGGAGGCGCGCCGCTTCGTCGAGGAGAACCGCATCGACATCGAACTGATCACCGGCGACCAGCTGCGACGCATGATACAGGGGCTGGAGGCGGTGGTGCATTCCGCCTGATGCCGGTATTGCTTCCGTTCAGCCGCGCGCCTGTGCCGCCAGCAGCTGCCTGCGCATGCGCGCGAGAACGATGCTCAGCAGGACGCCGGCGAGGCAGACTGCGGCAATCGTCAGAAATCCCGAAGTGAAGGAACCCGAGCGGTCTTTCAGCGCGCCCATGGTCCACGCGGTGAGGAAACCGCCGATGTTGGCGAACAGGTTGCCGAAGCCGGTGGCGGTGCCGGCGATGCGAGGCCCCATCACCTCGACCGGAACCAGGAACAGCGGGCCGAAGTAGAACTGCAGGAAAATCGAGTTGAGCGCAATCACCAGCAGCATCCAGGGCAGCGATGTGGCGACCGTGAGCAGGAAAGCGGTGCAGCCGAGGACCAGCAGTGCGCCGCCGATCACCAGCGGCGGGTTGCGCAGGCGGTCGGAGACGTAGCCGCCAAGCGTGTTCGACGGTGCGGTGAAGGCCGCGGCCATCGCGATGACCAGCCCGGCCTGCTGCACCGTCAGCCCGCGATCGACCACCAGCAGCGACGGCAGCCACACGATCCAGGCGGTGACCACTGCGAAGCGCACGAACTGCAGCCCGCTGCAGACCCACATGACCGGATGGTTGAACAGCTGCGCGACATCGGCAAACGTCAGCTGCTGGACGGGGCCGCTGCGTGGTTTCTCGCGGGCATGGCGCCGGTAGACGAAGGCCGTGACAATGCCAAGACCGGCGAGCAGCATGAAGGCAGCGCGCCAGCCCCAGGCTGCAGTCAGCAGCGGCCCGCCCAGAGACAACACGATGGTGCCGGCGAAGCCGCCGAGCATGTATAGGCTCATCGCAGTGGCGCGGCGCTGCGGCGGGAACCACGAGGCGAGCAGCGACAGCCCGGGCGCGAACAGCAGCGCGCGGAAGGCGCCGGCGAGCAGTTGCGTGGTGATGGCGAGCCAGAAGACGTGAATCAGTCCCAGTAGCAGCGAAAACGCCGACCAGCCGAGCAGGCCGATGAAAAACAGCCGGCGCGGGCCGTAGCGGTCGGAGAGGAAGCCCGCCGGGATCTGGCCCAGCGCGTAGCTGAAGGTGGCCGCAGCCGAAAGCAGGCCGGCGTCAGTGAAGCTGATGCCGAGGTCTTCGCGGATCAGCGGCAGCAGCAGCGGCATTGCGCTGAAGCTGATGCCGTGTACCAGCTGGCACAGCACCACCAGTGCGACGGTGAGCCGGCCTTCGTGGTACGGGCTGTGCGGCGATTCTGGACGGGTGGTCATGCCGCGACAGGCTAGCGCGCCGCGGCACGATATCGATTGCGCCAGATCAAGCGGCTGCGAGGCTCAGCGCGGCGTTGCCGCAGGGGCCGGCGCCGGCGGTGTGGCGGCTGCAGATGATCCGCGGGCTCGAGAACAGTCCCTGACGTGGCCCTGTCCGGCGACGCTGCGTTAAGATGGCGGGACGGCGTCAAGGCCGGCAACCCGGGGGAAGTCACAGATGGCGAACACGAAGCGATGGCAGGTCGCGGCTCTGGCTGCGGCGACGATGAGCTGCGTTACGGTATATGCACAGGCGGCTGAATCGACTTATCCGCAGCGCCCGGTGCGCATGATGGTGAGTTATCCGCCGGGCGGCCCCAGCGACCTGACTGCGCGCCTGGTGGCGCCGCGCCTGACCGAAGCGCTGGGCCAGCAGGTCGTCGTCGACAACCGCGGCGGCGCCGGCGGTACTCTTGCAGTGACGCTGCTGACCCAGTCGGCTCCCGACGGTCATACGCTGCTGATGTCGGCGGGGGGCGAGATCGTCATCGCGCCCAATCTGCGGCTGAAACTGCCCTACGATCCGACGAAGGACATCAGGCCCATCAGCCGTGTCGGCGCGAGCCAGCTGGTGCTGGTGGTGCATCCTTCGGTACCTGCGAAATCGGTGAAGGACATGATCGCGCTGGCCAAGGCGAAACCGGGCGCGCTCAACTTCGCGTCTGCGGGTTCCGGTTCGACCGCGCACCTGGCCGGTGAGCAGTTCAAGCATCTCGCCAACATCGACATCGTGCACATCCCCTACAAGGGTGCCGGCCCGGCGCTGGCCGAACTGATGGCGGGGCAGGTGCATATGCTGATCAGCGCCTATTCCTCGGCCTTTGCGCACATCCAGGCAGGCAAGTTGCGGGCGCTGGGCGTCACCGGCACCAAGCGGCTGGCCTCTGCGCCTGACCTGCCGACCATTGCCGAAACCCTGCCCGGTTACGAGGTGTTGTCCTGGTACGGATTGCACGCACCGAAAGGCACGCCGTCGGCGATCGTCAGCCGCCTGCATCGCGAGCTGTCGACCATCGTGCGCCGGCCCGAGATTTCCGAGCGCCTGGCCGCGCTGGGCATCGAGCCCGAGGGCAACTCGCCTGACGAGTTTCTTGCCCAGATCAAGGCCGAGATCGCAGCCTGGGGCAAGGTCATCACCGCGGCGAAACTGCCGAAGGAGTAAGCCGCCGGACTGCTCCGATGTCCGGATATGGTTGCGGGGCAGGGCCGGAATTTCCGCGCGCTCCGGCGCATGGCTGTCGGATACCGGGTATCGTCGGTGCAGCATTCACGGCGCTGGCGTTGCTGGCGCCGGCACATGCGCAGGAAACCGTCACCCTGCCCGAAGTTTCAGTCAGCGCGACCCGCGTCGAACGCGAGAGCCTGGATCTGCCGGTATCCATTGATGTGATCGACCGGAAGACTATCCGTGAAGCCGGTCCGCAGGTGAATCTCTCCGAATCCCTGGGACGCGTGCCCGGCATCGCGGTGCAGAACCGGCGGAACTACGCCCAGGATCTGCAGATTTCATCCCGTGGTTTTGGTGCGCGTGCGGCTTTCGGCGTGCGCGGCATTCGCCTCATTGCGGACGGCATCCCGGCCACCATGCCCGACGGCCAGGGACAGGCGGCGAATTTCAGCCTTTCGTCAGCGCAACGCATCGAGGTGCTGCGCGGACCGTTTTCCAGCCTGCATGGCAATGCGGCCGGCGGCGTGGTGCAGATATTCACCGCCGGGGCGCCACCGGAGCCGACCTTCCAGACCGACGGCAGCCTCGGCAGCCATCGCAGCGCGCGGCTGGGCCTGCAGTATGGCGGGCGGCACGGGCCGCTCGGACTGCGGCTCGAGGCCGCGCGTTTCGAAACGGACGGTTATCGTGACCACAGTTCGGCGCGACGCGATACCGGCAATGCCCGGATCAGTTATGACATCGGCGGTGCGGGTCGCCTGACGGTGGTGCTGAACAGCCTCGACCAGCCGGAGACCGAGGATCCGCTGGGGCTGACCGCGGCGCAGGTGGCGCAGAATCCGCGCCAGGCCGTGGCGGCTGCATATGCCTTCAATACCCGCAAGAGCATTGCCCAGGGCCAGGCCGGTTTCACTTACGACATCGAGCTCGGTGGCGGGCATGCCTTGCAGGCGCGCGCCTATATCGGCGACCGCCAAGTGACCCAGTACCTGGCGATACCGCTCGCGGTGCAGGCCGCGGCGACGCAGTCGGGCGGCGTGGTCGACCTCAATCGTGCTTACAGCGGACTGGGGCTGCGCTGGAGTCATGAGGGGCAGCTTGCCGGAGGGCGCGCGCTGTTCATTGCCGGCATCGACCATGACCGCATGGCCGAGCGCCGGCGCGGATTCATCAACAATCTGGGCATCAGCGGCGCGCTGAAGCGCGACGAGGACAACCGGGTCGCAAACGCCGATGTCTATGCCCAGGCTGAATGGCAGGCCTTACCGCGGCTCGGGCTGCTTGCGGGCCTGCGCCACAGCCGCGTGCGCTTCGAATCGCAGGATTATTTCATTGCCGCCGGCAACGGCGATGACAGCGGCACGGTGGATTTCGTGCGCACCACGCCGGCGCTGGGTGCGAGCTTCCGTGTTTCGCCGCGGGTGAATGTCTACGCGAATGCGGGACGGGGTTTCGAGACGCCGACGTTCACCGAGCTTGCCTATCGCCCCGGCGGCGCGGCCGGCCTCAACTTTGCGCTGAGGCCTTCGACCAGCCTGCATCGCGAGCTGGGCGTCAAGGCATTGACCGGTGATCACGGCCGGCTCAATGCGGCACTGTTCCGCATCGACACCCGGGACGAAATCGTCGTCAACAGCGCTGCCGGCGGGCGCAGCGATTACCGCAATGCCTCGGGCACGCGGCGCAGGGGGCTGGAGCTGGCCTGGCAGCAGCGCCATGCCGGCGGATTCGAATCAGCGCTGGCCTGGACGCTGCTCGATGCGCGGTTTCGCCAGCCTTTCACATCCGGCACGCCGCCGCAGGCGGTGGCCGCGGGCAACCGCCTGCCGGGCGTCGCGGCGCGCCAGTTTTACGGGGAACTGCTGTGGCGGCATGCGGCGAGCGGCTTCCATGCCGGGGTCGAGCTGCGCCATGCCGGCAAGGTCTACGTCAACGACCGCAACAGCGAGGCTGCGGCAGCCCATACCATCGGCAACCTGCGCGCCGGCTTCATGCAGCGCGGTCGCGGCTGGCGGCTCGCCCAGTATCTGCGCGTTGATAACGTGACCGATCGTGCCTACGTCGGATCGGTGATCGTTGCCGATGGCAACGGCCGTTTTTATGAACCCGCGCCGGGACGTACACTGACCCTGGGACTGAGCATCGAAGTCCGTTATTGATCGTTGCCGCAGTCAGGGGGCGGAATCGTTTTTTCCCGGCGCGGCAAGGTTGAAGCCGCGCTCCGGCGGCGTGCCCGAAGTGAAGTGCGTGCGCTGCAGTTTCGGCACGCTGACCGCTTCGCAGACCTTGTGCACGCGATAACTCTCGATCGGCGGCTCCCAGTCCGCCCCGGCGTGGCAGCTGACTTCAATGCAGCTGATGCGTTTCAGCCAGGCGCAGGCGCCGATGTCCCGGCCATGCTCGCGGATCTCAGTCAGGAAGGGCGCGCCCGGATAATGCGGCTTATTGCCGCCCTGTTCCCGGCGCACGTCCTGCAGCACGGTGTAGAACTCGCCGTTCACGGCAAGCAGGCCGAGCACCGTTTCCATGAACAGTGACAGGTCTTCGGTGTAGGAAAAGCCGCCGATGACATCGGTGATCAGCTGGAACCGCCCCAGCTCGGCGGGCGAATACTCGCGCAGCCGCCGGTCATGGATGTAGCGCAGCTTGCCGGGCGGCAGCTGCGCCGCGGTGGCCTGCCACTGTTCTGTGCGGCGGTCCTCGATCGACATCGCCACCGCGCTGGCCTTGAAAGCCGGGGCGCCACCCTGCGCGTCGGAGTAATAGTCGAGTATCGCGAGCCCGCGACCGGCGCCGATGTCGAGCCAGCGGTCCTGCGGACCGAGGCGGTCCAGCGCCTGCGCAAAGCCTGGCGCCAGTGCCTGGGCATAGGCGTCCAGCGCACGGTCGATGACATAACCCTCCGGGCGCTGCCCGCCGCGGCCGTGATAGATGCTCTCCTGGCGCGACACCTCGGCGTCAAACCCGGTGCCCCGCACGGACTGGGCCGGCGCGCTTCCCGGCATCAGGCAGCACAGTGACAGCAATGCGGCCAGACACAGCGCGAAGGACCTGCTTGCGGAGCTCGGGTGTGACTTGTGAGAGGGCGGGTTTGTCGGGATGGCGGTCATTGCAGTCATGTTCGGCGATGGAGGCTATTTTTTCCGCGCGTCGAAGAGTTTGCCCTCGCGCAACGCTTTGTCGTAACTGTTCCAGGCGTAGTCGAGCCCGCCGGTGCTGCCGAGGCTGAAGGCGGCGGCGGTCAGCGCGCCGAGGAAATCGAGCTGCTGCTCCCGGCGGCCATCGTCGTCCAGGGAGAACTGCGCGTCGTCGTGGCCGGCGTTGCGGATCGAGATCTCTGCCACGCTGCCGCGCAGGTGCCGGAAAAATCGTTCGCGGCCGCGCGCGGGGAATATCTCTTCGTCAGCGCCGATCACCATCACCGGCGCGCGGACGCGGGCGATGACTGCGTCAAGGTTGCGGCCGATCGCCGCGGGGTCGAGCAGGATCGCACCCGCCGCCGGGGAGCCCCCGGCCAGTGCATGGGCCACCGAGCTCGCCCCGAAGGAATGGCCGGCCAGCAGGATGCTGCCGGTGTCGATGCGCCCAAAGACGTCTTCGGGGTTGCGCCGCGCAAGCTCGACGATGTCCGCCAGTGTCCGGCCATGGGCGCTCCACGGCCCACGCGCAGGCAGCTGCACGACGAGGGTGTGCAGTCCCCAGGTCGCGAGGTGCATGCCCTGGTAGGCATGGTCGGTCTTGTCGTTGTCGTAGCCATGGAGCAGGATCACCAGCGGCGCGCTTCCGCCGTGGGAAGACACATAGACATCCGCGGTGACGCGCTGCTCCGCCGACAGTCCGAGCACATGGTCCTGTCGCACCGCGACCTCGAAGGGGCCGCGCAGCCTGAAGATTTCCAGGTCCTGCTGCCGTTGCAGCAGGTAGCGCCGGAGTTCGGCATATCCCGCGAATTTCATCGGCAGCACACCGGTATCGGGCATGCGGGCGCAACCCGCGGTGAACATCAGCGCCGCGCATGAGAGAAGCATTGCCAGGGCGCGGACAGTGACTTTCCTGCCATGCATCATGGTGCGCGGAATCTCGATCCGGAGTGGGGCCATCGGGTGTCGCGCGGATTCTGGAGCCAAATACGGCCGGCCGCAATCAGGCTGCGAGTCCCGCATTCCGGAAGTGCAGGAACAGCTCCCGGCACACCCAGGCGTCGGTGGCGGCATAGGCTATCTGCGCAGGTGTCAGCTGTGGCGCCGCCCAGTTGGTGGTCTTGGCGCCCTTGGGCACGCGGTATCCGAGCAGCAGGCCGGCGAGGTTGCGTACGCCGGTCTGGCCATAGCCCTGGCGTTTGGCGATGACGCCGAGGTCGACCACCTGCCGGTCCTCGAAGGGGAAAACCTGCCTGAGCATGCGCAGGTCATGGGCCAGCGACACGCCCGCCTTGACGATGCCCGCCGCGAGCATTTCGGCGAGCAGGCTGCGGGTGTCGGGGTAACGCAGCGGGAGAATATGCACGGCGTTTGCGGTGGCGACCTGCGCCAGGCTGGGCAGATAGCTCTCGCCCTTGCGGAAGGCAGGACGGGTTTCGGTATCAAAGCCGACGACGGCATCGTCGAGGATATCCTTGCGCGCGGCATGCAGCAGCGCCGGCGTATCGACGAAATGGATCGGGCCTTCATAGCGGCAAACCGGCAGTTCATTGAGCGCTTCTCGGGAAATGGCGCGCGGGGCGGCGGAGTTCATGGCGCGAGGGTAACCGATTGCCGCCCTGCATGGTACAGTCACAGGGATGGCGGAACCGGGAACAGCAATCGCGAAGCAACGGCGCCCGCGGCGGTGGTGGACGGCCTGGCTGCTGCCGGCAGTCCTGTCCGCCTGTGCGCCGCTGCCGCTCTACACCACCTTGCCGGTGGAGATGCATCCCTCACCGAATTTCAGCGAGCGGCGGCCGAACTACGTGGTCCTGCACCACACCACCAACGACACTGCAGGGGAGGCGGTGGCGACGCTGACCAGCCGGCTGACACAGGTCAGCGCGCATTACCTGGTGGCGCGCGACGGCCGCATCATCTATCTGGTCGACGAGCAGAAGCGTGCCTGGCATGCCGGCGAGTCGTACTGGGGCGGCAACCGCGATCTGAACTCGTCATCGATCGGCATCGAACTCGACAACAACGGCAGCGAGCCTTATCCGGACACCCAGATTGAAGCGCTGATCGCGCTGCTGCGCGACCTGGCGGCACGCTGGAACATTCCGCCGGCGAACGTGCTTGGACATGGCGACGTCGCGCCGGGACGCAAGGTCGATCCCAGCGCACTGTTTCCCTGGCGGCGCCTTGCCGAAGCGGGCTTCGGGCTGTGGTGCGATCCCCCCTATCCGCAGCCGGCCGCGCCGGCCGATGATGCCCCGTTGCTGGCCGCGCTGGGTTATGAGGTGACGCGACTGCCGGCTGCGATCGCTGCGTTCAAGCGCCGCTGGGCGCCCGATGACCCGGGGCCGGAGCTCAGCGACGAGCAGCGGGGGCTGTTGCTGTGTCTTGTTGGCAGGCAGCAGGAGGGCGGGTGAGTGGTGGTTGGTAATTGGTGATTGGTAAATGGTAAGTGGTGACCGGCAGAGGGTCGGGCGGACTTTCACCACCAATTACGAATTACCAGTCACCAATCACGAGCAACAATCACCGCAGGCTTTGGAGTATCGCCAAAGCCTTGTCCATCGAGAATTCATAGGTCTGCGGGCTCCAGGCCTTGGTGTTCTCGCGCATCATGTAGCCGTGCTGGACTCCGGGGAAGACGTGGACTTCGAGGCCGGGCTGCCGCTGCGCGCGTTCGGTGTAGGCTGCGAGCACTTCCGGCGGCGCGGCGAAATCCTGGTCGCCCCAGATCAGGCACACCGGCTTGTCGAGGCCGTCGAACTCATGCAGGAAATCCTTCATCTGCGTGCTGTGGCAGCCGATGCCGGCATCGAAGCCGAGGCGCTTCGGGCCGATTACCGCATAGGGACCGCCGAAGCAGAAACCCATGCTTGCCGCCTTGCCGTTGTGCTGCGGCAGTTTGCGCACCATCGCCAGCGTGTCGGCGATGTCGGTTTCGCCGGCCTTCAGCACCGGCATTCGCGGCTGGGAACGCTGGCCCGCGCGTTCGTCATCGCGCGGCAGCGGGCCGGGGAGGGTGCGCCAGAACAGGTCCGGCGCTGCGGCGATGTAGCCCTTTGCCGCAAATGCGTCGGCGATGCCGCGGATGTCGGCATTGACGCCGTGCACCGCCGCGGCAAGCACAACGGCGGGGACCCGGGATTCACCGGCAGGCAGCGCGAGATAGCAATCGAACTCTCCGGCGCCGCCGGAAGAAGCGATCCTGACACTGCGGCCCGGCATCGCGATCAGTCCGTGGCCAGCAGTTCGACTTCAAACACCAGTGTCGCGTTCGGCGGAATCACGCCGCCGGCACCGCGCGCGCCGTAGCCCAGGGCCGGCGGGATGGTCAGCTTGCGGGTGCCGCCGACCTTCATTCCCTGCACGCCCTCGTCCCAGCCGCGGATCACGCGGCCGCCGCCCAGCGGAAACACGAAGGGATCGTCGCGGTCCTTGCTCGAGTCGAATTTTTTGCCGTCGGTCAGCCAGCCGGTGTAGTGCACGGTGACTTCCTGGCCGGCTGCCGCTTCGGCGCCCTCGCCGGTGACGAGGTCTTCGATGATCAATCCGCTTGCGAGGGTGATGGCTGGCATGGTCTTTCCTTTGTTGAATTAGGCTGCATTATGCCTGTAGCCGGTTCAAGCAGGATGCCGGGCGATGAAGTCCCGGGTGATCTGCGCGCAGCGGTCTGGATCGGCAGCCGCTACGTGGAAGGAATCGCCCGGTAGCACGGCCAGTTCTGAGCCGGGAATCCGCCGCTGCCATTCTCCAGTCTCTTCCACCGTGGCAAGGTCGCTGTGTTCCGTGGTGATGACCAGTGTCGGGCAGCGGATACTTGGTACGTCGGTCGGCGCGTACCGGGGGCGGCGAACCGACAATCGTCAACGTCGCGATATGATCGGCACGCCGTGCGGCTAATACCCAGCCGATCACGCCACCAACTTTGGCGCCGATGAGATGGCGGCGGCCGATACACAGCGCATCTAGCAGCCGCGTGAAATCATCGATGATGATATCGAGGGTCCATGAAAAATTGCGCGGCATCGGTGTTGATTCCCCGAATCCGCGCATGTCGGGACGGACCACGCGGTAGTGGCGCGCGAGGTGCGGTACCCATCCGTACCAAGCGAGGCCGCTTTCGCAGTTGCTGTGCAGCATCAACACAGCCTCGGTTGGTTGCCAGGGATCCGTGAAATCATCGACCCAGTAATGCATCAGCACATCCGTCGAAAGCTCCAGCGAGGGCATCGCGTGCCTGCCAGGTCAATCGAGCCTGATGCCCGCGGTCTTGACGACCTTCGCCCATTTCCGGGTTTCGGCCTGAAGGAACTCGGCAAGCCGCGCCGATGTGCTGCCCACCGGCTCGGCACCCTGTGACGACAGGCGCGTGGCGACTTCGGGGATCTGCAGCGCGGCGGCAGTGTCAGCCTGCACTTTTCCGATGATCGCCGTGGGTGTCCCGGCCGGAGCCAGCAGCGCGTACCAGCCTGTCACGTCGAATCCCGGCAACCCTGATTCCGCCATCGTCGGCAGTTCGGGCATGGCTTGGGATCGTTTTAGGCTGGTCGCTGCAAGCACGCGCAGCCGTTTGGCTACAAGGTGGGGTTTTGCGGCGAGTATGTTATTGAAAAAGGCCTGCACTTGGCCGCTGATCAACTCGGTGTTGGCGGGGCCTGCGCCCTTGTAAGGAACATGCACGATGTTGATCCCGGCTGCGCTCTTGAACAGTTCGAAACCCAGATGCGGGCCGCTGCCGTTGCCAGAGGATGCGTAGCTCATTTCGCCGGGCCGCTTTTTGGCCAGTGCGATGAACTCGCGCACGGTCTTGGCGGGCACCGAAGGATGGGTGGTTAGAATGAACGGGTACTGCGCCATCAGTGTCACCGGCGAAAAATCAGTTTCGCTGTTGTAGGGCAGCTTAGGATGAAGCGCCGGGTTGATGGCTTGGGTGGCGATGACGACGACCAGCGTGTATCCATCGGGTTTCGACTTGGCCGCAATATCGGTGCCGATGATGCCATTGGCGCCGCCGCGGTTGTCGACGATGACCTGCTGGCCCCACTTTTCGCCGAGTTTCTGGGCCACTGTCCGAGAAATGATGTCGGTGCCTCCGCCCGCGGGGTAGGGTACGATCATGCGTACTGCACGGCCGGGATACTCCTGGGCGGCGACAGTGCCGCAAGCGACTATGGTCGAGGCGGCGAAGGCGCAGGCCAGCAGGGAATTCAGTGTTGTTTCAGTTTTCATGACAAGGTACTCCGTCGTGTTGGGCGATGAAATGCAGGAGGTGGGTGGCACAAGTTGCCGGCGCGACGTGATGAACCATGTGGTAACGCGTGGCGAGGTGCACCAACCGGAAGCTGCGCAGTTTTTCGACCAGCAGCTTTTCTTGTTCGGCGCTGGTGATCGGGCCGTCGGTGGGGAACAGGCCCAGCACCGGAGCGGTGATCCGTTCAAGGAAGGAAGACGCGTTGGCACCGTTGACTAGGCGCGCCATTGCCAACTGCACGTCGTTGCTGCTGCGAGCGAACTCGGTTTCGTACCAGTCGAGCAGCGCGGGATCCGTTTCCGGCGGGAAACGCGTGCTGCGATTGGTGGCCTTGAGCCAGGCATCGCGCCCCATTTCCTTCATGGCATCAACCCGGGACTTGTGGCCCATAGAGTAAGTCTCCTTCATCTTGTCGCTTATGTAGACGGGTGTCGACACCAGTGTCAGTGTACGCACCCGATGTGGATGAAGCGCTGCGAGCGCAATGCCGAGGATGCCGCCCATCGATTCGCCGCAGAAATGCACCGTATCCGCACCAATCTGATCAAGAACTGCGAGGATGTCACCGACTAGGTTTTCCACGGTGACATCCCGCTCCAGATCGAAATCGGCTCCGGATTGGCCGAGACCGCGGGCGTCTGGCCGCACGATCCTGTAGAAGCGGCTCAGATAGGGGATCCAACTGTACCAGAAGCGCGACGAACGGCCGTTGCCGTGCTGTAGCACGAGGTAGGGCGCGTTGCGCCAGGGGTCGGTGTAGTCGTCGACGACGTAGTGGATTTCGGGTTGGCTAGGACGTTTGACACTTGGCATGAACTACTCCGTTGTCAGTCGGTTTGGGAGAAATGGAAGAGCCTGCGTGGGGTTTCGCCGAGTATGATGCGTCTGTTTGCGGCATCAGGGACCCATTCCTCGAGCCAGTGCAGGCATTCGGCATAGGAGCGCCCACTTTCGTTCTGCGTCCAAGGCCAGTCGCTGCCCCAGAGCAGGCGTTCCGGGCCTCCTTCGTCAAGCAGGCGTCGCGCGCAATCGCGGGCAAGTGCGGCACCGATGCGGTAGGGGGCAGACAGCTTGACCCACAGCTTGCCGCCGGTAAATCTGTCGAGCAGGGTTCTGAAGCCTGTGCAGTCCGTGCCGGCGCCGGAATCTGGGCTACCGAAGTGATCCACGACGATGTCGACACCCGTTTCGGCAATCATCGGCAGCCAGCGCGCCAGGCGCGGACCTTCCCCGTAGATTTCGACATGCCAACCGAGCTCGGCACAGCGCTCGAACAATGCGCGGTATTCCGGCGAGCGCAGGTCTGGTACCGCGTCTTCAGGCTTGCGAAACAGGTTCAGGCGGATGCCGGTGACGTACTGCTGGGCCATGATCTCAAGTTCGGTGGAGGAGATACGTGGATCGACGATCACTGTGCCGCGCAGCCGTCCCCCAGCGGCTCGCAGACCGGCCAGCAGATGGGAATTGTCGGTGCCGAAAAAGCTGGGTGCAGTCAGCACGCCATGGGTGATGCCGTGAGCGTCGAGCAGGCCAAGATAATCAGGCAGCAGGGCATCATGTTGCGGTGCATGGCGATGTCCCGGTGTCAGCGGGAGACCTCTGACAAAAATGTGCGCGTGAGTGTCCACGCGGCGTTCGGTAGACTGCATGAGGAGGTTGCTGGTACGCGAAGGGCATGGCCCATGCGTGCCGGCAGGTTCAACGATTTTCAAAAGTTTTCAGATAACAGGCGCGGCGGTATAGCCGCAAGCAGAAGTCCACACTGTCACTTTGTGGGTGAGTTCGGATTCGGGGATTCAGCGTCATGCCGGATTTTTTGATCATCCCCGCCCAGCGCTGGGTATCCTGCCTGACCAGCCTCTCGACCTCGTCGAGCAAGCCGCTGGCGAGGTCGGTCACCACGACGGCATTGAAGCGGGGATGCAGCGCCTGTTGCCGTTCGAGCGCGGATTCCAGCGCGTCTGTGGCGCTAAGGCTGTTGCTGCGAATGCGCCGAGCGATTGCTGCGGCTGACAGGAAGTGCAGGGCTGTCACGGTTTTGTCGGCGGCTGCTTTGTGCGTTTGCGGTAATCCGGCGTTGCAAGCGTGACCCGCCCCCAATCCACCGTGCTGGTGGTACCGTCAAGGCTGACCCAGAGATCCTTAAGGTCCCATTCGGCAAACTTCGACGGAAAACGCGAACGCTGGCCGACAATTTTCTCGCTGCGCTGGCGTGTCGGTTCGCCGTACTTGCGGGTCAGATCCTCCAGCGCCGAGCCCTGAGCCTGGATGCCCCAGGTGTTGACGTGGATGGCGACGATGACGCCGTTGACGGTCTCGATCAGCATTTCGCCGCGTGCCCAGGGCACGACCTTGGGCCGCGGGTAGTACAGGCGGTGCTGGTCGGTGCCCCAGCTTGTCTTTGTCTGCTGCGAAGCGTTGTGGCAGTGGCGGTCGGTCAGCGCATCCTGGTTGCGGGCGCAGGCCGGAAACCCGAAGCGCGTGCCGAGTTCGACGCCGAATATCGCATTTCGGGGTTCTGCGGCATGGAGTACGGAAGGCAGGCATAGCAGCAGGGTGCAGAGCAGATGGCGGAATGATTTCATTGGCGGCATGATACGTGGCTTGTATTAAAAAGAAGACAGCGGAACGGGCAATGGGTTCATGGCAGGTTTACATCGCACGCTGCGCCGACGGCACGCTGTACACGGGCATTGCCCGCGATGTCGACAGGCGCATCGCCGAACACAACGCCGGCAAGGGCGCGGCGGCGAACTATACCCGGGCGCGGCGTCCGGTGGTGCTGGTCTACAGCGAGCCGGCGGAAAGCCGCTCCGAGGCGAGCCGGCGTGAATACAGGATCAAGCAACTCAGCCGGGCCGAGAAGCTGGCATTGGTGCTGGCTTCGGGAGTGCGCGCATCCGGTGTGCAGCAGGACCAGACGCCCGGGTGATCGCAGGCCAACAGAGCCTGTTTGCTAACATGCCGCGACAAGCCGGCAATGCCCGGCTAGGTCCTACATCACATTCTCGAGGACACTAAGCCCCATGAATGACATCAATGTTCCCGCAGCCGGTATTTTCGAGGCGGCGCGTTCGCGCCGCTCGATCCGCGCCTACCGGCCGGATCCGGTGCCGCCGCAGATCCTGCGCGAGATCGTCGAACTCGGGCGCCATGCACCCAGCGGCTCCAACATCCAGCCCTGGCAGGTGCATGTGCTGACCGGATCGACACTGCGACGCGTCGGCGGGGCGATACAAAAGGCCTTTCTCGACGACGAGCCCGGTCACCGGCGCGACTACGATTATTACACCGACCCGGTATTCGAGCCCTACCTTGCGCGGCGGCGCGCCTGCGGCTGGGGGCTTTACGGCACGCTGGGCATCGGTAAGGGTGACCACGAAAAATCGAAGGCTTTCCGCGCGCAGAACTACGTGTTCTTCGGTGCGCCGGCGGGATTGATATTCACCATCGACCGCAAGCTTGAAAAGGGCAGCTGGCTTGACTACGGCATGTTCCTGCAGACGCTGATGCTGGCAGCGCGCGCAAAGGGCCTGCATACCTGCGCCGAGGCCTCGATCGCCAGCTATCCCGACATCGTGCGCCGGGAACTCGGACTCGGCGACGATCGTGTGGTGATCTGTGGCATGGCGATGGGTTATGCCGACGGCGGGGCCGTGGTCAACAGCTTCCAGCCGGCGCGCATCGCACTCGAGGATTACGCAGTGTTCCTCGACTGACGCGTTGATCGGTGTCGCGATGCCCGCCATCTTGAATCCTGTGCTCCGTCTGCCCGGCGGCTGGCGGACATGGCTGCTGTTGCTGTGCTGCCTGTGGGGCGGCGCAGCCTTCGCCCAGGCCGCGCCGCAGTCAAGGTCGGCAGAAGCGGTGGAGGTGCACGTATTCTGGCGCGTCGGCTGCCCTCACTGCGAAAACGCAAGGGATTTTCTCGGCCGCGCAGCGCCTGAACACGGTTTGCGCCTGCGCGAATACGAGATCGGCGACCCGGCAAACCTTGAATTGTTCCGCAGGGCGGTGACCCATTTCCACGTCGCCAATCCTGCGGTGCCGCTGGTGGTCATCGGTCCCTATCACTGGGTCGGTTACGGCAGCGATGACGGCACCGGCGCCCAGTTCATTGCTGCCGCGCAGTCCTGCCGCGCGGCGCGCTGTGACAATGTCATGTCGTCCCTGATCGCGGGTGAGGCGAGACCCGCCGCATTGCCGTCGACGCCGGTTGAACCGCCGCCGCGGACACTGCGCCTGCCCATTGTCGGGGAGGTGGAACTGGCGACGCTGTCCCTGCCGGCGCTGACCGTGCTGCTGGCCGCCATCGACGGCTTCAATCCCTGCGCGATGTGGACCCTGCTGTTCCTGATGGGCCTGCTGGTGGGTATCGGCGACCGGATGCGCATGTGGACTCTGGGTGCGGCCTTCATCATGACTTCCGCGCTGGTGTACTACCTGTTTCTCGCGGCCTGGCTCAATCTGTTGTTGTTCCTCGGCGTGCTGCTGTGGGTGCGCGTGGCGGTTGGCCTGCTGGCGATTGGCGGGGGCGCCTGGTACTTGAGGGAATTTTTCGTCAACCCGGAGGCGCTGTGCAAGGTGACCGGCGCGCAGTCGCGGCAGCGGGTGCTGCAGCGCCTGCGCGAGGTTGCGCTGGAGCGCCGTTTCTGGCTGGCGCTGGCCGGCATCATCGCTCTGGCGGTGGCAGTGAACCTGGTCGAGTTCATCTGCTCGGCGGGCATTCCCGCGGTGTATGTGCAGGTGCTGACGCTCAGTGCGCTGCCGGCATGGCAGTACCACGCCTACCTGCTGCTCTATATCCTGGTGTTCATGCTCGACGACCTGCTGATTTTCGTGATCGCGATGAAAACGCTGCAGGTCACCGGGCTGACCGGTCGCTACGCGCGCTGGTCGCACCTGATCGGCGGGGGGCTGCTGCTGCTGATCGGCATTCTGCTGCTGCTACGGCCGGAATGGCTCAGTTTTTAAAAAAGTGTTTAAAAACAAATACTTATAACATCAAGGATAAAACACCCGCCGCCCCGAACGCGGTGGCAGGATTTGCAGGTGACACCACCCCGGTGTCGCATCCGGATGTTCCAGCCACAGTTGAAGTTCCTCGAGCACGGCGAGGTTGGCCATGCACCAGGCATCCAGCCTGCCGTCGCGATCCTCGAGGTCGATGGCGAGGCAACTGAGGTGCTTGCTGCCCCTGGCTGCACCCGGCACGGTCGCGTTGATCGCCGCCGGGCGCCAGCCTGAACTGACTTTGCGCGCGAAACCGGCACGCCGCAGCAGGCGGTTGACGCGGCGCAGGGTTTCGCGCGCGTTGGCGCGCAGCTCGCGCGTGAGCTCCCCGCGATGCAGCCTGTCCCGGCCCATGTAGTAGTCGGCAAGCTTCAGCAACGGTACGGATTTGCGGACGGACATGGACCGCAAGATTACCCGATTCGGGCCGCGGCGCTTACACTAGCAGCTCGACAGTCAACGCATACAGGGGAAACCGGAACATGGCGGAAAATATCGGCACACGCGCGGGTGACGTCTACGGCTTCGATGCCTTCTCGCCGCAGCAGATCGCGGACCGCGTGCAGAACGTCGGCGTGGTCAAGGCGCGGCTGCCGCTGTTGTCGATGGTGATGCTGGGCGTGCTGGCCGGGGCCTTCATCGGGCTCGGCGCGCTGTACTACACGCTGGTGATCAGCGATGCGAGCCTGTCCTTCGCCACTGCCCGGGTGCTGGGCGCAGTGTGTTTCTCGCTGGGCCTGCTGCTGGTCGTGGTTGCCGGCGCGGAACTGTTCACCGGCAACAACCTGCTGGCGATGGCCTGGGCGGACGGCAAGGTCAGCACGGGCGAGGTGCTGCGCAACTGGGCGGGGGTCTGCATCGCCAACTTCGTCGGCGCCGCCGGCCTCGCGCTGCTGGTGTACTGGTCCGGCCATGCCGGCCTCAACAATGGCGCAATCGCGCAGGCCTACCTCAAAATCGCGGCCGCCAAGAGCACGATGCCGCTGTCGGAACTTTTTTTCCGTGGCGTGCTGTGCAACGTTCTGGTGTGCATGGCGGTGTGGATGGTGCTCGCGGGTCGTAGCGTGGTCGACAAGTTCGTCGCCATTGTGCTGCCGATCTCGGCCTTTGTCGCCGCCGGCTTCGAACACTCGATAGCCAACATGTATTTCTTTCCGCTGGCGCTGCTGCTGAAGGACAGCGGTATCGCGCTGCCGGCAGGTGCCGACGCGATCACGGTTTACGCGATGTTCCGCAACCTCGGGCCGGTGATCGCCGGCAACATCGTCGGTGGCAGCGTGCTGGTGGCGCTGGTCTACTACGTCATCTACCGCAGGCCGGCAGCTCAGTGACGGACCTGCTGATCCATGCCACGCTGACGGTCAGCGGCGAGCGCGCGCAGCTGCCGGCGGTCGAGGCGCGGATTGCGACACTGCTGGCCGCCGAGGCCAGTGCCGGCGAGTTCGAGGCGCACCATGGCGAAGATGCGCTGGCCTACGATTTCAAGGTGCACGGCGGCATCCCCTTTCCGGCCTTTGCCGCGGCCTCGCAGGAATTTCCGGGCATCACCATCACCGCCGAATGGGTCAATGTGGCGGCCGGGCGCAGGGGACGCGCCTGCATCAGTCGCGGCAGCATCACCGAACATGTCGAGGAATCCCTGGGCACCTCTGCCGGCGAGGCGCCGAATCGTTATCTCGAGGCGGCCGCCGACGCCACCATCCACCTCGCCTTCGTGGTGCAGCGACGCGCCGCCGGTGAGTGGGCCGGGTATGTGCTGAACCACGAGCGCGATGCGCTGTTCCGGGTCACGCGCAATGGTGATGCGGTGGAGCTGCTGGCCACCGAGGGCGCGGCCGAATGGGCCTGGCGCTGGTGCTGCGGCCCCGACATGCAGGCTGCTGCACAGCAGGTGGTGCCGCCGCAGCCACTGGACCGCGGTTTGTACGCGGAGCTCGAATCACTGGCCGAGGGTTTTGTCGGCGACGGTTTCTGGCTGCGCGATGCGCCGGAGGCCGACAATGCCATCGAGATCGACCGTTACGCGCGTTATGGCTACACCGTGCGCGACGCCAATGTCCGGGCGGCGCGGCTCCATCGCCTGCGCGCAGGCCTCGGCACGGACGATGTGCTGGAACATTCGACACTGGATGGGGCCAATGCCTGGATCAGGGATCTGCTGCGGCGCTGCTGGGCAGCCTAGTCGGGTGTAATGCCGGCATCAGGTGCGGGAATTCTGAGCATCAATACGATGGTCTGACGCTCACCGCTCACCGCTCACCGCTCACCGCTCACCGCTCACCGCTCACCGCTCACCGCGGTGGCGGCCGCCGTCGCCACTGCCTGATCAGCAGCCAGCCGCCGAACATGCCGCCAAGGTGAGCAAAATGCGCAATTCCGGCGCGGGTGCCGGTGACGCCGAGATAGAGTTCGAGCAGGCCGTAAAGGGTCACGAACAGCCAGGCCGGCATGGGGATGGGCGGAAAAATCAGCATCAGCGTGCGGTTCGGGAAAAAAAGGCCGTAGGCCAGCAGCAGTCCGAACACGCCGCCGGAGGCGCCCACGGTCGGCACCGGTGGCCCGCCGCTGAACGAGGACACCAGCAATTGCACGACAGCCGCGGCAAACACGCAGCCGAGGTAATAGATCAGGAAGCGCCGCGAACCGAACACCTGCTCGATCTGGCCGCCGAACATGTACAGCGCCAGCATGTTGAAGCCGATGTGGATCAGCCCGCCGTGGAGGAAACCGTAGCTGATCACCTGCCAGGGCAGGAATCCGGCGCCGAAGTCATGCGGGGTGTGGAAGGGCCACAGTGCAAACCAGATGATCAGCAGGTCGCCGATGACGAGTTGCAGCAGGAAGACCGCGACGTTCGCGATCAGCAGGAGTCGGGTAATCGGGGGCAGCATCATGTCCCGATACTACTACGGCGCTGATGCGCGTTGAGGAAGCGCGGGACCGGCCCGCGCATCTTTGTCAGGCGAGCACCGGCGGCAGCTGCGGCGCGAGTTTCGCGCGTTCCGCGGTGGCGCTGCCGCTCAGCGCGAAGCCCAGCAGCTTGCCGTCGGCACCGACGAACAGCGACTTCACACCATCGCTGGTGGCCTCGACTTGCCACTGACCCTCCGCACCTGCTGCCGGCGGCGAGACGATGGTCGGGCAGGCCGGAGTCTTTACCATCACCGGCATCGCCGGGAAGGACACCACTGCAGGTTTTCCGGCGAGCGTCTGCGCCAGCGCGCGCGTGGCGTGCATGATCGGCATCACGTAAGGCATCACCAGGCCCTCGATCTCGGCGCAGTCGCCGAGCGCATAGACCCCGGTGGCGCTGGTTTCGAGATTGCGGTTGACGACGATGCCGCGATTGACCTTGATGCCTGCGGCTGCGGCGAGCGCGGTGCGCGGCTTCAGGCCCACCGCCGAGAGCACGACGTCGGCCTGCAGTGTGGTGCCGTTGGCCAGCCTGACGCCATAGCTGCTGTCCGCACGATCGACTGCGGCGACGCTGGTGCCGAGATGCCACTGCACGCCCAGCGCGGCGAGTTTCGATTGCAGCAGCGCGCCGCCTTCGGGCGGCAGCAGCCGGCCCAGCGCCTGGCCGGCGATGTCGATGACATCCACGGCGTAACCGGCGGCGGCCAGGTCGTTGGCGAATTCGCAGCCGATCAGCCCGGCGCCGATGATCGCCACGCGTTTCTTGCCGGCGATGGCCGTACGGAAACCGGCGTAATCGTCGAGGTCGTTGACGGTCAGTATGTCGCCCGCCGCATCTCCCGCAATGGGCAGGCGGATCTGGTCGGCGCCGAGGGCGAGCACCAGTTTCGAGTAACGCAGCGTTTCGTCACCGATGCGCAGCGTGCGGGCGGCGGTGTCGATGGCGTCGACGCGGGTTTTTGCGCGTACTGTCGCGTTGAGCTGGGTCGCCATCTGCTCCGGCGTGTTCAGCGCGATCGCGGCCGCTTCCTTTTTCGAGGCCAGCGCGTTCGACAGCATCGGTTTGGAATAAAACGGGCCGCTGTCCGCGGCAATCAGGGTCAGCGGGGTGGTGGTGTCGAGTTTGCGCAGCTCCTTGGCGGTGTTGTAGCCCGCCAGGCCGCTGCCGATGATGATGATCGGGTCCATGGGTTTTCCGTTAAAAATCAGCGCAGGATGGTATCAAACAGCATCATCAGCACAAAACCGCCGATGAGGCCGATGGTGGCCACGCGTTCGTTGCCGTTGCGGTGGGTCTCGGGAATGATCTCGTGGCTGATCACGAACAGCATCGCGCCGGCGGCAAAGGCGAGTCCCCAGGGCAGCATCGCCGCGGCGTAGCCGATGGCACTGGCGCCGATGAGACCGCCGAGGGGTTCGGCCATGCCGGTGGCGAGCGCGAGTGCCACGGCTTTCCAGCGCGAGATGCCGAGCGTCACCAGCGCGATCGCGACGATAAGCCCCTCGGGCATGTTCTGGATGGCGATGCCCGCGGTGAGCGCGGTGCCGCTGCTGCCGCCCTGGGCTACACCGACGGCGAGACCTTCCGGAATGTTGTGCAGCGTGATTGCAGTGACGAACAGCCACAGTCCCGCCGCGTTCTCCGGCGTCGCCGGCTGGCCGACCTCGCGACCCTTTACGAAATGCTCATGCGGCATCCAGCGGTCGCTGACCATCAGCACCGCGGCGCCAATGATCACGCCGGTCGCGGCGATCAGGACGCCGCCGACCGGACTGCCGGCGAGCTCCGCTCCGGTTTCGAGTGCCGGCGCGAGCAGCGAGAAAAAACTCGCCGCGAGCATCACTCCGGCGCCGAAGCCGAGCAGCGTGTCGCGCATTGCGTCGGAGATCTGCCGGATAACCAGTACCGGCAGGGCGCCGGCGCCGGTGGCGAGTGCAGTGAACAGCGTCGCTGCCAGTGCGGCGCGCACTGCCTCGTTTGCCGGCGCAAGCGCGGCGAGTTCCATGGCCGCCGCGACCGCCGCCACGGAGAGCGCGATGAACGCCGCCAGCCGCTGCCAGGAAGGCTCGGCGGCGAGGCGGCGTGCGGTCATGATCATCTCGGTCATGGTGTGCTCATTGCAAAAACTGGATGCTTGTATCAAAAAAATGTGGCTTTTCGCAGCCCCTCATCCCGACCTTCTCCCCGCAGGCGGGGAGAAGGAGTGGGGGATTGTCGCCCCTATTTCTCGATCAGGCTGCGCAGCATCCACGCATTCTTCTCGTGGATCTGCATGCGCTGGGTCAGCAGGTCGGCGGTGGGCTCGTCGTTGGCCTTGTCGACCACCGGGAACACCGAGCGCGCGGTGCGGGCGACCGCTTCCTGGCCTTCGACCAGCAGCGCGATCATTTTTTCCGCCTTCGGCACACCGGCCGTTTCCTTGATCGAGGACAGCTTCACGTAGTCGGCATAGGTGCCCGGCGCCGGGTAGCCCAGCGCGCGGATGCGCTCGGCGATCTGGTCTACTGCGAGCGCCAGCTCGTTGTACTGGGTCTCGAACATCAGGTGCAGGGTCTGGAACATCGGACCGGTGACGTTCCAGTGGAAATTGTGGGTCTTCAGGTACAGCGTGTAGGTGTCTGCGAGCAGCCGCGACAGGCCGTCGGCGATGGCCTTGCGGTCCCTGTCCTTGATGCCGATGTCTATTTTAGTGGTCTTGGTCATGTCAGCTCCTTTCAGCGTGTACGGTGTTTCGGGTGCAGCGCCCGCCCCGCGAATGCGGAACGGGGTGTTGCCAGGCCGATGTTACGCCGCCTTCAGCACCATTTCGAAGTCGGCCTTGGCGATGCCGCACTCCGGGCAGGTCCAATCCTCCGGGATGTCTTCCCAGCGGGTGCCGGCCTTGATGCCGTGTTCCGGATCGCCTTCGGCTTCGTCGTAGACGTAACCACAGACGATGCATTCCCATTTGCGCATTTCGTTTGCCATGTTCAGTTCTCCGTATCAGTAATGTGCTTGTTCGTTTCGACCGGTGTTCCCGTTGCCCGTCCGCCGACTGCGCAGGCGAGGGCCTGCAGCAGTGCGAACGGAAAGCTGTCGGCCGGAATCACGCTGCCTGCACCTTGGCGCGCACGGCGCGGTAGTGGTTGGCGTGGCGCTCTTCGACTGTGGCCAGCGCCGCGAAGCGCTTGGCAGCCTTGGCCAGGGTCTGGCGGAAACGGTCGGCATGTTCCTTCGATTCCTCGATCTGCTCGTCCATTTCCCTGACCGCGGCGTGGTTGCCTTCCTGCTCGGCGAGGTGGCGGAACTGCGGATACATCTCGGTGTATTCGTAGGTCTCGCCGGCGATCGCCATGTCCAGCGCCTTGGCCGGGCTCATCTCCGATTTCGGATAGAGCAGGTCGAGGTGACCGAAGGCGTGCTGCACTTCCTGGGCTGCGGTTTCCTCGAATACTTTCGCGGTTTCAACGTCGCCCTGTTCGCGGCAGATCTTGGCGAAATACATGTACTTGATATGTGCCATGGACTCGCCGGCGAAAGCAGCTTCGATGTTCTTGACGGTGACGGACTCGGGTTTCATATGCATCTCCTGTGTTGAAAAGTGGCGCGTTTCGCAACGCTTGGAGTGCATGATAGGTGCGTGAGTATTATTAATCCAATTGATTGTTATAAACTTATTAATAGCGTAAAACTATTTATTGGGCGGGCCGATGATGTTTTTTAAATAATTGATTTTAATAAGTTATTTTTGTTTTACCGGGCTCGCGCCATTGAGCGCGCAAAGCCCCACTGCGACGCGGATGATCTCGAGCGCCGCGGTACGCGGAAAGCTCGAGCGCGAGGCCAGCACCACCCGGCGATCCGGCACCGGGCGCGAGAACGGCACATAGGCCAGCAGGTCGGAAGCGGCGCGCCGGACCGGAATGGCCGAAGCCGGCAGCACCGTGAGCCCCATGCCCGAGGCCACCATCAACCGGATGGTTTCCAGCGACGAACCCTCGACGGTTTTCTGCAGCGAGCCCTGGGTTGCGCTGGAGCGGTTGAGCGCCGGGCAGGCATTGAGCACCTGGTCGCGGAAACAGTGGCCGGTGCCCAGCAACAGCAGGCTTTCGCGGGCCAGTTCGTCAGCGGGGATCGATTTGCGTGCCGCCCAGGGGTGGGTCTTGGCCATCGCCACCACGAAGGGCTCGTCGTAGAGCGCTGTTACCGTAATGCCCGGCTCGCTGAAGGGCAGGGCGACGATGGCGGCGTCGATGTCGCCGCGTTTCAGGCGTTCGGACAGTGTGGCGGTGTAGTTTTCCTCCAGCACCAGCGGCATTTTCGGGGCGCGCCGGCGCAGCACCGGAATCAGCTGGGGCAGCAGGTAGGGCGCGATGGTGAATATCACGCCCAGCTTGAGCGGACCCTCCAGCGGGTCGCCGCTGGTCTTGGCCAGATTCTTGATTTTCTCGGCTTCCTCGAGCACGCGCTGGGCCTGCTCGACCACGCGGTTGCCGGTCGCCGTGACCGTGATCTCGCCGGTGCCGCGCTCGAACAGCTGCACGCCGAGTTCCTCCTCGAGTTTTTTCACGGCCACCGACAGAGTGGGCTGGCTGACGAAGCAGGTTTCCGCGGCGCGCCCGAAATGGCGTTCGCGGGCGACGGCGACGATATAGCGGAGTTCGGTAAGAGTCATGGCGGCGGAACTTTAGCGCAAACCCCGAGTCTAGTTGGTGTGAGCCGCCTGCCGTATCACGGCCCGATTTTCAAATCCCCTGAAAATCAATGGCTTGTGCAGGCTGCACGCGAACGCATGTAGGGACTTCTTGGGCGCCGCTTTCCCCGGCGCCCATTTTTTTGGGCTGCGCGATCGAAGTTTGCACAATGCGCAGGGCACTTCAGCTTGCAGGTGCAAGTGACTGATTTTCGGGCTTGTGCCGCAGTCACAGTAAAAAAGTACCCGCCCGATTCGTTTTTTTGGGGAATTTTATTTTCCCGGAATCGCCCAGGCCTCTTCCTTGGATACTCCTGGTGGCGGCGTGAACAGGATCTGGGTTTCACCGAGCAACCGGGCGGCGCCACCCCAGGCATCCGCGGCCTTGCGCTGATCGGCCTTGGCGCGTGCGTCGACCGCTTCGGGATCGCAGATCGTCCGGAGTTTCTGCTCCAGCGCGTTGACCTTGTCGGGGGAGCTTGTGGCGAGGTCCTGCAGTTCATCGGGATCGCGTGCCAGATCAAAGAGTTGTGCCGGCATGCCGACGTGGTAGACCAGCTTCAGGTCGCCGTCGCGCAGCACGAATGCGCCGGCCTTCGAGCCCTGGGCGTGATACTCGGCAAATGTGCTGCGCGGGGTTTCATGGCCCCCGATCGCCGGCCACAGGTCGATGCCGGGCAAGTCGGCGTCGGCATCGGCAAGCCGGCCGCCGGCCCCGGCGACCAGCGTCGGGAAGAGGTCGACATGGGAGGCGTGCTGCCTCACCACGCGGCCTTCAGGCACGCCCGGCCCGGAAATCAGCAGCGGCACGCGGATCGCGCCCTCGTAGAGGTTTTTCTTGCCGAACACGCCCTGCGCACCGAACAACTCGCCGTGGTCGCTGGTGTAGGCGATGCGCGTGCTGCCGAGCAGGCCCAGTTCCTCCGCCGCAGCGAGCACGGCACCGATCTGTTCGTCGAGATGGGTGATCAGGCCGAAGTAGCCGGCTGCGATGCGCCGCAGCGCGGCCTCGTCGGTCATTACCCGCATGCCGTCCATGTAGCGCAGGAATTCCACTGCCGGGTGTTCAGGGCGTTCCCCCGGCCTGAACGCCGGCGGCAGCGGCATCGCGTCCACGGGGTAGAGATCCCACAGCCGCTGCGGCACCGTGAACGGGGGATGCGCGCTGATGTACGACACGTAGAGTACCCAGGGCTTGTCTTGATTGCGGGTATGTTGCTTCAGCCAGGCGATCGCCTTCGCTGTGATTTCGCGGTCGTAGTCCTGGTAATGCGTGGCCCCCACGCCGGAGCGCTCGATGTAGAGCTTCCAGAAGCTGCCATCGTCCTTGGGCGGTTCGCTGCCGTAACCGCGCAGCAGGTTCTTGATAGCGCCCTTGCCTTCATGCAGGTGCATGGGCACGATTTCCTCGGTGAAACCGTTGTCGTCCTCGCTGGAACGGTAATGCAGCTTGCCGACTGCGGTCACGTTGTGGCCCTGTTCGCGCAGGCGGTGGTGCCAGGTCGGCACCCGGCCGTCATAGGTCAGCGCGTTGTCCCAGTATCCGGTCTGGTGCGGGTAACGCCCGGTGGCGAGGCTGGAACGCGACGGGCAGCACAGCGGACTCGTGCAATAGGCGTTGGCGAAACGAACGCCGCGCGCGGCGATGTGGTCCATCACCGGCGTTTGCACCACCGGGTGGCCTTGGCAGCCCATCAGGTGGCCGTTGTGGTTGTCGGACTGGAACAGGATCAGGTTGGCGGCTTGGGTCATGGCGGCTTTCAGTCGAGGACGATGCCGGCCTGCTTGCCGACACTGGCGATGCGCGCACGCTCGGCCTTCATGAAGGCGAGGAATTCGGCCGGGCTTTCCGGACTGGGCGTAGCGCCGTTCTTGTTCATCAGCGCCTTCACGTCCGGCGACTTGAGCGCGGTCATCAGTTCCTGGTGCAGCCGCCGTGTCACCGCGGCCGGCGTGCCGGCGGGCGCGGCAACGCCCCACCACTGCACGATTTCGTAGCCGGGCACCGTTTCTGCGACTGTCGGCAGTTCGGGCAGTAGCGGATCGCGCTGCGCGCCGGTGCTGGCCAGCACCTTGATGCGGCCGGCGCGGCCATGCGGCATTGCGACCAGCGGCGAGGTGAACAGCATCTGGATCTGGCCGCCCATCATGTCCGACATTGCCGGTGCGGCGCCCTTGTACGGCACGTGAGTGGTTTTCACGCCGGCGAGCACATTGAACATCGCGCCCGCGAGATGGGCCGGAGACCCGTTGCCGGCGGAACCGTAGTTGAGGGCGCCCGGCTTGTCCTTCGCCAGCTTGACCAGGTCGGCGACACTGTTGACGCCGAGATCCCTGTTCACGGTGGCGACGTTGGCGACCCAGGCCACCCGGGACAGCGCGATGAAATCGCGGTCCGGATCGTAGGGAATTTTTTTCTTCAGCACCGGCAGCGATGCAAAAGTCGTCGAGGTGACCAGCAGCAGCGTGTAGCCGTCCGGCGCGCCGGCCCTGGCGATCTCGACGCCGATGACCCCGCTGCCGCCGGGGCGGGTGTCGACCACGATCTGGGTTTTCATCTGCTCGCCCAGCTTGTTGCCGACGATGCGCGCGAGGATGTCGGGTGAGCCGCCAGGCGCGGTTGGCACAATAAAGCGTATCGGCTTGGTCGGATAAGCCTGTGCGCCGGCATGGACGGCGGTGAAACAGAACAGTGCAGCGATGAAGGCATGACGCAGCATCTGATGCATGGTTTTCTCCTCCTCGTTCTGGTTTGCGCTCCCGGTTTTTCTGCTTGTTATGTTTTGCCTAATAGTATGACGCTTTGGCCCCCGGCGGCGGCGAATAACGGAAGGTGCCGAGTTGCTTGATGGCCTCGACCCCGCCGTGCTGCTCGATCCGCGCCTTCTGGTCGGCCATCGCGAGGCGGTGCGCGGCGTCGGGATCGACGACCTTGCGCAGCACCTGTTCGCATTCCGCGATGACCGTCTTGAACGCCGGATCGCGGCCGAGGTCGCGCAGTTCGAGCGGATCGTTTTTGAGGTCGAAGAGCATCGGCGGCACCGTCGCGTAATGGATGTATTTCCACTGGCCGTGGCGGATCATGAAGGCGCCGCACATCGAACCGGCGGCGTGGTACTCGGAGAGGATGGTGCGCGCCGGCACCAGTCCCTGCGCAATGTCGATCAGCGAGTTTCCGGGGAGTTTTGCGTCATCGGGATGCGGCTTGGCACCCAGCGCATGGATGAAGGTCGGAAAGCCGTCGGCCAGCGTCACCGGCGTGTTGCAGACGCTGCCCGCCGGAATGCCCGGGCCGGCGATCATCATCGGAATGCCGGCGGACTCCTCGTACATTGTCGATTTGCCCCACAGGCCGCGGGCGCCGAGGTTGTCGCCGTGGTCGGAGGTGTAGACGACGCGGGTATTGTTCATCAGGCCGGTTTCCTCCAGTGCGCGCAGGATCCTGCCGACGTTGTCGTCCATGAACGAGGTCAGGCCGAAATAGGCGGTGATCGCACGGCGCACCATCGCGATGTCGAGAAAACCGTCGTCGTAGCACTGGCTGGCGCGGAAGGCGTCGAGGAAGGGATGCTGCGGCCGCTGCGACTTCTCATAGAGAACCGGCAGCGGCACCGCGTCTTCCGGATAGAGGTCATAGAACTGCGGCGGCGCGATCAGCGGGAAATGCGGTGACACGAAGCCGACATACAGCGCCCAGGGTTTTGCTTTCAGCGCGGGGGCCTTGTGTTTCAGCCATTTCACAGTCTCTTCGGCGATGCTGCGGTCGTATTTGGTGTATTCGGATTCGCCGCGGCCGGCCTCGGGCCCGAGCTTCATCGCGCCGACGCGGCGCGGCAGCTCTTCGCGGATCATGCCCAGCAGGTCGCCGACGCCGTTGACAATGTGCAGTGGCAGGATTTCCTCGTCGAAGCCGTTCCTTTTGGCGTCGGAGTCGAGGTAATGCAGCTTGCCGATGGAGGTCACATGGTGGCCCTGGGCCATCAGGCGATGGCCCCAGCTGGGGATCTTGCCGTCATAGGCAATGGCGTTATCCCAGTAGCGGATCTTGTGCACGTACTGGCCGGTGGCAAAAGAGGCGCGGGCCGGCACGCAGATCGGGCAGTTGGTGTAGGCCGAGGTGAAATCCGTACCGCGTGCGGCCAGCGCATCTAGGTTCGGGGTTTTGATCATCGGATGGCCGTGACAACCGAGCACGCGCTTGTTGTGCTCGTCGGACATGATGAAAATCAGGTTGGTAGGCTCAGCCATGCGATGTCATTCTCCCGTTGAAAATTTTTGGTAATTCCGGATCCGGGTAGACCAAAATAAGCGTTACCGAGGGCATTAAAGTTTGTTTTCGCAACTTGATAGACAAGAATCTCAGGTCCTTATTGCCATGGTTACGTTCGATATATCGATTCTTTATCGGGTCGGTATGAATCCGATTTATTTTGGTTGGGAATTAACTTGGTGGTATTAGTTTAGTAATTTTTATCTTTCGCTTCGAGCTTCGCCTTGAGGTCTGCGAAGGGATTGTGCGTCGCCGCCGGCAATTCCTTTGCGGTGTCGCTGCGGCCCGCCATGTCCCTGAGCTTCGAGTGTTCGTGCTCATGGCAGTAGGTGCATAACAGTTCCCAGTTGCTGCCGTCCGGCGGATTGTCGTCGTGATTGCCGTTCTTGTGATGGACTTCGAGCAGTTGCAGATTGGCATGCGTGAAGGTCTGCGCGCAGCGCCCGCACACCCAGGGATACAGCTTGAGTGCCCGCTCGCGGTAACCCGCGGCGCGCCGGTCGGCGTTGCGCCGTGCCTCGAGGATCACCTTGTCCAGGCGGTCATTGCCGGAGCTCATGGGAGGGATGATAACGCTGGCAGGAAACGGCAGGAAACGGCAGGAAACGGCAGGAAACGGCAGGAAACAAAGGATGGGCTCCAGTGTCGCGCGTTCACGGGGGGGCGACATTTCGATTTGGAAGTGTCTTTCTTGATTTGCTACCGCGTTAGTGGGGATGAGCTTAGACGGCATGCTATTACGTAGATGTGGGGAAAAGCCCGGAAACGCCGGGTTGCATATTCGCGGCAAAGGTTGGTGTTCGTGCTTTTGGTGTGTGGCGTTCGCAGAATAACAAGAAGATGCAACGCCTTTTGTCAATTCAATGGCACTTACGTCCAGATGGCAGCGCCAGGTAAGGTAGACATGTAATTCCATGTTTTTAAATGAATATCCAAGGAGACGATGACGTATTCCTTGTGAGGTTTGCGAGTAAAACTTATCAAATTGGTAGATTTGACGACCCCCCGGTTCCCTTACAGCATTAGAGGACAATAAATGGCTGACAGCGCAATGCTGTGGCCTTGCACAGGGGTGTGCGTATGCGGCAGGAGTGGGTTTGCTGCAGCAAAAGCAAAGTCGGGCTGTTCTGGCGCCGGCTGGCGGATTTTCTTTTTCTGTTTGTTCATTATTTTCTGGATTTGATCGTTGATTCGCTAAGCGTGTTGTTGGCGATAGTACGCGGTTGCGTGATCGATGCGTTTTTTGTTGGAGGGGTGTATGAATTCAAGACCTGACCTCAAGCAGTTGCTTCTTTCCAATGTGATTTGGATGGCAACAACATGATTGGACTCATCATTCTGATTGTCGGCGTCATTTATCTGATTGTACTTGTGGCAGTCACGCGCGCGGCTTATCTGTGGGCAAAAACCAAGAGGTTTTCTAAAGCGAAGTGCCGGCTTGCGGCTGCCGGAGGATTTCTGGCGGTGTATCTACCTGTTTTCTGGGATCACATTCCGACGGTGATCGCGCACCAGTATTACTGCGCCAAAGACTCCGGGTTTTGGATATACAAAACTTTGGATCAATGGAAAACGGAGAATCCAGGAGTGGCGGAGACTCTGGTGGCGAATAAATCGGTTGTGACGATGCCAAATGCATATGTGCTCAACCAGCGATTTAATTGGGCAGTTTATGAAACCCGTTACTTTCCGATCAATCACACGACCCGTACCGAGTGGCAAGTGGTCGATAGCAAAACAGAAGAAATTCTTGCGCGTTACGTAAATTATTCGGCCTCGCATGAGAGACGTCAGGCTGGATGGACTGGGTGGAAATTCTGGCTGGATAGTCCGTATTGTATTTCTGCTCGTAGAAATGAAGATGCTTTCAGGTTGTTTCGTGACGGCTTTAGAGGGGGGCAGAAATGAATTCAACTGCAAAAGCATATCAGCTGACTCAATTGGCTGAAGCGGCGTATGCGAATTTCTTGAATAGCGCTGGAGCGTTATTGGTAAATAATGACGATATTCAAGCTGCTCTTATAGTCAGCGGTTTTTCCACCAGCCAAGGCGCCTCTGCACAATCTACTCAAGCTACTGCTTTCGTGTCGCAATGGCGGGTAGTCGACCAATACACCGCGCCGTTTGTATTGGGTTTTATCGGAACCGGGTTTTCAGGAACACTGTTTCAGAACAATCAGACAGGCGAGTATGCACTAGCGATTCGTGGAACCGACGATATCGCAGCCGATATATTGGGCGCCGATCTCGGGGACATCGTTGCAGACGGCCTAGCGATTGATCAAGTGGTTGATATGTACAACTACTGGCAAAGTTTGACGCATAGCGGTGTCTATCAAGCCAAACGACTGGTTACCTTGTCGCTGGAAACAGCGGAACTGAATGCGGCTTACGCCTTGGGCGGATCGGCTGGGCTTGCCTATGAAGCTCAGCTGCGTGCTCGTCCTGATGTTGTGATTGACTACCCTTCACGTGCGGTAAGGACTATTCAAACTGTTCAATCCAATCAACTGGGCGACTCCCGACTGCATTCGGGCGGTGGTACCTTGACGCTGGCTGCAAATGTGGATGTTTCCGGTCATAGCCTCGGCGGGCATTTAGCTATGGCGTTTTCAAGATTGTTCCCCGGCAATACCGCAAACGTTATTGCTGTGAATGGTGCGGGATTTAATTTTGCCAATACTAATGTCAACAATCTCATCAACATGCTCGGTGGTGCCTCCAGCTTTGACGCCAGCAAGATCTCAAATGTAATTGGTTCGGCAGCGCCGAATGTTGTGTCTCAGGACTGGCTGCTTCTGCAACAACCTGCAGGTCGACAAGAGATTTACACTGAGAGTGCAAGCCCTAGCACGACTTTCGGTCATGGATCTTCGCAGATGACTGATTCTTTGGCCGTCTACGACATTTTCATCAGACTTTCCGCGCAAATCCGTAACGGCACCCCGACCGAAGCGCTGGCAATGTTAAGGCCGCTGTTCGAGGCAGGTAGCGCCCAGGCCGAATCATCGCTGGAGCGCGTCGTTGACGCGCTGGTCGACCTTTTCGACCGGGATTTCCTGCCGCTAGTCGGGAGCCTGAATAACGATCGCGAGGAATTCTACAAACGCATCGTTGCCCTTCAAGCTATTACAAAAGATCTTTCTGAAAATAACCCCGGAATGCATGTCGACGTGCTCGCAGCATCGTCAACCAATGCGGAAAGCATGACCTTGCTGGCCTCAGGATCTACCGCGATTGCCTACCGCTATGCCCTACAACAACTCAACCCATTCGCAATCGTCGGAAACAATGGAATTTACGATCCCCACAACCTCAGTGGTGAACTCGATCTCTACGATCCCATCGCTAAAACTGGCAATCTGACCAGCGAATGGCTCAACGACCGTGCCGAGTTTCTGACCCGAAAAAACATTGCCCATATTGCCGATGCGACGGCCCTCATCAGTCCGGAATTTGACGTAGATAACCGTACGCAATTCAAGGATGTGGCCATTGGTTATGCGCTTACGCTGTCGGAGGTCGAGTTGCCGTCCCACAGCGTTTCGGCGCGACAAATCGCCTTTGGCTCTGATGCTTCCGACTTTCTGGAAGGCGGCTCTAAATCAGACAAGCTCTATGGCAATGCTGGTGCCGACTACTTGCGCGGCAAACTGAATAACGACCACCTCGAAGGCGGTACGGGACTGGATGTGTATGAATACAACGGCGGCCAGAGCTTTACCGGAAATTTCGCGAACGACGGCAATGACACTATTCTCGATACCGATGGCAAAGGCGTCCTGCGCTACGTCTTCAACGAAGGCGGGGTGTTGGGAATTGGTGCGAAGAGTACCTCCACCATCATCCGAGACGCCAGCAACCGCGTCTCAGGCACTCAGTGGAGCAGCGCCGACGGTAAATTCACCTATCAGCGCAGCGGGAGCGATCTGGTGGTCAGCATTAACGGCGACGCTGGCGGTCAGATCACATTAAAGAATTTCAAGGAGGGGGATTTCGGCATTTACCTCCTTGATGAGCAGAGCGAACTTCCGGAGACCGCACTAGATATTTTGGGTGACAAGGGGTATGTCGAAAGCGCGGGCCAGAGGACGCAACTGAAAGGGCCGGGCGGCGTGCCGCTGACATATGGCGCCCCCGACTTTATCAGTCCCACGCTTTATCGGGCCTATGAGCAGTTGGCGCTGGCCGAACCCATTCCGGCGGACTGGCACCACGCGCAACTTTCCTCGCCCTATGTGCTTCACCACACGACGGTCAACGGTTCGGTCACGACCGAGTTCTACGCATTGCCGGTGACGCTGGAATACACGTACGTGGCAGAAGATGATCTGGGCAACCTGCAGCGCACGGTTGATGATCAGGCGGGTGAGGAGGATCGTCTTTACGATAGCGCGGGAAATGACCGGATCGCCGCGGGAAGCGGCAATGACTGGATTGACGCCATTCGGGGCGGCGCGGATTTCATTTCCGTAGGTGCGGGGCGTGATGTGGTTATCGCCGGCGATGGGAATGACGTTATCGAGGGTGGTGCGGACGGCATAGCGACCCTCGGTGGGGTGGTGACGGCCGGCGGCGACATGATCGCCAGTGGTGCCGGGAACGATGAAATCTATGGCGACTCGAGAATTGCCTTGTCTCTGGCTATTCAGCAGGGTGAGACGGCGACGGCGTCCCATGTGATCGGAGATTTCCTGTCCGGTGGGGCGGGGAACGACTGGATGGTCGGTGACGCAGGTAACGATCTTCTGGCCGGGGGTGATGGTGACGATATTCTTGTCGGCGGTGCGGGAGATGACAACCTGCTTGGAGATGGCAACCGTACGGCGCCGGACGCGGGATGGCAAGTGGTTCGGCAGGTCAGCGGCAATGAAGTGACTGGCTACATTTATCGGTTGATTTTCAGCGGTACTGCGGAAGTTTCCGGGAGTGTCGAGGGGCGGGATGTCATCCATGGCGGCGCCGGGAATGACTGGGTTTTTGCTGGCGGCGACGACGATTTCATTGATGGTGGCAGTGGTGAGGATGTGTTGTTCGGAGGCGCTGGTTCCGATTTGGTGATTGGCGGTTTGCACAACGATGTGCTGGTTGGTGACGGAGCCGAGGTTCCGATTGAACATCATGGCGATGATTATCTCGATGGCGGCGCTGGGAATGACACGCTCTTTGGCGAAGGCGGTGATGATGTGCTGGTCGGCGATGCGGGCCAGGACATTCTGCGTGGTGGCGATGGCAATGACATCCTAATTGGCGGAACTGGCGCCGACATCCTGATAGGCGGTTCCGGCAAGGATATCTATGTTTACAATCGCGGAGACGGAACGGATACCATTTTTGATACTGCTGAAGCCGCCGGCAGTCCAGACGCCAGCGTCCTGGTATTCGGCGAAGGCATCAGGAAAGGCGACATCAAATTCGGTCCCGGCAGCCTGATGATCGACCTGGGCCCCTCCGACCCCGACGATCCCCTCGCAGGCAACGACCAGATCCACTTCGAGAATTTCAATCACGACTACCCCGAGCTCACCGTGGCCATCGGAGAAATCCGATTTGCCGACGGGACTTCGATGAACTATGCCGACATCCTGGCGCAGGGTTTCGACATTGACGGCACGGCATTGGACGATGTCGGTCCCGCGGCACTGATCGGCAGTTCGATCACCGACCGCATTCGCGGTTTTGCCGGCAGCGACGAACTTGAGGGGCGCGATGGCGAAGATGTGCTGATCGGCGATGGCGGAGCGGACCGTCTGGACGGCGGCAACGGCAACGATGTGCTGGATGGCGGTTCCGGCAATGACTGGCTGGCCGGAGGCATGGGCAGCGACGACTACCGCTTTGTCGGCGGTGACAGTCTGGACACAGTGACGGAGGGCTCTCTCTTTGTGCGCGGGCTGGCTGATCCGGGGCATATGGACAGGATTGTGTTCGGTGAAGGGGTGTCGCGGGAGCAGGTGTCCCTGTTGCGTTCGGTCGACGGCAACCTGAGCGTGCGTTATGGCGCGGGCGATGAAATCCTGGTCGAGGGGCAATACAGCACGGGGGGTGCGGATATCGAGCGCATCGTGTTTGCCGACGGGCAGGCCATCGAAAAAGCCGAGCTCGATGCCTTGGAGGTCGGGGTTCTGGATGGCACCGGCGGCAATGACGAGTTGTACGGTACAGCGGGGAATGACGTTCTGCGGGGGCACGAGGGCGACGATTATCTGGATGGCGGGCCGATACCCGAGCGCAGGTTGTCCGGTGTGATGCCGGTCACCGGCAACGATGTGCTGGAGGGTGGTGGCGGAGCCGATACCTACGCCATGTACTGGGGCATGGGGACGGACCGGATCATCGATATTGCCGACGGCGAGACCAATACCCTGCGGTTGCTCGGCGGCGCGACTTTCGACAGCGTAAAAACTTCGCGCGATGGCGGGGATCTGCTGGTGACGATGCGCGGTTCGACCGACAGTGCGCGGATCGAGGGATTTTTCTCCGGTGGCGGTGCAGCTTCGTGGCAGATCGGGAGTGCGGCGGAGGGCAACCAGTCGCTGCTGGATTTTTATGATGCACAGAGTTCGACCGTGAATGCTCACGCCGTCGAGGCCATGGCTGATTATAAGCAGCGCCTTCTGGGTGAATGGCGAGCCCGAGGGCAGTCGAATTTCGATCTGCCCACTCACGTTTATGTCCGATCGACCTGGTCGCAGACGATATCCGAATGGACCCGGCTGGAACCTGCGTTGCCTGAGCCGGTATTGCAGACCCAGACCATCGTCAATGATCCGGTGACCTTCACGACGATAAATGGTTACGGGGTAAGGCAGGGCAACCGCTTTCATCCGCTGACGTTAAGCGGGAATTCGGTGTTTCAGCTTAATGTGGCGCCGGTTGTATTTACCCGGGAATCCGATGACGGCCATATCGGGGTTGAACAATCTCCGGGTGGGTCTATGAACTCGCAGTCCTTCAGCTATTTCGCGGGTATCAATGGTCCTTTCGACAACGAGCGCAGTTATTCATACACCAGCGGTTTCATGGTCAACACCGTGACCGAATCCAGTTACGAGGCCTGGATTCCGTTGTTTTTGCGTGAGGACGGAGCAGGGAATTTCAGCTTCAGTCACCACCAGATCACCGAAAATCCGGTCATCGAGGAGATCGTTGCCGGCGCCGGAAACAATACGATTGCCGGAGCCCTGGAGAGTGTGGGTGATCATGCGGCATTGATCGATGCCGGCGTCGGAGAAGATTTTGTGGAGGCGGGGCAGTACGATTTTGTATTCGGCAACGAGGGTGACGACGAGATCCTGGGCGGCGCTTATGCCTATGGTGGTGATGGCAACGACAGCCTGTCGGGCGGAAGATTTCTGGCCGGTGGTGCCGGCGACGATGTGCTAAGTGGCGGCGAGGGTGAGACGACTTTCCATTTCCGGGCTGACGAGGCGGGTTGGGACCGGGTTGAGGACCGGAATGGCATTTCTCTGATCGAATTTGTTCTGCGAGCAGGGTTTTCTGACTCCCTGTCTAATTTTGTTTATGGTGGGAAATATCGCCTTGGCGCAGACTCCAGCATGCACGTGTACGAGGTGCTGGAAAGAAAATACGGTGGATTCTCGGGGGCGCGCGAGTATTTGGGAGCGTCGATTGTTACAGAGGAGCTCGATCTGGGAGAGGAGGGCGTGTCCCGGTACGCGATTCTCGACGGGCATGATGGATTCCCGAGAGGTGTTCCGGATCGGCTTGCGAGGGAGCCGGCACCAGCCTACAGCGATGGATACTACTCTTGGGTCTACAACTCCGTTGAAGACGCCATGCGGGATTTTGCAGATCTCGGATTGCAGTTCAATCCCGCGGATATGCAATTTATTCCCGGTGTTCCCGATCTTTCCGAATACAGTGCCGACAACCATCAGTTGCTCCGTCCGTTTTTTGATCAGGGAAATCTGGAAAAGGATGTCGTGGAACTCGCCGGTTTCCGCCCCGAAACTGATTCCCTGGAAGTCGGTTTTGTTCCCCCGGAGGACGCTGGTGACAGGCGGGCACTGCGCCTGGTCTGGGGCGAAGACAAGGTCATTGACATTGAGTTGCCCTCCGCCGACGACCTGATTGGCCATGGTGTCGAAGAGATCAGTTTTGGTGGAGCTTCGTTTTATATAGGCGAGATGATCGAGTGGGCGGAAGAGACCGGGATTCTCGGTACGCAGCTTGAAGACTACATCTCCGGCACGGAAGCCAGCGATGTGATTCGCGGCCTGGGCGGATGGGATTACATCAACGGTGGCGCAGGCGACGACTTTCTGTCCGGCGGTTCAGGCGCCGATACTTTTGCCTTCTTCGAAGGCGCCGGTTCGGACACGATTCTCGATGGCGATGCCGAAGATGTCATTGAATTCGATGCCGGCATCACCTCCGCGCAGTTGCGCCTAGGCCTGGGCTCTCTTCGTCTCGGTTATGGGGTGTCGGGCGACCAGATTTTGTTCGAGGGATTTGATCCGGACGACGTCCATGCCAATGCATTGTTCTCGGTGCTGCAGTTCTGGGATGTCGAGGAGGTGGAGTTGCCCGACGGCTCGCCTGATTTTGTCTGGACGCTGGTTGAGGAGCTGACCTACGGGCAGGTGCTGGAGCGCGGTTTCGATATCGCCGGCACTGCCGGGAGTGACGTCCTGCGCGGGACCAATATCCACGATCGTTTCGAGGGTGGTGCCGGCAACGATGTGCTGACCGGCGGTGCCGGCAGCGATACCTACCATTTCAACGCCGGCGACGGCATCGACACGATCAACGATTTCTCGGAATCAGGGGAAACCAACCGGATCGTGCTGCGGGATTATCTGGAGACCGGGGTTGCCGGCAGCAGGCAAGGCGATTATGTGGTCCTGAGCGCCGAAGAATCCGGTGACGAGTTGCGGATCCGCTGGGATGACGCAACAGGTCTCGGTGTTGATGAGGTCCAGTTTGCCGATGGCGCTGTCTGGAACAGGGCTTATCTGGGCAGTCTTGAGATTTCGGGCAATCTGCCGCCGGTGGTGGCTGTGCCGATCGGGCCGGTCGCTTTCGATGAAGATGCGGCCTCGGGTTTTATGGTTCCTGCCGGCATATTCCAGGATCCCGATGCCGGCGATATCCTGGGTTTCTCCGCCGCGCTGGCCGACGGCGGAGCGCTGCCGTCCTGGCTGTCGTTTGATCCGGAGACGCGGACGTTCTCCGGCACGCCGGCGAACGGAGACGTGGGCGCGATCCAGATCCGGGTCACGGCAACCGATGGTGCCGGTGCATCGGTGTCCGACACCTTCAGCCTCTCGGTGCTGAACACCAATGATGCGCCGGAGCTTGCCGCTGCGCTGGCGGACCAGAACGCCGTGCAGGGACAGTCCTTCAGCTTTGTATTGCCCGCGGAGAGTTTTGCCGACCAGGATATGGGTGATCTGCTGACCTACACCGCGACCCTGGCCAGCGGTGCACCGCTGCCCGAGTGGCTGATGTTCGACGATGTCACCCATACCTTCAGCGGTGTTCCCGGCAATGCCGACGTGGGCATGCTGAATGTCAGGGTGACGGCGACCGATGGCGAGGGTGCAGCAGTGTCCGACACCTTTGCGATCACCGTAGACAATGTCAACGATGCACCGGTACTGGGCAATCCGCTGGATGACCAGGCTGTGACTGCAGGCAGCTTGTTCAGTTATGTCGTGCCGGCCGATACGTTCGCCGATGCGGATGCCGGCGACAGCCTGAGCCTGACCGCTCGCCTGGCAGATGGCGGTGACCTGCCCGGATGGCTGAGTTTTGATGCGGCGACCGGCACATTCAGCGGGACCTTCAGTGGCACGCCGTCAGCATCCAACGTGGGCGTGCTGGACGTGGAAGTCGTGGCGACGGATCTTGCCGGCGCGGCGGGAAGTGACTCTTTTACGCTGGCGGTCAATGCGGCGCCAGGTCAGATCCTGACGGGCACTGCAGGGGCAGACGTGCTTGCGGGCGGTTTCGGCAACGATCTGATCGACGGCCTCGCCGGTGCTGACCGGATGACGGGGAGTGATGGCGACGATACCTATGTGGTTGATCACGTGGCTGATGTGATCGTCGAACTTCCTGATGAAGGACATGACTCGGTGCTGAGCAGCGTCACCTATACCCTGCCCAACGAGGTGGAGAACCTGTCGCTTACCGGCACCGCCAACCGCAATGCCACGGGCAATGTGCTTTCGAACGTCATCACCGGCAATGCCGGCGCCAACCGGCTGGATGGCGGTGCGGGTGCCGATGTGCTGATTGGCGGACTGGGCAACGATACCTACGTCGTCGACGATGTGCTCGATATGGTGTTCGAGGCGGCTTCGGCCGGAACGGATACCGTGTTGTCTTCGGTCTCTTATGCGTTGTCGGCGCATGTCGAGCACCTGACCCTGACGGGCGAGGCCGCCATCGACGGCACCGGCAACGAACTGGCGAATACGATCACCGGCAATGAAGCTGCCAATACCCTGCAGGGCGGCGAGGGCAACGACCGGCTCGTTGGCGGCGGTGGCCTCGACATTCTGGCCGGCGGCTTGGGTAACGATGCATATGTAATTGATTTAATTGGTGATTTTATGGTTGAATTGGCGGGCGAGGGTACGGATACCGTGCAGGCGCCGTTTGACTACACACTGCCTGAGCATTTCGAGAATCTCGTGCTGACCGGGGAGGCGCTGGCGGGCACGGGCAATGCCGCAGCGAACAGGCTCACCGGCAATGCGCTGGACAATGTGCTGTCGGGGCTGGACGGCAACGACGTGCTGAACGGCGGCGGTGGCGCGGACATCCTGATCGGTGGCGCGGGCAACGATATCTATGTCGTTGATGATGCGGCCGATGTGACCGTGGAACTGGCCGGCGAGGGCACGGATACCGCGCAGGCCGGCGTGACCTATGTGATCGGCGAATACATCGAGCGTCTGGTTCTGACCGGCAGCGCGGCAATCGACGGCACGGGCAATTCGCTCGACAACCGCCTAACCGGCAATGCCGCGGCGAACACTTTGTACGGTCTTGACGGCAACGACATCCTCGACGGCAAGGCGGGTGCTGACATCCTGATCGGCGGCCTCGGCAACGACAGTTATATCGTCGACCAGGCGGATGATGTCGTTGTCGAGTTGTCCGGTGAGGGCATTGATACGGTGACTTCCGGCATCAGCCACGCCTTGTCGGAGCAAGTGGAGAACCTGATATTGGCCGGAAGCGGTGCTGTCGACGGCACCGGCAACGTGCTCGACAACCGGCTCACCGGCAATGCCGCAGCCAACGTGTTGCACGGCATGGACGGCAACGACATCCTCGACGGCAAGGGCGGAGCGGACATCCTGGTCGGCGGGGCGGGCAACGATGTGTATGTCATCGACAGCCTTGAGGACGTGGCTGTCGAATACGCCGGGGAAGGCATCGACACCGTCCAGACCGCGCTGGCGTGGGCTCTTGCAGATCATCTCGAAAACCTGACCTTGACGGGGTCGGTAGCGGTCGACGGTACTGGAAACGCTGCCGACAACACCCTTGCCGGTAATGCCGGAGCCAATGTTCTGAGAGGGCTTGACGGCAACGATCTGCTGGATGGCGGCGCGGGTGCGGACACCCTGATTGGCGGTGCGGGTGATGACCGTTATGTCGTCGATCGCAGCACGGATGTGGTGGTCGAGGCCGCGGGCGAAGGAATCGATACGGTCTACAGCCGGGTGAGCTGGACGCTGGGGGATCATCTCGAGCATCTGGTGCTGACCGGCACGGCCAACATCGCGGGCACGGGCAACGCGTTTGACAACAGCATTGCCGGCAACACCGGCAACAACACCCTGGACGGCGGCGCCGGTGCCGACTTCATGGCTGGCGGGCTGGGCAACGACATTTATGTGGTCGATGATGCCAGCGATGTCGTGTCCGAGTCGGCGGGAAGCGGCATCGACACCGTCAGGACCGCGCTGAGTCACGTGCTGGTGGAGCAAGTGGAAAACCTGACACTGACCGGCACGGCGGCGGTCGGTGCGACGGGCAATGTGCTCGACAACGTGCTGACGGGTAACAGTGCGGCAAACGTGCTGACGGGCTTGGAGGGCCACGACACGCTGGATGGCAAGGGCGGCGCCGATGTGATGTATGGCGCTCAGGGTGACGATGTTTACGTGGTTGACAACGCGGGAGATGTCATCATCGAGCTTGCCGGGGAGGGCGCGGATACCGTCAGGTCATCCCTGAACCATGTCCTCGGCACCCATCTGGAGAATCTTGTGCTGACCGGTTCGGCGAATCGCAGCGCCACCGGGAACGCGCTGGACAATGTGATTTCAGGCAATAACGGCGCCAACATTCTGACCGGGCTGGAAGGTGACGATATCCTGGCTGGCGGACGCGGCAACGATACCTACCGCTTCGATACGGGGTTCGGGCGCGATGTCATCCTGGAGGATGATGCCACTGCCGGAAACATGGATCGCATCCTGTTTGGGGCCGGCATATCCGCCGCCGATGTCGATCTGGGTCGTTTTGAAGATGATCTGTTCGTTCACGCCGGGGACCGGCAGCACAGCATCCAGGTGCTGGACTGGTTTGCCACCGATGCGAACAAGGTCGAACGCATCGAATTCGCCGATGGCACGTCCTGGGATGTGGCAGCGATCGGATTTCTGGCCATGCAGAACGTTGACATGCCCGGATTTTTGCGGAGCAGCGGCGACGTGTCGACCCTGCTTGGGCAGATCGGCAATACGGTTCTGGAGAGCGCTGACGGAGACGATGTGCTGGTCGATGATGACGGCAACAACGTGTTTTCCGCAGGCGCCGGCGACGATGCGGCCACAGGTGGTGCGGGCAACGATCTGTTCATCGGCGGCGCGGGCAACGATACCCTGGTCACGGGGGCGGGCAGCAACCTGATCGCCTACAACGCCGGCGATGGTGTTGATACGGTGTATTCGCAGGCCGGGGCCGGCAATGTGCTTTCCCTGGGCGGAGGGCTGGATTATTCGGATCTTTCATTGTCGCGGAATGACAATGATCTGGTTCTGGGGGCCGGCGAGGACGGCGGTATCGTCCTGAAGGACTGGTATGCGGGCCGGAACAATGTGCTCAACCTGCAGGTGATTCTCGATGCTTCGGAAGCATTCGATGAGAGTTCGTCTGATCCGCTTCGTAACAGGCGTGTGCAGAATTTCGATTTTCTCGGGCTGGTTGGCGCCTTTGACGCTGCGTATTCCGCCAATCCCGGGTTGTCGAGCTGGGCGCTCGGCGATGCGCTGACCCAATACCATCTTTCCGGATCCGGGGACGCCGCGATTGGCGGTGATCTTGCCTACTGGTATGCGCGCAATAACAGCCTGACCGGCATCAGCCTTGCCGCAGCGCAGGGTGTGATCGGCGCCGCAGGTTTTGGTGCGGAGGCGCAATCCCTGCGGCCTTTCTCTGGGCTGCAGGAAGGTCTGGTTCATCTGGGCTGAGACATCCATGGCGTCCAACAGGACAGGTGTTTCGCCAAGGGACTTTTCCCCGCCGCTGTTGCGTATCCAGGAAGGACCGCCATCGCCGTTTGCGGGTTGGCTGCTCAGGGCATTGCTGCTCTTTTTCGGCTGCCTGCTGGCGTGGGCTGCGTTTGGCCGGCTGGACATCGTTGCTGTCGCGACAGGCAAGCTGGTGCCGCAGTCCTATCTGCGCATCCTGCAGCCGGCGGAACACGGTGTCGTGCGCGAGATTCTTGTACGGGAGGGCGAGCGCGTCGAAGAGGGGCAGATTCTCATGCGCATGGATCCGCGGATGCTGGAGGCCGATTGGCGGGTTTTGGAAGGCGAGCTTGCGCTGAAACGTCTGCAGATACGGCGTATCGATGCGGAAATTTCAGGCGTTCCCCTGGCCGGCGCGGCGGGGGACGACGCCGGCCTGCTGGCCGAGGTCAGCGCGCAATACCGCGCCAGGCGACAGGCGCATCAGGATGCGGTTGATTTCGAGCGGGCATCGCTGCTCAAGGCGCAGCGTGATCTGAAGGCTGCGCGTGAGGTCGAATCCAAGCTGAAGCAGACTGTGCCCATGTACAAGGAAACGGCCGATGGCTGGGCCGATCTGGCAAGGCAGGGATTCGCGGGAAAACTGATGGCGCAGGAGCGCATGCGCCAGTACATCGAAAGCGCGCAGGACCTCAAGGCGCAAAGCGAGAACGTGGCCAGCCTGCAGGCGACTATCGAACAGGCGGAGAAGCGCCTGTCGCAGATACAGTCAAACCACCGGCAGCAACTCCAGGGCGAGCGTATCGAGCTTGCTGCGGTTGTGCGTCGTCTGGAGGAGGAGTTGGGGAAACATCAGCATCGCAAGGGTTTGCTGGAATTGCGCGCGCCGGGAGCCGGGATTGTGAAGGACCTGGCCACGCACACCGTCGGTACGGTGGCGGCTCCGGGGACCATCCTGATGACGCTGGTGCCGGCCGGTGAGCCTCTGGTGGCGGAGGTGTGGATAAACAACGACGATGTCGGATTTGTGTGGAAAGGGCAGCCCGTCAAGCTCAAACTGGCAACGTTCCAGTTCCAGAAATACGGCATGCTCGAAGGCAATGTCAGGCAAGTCAGTGCTGACGCCAGCGAGAACCAGAGTAGTGGCCCTGCGCCCGGCGTGGAGGTTGGCAGGAACAGGTCGGCTTTGCCGCTGGCCTACAAGGCCATCGTTGAAATGGGTTCCCAGGAACTGGTCAATGGGCAGGCGGTGTACTCCCTGGTGCCGGGAATGCAGGTGGCTGCAGAGATCCATCTGGGTACCCGTACTGTTTTGGAATACCTGTTCTCTCCGTTGAGCAAGGCCTTTCATGAGGCCGGACGGGAGCGCTGAGCAGTACTGCTGCCCTGTTATTGAGCGCCAGACAAATCGAGTTACGATCTGGTTCCATCCCGCATCTGAGGTCAGCCATGTCATATCTCGTGCTCGGTCTTTTGCTCTTCCTCGGCGTACATTCCGTCCGCATCGTCGCCGACAACTGGCGCACGCGCACGATCGAGCGTATCGGCCCCTATCCCTGGAAAGGCATCTACACCCTGCTGTCGCTGGCGGGCTTCGCGCTGCTGGTCTGGGGTTACGGCGAGGCGCGGCAGGTGCCGGTGATCCTCTACGATCCGCCGCTGTTCACGCGGCATCTTGCGGCCCTGCTGGTGCTGCTGGCGTTTGTGCTGGTGGCCGCGGCCTATGTGCCGGGCAACCACATCAAGGCGGCGGTAGGGCATCCGATGTATGCCGGCATCAAGGTCTGGGCCTTTGCGCACCTGCTGTCGAACGGGCGCCTGGCTGACGTGATCCTGTTCGGCGCGTTCCTGGTCTGGTCGATCATCGGTTTCATTGCCGCGCGGCGGCGTGACCGCAGGGCCGGCACGGTTTATCCGGCGGGCGTGGCCGTGCTTTCGGCGCTGACGGTGATTGCGGGATTTTTCCTGTGGGCGGTGTTCGCGTTCTGGGCGCACCGCTGGCTGATCGGGGTGGGGCCGTTTGGTTGAAACGGCGTGTCCGGCCGCCACTAATGTTTACTGATAAAAATATCAATAAAAACAAATACTTATGTAATTTTTCCGGTTGAGGCGCCGGTTTCCGGCCTCAGGATTCAAGCAGCTTCAGCCGCTGCACCTTGCCCGAAGGCCCCTTCGGCAATTCATCCACGAACTTGATGATTTTCGGCGTCTTGTATTTGCCGAGTTCCTGCGCCGAGAACGCCGCCAGTGTTTCGGCCGTGCATTCGGCGCCGGGTTTGAGGATCACGCAGGCCATGATTTCCTGGCCGTAGTTGGGGTCGGGGATGCCGACCGCCGCGGCTTCGAGCACGGCGGGGTGTTTGAGCAGGGCTTCGTCGATTTCGCGCGGAGCGATGTTCTCGCCGCCCTTGATGATCAGTTCCTTGATGCGGCCGGTAACGAAAACAAAGCCGTCCTCGTCCATGTAGCCGAGGTCGCCGGTGTGCATCCAGCCGTCCGGCTCCAGCGTCTTCGCGGTGTTTTCCGGGTCCTTGTAGTAGCCGGTCATCACGTTGTCGCCGCGCACCATCAGTTCGCCGGGCGTGCCGCGCGGCTGCTCCTTGCCGGTGGCTGGATCGATGACCTTGGCTTCGTTGCCATAGGCGGTTCCGGGGCTGCCGATCTTGCGTTTTGTCGGGTCGTAGGGATTGGTGAAGCAGGGGGCATTGGTTTCGGTCATGCCGAAGGTTTCGATGATGCCGATGCCGAATTTGTCCTCGAACGCGCGATGCAGTTCCGGCGGCAGCGGGGCCGAGGCCGAGCGGCAGAATTTGACGCGCGAGACGTCGAGGCTTTTTTCCCGGGGTGTCGGCGCGTTCATCAGGTAGGCGATGATGGTCGGCACGACATTAATCCAGGTGCACTGGTACCTGGCGACCATTTCCCAGTAGCCGCTGACGCTGAAGCGGTGCGGCATCACTACGCTGCCGCCGTGCACCAGCGGGGCGACGGTGGTCACGATCTGGCCGTTGATGTGGTACAGCGGCATCGCGCAGAGCACACGATCCTGCGCAGAGAGTTCGTGCGCGGCGCTGGTGTATTCGCCGCCGGCACAGACGCTGCGGTTGGACAGCACGCAGCCTTTCGGCTTGCCGGTGGTGCCTGAGGTGTACATCAGCAGCGCGTCGTCGGCCTCGGTGACTTCCGGCAGCGCGGTGTCAGGCAATGTCGCGGAATCGAAGATTTGCGTTGCATCGGGATCGATGGCGATGACGGTGATTTCGCGTGGGATGCCGGCAAGCGCCGTTTTCAGGCGCTCTGCGAATTCTTGGCTGGTGAACACGATGCGGGTGTCTGAATGTTCCAGCACATAGGCGAGTTGGGAGGGCTGGGCCAGCAGGTTCAGCGGTGCGACCATGAAGCCGCCGTACATCACGCCGATCAGCAGGCGCGCGGTCTGGTAGCCGTTATGCAGCATCAGCGCGACCTTGTCGCCCTGGCGCAGGCCCTTGCCGAGCAGGAAGCGCGTGAGGTCACGCGAGTCGCGCTGCAGTTGCGCATAGGTCATGCTGGCGCCGGTTTCCGGCGCGATCAGCCAGGTGGCGTCGGGTTGCTGCGCGGCGCGGGTATCAACGATGTGGCGGATGGTTCGCATCAGCGACGGTGAATGGTAAACGGTGAATCGTGATTGGGAAAAACCAGGCTGCGGGGACGCTAGATGCAGTATTTTTTTCGATAGTCACCGAATATTTCGTCCACCGAAGGCTCGCGCGACGGGATCGTGCGCACGATGCGGGTGGTGTTCATGAAGTGCCGGTAGTTGAGGTTCTCGGAAAAGCTGTTGCCGCCCCAGGTGCCGCAGCCCATGGTCAGCGAGAAGGGCAGGCCGTTGTCGAAGTTGCCGCCGTTGGCGATGGCATGGGCCTGGTTGACGATCACGCGGCAGACGGTCATTTCGAGGCCCAGCCTTTGCACGTGATCATTGTTTTGGGTGTGGATGCCGCAGGAGTGACCGTTGCCCTGGTAGGCGTAGATCGATTTCAGGATGTCGAAGGCGTGGTCGAAATCGCGCGCCTTGTAGATCGCCATCACCGGCGAGAGTTTTTCGCCGGAGAAGGGCGCGGACCTGCCGAAGCCGGACTCCTCGACCATCAGGCATTTCGAGGCGACCGCTTCGGGGCGCGTCAGTCCCGCGACTTCGCAGATGCGTTTCACGGACTGTGCGGTGACCGCGGGCGAGAGTTTGCCGCCGGGGAACATCGCGGCCTGCAGGGTCGTCTTTTCGTCGGCGCTGAGCAGCACGCCTCCGGCCTTCGCCAGCGCCGCGAGCATGCGGTCGTACACGGCGGCGTGGATGATCACGCTGTTTTCTGAGGAGCAGCTGGTGGCGTTGTCGAAAATCTTCGAGCGCATGATTTTCTGCGCGGCATCGTCGAGGTCTGCGGAGTCGTCGACGATCACCGCGACGTTGCCGGCGCCGACGCCCAGCGCCGGTGTGCCGCTGGAGTAACCCGCGCGGACGTTGGCCTGCGAGCCGGTGACGACGACGAGGTCGCACTGCTTCATCAGTTCCTGCGAGAGTTCCTTGGTCACCGGGTGCGGCAGCGTCTGCACCAGGTCGGCGGGGGCGTTGATGCGCGCGAACTCGGCATGGATGAATTCGAGCAGTTTCGCCGCGGTCGAGTAACCCTTGGGCGAAGGCGACAGGATCACCGCGTTGCCGCATTTCAGCGCGTTGATGATGTTGTTGGCGGGTGTCGCGCCGGGATTGGTTGAGGGCACGACGGCGGCAACGACGCCGACCGGCCGCGCGATTTCGGTGATGCCCAGTTCCGGCAATTCGCGGATCACGCCGGTGGAAATCGCGCCCTGCAGGTCACGCATCAGGCCCAGCGTCTTGCGGTGGTTCTTGTTGACCTTGTCTTCCACGGTGCCGAGGCCGGTGTCGTGCACGGCGATCTCGGCGAGCATGCGGTTACGCGACGGTTCCATGATGGCCCAGCCGGCAGCGGTGGCCAGTTCGTCGAGCTGTGCCTGCGACCAGGTGTTGATGGCGGCCTGTGCCTTGCGCGCGCGGGCGACCAGTGCGGCGACGGCCTGTGCGGCAGGCGAGGCGGCGGGTGTGGCGACGGCGGACATGCGGGTTCTCCGGGCTATTGCAGTTTGTGCTGCTGACGCAGGTAGCGGAACAGCGGATAGATCAGGGTGATTATAGCGACGCACATGATCACGCTGGCGACCGGCCGGGTGAACAGCACCGTCCAGTCGTTTTCAAAGCTGATCATCGTGGTCATGAAATTGGTTTCGGCGAGCGGGCCGAGGATCACGCCCAGCACCATCGGCGTCACCGGGAAGCGGAAACGCTCGAACAGGTAGCCGATGATGCCGAAGATCACCATCAGCCAGACGTCGGTGAGGCTGTTGCGCGCGGCGAAGGCGCCGAGCAGGCAGCAGATCACGACATAGGCGGACACGATGACTTCGGGCAGGTCGAGCACCTTGACCATGTACTTGGTCGCGAAATAGCCGATCACGCACATCACGACGATGCCGACGAACACCGAGGCGAACATGGCGTAGATGATGTGGCTGGAGGTCTGGAACACCTGCGGTCCGGGCTGCAGGCCGTGCAGCAGGAAGGCGCCGAGGATGATCGCGGTTGCGCCGCTACCGGGTATGCCCATGGTCACCAGCGGGATGATGGCGCCGCCGACGGAGGCGGTGGCGGCGACCTGGGGCGCGACGATGCCTTCGGGGATGCCGGTCCCCATTTTGGGGCCGCGTTTGCCGTACTGCGCCTCGATGCCGTAGGAGAGGAAGGAGGCCACGGTGGCGCCGGCGCCGGGCACGATGCCGATGAAGATTCCGGAGAGTCCGCCGCGGATGAAAGTGGCTTTCATCGCCAGCGCTTCCTTGAGCCGCGGCAGCCGGGTGCGGATGTCGCCGGCCTTGTCGAGCTGCGGCGAACGGAAGCCCTGCTCCATGCGCATGAACACTTCGCCGAGGCCGTAGGCGCCGACCATCACCACCAGGTAATCGATGCCGTCGGCGAGTATCGGCACGTCGAAGGTGAAACGGTGGGCACCGTAGGTATCGTCGACGCCGACGGTGGCGAGCAGGATGCCGGCGAACAGGCTGATCAGCGCGTTGGCGAGTGAGCCGCCGCCCAGCGAAACGACGCTGGCCAGTCCGAAAAATATGATTGCAAAGTATTCCGGCGAGGAAAAGGTCAGCGCGATCTTCGCGACCGGCTGCGACAGCAGCACCATGGTGGTGGCTGCAACCATGCCGCCGAAGAATGCCGCGAGCAGGGTCCAGCCCAGGGCCTGCGCCGCGTCACCCCTGCGCGCCATCGGGTAACCGTCCCACAGCAGCGGCACGTCGATGGGTTCGCCGGGCACGCGGAACAGGATTGAGGTCCATGCGCCGGCATAGGTGCCGGAGACGTACATCGCCGCCAGCAGGATGATCGCCGGCGTCACCGACATGCTGTAGGTGAAGGGCAGCGCCAGCACCACGCCCATCACCAGCGTCAGTCCCGGCAGCACCGCGACCAGCAGGCCGAGCACGATGCCGAGTACCAGGAACAGCAGGTTCACCGGCTGCATGACCTGCACGAAACCCTGCGCCAGCAGTACGAGGGTGTTGTCCATTCAGCGGATGCCCATGATGCCCATCAGCAGGATGCTGAACTGCGCGAAGGGGCCGCTGCCCAGCGGCAGCGAGATGTAGACCAATTTCATGAACACGAACATCAGCAGCAGCGGGCCGCCTATGCTCATCATGAGGATGACTTTTGTCTTCCGGTAGCCGCCGATCAGCAGGAATGCAGCGAGGTAGGCGGCCGTGGTCAGCACGAATCCGGTAGTACCGACGAGTGCCACATAGGCGAGGGTCGCCGCCATGCCGGCGAGCAGGCGCCAGGGATGGCTTTTTGGCGGCTCTGCCGCTTCCGCGCCGGAATCCGCATCGGCTTCGCGGGTGATGTCCTCCAGCACGCTGCCGATTTCGGTATCGGGGTTTTTCGCGAACAGGATGCGCAGGATCTCGCCGGCGCAGACGATGAGCAGCAGCGCGAGTATCAGCTTGGGCCAGAAGTCGGGGCCCAGCGTGCCCGCGCGACGGTGGAATTCGAACTGCGTTGCCACATAGAACAGGTAAAGCCCTGCGCCGCCGACCAGCAGATAGGGTGCAAGCCGGCGCAGGGAGATGCGGTGGAAGGGGAACATGCGGTCGCGTCGCCTGACGTAATGCGGGGCACAGCGTTTCCGCTGCGCCCCGGCGCTGCTGTTTACTTCTTGGGCGCGTATTTGCGCATGGCCTCGAGTTCGCCCTTCATGAAGGCGGCGGCGCCGGCGGCCGGTACGAAGCTGGCGGCGTCGGCAAACTGTTCCTTCAGCCAGGCCTTGTAGTCGTCGGTCGCGGCGACCTTGGCGAGGGCATCCGACACCGCCTTCACCCTCGCCGGGTCGGTGCCGGCCTTCATGATGATGGCGCGGAACTGGTTGATGATGATGTCGTGGCCGAGTTCCTTGCCGGTGGGCACATCCTTGAAGTCCGGGAAACGCTTGTCGGCAAATATCACCACCGGCCGCATCTGCTTGCTGTCGAGGAAACTCTTGACGTCGCCGAGCTGCTCATAGACCAGGTCGGCGTGACCGCCCAGCACCGAGGTGTAGCGCTCTGCAGGTTTTGGAAACGGCACTGACTGCATTTTCAGGCCCTTGCCGGTGAAGTAGAGCACGTGCAGGTCATCGACACTGCCGAATCCGGTGACGCCGACCTTGAGCGGGCGTTTCTTGGCTTCCGCCTCGACGTCTTTCCAGGTTTTCAGCGGGCTGTTATACGCCACCATGAAGGCCGAGGGCTGCTGGATCATGATCGCCGCGGGGGTGAAGTCCGCAAGTTTCCACTTGGTGGCGGGCTCCATCTGCAGCGCCAGCGTGTCGGCGATGAACACCGAAATCGAATAGCCGTCGCTGGCTGAGGTGAGCATCTTGGTGAGGCCGGTCTGGCCGGTGGCTCCGGCGACGTTGATGACCGGCAGCGACACGCCGAGCGCTTTTTCCAGTCCGGGTCCGATCTTCCGCGCCAGCTGGTCCGCGCCGCCACCCGGTCCCCAGGGCACCACGAATTCGATGGGGCGTGTGGGGTATTTTTCCTGCGCTGCTGCCGGTGCGGCGATGGCGAATGCTCCAGCCGTGGTGATGCAGGCCGCGAGCAGGGTCCTTCCTATCAATGCGGTAGTCATGCGATCTCCTTTGGTGTTGTGGCTGCTTCGCGCGCCGTCTTTTTTTATCTGCGATCGTGCGATCCGTCGCTTCACGCGCAACGACAAGGGTAGATGAAAGCGCCGCGGCAATGCAAACGCTTTCATTCGATTCCGGGTCGGACGATTGGCAGTTTCTTGGCAGTTTCGGGCCCGCTGCGGAATGCGCAATAAAAACAACGTCCTGTGGATCAGTTACGGGTGCCGTAAGGCGCTCGTGCATGACGGCGGCATTGCCGAATAGGCAGTGCGGCTGAGTGCCGGGTTCATTGCTGTGCCGGCAGGACAAATGTTGTTAGACTCCGGGTTCCCGAAAAACGACAACACCAGTTTATGAAATGGCAGATCAGAAATATTTCAAATTCCCCGGGAAAATCGTTTTCGTCGGTTTCGGTTCGGTCGCGCAGGGCGTTTTGCCGCTGCTGTTGCGCCACATCGACATTCCGAAAGAACGCATCTCCATCATCACGGGGCACGACCGTGGCCGCGCCGAGGCTGAATCCTTCGGCATCCGCTACGAAATAAACCCGCTTACGCGCGAGAATTACCGCGCGATCCTCGACTCCCGCCTGGAGCGGGGCGATTTCCTGATCAACCTGTCCGTCGACGTGGCGAGTTCTGCGTTGATCGAGTACTGCTGTGAAAAGGGCGTGCTCTACACGGACTCCTGCATTGAGCCCTGGGCAGGTGGTTATACCGACCCGTCGGTGTCCGCGTCGCGCCGTTCGAACTACGGTCAGCGCGAGGAAGTGCTCGAACTGCGGAAGAAGTATCCGGCCGGGCCGACGGTGATTCCGACGCACGGTGCGAACCCCGGACTCATCTCGCATTGGGTGAAGCAGGCCCTGGTCAATCTCGCGCGAGACATCCTTGGCCGTACGGAGATTCCCCGGTCGCGGACGGAATGGGCGGCGCTGGCGATGGAACTGGGCATCAAGTCCATCCATTGTTCCGAGCGTGATACCCAGTACGCGACGCCGCGCAAGCGTCCCGGCGAGTTCGTCAACACCTGGTCGGTCGACGGCTTTATCGGAGAGGGCTCGCAGCCCTGCGAGCTGGGCTGGGGCACGCACGAAAAGCATTTTCCGCCGGAAGGGCGGCATCACGATTTCGGCTGCAAGGCGGCGATTTACCTGAACCGTCCCGGCGCCTCGGTCAAGGTGCGCACCTGGACACCGAACGAGGGAGCTTTCCACGGTTTCCTGATCACCCACGGCGAGGCGATTTCGATTTCCGATTACCTGACCGTTCGCGAGGGCGACAAGGTGATCTACCGCCCGACCTGTCATTACGCCTACCACCCCTGTGACGATACCGTGCTGTCGGTGCACGAACTCGCCGGCCGCAACTGGATCGGGCAGGAGCAGAGGCGCCTGTATCGCGACGAGATCACCGAAGGTGTGGACGAGCTGGGGGCGCTGTTGCTGGGGCATAAGAAGGGGGCTTACTGGTACGGCTCCCAGCTGTCGATTCACGAGGCCCGCCGGCTGGCCCCGCACAACAATGCCACCAGCCTGCAGGTGGCTGCCGGCGTTCTCGGTGCCGTGGTGTGGGCGATGGAGAACCCGCAGGTGGGCATCATCGATCCGGATGACATGGATTACCGTCGTGTGCTCGAGATCGCAAATCCCTATCTCGGCAAGCTGGTCGGCGCCTATTCGGACTGGACGCCGCTGCAGGGGCGCAATCATCCTTTCGAGGAGGATCTGGATGCGTCTGACCCGTGGCAGTTCAAGAACATCCGCGTAAGCTGAGGGCGGCGGCGTCCTGCCGCCCTTGACGGCACATGATGCCTGCCGATACGCCTGCGCATGGCGCCATCAACACCCCTTCAGCATGGGTGCAGCGTTTTGCATCCCTGGTGAAGTCCCGGGGCAGGGTGCTGGATCTGGCTTGCGGTCGCGGGCGGCATGCCCTGTTTTTTGCGGGCCGCGGACACCCTGTGGATGCGGTGGACCGTGATGCCGGGGCGATTGCCGCGCTGACGGCCTGCGGATCGGTGACGGCGCTGTGCGCCGACATCGAAGCCGGACCCTGGCCGTATTCAGGGCGCAGCTTTGATGCCGTGGTGGTCACCAATTATCTGCATCGCCCGCTGTTTCCCCTGCTGATGGCGGCTCTGGCCCCTGGCGGAGTGCTCATTTATGAAACATTTGCGCAGGGAAACGAGAAATACGGCCGCCCGACCAATCCGGATTTCCTGCTGCGGCATGGCGAACTGCTGCAGGTCGTGGGTGAAGCGCACGTGGTGGCCTACGAGGATCTGGTCGTGGAGCATCCCCGGCCGGCGGCCGTGCAGCGGATTTGCGCAGTCAGCCCGGCTTGACCGGAACAGCGAAAAACCTTTTTATTTCATGTGGTTTTCGCGGTGCAGCAGGCCCCTCGGCAAATTGACCGGGTAACCCACACCCGGTAAAATCCTGCGGTTTAATCGGGCCGGGCCGGAAATGCGGGTCAAGTTTGTAGCAGGCAACTGGAAAATGAACGGCAATCGGGCCGCCAACGAGGCACTGTTGACGGCTCTGGCGCCGGCGATGGCCGGGTTTTCCGGCATTGAAAGCGTCATTTGCCCGCCGTTTGTCTATCTGCAACAGGTGCAGTCGCTGCTCGGCGCAACGAAGACCGCGCTGGGTGCCCAGGATTTGTGCCAGTTCGGCAACGGGGCCTACACCGGAGCGGTGTCGGCGGCGATGCTGAAGGATTCCGGCTGCAGCCACGTGATCGTCGGGCACTCCGAGCGGCGTGCGCTGTTCGGCGAGACAGATGCTCTGGTGGCGGAAAAGTTTGCAGTTGCCCGCGAGGCGGGTCTGGTTCCGGTGTTGTGTGTTGGCGAGACGCTGGCGGAACGCGAGTCCGGCGCCACCGAACAGGTCGTGGACAGGCAGTTGCAGGCGGTGATACAGCGTTGCGGCGCTGCGGCAATGCGGGATGCGGTGGTGGCCTACGAACCGGTGTGGGCGATCGGCACCGGCAAGACGGCGACCCCGGAGCAGGCGCAGTCGGTTCATGCGTTCATCCGCAGCCGCCTGGCGGAAGCCGATGCCTCAGTCGCGGCCGAGGTTCGCATCGTGTATGGCGGCAGCGTCAAGGGGGCCAATGCGGCGCAGTTGTTTGCGATGGCGGACATTGACGGCGGGTTGATTGGTGGTGCGGCGCTGGTGGCCGAAGAATTTGCTGCGATCTGCCGGGCGGCGGCGCAGAAACATTGATCGAGGCTTAATGTCATGGAAGTACTGATCCTGGTAATACATATCATTGCGGCGCTGACCATCATCGGTCTGGTGCTGCTGCAGCATGGCAAGGGGGCCGACATGGGCGCGGCATTCGGCACAGGGTCCGCCGGCAGCGTGTTCGGTTCTTCCGGGTCGGCCAATTTCCTCAGCCGCACTACTGCAGTGCTGGCGACCATATTTTTCGTGACCAGCATCGGCCTGACCATCGTGTCGTCCAAGGGTGGCGACAACAAGGGCGTCATGGCGCAGCCCGTGGAAACGGTTCCCTCGCCGGCTTCACTGCCTGCGCAGATTCCGACGCCCCCGCCATCGGTACCGGCATCCGCGGTCCCGGTTCCTTCGCCGGCAGCGGCCGGTGACTCCAAGGGCGGGGATGCCGCGAATTCGGGCAAGTAATTCCCGGCAAGCATGGCGTTCAGGCAGTCAGCAGGTTAAGCAGCAGTTTTGTTTTGGTCGACGTGGTGGAATTGGTAGACACGCCGTCTTGAGGGGGCGGTGGCGAAAGCCGTGAGAGTTCGAGTCTCTCCGTCGACACCAGATTTGGGCAGCAAGCAGGTCAGTGCAGGCGTTCCGGATGCAGCGGGACGCGGATTTGGCAGAAAAATCGCAGAAGGCGGCAGATGCTGGAAGGTTATTTCCCGATTCTGATGTTCATCGCCGTGGGGCTGGCCTTCGGTGTGGCCCCGGTTGCCGCCGGCTGGGTTGCCAGTCGCGTCGTCGGTTCACACAAGCCGGATCAGCAGAAACTTTCCCCTTACGAGTGCGGCTTCGAGGCCTTCGAGGATGCGCGCATGCGTTTCGACGTGCGCTACTACCTGGTCGCGATCCTGTTCATCCTGTTTGATCTCGAGATTGCGTTTCTTTTTCCCTGGGCCGTGGTGTTGCAGGAAATCGGCATGTTCGGATTTCTTTCCATGATGTTCTTCCTTGCCATTCTGGTTGTCGGCTTCATCTATGAATGGAAGAAGGGAGCGCTGGAGTGGGAGTGAAAATGCGAGCTACGCGGCGAGGGGCCCCGCTTGCGGGGATCGACGCTCAAGCGAGCGTTTTCCGGCGCCGACGTCCGGAAGATGGAGCTTGCCGCGGCGGTGCGGAGGCGCCGAATGCAGCTACGCGGCGAGGGGCCCCGCTTGCGGGGATCGGCGCTCAAGCGAGCGTTTTCGGGCGCCGACGCACTGGCGCGGGGAGTTTGCACAGGCTGTCCGGAGGCGCCGGCAAGAGGTCTTTGCATTACAGGTTCGAGGTGACCCATGGGTGCCGTTGAAACCATCAACCATGACCTGAACGAGCGCGGCTTCTTCACGACTTCCGTGGACGCGCTGGTCAACTGGACGCGTACCGGTTCGCTGTGGCCGATGACCTTCGGTCTCGCCTGCTGTGCGGTGGAAATGATGCATGCCGGCGCGGCGCGTTATGACCTCGACCGTTTCGGCATCGTGTTCCGGCCCAGCCCGCGCCAGTCCGATGTGATGATCGTTGCCGGCACGCTGTGCAACAAGATGGCGCCGGCGCTGCGCAAAGTCTATGACCAGATGGCGGAGCCGCGCTGGGTGATCTCGATGGGGTCCTGCGCCAACGGCGGCGGTTACTACCATTATTCCTATTCGGTGGTGCGCGGCTGCGACCGCATCGTGCCGGTGGACATCTACGTGCCGGGCTGCCCGCCGACGGCGGAAGCGCTGCTCTACGGCATCATCCAGTTGCAGAACAAGATCAAGCGCACCAACACCATTGCCCGCTAGTCGCGACGCCAGCCCATGACCACCAACGAAAACCTGATTGCTGCGCTGCAGACCGTGCTCGGCGAAAGGCTTGTCAGCGCCGAGAGCAGGCTGGGCGAGGTCACCGCCGTGGTCGAGGCCGGCGACCTGCTGACTGCCTGCGCCATGCTGCGCGATGACCCCGCGTTGCGTTTCGAGCAGCTGATCGACCTTTGCGGCTTGGACTACAGCGACTACCGGGAGGGTGAATGGCAGGGGCGGCGCTTTGCCGTGGTTTACCACCTGCTGAGCGTTTCCCTGAACCAGCGTGTCAGGCTGCGGGTCTTTGCGCCGGATGACGATTTTCCGGTGCTCGCGTCGGTGATCGGGGTCTGGTCCTCGGCCAACTGGTACGAACGCGAGGCTTTCGACCTCTACGGCATCATGTTCACCGGCCATCCCGACCTGCGCAGGCTGCTGACCGACTACGGCTTCATCGGCCATCCCTTCCGCAAGGATTTTCCGCTGTCGGGCAATGTCGAGATGCGCTATGACCCCGAGCAGCAGCGCGTGATCTACCAGCCGGTGACCATCGAGCCGCGCGTGATCACGCCGCGCATCGTGCGCGAAGAGAATTACGCGGACTCCGAGGGATTCCGCAAAGGCTGATTGCTTGCAAAAACTTTTGCCACAGAGGACACAGAGAACACAAAGAGAACACAGAGAAATGCCTAAAACCGGTGTATTGCAGAGGGTTTCCTCTGTGATCTCTGTGTTCTCTGTGGCTGATTTGTTTTTCAGTTTTTAAATGGCCGAGATCAAGAACTACACGATGAACTTTAGTTCCGGCCGCCCCGTCGAGCGACGGGGCTTAACCGGCTTGCGCCGGTTAGCCTCCACAGAAGTTCTCCACGCCTGCGGATCACGGGCGTGCGGTTGCGAGCGCTGACCAATGGCGGAAATCAAAAACTATACGATGAACTTTGGGCCGCAGCATCCGGCGGCCCACGGCGTGCTGCGCCTGGTGCTGGAGCTCGACGGCGAGGTCATCGAGCGGGCAGACCCGCATATCGGCCTGCTGCACCGCGCGACCGAGAAGCTGGCCGAGAACAAGACCTTCATCCAGTCGGTGCCGTACATGGACCGTCTCGACTACGTGTCGATGATGGCCAACGAGCACGCCTATGTGATGGCGATCGAAAAGCTGCTGGGCATCGAGGTGCCCGAGCGCGCCCAGTACATCCGGGTGATGTTCGACGAGATCACCCGGCTGCTGAACCACCTGCTGTGGCTCGGCTGCCACGGCCTCGACATCGGTGCGATGACGGTGTTCCTCTACTGCTTCCGCGAGCGCGAGGACCTGTTCGACATGTACGAGGCGGTATCCGGCGCGCGCATGCACGCGGCCTATTACCGCCCGGGCGGTGTCTACCGCGACCTGCCGGACTCGATGCCGCAGTACTCTGCCTCGCGCATCCACAACGCGGCGGCGATCCGCGAACTCAATGAAAACCGCCAGGGTTCGCTGCTCGACTTCATCGAGGATTTCACGCAGCGTTTCCCGGCCTACGTCGACGAATACGAGACCCTGCTCACCGACAACCGGATCTGGAAACAGCGCACGGTCGGCATCGGTGTGGTGTCGCCGGAGCGTGCGTTGCAAATGGGATTCACAGGCGCGATGCTGCGCGGCTCGGGCATTGCCTGGGACCTGCGCAAGAAGCAGCCGTACGAGGTCTACGACCGCATGGAGTTCGACGTGCCGGTGGGGGTCAACGGCGACTGTTATGACCGTTACCTGGTGCGCGTCGAGGAGATGCGGCAGTCGAACCGCATTGTCAGGCAGTGCGTCGAGTGGCTGCGGAAAAATCCCGGCCCGGTGATGGCCGACAGCCACAAGGTGGCGCCGCCGTCACGGGTGGCGATGAAAACCAACATGGAAGAGCTGATCCACCACTTCAAGCTGTTCACCGAGGGCATGCATGTGCCGCCGGGTGAGGCCTATGCAGCGGTGGAGCATCCGAAAGGCGAGTTCGGCATCTACCTGGTGTCCGACGGTGCCAACAAGCCGTACAGGCTGAAGATCCGCGCCCCGGGTTTTGCGCATCTTGCGGGACTGGACGAGATGGCGCGTGGCCACATGATTGCCGACGTGGTGGCGATCATCGGCACCCAGGACATCGTGTTCGGGGAGATTGACAGGTGAGTGACCGATGAACGCGCCCATGATGTTGTCCCCCGAGTCGCTGGCGAAGATCGACAGGGCCGTTGCCAAGTACCCCGCGGACCGCAAGGATTCGGCGGTGATGGCCGCGCTGACCATCGCGCAGGACGAAAAGGGCTGGCTGTCGACCGAGACCATGGATTTCGTCGCGCAGTATCTCGGCATGCCGCCGGTTGCCGTCTACGAGGTCGCGACGTTTTACACGATGTACGACCTGAAGCCCGTAGGCAGGCACAAGCTGACAATCTGCACCAACCTGCCCTGCGCGCTGCAGGGTGCGACCCTTGCCGCGGAACACCTGAAAAAGGCGTTGGGCATCGGCTTCAACGAAACCACCGCCGATGGCCGCATCACGCTGAAGGAGGGCGAGTGCATGGGCGCCTGTGGCGATGCGCCGGTGATGCTGCAGAACAACAAGAAAATGCTGTGTGCGATGAGTCCGGAGAAGATCGACCAGCTGCTGAAGGAGCTCAAGTGATGGGCCTGCCGATTCCGCCGTTCTCGGGCGACATCTTCGGGCCGGACGCCCTGATCATGAAGGGCGTCAACGGCAGCAACTGGCGCCTGAAGGACTATGAGGCGCGCGGCGGCTATTCGGCGCTGGGGAAGATCCTCGGCGAGAAAATGCCGCCCGAGAACATCATCAACGAACTCAAGAAGTCGGCGTTGCGCGGCCGCGGCGGGGCCGGCTTCCCGACCGGTCTGAAGTGGAGCTTCATGCCGCGGCAGTTTCCGGGACAGAAATACCTGGTGTGCAACTCCGATGAAGGCGAGCCGGGCACATTCAAGGACCGCGACATCCTGCGCTACAACCCGCATATCCTGATCGAGGGCATGATCATCGGCGGCTACGCGATGGGCATCACCGTGGGCTACAACTACATCCACGGCGAGGTGTGGGAGGTCTACGAGCGGTTCGAGGAGGCGCTGGAAGAGGCGCGCGCCGCGGGTTACCTCGGCAACAACATCCTCGGTTCCGATTTTTCCTTCCAGCTGCATGCCCATCACGGCTTCGGTGCCTACATCTGCGGCGAGGAAACCGCGCTGCTCGAGTCCCTGGAAGGCAAGAAGGGCCAGCCGCGCTTCAAGCCGCCGTTCCCGGCCAGCTTCGGCCTCTACGGCAAGCCGACCACGATCAACAACACCGAGACCTTCGCCGCGGTGCCCTGGATCATCAACAACGGCGGCGAGGCTTTCCTCAACATGGGCAAGCCCAACAACGGCGGCACCAAGATCTTTTCGGTGTCCGGTGACGTGGCACGCCCCGGCAACTACGAGATCAAGCTCGGCACGCCTTTCGCGACGCTGCTGGAAATGGCCGGCGGCATGCGTGACGGAAAAAAACTCAAGGCGGTCATCCCCGGCGGTTCGTCGATGCCGGTGCTGCCCGCCGACATCATGATGGCCACCGACATGGACTACGACTCCATAGCCAAGGCCGGCTCGATGCTGGGTTCCGGCGCGGTGATCGTGATGGACGAGACGCGCTGCATGGTCAAGTCGCTGCTGCGCCTGTCGTACTTCTATTACGAGGAGTCCTGCGGCCAGTGCACGCCCTGCCGCGAAGGCACCGGCTGGCTCTACCGCATGGTCGACCGCATCGAGCACGGCAAGGGCAGGCCCGAGGATCTCGATCTGCTCGACAATGTGGCGCAGAACATCCAGGGCCGCACGATCTGCGCGCTGGGCGACGCGGCGGCGATGCCGGTGCGCGCGTTCCTGAAGCATTACCGCGACGAATTCCAGTACCACATCGACCACAAGAAGTGCCTGGTCGCACCTTATATCTAGGCCGACGCCATGCTTGAAATTGAACTCGACGGCAAGCTGATGGAAGTGCCCGAAGGCAGCACGATCATGGATGCGGCCAACAAGGCCGGCACCTTCGTGCCGCATTTCTGCTACCACAGGAAGCTGTCGATCGCCGCCAACTGCCGCATGTGCCTGGTGCAGGTCGAGAAGGCGCCGAAGCCGCTGCCGGCCTGCGCGACACCGGTCACCAACGGCATGAAAGTGTGGACGCATTCGGATGCCGCCGTCACCGCGCAGAAGGGCGTGATGGAGTTCCTGCTGATCAATCATCCGCTCGATTGCCCGATCTGCGACCAGGGCGGCGAGTGCCAGCTGCAGGATCTCGCCGTGGGTTATGGCGCCAGCGAGTCGCGCTACCAGGAGGACAAGCGCGTCGTCGCCAACAAGGACCTGGGCCCGCTGATCTCGACCGACATGACGCGCTGCATCCACTGCACGCGCTGCGTGCGTTTCGGCCAGGAAATCGCCGGCATCATGGAGCTGGGCATGATCGGCCGCGGCGAGCACTCGGAAATCATTACCTTCGTCGGCAAGACTGTCGACTCGGAGCTGTCGGGCAACGTGATCGACCTCTGCCCGGTCGGCGCACTGACCTCGAAGCCCTTCCGCTACAGCGCCCGTACCTGGGAACTGACGCGCAAGCCCTCGGTGAGCCCGCACTGCGGCCTCGGCTCCAACCTGACGCTGCAGGTCAAGCAGAACCGGGTGATGCGCGCGCTGCCGCGCGAGAACGAAGCGGTCAACGAGTGCTGGCTGTCGGACAAGGACCGTTTCTCGTACGAAGCGCTCAATTCCGAGCAGCGCCTGGCGAAGCCGATGCTGAAGCGCGACGGCCGCTGGCAGGAGGCCGAATGGCCGGTTGCGCTGGAATTCGTCGCTTCCGAGCTCAAGCGCATCAAGGCCGCGCATGGCGCGGCAGCGATCGGCGCGCTGGCGACGCCGTACCAGACGCTGGAAGAGCTGCACCTGCTGCAGAAGCTGCTGCGCGGTTTCGGTTCGGGCAATGTCGATTCTCGCCTGCGCCAGAGCGACTTCAGCGCCGACGGCAAGCGTGCCGGTGTGCCCTGGCTGGGCATGAGCATCGCGGAGTTCGCGCAGCTCGACCGCGTGCTGGTGATCGGCTCCACGCTGCGCAAGGACCATCCGCTGCTGGCGCACCGGTTGCGCCAGTCGACCAAGAAGCAGGCCCAGCTGAACCTGATACATGCCGCAGACGACGAGCTGCTGATGCGCGTCGCCAACAAGGCGATTGTCGCCCCGGCGCTGCTGCCGCAGGTTCTGGCGCAGGTGGTGAAGGCGGCTGCAGAACTCAAAAATGCGGCGCTGCCTGAGGCGGTACGCGGCGCAGTGGCCGGGGTGATTGTGACCGATGCCGCCAGGCGAATCGCGGAAAGCCTCGTTTCGGGCGAAAAGGCCGGTGTGTTCCTCGGCAATTTCGCCGAACAGCATGCTGCTGCGGCTTCCCTGCAGGTACTGGCCCAGGCACTGGCGCAGATTATCGGCTGTCCCTTCGGTTTCCTCGGCGCGGCGGCGAACAGCGTCGGTGCTTACGTGGCCGGCTGTGTGCCCACCGGCAAAGTCACGGGCAAGAATGCACGGCAGATGATCGAGGCGCCGCTGAAGGCCTACCTGCTGCTCGGTACAGAACCTGAACTCGACATGGCCAATCCGCGCCAGGCGATCACCGCGATGAAGCAGGCAGAGCTGGTCGTCGCGCTGAGTCCCTTCCAGCACGGCGCCACCGAATATGCCCATGTGCTGCTGCCGATTTCGCCGTTCACCGAAACCGCCGGTACTTTTGTCAGTACCGAGGGCCGTGTGCAGACCTTCAACGGTGTGGTGAGGCCGCTGGGCGAGACGCGTCCGGCGTGGAAAGTACTGCGCGTGCTGGGCAACCTGCTCGGGCTGGAGGGCTTCGAGCACGATGGTGCCGACGATGCGCAGCGCGAGGCGCTCCACGGAAAATCTGAAATATTCAATAAAAACAATAAGTTACAATATTCGATCGAGTCACTGCCGGTTGCGGCGGCGGGTCTGTCGCGAATTGCCGAGCTACCGATTTATGCCGCCGACGCACTGGCACGCCGTGCGCCCAGCCTGCAGAAGACTCGCGACGCGTTGCCGCCGCAGGCGCTGATGAGCCGCGCGCTGGCCGATCGCCTGAGCCTGCGCGACGGTGACCTGGTCCGCATTTCCCAGGATGACGGCGAAGCACTGCTGCCGTATGCGATCGATGACGGCCTGCCGGCCGATTGCGTGCGTATTGCGCTGGGACGCGCGGAGACCGCGCAGCTCGGTGATGCGGCGGCGCCGCTGACCCTCGAACGCGTCGTCCAGGCGCAGAAGGCGACCGCGTGATGCTCGATTCGCTGCTCGCCTATCCGCAATCGCTGCTCGGTCCGCTGTGGCCGGTGGTGTGGACGCTTGCGAAAATCCTGATGATCGTGGTGCCGCTGATGCTGTGCGTGGCCTACCTGACGCTGTGGGAACGCAAGCTGATCGGCTTCATGCAGATCCGCATCGGACCGAACCGCACGACATTCTTCGGCATCCGCTGGCTCGGCGGCCTCGCGCAGCCTATCGCCGACGGCCTCAAGCTGCTGGTCAAGGAAATCATCGTGCCGACCGGTGCCAACAAGTTCCTGTTCGTGCTGGCGCCGATAATGGCGATCATGCCGGCGCTGGCGGCCTGGGCAGTGGTGCCGTTTTCGCCGGAGCTGGTGCTGTCGAACATCGACGCCAGCCTGCTCTACCTGCTGGCGATGACCTCGCTCGGGGTCTACGGCGTGATCATTGCCGGCTGGGCATCGAATTCAAAATACGCCTTCCTCGGCGCGATGCGTTCCGCCGCGCAGATCGTGTCCTACGAGATCGCAATGGGTTTCGCGCTGGTCGGCGTGCTGATGGCGGCACAGAGCCTGAACCTCGGCGAGATCGTCAAGGCGCAGCAGGGCGGGGCGGGTTTCCTCAGCTGGTTCTGGGTGCCTCTGTTCCCGCTGTTCCTGACCTACCTGATTTCCGGCGTGGCCGAAACCAACCGCGCGCCTTTCGACGTCGCCGAGGGCGAATCCGAAATCGTCGCCGGCTTTCATGTCGAGTATTCGGGCATGACCTTCGCGGTGTTTTTCCTCGCCGAATACGCGAACATGATCCTGATTTCGGCGCTGACCGCGATCCTGTTCCTCGGCGGCTGGCTGTCGCCGTTTCCGGCGTCCTGGGGCCTGCTCGGCGCGTCCAGCCCCGGCTGGCTGTTTGCCAAGATGTTCTTCGTGGTTTCGCTGTTCCTGTGGTTCCGCGCGACCTTCCCGCGTTACCGCTATGACCAGATCATGCGTCTCGGCTGGAAGGTGTTCATCCCGGTGACGCTGGTGTGGATCGTCGTGCTCGGTGCCTGGATGCAGACCTCGCTGTGGATATGGTGGAAATAAGGCGGTGATGAGGATGACGGCGATCCGGAAATTTTTCAGCACTTTCCTGCTGTTCGAGCTGCTGAAGGGCATGGCGCTTACCGGGCGCTATTTCTTCGCGCGCAAGATCACCGTGCAGTTTCCCGAGGAAAAGACCCCGCAGAGCCCGCGCTTCCGCGGCCTGCACGCGCTGCGCCGCTATCCTAACGGCGAAGAGCGCTGCATCGCCTGCAAACTCTGCGAAGCGGTATGCCCGGCGCTGGCGATCACCATCGAATCCGAGCAGCGCGAGGACGGCACGCGCCGCACCACGCGTTACGACATCGATCTCACCAAGTGCATATTCTGCGGCTTCTGCGAGGAATCCTGCCCGGTGGATTCGATCGTCGAGACCCGGATCTTTGAATATCACGGCGAGAAGCGCGGTGACCTGATCTATACCAAGCCGATGCTGCTGGCGATCGGTGATGCCTATGAAGAGCAGATCGCCAGGGACCGCATGACTGACGCGAAATACCGCTAAACGTGAACAGTAAAGAGACAGGAGTGAAGGGTAAGGAGCCGAAAGCGGAAACCTTGCGCGTATCGCGGGTTGACGCCTCACACCTCACTCCTCACGCACAACAATGACTTTCCAAGAATTCATCTTCTGGTTCTTCGCCGCGGTGCTGGTGTTTGCCGCGCTGCGCGTGATCACGGCGAGGAATCCGGTGCATGCCGCGCTGTTCCTGGTGCTCGCCTTCTGCACCTCCGCCGGGATCTGGATCCAGCTCGAGGCCGAATTCCTCGGCATCGCGCTGATCCTGGTCTATGTCGGCGCGGTGATGGTGCTGTTCCTGTTCGTGGTGATGATGCTCGACATCAACCTGACCCGGCTGCGCGAGGGGTTCTGGAGCTACCTGCCGGTGGGCGCGGTGGTGGCCCTGCTGCTGGTGATCGAAATGGCGCTGGTGCTGGCCGGGCCTTATTTCGGCCTCGCCGAGGCGCCGCGTCCCGAATCGGCGCCCGCGGGCTACAGCAACACCAAGGAACTGGGCCGGCTGCTCTACACCGACTACGTTTATCCCTTCGAGCTGGCGGCGGTGATCCTTCTGGTGGCCATCGTCGCCGCGATCGCGCTGACACTGCGCCGCCGCAAGCACGCGAAGTACAACGACCCGGCGCAGCAGGTGGCCGTGCGCCGCGAGGACCGCGTGCGCATCGTGTCGATGCCGGCGGAGAAAAAGGAGGGCGGGGCATGAGCATCTCGCTTTCGCATTACCTCGTCCTCGGCGCCATCCTGTTTGCGATCTCGGTGATCGGGATCTTCCTGAACCGCAAGAACATCATCGTGCTGCTGATGGCGATCGAGCTGATGCTGCTGGCGGTCAACATGAATTTCATTGCCTTCTCGCATTTCCTTGGCGATATCGCGGGCCAGGTGTTCGTGTTTTTCATCCTGACCGTGGCCGCCGCCGAATCGGCGATCGGCCTGGCGATCCTGGTGGTGCTGTTCCGCAACCTGCGCACCATCCATGTCGAAGACATCAACCAGATGAAGGGCTGATGCGGCGATGACCGAGATGCAGAAACTCTACCTGCTGGTGCCCCTGGCGCCGCTCGCCGGCGCGATCATTGCCGGACTCTTTGGCTGGGCCATCGGCCGCCGCGCCGCGCATGTCATCACCATACTGGGCATGGTGGTCTGCCTGGTCGCGTCCTTCCTGGTCTACCGCGACGTGATGGCCGGCAACGTGTTCAACGGCCCGGTCTACACCTGGCTCGTGTCCGGAAACATCCGTTTCGAGATCGGCTTCCTGATCGACCCGCTGTCGGCAACGATGATGATGGTGGTGTCCTTCGTGTCGCTGATGGTGCACATCTACACCATCGGCTACATGGCAGACGACCCTGGCTACCAGCGCTTCTTCAGCTACATCTCGCTCTTCACCTTTTCGATGCTGATGCTGGTGATGAGCAACAACTTCCTTCAGCTCTTTTTCGGCTGGGAGGCGGTGGGCCTGGTCTCGTACCTGCTGATCGGCTTCTGGTATACCCGGCCGACGGCAATCTACGCCAACCTCAAGGCCTTCCTGGTCAACCGCGTCGGCGATTTCGGCTTCCTGCTCGGCATCGCGCTGGTGCTGATGTATTTCGGCACGCTGGACTATGCCGCGGTGTTCGCCAATGCCGGGCGGCTTGCCGGCAACACCATCGAGCTTTTCCCCGGCGTCGAATGGTCGCTGATCGCCGTGATCTGCATCCTGCTGTTCATCGGTGCGATGGGCAAGTCAGCGCAGTTCCCGTTGCACGTCTGGCTGCCGGATTCGATGGAAGGCCCGACCCCCATCTCGGCGCTGATCCACGCCGCGACCATGGTGACCGCCGGCATTTTCATGGTGGCGCGGATGTCGCCGCTGTTCGAGCTGTCGGAGACCGCGCTGTCCTTCGTGCTGGTGATCGGCGCGATCACGGCCTTCTTCATGGCGCTGATCGCCACCGTGCAGTACGACATCAAGCGCGTGGTGGCGTACTCGACGCTGTCGCAGCTGGGCTACATGACCATGTCGCTGGGCGCCTCGGCCTACTCGGCGGCGATTTTCCACCTCTTCACGCACGCCTTCTTCAAGGCGGTGCTGTTCCTCGGCGCCGGCTCGGTGATCATCGCGATGCACCACCAGCAGGACATGCGCAAGATGGGCGGCCTCGCGAAATACATGCCGATCACCTACCTGACGGTGCTGATCGGCGCCATCGCCAATGCCGGGCTGCCGCCCTTCGCCGGCTTCTTTTCCAAGGAAACCATTGTCGAGGCGCTGCACCATGCGACGGTGCCGGGGGCCGGCTTTGCCTACGCGCTGGCCGTGGCGGGGGTGTTCGTCGGCGGCTTCTATTCCTTCCGCCTGGTGTTTTACGCCTTCCACGGCAAGGAGCGCTTTGCCGATCCGCAGCATCCTGATGTAAGGGCAGCGGATGCGGAGGCCGCTGCGGCGGGCCACCACGACGACCACGGCCACGACGAACACGATGATCATCACGGCGAGGCGCACAAGCCGCACGAATCGCCGGCGGTGGTGTGGGTGCCGCTGGTGCTGCTGGCGATTCCCTCGGTCTGCGCCGGCTGGTTCATCGGCAGCTTCGTCTACGGCAATTATTTCGGCAGCGCGATAACCGTCAATCCGGCGCACACCGCGATGGCGGTGATGGCGCAGAACTTCCACGGCGTTTTCGGCATGATGAGCCATGCGCTGGGCACGCTGCCGTTCTGGCTGGCGGTGGCCGGTGCCGGCACCGCCTGGTTCCTCTACATCCTGCGGCCGGAGCTGCCGGCAAAACTGCGCCGGCGGTGGGGCGTGGTGGTGACGATCCTGATGGAGAAATACGGCCTCGACCGCTTCAATGACTGGTTCTTCGCCGGCGGCGCGCGCGCGCTGGGCACCGGACTGTGGAAGGGCGGCGATGTGGCGGTGATCGACAACGTGATGGTCAACGGCTCGGCGCGTCTGGTCGGCTGGTTCGCCGCCGTGGTGCGGCATCTGCAGTCGGGCTACATCTATCACTATGCCTTCGCGATGATCATCGGCGTCCTGCTGCTGCTCACGCTGGCCTACAGCGGCTGAAACCGGGAATGAAGAGCTGATGATGCAGGGATTACCGTTACTGAGCCTCGCCATCTGGGTGCCGATCATCGCCGGCGTCGCGGTGCTGTGCACCGGCGGCGACCGCAATGCGCAGGCGGCGCGCGTGGTCGCGCTGGTCGGCGCCGTTCTCGGCTTCGCGGTCACGGTGCCGCTCTACACCGGTTTCGACCTGCTGCAGACCGGTTTCCAGTTCGGCGAGCTGAGGCCCTGGATCGAGACCTTCAACATCAATTACCACCTCGGCATCGACGGCATCTCGCTGCTGCTGATCCTGCTCAACAGCTTCACCACCGTTCTTGTCGTCATCGCGGCCTGGGAGGTGATACGGACCCGCGTCGCGCAGTACCTGGCGGCCTTCCTGGTGCTGTCGGGACTGATGAACGGCGTGTTTTCCGCGCTCGATGCGATGCTGTTCTACGTGTTCTTCGAGGCGACGCTGATCCCGATGTTCATCATCATCGGGGTCTGGGGCGGGCCCAATCGCGTCTACGCGGCGATGAAATTCTTCCTCTACACGCTGCTCGGCTCGCTGCTGTCGCTGGTTGCGCTGATTTATCTCTACAACGCTGCCGGCGGCAGCTTCGCGTTCCTCGACCTCTACGCGACGCAGTTGCCGATGGTATTGCAAGTACTTGTTTTTATTGCATTTTTCATGGCCTTTGCGGTGAAGGTGCCGATGTGGCCGGTGCATACCTGGCTGCCCGACGCCCACGTCGAGGCGCCCACCGGCGGTTCGGTGGTGCTGGCCGCGATCATGCTCAAGCTCGGGGGCTACGGTTTCCTGCGGCTGTCGCTGCCGATCGTCCCCGATGCCAGCATCCATCTTGCGCCGGTGGTGATCGCGCTGTCGCTGATCGCGGTGGTCTACATCGGTCTCGTCGCGCTGGTGCAGACCGACATGAAGAAGCTGATCGCCTATTCGTCGATCTCGCACATGGGTTTCGTCACGCTGGGCATCTTCCTGTTCAATGCCCAGGGCGTGGAAGGTGCGATCATTCAGATGATCTCCCATGGCTTCGTCTCCGGCGCGCTGTTCCTTTGCGTCGGCGTGCTCTATGACCGTATGCACTCGCGGCAGATCGCCGATTACGGCGGGGTTGCCAACAGGATGCCGGTATTTGCAGCACTGTTCATGCTGTTCGCAATGGCCAACGCCGGCCTGCCGGGAACCAGCGGTTTTGTCGGCGAGTTCCTGGTGATCATGGGCGCGGTCAAGGTCAATTTCTGGTTTGCCTTTGCCGCGGCGATCACGCTGATCTTCGGCGCCGCCTATACGCTGTGGATGTACAAGCGAGTGGTGTTCGGCCCCGTCGCCAACAATCATGTGGCGGAACTGAAAGACGTCAATGTCCGCGAATTCCTGATCCTCGGCGTGCTTGCCGTGCTGGTGCTGGTGATGGGCGTGTGGCCGCAGCCCTTTGCCGAGGTGCTGCACGTCTCTGTCAGCGAGCTGCTGACCCACGTCTCGTACAGCAAACTGCCGGTGCAATAGGCCGGGTACAGGTAAACAACGATGGAATACATCACCCCTTTGTGGCCCGCTTATCCCGAGCTGTTCCTGCTCGTGATGGCCTGTGTGATCCTGATCGCCGACCTGTTCATCAGCGACGACAACCGCATCGTCACCTACGGGCTGACACAGGCGACGCTTGCCGGCTGCGCCCTGCTGACCTTCTTCACCGGAAATCCCGAGCCGGTGTACACCTTCAGCGGCATGTTCGTCGATGACCTGATGGCCGATGCGCTGAAGCTGCTGACCTGTCTCGCGGTGATCACGATCCTGGTCTACGCCCGCGCCTACACGGTCGCGCGCGGCATGTTCCGCGGCGAATTCTTTGCGCTGGCGCTGTTCGCGACCCTGGGCATGATGGTGATGATTTCGGCCAATCACCTGCTGACGCTGTACCTGGGCCTCGAACTGCTGTCACTTTCACTCTACGCGATGGTCGCGCTGCAGCGGGACTCGGTGAAGGCGACCGAGGCGGCGATGAAATATTTCGTGCTCGGTGCCCTGGCCTCGGGCATGCTGCTCTACGGCATGTCGATGCTCTATGGCGCAACCGGCACCCTGGAAATCACCCGGCTCGCGCAGCTTTCCGCGGAGGGCGTGCGCGCGCAGGCGGTGCTGGTGTTCGCGCTGGTGTTCATCGTTGCCGGACTCGGTTTCAAGCTCGGCGCCGTGCCTTTCCACATGTGGGTGCCCGACGTCTACCAGGGCGCGCCGACCGCGGTGACCCTGTTCATCGGCTCGGCGCCGAAGTTTGCGGCTTTCGCGATCGTCATGCGGCTGCTGGCGCAGGCGCTGGGCGCGGACGCGCTGTTCGAGGAATGGCGGCAGATGCTGCTGATCATGGCGGTGCTGTCGCTGGCTATCGGCAACCTGACGGCCATCATGCAGACCAACCTGAAGCGCATGCTGGCGTATTCGACGATTTCGCACATGGGCTTCCTGCTGCTGGGAGTGCTTTCCGGCACCATCGACGGCTACGGCGCCGGCATGTTCTACGTCGTGGTCTACGTGCTGATGACGCTGGGCGCCTTCGGCGTGATCCTGCTGCTCACCCGCGGCGGCTTCGAGGCCGAGGACCTGGATGATTATCGCGGACTGAATCAGCGCAGCCCCTGGTATGCCTTCCTGATGCTGCTGCTGATGTTCTCGATGGCGGGCATTCCGCCGACCGTAGGCTTCTATGCCAAGCTCTCCGTGCTGCAGGCCGTCGTCCAGGTCGGGCTGTGGTGGGTGGCCGTGATCGCCGTGCTTTTCTCGCTGATAGGTGCCTCTTACTACCTGCGCATCGTCAAGCTCATGTATTTCGACGAGCCGCGCGATACTGCTCCGGTCAGGGCCGGAGGCGACGTGCGCGCGCTGCTTTCGGTGAACGGCCTCGCGGTGATCGTACTCGGCATTGCCCCGCAGCCGCTGATGGTGCTTTGCATCGAAGCGGTCCGCGCTTCGATCTAGGCGACAGACATGGACTGGAGCGTTGCGGCGCTGCTGCTGCTGGCTGTGGTGCTCGCCAACCTGCCGTTCCTGACGGAGAGGATTTTGTTTGCGGGGCCGGCCCCGGCCGGCGGCAAATCCCTGGCCTGGCGCCTGCTCGAACTCGTCGTGCTGTATTTTTTTGCCGGCCTTGCAGCCTGGCTGATGGAGAGCAGGGCGGGACAGGTGCACCCCCAGCGCTGGGAGTTCTACGTGGTCACCATTTGCCTGTTCCTGGTGTTCGCTTATCCCGGATACGTCTACCGCTACCTCTGGCGCAAGCCGGGACTTTAGGGCCCGGATAAAAGCCTGGGCCGGACATCATCATGGCGCATGACGGACTCACGGATTTCAGCGAAACCGCCATCGATTCCGATACGGTCTTCGACGGCGTGCTGCTGCATGTGCGTCGCGACACGGTTCTCCTGCCCGGCGGCAGGCAGGCCACCCGGGAATACATCCGTCATCCCGGCGCGGCGATGATCATCGCCATGCCCGACCCGGATACCATCGTGCTCGAACGCCAGTTCCGCTACCCGCTGGCGCGGCACTTCATCGAGTTGCCTGCCGGGAAGATCGACCCCGGCGAGGACCCGCTGGCGACCGCAAAACGTGAGCTGCGGGAGGAGTGTGGTTACGTCGCGCAGGACTGGCGTCACCTCGCGACGCTGCATCCCTGTATTGCCTATTCCGACGAGCATATCGAGCTTTACCTTGCCCGGGGACTGGCGCATGTCGGCGACGCCCTCGACGAGGATGAGTTCCTCGAAGTGATGACCGTGCCGCTGGCGCGGGCGCTGGAGTGGGTGCGTGACGGTGCCATCACCGAGGCCAAGGCGGTCACCGGCCTGCTGTGGGCCGAGAAGATCCGCAAGGGAGAGTGGTAGGGCGCCAGCCGCAGGTTCAGGCGCGTCGCGCGCCGCGGCCGCCGGCCATGCCTTCGCCGAGTTGTGCCACCGGCTGCAGAAAACGCCCCTGTCCGTACAGGGTGCCGGTTTCTTTCAGCAGCTTCAGCGTTTCCGCGTTCTCGACGCCCTTGGCGACCACCTGACGCTTGAGATCACGTGCCAGCCCGTTGACGGCCTTCATGAACACCCGGCTTTCCGAGTTTTCGTGCAGATCCTGCGTAAAGCTCGCATGGATTTTCAGGTAATCGACCTCGAAACGCTTCAGGTAATAGAAGGAGCTGAAGCCGGTACCGAAGTCATCAAGCGCGAAGCGCGATCCCAGCGGCCGCAGCTGGTCGATGAACGACGCCGTGGCATCGATGTTTTCCATCGCCGCCTTCTCGCTGAGTTCGAAAACCAGGCGCTCGCCCGGCACGCCGGAGTCCTGCATGATCTCTACGAATTCCCGGACCCAGGCACGGTCGGAGATCGATGCCGCCGACAGGTTCATCGAGTAGCGTTGCAGCGGTTGGCTGCCCTGATCGTGGATGTGCGTCAGCATGCGCGTCAGCACACGCAGGTCGAGCGCGGGGGCATACCCCATGGATTCCGCGGTGCCGAAGAACTGCTGCGCCTCCGCCCACTGGCCGTTCTCGTCGCGGATGCGCATGAATATTTCCTGGTGCACCGAAGTGCCGGTGCGCAGCTGTACCGCGGGCTGAACATAAAGCGCGATTTCATCCTGTTCCAGTGCCTCGGCGATGAACCTCGACCAGTGGGTCCGGCGATGGCTGGACCGCAAGGCATCGGAGGCCGGGTTGAACAGTGCGACGCGATTCCGTCCCTGGTCCTTGGCCTGGTGTGTCGCCGCATCCATCGCGGCGAGCAGGCCTGCCCAGGTGTCGCCGTGCAGCGGGTGCAGCGCGACGCCGATTGATGCGGTGATGCTGGATATGACGCGGTTGCGCGAGGTTTCAAACCGGTAGTTCTGGACGGCATCCAGTGCCACGGCTGCTGCAGCCTGCGCTTCCTCGCGGCGTGCATCGGGAAGATGCAGCGCGAACTGGTCTTCACCGATGCGGAACAGCTCGCCGTGGCGGTCGCGGGCTACGCTGCGCAGCACGCCGGCGAGGCCCAGCACGAGCTGGTCGCCGGCGCCGTGGCCGAAGACCGCGTTGACCCGTTTGAAATGGTCCATGTCGATCATCACGACTGCACCCGGCTGTCCCGACTGCAGCGCGGTCTCGACCTGTCGTTGCAGCGCACTGCGGTTGGGGAGGTCGGTCAGCGCGTCGTGAAGCGCGACGTGTTCGGCGCGCCGGATTGCGAGATGCTGCTCGGTCACATCGCGGGCGGTGCCGCGGATGCCGAGCATTTGCCCGTTTTCGTCGCGCGTGATGCGGGCATTGATGCCGATCCAGCGGTCCTCGCCCCTGGCGGTGGTCAGGTGCGTGACGTGGTTCTGCACCTCCCCGCTGCGGCGCAGCGTGGACAGGAAACGCCGGTTCGGCACATGAGCGCCGTTGGCTTCGAAGCTGAAAAAGCAGCGGCCGATCAGGTCCTGCGGCGCCAGCCCGAAAATCTCGTGGGCCGCGGCATTCAGGTAGGTGAAGCGCCCCTCGGCATCGGTCTGCCAGATCAGGTCGTGGGAGGTCTCCACGAGATCGCGGTAACGTCCCTCGCTCTCGATCAGCAGCTGGATGATCCGCCTTTTTTCGGCGAGGGTTTTCTTGACGCTGGCCAGCTCGCGGGAGGTCTTTTCGGCAAACGCGCCGCCGTTGGCCTGGACCAGGCGGTCGATGACTTCCCGGGGGTAACGGCGATGGCCCCCTTCGGTTCGCTGGGCGCCGAGGATGCCCTGTTCATCCCAGCGCCGGAGCTTCTGCGCGGAAATGCCGAGCAGGCGGGAAGTCTGCTCCATGGTGTAGGAGTGCTCGTGTTCGGACATATCCTCGGTCTTGCCTTGCCCCTGGGCCCGGGATGGCCTTTTGCCCAGTGTAACAGAGCTCCGCTGGCGTTGTTTTCTCATGCTTTTCCAGGGGCTCAGTGGACCACAGCCGGTTCCTGCAGGCCGTTCTGCCGGGATACCAGCCGCTGCATCAGTTTCAGGTCGCGGGTGGTCAGGCGCAGGGCTGCGTCAACCCAGACGCCGACCACGTCCTCGAGTTCCTCGAAGCTGATCTGGTGCACGCGACGGCGTACTGCGGCAAGCGCGGCCATGCCGTTGCGCGACCTGGAGCGTTGCTTGATCAGCGCGTTGACCGCGGCCTCTCCTTCGCCATCATCGGCGACCACGTCGATGACGCCCAGGTCACGCATTTCCTCGGCGGTATAGATTTTCCCGGAAGAGATGATGGATTCCGCGGCGCGCTGGCCGACCTTGCGGTCGAGGAAGGAATAGGCGCCCATGCCCGGAAACAGGTTGAACAGGATTTCCGGGAATCCAAATCGCGAGCTCCTCTCGGCGATGATCACGTCGCTGGACAACGCTGCTTCGAAGCCGCCTCCCAGGCATTCGCCCTGGACCAGCGACACCGTAGTCACCGGCAGGTCATGGCCTATATAGTTGCGGTAAAGCACGTCGATGCATGCGCGGCCGTAGGTGGACAGCGCATTGCGGTCGCGGCGGTCGATCTTCTGGCGGAACAGGTCAAGGTCGCCGCCGAGGTTGAACACACCGGGCATGCCGGAGGCGAGGACCACGTATTCGATCGGCTCACTGCTGTCCCCGCAGTCTATCGTGCCGCCACTATCCGCAACAAAGCTGTAATAGGCACGGATGTCGGCGAGCAGGCCGGGATTGAAGCAGGGGCGTGGCGACGCGGTCCAACGTGACCACAGTGCCCGGGTCTGGCGGTCGAAATGCGCGTGCAGCTGCGGCGAGAAGCGGAACTCGGTGTGGGCGCCGAAATCCGGACGGACTGCGGCATGGTGGGCGTCGATGACTGCTGCCGGCACTTGCATTTCCATGATGTGTCTCCCTGTTGAAGGCATTGATTGAACGGGAAGTGCTGTCGTTTCCCGGGAATGATTAGAGGCCAGGATGGGCGGGCCGGCAAATCTAACAAAATGGGAGATTTTAAAATAACAAATAAAAACAAATAGTTGCATTCAAAATCCGGCGCCATACCGCGATGGATGGCACGAATTGCATCACGGTACGCCATGGCTTGTGGTCAGCAGCCGTCGCAGTTCGCGTGGTGACATTTCCGTCGAACTGTTTGACTAGCAAAGGGCTAGCCGTTAAAAACATGCGCTGGTTTCAACATCCTCCGACACGCGTAATCTGACTGCCGATGCTGCGCGCCATCCTCAAGTTGCTGCTGAGCCTCATGTTCCGGGTGCGCGTCCTTGGCCGGGACAATGCGCTGCTGCGCGGGCGACCGCTGGTGCTGGCCAACCATGATTCCCTGATTGATTCCCTGCTGGTGGCGTTGTTTCTGCCCGGGAAACCGCTGATCGTGCTGCCGCGGGCGCTCGCGGGGCATGTTATCGGCGTGCTGGTGCGGCGCTGCGCCGAGTGCATCGAGCCGGCTGATTCCGGCGGCGCCACGGTCAAGCGCCTGCTGCGGGCGGTGCGGGCTGGGCGGCCGGTGGTGATGTTCCCGCAGGACCGGGTGACCACCACCGGCAGCACGATGAAGGTCTATGGCGCCGCAGGTGTCATTGCGTTGCGCGCCAAGGCTGATGTCATTCCGCTGCGCATCCAGGGCACGCTGTACACGCGCTGGGCGGCGACTGGTCCGCTCTGGCCGCGACAGCGTTGTCCCCGGGTCACGTTGCGGTTGCTGCCCGTGCAGCGTTTCGCGCCGCCCGCCACCGGCGGCAGGGGCACGCGGCGCCAGCGCATCAACGACCAGTTGCAAGGCATCATGCAGCGGGCGATGGCTGAGGCTGAACCGCGGCGCTCGCTGTTCGGGGCATTGCTGCAGGCGGCCGCGCTGCACGGTCGCAGAACCCGTATTTTCGAGGATGTCCGCGGCCAGATCACCAGCTATGGCGACCTGCTGAAAGGCGCGTTCGCACTGGGGCGGCTTTCTGCAAGGTTCACGCAATCCGGTGAGCGGGTCGGCGTGCTGCTGCCCAACATCGGCGTCACCGTCTGCCTGGTCTTCGGCCTTGCCGCCCGCGGTCGCGTCGCCGCGATGCTCAATTACTCCAGCGGCGCCGAGTCCGTTCGCGGTGCCTGCGCGGCGGCCACCATCCGGACGGTGATCACTTCTCGCAGCTTCGTCGAGGTCGCACGTCTGCAGCCGCTGCTCGAGGCGCTTTCTTCATGCCGCATTGTTTATGTCGAGGATCTGCGCGCAGGGATGGGGCTTGCCGACAAGCTGTGGATGCTGCGCGCGCTGCTGCATCCGCGCAGCGCGCTGCCGGAAACCGACCCCTCGGCCACCGCTGTGGTGCTGTTCACCTCGGGTTCGGAGGCGCGGCCCAAGGGTGTTGCGCTGTCGCAGGAAGGCATGCTGGCATCGATGGCGCAGCTGCGTGCGGTGATCGATTTCGGGCCCGACGACAAGTATCTCAACGCGCTGCCCATGTACCACATCTTCGGCCTCGTGGTCGGTACGCTGATGCCGCTGCTGACCGGCACCCGGCTTTTCCTCTACACCAATCCGCTGCATTACAAGGTCATCCCGGAGTACGCCTATACCCGTGACTGCACCTATGTCTTCGGCACCAGTACCTTCCTCGGCAATTACGCGCGCCAGGCCCATCCCTATGACTTCTATCGCATGCGGTTTGTCATATCCGGTGGCGAGAAGCTGCATCCCGAGGTTGCGCAATTGTGGTTCTCGAAGTTCGGCCTGCGCGTGCACGAGGGCTACGGCGCCACCGAGTGCGGTCCGGCGATGGCTTTCAACGCGCCGCTGACCTACCGCGCGGGAACCGTGGGCCGTTTCCTGCCCGGCATCGAGTACCGGGTGGTACCGGTACCCGGCATCGAGCAGGGCGGTGTGGTCCATGTGCGCGGCCCCAATCTGATGCAGGGTTATTTCTTCCATGACCGGCCCGGGATACTGCAGCCGCCGCGTTCAGAGGTCGGTGAAGGCTGGTACAACACCGGTGACGTGGTCAGCGTCGATGCCGACGGTTTCGTCACCGTACTCGGCCGGGTCAGGCGTTTCGCGAAAATCGCCGGCGAGATGATTTCTCTGGAGCGGGTTGAAACCATCGCCTACCATGCTTCGCCCGCATTCAAACATGCCGCAGTCGTCGAAATGACGCGTACCGGAGAAAGCACGGTGCTGCTCACCACGGATCCCGTGCTTGACCGCATCGCGCTGCAGCAGGCGGCGCGCCAGATCAATGCCCAGGAGCTGGCGGTGGCGCGGCGGGTGGTCAAGGTCGACAACCTGCCACTGCTCGGTTCGGGCAAGGTCGACTATGTGACCCTGAAGGATATGGTGGTGCTGTGAATGCCGCGGCAGCTCCCGGCAATCCGGTGGTGATCGCGCAATTCTCTGACCTGCATGTCGTGGCCGGCCCACGCAACAGCGAGGGCATCGACACCGCCGGCGGGCTCGAGCGCTGCATCCGTCACCTGCGTGCGCTTGACAGGACGCCCGACCTGCTGGTGTTGAGCGGCGACCTCGTCGATCACGGCGAGCCGGCTGAATATGCGAGGCTGCGCGGGATGCTGTCCGCCGTCGACATGCCTCTTTGCCTGATGCCGGGCAACCATGACCGACGTATCGCGCTGCGGGAGGTTTTCGCTGACCATGGCTATCTCCGAGTCAGTGGCCGCATGCATTACCATCGCGATGTGCGTGGCCTGCGGGTGATTGCGCTGGACAGCGTGATCGAAGGGCGCGACGGCGGCGACCTTGACGAAGACCAGCTGCTCTGGCTCGACGGCCTGCTTTCCGATGAGCCGGCTTTGCCGGCGCTGATCTTCATGCACCATCCGCCGGCGGCAACCGGTTTTTCGCGGATGGACCGCATCGCCGTGGCCCCGGATAGCGCGGAGCGATTCGGGACCATCGTCGCGCGTCACCGCCAGGTCAAGGCCGTGTTCTGCGGACATGTGCATCGCGGGGTGCAGCGCTTGTGGCAAGGTGTGCTGTTGTCGGTCTGTCCGAGCACCGCGTTCCAGGCGAAACTGCGGCTGGGCCCGGGACGCTTCGAGCCCGATTTGCGGGAGGCGCCGGCTTACCAGTTGCATCACTGGGACGGTCGGGCGCTGGTCACGCACACGGTTACTGTTTGAGGAGAGACAAGATGGCGCAGATACAGGAAAGCGGCGGCATGCCGCCGGTGCCGGTATGGGATATCGCAGTCAGGGTGTTCCACTGGGCGCTGGTGCTGCTGCTCGGGTTCTCATGGCTGTCGGCCGAAATGGACTGGATGGACTGGCATTTCTATTCCGGATACGCAGTGCTGACGCTGATCCTGTTCCGGATCCTCTGGGGCTTTGCCGGCAGTACCCACGCGCTTTTCAGCGATTTCCTCTACGGGCCTTCCGCGATCATCGCCTACCTGCGCACTCTGCCTTCCCGCACCGCGGCGAAGTTCGCCGGGCACAATCCGCTGGGTGGCATCAGTGTGCTGCTGATCCTGATCTGCGTGCTGTTACAGACCGGCACGGGCCTGTTCGCCAATGATGACATCCTCTACGAAGGACCTCTTTACAGGCACGTCAGCAAGGAATTCAGCGACTGGCTGACAACCATCCACAAGTACAACTTTGACATCCTGCTGGTGCTTGCGGGGGTGCACGTCGCGGCCGTGCTCTATTACCTGTTCTGGAAATCGGAAAACCTGATCAAACCGATGTTCACCGGTCGCAAGCAGCTGCCGCCGGGCGTCTCGCCCGCCGATGCGCGACTGCGCAGCCCCGGCCTTGCCGTGCTGCTACTGGCAGTCTGTGCGTCGGTTGTCTGGTTCCTGGTCAGGAGCTGAAGCAAGGCAGCACTGAAAAAGCCGCCCGCAGGCGGCTTTTTCTGGAGCTGCACTCGGCTCCCGGGATTAACTGTTCCGAAAGCCGCAGCCACCGCTTGCCTGTGCCATGCGAAAAGAGGCACAGGCGATGATCAGCGGAAAGGCAGGTTGCTATTTGGTCCGGTAGTTATCGTGGCAGGCGCCGCAGCTCTTGCTCATCGCACTGAACTGGCCACGGACCTGGTCGACCGAGCCGGCGGTTTTTGCGACCTGCGCGAGCTTGGTGGCTTCGGCCTGGAAGTTGTCCATCGCTTTCTTGAAGCCGGCGGCATCGGACCAGATTTCCGGCTTGGCGCGGGTTTCGGCGCCCTTGTCGGAGCCCGGCGCGAAGGCATGCGGTGCCACTGTGCTCATCATCGCCACGATTTCGGCATTGCGGGTGAATTCTGCCTGGTTGTAGGGGATCTGGCCCTTGACCATGCCGCCCATGGTGCGCACATGCCAGCCGACGACCTGGTAGACGCCCTTGCGAAACTTGATGACGTCTTCCGGCTTGGCCTGGGCCGAAGCCGTGCCGCTGGCGAGCAGCGTGGAACTGCCGATGACTGCAGCAATCAGTGCCTTCTTCATTGGGGTGTCTCCCTTGGGTGTTGAGCGAACAATCGGTCGGTAAACGTGCAGGCGGGGAGTTTTATTCCCGCGACCGGATCATTGTAGCAGTCCGGGCAGCAGGTTCCGGCGATTGCGGTGCATCCCCGGGCATGCGGCATGCGCGCACCGAAATGGCGCATCGAGCGGACAGGGAGTCACTCCGCCAGGGGTGATCCGCGCTCACGCTTGCGCCTTGCGGTGCGCCGCTTGTCTTCCAGACGCCGTTCGCGCGAGGCGCGCGTTGGGCGGGTCGGGCGCCGCGGTTTCGGCGGCTCTGCCGCGGCCCGGATCAGTCCTGCGAGCCGTTCGCGTGCATCGGTCCGGTTGCGTGCCTGGCTGCGGAAGCGTTGCGCGGTGATCACCAGGATGCCGTCCGCGGACAAACGCTTTCCGGCCAATGCAACCAGTCGCGTCTTCACGCTGTCAGACAGCGCATGGGAGCGCCCCAGGTCGAAACGCAGTTCGACTGCGGTGGCGACCTTGTTCACATTCTGGCCGCCGGGGCCGGAGGCGTGAATGAATCGCTCGACCAGATCGGCTTCGTCTATGACGATGCTGCGCGTGACTCTCATATTGGATTAAGTATAAAGTAGCGCGCCGGAAACCCGCGCTGACCGCAACGACCGACCATCGAGGAGTCCGCCATGTCCCGCAGATCCGCAGTTCTGTTCACCCTGATCGCCGCCGCCATGCCGGCATTTGCCCACCACGGCTGGAGCGAGTACGACAACAGCAAGGTCTTGCAGCTCACCGGCACCGTCGCCGAATCCGGTTACGAGCACCCGCATGGTCATATCCGCCTGGTGACACCGGGCAAGACCTGGCGGGCGGTGCTGGCGCCGCCCTCGCGCATGAACGCGCGCGGCCTGCCGCCGGACGCGATCAAAAAGGGTGCGACGGTGACCGTGGTCGGCTATCCGAACCGCAGCAAGCCTGACGAAATGCGCGCCGAGCGGATAATCGCCGGCGGCAAGACGGTCGAGCTGCGGTAGAGCAAAAGCAAAAACCGGACACAGAGGGCACAGAGTGCACAGAGAACAACAAAACCCTGACTGTTCACGAGTGCGTCGGATGATTGCCGCTTTTCTCTGTGATCTCCGTGTCCTCTGTGGCTAAAAGGGTTTGTTGTTGAATTCCCCTACGTCACCACTGACCGTAATCGAGCAACTGCCGCTGGCAGTCGCGATGCGCCACGACCTGTGGCTGTACCCGGTCGTGGAGATCGTGCACATCACCGGTTTTGTCACGCTGGTGGGCGGCATCATCGTGCTCGACCTGCGCCTGCTCGGACTTTCTAAAGACCTGCCGCTGCGCGCGCTGTCGCGGCATGTGCTCCCCTGGAGCATCGGCGCGCTGCTGCTGATCGTGCCCAGCGGCCTGCTGATGTTCATCGCTCATGCCGGTGATCTTGTCGGCAACACCGCGTTCATCATCAAGATGGTGCTGCTGATGTGCGCCGGCGCCAATGCGGCGGCCTTCCATGCCGGCGTGTTTCGCGGTGCCGCTGCCTGGGATACTGCGGTGGCGGTTCCGCTGTCCGCAAAGCTGCATGCGCTGGCTTCGCTGCTGATCTGGGCGGGCGTGCTCGCCTGCGGCCGCCTGCTGGCTTACGTATAGGGCTGTTGATGATTATGAATACTCGTTACGGATACATCGCCGGTGCCGCGATCTGCGCGGGACTGCTCGCTTTTGGTTTGTACCTGCAGCATGTCGACGGGCAGGATCCCTGTCCGCTGTGCATTTTTCAGCGTGTCGCCTTCATCGCGCTGGGCGCGGTGTTCCTGGTGGCCGCCATCCACGGTCCCGGCCGGACAGGCGCCGTGGTCTATGCGGTGCTCGGAGGAATTTGCGCCGCCACCGGCACCGGACTCGCTGCGCGCCACGTCTGGCTGCAGAGCCTGCCCGCCGACCAGGTGCCGGCCTGCGGGCCGGGGCTCGCGTACATGATGGAGCAGTTTCCGCTGATGCGGATGCTGCAGAGCGTGCTCTCGGGTTCCGGCGAATGCGCGGAAGCGGACTGGCGCTTCCTCGGCCTGACCATCGCCGGATGGTCGCTGCTGTGGTTCGTCGTGCTGGGGCTGTTCGTGGTCTGGCTGGCGTGGCAGCGCCGTCGCAGTGTCGCCTAGGCGGGAATGTCCGGCGTCAGCTGCCGCTCGAGCATCGTGATCTGGTCCTTGACCAGCAACTTGCGCTTTTTCAGCCGCTGCAGCTGCAACTGGTCGACGACCTGGGTCTGCATCAGCCGCTCGATCACGTCATCGAGGTCACGGTGCTCGAGCTTGAGCTGCGCGAGGCGCGCTTCGAGGGCTTCGATGTCGGTGCGTTGGGTCATGCGCGGCGGATGGCAGGTGCGGGAGGAGGCAAGTATAGGCCCGGCAGTCGGGTGCGGCAAGCCGGATTAATTATAAGTATTTGATTATAAACATTATTTTAATATGGCCCTGATGCTGCATGTCAATGGCGAGACGCGCGCGGTGCAGGCCGATGCCGAAACGCCGCTGCTCTATGCGCTGCGCAACGATCTCGGGCTGGTCGGCACGCGCTACGGCTGCGGACTCGCTCAGTGCGGCGCCTGCACGGTGATCATCGACGGCAAGGCCGTGCAGTCCTGCGATGTCCCGCTGTCGGCCGTCGTTGGCAGACAGATCAGCACTGTTGAAGCGCTGGGCAGCGATGGGTCGCTGCATCCGCTGCAGAAAGCCTTCATCGCCGAGCAGGCCGCACAGTGCGGCTACTGTGCGAGCGGCATCCTGATGGCGGCGAAGGCGCTGCTCGACGCCAACAAGAATCCCTCTGATGCGGATATCCGCAACGCGCTGGAGCGCAATCTCTGCCGCTGCGGCACGCACAGCCGCATTCTGCGCGCGATCAAACGCGCGGCGAAAGAACTGCAGGGAGAACGCTGATGGCCCAGGCAAGCACCCCCGCGCCTGCGCGCAAGTTGCCGGGCAGTCTGGAAACCAACCGCCGGCTTGAGCGCTGGTTATCGATTAATTCCGACGGCACGGTGACGCTGATCACCGGCAAGGTCGAGATCGGCCAGGGCATCCTGACCGCGCTGATCCAGATGACCGCTGAAGAACTCGATATCGACGTCTCGCGTATCCGCCTCCGGTCCGCGTCCACCGCCTTCAGTCCCGACGAGGGCATCACCTCGGGCAGCCGCTCCATCCAGGAGAGCGGGCTCGCGCTGCGACATGCCGCGGCCGAGGCGCGGGGACTGCTGCTCGAGCGCGCGGCGCAGAAACTCGGCGTCACGCTGGAAAGCCTGACCGTGAAGGACGGCGTCATCAGCGCGCGAGGCGGCGGCTCGGTGACCTACTGGGAACTGGCGACGCCCGACCTGCTCGCGCGCGAAGCGACCTTTGATGTCAGCGCCAAGCTGCCGCAGGAGCATGTGCTTGTCGGCACTTCGCTGGAACGCGTCGACATTCCGGACAAGCTCTCGGGCAAGCCGTGCTTCGTGCAGGACATGCAGCTGCCCGGCCTGCTGCACGGCCGCGTCTGTCGTCCGGCGGGGCCCAAAGCGGCACTAAAATCGATTGACGTGAAAGAAGTCTCAGAGATGCCCGGCGTCGTTGCCGTCGTGCGCGATGGCAGCTTCCTCGGCGTGGTGGCCGAACGCGAGGAGCAGGCGATACGCGCCGAGCGGCGGCTGGCGCGCCTCGCGCAGTGGACCCCGGGACCGGAACTGCCGCCCAATGATCCGCGCCAGCTGCTGGCGCTGCAGGCCGAAGCCGAAACCGAAGTCATCAGCACCAAGGGTGATCCCGCGACCGCCGGCGCCAGACAGTTCTCCGCCGAATACACCAAACCCTATATCGCCCACGCCTCGCTGGCGCCGTCGTGCTCGATTGCGCAGTGGATGAGTGACGCAAAAGTCGGTGGCAAGGTCCGCATCTGGACCCACAGCCAGGGCATCTATCCGCTGCGCGGCGACATGGCGCAGGTGCTGGGCCTGCCGGAGCAGGACATCGTCATCACCCATGTCGAGGGCGCGGGCTGTTACGGCCACAACGCCGCCGACGACGTCACGCTCGATGCGGTGCTGCTGGCACGCGCGGTGCCAGGCCGGCCGGTGCGCGTGCAGTGGATGCGCGAGGACGAATTCTGCTGGGAGCCCTTCAGCCCGCCAATGGTGATGCGGCTCAGCGCGTATCTCGATGACCGGGGCAACATCATCAACTGGGGCCATGAGCTGTGGAGCCACGCGCACAGCACACGGCCCGGCGGCGCGGGCGGCGTCAACCTGCTTGCGGCCTGGCATCTGGAGAAGCCCTTGCCCGCGGCGAGGCCCGGCAATCCGCCGCTGCCCGGCGGCGGCAGTCACCGCAACGCGATCCCGCTCTATGACTTTCCCAACCAGAAAGTCACCAACCACCTGATCCGCCGCTCACCGCTGCGCACCTCCGCCCTGCGCGCGCTGGGCGGCTTCGCCAACGCCTTTGCCATCGAGTGCTTCATCGACGAACTGGCCGAGGCGGCCGGCGCCGATACGGTCGAATACCGCCTGCGCCACCTGCAGGATGCGCGGGCGAAGGCGGTGATCGAGAAGGTCGCGCAGATGGCGGGCTGGAAACCGAAAGAAAATGGCGACGGCGAACGCGGCCGCGGCATCGGCTTCGCGCGTTACAAGAATCTTGCCGCCTACGTCGCGGTGATCGCCGAGGTGAAGGTCGAGGCGGAAGTGCGGGTGACGAAGCTGTGGGGCGCGGTCGACGTCGGCCAGGCGATCAATCCCGACGGCGTCATCAACCAGATCGAGGGCGGCATGATCCAGAGCGCGAGCATGGCGCTGAAGGAACGCGTGGATTTTGACAAGACCGCAGTCACCACGCGAACCTGGGACGAATACCCGATCCTGCGTTTCACCGAGGTGCCGGAAATCGAAGTGGTGCTGATCAACCGTCCCGAAGCACCGCCGGTGGGGGCGGGCGAGGGCACCCAGGGCCCGGTCGCGGCCGCCATCGGCAACGCAATCCACAATGCGCTGGGCGCACGCTTGCGCGATCTGCCGTTCACCCGTGACCGCATCGTGGCCGCGCTGAGCGCCTGATTCCGCCGTATTGGCCGGACGCGCCGCGGGGCAGCACGTCCGGTTTGTTTGCTATATTGCGGCAGAATAAAGAAGCGCGTCGAATGCGCGACCAACGGGCGGCAGTGCAGGGGGTGCACGTGGACCGTGAATGGCGTAGTCAGGACCTGGTGTGGATGCTGGGCAGTCTGTGCCGGATCCATCGCCTGCCTTTCGATGCGGGACTCCTCGCAAGGCAATACCCGCCGCCGCATACCGAGGGCACTTTCGTGCAGGCGGCGACTGATCTGGGTTTCCAGGTCGGCCGCTGCGACACCGGCACACACGGTTTTGCCGGGCTGACTTTCCCGCTGGTCGCGCAGACGCGCGGCAATGCCGACGGCGATGCGGATGCCGGTCTTGCCCTGGTGGTCAAGGCCGACGGCGGGCGCCTGCTGCTGTTTCCTGCACAGTCCGCCACTGCCGAGACGCTCAGCCTTGCCGACTTTGCGCGGGATTTCGATCCGGTCGTGCTGCTGCTCAGGCATCAGCAGGTCGCAGGCACGGCGGAGGCCGAGGTGCCGCTGGCGGGAGCCGTCCGTTTCGGTTTCCGCTGGTTCGTGCCGGAGCTGCTCAGGCATAAACCGGCCTGGCGTGACGTGCTGCTGGCCTCGCTGGCCCTGCAACTGGCGGGGCTGGCCACGCCGCTGTTCACACAGGTGGTGATCGACAAGGTTGTCGTGCACCAGACGCAGAGCACGCTGATCGCCATTGCCGCGGGGCTCGCCCTGTTTCTGCTGTTCAGCGCGTTTTTCACCTGGCTGCGGCAGTACCTGATCCTGCATGCCGGCAACCGCATCGACGCCGTGCTCGGCAGCCAGGTGCTGCGCCACCTGCTGCGCCTGCACCTGCGCTATTTCGAACAGCGTCCCACCGGCACCCTGATTGCCCGCCTGCACGGCATCGAGACCGTGCGCCAGTTCATCAGCGGCGCGGCAGTGACACTGCTTCTCGATTTGCCCTTCCTGTTCGTGTTTCTCGCAGTGATGTTCTGGTACAGCTGGCAGCTGTCGCTGATCGCGGTGGCGACGGTGCTGCTGCTTGCCGGCCTCAGCGTCGCCGTCACGCCGCTGCTGCGCGAGCGCGTCAACGACCAGTTCCTCAAGGGCGCCCGCAACCAGGCCTTTCTCACCGAATACGTGTCCGGCATCGAGACCGTCAAGTCGCTGCAGATGGAGCCCTACCTCGAGAAGCGTTATGACGGACTGCTTGCCGATTACCTGCATGCCGGATTCCGCGCCCGCCAGCTGTCGAACACCACCAACACCCTGGCCCATGCCATCGAGCAGGCGCAGGCGCTGGTTATCCTCTGTGCCGGCGCGTTGCTGGTGATGCGCAATGACGGCTTCACCATCGGCATGCTGGTGGCCTTCCAGATGTTCGCCAGCCGCATGGCGCAGCCGATGCTGAGACTCGCCTCGCTGTGGCAGGAATTCCAGCAGGCCGACATCGCGGTGCGCCGCCTCGGCGACCTGATGGACGCGCCGGCGGAACCCCATGCGCTGGTGCCGACGCGCGCGCCGGACGGCGCGGGGGAGCTGGCCATTCGCGGGCTGTCGTTCCGTTACAGCGAGGCCCATCCCTACCTTTTCCGCGATCTGTCGCTGACGCTGAAACCGGGGCGCCTCACCGTCGTGACCGGAGCTTCGGGCTCCGGCAAGAGCACCATCGTAAAGCTGCTGCAGGGCTTTTATCCGCCCGATGACGGACGCATCGAGCTCGACGGCCGCGACATCCGCAGCCTCTCGGCCAACGAGCTGCGCCAGCACTACGGCGTGGTGCCGCAGGACACGGTGCTGTTTGCGAACACTGTTTACGAAAACCTGGTGATGGCCAGCCCCCATGCCGACTTCGAGGCCGTCATCGCCGCCTGCCGCATGGCCGGCATTCACGAGGTGATCGAGAAGCTGCCGCAGGGTTACCAGACCTGGCTCGGTGAGCATGGCGTGGGTCTCTCGGGCGGGCAGCGGCAGCGCCTGGCGATCGCACGCGCCCTGCTGAAACGTCCCAAGATCCTGATATTCGACGAGGCCACCAGCGGTCTCGACCCGGACACCGCGGAGCAGTTTGCGCAGACCGTCAACCGGCTGAAGGGCAAGGTCACCATGCTGTTCATCGCCCATCACCTGCCGCAGGCATTGCAGGTCGATGAGCTCATGGAACTCGGTGCGGCGCCGTTGCGGCCGGCGGGTGCTGCAGCCTGAGGTTTTCCGTCGGCCGCGGCAAACTGGTTTAGCATACGCGCTTTGCTGCACCACTCCCCGCAACGCCGTTGAAACCCCGCACCCCCGAAGACATCGAACACCGCCTGCGCAACCTGCCGCGGCCGGAGTATCCCGAGGACCTGCCCGTCGTCGCCCGGCGCGACGAGATCGCGCGCGCGATTCGCGAGCATCAGGTTGTCATCGTTTGCGGCGAGACCGGGTCGGGCAAGACCACGCAGTTGCCGAAAATCTGTCTTGAAATCGGCCGTGGCGTGCACGGCCTGATCGGCCACACCCAGCCGCGGCGCATCGCCGCGCGCACGGTGGCCATGCGCATCGCGCAGGAGCTGAAAAGCCCGCTGGGTCATGCGGTCGGCTACAAGGTGCGCTTCTCCGACAAGCTGTCGCAGAACAGCTACATCAAGCTGATGACCGACGGCATTCTGCTCGCCGAAACCCAGGGCGACCGCGACCTGCGTGCCTACGACACGCTGATCATTGACGAGGCGCACGAGCGCAGCCTCAACATCGATTTCCTGCTCGGTTACCTGAGGCGGCTGATGCGCCGCCGCCCGGACCTGAAGATCGTCGTCACCTCGGCAACCATCGATGCCGGGCGTTTCGCGAATCATTTCGCCGTCGACGGCCGTCCGGCGCCGGTGATCGAGGTCTCGGGGCGCACCTATCCGGTCGAGCTGCGCTACCGGCCGCTGGCGGATGACGAACAGGACGTCGAGGAGGCAATCGTTGATGCCGTTGCCGAACTGTCGCGCGAACGCGCCGATGGCGACATCCTGGTCTTCCTGCCCGGTGAGCGCGAGATCCGAGAGGCTGCCGAGGCACTGCGCAAGCACCACCCGAAGGGCGCCGAAATCCTGCCACTCTATGCCCGGCTGTCCTTCGAGGAGCAGGAACGGATTTTCAGGCCGCATGGCGCCCGCCGCATCGTGCTGTCGACCAACGTCGCCGAAACCTCTCTGACCGTGCCCGGCATCCGCTACGTCGTCGACACCGGGCTCGCGCGGGTCAACCGCTACAGCTACCGCAACAAGGTCGAGCAGCTGCAGGTCGAGAAGATTTCCCGCGCCTCGGCCAACCAGCGCGCCGGCCGCTGCGGCCGCGTCGCTGCCGGCGTGGCGATCCGGCTTTATGCAGAGGACGATTACAATGCGCGGCCGCAGTACACCGATCCCGAGATCCTGCGCTCATCGCTGGCGCACGTGATCCTGCGCATGAAGTCGCTGCGCATAGGCGATGTCGAGGATTTCCCCTTCCTCGAGCCGCCGACGCCGCGGATGATCGCCGACGGTTACCAGCTGCTGGGTGAACTCGGTGCCGTCGATGCGCGACGGGAACTGACTCCCGTTGGCTGGCAGCTTGCCAAGTTCCCGATCGACCCGCGTATCGCGCGCATGATCATTGCAGCGAAGCAGGAAAACTGCCTGCGCGAAGTGCTGATCATTGCCGCCGCGCTGTCGGTGCAGGATCCGCGCGAGCGGCCTTTCGAGAAATCCGAGGCCGCCGACCGCGCGCATGCGAAATTCGCCGACGACAAGTCGGATTTCATGGCCTATCTCAAGCTGTGGAGTCATTTCGACGAGTCGATCAGGCACAAGCAGTCCAACCGCAAGCTGGCGCAGCAGCTGGCGGAGGAATTCCTGTCGCAACGCCGGCTGCGCGAATGGCGCGACATCCACGGCCAGCTGGCCGCGCTGGTCGGCGAACTGGGTATGCATCCCAACGAAACGCCGGCGACACACGAGCAGATACACCGCGCGCTGCTCGCGGGACTGCTCGGCAACATCGGATTCAAGAACGAGGAGGGGGAATACCTCGGCGCGCGCGGGATCAAGTTCAATATTTTCCCCGGTTCGGGGCTGCGCAAGGCGCAGCCCAAATGGGTCATGGCTGGTGAACTGGTCGACACCGCCCGGCTCTACGCGCGCAGCGTCGCGCGCATCGAGCCCGAGTGGATCGAACCGCTGGCGAAGGACCTCGTCGATCGCCATTACTTCGATCCGCACTGGGAGCGCGAACGGGCGATGGTCACCGCCTTCGAGCGGGTGACGCTGTACGGCCTCACCATCGTGCCCAAGCGCCGCGTGCACTACGGCGCGATCGATCCCGTGGCGTCGCGCGAGATTTTCATCCGCCAGGCGCTGGTCGCCGGCGACTATGCCACGCAGGAAAAATTTATTCAATATAATCAACAACTTATAAAAGAAGTGCAGGCACTGGAGCACAAGGCGCGCAAGCGCGACGTGCTGGTCAGCGACGAGGCGATCTTCGCCTTCTACGACGAGCGCATCCCGAAAGACATCGTCAACGGCGCCGGCTTCGAGAAGTGGCGGCGCGAGGCCGAGCAGAAAAACGCCGACCATCTGCGGCTGACGCGCGAGTACCTGATGCGCCACGCCGCCGAGGACATCACCGAGGAACAGTTTCCGGACAAGGTCAAGGCGGGGAAAGACGCCGGCGAGGTCGAAGTCAAACTCAAGTACCGTTTCGATCCCGGTCATCCGCTCGACGGCATCACCGCAACACTGCCGCTGGCGCTGCTCAACAAGCTCGAGCCCGCCGACTTCGACTGGCTGGTGCCGGGCATGATCCGCGACAAGGTGGCCTTTGCCTTCAAGGCGCTGCCGAAGAACTGGCGCCGCAACCTGACGCCGCCGACCGAGCATGTCACCAGATTCCTGCAGGCCGAAGGCGCGGCGCAGGGCGCCTTCGCTGACGCGATCGCGCGTTATGCGACGCGCGCCGCCGGTGTGCCGCTGACGAAGGAGGAGGCGGCCGCGATCGATTATCCGCCGCACCTGCGCTGCAACTATCGCGTGGTCGACGAGTCCGGGCGTGAACTGGCGATGGGCCGCGATCTCGCGGCGCTGAAGTCGCAACTCGGTGAAGCCGCGCAGCTGACTTTTGCCGAGACCGGCACCGGCACCGGCATCGAACGCGAGGGCATCAGGCTGTGGGATTTCGGCGACCTGCCGCCGACGCTCACTTTTACCCGCGCCGGACGCAAAGTTACCGGCTACCCGGCGCTCGCTGACGACGGCGACAGCGTGTCGATCCGGCTGTTCGACGTCGAGCAGGCGGCGCAGGCCTCGATGCGGGCCGGCGTGGTGCGGCTGATGCGGCTGGTGCTGAAGGAGCAGCTGCGCCAGCTCGACAAGAACCTGAAGGGTTTCGACCAGGCGGCATTGCAGTTGCGCGGTGTCGCCGGTCCTGACGAACTGCGTGCCGACCTCGTCGGCGCGATCTGCGACCGCGCTTTCATCGGCGAGGACGAGCTGCCCAGGGGATTGAAAGCGTTTGAGGAACAGGTCAAGCGTGCGCGCACACGGCTGCCGGCGGTCAGCGAGGCCGCCTGCCGGCTGTTCACGACCATTGCCGCCGAGCAGCACCAGCTGGCGCTGGCACTCGGTGCGGCGAAAGGCAATGTTGCCCGCGCCGCCAACGATATCCGCAACCAGCTGCAGCGACTCGTCTACAAGGGTTTTTTCGGCGCCACACCCTGGCCGCAGCTTGCACAGCTGCCGCGCTACCTGCAGGCAATGCGCCTGCGGCTGCAGAAGTATCCGGCCAATCCGGAACGCGACGGCAAGCACGCGGCGAGCATCGCCGAGCTGTGGGGGCGCTATGAAATGCGCCTTGACCAGCAGAAGAAGGCCGGTACCGTGGACCCGCGGCTGCTCGAGTTCCGCTGGCAGATCGAGGAGCTGCGGGTGTCGCTATACGCGCAGGAACTGAAGACGCCGTACCCGGTGTCGTACAAACGTCTCGATAAATTGTGGACTGCGATGGGGTGAGCAGGCCCCGTCTTGGTTACACTTGCCCGCAATCCAACCTGACCGATGACCCGATGACCGAAGCCCAGTCCGACCTGCCGCTGCTGTTCCAGCCCATCCAGCTGCGCGGCATCACCGCCCGCAACCGCATCGTCAGCTCGCCGATGTGCCAGTACGCCTCCGACGACGGCATGCCCCGCGAATGGCAGCTGGTCAATTTCGGCCGTTTCGCGATGGGGGGCTGCGGCATCGTGTTCACCGAGGAAACCGCGGTCGACTGGCGCGGCCGCAAGACCCACGAATGCGCAGGCATCTATCGTGACGAACATGTGCCGGCCTACCGCCGCATCACCGATTTCATCCGCTCGCTGGGCGCGGTGCCGGCGATACAGCTCGGCCACTGCGGGCGCCGCGCGTCCCAGCACGGCCCGCTGAAGGACCGCGCCCCCCTGACCGAGGCCGATGCCACGAACAACCGCAAGCCCTGGCAGGGCCTGTCCCCCAGCGCGCTGCCGGCCACCCCCGACGGTCCCCTGCCGAAGGCGATGGACCTTGATGACATCCGCGAGTGCATCGCCGCCTGGCGCACTGCCGCGCAGCGCTCGCTCGACGCCGGTTACGAGCTCTGTGAAATCCACGGCGCCCACGGCTACCTGATCCACCAGTTCCTGTCGCCGCTGTCGAACCTGCGCACCGATGCCTATGGCGGCAGCCTTGAGGGCCGCATGCGCTTCGCGCTCGAAGTTGCCGAAGCCGTGCGCGCGGTGTGGCCCGCCGACCGCCCGCTATGGTTCCGTGTCTCCGCCGTCGAGGGTCCGGGCGGCGTCTGGGGCATCGACGAGACGCTGGCGCTGGCGAAGGCATTGAAAGTGCGCGGCATCGATGCCATCGACTGTTCCTCCGGCGGCATCGCGCTCGGCGGCGACGATGGACTGGCGCCGGTGCCGCGCGTGCCCGGCTTCCAGGCGGGTTATTCCAGCGAGTTGCGGCGCGAGACCGGACTGCCGACCGTGGCAGTGGGCATGATCCGCGAGCCACGGCATGCGGAAGCACTGCTGCGCGAGGGTCATGCCGATTTCATCGCGCTGGCGCGCGGCCTGATGGACGATCCGAACTGGCCGCTGCATGCGGCGCGCGAACTGGGGATCGCCGATCCGCCGGCGCTGCTGCACCCGCGTGAAACCCAGCGCCTGCGCCAGTTGGAGCAGCACGCCCGCGAGTATCCCGCCGGCAGCAGCATCGGCATACCCTTCAGCCCCGCGGAGCAGGTGTCCTACTCCTGGGGCGAGGGCATCGCCCGGCGCCGCTGATCTTTCACTTCAGGCTTGACGTGGGTCAAATCGCGGCCATGCGGCGGTGGTTAATGTGTGCCCATGAAAATCCCGAATCCGCCCGCTGATCCGCGACGCCGCCGCGTCCTGCAGGGAGCGCTCGCAGCAGCGATGGCGGCTGCGCTGCCGGCGCAGACGCGGGCCGCGGCACGCAGCAATGCCCGCATTGTCATCGTCGGTGGCGGTGCGGCCGGCATCAGCATGGCGGCGCGTCTGCTCGCCCTGCTCGATGGTGTGCGCATCACCCTGATCGACGGCGCGCAGCAGCACATCTACCAGCCGGGACTGACGCTGGTCGCGGCCGGCACCTGGGCGCCGGCGCAGGTCATCGAAGCGGAGGCGCGCTGGATGCCGCGCGGCGTGGAGTGGCTGCAGGAATACGCAGCCGAGATCGATCCGGTGGCGAAAGCGGTGACCACCGCGGGCGGCAAACGCGTGCCTTACGATTTCCTGGTGGTCACGCCGGGCCTCGAACTCGCCTTTGACCAGATCGCCGGATTCGATCCCAGGCTGATCGGCAGCGGCGGCTTGGGCTGCGTGTATGCCGGGCCCGAGGCGGCGCTGGGCACCTATCGCATGATCATGGCGCTGGCGGAGAGCGGCGGCGATGCCGTGATGACCCTGCCGCATACGCCACTCAAGTGCGCGGGTGCGCCGCTGAAGCTGACCTTCATCACCGATGACCTGCTGCGCCGCCACGGCGGCCGCAGCCGGGCGCGGGTGAGTTTCATGTCGCCGTTGTCCTCCGTGTTCGGGGTGCCCTCGGTCAATACCAAGGTGCTGGAACTCTGGAACGAGCGCAGCATCGGCGTGGCCTACGGCCATCGCCTGAAGGCGGTGGACCCCGGGCGGCGCAGGGCCGTCTTTGCCACCAACGACGGCGACGTCGAGCAGGGCTACGATTTCCTGCATGTGGTGCCGCCGATGCGCGCGCCGGCGGTGGTGCGCAACAGTCCGCTGCCGGTGCAGTCGGGGCCGCTGGCCGATGGCGGCTGGCTGGATGTGGACAAGGACAGCCTGCGCCACCGGCGCTTTCCCGAAATTTTCGGTTGCGGCGACATCAACGGCACGCCGCGCGGCAAGACCGCGGCCACTGTCAAGAAGGGCGGCTTCGTCGCCGCAGCGAATCTCGCCGCCGTGATTGCCGGGCGCGAGCCCGCGCTCAAGTTCGACGGCTACACCTCCTGCCCGATGGTGACCTCGATCGGCCGCGCGATGCTGATCGAGTTCGATTACGAGGGCCGCCTGACGCCCACGCTGCCTGGCGTGGAGCCGCTGACCGAAAGCTGGTTTGCGTGGTTCCTCGAGGAGCGCATGCTGAAGCCGGCGTACTTCGCGATGCTCAAGGGCTGGACCTGAGGGAACGGAGATGCAGGGCATACTCGAAAATCTCCCGGTCGGCCTGATGATGGTCATCGAAGCCTGGCCACTGGTGCTGCTGGTCACCGGACTGCCCTTGCTGTTGTGGGTCGTTGCCTTGCGCAAGGGCGGCTGGTGCGCGCCACGGCGGCGACTGGGCGCGCTCGCCGGAGGCATCCTCGGACTCGTGCTCGGTCCGATGCTCGCTTTCGCAGCCATCGGCGGCAGTCTTGGCGACCTGCGCTACTGGCTGGACTGGCTGTTCCTCGCGCTGGTCACCGGCGCTGCCGCGGTCTACTGCGGACTGCTGCTGTACCTTGCCTTGCCGCCACGCTGAATTGACATATTCAAGCAGTGGACTGTCGCTCCGGAATCCCGATGCCGGACAGTACAATCGCGCGCCGCCAATGACCTGACGTGCAGACGGTATGCCCGGCATGAACTGCCCGTGCACGCCCCCGAAACCCCGACAAGAGAGATCAATGCAATGAAAATGCAGACCCGACGCGCCGCACGCGCGCTCGCCGCTGTGCTGTGCCTGACTGCAGGCGCAGCCGCATGGGCAGCCGATGCCATGAAGGCCTATCCGAGCAAGCCAGTGCGTTTCATTTCGCCATTCACGCCCGGTGCAGGCACCGACTCCACCGCGCGTGCGCTGGCCGCACACATGAGTACTCTTTGGGGACAACAGTTCGTGGTTGACAACCGCACCGGCGCCGCCGGTTCGATCGGCGTCGAACTCACCGCGCTGGCACCCCCCGACGGCTATACGATCTGCCTGATCTCGGCGTCACACAGTGTCAACTCGGGCACCAATCCCAAGCTGCCCTATGACCTCGGCAAGGACCTGCAGGGCATTTCGCAGGCCACCTCGCTGTTCTATGCGGTGTACCTGAACCCGAAAGTCCCGGCGAACAGCATCAAGGAACTGATTGCCTATGCCAAGGCCAATCCCGGCAAGATCCTGTTCAGCTCCTCCGGCACCGGCGGCCTGCAGCATTTCGCCGGCGAAATGTTCAAATACATGGCCAAGGTCGACATGACCCATGTGCCGTACAAGGGCACGGCGGCCGGGGTCATTGCCAACCTGTCCGGCGACGTCCAGCTCGGCTTCGGCACCTTTTTCGGCGTGCGTTCGCACTGGCAGGCCGGCCGCCTGCGTGTGCTGGCGATCACCGCCGGCAAGCGCTCCCCGGCAGTGCCCGATGTGCCGACGGTCGCCGAGTCCGGCGTTCCCGGCTACGAGGTCGACCAGTGGTACGGCGTGATCACCGGCGCCAAAGTGCCCAAGCCCGTCGTCGACAAGATCCGCAGCGGCATCGTCGATGCGCTGAAACAGCCCGACACCGCGAAGCGCCTCGCCGCCGAAGGTTCGACGCCGGTGGGCTCGACGCCGGAACAGTTCACAGCGCACATCCGTTCCGAGATGGCGAAGTGGAACAAGCTGGCGAAGGCGGCAAAACTGGATCTGAAGTGATGTGCTGATTTCTGCTGCTCACGGACAAAGCCCGCGCAATGCGGGCTTTGTTTTTGGGGCCATACAGCTTTGCGTGGCACGGAGTATCGGCGGGGAATCGCCGCAGTACCATCATTGATGCGGGAGCCCGCATGCCGTCTGCAGTCTTGTTTGTGGACTTCGCGTTGACTTCGCCGGAGCCTGTTGCCATCATCGTTTCACCGCAGGACTCATGGTTTGCCCGATAAACGGGCCGCCCATTTCAGACAAACAGGCCCCCACCGGCACAGCCGGCAGGCGTGCCGGCAAAGGCGTCGGGACGCCACGAGGAGATTCCCATGGATTTCGGTCTGACCGAACAGCAGCAGATGTTTCGCGACTCCGTCGCCGCCTTCGCGCGCAAGGAACTCGCCGATGGCGCGCTGGAGCGCGCGCACAACGCGCAGTTTCCGCACGAAGTTGCGAAAAAGATGGCGCAGGCCGGTTTGCTCGGGATCACCATTCCCGAAGCCGACGGCGGCGCGGGCGGCACTCTGATGGATGCCGTGCTGGCTATCGAGACCGTGGCCACGGTGTGCCCGCGCAGCGCTGACGTGATCCAGGAGGGCAACTTCGGCGCGATCCGCGTATTGGCTCACTTTGCCAACGCCGACCAGAAGAAGCGCTACCTCTCGCCGCTGCTGAAGGGGGAGGAAGTCATTGCGGTGGCGATGACCGAGCCCGAGGCGGGCTCGGCTACCACCGATCTCGTCACCAGCGCGACGCCGGACGGTGCCGGCTACCGCATCAACGGCCGCAAGGTATTCCCCAATCCGCATGCCGACCAGTACCTGGTCTATGTGCGCTACGGCCCGGGCGTCGGCGGCATCGGCTCGGTGATGCTGCGCCGGACGGCGGAGGGCTTCAGCACCGGCAAGCCCTCGAAGTTCATGTCCGGCAACGACTGGGCGACGCTCTATTTCGACAACGTCTACGTGCCGCCCGAGGATGTGCTGCTCGGGCCCGGCGGCTTCAAGAAGCAGATCGCCGGCTTCAATGCCGAGCGCATCGGCAACGCCGCGCGCTCGCTGGCCTATGGCCGCTACTGCTACACGATCGCGCGCGAGTACGCGATGACGCGCAAGCAGTTCGGCCGCCCGCTGTGCGAGTTCCAGGGGCTGCAGTGGAAGTTCGCCGACATGAAAATGAAGCTCGAGGCCGCGCAACTGCTGCTTTACCGCGCCGCGGTCAACGCCGATCGCGGATTTCCGGCGGCTGACGAAACCACGGTGGCCAAGCTGATGTGCAACCAGGTCGGCTACGAGGTTGCCAACGAGGCGATGCAGGTGATGGGCGGCCTCGGCTACACCCAGGAAACCCTGGTCGAGTACTGCCTGCGCCGCTCCCGCGGCTGGATGCTGGCCGGGGGCTCGATCGAGATGATGAAAAACCGGCTTGCCGAAATCATCTTCGAGCGCCGTTTTTCGCAAAGGCCGCCGCGGCCCGCCACGGCATGAGGGGCGGCTTAATCACGGCATTGAGCATCCGCAGACCATGAGTGAGGACACAGGCAGCATGACTACCGAGCAGGATCGTCTGGAACTGGGGCGGGCGTTGTTTTCGCCGCGCACCGTGGCGCTGGTGGGTGCATCCGCCGATGCCGCAAAACTGGCGTCGAGGCCGCAGCGCGTGCTGCGCAAGCATGGTTACACCGGCACCATCATTCCGATCAACCCCGGCCGTAGCGAGATCAACGGCGACAAGGCCTGGCCCGACATCCGCTCGGTGCCGCAGAAAGTCGACCACGCCTTCATCATGGTACCGGCGAAGGCCGTGCCGGGCGTGATCGAGGATTGCGCGGCCGCGGGAGTGAAGGTCGCGACCATTTTCTCGGCCGGATTCGCCGAGACCGGCGAGGAGGGCATGCGCATCCAGCGCCGCATGGTCGAAACCGCGCGGGCCGGCGGCGTGCGCCTGATCGGGCCCAACTGCCTCGGCATTGCCAACGTCACCGGCAAGACCGTGCTCTCGGCCAACGCCGTGTTGGAAAGCGAAATGCTGATGCCCGGCAAGCTGAGCCTGGTGTCGCAGAGCGGTTCGATGATGGGCGGCACGGTCTCGCGCGCGCAGGAGCGCGGGCTCGGTTTTTCGAAAATGGTCTCGGTGGGCAACGAATGCGACATCGGCGTCGGTGAAATCGTCGACTGCCTGGTCGACGACCCCGACACCCAGTGCATCCTGCTGTTCCTCGAGGCTTTCCGCGATGCGCCGCGCCTGGGTGCTGCTGCGCGCCGCGCCTTTGAACTCGGCAAGCCGGTGATCGCCTTCAAGCTGGGGCGCTCGGCGGTGGGCCGCGAGATTGCCACCACCCACACCGGCGCGATTGCCGGGGCCGACGACGTGGCCGAGGCGTTTTTCCGCGACCACGGCATCATCCGTGTGAAAGTCTACGAAGCGCTGTTCGAGACGCCGCAACTGGTGATGGGCTACCGGCCGCCTCAAGGCAAACGTGTGGCAGTGTTCACCGGAACCGGCGGCGCGGCGGCGATGGTGGTGGACCAGCTGGGTCTCGCCGGCATCGAGGTGGTGCCGCCGCCGCAGCCGGTGATCGACGAGCTGGCCGGCAAGGGCATCCACGTCACCGATGCGCCGCTGACCGACCTGCCGATGGGCAAGGCCGATGGCCCGGTGTATCCGACCGTGATCAAGGCCCTGTATGCCTCCGGCCATTGCGATGCCATCATCGCAGTGCACGGTTCGACGGCGGCGCAGCGCCCGGATTCGGTGCGCGAGCGCACCCTCAATGCCGGCCGCGGCCCGAAGCCGCTGGCCAACTTTCTCGGACCGGCGGCGAACGAGGCGCTGGGCATCCTGCAGCGTGGCGGCGCGGCGGCTTTCCGCACGCCGGAAGCCTGCGCCGACGCCGTGCGCGCGTATTGCGAATGGCGGGCGCCGGCTGCGCACCCGGCATCCGATCCCGCGCTCGCCGCAAAACTTGCGGCAACACTTCGGGAGTCACGTGGCGCACCGATGAACGAGTTCCGCGCCGCGCAGCTGCTGGGCAGCCTGGGTATTCCATTTGCCGCGTCGCAGGTCATGCAGCAGGGCAGCGAAGCCGTAACGACCGGCTTTCCTGTCGTGGCAAAAATCCTCTCCGCCGACATCCCGCACAAGACCGAAGCCGGCGGCGTGCTGCTCAACATCGCCGATGCGGCGCAGTTGCAGACCGAAGTCGGGGCCATGCTCGCGCGCATCCGCGGCGAGCGGCCGCAGGCGAAAATCGACGGCGTGCTGGTGCAGCGCATGGAAAGCGGCATTGCCGAAGTCATCGTCGGTTTCCGCCGTGACCGTGACGCGGGTCCGCTGGTGATGGTCGGCGTCGGTGGCATCCTCGCCGAACTGGGTGGCGGACACGCGGTGCGGCTGGCCCCGGTGACGCTGGAAGCTGCGCGCGAAATGATTGCCGAGGTCAGGGCCTTCGCCGTGCTGCGCGGCTACCGCAACAAGCCGCGCGGCGATCTCGAGGCGCTGGCGCGCGCAGTGCAGGCGCTGTCGCAGCTGGCTGCGGCTGAGGATGTGCAGGAGGCGGAAATCAATCCGCTGCTGGTGAGGCAGGATGGCGTGGTGGCGCTGGACGCGCTGCTGGTGCTGCGCCAGACGCAAGGGACTGCATGAACGGGCGCAGGCATATCAGACACGATGCGTAGCGGAGTCCTTGTCCGCAGGGAGAGACGATGAATACCGCAACACAAACGACTGCAGCACAAACTGCTATGCCGGCGGGCGTCGCGGCCACCGAACGCCTCGCCGCGCATGTGGCCGCGGCGCGCTTCGACCGGCTTTCCGCCGGCACCGTGCATGCAGCAAAACGCGCGCTGCTCGATTTCCTGACCTGCGCGGTGTCCGGATCGGCGATGCCGGTATCGAAGGCTCTGCTGTCCTATTTCGAGGACACCGATGCCACGCGCACCGCCGCGGTGATCGGAAGCGGATCTCGCCTGTCGGCGCCCAACGCCGCACTGGTCAACGGCGCCAACACCCATGGTCTCGATTTCGATGACGGGCACACCCATGCTTCGGCGCATCCGGCGGGTGCCGTGTTTCCGGCGATCCTTGCCGCGGCGGAGCAGCATGGCCGCTCGCCGCGCGACATCCTGCTTGCGGCCACCATCGGTTATGACGTGATGGTTCGCATCGCCGCGGCGATGCACCCCGGCAGCGCGCGCCGTGGCTGGCACAACACGGCGATCGGCGGCGTTTTCGGTGCGACAGCAGCGGTGTCCTCGCTGCTCGGGCTTGATGCAGCGCAGGTGCGCAACGCACTGGGCATCGCTGCCAGCTTCGCCGGCGGCATCCGCGAGTACCTCGACGACGGCGCGGAAATCAAGCGCCTGCATCCGGGCAAGGCGGCCCGCGATGGGCTGCTCTGCGCCGAGCTTGCCCGGCGCGGCATCACCGGCCCGGCCAAGGCGCTGGAGGGGCGCTACGGATTTTTCAGCGTCTTCGTCGGCGGCGAAGTCAAATGGGAACGGCTGTTCGATGCGCTGGGCCAGCGTTACGAAATCGAGGGCGCCTATTTCAAGCCCTATCCCTGCTGCCGCCACTACCATGCCGCGGTCGACGGCATCCTCGACCTGCGCGCGCAGCATGGTTTCGCGCCGGAGGATGTGGCGCGGATCGACATCGGGCTCTATGCCGTGGGCGTGCACGGCCACGACCACAGGCATTGCGACAACCTGCTCGATGCGCAGATGAGCGCGCCCTGCGCGGCGGCGCTCGCGGTGGTCGACGGCGGCATTGCGGCGCGCAATTTCCTGCCCGACAGCCTCGCGCGCGCCGAAGTGCGGCGGCTGATCGAAGCCAGCGATACGCGCATCGATCCCGAATGCGAGCGCATCTATCCCGGACGCCGCTCCGGCGCTGTTCGGCTGACGCTGCGCGACGGCCGCGTGCTCGAGAAGCGCGTGCTCGATCCCCGGGGCGAGGGCGAGAATCCGATGTCGGACGAGGACCTCGAACGCAAATTCATCGTGAACTGCGAGCCGCTGCTCGGTGCCGGAAAATGCCGCAGCCTGCTCGACACGGTATGGCATTTCGACGCCGCGCCCGACGCCGGCGAACTCTACAACTGGAACTAGAACGTGGGAGACAGGGCAATGGAAGAAGGCATCGTTGCAGGCAAGGTTGTGGTGGTCACCGGCGCCGGCCGCGGCATCGGCCGCGAGATCGCGCTGCTGATGGCGAAGGAGGGCGCCAAAGTCGTGGTCAACGATATCGGCACATCGCTGGCGGGCGAGGGCACTGACCAGACGCCGGCCGAAGAGGTGGTGCAATTGATCAAGAAAGGCGGCGGCGAGGCGGTGGCGAGTTACGACAGCGTCGCCGATTTCGATGCCGCGCAGCGCATCGTGCAGAAGGCGGTCGACAGCTTCGGCCGCGTCGACTGCGTGGTCAACAACGCCGGCATCCTGCGCGACGTCATTTTCCACAAGATGAGTTTCGACGACTGGGATTCGGTGATGAAGGTCATCGCCTACGGCGCCTTCAACATGAGCCGCGCCGCGGCCACCTTTTTCCGCCAGCAGAACAGCGGCAGCTTCGTGCACATGATTTCCAACTCGGGCCTTGCCGGCAACGTCGGCCAGGCCAACTACGGCGCGGCGAAGGCGAGCATGGTGATGCTGTCCAAGCATATCGCCCTCGACATGCAGCGCTTCAACGTGCGTTCCAACTGCATCGCGCCCAGCGCCTGGACGCGGATGACGGGGTCGATACCTTCCAACACGCCGGACAAGGCGGCTCGCGTCGCGCAGCGCCAGATGGTCACGCCCGACAAGAACGCGCCGCTCGCGGTGTTCCTGGCCAGCGATGCGGCGAAGGACGTCAACGGCCAGATCTTCTACACGCGCATGAACGAGATTTTCCTGATGAGCCAGTCGCGCCCGATCCGCGGCCTGCAGCGCAGCGAGGGCTGGACGCCGCGCGCAATCGCCGAACACGCGCTGCCGGCGCTGAAGCCGGACTTCTATCCGCTGTCACGCAACCAGGATGTGTTCAGCTGGGATCCTGTTTAAAAATATCAATAAAATCAATAACTTATAATCCATCCTCGACGATTGCCCGTGAATCACTGCAGTCTGGCAGTGTCGCCGCAAAAACACTGGCCCGTGTCTTGCATTCGCCCGGCAGGGCAACATTGCCGCCGTTGCTGCATGCCGCGATGACGCCGTCGTGATGCAGGCGGGAGTTGCGGCAAAGGCCGCCCGGCTTGCACCACGATGATCCGCAACGAATGCGTCATGCGCCGCAGCGGTGCCCCGGTCAGTCCGGATGCTGACTGTGCGGTGCCGGCGCGGCGCGCATGCGTGCTAACATCTTTTCGCCTTTTTTTGAGGACATTGCCCATGAAAACCCTGCTCGTCACCGGTTGTGCCATCGCCTCCTTCGCCCTCGGCGGCATCGCCTCCGCACAGGACCGGTCCGCCGCGGCCTATCCCAGCAAACCCATCCGCATGATCGTGCCCTTCGCCCCCGGCGGCGGCCTTGACATCACGACGCGGCTGATCGGCCAGAGACTGACCGAGAAGTGGGGCCAGAACGTGGTGGTCGATACCCGGCCCGGCGCCGCCACCGTGGTCGGCACCGAGATCGCGTCGAAGGCGATTGCCGATGGCTACACGCTGCTTATGATCACCACCACCTTCGCCATCAACCCCGGCCTGCGCCCGAACCTGCCGTATAACGCGCAGAAGGATTTCACGCCGGTGACCCAGCTCAACGCCCAGCCCAACATCCTCGTGGTCAGCGCCTCGACCTCGGTCAAGAGCGTGCCCGAGCTGATCGCGCTGGCGAAATCCAAACCGGGCGAGCTGACCTTTGCCACGCCGGGCGCGGGCTCCGCGCCGCACCTGTCGGCCGAGCTGTTCCAGCGTACCGCCGGCATCCAGATGATCCACGTGCCGTACAAGGGCATCCCGCCGGCGATTACCGATGTCATCGGCGGCCGCGTGTCCATGCTGTTCACGACCACCATTTCCGCCGCGCCGCATATCAAGACCGGCAAGGTCAAGGGGCTCGCGCTGACCAGTGCCAGGCGCCTACCCAGCATGCCCGACCTGCCCACCATCGGCGAGACGCTGAAGGGCTACCAGGCCGAGGCCTTCCAGGGCATGGTGGCGCCGGCCGGCGTGCCGAGGGCGATCATCGAGAAGCTGGGCCGTGAAGTCGCCGCGATCGTCAAGTCGCCCGAAGTCGCCAAAACTTTCGAGGCCTCCGGCGCCGTTGCCGTCGGCAGCACCCCCGCCGAATTCGCGTCCTTCCTGAAGAACGAAACCGCGAAGTGGGCCAAGGTCATCAAGGAAGCCGGTATCAAGCTCGACTGACCCTCACCGCTTACTGCTCTCACCATTCACCAATCACCAGTTACCCATAAAGGAAACCGCATGCCGTTCGCCCAGCTCTACGTCGCCGAGGGCCGCACCCCGGAACAGAAGAAAGTCCTGATCGAAAAAGTCACCCAGGCCTTCGTCGACGCCGTCGGCGTCAAGCCGGAATCGGTGTGGATCACCGTGCAGGACATCCCCAAGCATTCCTGGGGCATCGGCGGCAAGACGCTGGCTGACAAAGGCTGAGCCGAAGAACAGGAGAGCGTCATGGCAGAGCAGAAAAAACGCGCAGTCAAAATGGCCGTCCCGGCGGCCAGCCTGCGGCCGACGATGGTCGGGCGCAACCATGCCGCATCCGCCGGCCACTACCTCGCTACGCTCGCCGCGATGCGCGTGCTCGACCGCGGCGGCAACGCAGTCGACGCCGGCGTCACCGCCTCGATGGCGCTCTCAGTGCTGCAGCCGGACATGGTCAGCTTCGCCTGCGTAGCGCCGACGCTGATCTACATGAAGGAACTCGACAAGGTCGTGAGCCTTGCCGGGCTCGGCTACTGGCCGAAAAACACCGATGTCGCGAAGCTGATCGCCGCCGGCAACGGCAAGGCGGTGCCGGAGAACCTGCTGCGCACCGTGATTCCCGCCGCGCCCGCGACCTACATTGCCGCGCTGCGCCGCTATGGCACGATTTCCTTCGAGGAAGCCGCGACGCCGGCGATGGAACTGGCGAAAAACGGCTTCGCCGTCTACCCGCTGCTGGCGAGCAACATCGAATATCTCGAAAACAGCTTCCGCCGCTGGCCCGACAACGAACGCATATTCCTGCCCAAGGGCCGCGCGCCGAAAGTCGGCGAGCTGTTCCTGCAGGAAGACCTCGCGAAGACCATCGGCCGGCTGATCCAGGCCGAGCGCGACTGCAAGGGCGACCGCGACAAGAAACTCGCGGCCGTGCACGACTATTTCTACCGCGGACCCATTGCGCGCGAGATCGCCGATTACCACGCCGCCAACGGCGGCTTCATGACCTTCGAGGATCTCGCCGGCTTCGAAGTCCCGGTCGAGGACAGCATCAAGGTCGACTATCGCGGCTACACGGTGCATGCCTGCGATGTCTGGTGCCAGGGCATCGTGCTGCTGGAGTCGCTGAAGATCCTCGAGGGTTACGACCTCAAATCAATGAAGCACAACTCGCCGGACTACGCGCACCTGATCGCCGCCGCGCTGAACCTGTCCTTCGCCGACCGAGAAGCCTATGTCGGCGACCCGAAATTCATGCACGTGCCGCGCGACGCGATGATTTCCGAGGCCTATGCCAAACGCCAGCGTGCGCGCATCGACATGCAGAAAGCCTTCGGCCGCCTGCCCGATCCGGGCGATCCGGAGATGACCGGCCGCATCCCCGGCGTGATGCCCGAGGGCGCCGCCGCCGCGCCGCACGGCCTGTCGCGCCTGTCGCAGGACACCATCTACAACTGCGTGGTCGACCGCTGGGGCAATGCCTACTCGGCGACCACCTCCGACAATGCCAGCGAAACGCCGATCATCCCCGGCACCGGGCTCGCGATTTCCTCGCGCGGCTGCCAGTCGCGCCTTGAACCCGGCCATCCGGCCGAAGTGAAGCCGGGCAAACGCCCGCGGCTGACGCCCAACCCGGCAATGGCTTTCAAGGACGGCAAGCTGTTCATGACCTTCGGCACCCCCGGCGGCGACCAGCAGTCGCAGGGCATGCTGCAGGTCTTCCTCAATGTCGTCGAACACGGCATGACCATGCAGCAGGCGGTCGAAGCGCCGCGCATCTCCTCGCAGAGCTTCCCCAATTCCTTCGCGCCGCATGCCTATTACCCGGGCCGGCTCAACGTCGAGGAAGATCTCGGCCCGGCAGTCATAGAAGAGCTGCGCCGCCGCGGCCACGACGTGGAAGTCTGGCCGCGCTTCCCGGCGGCGAATGCCGCGGTGTGCGCGATCAAGGTCGATCCGGAGACGGGCCTGCGCCACGCCGGGGCCGATCCGCGGCGCGAGGGCTACGCGCTGGCCTGGTAGGCGTGGCTTGCGCTGCCTTGCGGGATTGGTAGTCCGCAAGTAGCGCGGCGGATTGCGGGGAAGTCATCCGCTCTTCCAGAGTTGCGTGACCTTGCAGTCGGGCGGCAGACCTGTTCTGAATCTGATTCAGCGGATCAGCACGGCGCCTGCGGAGTCCGCCAATTGGCCTGTCGCTTGATGCCGCGTAACTTCTGCTGTAAAGCTTGAGGCCTGTGCCGATTTAACAACCGGGCAAAGTACCGCGGTTGACGGCGAACAGGAGGAGAACACCCATGGCTGTTGAAGTCCGTGACGGCATTGCTGTCATTCCGCTGGGCCGCGGCATCGGGGCACAGATCGACGGCGTGAACCTGCGCGAACCCGTTTCCGAAGTGAAGAAGGCGGCGATCCTGTCGGCCTGGATGGAGCACAAGGTCCTGCGGTTCCGAGGGCAGCAGGGCATGAGCACCCAGCAGCTCGTCGATTTCTCGAAGATCTTCGGCGAGCTCGACCGTGCGCCGACGCCGGCCAACAAGACCGGCAAGCCCTATCTGTCGGAATTTCCCACGGTCACCGCGATTTCCAACATCGTGGTCAACGGCGAGCCCATCGGCGGGCTGGGAGCCTACGAGGCCGAGTGGCACACTGACATGTCGTACAACGAGTGCACGCCTAGCGCCAGCATTCTCTACGCGATCGAAATCCCGCCTGCCGGCGGCGACACCTGGTTCTGCGACATGTACGCGGCCTATGACAGTCTGCCGGCCGATCTCAAATCGCGAATTGCGGAACTGAAGTGCGTGCATGACGCCAGCCGCAACAGTGCGGGCATGTTGCGCAAGGGCTGGAAGGAGGTCACCGATCCGCGGGAAACCATAGGCGCGCTGCATCCCATCGTGCGCACCCACCCGGTGACCGGGCGCAAGGCCTTGTTCCTCGGGCGCCGGCTGAATGCCTGCATCCCCGGACTGAGCCTCGAGGACAGCGAATCGCTGCTCGACACCCTGTGGGCACATGCGGTGTTGCCCGAGGCGACCTGGGTCCAGCAATGGCGCATCGGCGATGTCGTGATCTGGGACAACCGCTGCACCATGCACCGCCGGGATTCCTTCGATCCCTTGGCGCGCAGGCTGCTGCACCGCACGCAGATTGCCGGCGACCGCCCGTTCTGAACCGGCATTGCCGCAGTCCCTGCCGCTTTCCGGCAGCAAAACTTTTTCAAGGAGCCAGAAGTGACTTTTCGAATGACCACATCCTTTGCGCAATTCCCGTTCAACAAGGTGCTGCTGTTGCTGCTGGCCGGACTGCTGCCGGCAGCCAACGCGGCGGCGCAGAATTACCCGACCCGCACGGTGCGGGTTGTCGTGCCCGGGCCGCCCGGCGGCGGTGCCGACACGCTGGCGCGCACGATGGCCAGCAAGATGTCCGAGAACCTGGGACAGCAGTTCATCGTCGACAACCGCGCCGGCGCCAGCGGCATCATCGGCACCGAAATTGGCGCGCGTGCCGCGCCGGACGGCTACACGATCCAGATCGGCCACAGCGGCACCCACGCCATCAACATCAGCCTGCGCAAGACGCTGCCGTACCATCCGGTGCGCGATTTCACGCCGCTGATGCTGATTGCCAGCATGCCGAACATCCTGGTGACCCACCCCTCGCTGCCCGCGAAATCGGTGAAGGAGTTGATTGCCTTTGCGAAGGCTCGCCCCGGCCAGATGACCTACGCTTCGGCCGGCACCGGCTTCTCCCAGCACCTCGCCGGCGTCCTGTTCTGCGACGTGGCCGGCATCCAGATGCTCCACGTGCCGTACAAGGGCAGCGCGCCCGGCATGACCGACGTCATCGCCGGCAACGTGATGATGATGTTCCCCAACACGACCGCGGCCTACCCGCACCTGAAGTCCGGCCGCCTGCGCGGACTCGGCGTCACCTCGCTGAAGCGCTCGGAGATCTTCCCTGATGTCCCGGCAATCGCGGAGACATTGCCCGGCTACGAGGCGATCGCCTGGTTCGGTTTCTTCGCGCCGGCAAACCTGCCCGAAGACCTGAAGCGCAAGCTCAATGCCGAAATGGTCAAGGCCATCAGCGATCCCAAGGTCAGCGAAACCATCCGCAAGCTCGGTGGCACCGCGGTGGGCAACACCCCGGAGCAGTTCCTGGATTACGTCAACGCCGAAATCGCCAAGTGGGCCAAGGTGATCAAGGGGGCGGGGATTCCGCAGGTGTAGACGGGGGAGCGGGGTTCGGTGTTGTAATAAATCAAATAAAAACAACTAGAAGTCATGTCATAAATACCTTCGCATGAGGATCATGGAACAGGCGAGATGG